>NZ_JACWAB010000003.1 GCF_020483305.1 Arthrobacter sp. UM1
CCGGCTGTCCGGCTGTCCGGCTGTCCGGCTGTCCGGCTGTCCGGCTGTCCGGCTGCGGGACCCTGGTTCCTTTTTGACCCCCTGTCAAATCCGTACCAATTTTGGTACGCAATTGACACAAGTACAAAAGGAAACTACGTTCCCTCGCCCCGGGGGGGGGGGGGGGGGGGACTGCGCTCCTTACCAGCGAGGCCGCCAGCGAGACGGGGCGGCTCCGAGGGGGCCGGGGCCCCGAGGACGTCACGGCCGAAGCACCGCCCGCCTAATCCAATCCGCTGCGGACCTCGGCGAGGAGACGTTCGAGCATCTCGGGCGTCGTCGTGTGCTCGCCCAGGCGATTGGGCTTGCCGCGACCGTGGAAGTCCGAGGAGCCCGTGACCAGCAGCCCGTGCTCCGCGGCGTAGTCCCGCAGCCAGCCGCGCTCGGCCTCGGGATTGTCCCGGTGGTCCACCTCGAGCCCGGCCAGTCCCGCCTCGGTCATCGCATCCATGACCTCCACGCCGACCACTCTCCCCCGAGCGCGGGCCCTGGGGTGCGCGAAGACCGGCACGCCGCCCGCGGCGCGGACGAGGCGCACGGCCTCTTCAGGGGCCGGAGCCGGGTGGGGCACGAAGTACGGGGAAGACCCGGCGAGGAGGCCTTCGAACGCCTCCTCCCGCGTGGCCACCACGCCCCGCTTGATGAGCGCGTCTGCGATGTGCGGCCGCCCGATCGCGGCACCCCGGCCGGCCACGCCCTCGACGTCGGCCCAGGTCAGCGGGAAGTCCGCGGCAAGGAGGTCGACCATGCGCCGGGCCCGGACGTCGCGGGCGTTCCGGGCCTCGTGCAGCGCAGTGCTCAGACCCTCGTGCCCGGGATCCGGCAGGTATCCGAGCAGGTGGACGCTGATGCCGTCGTCAGTCCGGCAGGAGACCTCTACGCCGCGGATGACCCGCACGCCGTGCCGCCGTCCAGCCTCGAGGGCCTCGTCCCAGCCGGCGAACGTGTCGTGGTCCGTGAGCGCGAGGACCTCGATCCCGCACTCCGCCGCCTCGGCCAGCAGCTCGTCGGGCGTCTGGGTTCCGTCGGAATGCGCGGAGTGCGTGTGGAGATCGATGGCCATGGTCCCGATCCTAGCCTTGGCCCCCGTCAGGCCCTCGTCAGTGGCCGGCCCCGGGTCAGCCCCGGGTCGGCCCCGGGACAGCCCCGAGGGGTGCAGGCCCAGGGGGAAAGCAGGCGGGAGCAGGCCCGCAGCCACGCCCGAGTCAGTCCGTCCGATTGACGTCCTTGATCGCCCGCGTCACGGTGCGGACCCAGATCCGGTCCCCCTGCGGGCCGGGGTGGACTCCGTCCGCTGCCATGTCGTGGGCCTGGGGCGCCGCCTTCTCCCAGTCGGCGATCGCAGCCTTCTTCGGGTGCGCCTTGGCGTAGGCCCGCAGGCGCGCGTTCGCGTCCGGGATCCACTCCTTCTGCCCATAGGCCGTCACGAACACGAAGCGGGTCTCGGGGCCACCCGCCTCCACCGTCTTCTCGAGGTTGCGGTCCGTGAACGTCCCGTTCGTGCCGAGGGCGACCACAACGGTGCTGCCGAGCCGCCCCTGCTCTCGGAGCCGTGAGATGCGGTCCGCGGCCGTCCACATCTGCTGTCCCACACTCGCCTCGATCCGGGACTTCGGGTACGCCTTCGCGATGGTGTCCGAGGCCGCCACCGTGACGGAGTCGCCGATGAACGTCACCTGCGAGGAGTCGATTCCCGAGGCATCGGCCGTGTCGGCCACGTGGTCGCCGGCACCCGGCCGGACCGCCGGCCCGTGCCCCTGCGGACCGCTGCCCTCCTGATTCGAGCCGCGCTGGGCCTTGGACTGCAGCGCCTCCAGGCTGGCCTGTTCCTGCGTCTTCGCAGGGGCGGTGAAAGCCGCGAACGCCGTCGCCCCGGCCAGAAGGAGGGCCGCACCGGCCGCGACGGGACGCGCCCACGCCCGGCCCTGCGGACGCGCCCACGCCCAGCCCCGCGGACGCGCCCACGCCCGGCCCTGTGGACGGACAGCCGAGCCGAGCCGAGCCCACGCTCCTCGGAAGCCGCGGGCGAGCACCGGCGCCTCGACGAGCCGATAGGAGACCTCCGCGAGGACGAACGCAGGAATGCCCGCGAGGGCGGCTCGCCCCCACAGGATGCCGGGCTCGACTGCGCCGCCGTTGGGGTCCGGAATCCACGCCGTCGCCAGAACCATGAGCGGCCAGTGCCACAGGTAGAGGGCGTAGGAGCGGTCCGCCACCCAGCGGACCGGCACGAACCACGCCTGATGCGCGGACGCTCCGCCGAGCGCGCCCGTCGTTCCGATCCTCACGAGGACCGCCACCGCGAGGCTGAACGCGAAGATGCCGCCGTACTGGCTCGCGGCCGAGGTGTCGGGCAGGAGGATGAGGCAGAGCACCGCCACGCAGATCGCGCCGGCGAACGCGAGGGCGCGCCTTACCGGCGAGGTCCTCGTGATGATCGGCATGCACGCCACATAGGCCCCGAGGAGCAGTCCGCTCGCGTGGGTGAGGGAGTTGAGATAGGCCTGGTTCGTGTCGCCGGTCGCCGCATACACCACGGCCATGCCCGCCGCCGAGGCGACGGCTGCCGCGAGCGAACCGGTCGCGAGCCGCGTCCGCAGACGCACGCCGGGCCGGGCCAGCCGGGCGGCCCCCGCGACCGCGAGAAGGACCACGGCAGGCCAGACGAGGTAGAACTGCTCCTCGACGGCCAGCGACCACATGTGCTTGAGCAGCTGCGGCGTTCCGGCGTCGAAGTAGGAGGACCCGGCGGCCAGCTGCACCCAGTTCGCCGTCGACGTGAGCGCTCCCAGGACCTGGCGTCCGAGATGCACCCGCACGTCAGGCGGCGCCGCCAGGGAGAGCGAGCAGACCGTGACCAGCATGAGCGCGAACGCCGGGAAGAGCCGCCGCAGCCTCTTCACGTAGAAGTCGCCGAGGAACCGCCGCGCCGAGACCCGCGTGCCCTCGCGGGCCTCGAGCCGCTGGGCGCTGGCGCGGCCCACGAGGCCGCGGGTGATGAGGAACCCGGAGAGCACGAAGAACAGGTCCACGCCGAGGTACCCCGCCGGGAGGGACCCGGGCAGCAGGTGGTAGACGATGACGAGCAGCACGGCCGCAGCGCGCAGCACGTCGAGGACGATGAACCTCCGCCCCAGCGACGTCCGCCTCGGCTCAGCCGGACCGTGTTCGGCGTGCCTCTGCTCCGCGCGGGCATCGTCGGGCCGGGCCTGCAGCCGCCGGAACCGGGGTACGGTGGACAAGAACGGTTCTCCTCGGAATCTTCGGATCGGTGTGCGCGAGGCCGACGGTCCGAATGCCGGGCCGCCCCGACTCGCGCGTGTGCATTCGCTTTACTCCACGGTAGGGGCGGAACACGGATGAAATCGCGTGCGACGCCAGGGAGTTGTCTTAAGGCAACCGAATCGTGACCTGCGGGCGGCCCGCGGGCCGCCGAGAGGACCGATGCCACAGACGACGAGAGGATTCGCATGTCGACAGAGCAGCCGCAGGACGAGACCCCCCGGGGCTCCATGGACACCCCGGCCCCCGGCGAGCAGCCGGGCGGGCAGCCGCTCGAGGAGCGCGGCGACAACCGCTCCCAGCGCCCCTCGAGCGAGAGCTTCAAGGCCTTCATGTCGAGCCAGTGGGGCGCCGAGCCCGCCGAGCTGCCGGAGCGGGACGCTGTGGCGGACCACGCCGCCCGCCGCCGGAAGGCCCTCTCCCTGAAGTTCCCGGGCGAGCGCCTCGTCATCCCCGCCGGCCCGCTCAAGGTCCGCTCGAACGACACGGACTACCGCTTCCGCGCCCACTCCGCCTTCGCACACCTCACGGGCCTCGGCCTCGACCACGAGCCGGACGCGGTGCTCGTCTTCGAGCCGACCGACGAGGGCGAGGGCGACGACGGCGGCAACCACCACGCCACCCTCTACTTCCGCCCGCTCGCCGGCCGGGACTCGGAGGAGTTCTACTCGAACGCCCGCTACGGCTCCTTCTGGATCGGCGAGCGCGCGGGCCTCGACGAGATCTCGGCCAGCCACGGGATCTCGACGGCGGACGCCTCCGGCCTCGAGGTCGCGGTGACCAAGGACGCCGGCGCCGTCGAGATCGGCGGGACCCGCATCCGCCTGGTCCGCGAGGTGGACCTCAACTGCGACGCGCTCGTGGACACCTCCCGCATCAACACCGGCGTGGCGCTCGAGGCCTCGGACGCCCTCGACGCCGAGCTCGCCGCGGCCTGCTCCGAGCTGCGCCTGCGCAAGGACGAGTGGGAGGCCGGCGAGATGCGCAAGGCCGTGGACGCCACGCTCAAGGGCTTCGACCGCGCAATGGGTGAGCTCGCCCGCGCCGTCGCCCACCAGCGCGGCGAGCGCGTCCTCGAGGGGGCCTTCTTCGCGAACGCCCGCGAGGAGGGCAACGACCTCGGCTACGACACGATCTCGGCCTCGGGCAACAACGCCACCACGCTGCACTGGATCCGCAACAACGGCCGCGTCAACGAGGGCGAGCTGCTCCTCATGGACGCCGGCGTCGAGGTGGACTCGCTCTACACCGCGGACGTGACGCGCACGGTTCCGGTCTCCGGCTCGTTCTCCCCCGTCCAGCGGAAGGTGTACGAGGCCGTGCTCGAGGCGGCGGACGCGGCGTTCGAGGCGGCCAAGAAGCCCGGGGCCAAGTTCGCGGACCTCCACGCGACCGCCGTCGAGGTCCTCGCGAAGAACCTCGACGCCTGGGGCGTGCTGCCGGTCAGCCTCGAGGAGGCCCTCTCCCCCGAGGGCCAGCAGCACCGCCGCTGGATGCCGCACGGCACGAGCCACCACCTCGGCCTCGACGTCCACGACTGCGCCCAGGCCAAGCGGGAGCTCTACCTCGACGCGGAGCTCGAGGAGGGCATGTGCTTCACGATCGAGCCCGGCCTCTACTTCAAGAAGGACGACCTCTCGGTCCCCGAGGAGTACCGCGGGATCGGCGTGCGCATCGAGGACGACATCCTCATGACCGCCGAGGGCCCGGTCAGCCTCTCGGCTGCGCTTCCGCGCACGGCCGACGACGTCGAGTCCTGGATCCAGTCCAAGCTCGGCGAGGCGGGCCAGCGCGGCTAGGACGGGCCGCCCGGCTGTCCCGTGAGGTCAGGCCGCGCGGCGCGGCTAGAAGGAGCGCTCGTCGAAGGGGCCCTCGCTCGGCGGGGGCCCCTTCCGCGTGTCAGGACCCTGCGGCGCTCCCGGGCCGCTCCGCTCCTGCGGCGCGTCGGTGCTCTGCGGAGTGCCAGGGCCCTGCGGGCCGCGGGCGAGCAGCGCCCGTGCCGACGCCGCCGCGTCCGGCTCGCAGACCACGTCATAGGAGCTCGCCACGATCTGGCTCTGCGAGACGAAGTCCCGCTTGCCCCGCTGCCGCGCATACCCGATGACGTTCATGATGACCCAGAGGCAGGCGCCGATGACCATCATGGGCAGCACGTGCATCCAGCTGTGGTCCGGGAGGAAGAGGGCGAACCCGATGCCGATGAGCAGGCCCATGGTCATGCCCGTCATGGCCGCGGAGAGCGCCACCTTCGGGTAGGAGAGGCGCTGGACCACGCGCTCCACGTTGACGAGGTCCTTGCCGATGATCGTGATCTTCTGCACCTCGAACTCGGCGTCCGCCAAGCGGTCCACGAGCCGCTGCGCTCCCTCGTACTCGGAGAAGGAGCCGAGCACGGCGCCCTGGACGGGCGGGGCGGAGGGCTTCACGGAGGAGGCTCCCGGGCGGCTGGGACCCGGCTGCGGCGAGATGGGGTGGCTCATGCCCTCCATCGTGCCACCCTTCCCTGGACGCAGCCGAGGGACGCTGGAAGGGCTTTGCCGCCCGCGTACTAGTCTTAAGGCGTGACTACCCCAGGAACCACCATCTTCGTCGCGCGGCTCCTCGGCCTCGACGTCTTCGACCCCCACGGCGACCGCATCGGGCGCCTCCGTGACGTCGTCGTCGTCAACCGAAGTCAGAACAGACCGCCGGCCGTGGTGGGCCTGGTCATCGAGGTGCCCGGGAAGAAGAGGGTCTTCGTTCCGATGACCCGCGTCAACGCGATCGACGCGTCCCAGATCATCACCTCCGGCCTCATCAACATGCGCCGCTTCGAGCAGCGCGGCGCGGAGCAGCTCGTCGTCGCGGACCTGTTCGACCGCCGCGTCACCCTCCGAGACGGCTCGGGGGACGCCACGGTCGAGGACGTCGGCATCGAGGCCTCCCGCTCGGGCGACTGGTCCGCGGTGGAGCTCTACGTGCGGCGCCAGGTCCGGGGCTCCCGCCTGTCCCTGCGCCGCGGCGAGCGGCTCATCGTGGACTGGGCGGACGCCCTCCAGGGCTCGAGCGTGGAGCCCCAGGGCGCCACGCAGTTCCTCGCCGCGCACGAGGACCTCAAGGCGGCCGACTTCGCCGAGGCGATGCACGACATGACGGAGAAGCGCCGCCTCGAGGTGGCCGCCGAGCTCCAGGACGAGCGGCTCGCGGACGTCCTCCAGGAGCTCCCGGACGACCACCAGGTGGAGATCCTCACGTCCTTCGACGCCGAGCGCGCCGCGCACGTCCTCGAGGAGATGGATCCCGACGACGCGGCCGACCTCCTCAACGAGCTGCCGGACGAGCAGAAGGAGGCCCTGCTCGGGCTCATGGAGCCGGAGGACGCCAAAGACGTCCGGCGCCTCCTCTCCTACGAGGAAGGCACGGCGGGCTCCATCATGACGCCGCTGCCCGTCGTCGTCGCCCCCGAGGCCACGGTGGCGGAGGCGCTCGCCATGGTGCGCAAGGAGGAGCTGACCCCCGCGCTCGCCTCGCTCATCTGCGTGGTGCGCCCGCCCCTGGAGACCCCCACGGGGCGGTACATCGGCGTGGTCCACATCCAGCAGCTGCTGCGCTCCGCTCCCCCGGAGCAGCTCGGCAACCTCGTGGACTCCACCCTGGAGCCGATCTCCGACATGGCCCCCCTGTCCGAGGTGGCGCGCATCCTGGCCACCTACAACCTGACCGCCGTGCCCGTGGTCAACGACCAGTCCCGCCTCGTGGGCCTGGTGACCATCGACGACCTCCTCGACCACCTCCTCCCCGAGGACTGGCGCGAGCACACCGATGAGGAGTGGACCGCATGAGCGATGCCCTCAAGACCAAGAAGGAGTCCTCGAAGAAGGACCCCGTCAAGAAGGAGCTCACGCCGAGCGGGCGCTCGGAGCTCTCCACCCCGTTCCACCGGCGCCGCATCTTCGAGCAGTTCCGCCCGGACCCGGACGCCTTCGGCAACATGACGGAGAGCTTCGCCCGCTTCATGGGCACCCCGGCGTTCCTCATGTGGATGACGGTCTTCTGTGCGGTCTGGCTGTGCTGGAACACCCTCATGCCGGAGT
Source organism: Arthrobacter sp. UM1 (assembly GCF_020483305.1). Classification (GTDB taxonomy): domain Bacteria; phylum Actinomycetota; class Actinomycetes; order Actinomycetales; family Micrococcaceae; genus Falsarthrobacter. The sequence continues at coordinate 7,395 of NZ_JACWAB010000003.1, forward strand.
CCCAGCAGTTCGACCCCCGCTCCCAGAACTTCACGCTCCTCACTCTCATGCTCTCCCTCCAGGCGTCTTACGCGGCTCCCCTGCTCCTCTTGGCGCAGAACCGCCAGGATGACCGGGACCGCGTGGCCTTGGACGAGGACCGCCGCCAGGCCGACCGCAACCTCGCGGACACCGAGTACCTCACCCGCGAGGTCGCGAGCCTGCGCATCGCGATGCGGGACGTGGCCACGCGAGACTTCGTCCGCTCCGAGCTCCGCGACCTCCTCCAGGAGATCCTCGAGGACCGGGACCGCGAGGACGAGGACGCCCAGGAGACGCCGTGACTCGCTCGTCTGAGGAGACGGCCTCCGCGATCCGGCGGCAGCTTGCCGGTGTCCTGGACCCGGAGCTGCGCCGCGACCTCGTCAGCCTCGGCATGATCGAGGCCGTGGAGGTGCGGGAGGACGGGGCCTCGGCTCGCATCGTCCTCAAGCTCACGATCGCCGGCTGCCCCAAGAAGTCCCATCTCACCGAGGCGGTCCGCGAGGCGGCGGAGCGCGAGGTGTCCTCCGCCGAGGTCGAGCTCACCGTCATGACCCCTGAGGAGCGGGACGCCCTCACCCGCGAGGTCAAGGGACCGGAGCGCCGGATCCCGTTCGCCGAGCCGGACTCGCTGACGCGCGTCATCACCGTCGCCTCCGGCAAGGGCGGGGTGGGCAAGTCCACCGTCACCGCCAATCTCGCCTTCGCCCTCGCGGCGCGCGGGCTGAGCGTGGGCGTGGTGGACGCGGACATCCACGGCTTCTCCATCCCGCCGCTCATGGGCGTCTCCGAGGGCCCCACTAAGGTGGGCGAGCTCATGATGCCGCCCCGCGTGGCGGACGTTCCCGTCATGAGCATCGGCATGTTCGTCGGCTCCGACCAGCCGGTCTCGTGGCGGGGGCCCATGCTGCACCGGGCCGTGGAGCAGTTCCTCCGAGACACGTGGTTCGGGGACCTCGACATCCTCCTCCTCGACCTGCCCCCGGGCACCGGAGACGTGGCCATCACCGTCTCGCAGCTCCTGCCCTCCTCCTCCATGCTCGTGGTCACGACGCCGCAGGCGGACGCCTCCGCCGTCGCGGAGCGGGCGGGCGCTCTCGCCGCGCAGACGGGCCACGAGGTCCTCGGCGTCGTGGAGAACATGTCCTGGATCGAGGCCGGCGGGCAGCGGCTCACGCCGTTCGGCGAGGGCGGCGGCCAGATGCTGGCGGACCGCCTCACGGCCCGCCTCTCCGAGTCCCAGCCGTCCGGGGTGCCCCTCCTCGCGCAGATCCCCCTGAGGGACGGGGTCCGGGACCTCCCCCAGCGCCACGGGCACGACGACGCGTTCACCGGCCTCGCCGAACGTCTCGCGGCCCGGCCGCGCGGGCTTCAGGGAAAGCCGCTCGGCGTCTCTCCGGCTCGATAGGACGCGCGCTTCAGCCGCCCGAATCAGCCTGCCGGGGCGGGCTCCGGCCGGGCCGAGCTCTGGCCGGGCGGAACGCCGACAGGGGCGGTCAGGTCAGACTGCTCAGGTGGCCTCGGAGTCGAACGGCGCGGGAACGCCGGGCTCGAGACGTCGGAACGGGCGCGCCGGGGCCGGGGCCGCGGCGAAGGCGGGCGAGGGAGACTGCGCGAGGTGGCTGCCCTCGCTCTTCTCAGCGGGCTCGTCGAAGGACAGCTCCTCGGTGAGGGCTTCCTTGATGATCCGGCGCGGGTCATACTGGCGGGGGTCCATGCGGCGCCAGTCGATGTCCTGGACTTCCGGGACCTCTTCCTTGAGGCGCTGCTTGGCGTCCTCGCTCATCCGGCGGAGATCACGCACCCACTGCGCCAGGGTGCGCGAGTACTCGGGCATGCGATCGCCGAACAGCAGCACGGCGAGCAGGAGCAGGGCGGCTCCCTCGAGCCCATTGATTCCGAAAAACACCCTCCCAGTCTAGCGGGGAGCCCTCCGGCTCATGAAAGAATGAGGAGTTCCCGCCGCCCCACCAGAGAAAGGTGTCCATGCCAGCCGACAAGCGCAGCGCCTGGTCCTACGCCGAGGGCTTCCACTCAGACGACGAGACCATGCTCGCCGCGCGCGAGCGCGCTTTCGAGCTCGGCATCGACTCCGTCTCCTCCTCCGTCGCCACCGCGCTCACCGTGCTCACCACCGCCATGGCCCCGACCCACGTCGTCGAGGTCGGAACCGGGGTGGGCCTGTCCTCCCTCGCGATGCTCCGGGGCCTCGGCCCCAACGCGGCGCTCACGACGATCGACCCCGACGTCGAGCACCTGCGCGCCGCCCGCGAGACCTTCGCCGAGGCGCGCGTCCCTCTCTCCCGCATCCGGTCCATCGCCGGCCGCGGGCAGGACGTGCTCCCCCGCCTGACCACGGGCGCCTACGACCTCGTCTTCATCGACGCGGATCCGGAGAGCACGGACGAGTACGTCGAGATGAGCGCCCGCCTCCTGCGGCCCGGCGGCGTGATCGCCGTGAACAACGCGCTGGACGGAGACCGCGTCCAGCAGCCGACGAGCCGGGGCGCCAGCACGGTCAGCGCTCGCAACGCGGCCCGCTTCCTCTCCGAGCGGGAGGACTTCGTCACGAGCCTCTCCCCGCTCAGCGAGGGCCTCCTCCTCGCCGCGAAGAAGCGCGGCTAGGGCCTCACAGGAACACCCAGCAGACAGAGCGGCGCCCCCGGCTGATCAGCCGGGGGCGCCGCTCTGTCTGCACCGAGCACGGTGTCTCGGGGCCCGTCGCCGCGGGGGATGCGGCGGCCGGTCAGCGAGAGGACTGGAAGCCGGAGATGACCGACTCGAGCTCGTCGACCTCGTCCTGGTTAAGCTCGACGACGAGGCGTCCGCCTCCGTCGATCGGGAGGCGGAAGATGATGCCGCGCCCCTCCTTGGCGAGCTCCATGGGGCCGTCCCCGGTGCGAGGCTTCATAGCGGCCATGTGTTGGTCCCTTTCGCGAGTGGCAGCCCGGTCCTGCCGGCGCCGAGACGCCGTGATCCGGTGGCATGAGGATGAATTAGTCCGCTATCTATTCTCTCCCAAACTTTGTTGATTGAGAAATCAGTCACACAGTCTAAAATCCGCACACTTGTGTTAGGGCGGATAATCGCCGCCGCCGGGGAGCGGTGTCCACCGCCAGAGCCACGCGACCCAGGCCAGCTGGAGGACGACGCCGAGGGCGAGCCATGCCCAGAGCTCGGCCTTCCGGGCGCCCGGAGTCTGCGCAGGCCTGCGCCTCGAACGGCCCTTGACCGCACCGGGACCGGTCAGCTCGAGGGCCGTCAGTCCGCCGCTGCGGAACCCGGCGGCCATGACCGCGGCCACGGGGAACAGGGGCAGGAGCAGGCGGAACGTGGAGGTCTGCGGATCGAAGACAGCCGCCAGGTAGAGCACGTAGGCGAAGCACCAGCTCCAGAGCGTCACACCGGCGGCGCGCAGCGGCCTCGAGACGAGCAGCGCGGCGAAGAGCAGAACGACGAGCCCGAGGGCGGCCCAGGCCAGGGGCCCGGGGCCGAACATCGCCTCGGCCCGGTCGAGCCACGGCGAGAAGAGGTCGAGCGAGCCGCCCCTCCACACCGTCTCGGTGTCCGTGTAGGCGCTCGGCTCCCCCGTGCGGATCCAGGCGATGACGGGCCACGCGACGCCCGCGATGAGCGCGGCGACGGCGCATCCGAGCAGCGCGACGACGTCCCCCGGCGCGAGCCCCCGCTTCCGCTCCCCCGTCATCCAGTAGCCGCAGAGGACGAGCACCGTGAGCGCGAGCGGCGCCGCCGTCGGCCTCGCAAGCGCCGAGAGGACGATGAGCGGAATGGCCGCCGCGAACCGGCGCTGCCCCAGGCAGAGCAGGGTGAGCGCCACGAGCCCGAGGTGCAGAGGCTCCGCATAGGGGACCTGGAAGAGCGCGCCGAGCGGGGAGAAGAGCACGAGCGCCATGGCCCAGAGCGCCCGGCCGTGGCCGAGCAGCGGGCGGAAGAGCAGGTACAGCGCGGCCGCCGCGAAGAGCCCGCAGACCGGGGCGAGCACGGCCGCCGTCGGCATCCACTGGCCGCCGAAGAACGGCGAGACGGCGCGGACGAGCATCGGGAAGAGGGGCAGGAACGCCCACGTGTTCTCCCGGGCGGCGCCGGTGCCCGTGCGGGGAACGACGTCGGGATAGCCGTGCTCGAACACCCTGCGGTACCACTCCGAGTCCCAGAAGCCGAGGAAGTCCAGGTAACCGGGATGTGCGGCTCCCCAGGGGCTCGCCGGCTGCGTGGCCGCGACGCCGAGCAGCACGGCCGTGGAGACGGCGCGCGAGGCGAGGAAGACGCAGAGGACGGCCAGCGGCCAGGGCCAGCGGGAGAAGGCGGCCCGGCTCACGCGGGCGGGACCCGGTGGGAGCCGGTCTCGCCGTGCGCAGAGCGAGCGTCCTCGAGGGCGCGCTCGAGCTCCGCGTTCTCCGCCTCGAGGCGCGCGATGCGCCGGTCCACCTGGTCCATGCGGTAGCCGCGCAGGACGACGTCGAACCCGTCCCGGGCCCGGGCCGCCTCGGCCCGCTCCTCGACCGAGTCCGGGAGCCGGGCGTCCTCCGCGAGCGCCTCGCCGCTGAAGGCCCTCTCGCCCCGGGGACGGCGGGCGTCCACGGCGACGAGCGCGGCGAGCGCGGCCACCGCGATGAGCACGTAGACGGCCATCAGGCCTCGCCCTCGTCCGGGAGTCCGCTCAGGGAGGCGTCGGTGCCGCCGGCCGCCGCGTCAGGGCGCGCCGGCGCGGGGTCCACGCGGGGCAGGCGGCTGAGGACGGCGTCCACCGCCTCCTCGGGAGTGTCCACGAGGCGGAAGAGGTCGAGGTCCTTGGGCGAGATGGTGCCCTCGGAGACGAGCGTCGTGGAGATCCAGTCGAGCAGCGGCTGCCAGTAGTCGCGCCCCACGAGGACCACGGGCGGGGCCTTGACCTTCTCGGTCTGGATGAGGGTGATGGTCTCGAAGAGCTCGTCCAGGGTGCCCACGCCGCCGGGGAGGATGACGAACGCCTGCGAATACTTGAGGAACATCGTCTTCCGCGTGAAGAAGTAGCGGAAGTTCATGCCGAGGTCCACCCACTCGTTGAGCCCCGTCTCGAAGGGCAGCTCGATCCCGAGCCCCACCGAGATGGCCCCCGCGGCGCGCGCCCCCTTGTTGGCGGCCTCCATGATGCCCGGTCCGCCGCCCGTGATGACGGCGTGCCCCGACTCGCCGATGAGCCGGCCGACCTCCTCGGCCTGCCGGTACGCCTCCGTGTCCGGTCCGAGCCGCGCCGAGCCGAAGACCGCGATGGCCGGGCCGAGCTCCGCGAGCGCTCCGAAGCCCTCGACGAACTCGCCCTGGATGCGCAGGACGCGCCACGGATCCGTGTGGACGAAGGAGCCGCCGTCGCTCGGCGTGCGGAAGAGGTTCTCGTCCGCCATCGGGGCCTGGGACAGGCTGCCCTTGAGGCGGATCGGGCCCCGGTAGCGCTCGGCGCCGCGCTCCCGGCGGGCGCGCTCGACGTTCTCAGGTGGAGTCATGCCACCAGGCTATCGGCTTGCCGCAGCACGCGAAGGGAAAACGCATGGGGGCACCGAAATGACACAGAATGCGCTAGATTTCTGTGCATGGCATCACATCACACGCGTCCGGCGAACTCGGAGGACGGCCGCTCGGAGGAGCCGCTCGTCTCCCTCAAGCGGGTCAACAAGCACTACGGATCCCTCCACGTGCTCCAGGACATCAGCCTGGACGTGGCGCGCGGCGAGGTCGTCGTCGTCATCGGGCCGTCCGGCTCGGGCAAGTCGACCCTCTGCCGCACCGTCAACCGCCTCGAGACCATCGACGACGGCGAGATCACCATCGAGGGCCAGCCGCTGCCCGCCGAGGGCCCCGAGCTCGCGCGGCTGCGGGCCAAGGTGGGCATGGTCTTCCAGTCCTTCAACCTGTTCCCGCACAAGACCATCCTCGAGAACGTCACGCTCGGCCCGATGCGCGTCAACGGGGTCTCCAAGGCGGACGCGGAGAAGCGCGCCATGGAGCTCCTCGAGCGGGTGGGCGTGGAGAAGCAGGCCCCCAAGCTGCCCGCGCAGCTCTCCGGCGGACAGCAGCAGCGCGTGGCCATCGCCCGGGCGCTCGCCATGGACCCGGAGGTCATGCTCTTCGACGAGCCCACGAGCGCGCTGGATCCCGAGATGATCAACGAGGTCCTCGACACGATGGCCGGACTCGCGAAGCAGGGCATGACGATGATCGTGGTGACCCACGAGATGGGCTTCGCCCGCCGGGCCGCGGATCGAGTGGTGTTCATGGCGGACGGCCAGATCGTGGAGCAGGCGCCCCCGGAGGAGTTCTTCTCCAGCCCCCGCTCGGACCGCGCCCGGGACTTCCTCGGCAAGATCCTCCACTGACCTCACTCCTCGGCCCTCTCCACTCCGGCCCTCCGAAAGGACTCATCATGAAAGCACCCAAGGCCATCGCGGCGACGCTCGCGATCGCGGCCCTCGCCCTGACCGGCTGCGGCAAGTCCGGAGACCCGAGCGCCTCGGGCTCCGGCACCGGGGACGCGGCCCCGTACAAGGTCGCCTCGAACGCCTCGGTCCCGGGCTCGCCCACCTTCGAGAAGATCAAGAAGAGCGGCAAGGTCGTCGTCGGAGTCAAGCAGGACCAGCCGAACCTCGGCTACAAGGACCCGGCGACGGACACGTACTCCGGCTTCGACATCGAGATCGCCCGGTGGATCGCCGCAGACCTCGGCGTCCCGGCGGACAAGATCGAGTACAAGACCATCCCGTCCGCGAACCGCGAGGCGGCCATCGCCAACGGCGACGTCGACTACTACGTGGGCACCTATTCGATCACGGACAAGCGCAAGAAGAAGGTGGACTTCGCAGGACCGTACTTCACCACCGGGCAGTCGCTGCTCGTGCGCAAGGACGACGGCTCCATCAACTCGGACAAGGACCTGAAGGGCAAGACGGTCTGCTCGGCCACGGGCTCGACGCCGATCCAGAACATCCGCGACAACTACCCCGGCACGCAGACCAAGGAGTTCGAGACCTACTCCCAGTGCGTGGACGCCCTGAAAAGCAAGCTCGTGGACGCGGTGACCACCGACCAGGCCATTCTGCTCGGCTACGCGGCTGCGGAGCCGGACGCCCTCAAGGTGGCCGGCGAGCCGTTCACCACCGAGAAGTACGGCATCGGCATCAAGAAGGGGGACAAGGCCCTCCGCGACCACATCAACGCCATGCTGACCAAGGGCGGCGACATCTGGAAGAAGCTCTACGACGGCTCGCTCGGAAAGTCCGGCGAGAAGGCCGAGCAGCCGAAGGTCGAGAGCTACTGAGCCCGCACGGCCCGCTCCGAGCGGCGGGCCGGGGCCATGATCCCGGCCTCAGGGCCGCCGCTCCCCCTCCCTCGAGAAAGCGACTGACTCGTGGACTTCATCCGCACTCTGACCGACAACCTGGACGTCTACGGCCAGGGACTCTGGAACACCCTCGTCATGTTCCTCAGCGCCGGGGCGCTCTCGCTCGTCCTCGGCACGCTCGTGGCCGGACTCCGGGTCTCCCCGGTGCCCGTCATGCGCACCTTCGGCTGGCTGTACGTCAACCTCATCCGCAACACGCCGCTGACGCTCGTGTTCTTCTTCTTCGCGTTCGGCGTGCCCAAGCTCGCGCCGGAGGGGTCGCCGCCGCCGTCGTACCTCGCGCTGGCCATCGGGGCGCTCACGGTCTACACGGCCACGTACGTGTGCGAGGCGATCCGCTCCGGCATCAACACCGTCCCGCTGGGGCAGGCGGAGGCGGCGCGCGCCATCGGGCTGTCCTTCACGGACACGCTGCGGCTCGTCATCATGCCGCAGGCCGTCCGGTCCGTCATCCCGCCCATGATGAGCGTGTTCATCGCGCTCCTCAAGAACACGACCATCGCGGCGGGCTTCTCCGTGCTGGACCTCGGCGCCGTGCGCGCCTACATGTCCGAGCGCGGCGAGGACGCCATCTTCACGCTGCTCTGGGTGGCCCTCATCTTCGTGGTGATCGTTCTGGGACTCACCGCCCTGCAGCACTCCCTCGAGCGCAAATGGAGGATTGTCCGATGAGCGCTTCTGTTCTCTTCGACGAGCCCGGCCCCAAGGCCCGGGCCCGACACCGCGTCTGGGCCGTGGTCTCCGTGGCCGTGGTCGTGGGACTTGTCGGCTTTGTGCTGTGGCGCTTCGCGGCCACGGGGCAGTTCTCGCCGACCAAGTGGAACCTCTTCACCTACGAGAAGGTGCAGATCCAGTTCCTCGAGGCGACGCTCAACACGCTCAAGGCGTTCGCCCTCGCCTCAGTCATGTCGCTGGCGTTCGGCATGGTGCTGGCCCTCGGCCGCCTCAGCCACGTCCGGTGGCTTTCCGCGGTCTGCCGGTGGGTCACCGAGCTGTTCCGTGCGGTGCCGCTGCTCGTGCTCATCATGCTGCTCTACTACGGCCTGGCGACGGTCACCGCGGGCGATGAGCGCCTGTTCCCGTGGCTTACGCCGTTCTGGTCGGTGGTCATCGGCCTGACCCTGTACAACGGGTCCGTGCTGGCCGAGGTCTTCCGCGCCGGCGTCGAGTCCCTGCCCCGCGGCCAGACGGAGGCGGGACTCGCCATCGGGCTGAGCCGCTCCCGCACCGTGCAGCTCATCCTCATGCCGCAGGCGATCCGCGCCATGATGCCCGTCATCGTGGCGCAGCTCGTGGTGGTCCTCAAGGACACGGCCCTCGGGTTCATCGTGACGTACGAGGAGATCCTGTTCCTCGCGAAGAACCTCGGCTCGAACGTCCTCTACGGCTCGCCCATCATCCCGGCGGCGATGATCTCTGCGGTTCTCTACATCGGGCTCTGCCTGCTGCTCAGCTCCGTGGCGTACTGGCTGCAGCGCCGGATGGCCCGCGGCGGCAAGGTCGCGGGGCGGGGCTCCTCCACGCAGGCCGCCGTGGCAGGCACCTCCACCGGCGCGGGCGCGGTGGCGTAGGCCGGGGGCTGCCGCTGCGGCCGGGCGCACCCATTCCCCCTCGCCCGCCCCGTTCCACACCCATTTCCGCTCGCCACCCCCCGTTCCACACCCGAAAATGAACCGATACACCCGGAATCGAACGGTTTTCTGAGCGATTCCGGGTGTCTCGGCATTTTCGGGTGCGGCGGAGCTGGGACCATGGACTCGGCAGCGACGGTTCACGCCTCTGGCCGCCGTCGCCCTCCTGCCTTCTCCCCCGCCCCTTCCGCGTCCTCTCCGTCCCGTCCGCGTCCCCGCTCCGTCCCGCTCCCTCCCTGCTCCGTCCCCGCTGGCCGAAACGGTGCCGCCTCGCTCGGGGCACACCCGTTTCCGCCGACACACCCGGTTTTTGACGTTTACACCCGTTTCCGCGCGGGTTTTTGAGCAGAAACGGGTGTGAACTTGGGTGAGCGAGCGAAAACGGGTGCAACCGGCCGGATCTTGAGCCAGGTGGGCGGCTGACGAGGCTGAGCTAGAACAGCCAGCAGCGCTCAGGTCGGGGCAGCCACGGGAACGTTCGACGCGACCCTGGACGTGAGCGCGGGCCTGAATGCGGATCCTCACCACACCCGTTTTCGCCAACACACCCACAATCTGACGAATACACCCGTAAACGAGCATGATTTTGAGCAAAAACGGGTGTGGATCGGAACGGGCTCGCGAAAACGGGTGTGAATCGGAACGAGTGCGCGGAAGCGGGTGTAGGCGGCCACAACCTGAGCAGAAGCGGGTGCGGAAGGGCGCGGCGGGGGCAAGGGCCCCAAGGCCGACGCCGCAGGTCAGCGCCGCCCCGGTCACCCCTCCGGCTCGGCCAGCCAGGTCTGCAGGGCCTCGAGGCAGGTGCGGACGGCGCTGAGGGAGACGTGCTCGTCGTCGGTATGGGCGAGGAGGGCGTCACCCGGCCCGAAGTTCACGGCCGGGATGCCGAGCGCCGAGAGCCGGGCCACGTCCGTCCAGCCGTACTTCGGCTTGGGCTCCCCGCCCACGGCCTTGACGAAGGACGCCGCCGCGGGGTGGTTCAGGCCCGGCCGCGCACCTGAGGCGGAGTCCGTGACCCGCAGCGTGGCTCCGGGAAGGACGCTCCGCACGTACGCCTCGGCCTGCTCGGGGGTCTTGTCCGGCGCGAACCGGTAGTTGATCTCGATGGTCAGCGCGTCCGGGATGACGTTGCCCGCCGTGCCGCCCGAGATGCGGACGGCGTTGAGGCTCTCCCGGTAATCGAGACCCTCGACCGTCACGGTCTGCGGCTCGTGCTCGGCGAGGCGGCGGAGCACCTCGTGCCCCTTGTGGATCGCGTTCTCGCCCATCCACGCTCGCGCTGAGTGCGCCGCGACGCCCGTCTCCGTCGCCTCGAGCCGGATGGTGCCGTTGCAGCCGCCCTCGACCACGCCGTTGGTCGGCTCCAGGAGGACGCCGAAGTCCGCCCCCAGCAGGTCCCCGTGCCGCTCAACGAGCCGCCCGAACCCGGAAAGCTCCGCGGAGACCTCCTCGTGGTCGTAGAACACGAACGTCACGTCCCGGCTCGGCGAGAGGCGGCCCGTGCCGATGAGGTGGGCGATGGCCAGCTGCACCGCCACGCCGCCCTTCATGTCCGTGGTCCCGCGGCCGTAAAGCGTCTCCCCCTCGAGCGAGGCGGGGACGGTGCCGCGGGAGCCCGGCGTCGTCGGCAGGGGCACGGTGTCGAGGTGCCCGGCGAGCATGACTCGCTCGGAGCGGCCGAGCTCCGTGCGGGCGATGATCGAGTCGCCGGCACGCTCGAGCCGCAGCCCCTCGAGGGCGGAGAGGGCCTCCCAGACGGCGTCCGCGAGGGCGGTCTCCCCGTCGGAGACGGACTCGATGTCGACCAGATCTCGCGTGAGAAGCGCCACATCCTGGGAGAGGTCAAGCGGGCCGCGGGGGGAGTTCGCTGAGACAGTCATGGCAAAAGCCTACTGTCTGTCTCAGAATCGCCGTCCGGGCCGTCCCGCGGCTGAAATCAGCCCCTCCCGCCTGGCTAAGCTTGAACCCATGACCCTCGCATCAGGACTCGGCCTCGCAACTGTCCACTCCTCGGGAACCGTCCTGGACGTCTGGTTCCCGGAGCCCCGTCTCGGGGCCCTGGAGGACAGCCCTGAGCTGCGGCGCACCCTCGAGGGGCTGGCCTCGGAGGACGCGGACCGCGAGACGCGCGGCGAGGTAGTCCGGGTCGAGATCGAGACGGACAAGGCTCCGGCGGACACCGCCGACGCGTACCTGCGCCTCCACCTCCTCTCCCACCGCCTCATGGCGCCGAACTCCATGAACCTGGACGGCGTCTTCGGCAAGCTCGCCAACGTCGTGTGGACGAGCGAGGGCCCGTGCGCCGTCGCCGGATTCGAGACGACCCGCGCGCGCCTGCGCCGCCGCGGCCAGCTGACCGTCTTCGGCGTGGACAAGTTCCCGCGGATGGTGGACTACGTGGTGCCGTCCGGCGTGCGCATCGCGGAGGCGGACCGCGTGCGCCTCGGCGCCCACCTCGCCGAGGGCACCACCGTCATGCACGAGGGCTTCGTCAACTTCAACGCCGGCACGCTCGGCACCTCGATGGTCGAGGGCCGCATCAGCGCGTCCGTCGTGGTCGGCAACGGCTCGGACGTCGGCGGCGGCGCCTCCATCATGGGCACGCTCTCGGGCGGCGGCACGGAGAAGATCGTCATCGGCGAGGGCGTGCTGCTCGGGGCCAATGCGGGCGTCGGCATCTCCATCGGGGACCACTCGGTGGTTGAGGCCGGCCTCTACGTCACGGCCGGCACCAAGGTGGTCGTCAAGGACGCGGACGGCGAGCGCACGGTCAAGGCCCTCGAGCTCTCCGGCGTTCCCAACCTCCTCTTCCTCCGCAATTCGGTCACCGGCGCCGTCGAGGCCCGCACGCGCGTCTCCGGCACCGTCGAGCTCAACTCGGAGCTCCATGCCAACTGATCGGCGCACCGTCTTCCCCCAGCCGCGCCCTCAACGACGACGCCGCGCGGGCAGCTCCGCGGCAGGCCTGCGGCGCTCCCGGCGCACCACCGTCGTCGCACTCCTCGTGACGCTCGCCATCGTGGCGGGTGTCGGCCTCTGGGCGTTCATCGCCAAGCCGTGGAGCAGCGTTGTGGTCCGCGAGGAGTGCACGGCCTCCGCGAACGGCTCCTCTTACACCCTCACGGCGGATCAGGCGCACTTCGCGGCGAAGATCGGCGCGATCTCCCTCAAGCGCGAGCTCCCCATCCGTGCGGCCACCATCGCGACGGCGACGGCGATGCAGGAGTCCGGCCTCAAGAACCTCGACTACGGGGACGACGCCGGACCGGACTCGCGCGGCCTGTTCCAGCAGCGTCCGAGCCAAGGCTGGGGCACGGAGCAGCAGATCATGGAGCCCGCCTACGCGATCAACTCCTTCTACTCGGCGCTGGAGAAAGTGTCCGGTTACACGACCCTCCCGATCACGCAGGCGGCGCAGAAGGTCCAGCGCTCGGCCCTGCCGGACGCGTACGCGCAGCGCGAGCCGGAGGCGCGGGCCTTCGCCGCGGCGTTCCGCGGCCAGACCCACGCGAACCTGACCTGCCGTCTCCGCGACGCCTCCGCCCCGGGCAAGCCGAAGGCGGCCCAGGCGGCCCTCTTGGAGGACCTGGGCCTGACGGGCACTATGGGCGCCAACTCGATGTCCGTGGACTCCGTGGACACGCAGCACGGCTGGGCGGTGGCCCACTGGGCCGTGGCCAACGCGAACGAGTACGGGATCGACTCGGTGACCTTCGCCGGGCAGACGTGGACGCGTTCCTCCGGCACCTGGAGCGAGGCGAAGTCGGCCGACGCCGTCAGCTCTCCGACGGTGAGCGTCTCCTTCCACCCCGGATCCTGATCCCGTCCGATTTCCCGGAACGGGCGTTTTCGGCTGTGTAGGCTTGACGGCATGAAGATTCTCGTGACCGGCGGCGCCGGCTACATCGGCTCGCACACTGTTCTCCAGCTGCTCGAGGCAGGCCACGAGGTCGTGGTCTTCGACAACCTCGCGAACTCCTCGCGGGAGTCCCTCAACCGCGTGCACGAGATCGCGGGCCGGGAGTCCGAGTTCATCGAGGGAGACCTCCTGGACCGCGCGGCGCTGGACGCTGCGTTCGAGGGCCGCGGGATTGACGCGGTCATCCACTTCGCCGGGCTCAAGGCCGTGGGCGAGTCCGTGGAGAAGCCCCTCTTCTACTACTCCAACAACGTGGCGGGCACCATCAACCTGCTCTACGCCATGGACAAGGCGGGCGTGCGGCGGATCGTCTTCTCGTCGTCGGCCACGGTGTACGGCAACCGCGCCGTGGCGCCGATGGTGGAGAAGATGGAGCTGGACGCGGACAACCCGTACGGCCGCACCAAGGAGCAGATCGAGGACATCCTCGCGGACCTCGGCGCGAGCGACTCCCGCTGGTCCGTGGCCCTGCTGCGGTACTTCAACCCGGTGGGCGCCCACGAGTCGGGCCGGATCGGCGAGGATCCCAAGGGCGTCCCGAACAACCTCCTCCCATTCGTGGCGCAGGTGGCCGTGGGCCGGCGCGAGAAGGTCATGGTCTTCGGCAACGACTACCCGACGCCGGACGGCACGGGCGTGCGCGACTACATCCACGTGGTGGACCTCGCGGACGGACACCTCGCGGCCCTTGACTACATCGCCGAGCACGAGGGCGTCTTCCGCTGGAACCTGGGCACGGGCAACGGCTCGTCCGTGCTCGAGGTCATCGAGGCGTTCGGCAAGGCGGCCGGCTTCCCGATCCCCCACGAGTTCACGGACCGGCGCCCGGGCGACGCGGCCACGTCCTACGCGGACCCGAGCGCCGCCCTCGCGGATCTGGGCTGGTCCGCCCACCGCTCGCTCGAGCAGATGTGCGCGGACCACTGGCGCTGGCAGAAGAACAACCCGAACGGGTACGCAGCCGAGTAAACGGCGGCGCATGCGCGCCGGAAGCGGCCGGAGGCCGGGACTCACCATGGAGTTCCGGCCTCCGCTGTCTTCCGCGGTGTGCGCCAGGGCTCCGCTCAGGACCTCCGGCCGACTCCCCGCAGGCTCAGCGCGAAGAGCACCGCAGACCACGCGATGACCACAGCCACGTTCCAAGGGTCGGCGCCCTGCCCAGGGAAGAAGCCTTCCCGAATCAGGCAGACACGATCCTCCCGAACCGCTTCATCCCGAGGACCCAGGTCGCGGCGGCCACGATCACGAGGACCCCGGAACACAGGGCGGGATGCAGGGCGGAAACCGCTCCAGCTCGAGCCAGCTCGCTCGCATACGTGAGCGGATTGAGCAGGGTGGCCCACTGGAACAGCGGAAGAGCGTGCAGCGAGGCCCAGGTGTACTGAGCGCATCCCGTGAAACCCACGATGCTGACTGACGCCGCGGCCATCGCATCGATGTTCTTCACATCGACGAACCCTGCCAGGACCATCCCGACGCCGCTGCCGACGACGGCCGCAAGGAACGCCGCCCCGAAGACGCCCGCGCCGTAGTCGAGCGGCGAGCGCCCCACAAGCAGCCAGGCCACCAGCAGGAAGCAGAGGGCTCCCAAACAGGAGCGGATGACGGCTCGCGTCATCTTCGCCGCAGCCACGAGCGCAGCGGGGACGGGTGCGGCCAGGCGGTCTTCCAGCTCCCGCGTGTAGTGCAGCTCAATGAGGACCGGCAGGCAGACGCCGGTCACTGCCGACGTCATCGCCGTCATGACGGTCAGCCCGGGAACGAGCACCGACAGGTAGCTTCGGTCGATACCGCCCACCGCCGGCAAGACGAAGGCGAAGACGAAGAGAAAGAGGAGCGGCTGGAGGAACAGCTCGGCGAATACCCCCGGTAGCGAGGCGAGGTCCTTGCGGAGGTCGCGCTCGACGAACGCGGTGAAGACAGCGAGCCGCCTCATCGCTCCCCCACCAGCGCCATGAACACGTCCTCCAGGGTGGGCTCGCGAGCAGCGGCTCCGAGGTCGACGACTCCGGCGGCAGCAGCTCTTTCGATGACCGTTCGCGCCGCTCCGGCCTCCACGGAGTCCAAGCCCACGAACAGGGCCGCCCCCTGCCTGGAGACGCGGAGCACGCCCGGGACCTCTGCCATCGAGTGGGTCAGATGGGGCAGGGCTTCCGCCGCGCGGCTCGCCGAAGAGCAGGAGATCTCAACAATCTGCGCCCCAAGCCCGCACTCCCGCATGAGGACGTCTTTCGGCCCCTGGGCGAGGACCCGCCCTTCGTCGATGACCGCGATTCGGTCCGCGAGAAGCGCCGCCTCGTGCATGTCATGGGTCGTCAGGAGAACAGCCTTGCCCTGCCTCTTCATGAGCAGCGCAAGCTCGTGCGTCTGGCGCCGGGCCAGGACGTCCAGTCCGGTCGAGGGCTCATCGAGGAGGATCAGGTCGGGATCGTGGACCAGGGCTCGGGCCCAGGTGACCTTCTGGACTTGGCCGCCGGACAGGCTTTCCGTCTTGCGCCCGGCGAGGTGCTCGATGCCGAGCACTCCCAGAGCCCGCGCCGCGTGCTCTCTCGCCTCGCGCCGAGCCATTCCGAAGTAGCGCCCGTGGTAGACGAGGTTCTCCTCGACGGTGATCCCCCGGTCCAGGGTGTCAGCCTGGGGAACCACAGAGAGACGACGTCGGGCCGCATGCGGCTGGGCTGCGACGTCGAGGCCCGAGACCTCAGCGGTTCCCGCCGTAGCCCTCACTCGTGAGCTGACGATTGAGGTCAACGTCGTCTTTCCCGCCCCGTTCGGGCCGAGAAGGCAGAGGCACTCGCCCGGCGCGATGGAGAGGGAGACGCTGCGCAAGGCGGGCGCCTCCGCCTTCGGGTAGGTCTTCGAGACGTCTCGGAGAACCAGGGCGGGAGCGCTCAACGTACACCTCTCCTGTCCGGCCGACTGTGAGCCCGATCATACCAAGCGCGGCGGCGCCCCTCCCATTCCTGGGAAGGGCGCCGCCGCGGTGAAGTCGAAAGCAGGCAGTCCGTCTGCCGCCGGGATCACATGCCCGGGTACTGACGCTCCGTCTCGCCCGTGTAGATCTGGCGCGGACGGCCGATCTTCTTCTCCGGGTCTTCCATGAGCTCGCGCCACTGGGCGATCCAGCCCGGGAGGCGGCCCATGGCGAAGAGGACGGTGAACATCTTCTCCGGGAAGCCCATCGCCTTGTAGATGAGGCCCGTGTAGAAGTCCACGTTCGGGTAGAGCTTGCGCTCGATGAAGTAGTCGTCCGCGAGGGCCTTCTCCTCGAGGCGCTTGGCGATGTCGAGAAGCTCGTCGTTGCCGCCGAGCTTCTCGAGGATCTCGTCGGCGGTCTTCTTGACGATGCGAGCGCGCGGGTCGTAGTTCTTGTAGACCCGGTGGCCGAAGCCCATGAGCTTGACCCCGTCCTCCTTGCGCTTGACCTTCTCCATGAACTCCTCAGGCGAGATGCCCTCAGCCTTGATCTTGCGGAGCATGTTGAGGACGGCCTCGTTGGCGCCGCCGTGGAGGGGGCCGAACAGGGCGTTGATGCCCGCGGAGACGGACGCGAACATGTTGGCGTCCGCAGATCCGACCAGGCGGACCGTGGACGTGGAGCAGTTCTGCTCGTGGTCCGCGTGGAGGATGAGGAGCTGGTCCAGCGCCTTGACGATGAGCGGGTCCGGCTCGTACGGCTCGGCCGGCGTGCCGAAGGACAGGCGGAGGAAGTTCTCCACGAGGCCCATCGAGTTGTCCGGGTAGAGCATCGGCTGGCCGATGGACTTCTTGTGCGCGTATGCCGCGATGACCGGCATCTTGGCGAGGAGGCGCACGGTGGAGAGCTCCACGTGCTCCGGGTTCTTCGGGTCCAGCGAGTCCTGGTAGAAGGTGGACAGCGCGGAGACGGCCGAGGAGAGCACCGGCATGGGGTGCGCGTCCCGCGGGAAGCCGCCGAAGAAGCCCTTGAGCTCCTCGTGGAGGAGGGTGTGGCGGCGGATCCGCTGGTCGAACGCCTCGAGCTCGCTCGCCGACGGCAGGTTGCCGTAGATGAGGAGGTAGGCGGTCTCGATGAATGTGGAGCCCTGGGCGAGCTGCTCGATCGGATAGCCGCGGTAGCGGAGGATGCCCTCCGCGCCGTCGATGTAGGTGATGGCGGACTTGGTGGCCGCCGTGTTCACGAAGCCGGGGTCATACGTCACCGCGCCCGTGGAGGACAGCAGCTTGCCGATGCCGAGGCCCTGGTTGCCCTCGACAGCGGGCACCGCGTTGAGCTCAAGCTCGCTGCCGCCGAAGCTGAGGCTTGCAGCATTCTGCTCAGACATGTTTTCCCCTCGTGATCGTGAGAAGTCGTTGGTCTGCGAACCGCGGCGTGGAGGTGCCTCGCGGTTCGACGTCAGATCCAAACCTACCCGCCGGGAGGTTGCGAAAACGAATCCGAACGCCCCGCTGAGGCCCGAGGTGACGGGTCTCAAATCGGACAGGAAGGGAGCCTACACGCCCCCGGTCAGGGCCGACGGCGCCCCGGCCGCTCAGCGGGCAGCCGCGCGCAGCCTCTCGGCCGCCGCCTGCACGCGCTCGGTGGGGGCGGTCAGCGCGATCCGGACGAACTGCGCCCCGGCGTCCCCGTAGAACACGCCCGGGCCCGCCACGATCCCGAGGTCCGCGAGGCGGCCGATGGTCTCGAACGCGGGCTCGCCCAAGGTGCACCAGAGGTAGAGCCCGGCTTGCGAGCCCTCGATCCTGAAGCCGTACTCCTCGAGCGCGGGCTTGAGGATCGCGCGCCTCTCCCGGTACAGCGCCTTCTGCGCCCTCACGTGCGGGTCCTCCTGGACGGCCGCCTCGAGCGCCGCCTGGACGGGCTTGGGCACGATCATCCCGGCGTGCTTGCGGGAGTTCACGAGGTTGCGCACGAGGTCCCGGTCCCCCGCCACGAACGAGGCGCGGTAGCCGGCGAGGTTGGACTGCTTGGAGAGCGAGTACACGGCGAGCAGGCGCTCGTGCGAGTCCCCGCAGACGCGAGGGTCCAGCACCGAGGGGACGCGCTCGCCGCCGAGCTCCTCGTCCCACTCGTCCCAGCCGAGCTCCGCGTAGCACTCGTCCGAGGCCACGACGGCGCCGAGGGCACGGGCCTCGTCCACGAGCTCGCGCAGGCTCTCGGCGTCGCGAACCATGCCGGTGGGGTTCCCGGGCGAGTTCACCCAGACGAGGCGCACGCGGGAGCGGACGCCGTCGTCGAGGTCGGAGAGGGAGTCCGCGGCCACGGCCTCTGCGCCCGCGAGCCGAGCGCCGATGTCATAGGTGGGGTACGCGGCCTCGGGACGGACCACGACATCCCCGGGGCCCAGGCCCAGCAGCAGCGGCAGCCAGGCGACGAGCTCCTTGGAGCCCACCGTGGGCATGACGGCCTCCGGGGTGAGGCCCACGGCCCCGCGGCGGCGCGCGAACCAGTCCGCGATGGCGGAGCGGAGGGACTCGGGACCGTCCGTCGTCGGATAGCCGGGAGCGTCGGAGGCCGCCGCGAGCGCATCCTGGACGAACTGCGGCGTGGGGTCCACGGGCGTGCCGATGGAGAGGTCCGCCGTGCCGCCGGGATGCTCAGCCGCGCGCGTGCGGTACGGCGCGAGCTGGCCCCAGGGGTAGTCGGGGAGATCGAGGCCGAAGGCGCGGCTGGCGCTCATGGGGCTCCTACTGGTTCTGCGGGGGCAGGGCGAGGACGAACGGGTGGTCCTTGCCGGTGTTGCCGAGCTTGGCGGCTCCGCCCGGGGAGCCGATCTCGTCGAAGAACTCGACGTTGGCCTTGTAGTACTCGGACCACTCGTCGGGGACGTCGTCCTCGTAGTAGATGGCCTCGACGGGGCAGACGGGCTCGCAGGCGCCGCAGTCCACGCACTCGTCGGGGTGGATGTAGAGGGTGCGCTCGCCCTCGTAGATGCAGTCGACCGGGCATTCCTCGATGCATGCCTTGTCCTTGACGTCCACGCACGGCTGGGCGATCACATACGTCACGGGTTCTGCCAACTTTCCACTCGAACGGCTTCTCAGACTCTCCGACATTCTAGTCCGGGCGCACGGATTCGGCAGGGGCATTAGAGAATGGTCACGTGACGCATTCAGAGCCCCACCCCCTCAACGCGGCCCCGCTCGGCACGCGCTTCTCCGTGCGGTTCCGGATCGACGACGACGGCGGCCGCCACACACTCACCGACGTGCTCGGGGTCCTCCGTGAGAGGAATTCCACATCCGTGGTCCTCGAGACCCGGAGCGGCGAGCTGCGCACCGTCGAGAAGCGCCGGATCGTCGCGGCGAAGCCGGTTCCCCCTCCCCCGGCGCGGCGCGCGCGGAACGGCGGCAGGCCGGACGATTCGGAGCAGATCTGAAGGGCCCCGAAGCCATCGGAAAGGCCCAATCGCTATGATGGAGGCCATGACAGACGCCGCGTTCGATGCCGATTTCCAAGCGCGGGCCAGAGCCCTCAGCTCGCCCGTGCGCTTCCGCATCCTGCGCGCCTGTCTCCACGAGTCCCGGACCAACAAGGAGATCGCCGATCTCCTCGAGATGAACCCGGCCACCACGCTCCACCACGTGCGCACGCTCGTGGCCGCGGGCTTCCTCGCCGCCGAGGAGCCTCGCACCGGCAAGCGCGGCGCCCGCGAGATCCCCTACCGCTCCACCGGCGCCACGTGGGGGCGGCACATCCCCAACGTCTCCCACGTGCTCATCGAGACGTTCCTCGAGGAGACGCGCGAGCTGGAATCGGACGACATGGACATCTGGCGCCTCGGCGTGAAGCTCACCCCCGAGGACCGCGCCGAGATGATGGGCCGCATCCGCGAGGTCATGGAGGAGTACGCCCTGCGCGAGCCGGACCCGGAGGGCGAGCCGACCTCCCTGTTCCTCGCGCACTACCGGGACCGGGCCTGACCTGGCGGGCCCGAGCCGCCTCCCGACGCGCCGCACACCACCCCAGACCCCTCCGACTGGGAAAGCATTTCTACGCGGCGTAGAATATGAGAATCCCTCCGCCCGAGCGGAGGGCGAGTCTCCGCCCGCCCCCGAGGAAAGGCCCAGCCCATGGCCAAGAGCAAGAAGACCCGCACGTCCGATTCGATCCCCCGCCCGGAGGGCGCGCAGAAGGCCCTCGAGGAGCAGTCGCGCGTTCGCGCCGCCCAGGGCAAGTCCGTCACGGTGGACTACGCGGGCGAACTGGACGAGCTCCGCGAACTCGGCGCCCAGGGCCCCTCTGAGCAGGTGGCGTCCGCGCAGGTGGCCTCCGCACAGCGCGGCAAGGACGGCTCCGGCACGCCGATGCGCAAGAACAATGACGCTTGGCGCATCGACTACCCGTATGACAAGAAGCTCTCCCGGGACGCGTACGAGAAGGAGAAGCGCAAGCTCCAGATCGAGCTGCTCAAGCTCCAGATGTGGGTGAAGGAGACGGGCCAGAAGGTCCTCATCATCTTCGAGGGCCGGGACGCCGCCGGCAAGGGCGGCGCCATCAAGCGCTTCAACGAGCACCTCAACCCCCGCGGCGCCCGGATCGTCGCGCTCGAGAAGCCCACCGAGGCCGAGCAGACCCAGTGGTACTTCCAGCGCTACATCGAGCACCTGCCCTCCGGCGGCGAGATCGTCATGATGGACCGCTCCTGGTACAACCGCGCCGGCGTGGAGCGCGTCATGGGCTACTGCACGCCCGAAGAGTACGAGGAGTTCCTCCGCGAGGCTCCCGTCGTGGAGAAGATGCTGCAGAACAACGGCATCCACGTCATCAAGTTCTGGTTCTCCGTGGGCCGCGAGGAGCAGCTCGCCCGCTTCGCAGGACGGGAGACGGACCCGGTGAAGCAGTGGAAGCTCTCCCCCACGGACCTCGCCTCGCTGGACAAGTGGGACGACTACACCGAGGCCAAGGAGGCCATGTTCTTCTACACGGACACGCCGCGCACGCCGTGGACCGTGGTCAAGTCCAATGACAAGAAGCGCGCCCGCCTCGAGGCCATGCGCCACGTGCTCAACCAGCTGGACTACCCGGGCAAGAACCCGGCGTATGTCCACGAGCCGGACCCCGCCGTCGTCGGACCCGCCTCCTCCGTCCGCGAGCGGAGCGAGGGCGAGTCGAAGGAGTTCCCGAGCCTCGGGGAGATCTGACAGCCGGCAGGCGCCGGACACGCGGAAGGGCCGCGGAGCATGTGCTCCGCGGCCCTTCCGCTGTGCTGGACCGACCGGTCAGGCTCGACGTTCCGAGCCCGGCTCGCCGGGCGTCAGCCCTTCTTGCCGGAGCGGGCCGCCTTGACGCGGTCCGTGGCGGAGAGGATCACCTTGCGGATGCGAATGGCCTCCGGGGTGATCTCCACGCACTCGTCCTCGCGGGCGAACTCGAGGGACTCCTCGAGGGTGAGCTTCTTCGGCGGGGTGAGGCCCTCGAAGGTGTCCGCCGTGGAGGAGCGCATGTTGGTGAGCTTCTTCTCCTTGGTGATGTTGACGTCCATGTCGTCCGCGCGGGAGTTCTCGCCGACGATCATGCCCTCGTACACCTCGGACTGCGGGTCGATGAAGAACGTGCCGCGCTCCTGGAGGTTGATCATCGCGAACGGCGTGGCCGAGCCGGCGCGGTCCGAGATGAGCGAGCCGGACTGGCGGTACTCGATGTCGCCGGCCCACGGCTCGTAGCCCTCGGAGTAGGAGGACGCGATGCCCGCGCCTCGGGTCTCCGTGAGGAACTTGGTGCGGAAGCCGATGAGGCCGCGCGCCGGGACTGTGAACTCCATACGGACCCAGCCCGTGCCGTGGTTGGACATGCTCGCCATGCGGCCCTTGCGGCCGGCCATGAGCTGGGTGACGGCGCCGAGGAACTCCTCGGGGACGTCGATGGTCATGTGCTCCATCGGCTCGTGCAGCGTGCCGTCGACCGTCTTGGTGACCACCTGCGGCTTGCCCACGGTCAGCTCGAAGCCCTCGCGGCGCATCTGCTCCACGAGGATCGCGAGCGCGAGCTCGCCGCGGCCCTGGACCTCCCAGGCGTCCGGGCGCTCGGTCGGGAGGACCTTGAGCGAGACGTTGCCGATGAGCTCCTTGTCCAGGCGGTCCTTGACCTGGCGGGCCGTGACCTTGGCGCCCTTGACCTTGCCCGCGAGCGGCGAGGTGTTGATGCCGACGGTCATCGAGATGGCCGGGTCGTCCACCGTGATGAGCGGGAGCGGCTGCGGGTTCTCGAGGTCCGTCAGCGTCTCGCCGATCGTGATGTCCTCGATGCCGGCGACGGCGACGATCTCGCCCGGACCGGCCGACTCGGCGGGCTCGCGCGAGAGGCCCTTCGTGGCGAGCAGCTCGGTGATCTTGACCTGCTTGAGGGAGCCGTCATGACGGGCCCAGGCGACCTGCTGGCCCTTCTTGAGGGTGCCGTTGTAGATGCGCAGGAGGGCGAGGCGGCCGAGGAACGGCGAGGCGTCGAGGTTGGTCACGTGCGCCTGGAGGACGCCGTCCGCGTCATACGTGGGCGCCGGAATGTGCTCGATGATCGTCTTGAAGAGCGGCTCGAGGTCCTCGGAGTCCGGGAGGTCGCCGTCCGCCGGCTGCTCCGTGGAGGCCTTGCCGTTCTTGCCGGACGCGTAGACCACGGGGACGTCGAGGACCTTGTCCATGTCGATGTCCGGGACGTCGTCGATGAGGTCCGAGGCGAGGCCGAGGAGGAGGTCCATCGAGTCGGAGACGACCCCGTCGATCCGGGCGTCCGGGCGGTCCGTCTTGTTGACCACGAGGATGACCGGCTTGTCCGCGGCGAGCGCCTTGCGGAGCACGAAGCGGGTCTGCGGGAGCGGGCCCTCGGATGCGTCCACGAGGAGGACGACGCCGTCCACCATGGACAGGCCGCGCTCCACCTCGCCGCCGAAGTCCGCGTGGCCCGGGGTGTCGATGACGTTGATGGTGATGTTCTCGCCGTTGGCGGAGGGGCCCGAGTAGAACACCGTGGTGTTCTTCGCGAGGATCGTGATGCCCTTCTCCTTCTCGAGGTCCCCCGAGTCCATGACGCGGTCTTCGACCTCGCCGTGGGTGGAGAAGGCGCCCGTCTGGCGGAGCATGGCGTCCACGAGCGTGGTCTTGCCGTGGTCAACGTGCGCGACGATCGCGACGTTGCGCAGGTCCTCGCGGACGGCGCGCTGTGCCGAGGTGGTTTCACTCATGCGGATAAGGCTCGATTCCTGTCGGTTGCGGCCTTCCGGCGGCGCCTGCTGCGGTGCGGCGCTCGGCTGCGGCGGCCTCGTCTCATCGGCGGTCCGCCCAACGCGGATCGCCCTGCTCGATTCTACCCGGGAATGCGGAAAGGGCCGCCGACCCGGGGTTCGGGTCGGCGGCCCTTCGCCAAGAGGCCCTTCGTCAAGGGGCCCTTCGCCAGGCGGCTAGCGCCGAACGGCGGAGGAGCCGCGGGAGCGCCCGCCGTCGAGGCCCGACTCGATGCCGGCGTCCTCGAAGTGGGCGCCGACGCGCTCGTCGATCCAGCCGTGGACCGAGTCGTGGACGCTGCCCTTCACGTGCCGGGTCATCGCGTCCCGGAACTGGGCGCGCTCGAACCGCAGCCGCGCCTCGTGCTCGCGGTGGAACGCGAGCGCCGTCGAGGCGGCCATGAGCACCATGACCACGGAGAACGGCAGCGCCGTGAGGACGGCGACCGTCTGGATGGTGGTCAGCCCGTCGCCCGTGAGGAGCGCGATGGCGATGGCCGCCGCGGCGACCGCCCAGAAAACGCGCAGCCACGGCTTCGGCTCGGTGTCGCCGCCGGAGGCGATCATGCCCATCACCATGGCGCCGGAGTCAGCGGAGGTGATGAAGAAGACCGCCACGAGCAGCAGCGCTCCGACGATGAGGGCCGGTCCGCCCGGCATGTCGCCGAGCATGTCGAAGAGGACGTTGTTGACGTCAACCGCTCCGCCCTTGCCGACGAGCCCGCCGCCGCCCTTGAGCTCGCGGTACAGGGCGCTGCCGCCGAGGACCGAGAACCAGAGGAACGTGACGAGGGTCGGCACCACGAGCACGCCGCCGACGAACTCCCGGACCGAGCGGCCCTTGGAGACGCGCGCGATGAACACGCCCACGAAGGGCGCCCAGGAGATCCACCAGCCCCAGTAGAACGTGCTCCAGGAGGCCTGCCACTTCTCGCCGTCCGCGCCACGGAGCGCGAACGTGTTGAACGTGAGTCCGACGACGTTCTGCAGGTAGTTGCCGATCGACTGCACGAACTCGCGCAGGATGAACAGCGTGGGGCCCGCGAAGAGCACGACGACGAGCAGGACCGCCGCGATGACGAGGTTGATGTTGGAGAGCCACTTCATGCCCTTGTCCACGCCGGAGACCACCGAGGCGATCGTCAGCACCGTGATGCCGATGATGAGCCCGATCTGCGTGGTCTGCGTGGCCTTGGCGATGTTCTCGTGCTCCAGGCCCGCGGAGATCTGCATGACGCCGAGGCCGAGCGAGGTCGCCACGCCGAAGAGCGTGCCGACGAGCGCGACGACGTCGATCGTGTCGCCCCACGCGCCGCGGATGCGCTTGCCGAAGAGCGGCTCGAGCGCCCAGCGGATCGAGATGGGGTTGCCTCGGCGGTGCACCGAGTACGCCACGCCGAGCCCCACGATCACGTAGATGCTCCAGGCGTGCAGCCCCCAGTGGAGGAACGTCTGCGTCATGGCCCGCTGGGCGACGGCGGTCTGGTCGCCTCCCTGCCCGGGCGGCGGTGACGCGAAGTGGGACAGGGGCTCGGCGGCGCCCCAGAAGACGAGGCCGATGCCCATGCCGGCCGCGAAGAGGAGCGCGAACCAGGAGCGGAGGGAGAAGGCGGGCTCGTCGTCGTCCTTGCCGAGCTTGATGTCGCCGAAGCGGGACAGGCCCACCCAGAGGGCGAACGCCACGAACACCGCGACGATGAGGACGTAGTACCAGCCGAAGCCGCCGATCACGTTCTTCTGGATCGCGGCGATCGCCGTGGAGGACTGGTCCGGGAACAGGAGCGTCCAGCCGATGAACAGCGCGATGATGACCGCCGAGGGCCAGAACACGCCGCGCTTCACGCCGCTGCGGGCGGCGCCGCGTCCCCGGCGCGAGTCCGGGTCACGGACGTCAGGAGAGTCCGTCGCTGCGTTCGCCGCGGCTGCCGCGGCGCCGTCTCTTGCTCCACTCCCCCGCGTGGTCTCGCGCTCGCCGGGCGCCGTCCCTTCGACGCCAGGAGCCGTGTCTCCGGTGCCGGGCGGCGAGTCTGCGGCGCGGCGGGGCGCAGCGGGAGAATCCGCCCCAGCCGCTTCGGGCTTCAGGTTCTTGTGGGATGAGTCCATGTCTCTTCCGTTTTCCGACTGTGCCTTGCCGGTGTCGGCGCGGAGCTTACGCCCCGTCCGGCGACAGTCCCACGACTGTCAGAACCGGGCGCACGCCTCAGCGCAGACACCTCACTTCTTTAGGCTATTGATCAATCAGATGATTTCCATAGGCATATCACAAGAAGTTGTTACCGTTTTGTTATCGACGCCGGGGGCTTTTCGAGCGCATCATGCCCCTCCTCCCCGTCTCCTCCCCGTCTCCTCCGCACGGGCGCCCGGAGGCCCACTGCGCCTGGAACGCTTCGGGAATGAGCTCCGGGCAGTCGAGGAGGCCAGCTGGGACGGCTGGGCCGGTCGAGGAGGCTGGCCGGGCCAGCCAAGGAGACCACGGCAGCGAGCCACCCAGGGAGGCGTTCGGGGAGGCGTTCAGGGAGGCGAACGTAACAGCCCGACCCAGCTCGCGGAGGGTAGTTTCCGGAACACTTCCGGGCAAAAGCGAACCATTTTTGGTACGGATTTGCCTGGAAGGTCATTTGAGTATCCACCTCCATGGCCACAACAGAAGCTGAGACAATCCCGCGAACACGCGAATGCGGGCGCGCGGAATGGCGCGCGGACGGGGGGGGGGGGGAGGCACGGCGGGGAGGCACGGCGGGGAGGCACGGCGAGGGGGCACGGCGGAGAGCAAAGAGAAGGGCCGCCACCCTGAGGTGACGGCCCTTCTCCTCTGGCCTTCGGACCTGCTGCCCTTGTGCTCTGACAGCCTTGTGCTCCGGCAGCCTTGCGCTCAGCCTGCCTACGCGGCCTCGGGCGGGAGCATGAGGCCCGCGCCCGGGATGGCGGCGAGGAGCTGCTGGGTGTACGGCGTCTTCGGGTTCTCGAAGACGCCGTCCGTGGTGCCGGACTCGACCAGCTTGCCCCGCTCCATGACGCAGACGTTGTCGGCGATCTGGCGGACCACCGCGAGATCGTGCGTGATGAAGAGGTACGTCAGGCCGAGCTCGTGCTGCAGCTCCGCGAGGAGGTTGAGGATCTGCGCCTGAACGAGCACGTCGAGAGCAGACACCGCCTCGTCGCAGACCACGAGCTCCGGGTTGAGAGCCAGGGCCCGCGCGATGGCCACGCGCTGGCGCTGACCGCCGGAGAGCTCGTTCGGGTACCGCGCCATCATGGTCTGAGGCAGCGAAACCTGGTCCAGCAGCTCGCGGACCTTCTTCTCCCGCTCCTTCGCCGAGCCCACCTTGTGGATGCGCATCGGCTCCTCGATGGTGCGGAAGATGTTGTACATCGGATCGAGCGAGCCGTACGGGTCCTGGAAGATCGGCTGCACGCGGCGGCGGAACCGGAACAGGTCCCGGCCCTTGAGGCGGGCCACGTCCTTCCCGTCGAACTCGATGGAGCCTGAGGTGATGCTCTCCAGGCCCAGCAGCATCCGGGCCACGGTCGACTTGCCGGAGCCGGACTCGCCCACGACCGCCGTCGTCGTGCCCTTGGGGATGGAGAAGCTCACGCCGTTGACCGCCGTGAAGTCCTCCGACTTGCCCCAGGCCCCGCGGAGCTTGAAGACCTTGGTCAGGTCCTTCACCTGCACGTAGTCCTTGGCCTCCACGGCCAGGCGGCGCGCGGCCTCCTCCTCGGTGAGGAGGTCCTGGGACTGCACGCCCGCCTCCTTGGCCACCTGGATGCGGCGGGACGCCAGCGACGGCGCCGAGTCCACGAGCTTCTTGGTGTACGGGTGCTGCGGGTTGCGCAGCAGCTCGAGGGCGGGCCCCGACTCCACCACACGGCCCTTGTACATGACGACCACCTTGTGCGCGCGCTCGGCGGCGAGGCCGAGATCGTGCGTGATGAGCAGCACGGCGGTGCCGAGCTTGGCCGTCATCGAGTCGAGGTGGTCGAGGATGGTCCGCTGCACGGTGACGTCGAGCGCCGAGGTGGGCTCGTCCGCAATGAGCAGACGCGGCTGGCAGGACAGGCCGATCGCGATGAGCGCCCTCTGCCGCATGCCGCCCGAGAACTCGTGCGGGTACTGGCGGGCGCGCTTCTCCGCATCCGGAAGTCCCGCCTGCGAGAGCACGCGCGCGACGTCCTCCGGCCCGTCCGGCAGGCCGTTGGCCTTGAGCGTCTCGCGGACCTGGTGGCCGATCTTCCACACGGGATTCAGGTTGGACATCGGGTCCTGCGGGACCATGCCGATCTGGCTGCCGCGGAGCTTGACCATCTCCTTCTCCGAGGCGTGGCTGATGTCCTGGCCGTCGAAGATGATCTGGCCGGAGGAGACGCCGCCGTTGCTCGGGAGCAGGCCGATGGCCGCGAGGGCCGAGGTGGACTTGCCCGAGCCGGACTCGCCCACGATCGCCACGGTCTCGCCGGGCATGACCGTGAAGTTCGCGTCCTTGACGGCGTGGACGTCTCCCCCGCTCGTGGCGAAGGTGATGCCGAGGCCCTTGACCTCGAGGAGCGGCTTCTCGGCCGAGACCGCCGCACGGGACGAGGACTGCTCCGCGCCAGTGGGCTCCGTGCCCGCGGCGCCGGACTCGGGGCGCTCGGCCCCGGGATTCGAGGGTGCTGCGTGAGACACGTCGATCACTTCTTTCGCGACTTCGGGTCCAGCGCGTCACGCAGGGCGTCGCCGAGCATGATGAAGCTGAGAACCGTCAGGGACAGGGCCAGGCCGGGCCAGAACACGGGCATCGGGTTGGAGCGGAACGCGTCCTTGCCGTCGGAGATGTCGTTGCCCCAGCTCATGACCTCCGCCGGGAGGCCGATGCCGAGGTAGGACAGCGTGGACTCCGCCACGATGAACGTGCCGAGCGAGATCGTCGCGATGACGATGACCGGTGCCATGGCGTTCGGGATGATGTGCTTCATGAGGATGCCCATCGAGGACACCCCGAGCGAGCGGGCGCTCGTGACGTAGTCCGCGTTCCTCACCTCGACGACGGCGCCGCGCATGATGCGGGCCACCTGCGGCCAGCCGAGGACCACGAGGATGAGGACGATCGTCCACACGCTGCGGTGCTGGCGGAAGACCGGCAGCTGCATGATGACGAGCGCGCCGAGGATGAGCGGCAGCGCGAAGAAGATGTCGCCGATGCGGGCTAGCACCGCGTCGATCCAGCCGCCGAAGTAGCCGGCGAGCGCGCCGATGATGCCGCCGAGCACCACCACGCCGAGCGTGGAGAACAGGCCCACCGTCAGAGACGCGCGGGTTCCCGCGACGACGCGCGAGAGCACGTCACAGCCCTGGGCCGTGAAGCCCATGATGTGGTCGCCGCTCGCCTTGCCGTTGGAGTTCTGGAGGAGGCACTGCGTGGACTGCGCCGTCGGGTCCTGGTTCCAGAACAGCTGCGGGAAGAGCGCGACGACGATCGCGAAGAGGATGAGCAGCGCCGAGACGATGAACGTCGGCTTGCGGCGCAGCTGGCGCCACGCGTCCTTCCACAGGCTGAGCGGGGCGTCGCCGGACACCTTCGAGTCGGTCGCCGAGACGGGGGTCTCGTCGATGTCCGCCACGTAGTGCTCGATCTCGTAGGACGAGGTCTTCGGCGTCACGGGCGGCTTGATGGCCGTGCCCTGGACGGGCGCGGCGGCAGCCTGCGCCGTCGTCGCCTCCGCGGGAGCCGCCGAGGAGGCGGCCGCCGAGGAGCCTTCCGAGCCGGAGCGCTGCTCGTGTCCGGGAGGCGGGGTCACGGCGTGCGCGCCGACGCTCTCGGGGGTCGAGTTGTTCACGTTCTTGTCCTTTGCGCGCTTAGGCATAGCGGATCCTCGGGTCGAGCCAGGCGTAGAGCAGATCGACGATCAGGTTCGTGACACAGAAGATGAGCACGAGGATCGAGACGATCGAGACGACGGTGGGAGCGTCGCCGAGGGTCAGCGCCTTGTAGAGCTGGTTGCCGATGCCGGGCACGTTGAAGATGCCCTCGGTGACAACGGCTCCGCCCATGAGCGCTCCGAGGTCCGCGCCGAGGAACGTCACCACGGGGATCATCGAGTTGCGCAGGATGTGCACGCGGACGACCCGGCCGCGGGTGAGGCCCTTCGCCGTCGCCGTGCGGACGTAGTCGGCATTGGCGTTCTCTGCCACCGACGTGCGCGTCAGGCGCAGGACGTAGGCGAAGGAGACGAGGCCGAGCACGATGCCGGGGAGGATGAGGTCGCTCCACGAGGCCGCGCTGGAGACGGTCGGCTTGGCGAGGTGCAGCTTGACGCCGAGGAAGTACTGCATGACGAACGCGAGCACGAAGATCGGCACCGAAATGACCACGAGGGACAGGACGAGGACGGTCGAGTCGAAGAGCTTGCCCTTCTTCAGACCGGCGTACAGGCCGAACGCGATGCCGAAGACCGCCTCGAAGACGATGGCGATGATGGCGAGGCGCAGCGTGACCGGGAAGGCCTTGGCGAGGATCGAGCTGATCTCGCGGCCGGAGAAGTTCACGCCCAGGTCACCCGTGAAGAGGCCCTTGAGGTAGTTGAGGTACTGGACGAAGAACGGGTCGTTGAGGTGGTACTGCTCCTTGAGCTGGGCGGCGACGCCCGGGGTGCAGCCCTTGTCGCCGCAGAGGGCGGCCAGAGGATCGCCCGGCAGCATGAAGACCATGAAGTAGACGAGCAGCGTGGCGCCGATGAAGACGGGGATGAGCTGGAGGAGCCGCTTGACGAGGTACCAGGTCATGCGCGCGATCCCTCCTCGGTGCGGGAAGCGGCCGGGGCGAGGCCCGGTCGGGTGGAGTGGTTCATGGAGGTGTCCTTCGGTGGGAACAGCCGAGCGGAGGGCCGCGGGGACGGCCCTCCGCTCACGAGGGCTGGGATGCGGTCAGAGGACTAGGAGCCCTGCTTGGTGACCTTGTAGTACATCGGAACGCCGTTCCAGCTCGTGGTGACGTTCGAGACGTTCTCGGACCAGCCGACGTTCGCCTGGTTGTACCAGAGCGGGATCGAGGGCATGTCCTCGAGGAGCTTGGAGTCGGCCTCCTGGAACTTGCCGGCGGCCTGCTCCTTGTCCTTCGCGCCGAGACCCTGCTTGAGAAGGTCCTGGAACTCGGGGTTGTCGTAGCGCGAGTCGTTCGAGGCGGCGCCCTTGGAGAACGTCGGGCCCATGAAGTTGTACATGGACGGGTAGTCCGCCTGCCATCCGGAGCGGATGGCGCCGGTCAGCTTGCCGGCGTTGGCGTCCGTGCGGGCCTCCTTGAAGGTGGCGTAGGACTTGCCCTCGACCTCGACGCCCAGGTTGTTCTTGAGCTGGTTGGCGACGGCGTCCACCCACTTCTTGTGGCCTCCCACGTCGGCGTTGTAGCCGATCGTGAGCTTCTGGGACTTGTTGTACGGCTGGATCTTCTCGGCCTGGGCCCAGAGCTCCTTGGCCTTCTTCGCGTCGAACTTCGTGTTCTCGGAGCCCGGCAGCTGGTCCTTGTAGCCCTCGAGCACCGGAGCCGTGAAGTCGGTGGCCGGCTTGCGGGTCTCGTGGAAGATGACCTTGGTGATCTCCTCGCGGTTGATGGCGAGCGAGAGGGCCTGGCGGCGGAGCTTGCCGGCCTCGCCCTTCCAGTTGTCGAGGTAGTACGGGATGGCGATCGTCTGGATGCCCGCGTACGGCTTGTCCGAGCTGCGGTCGGAGAGGTCCGACTTGTAGTTCGCGAGAGCCGAGGTGGGGATCTGCTGCAGGACGTCGAGGTTGTTGGCGAGGAGATCCTGATACGCCGTGTCCGGGTTCTGGTACAGCTTGAACGTGATGCCGCCGTTCTGCGCCTTCTCCGGACCGTCGTAGTCCGGGTTCTTGACGAGCTCGATCTGCGTGTTGTGCTGCCAGGCGCCCTTGGCCTTCATCTTGTAGGGGCCGTAGCCGACGGGGTTCTCGCCGAACGCCTTCATGTCCTTGAACGCGGACTCCGGCATCGGGACGTAGGCGGAGTAGCCGAGGCGCTGGGGGAAGTCGGACTGCGGCTCGACGAGCTCCACGGTGAACGTGGTGTCATCCACAACCTTGAGGCCGGACATCTTGTCCGCTGTGGAGCCCTCGCCGGAGACCTCGTCATAGCCCTTGATCGGCTCGAAGAAGGTCGAGGCCTGCTGCGCGTTCTTGGCAGCCGCGCCGTAGTTCCAGGAGTCGACGAAGTTCTTGGCCGTGACCTTCTCCCCGTTGGAGAACTTCTTGCCCGGCTTGATCTTGATGGTCCAGGTCTTGTTGTCCTTGGACTCGATCGACTGCGCGAGGTCGTTGACCGGCTTGCCGTTCTCGTCATAGGAGACGAGGCCGTTGAAGATCTGCTCGACGACGTTGCCGCCGCCCGTCTCCGCGGTGTTGGTGGGCACGAGCGGGTTCTGAGGCTCCGCTCCGTCAACGGTGATGACCGCGTTGGCGTCGCCGGACGAGTCCGAGGACCCTCCGCCGCCGCAGCCGGCCAGGCTGAGGGCGGCCAGCGTGGCGACGCCCACGATCTTGGATGCACGCGAGATACGCATTACGACTCCTTGAGTGATGAGGATGAGGAGCCCCTCCGCCTCGCGGGGCCACGCGGGAAGACCCCGGATGGACTGTCTGCGGAGGGTGCACGGCCTGCTTGCGGCACGTGCGGCGGCTCACAATGAAGCAACTGTAGCCCAAGTGAAGGGCACCTGTGTGACGGATCACGTGATCAGACATCTTCTCAACCCCGTCTCACCCCCTGGGACGCGGCCCAAGACCGGCGGAATAACGGGCGTCTTCCCTGTCGGGCGGCGGAGAAGAATCCCCTCGACCCCGCGTGTCGTGCCGTAGATCACGCCTTTCCCCAGTGACGGGCGGCACTGGACAGACGCCTCGGCAGGGAGAGAATTGAGGCATGAGCGAATCCTCGATTCCAGACGTCACCGAGACCCCCGCCTGGCAGGAGCTCGAAGAGCTCCGCGACAGCGCCGACATCGACCTCCGGTCCGAGTTCGAGGCCGATCCGCGGCGCGCCGAGTCCTTCTCCTTCGAGGCCGCGGACCTCTTCGTGGACCTCTCCAAGAACCTCGTCAACGAGGAGATCGTGACCGCGCTCCTCTCCCTCGCCTCGAGCGTGGGCGTGGAGCAGCGCCGGGACGCGATGTTCGCGGGCGAGAAGATCAACGTCACCGAGGGCCGCTCGGTCCTCCACACCGCGCTGCGCCGCCCGAAGGACGCCTCCCCCGAGCTCGCCGTGCACGGCCAGGACGTGGACCGCGACGTCCACGCTGTCCTGGAGAAGGTCTACGCCTTCGCGGACAAGGTCCGCTCGGGCGAGTGGAAGGGCGTCACAGGCAAGCCGATCGAGACCGTGGTCAACATCGGGATCGGCGGCTCGGACCTCGGTCCCGTCATGGTCTACGAGGCGCTCAAGCCGCTCAAGAACGAGCGCCTCTCGGCCCGCTTCATCAGCAACATCGATCCCACCGACGCGGCCGAGAAGCTCGGGGACCTGGATCCTGAGACGACGCTCGTCGTCGTCGCCTCCAAGACGTTCACCACGCTCGAGACGCTCACCAACGCGCGCGTGGCGAGGGCGTGGCTCCTCGACGGCCTGCGCGCCAAGGGCGCGATCGGCGAGGGGCAGGAGGCCGGCGCCGTCGCCAAGCACTTCGTGGCGGTCTCCACGGCGCTGGACAAGGTCGAGAAGTTCGGCATCGACCCGGAGAACGCGTTCGGATTCTGGGACTGGGTGGGAGGCCGCTACTCGGTGGACTCCGCGATCGGCACGGTCCTCGCCGTCGTGCTCGGCCCGAAGGTGTTCGAGGAGCTGCTCGCGGGCTTCCACGCGATGGACGAGCACTTCCGCACCGCGCCGCTGCACAAGAACGTCCCCGTGCTCATGGGCATGCTCAACATCTGGGACAACAACTTCCTGGGCGCCGAGACGCACGCGGTCCTCCCCTACGACCAGCACCTGCACCGCTTCCCGGCCTACCTGCAGCAGCTGACCATGGAGTCCAACGGCAAGTCCGTGAAGTGGGACGGCAGCACCGTGGACACGGAGACCGGCGAGATCTTCTGGGGCGAGCCGGGCACCAACGGCCAGCACGCCTTCTACCAGCTCATCCACCAGGGCACCCGGATCATCCCCTGCGACTTCATCGCGTTCGCCACGCCGGCGTACCAGACGAAAGACGGGGACCAGGACGTCCACGAGCTGTTCCTCGCCAACTTCTTCGCGCAGACCAAGGCGCTCGCCTTCGGCAAGTCCGCGGACGAGGTCCGGGCTGAGGGCGTGGACGAGTCGATCGTCCCGGCCCGCACGTTCCACGGCAACCAGCCGACCACCTCGATCATGGGCCCCAAGCTCACGCCGTCTACGCTGGGCCAGCTCATCGCGCTCTACGAGCACATCGTGTTCGTCGAGGGCATCGTCTGGGGCATCGACTCGTTCGACCAGTGGGGCGTGGAGCTCGGCAAGAAGCTCGCCAAGGACCTCGCGCCGGCCATCGCAGGCGACGAGCAGGCCATCGCCGAGCAGGACGGCTCCACACGCGGGCTCATCGAGTACTACCGCGCCAAGCGGGAGCGCTAGGAGCCCGTGTTCCGGCGGCGCAGGGTCCGCGGGGAATGAACTCCCTGCGGGCCCTGTTGTGCGCAATGAGACCCTCCGGGACAGCCCCGGAACCCCTCGAGAAAGGACACGCCATGTCTGACGTCCTCTACTCCATCGACGCCCTCTCCACCGGCGACGCCCGCAACGGGCACGTGCGCACCTCCGACGGCGCACTGGACCTGGATCTCGCCGCCCCGTCCTCGATGGGCGGCTCGGGCAACGGCTTCAACCCCGAGCAGCTCTTCGCGGCCGGCTACGCCGCGTGCTTCCACGGCGCCCTCAAGGCGGTGGCCCGGGAGAAGAAGTCCTCGGTTGAGGATTCCTCCGTCGAGTCGAAGGTGGACTTCCTCAAGGACGCGTCCGACGGCGGCTTCCGCCTCGCCGTCACCCTCACGGTCCGGATTCCCGGCATGGAGGAGGAAGCGGCGCAGGAGCTCGCGGACGCGGCCCACGCCATGTGCCCGTACTCCAAGGCCACGCGCGGCAACATCGACGTCACGGTGACGGTCGCCGACGCGTAACACTTGCGACGCGCGGCGGCGGATCAGTGGGTGGGGAACCCTCTGCCCGAGTCGATCCGCCGCCGGATGTCGGCCAGCTCTCTGCGGCTCTCGGGCGGAATGCCCTTTCGGTTCGCCAGCCCCCGATCCACGGAGAGCAGGTACGCCGCCGCGAAGCAGCCGACGATGACGAGTGCGGTGACGATGATCCAGAACATCGCGCCTCCCAAAAGCGTCCTGTGGGCTGATTGTCTCGCGTTCCGCCCGCCCGCGCCAGGCCCCAGCGCCTTTCCGAACCGCCTGCACACCCCGCCAAGGAG
Source organism: Arthrobacter sp. UM1 (assembly GCF_020483305.1). Taxonomy (GTDB): domain Bacteria; phylum Actinomycetota; class Actinomycetes; order Actinomycetales; family Micrococcaceae; genus Falsarthrobacter. The sequence goes on from NZ_JACWAB010000003.1 coordinate 41,991, forward strand.
CCCCGATGACTGACAGCAGCCTTCCCACCCAGACCCGCGCCGTGACGCTCGCGGCCCGCCCCAAGGGCGCGCCGAGCGAGTCCGACTTCGAGATGAAGACCCTCGACCTCTGGGAGCTCAACGCCGAGCAGGTCCTCATCAAGAACACCACCATGAGCGTGGACCCCTACATGCGCGGCCGCATGGACGACCGCGAGTCCTACATCCCGCCCTTCGAGATCGGAGAACCGCTCACCGGCGGCGCCGTCGGAGAGGTCATCGCCTCGCGCTCGGACGATCTGCCGGTGGGCACCAGGGTCCTCCACTTCTACGGCTGGCGGGACTACGTGGTGCTCGACGCCGAGATGGTCACGCCCGTCGACACTGAGAAGGCCCCCGAGGCCGCCTACCTCGGCATCCTCGGCATGACCGGCCTGACGGCCTGGGTGGGCCTCACGGTCATCGGCGAGTTCAAGGAGGGCGACACGGTCTTCGTCTCCGCGGCGGCCGGCTCGGTGGGCTCCGCCGTGGGCCAGTTCGCGAAGCTCCTCGGCGCCAAGCGGGTTATCGGCTCGGCCGGCGGCCCGGAGAAGTGCGAGTACGCGACGTCCCTCGGGTTCGACGCCGTCATCGACTACAAGAAGGGGGACATCGCCGGCCAGCTCGCCGAGGCGGCGCCGGAGGGCGTGGACGTCTACTTCGACAACGTCGGCGGCGAGACCCTTGAGGCCGCCCTCGGCGCCATGCGCCGCGGCGGACGCGTGGTCATGTGCGGCGCCATCTCGCAGATGAACACCGCCGAGCCGGCCCCTGGCCCGCGCAACCTGGCCCTCGCCATCATCAAGGGCCTCAAGCTGCAGGGCTTCACGATCGGCGGCTACCAGAAGGACCACCAGGCGGAGTTCTACAAGCACGTGCTCCCCTGGGTCGCCGAGGGCAAGGTCCAGTGGCAGACCACGGTCCGCCACGGCCTCGAGAACGCCGTCGGCGCCTTCCTCGAGCTCTTCTCCGGCGGGAACACGGGCAAGATGGTCGTCGAGCTCGGCTGACGGCCGCTCCCCTGAGGCTCTGGCGGCCAGTCAGTCCGCCAGGGCCTCGATCTCTGCGCGGAGCACCCGGAGGACTTCCGCGTCGGCACGCTCGCCGTCGTCTGCGAGAAGGTGCAGCGCCAGCCCGTCCAGGAGGGCGTGCAGGCGGCGGGCCTCGGGCTCGTCCTCGCCCGGCCCGTCCCCGAAGGCGGCTGAGGTGCAGCCGCGCACGCGCCGGACGACGAGACGGCAGACCTCCCGCAGATCCCTGTAGGCGGCGTCCCGCACTGTGCGGATCCCCGGGTTGGCGGGCGCCTCGGCGAAAAGCGCGAGGTTCACCTCCATCTCCGCCCGGGACTCCTCCGTGAGGGGAAGCAGGTGACGCAGGACGCGCAGGGCGGATTCCGCCGGCTCGTCCCCGGGGCGAGACGCCTCGGCCTTGATCCTCTCCTCGACGCGACGGGTCATGAGCTCCGCGGAGAACTGGATGAGCTCGGCGCGCGTGGGGAAGACGTGCCGCAGCGAGCCGACTGCCACGCCGGCCTCCTCGGCGACGCTTCTGACCGAGACGGCAGAGACGCCTCGGTCCCTCGCCACCGCCCAGAGCGCCTCGGCGATCTCTTCTCGGCGAGCGGCTGTGTCGATGGTCTTTGGCATGGGCCCATCGTAGACACGCCAGCAGTGTTGTGACACAGTTGTGCTAGAAAAGTTCTAGCACACTCGTGCCATCAGGAGCTGACTTGGTTCTCATCACGATCATCGCCTGCGAGGTGTCCTTCTGGGTGCTCCTCGTCGCCGGACTGGCGGCCCGCTACCTGTTCCGGCGCAAGCGCCTCGGCGCCGCTCTTCTTATCGCGGCACCCGTCGTGGACCTCGTGCTCCTCGGCGTCACGGCGGTGGATCTCAGGCGAGGAGCGGAGCCCACGTTCGCTCATTCGCTCGCGGCGCTCTACATCGGCGGCTCCATCGCGTTCGGCCACTCCATCGTGCGCTGGATGGACAACCGGTGGGCGGCACGGCACGAGGGCGCTCCCCTGCCGCCCAAGCCCACGGGACGCGCGCACTCCCTCATGGCCTGGAAGAACTTCGGCCTCGGCGTCATCGCGGCCGGCATCTCCTGGGGCCTGCTGCTCGTGCTCGAGCACCTGGCCCTCGACGGCGTGGACGTCACGGCCTTGACCAGCACCCACGACACCATCCGGCGGGGTCTCGTCATCGGCTTCGTCATCGCGCTCTCCTACACCATCTGGCCGCGGAAAGCGGAGGACGACGACGCCCGCGACGACGACCACCAGCCCGGCTCCGCCCGAAACGTCGAAGACCCTAGAATCGAGGTAAGGAGAACCTAACCCGAGGAGCCTCGATGACCGAGACCGCCCGTCCCGAACACCGCCCCGAGCAGCCGGAGGGCGGCGGCACCGTCCAGCCGAAGCCCGCGAAGAAGCCCAAGCCGCAGACGATGCTCGAGGTGACGGAGACGCAGCGGATCGGCCCGCACATGGTCCGGGTCTTCCTCGGGGGTCCGGAGTTCGAGTCCTTCCCTGCCAACGAGTTCGCGGACATGTACGTCAAGCTGCTCTTCAACCAGGACGGCACGGTTCCGGCGGAGAAGCTGGACCTCGCGCAGGCCCGCGCCTCGCTGCCCGCGGACCAGGTGCCGGTGACACGCACCTACACGATCCGCGCGGTGGACCCGGTCAACAAGGAGCTGGCCATCGACTTCGTCACCCACGGGGACGAGGGTCTTGCAGGCCCCTGGGCCCAGCGCGCCGAGCCGGGCGACCGCCTCCTCCTCCAGGGGCCCGGCGGCCGCTACGCTCCTCGGCCGGACGCGTTCCACCTCCTCCTCGGGGACGAGTCCGCCGTGCCCGCCATCAGCCGGGGCGTCGAGTTCATGGGGCCGGGCGCCCGGGGGCTCGTCGTCGTCGAGGCAGAGAGCGCGGAGGACGTCGTCGAGCTGGACGCCCCGGAGGGCGTCGAGGTGCGGTGGCTGCTGCGCGACGGCGCCGGGCACAGCGAGGAGCGGCTCGTCGATGCCGTCCTCCCCGCGCTCGGAGGCGAGTGGCCGGAAGGGCCCCTCCAGGTCTTCGCCCACGGAGAGCGGGGCGGCATCAAGGCCCTCCGCCGCCTGCTCCGCGAGCGCGGGGTGCCCAAGGAGGACCTTTCGATCTCTGCGTACTGGGCGCTCGGCCGCACCGAGGACAGGTTCCAGGCGGAGAAGAAGGAGCCCATCGGCAAGATCGAGTAGTCCGCGCTGTCCACAGGGCGCCCGGAGGCCCGCCGCGGACCCCGGCCCGTCCGATACAGTGACACGTATATGGGCGCGCCGTCCCGCGGGGACGCGCGCCGTGGTCCCGAGTGAAGTTGGAGAGACGCCCACACTATGGCAACCATCATTTACACCAAGACGGACGAAGCGCCGATGCTCGCCACGTTCTCCCTCCTGCCGATCATCGAGGCCTACGCCTCGACCGCCGGCGTGGCCGTGGAGACGCGTGACATCTCGCTGGCCGGCCGCATCATCGCTCAGTTCGCGGACCGCCTCCCGCAGGAGCAGCAGGTGCCGGACTCCCTCGCCGAGCTGGGCCGGCTGGCCCAGACGCCTGAGGCCAACATCATCAAGCTCCCGAACATCTCGGCCTCGGTGCCGCAGCTCAAGGCCACCGTCAAGGAGCTCCAGGGCAAGGGCTTCGACCTTCCGGACTACCCGGACGAGCCGAAGACGGACGATGAGAAGGACATCCGGGCCCGTTACGACAAGGTCAAGGGCTCCGCCGTCAACCCGGTGCTGCGCGAGGGCAACTCGGACCGCCGCGCTCCCCTCTCGGTCAAGAACTACGCCCGCAAGCACCCGCACTCGATGGGCGCGTGGAGCAAGGACTCGAAGACCAACGTGGCCACCATGGGCCAGGACGACTTCCGCTCGAACGAGCAGTCCGTCATCCTCCCGCAGGACGACGTGCTCACGTTCAAGCTCGTCGGCAAGGACGGCAGCACCACGGTCCTCAAGGAGGGCCTCAAGGTCCTCAAGGACGAGATCGTGGACGCCACGTTCATCTCCGCCAAGAAGCTGGACGAGTTCCTCGCCGCGCAGGTCAAGCGCGCCAAGGAGGAGGGCGTCCTCTTCTCGGTCCACCTCAAGGCCACGATGATGAAGGTCTCTGACCCGATCATCTTCGGCCACGTGGTCCGCGCGTTCTTCCCGCAGGTGTTCGAGCAGTACGGCGAGCAGCTCGCCGCCGCCGGCCTCTCCCCCAACAACGGCCTCGCCTCCATCCTCTCCGGGCTGGACGCGCTGGAGCCGTCCGTGGCGGAGGGCGTCAAGAAGGGCATCGAGCAGGGCCTCGCCGAGGGCCCCGAGCTTGCGATGGTCAACTCGGACAAGGGCATCACCAACCTGCACGTGCCCTCGGACGTCATCGTGGACGCCTCGATGCCGGCCATGATCCGCACCTCCGGCCACATGTGGGGCCCGAACGGCGAGGAGCAGGACACCCTCGCCGTCATCCCGGACAGCTCCTACGCGGGCGTGTACCAGACGGTCATCGAGGACTGCCGGGCCAACGGTGCCTTCGACCCGACGACGATGGGCTCCGTCCCGAACGTCGGCCTCATGGCGCAGAAGGCCGAGGAGTACGGCTCGCACGACAAGACCTTCGAGATCCCCGCGGACGGCACCGTCCAGGTGGTGAACCAGGCGGGCGAGGTGCTCATGCAGCACGAGGTCGAGGCCGGGGACATCTGGCGGGCCTGCCAGACCAAGGACGTCCCGGTCCGCGACTGGGTCAAGCTCGCCGTGACGCGCTCCCGCGCCTCGAACACCCCCGCGGTGTTCTGGCTGGACCCGTCCCGCGCGCATGACCGCAGCCTCATCGAGAAGGTCGAGGCGTACCTCAAGGACCAGGACACGGACGGCCTCGAGATCAGCATCAAGTCCCCGGAGGAGGCCACGGCCTACTCGCTCGCGCGCATCCGCCGCGGCGAGGACACCATCTCGGTGACGGGCAACGTGCTCCGCGACTACAACACGGACCTGTTCCCGATCCTCGAGCTCGGCACCTCCGCGAAGATGCTCTCCGTGGTCCCGCTGCTCAACGGCGGCGGCCTCTTCGAGACGGGCGCCGGCGGCTCCGCCCCGAAGCACGTCCAGCAGCTCATCGAGGAGGACCACCTGCGGTGGGACTCGCTCGGCGAGTTCATGGCCCTCGCGGAGTCCTTCCGCCACGCGGGCGAGAAGGACGGCAACGCCTCCGCACAGGTGCTCGCCTCCACGCTCGAGCGCGCCACGGAGACGTTCCTCAACGAGAACAAGTCCCCGAGCCGCAAGGCCGGCGAGATCGACAACCGCGGCAGCCACTACTACCTGGCCCTCTACTGGGCGCAGGAGCTCGCGGCGCAGAAGGACGACGAGGACCTCGCGGCCAAGTTCGCCCCCGTGGCGGACGCGCTGGCCTCCGGCGAGGACCAGATCGTCAAGGAGCTCCTCGAGGTCCAGGGCAAGCATGCGGACATCGGCGGCTACTACCGTCCGGACGAGCAGAAGACCTCCGCGGTCATGCGTCCGTCCGCCACGCTCAACAAGGCCATCGACGGCCTCAAGGAGCGCGTCTGACGCACAGCGAGCCGGACGCCTGATCCGCTCGCCCGAGGGGCCCGGGAAGCATGCTGCTTCCCGGGCCCTTCTGCGTCCGCCGTCGGCCCCGGCGCCCCAAGCCCCTCCGTACGCTGTCCCCGGCGCCCCCAGTCCCGCCGGACGCACACCACGCGTTCGCCGGTGGACGAAGGGCGCTGCTCCCCTGTCTCCCCAGGGACGCCTTCGATAAGGTTCCAAACAAAGACAGCAACGCGACCCGTCGGGACGCCCGGTGGAAGGGCGCCCTCGGAAGGAGGACCCGGACATGAAGCGCGCACTCATCATCGGAGGACACGGCAAGGTGGCCCTGCTCGCGGCCCCGCTCCTCGCGGAGAAGGGCTGGAGCGTGGCCGGTGCGGCCCGCAACCCGGACCACGCCGCGGACATCGAGGCCGCGGGCGCCGAGTTCGTCGAGGCGGACGTGGAGCGCATGAGCCCCGAGCAGCTCGCCAACCTCGTGGCGGACTACGACGCCGTCGTCTGGTCGGCAGGCGCGGGCGGAGGCAGCCCGGAGCGGACGCAGGCCGTGGACCGCGAGGCGGCCGTCCAGACCGTCGAGGCCGCGATGAACCGCGGCGTCCGCCGCTTCCTCATGGTCTCCTACTTCGGCGCCAGCCAGGAGCACGGGGTCCCCGAGGACAACGACTTCCACACCTACGCCCAGGCCAAGGCGGACGCGGACGACCACCTCCGCAGCTCGCCGCTCGACTGGACCATCCTCGGCCCCAGCATGCTCACCGAGGACGAGCCGTCCGGCAAGATCGACGTCCGTCTCGACCGCAAGGACTCCACCCTCGAGGGCGGCAAGGTCTCCCGCGGCAACGTGGCGCGTGTCATCGCGGAGACGCTCGGGGACCAGAACACGCACGGTCTCACGATCGAGTTCAACGACGGCTCCTCCCCCATCGCCGAGCATCCCTGGGCCTGACCCGGGCCGAGCCGGCTGTGCGGCGCTGGAGATAGAATCGGCTCATGCATGACTGGATCCAGAGCCTCCACGTGGGGTGGGCGATCCTCTTCTTCTTCGGCGTCGCCGTCCTCCGCTCGAGCCTGGTGTACGCCCTCGGCCGCCTCGCGTCAGCGGGCGGCCGCCGCCTCGAGCGCATCCGGCGCTCCTTCGACTCCCCTGCGTTCCGCCGTGCCGAGCGGTTCGTCAACCGCTGGGGCGTCCTGGCCGTGCCGTTCTGCTTCCTCACCATCGGCTTCCAGACCGCCGTCATCACGACGACGGGCCTCACCCGCATGCCGCTGACCCGCTGGGTCCCGGCCATGCTGTTCGGCGCGGCGATGTGGGGAGTTGTCTATGGGACAGTCGGCATGGCCGTGGTCTGGGCGTGGCTGCGGACTCCGTGGCTGCTGGCGGTCGTCGTCGCCGTCGTCGCCCTTGCTGTCACGGCTGTCAAGCTGATCCCTCGGGTGCGCAGAGCCCGAGCGGACGCTGAATGATTGAACTTTGCAGTAGCTTGACCCAGGGACAGACCTCCGCAAAGGTGAGGGTCGAGCGCGTTCCCCCGAACGCGCCGACATCCCCGGAAGGAAGGTCGAACCATGATGAAGAAGACCATCACCGCAGCAGCAGCCCTTCTCGCGGCCGGAGCGGCCGTCGCGGCCCCCGCCGCGAACGCAGCCACCCCGTCCACGACGGCGGACGCCGCCGTCTCCATCAAGAGCGGCGCCCCGGTGCAGGGCCTCATGACGGCCGGCTCGTTCAAGATCGCCAACAACGGCCCGCAGGCGCTGCCCACGGGAACGCAGTTCAAGGTGCACTTCAGCGCACTGGACGGCTCCGCGTCCCGCTCGGGCCACACGGTGACCTGCCCGGACCTCCAGGCGTGCACCGCCCAGCAGGATCCCACGGACAACAACAGCTACATCGTGACGCTGAACCGTCCGCTGGGCGTGGGCAAGAGCGTGAACGGCCTCTGGTCCAACCACCACTACCTCAACGGCACCCGTGACAAGGTGACCATCGAGGAGACCTCGGTGCCGCAGGGCACGGTCGATCCCAACAAGGCGAACAACACCGCGGTGTACGACAACGCCAACCTCGGCTTCTAGCCTCCGAGGCCCGGCGGCCGACGCCGGAGACCGCAGTCGAGGGGCCCGCACGCTCAGGCGTGCGGGCCCCTCTCCTGTTCGCTCGGCTCCTGTCCTCTCGGCTCTCAGCCGCGCAGGGCCGGAGCCTCGGCGAGGCGGACGGCCTCGTTGAACTCCGCGTCCGTCTCCGCGTGCGGGCGGAAGGTGAAGAGCGAGACGACGACGGCGACGAGGCCGCAGACGATGAACCCCGGGATGATCTCGTACACGTCCGTGCCGAGGCCCTTCCAGGCGAACACGGTCACGGATCCCGTCACAATGCCGGCGAGAGCGCCCCACGCCGAGAGGCGGCGCCAGTAGAGGGACAGGATGACCACGGGGCCGAAGGCCGCGCCGAACCCGGCCCAAGCGAAGGCCACGAGCTTGAGGATGCTGCTGTTCGGGTTGAGGGCCAGGAGCATCGCGATGAGCGCCACGCAGAGCACGCCGGCGCGGCCCAGCCACAGGCTCGCCCGCGGGGAGAGCGGCCGGTTGAAGACCATCGAGGCGAGGTCCTCCACGAGGGCCGAGGAGGAGACGACGAGCTGGCTCGAGATCGTGGACATGATGGCCGCGAGGACGGCGGCCAGGACGAATCCGGCGATGAGCGGGTGGAAGAAGATCTGCGAGAGGTCCAGGAAGACGGACTCGGCCGACTTCGCGTCCGTGAGCTTCGCCTGCGGGTGCGTGGCGAAGTAGGCGATGCCCACGAGCGCCGTGCTCGTGGCGCCGAGCACGGTGAGCAGCATCCAGCCGATGCCGATGCGCCGGCCGGCCGCCGCGTCCGCAGCAGAGCGCAGGGCCATGAAGCGGACGATGATGTGCGGCTGTCCGAAGTACCCGAGGCCCCAGGCGGCGGCGGAGATGCCGCCGATGAGCGTGCCGCCGGCCACGAGGGAGAAGGCGTGCGGCTTGACCGCGATGACCTCCTGGTAGACGTGCGCGGGGCCGCCGAGCTGGATGATGCCGACGATCGGGACGAGGATGAGCGCGGCCAGCATGAGCAGACCCTGGGCCACGTCCGTGAACGTCGCGCCGAGGAAGCCGCCGAAGAGCGTGTACAGCACCGTGATGCCGCCCACGAGCAGCATGCCCTGGAGGTACGCCGCCTCCGGCGAGCTGGCCTTGAACAGGTCCGCGAAGGACGCCTGGAAGAAGGTGCCGCCGGCGACCATGCCGGAGGAGACGTAGAAGGTGAAGAAGACGAGGATGACGAGCCCGGCGACGATCCTCAGCACCCGGCTGATCTGCGGGCCGGAGCCGCGCAGACGGTTGTCGAAGAAGGAGGGCACCGTGATCGAGTTGTGCGCCACCTCGGTGTAGGCCCGCAGGCGGGGAGCCACGAACTTCCAGTTGAGCCAGGCGCCGATCGTGAGGCCCACGGCGATCCACGCCTCGAAGAGCCCGCCCATGTAGAGGGCGCCCGGCAGGCCCATGAGCAGCCAGCCGGACATGTCCGAGGCACCGGCCGAGAGGGCGGCGACGCCGGGGGTCAGCCCTCGGCCGCCGAGGAGGTAGTCGTCGAGGTCGTTGTTCTTCCGGTTGGCCCAGAAGCCGATGAAGACCATCGCCCCGAAGTACACGAGGATGGCGATGAGCTGGTAGGTCTGCGCGGACATGCGGAGGCCCCTTTCGCGAGCGGTGAGTCCCCGGAGCCGCAGCAGTCACACACTGTGATTCACAGCACTCCGATTGGCGACGATCTTACCTGAACACAGCCTGAACGTCCTCTCGGAGCCGCCGGAGGAGCTGCCTCCGCTACGCCTCGCTCCCCTCCACGGCGTCGAGGGCGAGCTCGGCGTCTTCGTCGTCGTCGGCACGCGAGGACTCCTCCGCCTGCTCCGCCGCAGTGACCAGGCGGTGGCCGCTCGCGAGAACGGGCACGGCGAGGAAGAAGGCCGCAGCCGCCACGATGAAGGCCATGGAGGTGTTCGTGGCCTCTGCGATCTTGCCCGCGAAGAACGGCGCCAGGCCGCCTCCGATGAAGCGGACGAAGCCGTACGCGGAGGACGCCACCGCGCGGTCCACGGGCGAGACGAGCATGACGGCCTGGGTGGTCAGCGTGTTGTTCACGCCGATGCAGGCGCCGGAGAGGACCACCGCAGCCATGACGATCCCCGGCGTGTCCACGCCGAGCGCGATGACGAGCATGAGCACGGCCAGCACGAGCAGATTGGCGTAGAGCGTGGCCGCTGTCCCGAATCGCCGCTGGAGCATCGGGGCCAGGAAGACGGCGAAGACCGCCACGAGGAGCCCCCACCCGGTGAAGACGAGGCCGAGCTGCATCGCCTCGAGGTGCATGGGGTACGGGGCATAGCCGAGCATCGTGAAGAAGCCCCAGTTGTAGAGGAGCGCCACGATGCCCATCGTGAGGAGGCCGCGGTGGGAGAGCGCCTTGAGGGGCGCGCTGAGGTCCGTCTTGACCGCGGGCCTCGGCAGCTTGGGGATGAAGAGCAGGGTGGCCACGAGCGCGATGCCCATGAGCACGGAGACGCCGAGGAACGGGCCGCGCCAGCTGATCCCGCCCAGGAGGCCGCCGAGGAGCGGCCCCGTGGCCATGCCGATGCCGAGCGCCGCCTCGTAGAGGATGATGGCGCCGGAGAAGCCGCCCCGCGCGGAGGCGACGATGACGGCGAGGCTCGTCGCGATGAACATCGCGTTGCCCAGCCCCCAGCCGCCGCGGAAGCCGATGATGCCGTTGATCGAGCTCGAGAGTCCCGCGAGTCCCGCGAAGACCACGATGAGCGCGAGCCCCGTGATGAGCGTCCACTTGGAGCCGATCCGGCTGGAGAGCCAGCCGACGCCGAGCATGGCGATGGCCGTGACCACGAGGTAGCTCGTGAACAGGAGCGAGACCTGCGCGGGGCTGGCCTGGAGGCCGTGCGAGATGGCCGGGAGGATCGGGTCCACGAGCCCGATCCCCATGAAGGAGATGACGCACGCGAATGCCACGGCCCAGACGGCCTTCGGCTGGTCGAGGAGGGACGGCTTCGGGGTGCGGCGCGCGGCGGGTGCGGCCTCGGCGCCCCGGGCGGTCTCGGCACCCCGGGCGGACTCTGTGCCGGCCTCGACGGAGGGCGCCCGGGTCACGCGGTCTCCTTTCCCGTCGGGCAGGGGCGCGCAGCCGCCGCCACGACGTCCGAGAACCGCTCGAGGGGCCGGATCGCCGCGGCGATCTTCGTCTGGTCCTCCGCGTCCAGCTCCGCCAGGTAGCCGGAGAGCTTGGCGCGGCGGCGGGCGCGGCGGGCCTGGAGCGTCTCGCGTCCGGCGTCCGTCAGCTCGACGACGACGGCGCGGCGGTCCTCAGCCGAAGGATGGCGCTCCACGAGGCCCTCCCGCTCGAGGCGGTCCACGGACTGCGTCATGGCCGGCTGGGACACGCCCTCCTGGCGGGCGAGGTGCATGATCCGCTGCGGGCCGTTGAGGTCCAGGCGGACCATGAGGCCGGCGGCGGACTGGGAGAGGGCCTCGTCAGCGGCGTCTGCGCGGAGGCGGCGGACGAGGAGCTCGAGCGTCCCCTGGAGGTGCTCGGCGAGGCGGTCTGGCGTCGCGTTTTCCATGGAACAGTTTATATCATAACTTACCTATGCAACGCGAGCAGGCCTCAGTCCGGCGGGGTCTCGAGCGGCCCGAACCGGATGAGCCCGGGGTAGGACTCGAGCTCCACCGTGCCCGTGCGGGCGAAGCGCGCCCAGAGCGAGCGCAGCATCATCCCCTGCGGCTCCACGTCCTCCCAGACCGCCCCGGCGATGAGCGCGGCCTTCTCCCACGCCGGGCGGGACCCCAGGAGCAGCGGCAGCTCAATCGTGTGGGCGGCCTTGTACGGAGACCCCTCGGGCCCCCAGTCGATGACGTACTGCACTCCCCGGCCACCGGCATCCGCGTGACGGGCGGCGAAGGCGTGGGCCGGATCCGCGTAGATCCGACGGGTCAGCGCGGTGACGAGCCCCTCGGAGATGGCCTCCCCGATCCTCGCTTGCCGGGCGAACCGGTGCATCCCCGGCACTTCGCCCGTGAAGAGCGAGGCCTCGCGGGCGGTGTGGCCGATCATGATCTGCACGCGGGAGGCGGCGTCCCGCCAGGCGTCGTCGAGCTCCTCCTCCGCGGGAAGCGGGTCGAAGCCGTACTGGACGCCGAAGGGCATGGCTCCGCGGAGGCCGAACGGGAGCGCCCAGCGCGCCACGCGCTCCTCGCTCCCCAGGATCTCGGCGAGCGGGGCGTTGTCCTCCGTCCGGGAGGCCTCGCGGGCCATGAGGGCCGTCATCCTCGAGCGGTTGGGCATGATCCCCAGCGGGGCGGACTGGAGGATCGCCTTGGCGAACAGCCCCTCCGCGCCGCGGGCGATCATGAGGTGCGCGGCGGCATCCGCGCCGGCCGACTGCCCGAACACGGTCACGTTCTCCGGGTCCCCGCCGAAGGCCGCGATGTTCCGGCGCACCCAGCGCAGCGCCTCGATCTGGTCCAGCAGGCCGAGGTTCGCGGGGCGCCCGCCCTCCCAGCCGAGATACCCGAGGATGCTGAGCCGGTACGTCACGCTCACGACGATGACGTCCTGCTCGCTGACGATCGGCGCCGCCTCGAACACGTGCGCGTCTCCGGCGCCGGCCGTGTAGGAGCCGCCGTGGATCCAGACCATGACGGGCAGCGATCCGGCCGGGTCCGCGTGCGCAGGAACCGTCACGGAGAGGTTGAGGCAGGCCTCGTCCTCCTCCATGCCCGCGTCCGGATGCCAGAGGAGCTTCTCGAGGATGTCCATGGGCACCTGCGGGCAGGCGGGCGCCCACCTCCGGGCCTCGACGGGCTCGGCGCTCGGCTCCGCGGGGACGGGCCGGCCGAACCGCTCGGCCGTGGCATAGGGAATCCCGGTGGCGCGGGCGACGTCCCCGTCCAGCCAGCCGCGGATCTCCCCCGCGGGCGCGCTCCACGTGCGCTCGGGAGCGTCCCGGCCGTCCGCCCGGTCCCGGTCATCCGTGAACGCGTTGACGCGATCCTGCCAGTTCATGCCCCAGCGCCTCTTCCCGCGGCCTCCCCGGCCGTCTGGCTCGCGGACCGAGCGGCCCGGCGGAACGCGGAGACCGTGGGGTCTCCGGCGAAGGCGAAGCGCAGCGGCTCCTCCTCCGCGCGCGGCACTCCCACACGGGGGCCGACGACGACGGCGCGCGCGTCCGGCGCCTCCCCCGCGGCGCCCGAATCGCGGTCCGGGGCCCAGAGCTGCACGGGCGAGTCCGGGCTGAGGAGCTCCGCGGCCGAGTCCTCCATGGTGATGCCGAGCGCGCGCGTCAGGCAGCCCGGACCGCGGGCCAGACGGGCGTCCTCCACGCCGGGGCGGCGGGAACGGGCCTCCTCGAGCCCGGCGACCACGCGGCCGGCGCGAACCAGGACGGCCCGGGCGACGCCTTCCGGGGAGCAGACCACGTTGCAGCACGTGTGGCCGTGCATCGAGTACGTGTAGAGCCGGCCGGCCGGGCCGAACATGACGGCGTTCTTGCGGTTGGGGCCCTTCCAGGCGTGGGAGGCCGGGTCCGCCTCCCCCTCGTAGGCCTCCACCTCGGTGATCTCCACCGCCACGCCTCCGCGGCGGAGCTCGCACCCCAGGAGCCTGCGCGCCGTCACGGCAGCGGACTCGTCGAGGAGGGAGGGGCGGGCCAAACGCATGCCTCCAGCGTATCGGCGCTCCCTCGGAGCCTCCTGCGAACGGATGTCAGCTGTGCCGGGAGGTCAGGGGAACTGCGGAGCCGTGAGCTCAGCTTGGGCGGACTCGTCCGCGATGACCACCGTGCTCCTCGCCACCCCCGGATCCGCAGGCTGCACCTCGATGACTCCGCTTGCGACCGTGACCGTGGAGGCGAAGGAGGCGAGCACATGCGCGTCGTAGAAGACCGGCGACTGGCTCGTGAGCACCTGGCCGTAGGGGGTGTCCGGGCCGGAGACGACGAGCGGCTCGAGCAGCGTGATGGTGATGCTCCCCGTCCAGACGTTCCCCTGCACCTCCCCCTGGGAATAGGAGACGGTGTACGCCGCGCCGTTCAGGGACTCGCGCAGGCCGGTTGCCGCGCCGGCCCGCGAACGGGTCTCGCGGACCCCCGGCGCCCAGTTGATGGGCTCGTAGGCATCCCACCCCTCGGGGAAGGTGGCCGTGTAGCTCTGACGGATCTGGGCCCCTGCCTTGAGCGTCGAGGTTCCGGCCACAAACTCTCCATCCGGTCCCACCGGAGCCGAGATCCAGAGTCCGCTGCCGCCGTAGAGGCCGTCCTGGCTGCCGAGCGAGCCGCCCGGGGTGAACGAGCCGCTCCCCACCGCGAGCGCCCCGGGCGGTCCGGAAACGCTGCCGGAGGAGTCCGAAACGGCGCCGAGATACGAGGCGACGCCGATGGCCGTCTCGAACTCGTTCCCCGGGTCGGCATCGACCACCTGGACGAAGACGCCGTGCCGCGCGGTGACGGGCGGGAGAGAGGCCTGAGCGGCCGGGGCGGCGGTGGACAGCACCACGGCCGGCGCAGCCCAGGCGGCCCCGCGGGCGACCTCCCGGCGCGAGGGATGCACGGCAGGGCCGGGGACGCGGATCTGAGTGGGCTCTGGGGTCATGGAGAGGGCTCCTGAGGGGGCATGAGAGTTGTTCAGACGAACCGTTGCAATAACAGTACACTGTACTGACAACTCTCGAACGACCCCAGGAGACCCCTGTGCCTGCTCACTCCCCCATCCGGCACGCCGGACGCGCCGCCCTCGCCCTCGTCATCTGTGCCTCCCTGCTCCTCTCCCCCGCGGGGCCGGTCAGCGCCGCTCCAGAACCTGCCGCAAGCACCGCGGACCTCGACGGCGACGGCATCCCCGACGCCTGGGAGGCGAACGGCTATGACGCGGACGGAGACGGCGTCGTCGACATCGACTTCCCCGCGCTCGGCGCGCACCCGCACCGCAAGGACATCTTCGTCGAGATGGACGAGATGCCCGGCCTCATGGCCAGCGAGGCGGAGCTGGACGAGATCGTCCAGGTCTTCGCCCACCTCCCGGTCCGCAACCCGGACGGCACGCGCGGCATCAGCCTCCACCTGGACGCCGGCCCACTCCGCAGCGCCAAGTACAACCTCGGAGGCGGCGGAACCCAGATCGAGCACCGGAACCTGGACGGCGGCATTCGCGATGTCGTCACGCTGCGCGGCGAGAACTCGGATCCGAACCGCAAGGGCCTCTTCCACTACATGGTCTGGGCGGACAGCTACGGAACGGGGAGCTCCTCCGGGATCGCGTGGCTCAACGGGCGGGAGTTCCTCGTCACGGTGGGGCCGCGCTTCTGGGGACAGGCCTCCTCCGCCGTTCGCGTTGGCACGTTCATCCACGAGTTCGGCCACAACCTGGGCCTCGGCCACGGCGGCGACGACTCTCTCAACTACAAGCCCAACTACTTCAGCGTCATGAACTACCGCTACCAGCTCACCGGTGTCCCCAAGCCGGGCGGAAAGCGCTACCGGGGCTACTCGATGCGCGTGTTCGGCCCCCTGGACGAGAGCGCGCTCAACGAGCAGAAGGGCATCGGCGGCACCGCCAAGGGCTATGAGGCCGTCTTCAAGACGGGCGGGAAGCTGCGCAAGGGGCGGGCCGACCTCCCCCTGGACTTCGACGGGGACGGAGTGATCAGCGAGTCGCCCGTCTCCGTCGACCTCAACGGGGACGGCAAGCTCAGCGTCCTCACGGGCCCGAACGACATGGCCCTGCTCCGCTTCCAGGCGACCGCCGGCGCCCGAGGCCTGGACCGCTCCTCCCGGGACTCGCACGAGGAGCACCTCGAGGAGGAGCCGAACGAGCTCACGGCGGAGATCGCCCGCGAGATGAACGCCATCCCGTAGGGCTGACCCACGTACAGCGCCGCCAGAAGGAAGCACGGCGCCGGTCAAGGGAAACACAGCACCGCGAGACAAGGGGAAGGCCCCGCCCCCGTTCTGACCGGGGCGGGGCCTTCTGCCGTCTCAGGGCGTGCAGAGCGCGTCAGCGCGATTCGAGGTGCGTGTTGCCCTCGGCATCGGTGACGACGGCGGCGTTGCGCACCTGCGGGGTCACCGTCGGGTCGTCGAGGGCGGCCCGGCGGTCACCGGGCGCCGACTCGTGCGCGGAGCGGTCCGCCTCCCCGTACACGGAGCCCAGTCCGCTGGAGCCCTCCGTGGTGCGGCCGTCGAGGCGCTGGTGCTCGTCGACGGGGCCGGTGACGCCGTCCGCGCCGCTGCCCACGGGAACCGGGGCCACGGGACCGCTGAAGTCGTCGAAGCTCCGCACGCCGTGGTGGTGCCACGAGACGCGGACGTCCACGGAGCCGTCGTCGAGCTCGTCCACGTCCGTCCGGAGCTCGGGCACGGTGGCGCCCATGCTGATGAGCTGCTCCTTGTAGGAGGCGATGAGCGCTTCGACCGTCTCAGGGGTCCACTCGCCCTCGCTGAGGTGCGTGGACACCTGGACGGGCTCGCCTGACAGTTCTTCCATGATCGTTCCCCCTCTGCTCGCGTGGGTGTGTTCGAAGCCACACCCCTTTGTCCCTTCACAGCCTAGGACATCCGCCGGGCGGCGTGAATCAGCCCCGGCCGCCTCCGCCGCGGCGCAGCACCCGCGAGGGATAGACGACGAGCGCCCCGACGAGACTCGCGCCGAAGAGCAGCGCGACGACGACGGCGGCCGCGGGGCCCACCACGACGTACGCCACAAGGGAGGCCACGCCGAGCAGCAGCAGGCCGACGAGCACGAGGACCGCCCTCAAGACGAGGTGGCCCGAGGCGACGAGCCGGTCCTTGACGTGGCGGCCGAAGAGACGGCGGTGCATCGCCACGGGGACGAGCATGAGGATCGCCGTCGAGACGGTCACGAGCAGCGTGGCGAGGTAGATCGCCCGCGCCGTCGCGTCCAGCTCCCCGAACCGCTGCTGAAACGGCAGCGTAAGGAGGAACCCCGCCAGGATCTGCGTCCCCGTCTGCATGACGCGCAGCTCCTGGAGGAGGTCGGTCCACTGGCGGTCCCGCTGCTCGTCCGGCGTCTCGTGACGGCCCTGCCGCGCCTGCTCCTGCTCGTGCTCCTGCTCGTGCGGGAGGTGCGTTCCCGGCACCGAGTCCCCCTAGGAGTTCCGGAGGGCCGAGATGAGCTCCTCCTTGCGCAGGTCGGAGTATCCCTCCACGCCGATCTCCTTGGCCCGGTCTCTCAGCTCGTCCACCGTCCAGTCCTCGTAGGATCCGGACTCGCCGCCCTTGCGGCCCACGGAGGAGCGGCCCTCTTTCGCGGCGGCGTTGGAGATGCGCGCCGCCTTCTCCTCGGACTCGCCCTGCTTGACGAGCTCCTCGTACATCTCTGGGTCCTTGATGCTGGGATTCCCGCCCTGATTTCCGGTTCCGTTCTTCTGCTCAGCCATGCCGAGCCTCCTCGCGTCGAATCGGTGTCGAGCTCTGTCTCATCTATTGTTCACCGTCTGTCAACGGGTGGCCGCGGTGTACTCAGCGAGGTGCCGCCCGGTCAGCGTCGAGTCCTCGGCCACGAGCTCCGCGGGCGTTCCCTCGAAGACCACCCGGCCGCCGTCGTGCCCAGCACCCGGCCCGATGTCCACGATCCAGTCCGCATGGGCCATGACGGCTTGGTGGTGCTCGATGACGATGACGGACTTGCCCGCGTCCACGAGCCGGTCGAGGAGCTCGAGCAGGTTCTGGACGTCCGCGAGGTGCAGTCCCGTGGTCGGCTCGTCGAGGACGTACACGCCGCCCTTGTCCGCCATGTGCGTGGCGAGCTTGAGGCGCTGGCGCTCGCCGCCGGAGAGGGTCGTGAGCGGCTGGCCGATCTTGAGGTAGCCGAGCCCCACGTCGTCGAGCCTCTCGAGGATCCTGAGGGCGGCCGGTATGCGGGTCTCCCCCTCGGAGAAGAACGCCTTGGCCTCGGCCACGGACATCCCGAGGACCTCGGCGATGGTCCGGCCGCCGAGGCGGTATTCGAGCACCGAGGCCATGAAGCGCTGGCCCTCGCAGTCATCGCAGGGCGTGGAGACGGTGTCCATGAACCCCAGCTCCGTGTAGACCACGCCCGCGCCCTTGCAGGTGGGGCACGCACCCTCGGAGTTGTTGCTGAAGAGCGCCGGCTTGACGCCGTTGGCCTTGGCGAAGGCCTTGCGGATCGGCTCGAGCAGGCCCGTGTAGGTGGCCGGGTTCGAGCGCCGGGAGCCCTTGATAGCGCCCTGGTCCACGAACACCACGCCCTCCTCCGCCGAAATGGACCCCTGGACGAGCGAGCTCTTGCCCGAGCCCGCCACGCCGGTCACGGCCACGAGGACGCCGAGCGGGAGGTCGACGTCGACGTCCCGGAGGTTGTTCGCCGAGGCGCCGCGGATCTGAAGAGCGCCCTTCGGCTCGCGGACGCTCTCCTTGAGGCGGGCGCGGTACGCGAGGTGCCGGCCGGTCAGGGTCCCGCTCTCCCGCAGGCCCTCCACGGTGCCCTCGAAGCAGATCTCGCCTCCCTCGCTGCCGGCGCCCGGCCCGAGGTCCACCACGTGGTCCGCGACGGCGATGGTCTCCGGCTTGTGCTCGACGACGAGGACCGTGTTCCCCTTGTCCCGCAGCTGCGTCAGGAGGCGGTTCATGCGCTCGATGTCATGGGGGTGCAGGCCCGTGGTCGGCTCGTCGAAGACGTAGGTGACGTCCGTGAGGGAAGAGCCGAGGTGGCGGATCATCTTGGTCCTCTGCGCCTCGCCGCCGGAGAGCGTGCCGCTCGAGCGGTCCAGCGAGAGGTACCCGAGGCCGATGGACACGAAGGAGTCCAGGAGGTCCGCGAGCGAGCCGAGGAGCGGCCCGGCCTGGGGCAGGTCCAGGCCCGCCACCCACTCCGTCAGGTCCGTCAGCTGCATGGCGCAGACGTCCGCGATGGACTTGCCGGCGATCCTCGAGGTGCGGGCGGGCTCTGCGAGCCGCGTCCCCTCGCAGTCCGGGCAGACGATGAATGTGACCGCTCGGTCCACGAACGCGCGGATGTGCGGCTGCATGGACTCGCGGTCCTTGTTGAGCATGGACTTCTGGAGCTTGGGGATGAGACCCTCGTAGGTCATGTTGATCTTGTCGATCTTGACCTTCGTGGGCTCCTTGTAGAGGAAGTCGTGGCGCTGGCGCTTGGTGAAGTCCTTGATCGGCTTGTCAGCCGGGAAGAAGCCGGAGTTCGCCATGATGCGCACGTTCCAGCCGTCCCCCGTGTAGCCGGGGATCGTGAAGGGGTCCTCGCTGAGGGACTTGGACTCGTCGAAGAGCTGCGCGAGGTCCAGGTCCGTCACGGACCCCATGCCCTCGCAGCGCGGGCACATGCCGCCCACGCGGGACCACGTGGTCTTCTCCGCGATGGTCTTGTCCCCGCGCTGGACGGTGACGGCGCCGGAGGCGGAGACGGACGGGACGTTGAAGGAGTAGGCGTTGGGCCCGCCGATCCGCGGCTCGGCCAGGCGGCTGAAGAGCAGCCGCAGCATGGCGTTCGCGTCCGTCACCGTGCCCACGGTGGAGCGGGAGTTGGCGCCGAGTCGCTCCTGGTCCACGATGATCGCCGTCGTCAGCCCCTCGAGGCGGTCCACGTCGGGCCGCGCCATCGTGGGCATGAACCCCTGGACGAACGTCGAGTACGTCTCGTTGATCATGCGCTGGGACTCCGCCGCCACCGTGCCGAAGACGAGGGAGCTCTTGCCCGAGCCCGAGACGCCCGTGAAGACCGTCAGCCGCCGCTTCGGGATCTCGAGGCTCACGTCCTTGAGGTTGTTCTCCCGGGCGCCGGAGACGCGGATGAACTCGTGCCGGTCGGCCGCATGGACGCGCGAGGGGCCGGCGGCCGCCGGATCGGCGGCGAGAGGGTCAGTGACAGTGCTGTCAGCGGGATGCATGGGGCTCCGGGGGGGGGACGACGGCGAGAGGGCCCGCCGCTGTTCGCGCCGGGCCCTCTCATCATACGAACCGGGTCAGACGGAGCGGCCCTTGGCGGAGACGGCCTTGAGCAGGGCCTCGGCGTCCGAGGAGACCTGAGCGCTCTCCGAGACGACCGTGTAGTACCCCGTGTCCGTGAAGCGGATGTACTGGGACTGGTTCTGCGTGCCGCGGCCGCCGGCGCCGTTCGCGGTCATCGTGGTCTGGACGGTGTAGTTCGTGCCGCCGTCCGCCTCGGTCTTGGTCACATCGTTCTCCACGGTGGCCGAGCCGCCGTCCGCGGAGACCGTGAAGGTCTTGCACTTCGCCAGCAGGCCTTCCATGGCCTTCTGGGCCGCCTTGCCGTCGATCCCCTCCTTGCCCGTCACGACGAGCCGGCCCTTCACGTTCACCGCCGCCTCGTAGTAGCCCTCGCTCGCCGGCGAGACGGACTCGGGATCGGAGAACTTCGCGCACTCCTTGGGCGAGACCTCGAAGCCGGCCTTGCTCCAGGCCGAGACCTTCTGGGTGAGGCTCTTCTTGAACTGCTCCGCTCCGAGCGGCGAGTAGGCGCCACCGGCGCGCTCGGCGAGGTCCTGCGAGGCCGAGGCGGAGAAGCGCTCCCCGTGCGGTCCGGCGGGGCGGGCGTCCGAGGGCGTCTCGCTCGCCGAGCCGGAGGAGGAGCCGCCGGACGATGGGTTCTCAGACGGGCTCTCGGAGGGGCTCTCAGAAGGACTCTCCGAGGCGCTGGGAGTGCCTGAGGAGGATTCAGACGCAGACGAGCTGGACGAGGGCGAGGAGCTGCCCGATCCGCCGCCCTTGGACTCCTGTCCGCCGCCGAGTCCGCATCCGGCCAGAATGAGCGCCAGAGAGGCAGTGCCTGCCGCGAGCGCGTTCGCCTTCGTGTTCATGTCAACCCCCGTGTGACGTCCGGCACCTTCTTGGTGAGGTGCCCTCATTGTAGCCAGGGGCAGACGACAGCGCCGGACGCACGAGCGCCCTCACGCCCGGGCCCGCCCACGCAACCCGGACCAGACGCACGAGCGCGCCCGCGGCCTCAGGCCGGGGCGCGCTCGCAGGGGGGCGGAATCAGAGCGCGTCCGCCACCCGGACCAGACGCTCGTTGACGAACTCGCGGACGCCCTGCTCCGCGAGCTCCCGGCCGTAGCCGGAGCGCTTGACGCCGCCGAAGGGCAGGCCGGCCTTCGTGGTGCCGTGCTCGTTGACGTAGACCATGCCGGCGTCGATCCGGCGGGCCACCTCGGCGGCCTTCTCCGGGTCGGCGCTCCACACGGAGCCGCTCAGGCCGAACGGGGTGTCGTTGGCGAGCTCGATGGCCTCCTCCACGTCCTTGACCGCGTAGACCACGGCCACGGGGCCGAAGAGCTCCTCCTCGAAGGCCCGCATCTCGCGGGTGACGCCCGTGAGGACGGTGGGCTGCATGAAGGCGCCCGGGCCGTCCTGCGCGGAGCCGCCGGTGTGGACGGTGACGCCCTTGGACGTCGCGTCGTCGAGCAGCTCCACGAGCGTGTCTCGCGCGCCGGTGGAGGAGAGCGGGCCCATGTCCGTCTCCTCGTCCAGCGGGTTCCCCACCTTGGTCGCCTTGACCGCGTCCACGAGGACGTCGAGGAACCGCTCGTAGTGCTCCTCGAGCACGATCATGCGCTTGGGCGAGTTGCAGGCCTGCCCCGCGTTGCTGAGGCGGGCCGTGGCGGCCGTGTTGGCGATGGCCTCGATGTCGCCGTCGAGCACGATCATGGGGTCCGAGCCGCCGAGCTCGAGGAGGGACTTCTTGAGGTTCCGCCCCGCGCCTTCCGCGACCTTGGCGCCGGCCGCCTCGCTGCCCGTGAGGGACACGCCGCGCACTCCCGGGTCCTCGAGGGCGGTCTGGATCTGGTCGGGATCGGCGAAGAACGGCTGGAACACGTCCTCGGGCAGGCCCGCGGCCGTGAGGATCTCGTCGATGACCAGGCAGGACGCCGCGCAGATGCCCGCCGGCTTGAGGAGCATCGTGTTGCCGAGCAGGATGTTCGGCGCCGCGAACCGGGCCACCTGGTAGTACGGGAAGTTCCACGGCATGACGCCCACGAGGACGCCGAGCGGCATCTTCTCGACGACGGAGCTGCGCGCGCCCTGCGGGTCCAGCTCCTGCGGGGCGAGGAGACCCTCTGCGTTGTCCGCGTAGTAGCGGAAGATGCCCACGCAGATGCCGATCTCGGCGCGGCCCTGCTCGAGCGGCTTGCCCATCTCGCGGGCGATGAGCTGGGCCATGGACTCGGTTCGGCGCTCGAACTGGTCCGCGGTCTTGCGCAGGACGTCCGCGCGCTCCTGGACGGACGAGCTCCTCCAGCGCTCGAACGCAGCCTGCGAGCGGTCCACGGCCTTGCCTGCGTCCTGGTTCGAGAGGGACTCGAACTCCTTCTCGACCTCTCCGGTGGCGGGGTTCTCGGTGCGGTACTGAGCCATGCTTCCTCCTTGGGTGGAACCGGAAGCGCGGTTTTCCTTCTGAACATATTTTCTAACGCGCAACCGGAGCGTTTCTTTTTCACTCGAGCGGACTATTCCGCCCGGGGCGATGAAATCATTTTGTACGGTCCACGTTGCCCCTGCTCACTCGGCAGGTCAAGGGGCGGGGCCTCCCATACGGCCCGTTTCGCACGCAGAGGAATTCCGGTTTCCTGCCGGGATCCGGGAATTCCTCAGGCGTATTCGCGGAGCACCGCGAGCGCCTGGTTCCCATATCCTCCGCCGAAGAGGATCGCGTGCACCAGCAGCGGGGTGAGCTGGTTCCAGCGGATGCGCTCGCGCCAGCCGTCCGCGGGCGGGTTCTCGGCCTCATACGCCTCGAACGCCGCGTCCCCGAAGCCGCCGAACAGCTGCATCATCGCGAGGTCCGCCTCCCGGTGGCCCCAGAACGCGGCCGGGTCGATGAGCCAGGAGCGCCCCGAGCCGTCCACCATGCGGTTCCCCACCCAGAGGTCACCATGGACCAGCGCCGGCTTCTCCTCCGGCCCGCAGATCTCCTCCGCCCGGCGCTCGACGGCGTCCAGGAGGCCCAGCGCCTCACTCGGCATGGCCCCGGAGTCCACCGCCTGCCGGGTCAGCGGGCGCAGGCGGCGCTCGAACAGGAACTCGGGCCACGTCCGGGCCGGGGTCAGGTCCGTCTCCACGGCGCCGAGGTAGCCGGTGCGCGCGCCGTCGATCCCTCCGAACTGGGAGTTCGAGGCGCGGTGGAGCTTCGCGAGGCCGCGTCCGAGCTCCTCCTCCGTCTCCCGGGCGCTGAGGCGAGGCTCCTCTGAGGGGTGGGAGCCCTCGGGGATCCATTCGAGGACGATCCCCTCGCCCGTGCCGCGGACCACCTCGGGAACGCGGAGCTCGGCGGGAGCGTGCTCGCGGAGGGCCTCGAGCCCGCGGGCCTCGCTGAGGAAGAGCTCCGGCGGGTGGTCGCCGGTCTTGAGGAAGAGCGGTCCGGAGTCCGTCTCAAGGCGGAAGGACCGGGCGATGTCCCCGCCCGCCACGGGCCGGGCGCTGCGGACGCCGAGGCCCTCGGTGAGCGCGGACGGGATTCCCTGCGCGAGATCAGCCATGCGGCCAGGCTAGACCCGAGCCCGGCGGCCCTGCCAGAGCGCGTCTCATGGCTCTGTCTCAGGCAGCCCCGGTACCCTGGGAAGGCCGGGCCCCTCCCGGTTTCCCCGCCCAGCGCAGAAGAGACACCGCCCTCCCGTGCCCGCTCGCCGCCTCCCCTCCCCGTCCCCCAGCAACGCCCGCCTCCGCGCCGCGACGCCCCAGCGCGCCTCGCAGCGCCGTTCGCGTCGCGCCTCGGGGCTGTCAGCGGGACGCCGGTTCCGGAGGGCTCTGGCCATCGCGGTCCTCGCGGGCTGCCTGGCGCTGCTCGGCTTCTCCCCTGCGTCCGTGGGCTCCACGCAGGCCACGGAGTTCCAGGGCACGCTCCCCACGGGCGCCCTCTTCGACAACCCGGACGGGACCGGCGACCACAGCTGCACGGCCTCCGTCATCAAGAGCGAGTCCCGGGACACGATCATCACCGCGGCCCACTGCGTGACCGGCGACGGCACCTCGATGTCCTTCGTCCCGGACTACGATCAGGGGAAGGCCCCGTACGGCGTCTGGAAGGTGGCCAAGGCGTACGTGGATCCCCACTGGAGCAGCTCCCAGGATCCGCACTATGACGTCGCGATCCTGACCGTCGCGCCCCACACCGTCAAGGGCCGCTCCGTGGACATCCAGGACATGACGGGCGGCTATGCGCTCGGCCAGCTTCCGCGCAACGACGAGCGGGTCTTCATCCCCGCGTACAACGCCGGCTCCGGCGACAGGCCGATCCGCTGCACCACCAAGATCTACTACACGGCGGGCTACCCCGGCTTCGACTGCAGCGGCTACGACACCGGCGTGAGCGGCGCTCCCCTGCTCACCACCGTGGACGGCGTCCGGTACGTCTCAGGCGTCATCGGGGGCCTCTACCAGGGCGGCTGCTCCTCCTCCACCTCCTACGGGACCCCCTTCGGCCAGCAGGTCAAGGCGCTTCTTGCGCGGGCGGCCGGCCACAAGCCGACGACGGCGGTGCCCGAGCCCGAGGGCAACGGCTGCTGAGGCACCCTCACCGTCTCTCAGGGCGGGGCCGTTCTCACTAGAGTTGAGGACATGAGCGATCGCGTTGTCCTGATCGGCGCGGGAGATGTGGGCGTGGCCTATGCGTACGCCCTCGTCAACCAGGGGCTGGTCCATGAGCTGTCCGTCATCGACATCAACGAGCAGAAGGTCCGGGGCGAGGTCATGGACCTCAACCACGGCGTGGTCTGGGCGCCGAGCCCCACGCGGGTCAAGGCGGGCACGTATGCGGACTGTGCGGACGCGGACGTCGTCGTCATCACGGCCGGCGCCGCGCAGAGGCCCGGCGAGACGCGGCTGGACCTGGTGGGCCGCAACGTGCAGATCTTCCGCGGGATCGTGGGGTCCGTCATGGAGGCGGGGTTCTCTGGGATCCTGCTCGTGGCCACAAACCCCGTGGACGTCATGGCGTACGCGGCGTGGCGGTTCAGCGGGCTGCCGGCGGAGCGGGTCATCGGGTCCGGGACCGCGCTGGACTCGGCGCGGCTGAGGTTCATGCTGGGACAGCTCTACGGGGTGGCGCCGGGGTCGGTACACGCGGCCATCATCGGCGAGCACGGGGACACGGAGGTGCCCGCGCTCTCCTCGGCGAACATCGCGGGCGCTCCCCTCTCCCGGGACCTGGACGCGGTGCCGGGGCGGCGCGAGGAGATCGAGCGGATCTTCGACGAGACGCGGACCGCCGCCTACCAGATCATCGACGCGAAGGGCTCCACGTCCTACGGGATCGGCATGGCCCTGGCGAGGATCACGCGGGCGCTGCTGAGGGACGAGGACGCGGCGCTGCCCGTGTCCACGCTGCTCTCGGGGCAGTACGGGATCGATGACCTCTACATCGGCGTTCCGGCGGTGCTGGGGCGGTCCGGGGTGAAGAGCGTGGTGGAGCTGTCGCTGTCTGCGGACGAGTCGGAGGCCCTGAAGCACTCGGCCGAGGTGCTGTCCGGGATCGTGGAGGACGCGGGGCTGCGCAGGTAGCCGCTCCTCCCCCGTTGAGGCCCGGGCGGGCGCGGGGCGGGGCAGGGCGCGACGAGCGGGGCCGGGCGCGGAAAGCGGGGCCGAGCGCGGAAAGCGGGGCCGAGCGCGGGGAGCCGGGAGCCGGGAGCCGGGACACATAGTTTCTTTTGAAGTCTCTGGCGAATGCGTACCATCCGGTCCTTGAGCGGGTCGCGCTCCCCAAGCGGGGTTCACAGCGCCGCGGGCCCGTCTCACAGGATGGCTGGATAGTCTCAGGGGCGTTCTTGCTCTCTTCCCCCGGGAGAACTGATGCTGTTCCGCCGTCGCCGTTCGCTCCTCTCAGCCCTGACCGCCCTCGCCGCCTCCGCCGGACTCGCGGCTGCTGGCTCCGGCGCGGGGGCCGCTGTTCCCTCCGCGACCTCGTTCGGCGGGCATCCTGCGGTGGGCGCGCTGTTCTCCAACCCGACGGCGACGGGATCGCACGGCTGCACAGCCTCCGTGGTGGCGAGCACGTCCGGGGACACCGTCCTCACGGCGGCGCACTGCCTGCGTGGGAACGGAACGGGCTACTCGTTTGTGCCGCAGTACCGGGCCGGGGCCAAGCCGTTCGGCCTGTGGAGCGTGACGCGGGCGTACGTGGACCCGCGGTGGGTGGCGACCCAGGACCCGAAGTAC
The DNA here is from genome assembly GCF_020483305.1 of Arthrobacter sp. UM1. Lineage (GTDB taxonomy): Bacteria > Actinomycetota > Actinomycetes > Actinomycetales > Micrococcaceae > Falsarthrobacter. Next base: position 67,862 of record NZ_JACWAB010000003.1, read on the forward strand.
GACGTCGCCATTCTCACCGTGGCCCCGCACACCGTGAACGGCGTTTCTCGGAACATCCAGTGGTTCACGGGCGGGTACCGGATGCACTGGGCGCCGTACACGGGCAATTCCCTATATGTCCCGGCGTACAACGGCGGCTCCGGCGATATGCCGATTCGCTGCACCGCACCGAACTACTACACGTCCGGGTTCCCGGGCTTCAACTGCAACGGCTACTACGACGGCGTGAGCGGAGCCCCGTTCATTCTCATGCAGGGCGGCGTGAACTATGTGGCGGGTGTGATCGGCGGTCTGCACCAGGGCGGGTGCTACCCGCAGACGTCCTACAGCTCGCCGTTCGTGACGGCGCAGCAGAATCTCCTGGCGCGGGCGCAGTCCCACGCGGCGGCGGATGTACTACCGGTGCCGGGATCGGATGGGTGCTGAGGGGTTCTGGTTTTCGGGCGCCGGAGGCGGGTGCGCCGGGGGTGCCTAGTATATTTGGAATTCCCTGGCAGATGCGTACCATCCGGCACTGAAGCGAGTCAGAGCCCTCGGGCGGGTCCGCCGGTCACGCTGGAGTCAGCGTCTTGATCTCCCTCAGCTGCTCCTCCAGAAGATCATGCTGGACGCGCAACTCATAGTGCGACTGCAGGTTGGCCCAGTACTCAGCAGACGTGCCGAAGTACTTGCCAAGCCTCAGCGCAGTGTCAGCCGTGATGGCGCGCTTGCCATGGACGATCTCGTTGATCCGCCGAGGCGGAACCCCGATTGCCACCGCAAGCCGGTTCTGGGTAATGCCAAATCCCTGGATAAAGTCCTCCATCAGGACCTCCCCGGGATGGATCGCTGGAATCTTCTCTGTCTGCCTCATGCCCGCTCCTCTCAGTGATAGTCCGTCAGCTCAACGTCTTCAGCGGATCCGTCCCGCCACGCGAAGCAGATCCGCCACTGGTCATTGACTCTGATGCTGAACCGCCCGCTTCTGTCTCCCTTGAGGCGCTCAAGCCTGTTGCCGGGCGGGACTCGCAGATCCATGACGTCCACGGCCGCGTGCAGCGACTCAAGCTTCCGCAGGGCCCCCCGCTGAATCCTCTGGTCCACACCGGCGACGAAGCGCCGGTCCCAGACCCGGGCTGTCCGCTTGTCTCGGAAGGATCTGATCACGATACCCAGTATATAACGCTGTACGTTATTAACGCAATGCGCTACTCTGAAGAATCTGCTGCGTGTCGGTCGCCTACGAGTCGCGGCATCGAGCGTACACACGGCCGAGCTCGGACTGACTCGAGGAGTAGAAAGGCAAGAGGCCAGCCGCCTAGCACGCAATACCTAGCCGACGGCGCAGGTCAGCAAGCGGAAGTGCACCAATCGAGAGGGTCGCTCGCCCCATCCGCTCACTGGACTTCGGCCATCCTTCACCGTCAGACCACGACCCCGGGGCATTGAATCAACATGGCGCCTCGTAGCTGATTCTCTCTTCCGCTGATCAAGACCGACGCACGATAGCCCACCACCTTCATGGGGACGCTCGTGAAGGCTAAAGAACCGGCCTGTGGGCCCTCGGGGACTCGTGCGCTTCGAGACCACAGACCCTGGCCGAACCTGCGACCCGACCCCCGACACCCGAACGGGGCAGTGCATGAACGGCGGGTTACGGATTCCCCCTCACCCCACAGGCGCACGCTGCAACCGCGCACTGTCGAGACCAATCGGGCGAAGCCTTTGACCACAGGCCGAGACAAATACAATGACACAGCCTGCCATCTCCCCAGAAATGTCAATGTAGGCACCTACTCTCAATGAGGTCACCGATAGTGCACTAAGGAGCACAGCAATGCCTAGGCCTTCCGTCTCGTCCCGCCGCATGGTGGCCAACTCTCTCTCCGCCATGCTCGCAGCCATTGAAATTTACAACAAGCCGCGCGTGGAGTACCGGGATGAGGTCACAACGCTACTGGTGGTCAATGCATGGGAGCTGGCCTTGAAGGCAGCACTCAAGAAGGCCAACAAGCCGATCTTCTATAAGAAAAAACGCGGCGAGCCCTACCGGACATTGGCCGCCGAAGATGCCCTAAAGCAGGTAGTCAATCACAAGCTGTTTCCATCCAGCATTGACGGCAACTCCCTTTCCGCAAACGTCAGCGCCCTCATCTCGTACCGCAATCGAGCCACGCATCTCTACGCCGCCGACCTCGGCGAGATGATCTACCCCTTCCTGCAGACTAGCGTCCTAAACTTTCGAGACTTCGCGCTCAGCCACTTCCGCAAAGACCTCGCCGACTCGATCACATGGCAGTTGCTCCCCCTGGGGGCCAAGGCCCCTTCCGAACCGGTGCAATTCATGACGGCAGGGCCGTCGACCACCGCAGTCGCAGAGGTGCAAGAATTCATCGACGAGCTTCGCGGCATCATCGACCGAGCCGAGGCTCACGGCGCAGACATGCAACGTGTCGCCGCCGTGTACGACGTGCACCTCCAATCGACAAAGACAGTATCCACCGCCGACCTTGTGGTATCGGTCAACCCCGAAGGCCAGCGCGTTGTCGTAAGAAAGACAGACCCCAATCAGAGCCATCCCTTCAGTGCAACCGAGCTGCTGGAGCGCGTCAACGCTAAGCGCGAGGGGCGCAAACTAACCTCCTACGACCATCAGGTCATCTGCTGGAAAGAGAACCTGCGCGCCAACTCCCGTATGGCCTGGAAGCACAAGAAGGGACTTACGCACAACTGGTCAGGAGAAGCCGTTAGCCACATGGCTCAATTGAGCGACGCCTACTACGAAAAGATTCGCAGCGAGTATCGCGCCCATCAGAACGGAAATCGCAAGAGGCGCTAACGAGGTTGCCGAAAAAATCAGCAGTGCCTTCGCTACAGTCCGACTGCTCAAGCAGGGCCGTGTTCGACAACCAGACACACGAACTCTGACAATCGAAGATCGAAGCAATGCAGGACTCTTAGGCGCCACGAAGCCTCTCGACGTCGTCCACACCTGCACAGCGAGCCGGGCGATCTGCCGACTTTCTGCGGCGTTACCCCTGATGGAGACAACCTGCCCCGAGGCGAGCAAATAGGAACATATATAGCCACCATCACCGATACTTCATAACCTGAATTTCGGACTAATATCCTGCACGACCTCCACCCGGGTGAGGTCAAGAACCATGTTACCCGCGGGAGGACCACCGTGATAACACTTTGAGAACTTCTATTACGCAGCACAAGAGCATGAGGTCGACTTTACCGAATGCTTGCACGGCATCTGGAACTTAAATGCTTTTTCGGGCCACTCAGTACTGTCAACGACCGACGTTCCATCCCAGGAAGTCAACGTAAACGTTCTCACCTTCCCTGATGGAATTGGAGATTCCTCGCCATTGACTTATTCCTCGTAAAAGTTGGACCACGCATGCGTCATGTGAGCTTGATTGTTACTGATCCGAGCTTTGATCGTCTGACCCGCGCCTTGTCACTTCAGGAGCTCGTGCCGGTGAGGCAGGCTGGCGAAAATATTCGGGCATAATTTCAAGCATGGACTGGTGATACTGTTCACCCGAATTCAAGATGGGCCCATACAGTGATAGCTCAGGCCGCAATCCTTGACCGATTCATTGTGTTGGGGCCGTTCTCGAAGAGACCCGATCCGCTGTCACTGGGCGCAATGAAGCCTGAGCGATTCGCGAATCGCCGGGGGCTTGCTGACCACTCTTGCGCTCCACCACTCATCCGACCCACGGCTGGTTGAACTCTGGCCGATACCTGAAACGCTGTCCTTGTTGCGCACGATGGAGAGGCAGCAAGTTGGGCGCATCTTCTCGGCACGGACGTTTCAGCCTGTGTAGCTCGAATAGCAGGCCAAGATGATACCGCGAGAGCCCTGAGCATAGTCGACGAGTCCGAGGAGCCCGTTGACCGGAAAGGGCCCCTCACCATTGGCTGCCGTGCACAAGTTGTCCGTGGTTGCCGACTTTCTTCTACTTTTGACAGCCAGGCTAGCATGTAGTTGGGGCTAGCACTTGGCAAGGAGGGGACCACAGTAGCTTTCATCGCTGGCTAGCAGTCAGTAGATCTAATGCACGACATCTGTCTCGGCCCCGAGAATTTCGTTATTGGTGCCATAGCCCAAGAAAACCCGCACACAGCACGACCTCCTTCACCTGCCCCCTCCTTGGAATGACACCCAGCCCCACCACACAGCTCGAAACCAGATGCATCGACCAGATCGAACGCGCGGAACCTGCCACCGTCGATTGGCAGATCGATGACAGCGCTCACGGTGATTCCATGAGGTTGTTCTTGATTTAGACGAGCAACCACTGGGCACATGGCAGGAATCACCCTGAATCATAGCCCATGAGCGGCCTGATTATTACAGTGCCTGCATCAGCGAGGACCCTCACCTTCTTCGACTCATGACGCAACTCTTGTATGCACAAAATCCGTCGTCGACGATGAACTAGCCGGGCCCCAATTTCCTGATGTAAATAAGTTAGCGTTTGACGCCCTTTCAGGGCGAGGCTTGTACCGAAGGACAATTAAATCAGCGTGAGACTGTTCAGATTTCAAATGCAGAACAGATTCGGCAAGACCGTCAATGACGCACATTCTAGAACTGTTTCCCAAGCAAGTAAAACGCCGAAGAAATTCACCAACAATAATTACGGCCCCGATTAATATGCAACGTACTCGGATTTGAATACTAAAAACGCTGGCGCATCATATAGCCAGTGACGCAATTCTTTCCTCTTCAGGCGTGCGAACGTCTCCAATGCGAGAGGCCACGGCGGCAGAGAAGGGAAGGCCTCGCATGACGGACTCCATGTAGCTCCAGTCGGGGAGACCTTCGGTAGTAATGGGAAGCCTAACCGTCGTCTTCTTCATCCGCGCCATGTTCCACTTGTAGCCATAGCTGAAGCGCGAACGTTCGAAGCGAATCAACGTAGCAACGAATAACAGTGTCCAACGACTCACTTCGCTCCGCGGGATAAGGACCTGAACGTCATCCGACGCGAAGAACGGCTTGTCCTGATAAGACGCAAATCCGACAGAACCATTGTAGGGCACCGTCAGACAGTGTGGGTCGAACAGTGGTTCCAGATCACACATATCCGTAATACCATGATTCTTCTCCGATGCGCCGATAAATCGGGTCTCACCCGGAGCGCGTTGTGCCTTGGTGACTCTCTTGCCTTTTTTCACACTGAAGAGCTCGTCAATTGAGAACCGGCCCCAGCCGGACACGGGAGACAACGAAACCGACGGTTCAATCGCTCTCGCGAGACCTTCATGGGTCGGGATTTTCATCTCGGATACCCAGGCTGGCGGCGCATCAGGCATGAGTAGCGATCCGAGCGTGCGGTTCGCCTGACGCCCATATGAGAAACGATGTCTATTCTGCCAGATACACCGACACCACCACAGCTTCTCAACAGTCGACATATTAGGATCCTTGGCTTTAAGGATCATGACATGAAATCCGGTCACAAATGGTTCCGGTTGCACGAAACTAGATAGAACACCGTTGCCAGAAAGAGCGACCGTAATCTCCCCTGGAATTCCAAAGGGCTCTGTCGCCAACACCCTGCTGGTTACACCATTATTTCCCATTGCGCGGGATACAAAATTCACGCCAGAAGGGGCCTTGACTTTCGTCAAGGAATTGAGCTCAAGATTGGTTCCATATCGCAGATCAAATATCTCATCGAGTCGTCTCATACGTCACCCTCGTCCTCAGCACCCAAGTCACCACGAAGCACGAACAATGCATGCTCTAGAAGCACCTGCTCCAGATCTGAGGGACCGAGGCTCGAATAGTCGGTCTCCATGTACGCCTCGGCGACCCATTCATCATCGGCCTCGACCTTTTGCATGACAGCTTCGTCAGGGTTTACTTCCCGGTTGCGGTACATTTCGACCCATCGATCACGAACTGTTGCCCAGGTGTGGTTCCTATCGACTCGACCAAGGTTCTTGACCTTGATGAAGGTGTCATCACGCCAGTAGCCAAACCAGGTCTTGCGCTTCGACTTCTCATGTGGAACCCGAGCCCTAAACACCATAATGCAAGTGATAACTCCAACAGGGTAGAAGACCTCAGGCGGCATCGACATCACGGCCTCAAGAGTGTGCTTCTTCAACAGGTCCCGCTTGTAGACGCTCGCTGCCGTGGCGCAGGACATCGGCACGATAGCGATGCCCGTGCCACCTACGTCGAGCGCATCGAGCATCTGCTCCACAAACCGTAGTTCGTGAAGATCTTCTTTAGTCTTGGCGTACGGTGGGTTGATCATTCCGATGTTCGCCTTGTGCTTCTTCACGCCAGCGAAGATCGCCGGATCGAAGCACGAACCTTGGTAGAGGTTGGCCTTGCCGTCACCGCGCAGGATCATGTTCGACGCAGCAAGGGCATACATCGTCGGGTTCTGCTCAACGCCGATGAGCTGGTTTTTCTTGATGTCCTCGACTTCAGCTTCAGTGGTTGCCGACCGGGTCATTTGCACCATGGCCGATATCAGAAATCCGCCAGTACCTGCGCAAATATCCAAGACCTTGTCATCTTTGCCAACGTTGGCGATAAGCCCGAACAGCTCGGTGACATGCTTCGGCGTCAGGACAATACCCAGTCCCTTGCCATCTCCACCAGTGTATTTGAGGAACTCGCCATAGAACGCACCCACCACATCGAAGTCCTGGTAGATCGTTAAGAAAGGCATGACCTTCTCGGCAAGCATGCTGACAATCTCGTTGAGAAGGCCCTTCGGGTACCCTTTGGTCGGCTTGCGCAGCTCGGGGTGAACCTGGATGTTGGTGAACGGCTGGGTGATGTTCTCCAGCTTCGACACAGGCAGATTAGCCTCTTTGATGACCCTCTTAATCGACTGGATCCAGAACTCAGGAAGATCCGAAGCCGGATACGAGTCGTAGGTTTTAGCGAAAATTTGATCCTTGAGCGCGATCAGCGTACCGGCGACAGCCAGCGGCTTCTCCTTCTCTTCAAGCTCCGCCTCGTCACGCATGAATTCATGCATCTCCATCGAGAATGCGATCAGGTCTTGCTCGCGCCGTTTCTGGACTTTGGGGTCAAAGGACGCGGCTGCGAAGAGGTCATTGAGACCAATCATCTCAGTGATCGGCGCACCCATAGGCGAGACCAGATCGTGTTCCTGTGTCGTCCCCTTCGGCGTCACAAAGAAGGACCATTCGTTCGACTGCGGAGTGCCAGATACCGCAATCGAGATCACTGTGTAGTGCGCGGTAAGGTGTCTCGCGTAATGAAGGACACCATCCACGGCATAGTCTTTAGCTAGGTTTCGTTTAGCCGACCTGTGGTAACGAACATCAGCTTTGCACTCGACCAGCACGACCATGTCGGGGGTTCCGGGTGAGGTGATGATGAACTCGGGGTATCCAGCAGACTTGCCCTTACCCGTCTTCGAGGCCTTCGAGAGTCCCCTGCGGATGGCCTGCACGACTGACTGTTGCTTCTCCACGACGATCCGTTCGTCATCGTCATAGAAGCCGAGTGCCCGCAGGCGCTCGTCAACAAGATCTTCGGTGATCCGTTCGTTGGCCATCGATCACTCCCCCGAGATAACGCTTGACTGGAGCATCACTTCTTGCTCGCAGAGGTTGTATTAAACCGGAACTCCACCACGTCCCCGTCCTGCATGACGTAGTCCTTGCCCTCCATGCGGACCTTGCCCTTGGACTTGGCCTCGGCCTTGGAGCCGGCCTCCTGGAGATCCTCGAAGGAGACCACCTCGGCCTTGATGAAGCCGCGCTCGAAGTCGGAGTGGATGACGCCGGCGGCCTGCGGGGCGGTGTCGCCCTTGCGGATGGTCCAGGCGCGGGCCTCCTTGGGCCCGGCGGTGAGGTAGGTCTGCAGGCCGAGAGTGTGGAAGCCGACGCGCGCCAGCTGATCCAGGCCGGACTCGGTCTGGCCGTTCATCTCGAGCATCTCGCGGGCCTCCTCCTCGTCCAGCTCCACAAGGTCGGCCTCGAGCTTCGCATCGAGGAACACGGCGTCCGCCGGGGCCACGAGGTCCCGCAGCTCCTGCTGCCGTTCCTCGCTGCCGAGGACGGAGTCGTCCACATTGAACACGTAGATGAACGGCTTGGCCGTGAGGAGGCCGAGCTCCCGCAGGCGGTCCATCTCGAGCCCCTCGCTCTGAACGGCCGAGTAGATGGTGTCTCCGCGCTCCAGGACGGCCAGGGCGGACTTCAGCGCCTCGAGGTCAGCGGCCTCGCGCTTCTTGCCCTTGACCTCCTTCTCCACGCGGGGGATGGCCTTCTCCACGGTCTGCATGTCGGCCAGGATGAGCTCGGTGTTGATCGTCTCGCGGTCGGACGCCGGGTCCACCTTGCCGTCCACGTGGACCACATCGGGATCGTCGAACACGCGGATGACCTGGGCGATGGCCGCCGCCTCGCGGATGTTCGCGAGGAACTGGTTGCCGAGCCCCTCGCCCTCAGACGCACCGCGCACAATGCCGGCGATGTCCACGAAGGACACGGTGGCGGGCAGAATCGCCTGGGACCCGAAGATCTCGGCCAGCTTCCCCAGGCGCTCGTCCGGAAGGTCGACGATGCCCACGTTCGGCTCGATCGTCGCGAACGGATAGTTCGCCGCGAGCACGGTCTGGCGGGTCAGGGCGTTGAACAGGGTTGACTTGCCGACGTTGGGCAGTCCGACGATTCCGATAGTAAGAGCCACGGCACACCATCCTACCGGCCTGACATTTGTCATGCCGAGGACGTGACAGGCGGCCTCCTCCCCCGGCCCGCGCTGCCGGAAGACTCAACAGCATGAACACCACAGCCGCTCCCGCCGTCGTCCTCGACGGGGTCTCCAAGCGCTTCGCCTCCCGCGGCGGAAAGCCCGTGGACGCCGTCGCCGACGCCACCTTCACCCTCCGCCGCGGCGAGATCGCCGCCCTCCTCGGCCCCAACGGTGCCGGGAAGACCACCACCCTGGACATCCTCCTGGGACAGTACGCCCCCACCTCCGGCACGGCCGAGCTCTTCGGCGAGGCGCCGGGGCGCAGCGTCAAGGCCGGCCGCGTCGCCGCCCTCCTGCAGACCGGCGGCCTCCTCCCCGACTACACCGTCCGGGAGACCGTCTCTCTCATCAGCTCCCTCTACCCCAGCACGATCGGCGTGGACGACGCGATGGAGCGGGCGGGCATCGCGGAGATCGCGGGCCGCCGCATCGGCAAGTGCTCCGGCGGCCAGCAGCAGCGCGTCAAGTTCGCGCTGGCGCTCCTGCCGGACCCGGACCTCATCGTCCTCGACGAGCCCACCACGGGCATGGACGTCTCCGCCCGCCGCGAGTTCTGGACGGCCATGCACGAGCAGGCCTCGCACGGCACCACGGTCCTCTTCGCCACGCACTACCTCGACGAGGCCGAGTCCTTCGCCGAGCGGGTCATCCTCATGAGCCGGGGCCGTGTCGTGGCGGACGGCGCCACCCACGAGCTCCGCGAGCGCGTCGGCGGCCGCCGTGTCTCCTTCGTCTGGGACCCGGCGGACGGGGACGTCCGCGCTCTCCCCGGCGTCACGGACGTCCAGGAGACGGGCTCCCGCCTCAGCGTGCGGACGGAGGACTCGGACGGCCTCGCCCGCCACCTCCTCACGCGCACCCGCGCGCACGACCTCGAGGTCCGCTCCACGAGCCTCGAGGACGCCTTCTTCCAGCTCACCGGCGATTCCCTGACCTCCGAAAGCGAGGCGATCTGAATGAACATCGTCACCTTCCTCTCCCTCGAGCTGCGCCGCGCCCTGCGGAACCGCTTCCAGATCCTCTTCGCGGTTCTCATGCCTGCGTTCCTCTACATGACGTTCGGCGCCACGCAGGACTACAAGGACGTGGGCATCCACGAGGGCAACGTGGGCGCCAGCATCATGATCGGCATGGCCCTCTACGGCGCCATCGTCGCCTCCACGGCGCAGGCCGCCAACGCCGCCGTCGAGTTCGGCCACGGCTGGGGCCGGCAGCTCCAGCTCACCGCGATGCGCCCGCTGGCCTACGTGCTCGTCAAGTTCCTCCTCTGCCTTCTCCTCGCGGCCCTGCCCGTCACAGTGGTGTTCGTGCTCGGGGCCTTCACGGGCGCGCACATGCCCGCGGGCCAGTGGATCGGCACATTCCTCCTCTCGTGGCTGCTCTCCGGCGTGTTCGCGCTCTACGGCCTCGCGGCGGGGCTGCTCTTCAACAGCCAGGCGGCGCCCGGCATCGCCTCCGGCACGCTCGTCATCTGGGCGTTCCTCGGCAACCTCTTCGCGCCGCTGAGCGGCGGGATGCTCGTCCTCGGACGCTTCACGCCCCTCTACGGCATCAACGCCCTGGCGCGCTATCCTCTGACGCGAGGGGACGTCATGGACGGCTCCACGCAGACCACGGACCCCCTGGGGCTCATGGTCCTCAACGCCGTCGCGTGGCTCGTGGTCCTCGCGGGCCTCTGCGCTCTGGCGTTCCGCCTTCGCGCCGGCCGCCGCGCGTGAGGCTCGCAGCGGTGAACGACGACGACGGCCCCGCCCCGCCATCCCCAACCCACAGACGGAGACCCCGATGACCACCTCGCAGCGCAGACCCTCCCGCCGGCGCCCCGGCGGCTGGGTCTCCGCCCTCTTCGCGGCGGTCTGGCTGGTCTTCCTCTGGATCCCGCTGGCCACGGCCCTCGTCTCGAGCGATCCGCTCGGCCTGCGCGTGCTCGCGGTTGCGGCGGTGGTGCTCTTCGGCGCGGTGTACGTGGTCTACTGGGTGGCCCTCGGCTCCGGGGCGGCCTCGCGCCGCCGGTGGACCCTTCCAGGCGTCCTCGGGGTCATGGCCCTCCTGACGGCAGCCGCGTGGCCGGTCATCGGCCTGGCCGTGCTCTCGATGGCCCCCTATTTCGTGGCGGTCCTCGTCTTCTCCCGGCCGCTCCGCCAGGCGCCCGCCGTCGTCGTCGGCCTGACCGCGGTGGGAGCCGCGCTCATCCTCCTCAACCCGGAGGCATGGCGCGAGGCCGGCTCCTGGTGGGTGGCGGGCGGACCGCTCATCGGGATGCTCGCGGTGATGGTGGGCCGCACGGCCGAGGAGTTCGGCTCGCGGGAGGAGAGGGCGCGGAAGGCGCTCGAGCTCTCGCGGCAACGCGAGGAGATCGGGCGGGACGTGCACGACATCCTCGGGCACTCCCTCACCGTCCTCGCCGTCAAGGCCCAGCTCGCCGAGCGGCTCGTGGAGCTCGACCCGGAGCGGGCCCGCGCCGAGATCGCCGACATCGGGCGCATCTCCCGCGAGGCCCTCGCCGAGGTGCGGACCACCGTGACGGGACTCAAGTCGCCGGACCTGGACGCGGCGCTGCGCTCCTGCCGCGAGGCCCTGGAGTCCCAGGGGCTGCGGGTGAAGGTGACCGAGCGCGGCGAGCCCTCCGAGGCCCGCTCTCGCCTCTTCGCCTGGGTGCTCCGCGAGGCGAGCACCAACATCCTGCGCCACGCCCGCGCCTCCCGCGTCGAGATCGCCGTCACGGAGGACTCGCTGCGGGTCGCGGACAACGGCGTCGGGCTGCCGTCTCCCGTCTCCGCTCTCGGAGACTCAGCTCCGGGCGGGAGCGCGTCCGCCGACCCCGGCAACGGGCTCGCAGGCATCCGCGAGCGCGTGGCGGCCGCGGGCGGGGAGGTGGCCTTCTCCCCCGCCCCTCCCTCCAGGACCCCAGAGCACGACGACGACGGCGGCCGTCCGGGCCTGGCCGTGACCGTCACGATGAGCCGCGCTGCGCGCCAGCCGGCCGAAGGAGGCCCCCGATGACCCCGATCCGCCTGCTGCTCGCCGATGACCAGGGACTCGTCCGCGGCGCCCTCGCGGCGCTGCTGGACCTGGAGCCGGACCTCGAGGTGGTGGCCCAGGTGGACCGCGGGGACGAGGTGCTGGATGCGGTCCGGGCGCACCGGCCGGGCGTGGCCCTGCTGGACATCGAGATGCCGGGGATGGACGGCATCGAGACCGCTCGGGCCCTCAAGGAGTCCGGGCTGGAGTGCCGGTCCCTCATCGTGACCACGTTCGGGCGCCCCGGCTACCTCAAGCGGGCCCTCGACGCGGGCGCGAGCGGCTTCACCGTCAAGGACATGCCGGCGGAGCAGCTCGCCAACGCGGTCCGGAGGGTGGCCCAGGGGCTGCGGGTCATCGACCCGCAGCTCGCCGAGGCCTCCCTCGTGGCCGGGGAGTCCCCGCTCACGCCCCGCGAGGCGGACGTGCTCAAGGCGGCCGAGCTCGGGCAGAGCCTCAAGGACGTGGCGCGAGCCGTGTTCCTCTCCGAAGGCACGGTGCGAAACCACCTCTCCTCGGCCATCGCCAAGACGGGCACCGGCAACCGGTTCGAGGCCGCCCGGACGGCGCGGGAGAACGGCTGGCTGTAGTCAGGCCGCTCTCCGGGCCCGCCGGGTCCTCGCGCTGCGCCCCCACAGCACCAGCATCCGCACCCCCGCGGCCAGCACTGCCGCGCACAGCGCCGCCCGGCTCGTCTCCACGAAGAACGCGTAGGCCAGGGTCCGCTTCGTCATCCAGCCGAGCAGCGCATACATGACCAGCTTCCCGCTCATCGCGGCCGCGGCCGCGCACAGAGGGGCCCAGGTGAGCACGGCCCGGTCCACGTCCCGTGACCAGGCCCAGCGGGTGTTCTCCGGGGCGGCGCGCGCCGGCGTCGTCGTCCACCGCCTCCACCCGAGGAGCGCGAGGGCCGCAAGGCCGAGCGCGGAGCTGCCGTACTGGATGAGGGCGAAGACGCGGAACGGGCCCACCTCGGCCCGCAGCGCGGGGACGGCCGCCACCACGGGAGAGTCCCAGTGCGCCAGGAGGTCCCAGCCGAGGTGCGTGAGACCGCCGAGGAGGACCGAGGCGCTCGCCAGGGGCAGCCACCCCTGCCAGCGCGGCCGGGACTGAGGCCATCGGCGCCAGCGGGCGGGCATGATCTCGTCATACGCGGGGGCCAGAATCCACTGCCACGCGGCCAGGAGGAGAAGCCCGGCGACGAGGTCCAGGGTGAGGAGCCCAGGGATGCTGTGGGCGAACCCATACCCTCCGGGGACCTCCGCGAAGTGCGCCAGGTCCGGGACCATGGACCCCACTGCCATCCCGGAGACCATGAGGCCGGTGCGGCGGAACGGGTAGACGGCCAGAGGATGCGCCATCGTCAGGGGCATGGAGAGACGTCGCCTTTCGTCGGGGAGCCAGCTCGGAGAACTCGGGTGAGCCGTTCATCCCCGGCGACGTCGGCGAGGCGTTCGGCAGCGGCGGTCAGCGGCCCCGCCGCGGGGCCGGACTCGTGCAGGTCAGGACCCGGCGCGGGGCCGGACGCGTGCAGGTCAGGAGCGGGGGCGCACGCCGCGGCCGCCGAGGCCGCGGGACTCGTCCCCGTGGGCCTTGAGGGTGGCGCGGAGCTCCTTGGGGAGGGAGAAGAGGATGTCCTCCTCGGCCTCCACGACCTCCTCCACGTCCTCGTACCCGTACTCGGCGAGGAGGCTGAGCACGTCCCTCACGAGCACCTCGGGCACCGAAGCGCCAGAGGTCACGCCGACGGTCTGCGCGTCCGAGAACCAGGACTCGTCCACCTGGTGGGCGAAGTCCACGCGGTAGGCCGCCTTGGCGCCGTACTCGAGCGCCACCTCCACGAGGCGCACCGAGTTGGAGGAGTTCGCGGAGCCCACCACGATGACGAGGTCCGCCTGCGGGGCGATCTTCTTGATGGCCGCCTGGCGGTTGCTCGTGGCGTAGCAGATGTCGTCCGAGGGCGGGTCCTGGAGGTTCGGGAACCGCTTGCGGAGGCGGCGGACGGTCTCCATGGTCTCGTCCACTGACAGGGTGGTCTGCGAGAGCCAGATGAGCTTGTCCGGGTCCTTGACCTCGATGGTGTCCGCCTCGTCCGGGTTGTTGACGATCTGCGTGGCCTGAGGCGCCTCCCCGAACGTGCCCTCGACCTCCTCGTGGCCCTCGTGGCCGATGAGCAGGATCTCGTAGTCGTTCTTCGCGAACCGCACGGCCTCGCGGTGCACCTTGGTCACGAGCGGGCAGGTCGCGTCGATGGTCTGCAGGCCGCGCTCCTCCGCGGAGTTCACGACGGCGGGCGAGACGCCGTGGGCGGAGAACACGACGAGCGCGCCCTCCGGGACCTCGTCCGTCTCCTCGACGAAGACGGCGCCCTTCTCCTCGAGCGTCTCCACGACGTGGCGGTTGTGGACGATCTGCTTGCGCACGTACACCGGCGGTCCGTAGTGCTCGAGCGCCTTCTCCACGGCGATGACCGCCCGGTCCACGCCCGCGCAGTACCCGCGGGGAGCCGCGAGGAGCACCTTCTGGGCGCTCGTGCCGCGGCGATCGGCGTCGACCTCGGCCTTGGAGCGCCGCGTCCGCGGCATCGGAGGCAGGCCCAGGGAGACGGGCGTTCCGGTGGCAGTTTCGGTCATGGCTCCAGCCTTGGTGTCGAGTGCATGGACGTCCCTCCAGTCTAGGAGGTGACGTAGGAGTGGCGCCGTTCCTTCGCGGTCAGCCCAATGCCGATGCCGACGACGACGAGCACCGCCCCCGCGTACACCACCCAGAGGGACTCCTCCCGGGCGCTGCCGACCCCCTGCTGGCCGAGAGCCCGGAACAGATCCGCCCCGAGGCCCTGGCCGCCGAGCAGGGCGGCGAACAGCTCCGGAAGGCCGGCGGAGAGGAGCCAGGCCAGGCCGCCCGCGAGCGCCGTCCAGAGCCCGAGGACCACTGCCGCGCGGCCGTGGCGGTGGGCGGACACGATGCAGAGGAGGGCCGCGGCGCACGCGATCGCGAGGAGCATCGGCCAGGCCTCGGCGAACCGGGAGATCGCGTCGAACACGCCCACTCCCCCGATGGAGGGCGACCCCAGCTGCACGGACATGTCCCCCGCCTGCGGCGCGCCGACGCCGAAGGGGCGGGTCACGGAGTCCAGAACCAGCTGGGACAGCGGCCTGAGGTCGACGGCGACGGCGTGGTCCGGGCTGAACGCAGAGTCGTGCAGGGACATGAGCGTGTCCGTGGCGGCGCGCCCCGTTGCCCCGTCTCCGGAGACGGCCGTGAGGGCGCTGCGCGTGGTGTCCGTGATCTGGTTCCGCAGGCCCTCGAGGAAGGGCGCGGCCTGCACGAGGCGGTCCCCGGCCTGCGAGGACGCCTGGTCGATGAGGCTGCGCCGCACGCTCGGATCGCTGGAGAGCGGCTCCGCGAGCGCCCGGAAGCCCTCGCGGTCCACGAGGTGGCGGGCGGTCCAGGACGCGGCCGAGGCGGCCAGGCCCGCGAGCACGGCGATGAGGCCGAACAGGCCGGAGAGGAAAGTGCGCACGCATCCATGGTGGCAGTGCTGTCTGAGAGAGTTGTCCACGTTCGGGCGGTCGGCTGTCCCCCGGCGCCGTCCGTCCGCTTAGATGGAGACATGAGCGCTGAACAGCCCCGAGAGCTTCCGCCCACGGCGGACCAGACCACGGCGGAGAGCCCCTGGCCCCTGCGCGTGTTCGCGGAGAAGCTGAAGTTCCACATCGAGCGGGCGCCGCGCGCCTGGGTGGAGGGCCAGCTCATCGAGCTGAACCGGCGCGGGCAGAACACCTTCATGACCATCCGGGACGCGGACCAGGAGGTCTCGCTGTCCGCCAACGCCTGGGGCGGGGCCGTGGACTCCACCGCGCCGGGGATCGAGGTGGGCGCCCGCGTGGTAGCCCAGATCAAGCCGCAGATGTGGCTCAAGGCGGGCCGGCTGAGCATGAACACCACGGCCCTGCGCCCGGTGGGCCTGGGAGACCTGCTCGCGCGGATCGAGCGGCTGCGGCGCTCTCTGGCGGACGAGGGCCTGTTCTCCCCGTCCCGGAAGAAGCGGCTCCCCGCCCTCCCCCAGCGGATCGGACTCATCACGGGCCGGGACTCGGACGCGGAGAAGGACGTGCTGCGCAATGCGGGCCTGCGCTGGCCGGCCGTGCAGTTCGAGGTCCGGAACGTGGCGGTCCAGGGGCAGCGGGCCGTCCCTGAGGTGACCGCCGCGCTGGCTGAGCTCGACGCGGACCCGGCCGTGGACGTCATCGTCATCGCCCGCGGCGGCGGTGCGCTCGAGGACCTGCTGCCGTTCAGCGACGAGACGCTGGTGCGCGCTGTCGCCGAGGCCCGCACCCCCGTGGTCAGCGCCATCGGGCACGAGGCGGACCATCCGATTCTGGACGATGTGGCGGATCTGCGCGCGTCCACGCCCACGGACGCCGCCAAGCGGATCGTCCCGGACATCTCCGAGGAGCGGGAGCGGATCGCCAACGCCCGGTTCGCCGCCTCGCGGAGCGTCTCCCTGCTCGTGGAGCGGCAGAGGGAGAGGATCTCCGCGCTGCGGTCCCGGCCCACGATGCTCCGGCCGGAGTCCATCGTGGACCCCCACCGGGATCGCACCGCCATGCTCACCGAGCGTCTGCGCCGCGCAGCCCAGATCCGGACGGACCGCGAGCGCACCGGGGTGGAGCATCTTCTGGAGCGCGTGCGGAGCCTGTCCCCGCAGCAGACCCTCGAGCGCGGTTATGCGGTGCTCCAGCGGGGCCCCGAGGTCATCACGGACGCGGAGGCCGTCAGCACGGGCGAGGACGTGAGCGTGCTCGTGGCCCGGGGCCGGGTCAGCGCCACGGTCACCGGTACCCGCGGCGGGCCGGGCTCGGATTAGGTGTCGCACCGCCGAGGACCTCGCTCGCCGAGCGTCCCCTCGACCAGACCAGACTTCACTCGTCACAGATCACTCGACCAGGAGGACCACATGGCCGATCAGAACCACACCCATTCATCCCAGTCCGCGCAGACACCCCAGTCCACGCCGACGTCCCAGGCCGCCAAGACCGAAGGCCCGGACGTCGAGTCCCTCTCCTACGAGCAGGCCCGGGACGAACTCGTCTCCGTGGTCACCCGCCTCGAGTCCGGCGGAGCGCCGCTTGAGGAGTCGATTGCCCTCTGGGAGCGCGGCGAGGCCCTCGCCCAGCGCTGCGAGTCCCTGCTGGACGGCGTGCAGAAGCGGTTGGACGCGGCCCGCGAGTCCAAGGAGTCCGGCTCCGGCGAGGAGGGCTCAAGCGGCGAGGAGTGACGAGCTCGGCCTCCTCACCCAGCCCCTTCACCCGCCCCCTCACCCAGCCCACTCATCTGTTGCAAGTTGGAGGAAAGAGACGGGCCATTCCTCCAACTCGCAACAAACGAGTTCGGGGCGGCCGGAAGCTTCGGGGCGGTCAAGGCCGAGCCTCACGGCCCCGGGAGCTGAGGACGGCCCCGCCTGGAGACACCCCTACAGGCTGACGCCCCCCCCAGGACGGCCCTACAGGCCTCCCCTACAGGGTCGCGGCGAGGCGGGCCCGCTCGGCTCCGCGGTTGAAGGAGGCGGCCGGCCACTGCGGGTCGATGTCCCGGAGCGCCTCGAGCAGGATGGTCTGCACGGCCAGGCGGGCGTACCACTTCCGGTCGGCCGGGACGATGTGCCACGGAGCCGCCTCAGTGCTCGTCTCCGAGACCGCCTTCTCGTAGGCGTCCTGGTAGTCGTCCCAGAGCTTGCGCTCGGTGACGTCGCCCGGGTTGTACTTCCAGAACTTGTCCGGACGGTCCAGCCGCTCCAAAAGACGCTCTCCCTGCTCGGTCTGGGAGATGTGGAGCATCACCTTGACCACGCGCACGCCACGGGAGGCCAGGTTCTCCTCGAACTCCCGAATGGCCGCATACCGGCGCTCCAGTTCAGGCTCGTCCGCCCAGCCGTGGACGCGGTGGATGAGGACGTCCTCGTAGTGGGAGCGGTCGAACACGCAGATCATGCCCGCGCCCGGCACGTGCTTCTCGATCCTCCAGAGGAAGTCGTGCTTCTTCTCCTCGTCGGTGGGAGCCTTGAACGAGGTGTGCTCCACGCCCTGCGGATCCACCGCGCCCACGACGTGCCGGACGATGCCGCCCTTGCCCGAAGTGTCCATGCCTTGCAACACGAGCAGCACGGCGGGAGCGTCGTCGTCATCCCGGCTCGCGGCGAAGAGCCGCTCCTGAAGGTCGGAGAGCTCCAGGGCGCCCTTCTCCAGGGCCTTGGCTGCCTTCTTCTTCCCCTTGTCGAACCCAGGGGTGGAACGCGGGTCAACCGTGGCGAGGTTGAGAGGACCGGCCGTCACGGTGACGCCCGAGGGCGTCGTGGCGCTCGCCGCGCGCTTCGCGGCCTTCTTGGCCGCCTTCTTCGCGGCCTTCTTCTCCGCAGCCTGCTTCTCGGCGGCCTTCTTCGCCGCCTTGCGCTCTGCCTTCGCGAGCTTCTCCGCCTTCTTGCGCTGGTCCGCCTTCTTCTCTGCCTTCACAGCAGCCTTCTTCTCAGCCTTCTCGGCAACGGCCTTCTTCTCCTGCTTGGCGAGCTTCGCCAGCTCCTTCTCGGACAGGGCGGCCTTCGCCGCGCGCTTCTGCGCAGCCTTCTCGGTCCGCTTGTCCGCGGATTTCTTGGAATTCGCGGAGCTCTTCTCCGACTTCTTCGGTTCTGACTTCTTCGGGGCTGATTTCTTGGGGGACATCAATCGGCCTTTCGGGGCTTCGAGGGTCGATAGGAGGAGAGGTAGTCGCCGATGCGGGAGACCGCCTCGGCCAGCAGCGTGTCCTCGGGGAGGAACACGAGCCGGAAATGGTCGGGGTTCCGCCAGTTGAAGGCGGTGCCGTGGCTGATGAGGATCTTCTGGCTGCGGAGGAGGTCGAGCGCGAAGTCCTCGTCGTTCTCGATCGGATAGACCTCCGGGTCCAGCTTCGGGAACAGGTAGAGCGCTCCCTCGGCCTGCTGCGTGCTCACGCCAGGGATCTCGTTGAGCATCGAGTACGCCAGGTTGCGCTGCTCCAGCAGGCGTCCGCCCGGGTTGATGAGGTCGTTGATGGACTGGTACCCGCCGAGGGCGGTCTGGATCGCGTGCTGCGCCGGGACGTTGGCGCAGAGCCGCATGTTGGCCAGGAGGTTGATGCCCTCGATGAAGTCGGACGCGTACTTCTTGGGCCCCGTGATGGCCATCCAGCCGGCGCGGAAGCCGCAGACGCGGTAGGCCTTGGAGAGACCGGAGAAGGTGAGCGTGAGGACGTCGTCGCCCGCCACCTCGGCGGTGTGGATGTGCTCGGCGCCGTCGTAGAGGATCTTCTCGTAGATCTCGTCGGAGAACACCACGAGGTCGTGCTTTCGGGCGATCTGCATGAGCTTGGTCAGCATCTCGCGGCTGTAGACCGCGCCCGTCGGGTTGTTCGGGTTGATGACCACGAGCCCCTTGGTGTTGGGCGTGATGCGGGACTCGAGGTCCTCGAGGTCCGGCTGCCAGCCGTCCTCCTCGTCGCACGAATAGTGGACCGGCGTGCCTCCCGCGAGCGCCACGGACGCCGTCCAGAGGGGGTAGTCCGGCGAGGGGATGAGGACCTCGTCCCCCTGGTTGAGGAAGGCCTGGAGCGAGAGGGTGATGAGCTCGGAGACGCCGTTGCCGATGTAGACGTCGTCCACACCGATCGTCTGGATGCCCCGCAGCTGGTAGTGCTGGGAGACCGCCGTGCGCGCCGAGTAGATGCCGCGCGCGTCCGCGTACCCCTGGGCGTTCGGCAGGTTCTTGATCATGTCCATGAGGACCGCCTCGGGCGCCTCGAAGCCGAACGGGGCGGTGTTGCCGATGTTCAGCTTGATGATGCGGTGCCCCTCAGACTCCATCTGCTGGGCCGCCTGCATCACCGGCCCGCGGATGTCGTAGAGGACGTTCGCGAGCTTGGACGACTGCCGGTACTCAGGCATGTGAATCCCCTCACTTGGAAATGACGCCGTTGTCCCAGGGTAGCCCTACTTGGCAATCCCCTTGGACTTCAGCCATTCCGCCGCCGCCTCGGCCGGGGAGATCTTGTTGTGCCCCGAGACCTTCCGGTTGAGGTCGACGAGGTCCGCCGTGGTCAGCTTCGACTGGACCTGCGCGATGGCCGCCTTGGCCGCGTCGTCCATCTTGGCGGTGCGCCCCACCGGGACCACCTGCTGCGCGGCCCAGTTGTGCTTGGTGTCCTCGAGCGCCACGAGGCCGTTGTCGTCGATCGCCGGGGACGTGGAGAAGATGTCCGCCACCTGGACGGCGTCCGAGGTCAGCGCGTTGACGGTCTGCGGTCCCCCGCCGTCCTCGACGGCCGTGAAGGACTTCGGCTCGCACCCGTAGGTCTCCTTGAGGCCCGGAAGGCCGCCGGGGCGCTTGGCGAACTCCGCCGGCGCCGCGAGCGCGAGCTTCCCGCACACGCGGCCGAGGTCCTCGAGCGAGGCGAGCTTGTACTTCTCCGCCGTGACGGCCGTGACCACGAGCGAGTCCGTGTTCTCCGCCTGCGCCGCCGGAAGCACGGTGAGACCGCTCGGCGTCTTCTCGGCCAGGGCCCGGGTCACGTCCCCCGCGCTCTTCTCGGTGGCCTTGGGGTCCAGGAACACGAGGAGGTTCCCGCTGTAGTCCGGCACCAGGTCCACCTTCCCGTCCCGGAGGGCCGTGATGTAGGCCTCGCGGGTGCCGAGCCCCGCCGTGACGCTCGCGTCGAATCCGCGGGCCCGCAGGGATCCTGCGTACAGGTTCGCGATGACCTGGGACTCCGGGAAGCTGGCGGCGCCGACGACGACGCTCGCGCCGTCGGGCGCCTTCGTCTCGCTGGGAGTCGAACCCGGAGCTCCGCCGTCCGCGCATCCCGCAAGCGCCGCGCCGAGGAGAACCGCCCCGCCCGTGAGGACCGCTCGGCGGGAACGGCGCGACGGCGGGTGCGGACTCGGAGTCGGGGCAGTCATGGAAGAGGGTCCTCGCAGTCTGCGGGCCGGCTCAGCCCGCGGGTGGTTCGTCGAGGCGATTCTATGCGGGCGGCCCGAGTGTCGGGCTCAGCAATCCCCGGCATCCTTCAACCACTGCTTTAGGGTTGGAGCTGTGGAGTTCAAGGACAGCACCTTCTACAAGCTGGGGCAGGCCACCCAGCTCATCACCCATGTGGCGGACACGTACCTGGAGGCCCATCACGGCCTGCGGTACTCGTCCTTCCTCGTGCTGCTCATCCTGCGCACCAAGGGCCCGTGCCCTCAGCACGTCATCGCCGAGTCCCTCGGCGTGTCCCGCCCGTCCATCACGCAGCGCATCTCGCCGCTCATGGAGCGCGGGCTCGTCCACGGCGAGCGGAGCCCGGAGTCGCCGCGGTCCATCGTCGCCTCCCTCACGGAGGACGGCCTCGCGCTCATCGACGCCGCGTGGCCGGGCCTCGAGCAGGCGTTCGTGACCGTGGACCGCGAGATCGACCACGAATTCCTCACCGACCAGCTGGACCTGCTCATCGCCAACGCCACCCAGGCGCTCGACGAGCTCCCCGCCGCGCCGGCCGTTCCGCTGCGCTCCGGCCAGACGGCCTGAGTTCACGGCTTAACCGGCCTCAGCCCTCGGCCGCCCGCTCCCCGAGCCGCTTCGCCGCAAGGCGCAGGGCCCCGATGACCGGCTCGTCGTCGAGCACCTGGATCGGCGTGAAGCCCTCCACGGAGATCCGCTCCCTCAGCCGCTCGGCGTAGAGCGGCTGGTTCTGGACCAGTCCGCCGCCGAAGACGATGGGCCCCTCGAGCTGCAGGCGGTCCCCCACCGAGGTGACCGACTCCGCCACGAGCTCCACGGCCGCCTCGAGGATCGCGGCCGCGCGCTCGGATCCCTGCTCGCGCGCCGTGAAGACGATCCTGGCGCACTGGGCCCAGCGCGTGCGGCTCGGGTCCTGGTAGAACGCCGCGATGAGCTCCTGCGGCTCGGTGACTCCCGTGGACTCGAGCATGAGGGGGACGATCGGGTCCTCCTCGTCCAGCTCGTCCGCGCCGAGGGCCGCTCGCACGGCCTCGCGCCCGAACCAGTAGGCGCTGCCCTCGTCGCCGAGGAGGTAGCCCCAGCCTCCGGACCGCTCCGTCTCGCCCTCCTCGTTGCGGCCCCAGGCCACGGATCCGGTGCCGAGGATGACCCCGACGCCCGTGTCGTGGCCGCCCGCGGCGAGGATGAGACGGGTGTCATGGACCACGCCGATGAGGGACTCGTCCAGCCCGGTCGCCTCCGCCACGAGCGCCGAGAGCGCCCGCGCGTCCTTCTCCGTGTCCACTCCCCCGGAGCCGACGGCGACCGCCGCGACAGCCTCTCGCCAGCCGGGAGACTCCGCCGAGAGCCGATCCGCGATCTCCGCGAGCGCGGTCCGGGCGGTGCCGCGGGAGACGTTCTGCACGTTCGCGCTTCCGGCCCGGGCGACGACGAGAGGAGCGAGCGGGCTCTCCGCCGCCGCGAGCGCGGCGAGCGACTTGGTTCCGCCGATGTCCAGGCCGAGCAGCAGGCTCTCGGGCAGCGGCTTCTCCGGGGACAGTCTGGAATCGGGAGCGGTGCTCATGCGCCCACAGCGTAATGGAGGCGGGGGCGCTCTCCAACTTTGGGCCCTCCGGCGCCGCCTCTCGTACCCTGGTGGAATGAGCATTCCGGCCGATCACGAGCACGTCGAGCCCCAGGTCTCCGCTCAGCTGGCCGCCGACATCGCGGACCGGCTCCGAGAGCTGGACACCTCGGACGTCGGCTCGGCGTTCGCCCTGGAGACTCCGCGGGACCGCCTCAACCGGGCCTCGGAGCTCATGTGCGGCGACAACGTGCGCGGCGCTCTCGAGACCCTCCTCACCGGCTGGCCCGCCGTCGAGCGGGAGGCCGCCCGGGAGGACCCGGAGCGGAGGGCCCACGCTCAGATCACGGCGCTCGAGTTCGCCGCCGCTCTCATCGACTGCGCCGAGCAGGCCAAGGAGGAGCCGCTCTCCGCCGAGTGGAGGGCGCGCCGCATCGCCCTGCTCGAGGAGATGGGCCGGGACCGCCAGGCCGCCCTGGAGCGCACGCTCGGAGCCACGGCCTTCCGCGAGCCCGCGCCCGAGTCCTTCCCGGAGATCGAGCGCGCGGCCTCGGGGCTCTCGGAGGACGACGTCGAGGGCATGGACATCCGCGTCCAGTGGGGCATGGCCCTCGCCCGCCAGAACCGCCACGCCGAGGCCATCCAGGTCCTCGAGGGGGTCCGCGCCCTCAGCGAGCGGCTCGAGCGCCCGGAGAGCCGCGTGCTCGCCCAGTTCCTCGTGGAGGACTCGTACGTCCAGCTCGGCGACGAGGAGACCTCCCTCGCCTACATCCAGGAGATCATCCGGACCACGGACAACCGCGCCGTGATCGCCATGGTGCTCATGAAGCGCGCCCGCCTCTCCATGGGCACGCCGAGCAAGACCGCGGCCACGGTCTACGACCTCACGCACGCCCTGGAGCTCTTCACCGCCTGCGGCATCCGCTCCGGCGCGGTCCTCGCCGCCCTCGCCCTCGCGGGCCAGCTGCAGGAGACGGGCGCGCTCGAGGCCGCCGTGCTCGCGTTCGAGGTGGCCGTGGACCATGCCGAGCGCTCCGAGAGCCATCTCCTCCCCTCCTCCCTCGTGGCCCTCGCCAACGCCTACAACCAGACCGAGCGCTTCGCCGACGCGGACGAGCGCCTCACCCGCTACCTCGAGACGCTCGAGCCGCAGGACGGGAGCCAGGACTCCGAGCGCGCGGCCGCGTACGGCGCGCTCGGCCACGCGAGGATCGGCCTGGGAGACGCCGACGGCGCCGGCTCCGCCTGGGCGAGCGCCTTCGAGCGCTATGAGGACTCCGAGGACGCCGAGTCGGCGGCTGCCACGGCGGCCAACATCGCGAAGCTGGACTTCTCGGCCGGCCAGATCGCCGAGTCCCTCGAATGGTCGGAGAAGGCGGTCTCCCTGGCCCAGGCCGGGGGCGTCCATCCGCTGCAGATCGCGGAGCACGTGGCGTTCCGCGCCACCGTGGCCGCCAAGGCGGGCGACGCCTCTGCGCTGGAGGCCATCGACAAGGCCCTCGAGGTGGCAACGCAGTTCGAGGCCGAGTTCCACGCCGCCCAGTTCCTCGAGCTGCGCTCGGTGGTGCTCTATGACCTGGGCAGGCCCGACGAGGCCATTGCGGCCACGCTCCTCGCGGGAGACGCCTATGCGGAGGCCGGGCTTGCCGACGAGGGCGCGCGGTGCGACGTGCGCGCCGGAGACCTGCTGCGGCACCGCGAGCGGCTCGTCGAGGCGGCGAGCGTCTACCGGTCGGCCGCTGACCGCCGCCCCGACCGCGCAGACTGCCTGTACGCGGCCTCGCACGGACTCGCGCTCGCCCTCGAAGCCCTGGGCCAGGAGCGGGAGGCCGCCGAAGCGGCGGCGCAGGCCGAGGAGTGGAAGAAAAAGGCCCACTCGCAGGGGCTGAGCCTGGAGTGAGCCTGATTCGGAAGGGCCGCGGCCGGCCTGACTAGGCGCGGCGGCGGCGCAGGACCTCGTCGAGGTCCACCTTGGACGGCACGGCCGTGGAGGACTCCTCCGGCTGAACCGGGGCCGGCATGTGGCGGGAGGCCTGGGGCGCGCTGAGGTAGGTCGGCTTCGGAACCTGGACTGGGTCCCACGTCGAGCCCTCGCTGCCGCGCGCTCCGGCAGACGCGGCCTCGCCGCCGTCCTGAGCCGTCTCGACGGAGCGGGCTGCGGACTCGTCTGCCGCGTCCGGCGTCGTCGTCTCGGAGCCCTCCTCCGCGCGAGCGTCGAAGAGGACGGCCTCCCGGCGCTTGCGGGCGCGCTCCTCGATGAGGCGCGGGTCGTCCTGCAGGTGAGCCACCATGGCCAGCTGCTGCCGCTCGCTGTTCATCGCCTCGGCGAAGGCGGCGTCGATCCGCGCGCGGCGCTCCCGGACGGTGGAGACGCGCATGGCCACCACGCACCCGAAGGCGGCGAGGACGGCCACCAGCGGAACGGCGAAGGAGACCCCGCCCATCACGGCCGGGATGAGGGTCAGAAGCGCCACCAGCGCGGCGAGCGCGCCGGCCGCGGCCACGAGACGGCGCGTGCGGAGTGCGTCAGAGCGCCCGGCGCGACGCTGCGGCGCGTCCTGCGAGTCGCTGGCCTGAGGCGCTGCGGCCGACGTTGTCATGGGATAGTCCTGTCCTGGATTCTCGTCTTCTGCTGCCCCTGACGGGGCGGTCTGGAGCGCGGGGCCTCGTTCGAGGGCCGGGACGATCAGCCCGAAGACCCCGAGCACGAGGAGGACGAGCGGCAAGAGGCGGGGAGGATCCGCCTCCCAGGGCATGACCCACGCCTCGGCCAACTGTCCCCCGTTCCAGTTCACACCTTAACGGTACGGGAATATGCGCGGGAATCGGCGGCGATCGCGGCGTGTCCCGCCGGGATCCTCAGAGCGGACGGGTGCGAGGCTCCCCGTCCTCGAGCCAGCGCCGCAGCACGCCCTCCGGTGCCTCCTCCGCGGTGAGGGCGAAGCTCAGATGGTCCCGCCACTCGCCGTCGATGTGGAGGAAGCGCCGGCGCAGCCCCTCGCCGCGGAAGCCGAGCTTCTCGACCACGCGCAGGCTCGGCGCGTTCTCCGGGCGGATGTTGATCTCCACGCGGTGCAGGCCGAGCTCGGAGAAGCAGTGGTCCGCGGCGAGCGCCACCGCCGTCGGGGTGATGCCCCGCCCGGCCACGGCGGACGTGACCCAATAGCCCATGGTGCAGCTGCGGAAGGCCCCGTAGGTGATGCTCGAGACGCTGAGCTGGCCGACGATCCGCGGCCTCTCCCGGGGAGACTCGGAGAGCGTCACCGCGAACGGCAGGCACTGTCCCGCCTTCGCCTGGCGGTTGAGCTCCCGCCACATCGCGCCGTAGGTCCGCGGTCCCGATCCCTCCACCGGGGAGGTGGCGTCCCACGGCCCCAGCCAGTCCGCATTCTCCCGCCGGACCCGCATCCACTCGGCCTCGTCGCGGCGCCGGAGAGGACGGAGGCCGATGTCCCCCGCTTCGAGGTACACCGGCCACCGTGCTCGCGTCATGCGGGCAGTCTACTTCGCGAACTCCTTGAGCCAGGCGGTGAGGCCCGGGCCCAGGTCGTCGCGCTCGCTCGCGAGCGTGACCACGGCCTTGATGTACTCGAGCTTGTCGCCCGTGTCGAACCGGCGGCCCTTGTAGACCACGGCGTAGACGCCGGAGCCCTCGCCGTCGGCCTGCGCAAGCGTCTCGAGCGCGTCCGTCAGCTGGATCTCGTTGCCGCGGCCCGGAGGGGTCTCGTCGAGGACGTCGAACACGCGCGGGTGCAGCACGTAGCGGCCGATCACGGCGAGGTTGCTCGGGGCGTCCTCCTTGGCCGGCTTCTCCACGAGCATGTTGACCTTGACGAAGTCCTCGCCGTCCACCGGCTCGGCGTCCACGACGCCGTAGGAGCTGACCTGCTCCGGGTCCACCTCCATGACGGCGACGACGGAGCCGCCGGTCTTCTGCTGGACCTCGATCATCTCGGAGAGGAGGTCGTCCTTCGGGTCCATGAAGTCGTCGCCGAGGAGGACAGCGAACGGCTCGTCTCCCACGTGGGCGCGGGCGCAGTTGACCGCGTGTCCGAGGCCGCGCGGGTCTCCCTGGCGGACGAAGTGCATCTGGCCGAGGTCGTTGGACTCGCGCACCGTGGAGAGCTTCTTCTCGTCCCCCTTGGCCTCGAGATTAGACTCGAGCTCGGGAGCGCGGTCGAAGTGGTCCTCCAGCGCCCGCTTGCCGCGGCCGGTGATCATGAGCACGTCCTGGAGCCCGGCCTTGGCCGCCTCCTCCACGACGTACTGGATTGCCGGACGGTCGACCACCGGAAGCATCTCCTTCGGCGTCGCCTTGGTGGCCGGCAGGAACCGGGTGCCGAGGCCGGCCGCGGGGATGACTGCCTTGCGCACAGTCTTCGATGAATTCATAGTCCAATTCCTCGTGGGTCTTGGGCGTCGACCCTCACTGGTCGTCGCCGAGCACAGCCCCACTGTATGCCAGAAGGGAAAGGTCATGACAACGGAGCACGCCGCCGAGGGGAAGTCGCAGGCGAGGGCGCAGGTCCGCGCCCGCCGTCGCGCGCGGACTCCCCACGAGGCCGAGAGCGCCGCCGCCGGCCTTCAGCGGGCCGTGCTCGCGTACGTGCACCGCTGCCGCGCCGCCGATCCGAACCTCGGAGCCGTCCTCGCGTTCCTCCCGTTCGGCGCAGAGCCGCCGCTCGAGCCGGCCCTCGCCTCCCTGTGCGCCGAGGGCTTCCGGGTGCTCGTTCCCCGGTCCCGTCCCGGACGGCGGATGGAGTGGGTGCGCTGGGTCCCGGGGACCGAGCTGGTGCCCTCCGACGTGGTCCCCATGCCCGAGCCCGGCGGCCCCGCCGAGGAGCCTCCCGCGAACGCACCCGTCCTCGTCCCGGCGCTCGCCCTCGGCGACGACGGCGTCCGCCTCGGCCAGGGCGGCGGCTTCTACGACGCGTTCCTCGCGGACCGCCCGCGCCCCCTCCTCGCCGCGGGGGTGGTGTTCGACGACGAGCTGGGGCTTCCCGGCCTTCCCGCAGACCCGTGGGACGCGACCCTGCAGTGGGCCGTCACCCCCGCAGGCGTCCACCGGTTCACCCCTCCACAGGCCGGGAATCCGGGGTCTGAAGACGGCGCCCGTCCACAGAAGAGCGAGTGGCGGCTCGCGGAGTGACGGCTCCGGCTTAGCCTTCCGGCATGAGCCCTGCCCTCTCGACGCACACCGCCCCGTCTCGCCCCGCCTCCCCATCTCGCGCAGCCGCCTCGCCCAGAGCGGGGACGCGGCGCTTCCCGTCTGAGGCCGCCCGCCACCCGGGCGTGTCCTCGGCCCGGGGCCGCTCGCCGGCTGTGCCCGCGCGGGGAGACCTCGTGGAGCGGGTGACGTCGCACCTCTCCCCTGGCACGGTCCGAAGACTGCGGATTCTCGCCTTCCGGTGGCGCCGGGCGGCCCTCGCTCTGACCGGACTCGCCGTCCTGGGCCTCCTCGCCCTGAACGCCCTTCTCCTGCTCGCCCCGCAGGCTTCCCGGGAGGGACGCACGGCGGAGCGGTCGGCTCCCCGTGAGAGCGCGGTCAAGGCCCTGGGCGAGGGGGAGCACGCTGTCTCCGTCCGGATTCCCGCGCACGAGGCGCTGCCCCTCGTACCGGGCGGCCGGGTCCGGCTCTCCCCTGCAGACGCGCGAGCACGGTGGAACGGCCGAGTGCTCTCCCTGCCTCCGGGGAGCTCGCGCACAGCTGAGCGCGAGGCCCTCGTCATCGTTGCTGTGCCGGACGACGCGGCTGCGGAGGCCGCGGCGGCAGCCCGGCAGGGCAGGCTCATCGTCACCGCCGTCCGGTGAGGGAGCGTCGGCACGCGTCGCAGATCGTCGCCGACCGTCACAGTCGGCCAGCCCGCCAGGGCGTCACCAGTGCGGCGGCCGCTCCCGCTTGAGCGCCTCGCCGAGATCGTCCGGAGCGTCGCCCCAGGCCTCGGGCCGGTCGTCACGGGCCCGGGGAAGCGAGAATCGTCTACCCTCCTGCGTGGACCGCGTCCCGTCCTGCACGGCAGCGGAGCTGGTCCGGGGGCACGGTTCCGCCTCCCCCGCGCCGGAGCGGGCTCCGTCGGCCGCCGGCGCCCCCTGCTCACGCGTCGCCGGAAAGGTGAAGACGAGCGGCTGGGCCGAGGCCGGGCCTGCGGGGCGCGCCGGCCCGGACTCGGCACGCCGCCGGGGCCTCGGGGTCACTCGGTCGGCTCTTCGCGCGCCGACTCAGCGGAGGCCACGGCGTCGGGATTCGCGTCCGCCTGGCTCGGCGGCTCCTCCTCGGCCGCGATCGACGTCGCGGAGATGACCGGAGTCAGCCCCATGGCGGCCAGGATGCGGTCGGCGGACTCCTCGGGGTCAGTGAAGACCTCGAGGGACCAGGCCGGCATCGAGGTCCACCCGAAGCGCTCCAGCCGCTGCGGACGCAGACGGACCCGCTCCCGGACCCCGGTCTCCCGGTAGCGCCGGGTGGAGTCCGAGATGACGGCCACGGGAGCCTGCCCATGCGCGTCCGGACGCTGGTCGAACACCGCGATGTCGATGACGTCGTTGACGTTCTCCCGCACGCGCACGCCCCGGCGGCGCAGGCGCGCCGAGAGGTCGCTGAGAAGCGGGCTCGGAGGCGAGTCCACCGTCCCGGTGGCCGTCGGCTCGCTCTCGCTGCGGAGGAACTCGTAGAGGTCCAGCGCACCGTAGCCCACCGCGGTCTCGTCCACGTCCTGCGGACGGAAGCAAGAGAGCACGTGCATGGCCAGACGGGCTCGTGTCATCGCCACGTTGAAGAGCTCGCGGCCGCCGGGCTCGGAGAGCGGGCCGAACCACTGGGCGGGCTCGCCGGAGGCCGAACGGCCGTACCCGATGGAGAAGACGATGTGGTCCCTCACATGGCCGCTCGCCCGCTCGAGGGGCAGCACGAGGAAGGGCTCCGTGCCCGAGCGGAAGAACGGCGCCGCCCACGGCTCGTGCTCCATGCGGATGCGCACGGCCTCGGCCACCCGCGCGGCGTGCCGCTGGCTGGCCGTGACCACCGCGAGCGAGCGCTCGGGCGTGCTGCGGATGTGGTCGAAGACGAGCTCCACACACCGCTCGACCTCGGCCTGGACCGACTCGATCTCCACCGTGCGGGCCGTCTGAGGGCCGAAGCCGTCCTGGATGTACTCCACGCGAACCCGGCGCAGTCCGCTCGCAAGGGCGTCTCCCCGCGGCAGCACCTCCACCTGGTCCCCGTAGAACTCGTGGCTGAGCCGGGAGGCGAGCCGGGAGTCCACGCACCGGTAGAGGTGCTCCAGGGCCATGGTCGGGCGCACCCGTGCCAGCGAGTCGAGCAGGCTGGAGGGCGCCTCGGTCTCGGAGTCCGCCTCGTCCCGGCCGGCGGCGAAGCTCCGCGGCCCGGGCAGCTGGGCGTCGCCGAACGCGATCACCTGCCGGCCGCGAGCCACGGCGCCGAGCGCATGGGCGGTGTTGAGCGAGTGCGCGTCGAGGACGATCACCGCGTCCGCGGAGAACTGCTCCCCGAGGATCATGGGCAGCGTGTGCACGGATCCGAGCCAGATCGGGTGGACGCTCGTGACCAGCTCGCCGTCCTCCTCGCCCAGGTTCCGGACGCTCACGTGGCCGTCCAGCAGGAGGGCGCGCAGCGAGGCGGCCGCGGCGCGCCGGCTCTCCACGGAACGCCGCCACCGGTCGGAGACAGCCTCGATGAGCCGGTGGGATCCCGAGGCAATGTGCTGCTCGTCCGCGTCCCGGTACTCCGCCTCGAGGGTCATGAGGGCGTTCGCGTCGAAGCTCGTGAGGTTCGGGTCAGCGGACATGATGGCCTCGAGCACCGAGCTCCACCACGCGAGCTCCAGCTCGGACCCCACCTCGTGCTCGGTGAGCCCGCGCTGGGTCATGTCCTCCACGAGCGGCTTGAGCCCGAGTCCCGTCAGGTGGTCGTCGAGATGCGTCCGCTCCGGGAGGGTGGAGAGCGCGGCGCGGTCCTCCACGAGAGTCGCCGTCACCGCGGCGAGACGGTCGATCGGCGCGCGGCCCGGGTTCCGGGGGAACTGCGTCCCTTCCGCGTGCTGCGCCAGGGACTCGGCGTCCCGGTGCAGGCGCTCCACCATCCGCTTGAGCTCGGTGACGCTGCCCACGGTCTCCGGGAGCCGGTCCTTGACGGCGTACGCCTTCCAGGCGCCGTACTGCTCGTTGACCTGCGCCAGAGCCTCGTTGAGGTCCTCGATGTACACGTCAGGCCGGATGAGCTCCTTGGCCACACGGCGCAGCCGAGAGCGGGTGAAGGAGCCCATCTGGACGCCGTGCTGGCGGCGCCAGGCTCCCGTCGACGTGGCCGCGAGGAGGTCCTCCACACCCCGGTCGAAGATGTCCGGCGAGAACCGCTTGAGCGACTCGTCGACGCTCTCGACGATGTCCAGCTGCTCCCGCCACTCGTCCAGGGTGTTGCCGGGGCGCATGCCCGCCGTCTCCGCGACGCTGCGCATCCTGTCCGCGACCCCGTCCAGGAAGCCGTGGATGTGGGTGGCCGCCGAAAGGGCCTCGAGGGTCGCCTCTCCGCTCGCCATGCGCGATCCGTGCCAGGCGTTCTCGCGCAGCCGCGCGTCCAGTCCCCCGAGCTCCGCGAAGCGGCGCAGCCTGGCTGTGGCGCTCGTGCGGTCCTTGAGCCGCATGAGAACGGCCTGCGGGAGGCGGACCGTGGTGGCCGGCGGATGCTCCTCCGCCATGAGGTCCGCGAGCGCCTGCATCGCGTCATGCGCGGAGACGCCCCACTGCGGCCGCTCGTCGTGGAGCGAGCGGACGTTGTCCTGGAGCAGCTCCCGCCGGCGGGTGAGGAGGCGGTGCAGGTCCGTGAGGTCCCGCTTCTCAGAGCGCTCGTTCCGCGCGACGGCGGCGATCGCATGGCGGCGGATGTCCGCGGGGTCCGCGTCGTCGTCCACCAGCCGGGTCAGCGTGCCGAGCCCGAGCTCCTCGAGGGTCTGGTGGAACTGCTTGATCGCGGCGCGCCGCTCCGCCACGACGACGACGCGGCGCCCGCGGTACGCGAGCCGCGCGGCGACGTTGATCGCGGTCTGGGTCTGGCCCGTGCCGGGAGGAGCGGAGACGGCGAAGGACTCGCCGGACTCCGCGCGGTCCACGACCGCGTGCTGGGAGGCGTCCGCATCGAGGACGAGCATCTCCTCGCTCGGGTGGAGCTGGTCAGGGCTGACGGGTCCCGCGTCCCGGAAGCGCGGCACGCTGCCGTCTTCCTCCCCGCCCGCGGCGAGGTCCCGGATGACCGGGTGGTCGGCGCTCACGTGAGGATCGTCGCTCGGGTCCAGGAGGCGGACGAAGGTGCCCACGAAGACCTGCTGCACCACCTGGGCGTCGGGCAGGTGCTCCGTGAGCTGGCGGATCTTGTCCAGGACCGGGAGCGGGTTGAGGCGGGCCGTGGCGTACGCGCTCGCCTCGATCGCGGCCCGGTCCAGGGTGATCCCCTGGTCCTGCTTGAGGTGCCGGACGAGCAGCGGGTTCAGGCGGGCCGGCCCGGCCAGCTGGACCTCGTACTCGTTGTGGCCCGGGTGGATCGTGAGCCGGATCGGCGAGAGCAGCACGGGCGCCGCCACGGGCGCGGAGCGTCCGCCGGCTCCCGTGAAGCGCCAATAGGCCATGCCGGAGGCGAGGAACCCGGCGTCGATGCCGCGCTCCTGTCCCAGGTCGAAGATGCGGGAGCGGATGCCGCGGCCCGCCCGCATGGCCTCCTCGAACTGCTCGCGGTCCCGCAGCATGGTCGAGAGCCGCGTCTTGCGGCCCGAGAGCAGCTGGGTGAGGCCGGACGGGTGGGCGGCGGTCAGGTCGATCGCCGTCCGGGAGGTCGGCGTGAAGTGGAGGAGCTCCGCCGAGTCGAATCCCCCGTCCCCGCGCGTGAGAGACCGGAGCCAGCGCTTGACCTGCACCTTCTCCGCGTCGGAGGGCGGGAGGCCTGCGGTGTTCTGTCTCGGGTTCCGTTCGTCAGTCACTGGGTGTCAGTCTTCCTTGCACAGGGGTCGGGGGTTCAGCGCGGCGGGACTACTCCCACTCGATGGTTCCCGGGGGCTTGCTCGTCACGTCGAGGACCACTCGGTTGACGCCGTCCACCTCGTTCGTGATCCGGTTGGACATGCGCGCGAGCAGATCGTACGGCAGACGGGACCAGTCGGCCGTCATCGCGTCCTCGCTGGAGACGGGGCGCAGGACGATCGGGTGGCCGTAGGTCCGGCCGTCGCCCTGGACGCCCACCGAGCGGACGTCTGCGAGGAGGACCACGGGCATCTGCCACACGTCCTCGTCGAGGCCGGCCGCCGTGAGCTCCTCACGGGCGATGGCGTCCGCCTTGCGGAGCAGGTCGAGGCGCTCCTCGGTGATCTCTCCGACGATCCGGATGCCGAGGCCCGGGCCGGGGAACGGCTGGCGTCCGACGATCTCCTTCGGCAGGCCGAGCTCCGTGCCCACAGCGCGCACCTCGTCCTTGAAGAGGGCCCGCAACGGCTCGACGAGCTCGAACTGCAGGTCCTCGGGAAGGCCTCCCACGTTGTGGTGGCTCTTGATGTTGGCCGCGCCCTCGCCGCCGCCGGACTCGACGACGTCCGGGTACAGCGTGCCCTGGACGAGGAAGCGGATCTTCTCGCCCTCGGCGGCGGCCTCGGCCATGATCTGCCGCTCCGCCTCCTCGAAGGCGCGGATGAACTCGCGGCCGATGATCTTGCGCTTGGTCTCCGGGTCCGAGACGCCCTCGAGCGCGGAGAGAAAGCGCTGCTGCTCGTTGGCCACGTGGAGCTTGACGCCGGTGGCGGCCACGAAGTCCCGCTCCACCTGCTCAGCCTCGCCCTGGCGCAGGAGGCCGTGGTCCACGAACACGCAGGTGAGCTGGTCCCCCACGGCGCGCTGGACGAGCGCCGCGGCCACGGCGGAGTCCACGCCGCCGGACAGACCGCAGATGACGCGGCCGGAGCCGACTTGCTCGCGGATGAGGGCCACCTGCTCCTCGACGATGTTGTCCGTCTTCCAGTCGCGGGCCACGCCGGCGGCGTCGAGGAAGTTCTCGAGGACCTTCTGCCCGTGCTCGGAGTGCTTCACCTCGGGGTGCCACTGGACGCCGTACAGCTTGCGCTGCTCGTCGGCGAAGGCGGCCACGGGCGCGCCCGCCGTCGTCGCCAGGACCTCGAAGCCCTCGGGCGCGGCGTGCACCGAATCGCCGTGGCTCATCCACGTGCTCTGCGTGGCCGGGACGCCCGCGAGGATCGAGCGGGACTCGCCCGTGGCGCGGGTGTCCGTGGCGCCGTACTCGCGCAAGCCCGTCCGGGCCACGTTGCCTCCGAGCGCGTTGGCCATGGCCTGGAAGCCGTAGCAGATGCCGAGGACGGGAATGCCCTGCTCGAACAGGTCCGCGCCCACGCTGGGCGCTCCCTCGGCGTACACGCTCGAGGGGCCGCCGGAGAGGATCACGGCGGCGGGGTTCTTCGCGGCGATCTCCTCCGTGGAGAGCGTGTGCGGCACGATCTCGGAGTACGCATCGGCTTCGCGGACGCGGCGGGCGATGAGCTGGGCGTACTGAGCGCCGTAGTCGACCACGAGGACGGGACGGTGGTTCGCCGTCGCCTCCTCGATCGTCGGGTCGTCCCCGGGGCTCAGGCCAGGCTCGTGGGCGGGATCAGGCTGAGAAGTCACGCCTTAACAATAGTCGGCCCCGCCCGCTCCCCTGAAGGAGCGGCGCGGGGCCGAGTGCATTCGGATGCTGAGGGGCCCTCAGTACCGGGGGCCTCGCTCCTCGATGCCTTCGAGCTGAGCTTCAACCTCGCGGTGAACCCTGTGCTCCAGGATGAAGGAGAGGAAGGGGACCACGCCGCCGAGCGCCACGAGCAGGAACTTCCCGAGCGTCCAGCGCAGCTTGTTGAACAGGTTGTAGTCCGCGATGAGGTACACCACGAACAGCCAGCCGTGGATGAACTGCACCGCGCGGGAGAGGTTGACCCCTCCCACGAAGAGCTCGTACCCGAAGGCGTACTTGGCGATGATCTCGGCGACGAGCAGGAGCAGGAACGTACCCGTCAGAATGGCCGAGATCTTGTAGAACTTCAGGGCGCCGCGGATCTGGCCCGCCGTCGCGCGGATCGGACGGCCGGTGCGCTCGGCGCGCGGGCGCGCCTCGGGGCGGTCGGACTGGGTCATCGGGATGCTCCTTCGCTGTCGGTCTCACTCGGGCGGCTCGTCTCGGCCTGCCGGCCTCCGTCCGCGTCTCTGTCTGCCTCGGAACCGGCCGGGACTCCGTCTCCTCCTGCCCCGCGGGCGGCGGCCTCCGCGTCTTCCGCGTCCTCAAGCCGCCGCTGGTGGTCGTCCCTCATGAGGCGGAACCAGACGAAGTAGGCGAAGAGCGCGAACGCCACCCACTCGATCGCATAGAAGACGTTGAGCCAGTTGATGCCGCCGTTCTCCGGCTGCGGGCCGACGACGACGCGCTCGAGGCTCGCGTCCGCCGTCGCGGGGACCTTGTCCTGCGGGACGAGGAACGCGTCGTACATGGACACGTCCCACCGGTTGGTCAGCTCCGAGGGAGAGACTGCTCCGACCTCGCCGGGCCCGAGCTTCGCCGTGCCGTCCGTCGCCGGGGCCTCCGGCGGCAGGATGCGGGCCACGAGCTTGACGCTGCCCTTCGGCAGGCTCCCCGGGACGGCGGCGTCCCGGCTCCACCCGCGGACCACGGGAATCCACTCGTCCGAGCCGGCCACGCGGAAGGCCGCCACGGTCCAGTAGCCCTTGTCCCCCGACTGCAGCCGGTTGGGGACGAGGAGCTGCTTGGACTCGTCGAACTCCCCCGTCACGGACACCATGTGGTCCGCCTGCTTCTGCAGGAGCGCGGTTCCCGGCTTGTACACGGAGGAGAGCGGCCTGACCGTCTCCGTGATGGCCGCGGGCGGCGGAGGCGCCTCATGGGAGCGGGACCACTGCCAGCGCGCGAGGAAGCCGAAGCAGCCCGCGACGAGCGTCGCGAGGACGAACCCCGCGATCCAGCGCGGCGTGAGGGCGGTCTTCAGCATGGGCGCGTCAGGCCTCAGCGGTGCGCGGGGTACGGGGAGACGACGACCTCGCAGCGCTGGAACTCCTTGAGGTCCGAGTAGCCCGTCGTCGCCATCGCGCGCCGCAGCGCCCCGAGGATGTTGCTCGTGCCGTCCGGGCGCTCAGCGGGCCCGAAGAGCAGCTGCTCGAGCGGCGCCACGGTGCCCACGTGCTTGTGGTCTCCGCGCGGGAGCTCGTGGTGGTGCGCCTCCGGGCCCCAGTGGTAGCCCTTGCCGGGCGCCTCCTCCGCGCGGGCCAGCGCGGTGCCCAGCATGACGGCGTCCGCCCCCATGGCGACGGCGCGCGTGAGGTCGCCGCTCGTCCCGAGGCCTCCGTCGGCGATGACGTGCACATAGCGTCCCCCGGACTCGTCGAGGTAGTCCGAGCGGGCGGCGGCCACGTCGGCGATCGCCGTCGCCATCGGCGCGTGGATGCCGAGCGCCCGCCGCGTCGTCGAGTTCGCGCCGCCGCCGAAGCCCACGAGCACGCCCGCCGCGCCCGTGCGCATGAGGTGCAGCGCCGGCGTGTAGCCGGCCGCACCGCCCACGATGACGGGGACGTCCAGCTCGTAGATGAACTTCTTGAGGTTGAGCGGCTCGGCCTGCGTGGAGACGTGCTCCGCGGAAACCGTCGTGGCGCGGATGACGAAGATCTCCACGCCCGCGTCGAGCACCGTCTTGTAGAACTCCTGCGTGTTCTGCGGCGTGAGGGAGCCGGCCACGGTCACGCCGGCCTCCCGCATCTCGTTGAGGCGGGCCTTGATGAGCTCCGCCTTGATCGGCTCCGCGTAGATCTCCTGCATGCGCCGCGTCGGGTTGACGCCGGAGCTCTCGAGCTCGGCGATCTCGTCGAGGAGCGGCTGCGGGTCCTCATAACGGGTCCACAGGCCCTCGAGGTTGAGCACGCCGAGGCCGCCGAGGCGGCCCAGCGCGATCGCCGTCGCCGGGCTCATGACGCTGTCCATCGGCGCGCCGATGACGGGCATGGAGAACGAGTACGCGTCGATCTGCCAGTCGAGCGAGACGTCCTCGGGGTTCCGCGTGCGGCGGGAGGGCACGACGGCGACGTCGTCGAGCGAGTAGGCCCGGCGGGCTCGCTTGTTGCGGCCGATCTCAATCTCAGTCACGGGTGCAGCTTTCTGTGGGTCGTGGTCGGACGCCCTCGCGGGACGGCGCGCCCCGGACGGGCCGGGAGCGGCCCGCGGGACAGCGCGGGGCGGCTCAGCGGGAGCGGTAGTTCGGGGCTTCGACGGTCATCATGATGTCGTGCGGGTGGGACTCCTTGAGCCCCGCCGGCGTGATGCGCACGAACTTGCCGCGCTCCTTGAGCTCGCCGATGCTCGGCGCGCCCACATAGAACATCGTCTGGCGCAGGCCGCCGGTGAGCTGGTGCACCACCGCCGAGAGCGGGCCGCGGTACGGCACCTGGCCCTCGATGCCCTCCGGGATGAGCTTCTCGTCATCCGGAACGTCCGCCTGGAAGTAGCGGTCCTTGGAGTAGGAGGTGTTCTTTCCGCGGGACTGCATGGCGCCGAGCGAGCCCATGCCGCGGTAGGCCTTGAACTGCTTGCCGTTCATGAAGACGAGGTCGCCCGGGGACTCCGCCGCGCCCGCGAGGAGCGAGCCCAGCATGACCGTGTCCGCGCCGGCCACGAGCGCCTTGCCGATGTCCCCCGAGTGCTGCAGGCCGCCGTCGGCGATGACGGGCACGCCCGCCGGCCGCGCCGCCTTGGCCGACTCGTGGATCGCGGTGATCTGCGGGACGCCGACGCCGGCGACCACGCGCGTGGTGCAGATGGAGCCCGGGCCGACGCCGACCTTCACCGCGTCCGCGCCCGCGTCCACGATCGCCTGGGCTCCCTCGCGGGTGGCGGCCTGGCCGCCGATGACGTCCACGTGGGCCGCCGCCGGGTCCTTCTTGAGGCGGGAGATCATGTCCAGGACGCCGTGGCTGTGGCCGTTGGCGGTGTCCACCACGAGGACGTCCACGCCCGCGTCGATGAGGGACATGGCGCGGTCGTAGCCGTCGCCGAAGAAGCCGATCGCGGCGCCGACGCGCAGGCGGCCCTCCTCGTCCTTCGTGGCCTCCGGGTAGCGGTCCGCCTTGTCGAAGTCCTTGACCGTGATGAGGCCCTTGAGCTTGCCCGCCTCGTCGATGAGGGGCAGCTTCTCGATGCGGTGCCGGGCGAAGAGCCGCGTGGTCTCCTCGCGGGTGATGCCCGGGTGGCCCGTCACGAGCGGCATCTTGGTCATCGCCTCGCGGACCAGCTTCGTGTCGAACTCCGCCTCGTCGATGAAGCGCGTGTCCCGGTTGGTGATGATGCCCACGAGCGTGTTGTCCGCGTCCACCACCGGCAGACCGGAGACGCGGTACTTGGCGCAGAGGTCGTCGAGCTCGCGGAGGGTCGCGTCCGGGGCCACCGTCAGCGGGTCGGAGATCATGCCGGACTCCGAGCGCTTGACGCGGTCCACATGCTCGGACTGCTGCTGGATGGAGAGGTTGCGGTGAATGATGCCGATGCCGCCGAGCCGCGCCATGGCGATCGCCATGCGGGCCTCCGTCACCGTGTCCATCGCGGCCGAGAGCAGCGGCGTCTTCACCCGGATGCGCTTGGTCAGCTGCGAGGACGTATCCGCGTCCGAGGGGATGACGTCCGTGTGCCCGGGCAGCAGGAGCACGTCGTCATACGTCAGTCCGAAGAAGCCGAAGGGGTCGTTCTCAGCGGGGAGCGCGGGGTCAGTCACAGGGCACGCAGCTTTCGTTCGACGGGCGTTGTCATCGTGGTCCGGGGTCTGGGTCCAGTCTAGAACGCGCGCCCGCCCCGGGCTATTCCGCCGTGTCGCCCCGCCTCCTCCGGCGCAACCGGATCGCGAGGGCGATCACAGCGAAGCAGATCCCGAAGAGAGCAACGTCCAGCCAGCCCCACGACTCAGTCACCACCGAGGGCAGAGCCGCCCCTCCCAGCCCCGCAGCAGCGAAGGCGAGCGGCCACCTGCGCATCTCCGGGATCAATGCCTGTGGCCGCCCTCGGCGCCGACGAGCGACGAGCAGCGAGGCGAACACCACAGCCCCGGCCACCGCCAGCACCACGAGGGGAGCTTCCCCGCCCTGCCCGCGGAGCATCCGCTTGACGGCCGACGAGGCCGCCGCGCACGCCGTCACGAGAGCACCCCAGGCGATGACGCTGCGCTGCGTCCCAGAGCGACACAGATCTTCCATTCCTCGTTATTATCACGCTTCAAGATGAACGTGCGAGGGCCCCGCCCCGCGAGTCTCCTCGCGGGACGGGGCCCTGGTGCGCGTCCCCGTCAGCCGGCTCTGCCGGCCTCAGGAGCGGTCAGCCTAGTGCTGGTGGCCGTGGCCTTCCTCGTCCTCGGCCGGCTTCTCGACGACGAGAGTCTCCGTCGTCAGCACCAGCGAGGCGATGGAGGCGGCGTTGCGCAGAGCCGAGCGGGTGACCTTGACCGGGTCGATGACGCCGGCCTGGATGAGGTCCTCGTACTCGCCGGTCGCGGCGTTGAAGCCGTGGCCCAGAGGCAGCTCGCCGACGCGGTGGGCGACGACGTAGCCGTCCTCCCCCGCGTTCTGCGCGATCCAGCGCAGCGGCTGCACGAGGGCGCGGCGCACAAGGCCCACCGCCGTGGCCGCGTCGCCCTGGAGCGCCTTGACCTCAGAGCTCTCGTCGAGCGCCTTGAGCGCCTGGACGAGCGCGGAGCCGCCGCCCTGGACGATTCCCTCGTCGAGGGCCGCGCGCGTCGAGGACACGGCGTCCTCGATGCGGTGCTTCTTCTCCTTGAGCTCCACCTCGGTGGCTGCGCCGACCTTGATGACGCCGATGCCGCCCGAGAGCTTCGCGAGGCGCTCCTGGAGCTTCTCGCGGTCCCAGTCGGAGTCGGTGCGCTCGGCCTCGGCCTTGAGCTGCTTGACGCGGTCCGCCACGTCCTGCTCGCTGCCGGCGCCGTCGACGATCGTCGTCGAGTCCTTCGTCACCGTGACGCGGCGGGCGGAGCCGAGCACCTCGGTGCCCACCTGGTCCAGCTTGAGGCCGAGATCCGGGGAGACCACCTGCGCGCCCGTGAGCGTGGCGATGTCCTGCATCATCTGCTTGCGGCGGTCGCCGAAGCCCGGGGCCTTGACGGCCACGGCGTTGAGCGTGCCGCGGAGCTTGTTGACCACGAGCGTCGAGAGGGCCTCGCCGTCCACGTCCTCGGCGATGATGACGAGCGGCTTCTTCTCCCCGAGCACCTTCTCCAGCAGGGGCAGGAACTCCTGCACCGTGGAGATCTTGCCCTGGTTGATGAGGATGACGGCGTCCTCGAAGACCGCCTCCTGGCGCTCCTGGTCCGTCACGAAGTGCGGGGACAGGAAGCCCTTGTCGAACTGCATGCCCTCGGTGACGTCCAGCGTGGTGTCCGTCGTCGAGGACTCCTCGATCGTGATGACGCCGTCCTTGCCCACCTTCTCGAAGGCGGAGGCGAGGAGCTCGCCGATCTCCTGGCTCTGGGCCGAGATGGCGCCGACGTGCGCCACCTGCTCGTGGCCCTGGACGTCCTTCGCGTTCTCGAGCAGGCGCTGGGCCACGGCCTCCACGGAGACCTCGATGCCCTTGCGGAGCTCGGCCGGAGCGGCGCCCGCAGCCACGTTGCGCAGGCCCTCGGTGAGGAGCGCCTGGGCGAGGACGGTGGCCGTCGTCGTGCCGTCGCCGGCGACGTCGTTGGTCTTGGTGGCGACCTCCTTGGCGAGCTGCGCGCCGAGGTTCTCGTACGGGTCGTCGAGCTCGATCTCGCGGGCGATCGTCACGCCGTCGTTCGTGATGGTGGGGGCGCCCCACTGCTTGCCGAGCACGACGTTGCGGCCGCGCGGGCCGAGGGTCACCTTGACGGTGTCGGCGAGCTTGTCCACGCCCGCCAGGAGGGAGCGGCGTGCTTCCTCGTTGAATTCAAGCTGTTTGGCCATGGCTGTTCTCCTTAGCTGTCCGTGTGAGCTGCTCTGGACTGACGAGGACCGGCCCCGGCCGCCCCTGGCGGGGAGGCGCGGAGCCGGCCTGTCACACGGGCTTACTTCGTGACGATCGCGAGGACGTCACGGGCGGACAGCACGAGGTACTCCTCGGAGCCGACCTTGACCTCGGTGCCGCCGTACTTGGAGAAGAGGACCGTGTCCCCCTCGTTGACGTCAACCGGGATGCGGTTGCCCTTCTCGTCGAAGCGGCCGGCGCCGACGGCGACGACCTCGCCCTCCTGGGGCTTCTCCTTGGCGGTGTCCGGGATGACCAGGCCGGACGCTGTGGTCTGCTCGGCCTGGAGCGGACGGACGACGATGCGATCCTCGAGGGGCTTGATAGAGACCGACACTTCGGCTCTCTCCTTTGCTGTTAGCGTCAGAAGTTCTGCGCTCCCCCGGTTCGCGGCCGTGAAGGTCCGTGCGTCGTCGCGGTGCCGCGCGGACGGCCATGAGGGGCGAGCGTTAGCACTCGCATGGTCCGAGTGCTTGTCTTGAACTCTAGGCCCGCTGTTAGCACTCGGTCAAGGCGAGTGCCAAGGGGCAGACAGGCCGCCTCCCGGGCCGGCAGCGAGCCGATACGGTGGAGGCCATGAGCCTTCCCGCGCCCCCGCCGCTCGATCCCGCGCGGCTCGCCGCCCTCGACGCGGCCGACGAGGCCCGACTGCCCCTCGACGATCCGCTCGCGGCCTCGTCCTCTCTCCGCGCGGCCGGGCACGGCGCCGACGCGACGGCCTGGGCCCTCTCCCAGCGCTCCTTCCGCGCCAGCGCGCGGTCCAAGCTCGGGGACCGTGCCGAGCAGATGCTCTTCACGCGCGCGGGCCTCGAGCAGGCCTCTCGGGCCGAGCTCGCCGCCCGCCATGCGGCGACTCTCCGCGCGGCGGGCGCCTCCGCCGTCGTCGACGCCGGCTGCGGTCTCGGCGCGGACTCCCTCGCGTTCCTCGACGCGGGGCTGGACGTGCTCGCCGTGGAGATCGACGAGGAGACGGCGGCCTTGACGGCGTGGAACCTCGCCCGGCACCCCCGTGGCGAGCACGCCCGCGTCGTCGTCGCGGACGTCCTCGAGCTCCTGGAGGGCGGGACCCTCGCGGCCGACGGCGAGTGGGGCCGCTTCGCCCTGTGGTTCGACCCGGCGCGGCGCGAGGCGGGCGCCTCCGGGCGGCGCAGGACGTTCGACCCAGAGGCCTTCTCTCCCCCGCTCTCCGCGCTCACCGGCCTGAGCGCCGCCGATCCGGGGCGGGTCATCGCGGCCAAGCTCGGCCCCGGCCTCGAGTCCGGCTCGGTCCCCGGCCGGTTCGACATCGAGTGGATCACCCACCGCCAGGACACCGTCGAGGCGGTCATCTCCACACCCCCGGCGCACCCGGGACACCCGGCGGCGCGGGCCGTCCGCCTCGAGCCGGACGCCGTTCTCGAGCGGCCGCGCGAGCCCCTCGAGGCTCCGGAGGGCTCGCGTGAGGCCCACGACGACGGCGCCGCCCCGGACCTCGCACCCGAGATCCGCCCCGGGGACACCCTCTGGGAGCCG
Organism: Arthrobacter sp. UM1; assembly: GCF_020483305.1. Taxonomy (GTDB): domain Bacteria; phylum Actinomycetota; class Actinomycetes; order Actinomycetales; family Micrococcaceae; genus Falsarthrobacter. The sequence goes on from NZ_JACWAB010000003.1 coordinate 109,801, forward strand.
GTGGGATCGGTCCTGCGAGCCGGCTTCGTCCGGGACCTGGCCGCTGAGCTGGACGCCGATCTGCTCGACCCGGAGATCGCCTACGTCCTCAGCGCCCGCGAGTCCCGGTCCGCTCCGGCCTCCCATCCTCTGGCCACGGGGTACAGAGTCCTCGAGACCCTGCCCCTCCACACGAAGAAGCTCAAGTCCTGGGTGCGGACCGAAGGCGTCACGGAGCTGACCGTGAAGAAGCGCGGCGTGGACCTGGACCCCGCGGCCGTGCGGCGCCAGCTGTTGGCGGGATCGAAAGCCTCGGGGAAGGCCCGGAAGCCCGCAACGCTCGTCCTCACCCGGCACGCGGGCAAGCGGGTGGCACTCGCCGTCGAGCCCCTTTGACGGGAGCCGCTCTGAGGCCGCCGCTCAGGCCCGGTCCGCGGGCGCAGTGCCCGTGCGCATGTACTCGGCCGCCTCGGCCACCTGCTCCGGGGAGGGCCGGACGCCCGTGTAGAGGACGAACTGCTCGAGCGCCTGGAGCACGGCCACCTCGGCGCCCGTGACCACGTCCTTGCCCCGCTCGCGAGCCGCCTTCACCAGCGGCGTCTCGGCGGGCAGCGCGACGACGTCGAACACCGCCCCCGCCGCCTCGATGACCGGCTCGGGGAACGCGAGCGTCTCCGCCTCGGGACCGCCCTCCATGCCGAGGGGCGTCGCGTTGACCGCGATCTCCGCGCCGGGTTCCGGACTGGGGACCCAGCGGGCGCCGTACTGCTCCGCGAGCGCCCGGCCCCGGGACTCGGTCCGGGCCGCGACGGTCACGTCCTCGAACCCCGCGTCCGCGAAGGCCGCCACCACGGCCTTGGCCATGCCGCCGGCCCCCTGGACGAGGACGGGAGCGCTCGTGGGGCGTCCGAGCCGTTCGATGAGCTGGGCCACGGCCGAGTAGTCGGTGTTGTAGGCGGTGAGGACGCCGTCGTCGTTGACGATCGTGTTGACCGAGTGGATCGCGGACGCGCTCGGCGCGAGCGCGTCCACAAGCGGGATGACGGCCTCCTTGTACGGCATGGAGACGGCCGCGCCTCGGATCCCGAGGCCGCGCACTCCGGCCACCGCCGCCTCGATGTCGCGCGGCGCGAACGCCTTGTAGACGTAGTCCAGCCCCAGCTGCGCGTAGAGGAAGTTGTGGAACCGGGTGCCGTTGTTGCTGGGCCTCGCCGAGAGCGAGATGCAGAGGCGGGTGTCCTTCGAGACCATCCCGATCATCGTGGGCTTCACGAGGAGCACCCTGTTCCGGCCTTGTACGGCCCGACCTGGGTCGTCAGCTTGCCCGTCGCCGTGACCTTGCCGCGCAGCACGGCCACGAGGGCGCTGAAGGAGTTCGGCGTGGCCGAGTAGAGGGCCACCTTCGCGGGGGCCGTCGAGTCCGCGAGCACCCAGGGGCCGTCGGTGGCGACGACGACGTCCGCGTTCATCGGAGCCGATCCGTACCCCGCGAGCGCCACCGTCGGACCGGAGGAGCCGACCTTGAGCCCGGACTCCTTCGCCGCCGCCGCGAAGGCGGCCCGGTCCGCCGGATCCCCGCCGACCAGCCGGACGGAGTCGCCCTTGACCAGCGGCGCCGAGCACTGCCCCGTCAGGATCGTGGCGCCGGCCACGCTGTCCTCGCGGGAGAGCTCCTCGCTGCTGCCGGGCTGCGCCGGGGGAACGCGCTTCTCGGCCAGCCGCTTCTGCCAGAGGCCCATGGCGACGACGCGCTCGGCGGCCTCGTTGAGGCGGGACTCGCTCACCTTCCCGCTCTTGACCGCGTCCACGATCCCGGAGCGGGCCGCGTCCACGTCCGCGGGCATGAGCAGGAGGTCCGCGCCGGCGCCGAGAGCACGTGCGGCGGCCTCGCCGGGACCGTAGGACTCGGTGATCGCGCCCATGTTGAGCGCGTCGGTCATGGCCACGCCCTTGAAGCCCATCGAGCGCAGCTGGCGGTAGGCCACCGGGGAGAGGGAGGTGGGGACGCCCGGCTCGAGCGCGGGGACGTCGAGGTGGCCCATCATGACCACGTTCGCGCCGCCGTCGATCGCGCCCTGGAAGGGCTTGAGGTCCCTCGCCTTGAGCTGGTCCAGGCTGGCGTCCTGCTCGGGGAGGCCGATGTGGGAGTCCCCGGTCACGGACCCGTGTCCCGGGAAGTGCTTGACGCTGGAGAGGACGCCGGCCTTCTTGGCCCCGTCCACGCTGGCCCTGGCCATCCTGGAGACGAGCGCAGGGTCCTCGCCGTAGGAGCGGGCCCCGATGGTCGGGTCGTCGGCGCCGATCGTCGCGTCCGCCACCGTGCCGTTGTTGAGCGTGAAGCCGAGCTGCGCGAGCTCGGAGTTCATGGCCATCGAGGCCTTCTCCGTCCGGGCGGGGTCGCCGGCGGCCCCGAAGGTCATCGGCGTGGGCCACTGCGTGAGAGGCGCGCGGAGCCTGGCGACGGTTCCGCCCTCCTGGTCCACGGTGACGATGGTCCCCCAGGGGCGCTTGTCGGTCACGGCCCGGAGATCGGCGATGTCCTTCTTCATCGCCTCGACGTCGGCGGTGCCGTTCTTCGCGGTGGGGACGTTGTCCCCCATGATGATCGTGCCCGCGAGCTTCAGCTTCGCCGCCTTGGCCGCAGCGGCCTTGGCGTTCCTCCCCTTGTACTCCTGGATGAGCACGGCCCCGGCGCGGTCCTCCACGCTCATCCCCTTGACGTAGCCCTCGGCCCGTCGGCGGTCGTCGTCGTTCGGGCCCCGGAAGTCCGGGTCGTCAGACTTGAGAGAGGAGGTGGGAACAGGCGTCGGAGAGTCGCTGTCGGACGAGGACGCCGACGGCGAGGCGGACGCCGTCGAGGACGAGCTCTTGCTGCCGGACGAAGACGGCGCGCTGTTCGGGGCGGAGGGCTTGGAGCAGCCCGTCGCCAGAAGGCTCGTCGCGGCGAACAGGGCGGCGGAGGCGGCCAGCGGTCGGGGCATCAGTCGTCGGAACACCCGGCCAGTCTAGCCGCGGGCCGTCTATACAATGATGTGACCCCGCAATTGCAAGGAGCCTTGTGAACATCGAATTCAGCTCGTCGGAACAGTCGACCCTGGGCCTCGAGTGGGAGCTCGCCCTGGTGGATCCGGGGACAGGAGACCTCGTGTCCGTGGCTCCCGCGGTGCTCAAGGCGGCCCTCGCCCGCAGGCCCGAGCTCGGGGTGGAGGACGAGCACCCCTTCATCAAGCGCGAGCTCCTCGAGAACACGGTGGAGCTCGTGACCGGCGTGAACCGCGCGGTGCCGGAGGCCGTCGAGGACCTCGGCCGCTGCCTTGCGGAGCTGCGCGCCGTCACGGACGAGCTCGGGGTGGAGCTCTTCTGCGCGGGGTCCCACCCGTTCTCGGGAACCCAGCTGCAGTCCGTCTCGGACAAGGAGCGCTACCAGCGGCTCATCGACCGCACCCAGTGGTGGGGCCAGCAGATGCTCATCTACGGGGTGCACGTCCATGTGGGCGTGGACTCGGTGCACAAGGCCCTCCCCGTGGTCAACGGGCTCACGTACTACCTCCCCCACTTCCAGGCGCTCAGCGCCTCCAGCCCGTACTGGAACGGCGAGGACACGGGCTACGCCTCCCAGCGCGCCCTCATGTTCCAGCAGCTGCCGACGGCGGGCACGCCGTGGTCTTTCACCGAGTGGTCGGAGTTCGAGCGCTACGTAGAGGACATGATGCACACGGGCGTGGTGGACCTCCTCAACGAGATCCGCTGGGACATCCGCCCGGTTCCGAACCTCGGAACCGTGGAGATGCGGGTCTGCGACGGCCTGACCACGCTCCGCGAGATCGGCGCCGTCACGGCGCTCACGCAGTGCCTCGTGGAGGAGTTCTCCCGGCGGATCGACGCCGGTGAGACGGTGGAGCCGATGCAGCCGTGGTTCGTCAAGGAGAACAAGTGGCGCGCGGCCCGCTACGGCCTGGACGCCATCGTCATCCTGGACCGCGAGGGCAACGAGGAGCTGGTGACGGACCACCTGAGGAACACCGTCCTCCCCCGCCTGCGCCCCATCGCCGAGGACCTCGGCTGCTCGGACGAGCTCGAGGACGTCCTCGCGATCATCGACGCCGGCGCCGGCTACCAGCGCCAGCGGTGGATGGCCGAGCAGACCTCGGGCGACCTCACCGCCGTCGTCCTCGACGGCGTCGCGCGGATGCGCTCCAACGAGCTGCCGGACGCCGCGGCCGGCCACTAGGCCGGCGGCAGGCTTACGGTGGAGACGGGCAGGGACGGGTCGGTCCCGAACCCGAGCCCGCTCGGCTGAACGCCGTCCGCGACGAGGCGGGCGCCGAGCGCCGCCACCATCGCGCCGTTGTCGGTGCAGAGGCTGAACGGCGGCACGCGCAGGCTGATCCCCGCCGAGGCGCAGCGCGCCGCGAGGAGGGAGCGCAGACCGCTGTTCGCGGCCACGCCTCCCCCGAGGAGCAGGTGCCCGATCCCGTGCTCCCGGCAGGCTCGCACCGCCTTGGCGGTGATGACGTCCGCCACGGCGGCCTGGAACCCGGCGCACACGTCCTCGACCGGAACCTCCTGACCCTGCCGCTCGAAGTGCTCGATGCTGCGCGAGACGGCCGTCTTGACCCCGGAGAAGCTGAAGTCGTTCCGGTGGGGCCCCGGCTCCTCCGCGGTGCCGACGAACTTGGGCTGGGTGAGGCCCCGCGGATAGCGGATGGCCTTCGGGTCCCCCTCGGCGGCGAGCCGGTCGATGACCGGGCCGCCCGGATATCCGAGCCCCAGCATGCGAGCCACTTTGTCGTACGCCTCGCCCGCCGCGTCGTCGATAGTGGAGCCGAGGAGCTCGACGTCCCGGGTCAGCGAGCCGACCCGCAGGATCTCGGTGTGCCCTCCGGAGACGAGCAGGGCGCCGAGCCCCTCCGGAAGATGCCCGCCCTCGAGCGCCGCGGCGCCCACGTGGGCCACGAGGTGGTTGACGCCGTAGAGCGGCTTGCCGGTGGCGAGCGCGAGGGCCTTCGCCGCGGCCACCCCCACCATGAGCGCGCCGTTGAGCCCGGGGCCCGCGGTCACCGCGATGGCGTCCACCTCGTCCAGCTCCACGCCCGCCGTCGCCAGCGCCTCGGCGAGCGTGGGCCGGAAGGCCTCGACGTGAGCGCGGGCCGCGATCTCCGGGATGACACCGCCGAACACGGCGTGCTGGTCCATGGAGCTCGCCACCGCGTTGGCGAGCAGCTCCGTGCCGCGGACGATCCCGACTCCGGTCTCGTCGCACGAGGTCTCGATGCCGAGGACGAGGGGCTCGGCCCCCTCCTGCGGAGTCGGCACGGCGGCCGCGCCTGCGGTCTGCTGGGTCATGCGTCCTCCTCGGACAGGTCGAGCTGCATGATGACGGCGTCCTGGCCGCCCCGGTAGTAGCGCTTGCGCACGTGGATCTCGCGGAAGCCCCGGCGCGTGTAGAGGTCCCGGGCTCTCGCGTTGTCCTCCCGGACCTCGAGCAGGATGTCCTCGGCCGCTCGGCGGCGGGCGGCGTCGATGAGGATCTCAAGCAGCCGGCGGCCGGCTCCCCGGCCCTGGAACGAGCGGGCGACCCCGATGGTCTGGATGTCCGCGACCGGCGGGACGCACATCACGCCGCCGTAGGCCGCAACCTCGCCTCGTCCTCCGCCGTCCGGGTCCTCCCGGACCTCGCCGACCCAGTACTCCCGCGTCTCGGGCTGGAACAGCTCGGCCTCGAAGGCGCTGCGGGGCCACGCGTCCTCGCCGAAGAGCTCGTCCTCGAGCTCCATGATCCTCTCGAGGTCCTCCGCGTCCATGAGCCGGAATTCAATGCCCGGCGCCTTCGCGCCCGCCCCGCCGGTCACGGCCGCTCCCCCGCAGCAGTCCGGGGGCTGAGGGGCTTGCGCGGAGCCGGCACCTTGGCGTCCGAGGCCCTGAGGTACTGCGGGCTCAGGCGGGGCAGCTCCGCCCCTCGCGCTCTCGCCTCGAGCACGAGCGCGGCCACGCCGAGCGCATGCGGCCGCCGGGCCGCCGCCCGCTCCGCGTTCGGGAAGGCCTCGTCGAACGCCTCCGGATAGAGCTCCGCTCCCTCGCCCGCCAGAACGGCTCGCTCGCCGACGACGGAGGCCGCCGCCCCGGCTGCGACTCCCGGAACGTCCACTCGGGGCCCTTCGACGCGGCGCCCTTCGGCGTCGTAGGCGGCCCAGTACACCTCGCGCCGTCGCGCATCGGTGGCGACGACGACGGGCGCCGGCGCGCTCCCGGCCCGTTCGCGGCGCACGGCCCACGCGAGGGCATCGAGGGAGTCCACGGTCTCGCAGGGCACTCCCCAGCCGAACGCGAGGGCGTCCGCCGTCGCCATGCCCACGCGGAGACCGGTGAAGGGGCCGGGGCCGGCGCCGACGGCCACTGCGTCCGGCACGCCGCCCGCCTCGAGGGCGGCGCGGACCATGGAGGCCGCGTCCTCGGCGTGGGAGGTCGAGTCGAGGCTCTCGCCGGCGTAGACCGGCTCCTCGGGGCGGTCCGAGCGGACGAGCGCCACGCTCGCCCGGGCGGACGTGTCCACGGCGAGCAGCAGGACCGGCTCGGTGCTCTTGGGGGTCGCTGTCTCGGTCATGCTCGGCCGGCCTCCGTTCCGTTCTCCGTCGATGTCCTCCCCGGGCCCTCTTCCCGGCCCGGGCCGCCGTCTCCGCGCACGAGGGTCACGGAGACGGTCCGGACGTCCGCGCCCTCGTCCTCGTCCTCGTCGAAGGAGAGGCCGCCGTCCTCCCGCTCCGGATTCGCGCTCAGCCCGGCCCGCTCGATCTCCACGCGCAGCCGGCGCTCGCCGAAGGCCGGGTCCACGGACTCGCCCCACTCGATGACGGTCACGGACTCGCCGGCCGTGTCGTCCAGGCCCAGCGAGTCGAGGTCGCCGTGCGGGCCGAGGCGGTAGGCGTCCACGTGGACGAGGTCAGGCCCTCCCGGCCGGGGCCCCTCCGGATCGTTGCGGTGGATGCGGCTCAGCACGAACGTCGGGGAGATGACGCGGCCCTCAGCGCCCAGCCCGCGGGCGATTCCCTGGGTCAGCGTCGTCTTCCCCGCGCCGAGCGGCCCGGAGAGGACCACCGCGTCCCCCTTCCGGAGCGCGCGCCCGAGCCGCTCGCCGAGCCGTCTCATGTCCTCCGCCTCGGGCGCCTCGTGGCGGCCCAGGGGCAGGGACTCGGCCTCGCGCCCGAGGGCGCCTCGCACCACGCGGTCCACACGCTGCGAGATCCGCGTGACGATCTCGTAGTTGATCGTCTGGGCCGCCTCGGCCCAGACCTCCACCGGCGTGCTCCCGGGGGCGCCGAACACCGTGACCGTGCGCCCCTGGAGGGAGAGTGCCGACTCGTCCGGGCCGAGGTCCACGACGAACTGGTCCATGGCCACGCGCCCCACCACCGGATGCTCCCGGCCGTCCACCGTGACCCTGGCGCCCTCGGCGATGCGCGGGATCCCGTCCGCGTAGCCGAGCGGGACGAGGCCGAGGTGAGTGGGCGACTCCGCCACGAACCGGTGCCCGTAGGAGACGCCGAGCCCCGTCGGGGCCCTCTTGACGAGGGTGAGCGTCGTCTCGAGCGACATGGCCGGCGTCAGTCCGAACTCGGCGGCAGGCCGGTCCGGGAAGGGGCTGAGGCCGTAGAGCCCGAGCCCCACGCGGCAGACGTCGTAGCGGAGGTCAGGGCGGAGCAGGGCCGCGGGGGTGTTCGCGGCGTGCTTCTCCAGGCCGGCCAGCCCGCAGCGCTCCGCGAGCGCCGCGGCCCGCTCGAACGCCTCGCGCTGCAAGTCCGTCTCGGGGCGCTCCGGCTCGTCCGCCACGGCCAGGTGGGTCATGAGCCCGACGACGCGCACCCGCCCCTCGCGCTGGAGCTCCGCGAGGCGCTCCATGAGCCCGGCCCACGCGTCCTCGAGCGCGCCGTTCCGCCCGAGGCCGGTGTCCGCCTTGAGGTGGAGCCGCGGGACCTCTCCCGTGGCCTCGGCAGCCTCGAGGACCCGCTCGATCTCCGTGCCGTTGACGCCGAGCTCGATCCCCGCGCGGAGGGCGGCGGCGAAGTCAGTGTGGGGCGTGTGGAGCCAGGCGAGGACCCGTGCCCCCTCGCCAATCCCGTGCTCCTCGAGCCCCCGGATGAGGTCGAGGCCCTCGCGCACATGGGCGACGCCGAAGCGGCGGACGCCCGCGCTCCAGGCCGCCCGGGCCGCTGTGACGGCGCCGTGCCCGTACCCGTCCGCTTTGACCACGGCCATGAGCTCGGCCGGGGAGATCCGAGCTGCCAGGGCGGCGGCGTTGGCCGCCAGGGCCTCGAGGTCGATGACGGCCGCGCGCTCGGGGGCGAGCGCGGACGAGTGAGTCGATGCCTTTTCCACCGGTCCATCATCTCATCCGCACAGGCGCCGCCCGGAGCGGTGGGCATGGGATAACATTGCAGTCGATTGCCATTTTAAAGTCCGATGCGCCCTCTGGACTGCGGCGCGGCCTCCTCGCGCACGTCCGGCTGAGACGGCCAGTCCCCCGCTGGCCTGTCCGCCGAGGGCCGCGTCCAGCCTGCTCGAGGAGTCTTCTCGTTGGTCCCAACGCCCCCTGGCCGCGCGAATCCCTTCCCTGAAACCCGTCCGCCCCGCGGAGCCGCTGACAGCCTCTCCCGCTCCCCCGCCCCGGAGCCGGCCTCGGCGCCTCGGCTCCTCATGGCCAGCGATGCCGTCGTGCTCGTCGTCGCGCTCGCCATCGCGAACCTCTCGCGGTTCGGCAGGCACACGGGCGAGCTCCACGTGGAGGAGCACTCCGCTGACTATTGGACGGTCACGGCCGTGACCGCGGCCCTCTGGTGGGTGTTGCTCACGGCCTGGGGCACTCGGGAGCAGCGCGTGCTCGGCCAGGGGTCGGAGGAGTACAAGCGCGTCGCCTCGGCCACGGCGTGGCTGTTCGGCGTCATCGCCGTCGTCTCCTACGTCCTGCGGATCGACACCTCCCGCGGCTATGTCGGCATCGCCTTCCCCGCGGGGCTGTTCCTCCTGCTCGTCTCGCGGTGGCTGTGGCGGCAGTGGCTGGTGCGAGCCCGCACCGCGGGGCGCTTCACGTCCCGCGTCATGCTCTTGGGCGGGCCCGGCGCGGTTCTGCACCTCCACACCTCGCTCACCGGCCAGCCCGGCTCCGGGTACCAGCCGGTCGCGGCCTATCTGCCCGGGTATTCCGCCACCTCACCAGACGGCGAGGAGCTCCCGCTGCCCGTCGTCGGAACGAGCCGGAGCGTGGACGAGATCCTGACGGCCCTCGCCGACTGCGACGCGGACGCCTTGGCCATCTCCACCGGCGCGGCCCTGTCGCCGCGAGCCATCCGCCGCCTCGGCTGGGAGCTCTCGGACCGGCAGATCGGCCTCATCATGGCGCCGGCCCTCACGGACGTCGCAGGCCCTCGCATCCACACGCAGCCCATCGCGGGCCTGCCCCTGATCCACGTGTCCACGCCCCGCCTCAGCGGCATCAACGCCTCGATGAAGCGGACCCTGGACCTGGTGCTCGCCTCCGCCGCCCTCCTTCTGCTCCTGCCGGTCTTCGTCCTCACGGCAGCCGCCGTCAAGGCAGACTCCCGCGGTCCGGTCTTCTTCGCCCAGGAGCGCGTCGGCCGGGACGGGAAGCGCTTCCGGATGTTCAAGTTCCGGTCCATGGTCACGGATGCGGAGGCGCGTCTGGCCGGTCTCGAGCGCCGAGCGGGCGCAGGCAACGATGTGCTGTTCAAGCTCAAGGACGATCCGCGCATCACGCGCGTCGGCGGCTTCATCCGCCGCTACTCGCTCGACGAGCTGCCGCAGCTGCTCAACGTCCTCCGGGGAGAGATGAGCCTGGTGGGCCCGCGGCCCCCGCTGCCCCGCGAGGTGGAGAAGTACGAGGCCCATGTGCACCGCAGGCTCCTCGTGCTCCCCGGCATCACAGGCCTCTGGCAGGTCTCCGGGCGCTCCAACCTCTCCTGGGATGACACGGTGCGCCTGGACCTCTACTACGTGGAGAACTGGTCCGTGGCGCAGGACCTCCTCATCATGCTGAAGACGGTCCGGGCCGTCGTCGCCTCCCGCGGCGCCTACTGAGCGCCCCGCACCGGCTCCGCGCCCTTCGGCCTCCCGACCTCCAGGCGGCTGCGGGTGCAGTTCAGCCCTCGAGGAGGACGATCGCCTGCGCCACCGGGTCGTCGTGGGTCAGCGAGACGTGCCACGTCCTCGCCCCCAGCTGCGAGGCCCGCTCGAGGCAGGTCCCGCGCAGCTCCAGCCGCGGCGGCTCGCCCCTGCCGCCGAGCACGAGCGCGTCGTGCCACCTCAGCCCGCCGGGGGCTCCGAGCGCCTTGGCCAGCGCCTCCTTCGCGGCGAACCGCGCCGCCAGGGAGCGGACCGGCAGGTCCCTGCTCTCCTCCGGCGCGAGGAAGCGCTCGAGGAGCCCCGGCGTGCGAGCGGAGAGCTCCTCGAATCGCTCGATGTTGACCACGTCGATGCCGATGCCGACGATCACAGCTCCTCCCTCCCGCACCCCGCTTCGGCGGAGGCGTGTGCGCTCTCAACGTTAACGCGGCCGCGCCCCCGAGGGCCCAGGGGCCTTCGGGGGCGCGGCGAACCGGCTGAGCGGGCGGGGCATCCCGGCTGGCGCACAGCCGGCCGACGGGCTCGAGGCGGGCAGCCCGGCCGCCCGCCCGTTCAGCTTTATTCGACGGTGACGGACTTCGCGAGGTTGCGCGGCTGGTCCACGTCGTAGCCCTTCGCCCCGGCGAGCTCGGCGGCGAAGATCTGCAGCGGGACGATCGCGAGCAGCGGCGCGAGCAGCGGCTGCGTCTCCGGGATGGAGAAGACCTGCTCGGCGTACGCCTTGACGGCCTCGTCCCCCTCCTCGGCGATGACGAACGTGCGGGCGCCGCGAGCGCGGATCTCCTGGATGTTGGAGACGACCTTCGAGTGCAGGGAGTCCCGTCCGCGCGGGGAGGGCACGACGACGAACACCGGCTGCCCCTCCTCGATGAGCGCGATGGGCCCGTGCTTGAGCTCGCCCGCGGCGAAGCCCTCAGCGTGGATGTACGCGATCTCCTTGAGCTTGAGCGCGCCCTCGAGCGCCACCGGGAAGCCCACGTGGCGGCCGAGGAAGAGCACGGACTCGGCGTCCTTCATGCTCCGGGCGAGCTCCTTGATCGCGGAGTCCCCATCGAGGATCTGCTGGATCTTCGCCGGGATCTTGCCGAGGTCCGCGAGGATGTCCTTGATCTCGCCCTGGAACTTGTTTCCGCGCAGCTGCGCGAGGTACAGCCCGAGCAGGTAAGCGGCCACGATCTGGGCGAGGAAGGCCTTGGTCGAGGCGACGGCGATCTCCGGACCCGCGTGGGTGTAGAGGACGGCGTCCGACTCGCGGGGAATCGTGGACCCGTTCGTGTTGCAGATCGCCATCGTCCGGGCGCCCTGCTCCTTGGCGTAGCGGACCGCCATGAGCGTGTCCATCGTCTCGCCGGACTGGGACAGGGAGACCACGAGCGTCGTCGGCGTGATGATCGGCTCGCGGTAGCGGAACTCGTGGGCGAGCTCCACCTCGGTGGGGATACGGCACCACGTCTCGATGGCGTACTTGGCCACGTGGCCGGCGTACGCGGACGTGCCGCAGGCGAGCACGATGATCTTGTCGATCTTCTTGAGCTCCTCCGGGTCGATCCTCATCTCGTCGAGCGTGAGGCGGCCCTCGATGTCGGAGCGGCCGAGCAGCGTCTGGAGGACGGCCTCGGGCTGGTCGTGGATCTCCTTCTCCATGAAGGAGGGGAAGCCGTCCTTCTCCGCGGCGGCGGCGTCCCAGCTGACCGTGAACTCCTTGCCCTCCGCGGCGTTGCCCGCGAAGTCGGTGATCTCGAAGGACTCGGGCGTGATGGTCACGACCTGGTCCTGCTCGAGCTCGACGGCGCGCTTGGTGAAGTCGATGAAGCCGGAGACGTCCGAGCCGAGGAAGTTCTCCCCCTCGCCGAGGCCGATGACGAGCGGCGAGTTGCGGCGCGAGGCCACGACGACGCCGGGGTGGTCCTTGTGGATCGCGAGCAGCGTGAACGCGCCCTCGAGGCGCTGGGACGTGAGCTGGAGGGCCTTGGTCAGGTCCCCCTTCGCCTCGGTCTCGTAGACCTTGGCGAGCAGGGCCGCGGCCACCTCGGTGTCGGTCTCGGAGAGGAACTCGACGCCGTCGGCGATGAGCTGGGCCTTGTGCTCGGCGAAGTTCTCGATGATGCCGTTGTGGATGACGGCGAGGCTGCCGCCCGCCACGACGTGGGGGTGTGCGTTCCGGTCCGTGGGTCCGCCGTGCGTGGCCCAGCGGGTGTGGCCGATGCCCGTCATCGACTCGGGCAGGGGGTGCTCCTTGAGCTCCGCCTCCAGGTTGGAGAGCTTGCCCGCCTTCTTCCGGCTCTCGACTCCGTTGTCCGTGAGAACGGCGACGCCGGCCGAGTCGTAGCCCCGGTACTCCAGGCGGCGGAGCCCCTCGAGGAGGACGTCAAGCGCCGAGTGGCCATGGGGCTGAGCGCCGTCGGGGGAACCCTGCGCTCGTCCTACGTATCCAACAATTCCACACATGCAAGTCATCCTATCTGTTTCGCACCCTGGCCCTGCGCCTCGGCCACGGCGGTGAGGCACAATGGTTCTCCGTGACTGTTCGAGACCCCTCCTCCGCCGTCAAGGGCCATTCGTCCGTCCACGGGTCCTCGCCGTTCGTCGAGCTGAGCCGCGAGGACTGGGCGCGCCTCTCCAACGAGATCGAACAGCCCCTGGACGCCGCAGACGTGGCCCGGTTGCGCGGAACCGGCGACCGCCTCGACCTCACCGAGGTCGCCGAGGTCTATCTCCCGCTCTCGCGGCTGCTCAACCTCTACGTCTCCGGCGCCGAGCAGCTGCACCGTGCCACGAGCACCTTCCTCCGGGAGGACGTCGAGCGGACCCCGTTCGTCATCGGCGTCGCGGGATCCGTGGCCGTCGGCAAATCGACGACGGCGCGCGTGCTGCGCGAGCTGCTCCGCCGCTGGCCCGGGACCCCAGACGTGCAGCTCATCACGACCGACGGCTTCCTCTATCCGAACGCGGAGCTCGAGCGCCGGGGTCTCATGCAGCGCAAGGGCTTCCCCGAGTCCTATGACCGCCGCCGCCTCCTGCGCTTCGTCAGCGAGGTGAAGTCCGGCGCACCGGACGTCACGGCCCCCTGGTACAGCCACCTGACCTATGACATCGTCCCCGAGCGCGAGGTCGTGGTCTCCCGACCCGATGTGCTCATCGTCGAGGGCCTCAATGTGCTCGCCCCGGCGCGGCTGCGCAGCGACGGCACCCAGGGCCTCGCCCTCAGCGACTTCTTCGACTTCTCGATCTACGTCGACGCGCCGACGGACTACATCGAGAAGTGGTACATCGAGCGCTTCATGAAGCTGCGCAGCGGCGCCTTCAGCGACCCGGAGTCCTACTTCCACCGGTACGCCTCCCTCTCCGACGAGGAGGCTGCGGCGACTGCGCACGACATCTGGACGCGGATCAACGAGCCGAACCTCCGGGAGAACGTCCTGCCCACGCGGGGCCGGGCCAAGCTCGTGCTCTCCAAGGACCGGGACCACGGCATCCGGCGCATGCTCCTGCGCAAGACCTGAGGCCGAGACCGCGCACGCACGCGCGTCCTCTCGGAGCCCGCGTCCGCCGCCTCGCCTGGAGGCCGGCACTCGATTTCGAGAATCATTTGCTTTTTGCAATGTGTGAAGCGAGACTTCACACACATTTCAACCTGGATGAAGATTTATCTCGATTCCCTAACGATTTACCGCTATTCTGGAATCATGCTTCAAGGTTTCAAAGATTTCATCATGAAGGGCAACGTCGTCGACCTTGCCGTGGCCGTCATCATGGGCGGCGCGTTCGGCAAGGTGGTCGACGCTCTCGTCGCGAACGTGCTCATGCCCCTCATCGCGATGCTGGTGGGCCAGCCGAACTTCGACAACTGGCTCGTCTTCGGCTCCGTCAAGGTCGGAATGCTCCTCACGGCGGTCGTCAACTTCCTCATCATCGCCGCCGCCCTCTACTTCGTCGTCGTCATGCCGATGAACAAGATGATCGAGCGCCGCAACCGCAAGCTCGGCATCAACCCGAACGAGGAGAAGGAAGATCCGCAGGTCGCCCTTCTCACCGAGATCCGCGACTCGCTGCGCACCCGGTAGGGACTCCCCCTTCCCCCGATTCGCGGACCGCAGGGAAAGGCTGTCGGTCTCGCGCATTCCCAGCGCAGCGCATGAACACGCAGCGCGGCCCTCAGGGCGCCGCGCACGCAGGACACAGCAAGGGCCCCTCGCCAGACGGCGAGGGGCCCTTGCTGTGTGGGAAGCCGGCGCCGCATGCGGCCGCGTGCCGCCCGCCGGCGCTCCGGTCAGCCGAGCGAGAGGCGCTCCTTCACGGAGTCCGCGAGCGACTCGGCGAGGCGGCGCGCAGCGTCCTCGGCCGGCGCCTCGACCATGACGCGCACGAGCGGCTCGGTTCCCGACGCCCGCAGCAGCACACGGCCGGTCTCTCCGAGCTCTGTCTCGGCTGCGGCCACGGCCGACTGGACTCCCTCGTCCGAGGACACCTTGGTCTTGTCCACGTTCTTCACGTTGATGAGCACCTGCGGGAGCCGCGTCATCTGAGCGGCGAGCTCCTTGAGGGACCTCCCGGTCTGAGCCACGCGGGACGCGATCTGAAGCCCGGTGAGCACTCCGTCCCCCGTCGTCGCGAAGTCGCTGAAGATGACATGGCCGGACTGCTCCCCGCCGAGGCTGAAGCCGCCCTCTCGCATCCCCTCGAGCACGTAGCGGTCCCCGACGGCGGTCTGCTTCACGGAGATCCCCGCCTCCTGCAGGGCGAGCGTGAGGCCGAGGTTGCTCATGACCGTGGCCACGAGCGTGTCGTCCTTCAGGCGGCCCGCCTCCTTGAGGGCGAGGGCCAGAATGGCCATGATCTGGTCGCCGTCCACCACGGCCCCCTCGTGGTCCACGGCGAGGCAGCGGTCGGCGTCGCCGTCGTGGGCGATGCCGAGGTCCGCCTTGTGCTCGAGGACGGCCTCTTGCAGCTTCTCCAGGTGGGTCGAGCCGTAGCCGTCGTTGATGTTGACGCCGTTGGGGTCGGCGCCGATGACCACGACCTCTGCGCCGGCGTCCGTGAAGACCTCGGGCGAGCACCCGCTGGCCGCGCCGTGAGCACAGTCCAGCACCACCTTGAGGCCGTCCAGCCGGTGCGGGAGCGTGGCGAGAAGGTGCAGGACGTACCGGTCCTCGGCGTCCGAGAAGCGGCGGACCTGCCCCACGTCTCCGCCCTGGGGACGGGGCGCCTCGAGCTCCATGCGCGCCTCGATCCGGTCCTCGTCCGCGTCCGAGAGCTTCTTGCCGCCCCGGGCGAGGAACTTGATGCCGTTGTCCGGAGCGGGGTTGTGGGAGGCAGAGATCATGACGCCGAAGTCGGCATCGAGATCGGCCACGAGGAAGGCCGTGGCGGGCGTCGGCAGGACGCCGGCGTCATACACGTCGATCCCGCTGCCGGCCAGGCCCGCCTCAATGGCGGCCGAGATGAACTCGCCGCTGATGCGCGGGTCCCGTGCCACGACGGCGACGGGCCTCTCCCGCTGCGACTGCTCGTGACCGAGCACGACGGCGGCCGCCTGGGCCAGCTTCATCGCCAGCTCGGGCGTGATGAGATCGTTTGCCGTTCCTCGCACGCCATCGGTGCCAAATAACCTAGTAGCCATCGGGAACATCTTAGGCCCGCCTGCCGCTGACCTCCCAGATTCCCGCGCCGCACGTGTCAGCTCCATGCCCACGCCCTCTCCCGCGGCCTCGACCCGCGCCGCCCCGTCAGATCCGCCGGGCCAGCTGTGACGCGGCGGCTTCGTCGGCCACGACGAGGACGCTCGGATGCCTCTGCAGGATGCTCGCCGGGCACTCCGGGGTGACGGGGCCGTTCACCATGGCCGCCAGCCCGCCGGCCTTCGACTCGCCCTGGGCCAGCAGCACGATCCTCCGCGCCTCCAGGATGGTTCCGATCCCCTGCGTCACGCACTCCTCGGGAACGTCCTCCACCCTTCCCCCGAAGAACCTCGCGTTGTCCTGCCGGGTCTGCGGGGTGAGCCTCTGCACGCGCGTCCGGCTCTCCGGCGAGGAGCCCGGCTCGTTGAAGCCGATGTGCCCGTTCGACCCGATGCCGAGGATCTGGACGTCCACGCCCCCGGCCGCAGCCATCGCGGCCTCGTACTCCGCGCAGGCCGAGACCGGATCCTCGGCGCTCCCCGGCGGAACCCGGACGTGCTCGGGCAGGAGCCCCACCCGCTCGCAGACCTCCCGCCGGATGACGGCGTGATAGCTCTCAGGGTGCTCCGGGCTGATGCCCCTGTACTCGTCCAGCGCGAAGGCCCGGACCGGCGCCGGATCGAACCGCCCCGCCGCTGCCGCCTCGGCAAGGTGCCGGTAGGTGGAGAGGGGGCTCGAGCCCGTCGCCACGCCCAGAACAGGCGAGGAAGAGTCCGCGAGCGCCTCGATGACGGCCTCGGCGGCCGCACGTCCTGCCTCGTATTCGTCCTTGACGACCAGTATCTCCATAACCCGTCATGATATCTCCTGCCGGCCGAGACTCTGCACTCGGATGTCACAGTTCTTCATCTCCGCCGATCTGTCACCCCCGCCGCGTTCGGGAACCCTATGATCGGGCACATGCACCCTGATCCGCCGCTCGCCGGCCACGCCCCTCTTTCCGTCGAGCCCCTCTGCGAAACCGCCTCGCGGGCAGCAGACCCCCTCCTTGTGACCGGCGCCAGGCCGTGGAGGCCAGGAGCGCCGACCTGGGCCCTCACCACGGCGGACAGGGTGCTGGACGCCGGCACCGGGGCCCCTCCGGCCGATGTCGAGCCGCGGACGCGCATCGACGCCGCCGGACGGACGCTCGCGCCGTCCTTCACGGACATCCACTGCCACGGCGGCGGAGGAGCCTCCGCCGAGGAGGGCGGCGTCGAGACCCTGCTGCGCACCCATCGCGGGCACGGAACGGGCCTGCTCGTGCTCTCCCTCGTCTCCAATCCGGTCGAGGAGATGGCCGCCACGGCCGCTCGTATCGCCTCGGAGGCCCGCCGGCTGCCGGGGTTCGCGGGCATTCACCTGGAAGGCCCCTGCCTCTCCCCCACGCACAAGGGGGCCCACGACCTCCGGCACCTGGCACGTCCCAGCGCCCGGGCCCTGGAGCCCGTGCTCGAAGCCGCCGAGGGCCTCGTCCGCCAGGTCACGCTCGCCCCTGAGCTCGACGACGGCCTCGAGGCGACGCGTTTCCTCGTGGAGAACGGCATCGCCGTGGGCGTGGGCCACACCGGCGCCGACTACGCGACCGCGAGCGCGGCGTTCGATGCAGGAGCGAGCCTGCTGACACACGCGTTCAACGCCATGCCCGGCCTGCACCACCGCACCCCGGGGCCCGTCGCCGCCGCCCTCGACGCCTCGCACGTCACCCTGGAGCTCATCGCGGACGGAGTGCACGTCCATCCGGCAATGATTCGCCTCCTCTTCGCGGCCGCACCCGGACGGGTCGCCCTCGTCACCGACGCCATGGCGGCCGCCGGACAGCATGACGGGACGTACCGCCTCGGCGGTCTCGCCGTCGAGGTGACCGACGGAGTCGCCCGCCTCGCCGGCACGGAGACCATCGCCGGCAGCACCCTCACGATGGACCGGGCCGTCGCCGTCGCGGCGGCGAGCGGCGCTCCCCTCTCGGCCGCGCTCGAGGCGGCGACGACGACCCCCGCCCGCGCCCTGGGACTGGACGCCTCCGCCGCAGCAGGCGGCATCGCCGCAGGAGCGCCCGCTCCCCTGCTCGTCGCGATGCCGTAGCCGCCCCCCTCCCCGAGGCTGCACGGGCGCCGCATCAGCCGACGTGAGTCTTGAATTAGAGAGTTTGACTAACGTTTGTGGCCTCTATTACATTCATGGTGGGCGCGGGACTCCGGTCCCCGCGCCCCGCCTCATCACGACCATCAAGGTGGCAACCATGAAAACTCCTGAGATCCTGAGCACGGAGAACAGCCGTCGCTCGTTCCTCAAGCTCGCGGGAAGCATCAGCGCAGCGGGGGCCTTCGCCGCGACCATCTCCGCCTGCGGCGGCAGCCCGTCGAGCAGCGCCGGAGGCTCCGGCGGCAAGAAGTCGCTCGAAGCGGGCATCTCGTACGCGCTCTCGACCGGCTTCGATCCCGCCACGTCGTCCGGGGCCACGCCCATGGCCGCCAACCTCCACGTGTTCGAGGGGCTCACGGAGCTCCACCCCGCCACGCGGAAGCGCTACCTCGCTCTGGCGGCCGAAGAGCCCAAGATGGTCTCTCCCACGCAGTACGAGGTGACCCTCCGCTCGGGGGCCAAGTTCCACAACGGTGACCCGGTCACGGCCGAGGACGTCGCGTTCTCCTTCGAGCGCATCCTCACCCCGGAGAACAAGTCCCTCTTCCGCCAGTTCATCCCGTTCATCAAGGGCGTGAAGGCGAAGGACGAGAAAACGGTCTCCTTCGAGCTCAAGCACGAGTTCGCCCTCTTCGCCGACCGCATCAGCGTGGTCAAGGTCGTGCCGAAGAAGGTCGTCGAGAAGGACCAGAAGGCCTTTGACGCCGCTCCGGTCGGATCCGGCCCGTACAAGCTGGTCTCGGCCGTCAAGGACGACAAGATCACCTTCGAGAAGTTCGCGGACTACAACGGCTCCATGAAGGCCAAGGCGGACACGATGACCTGGTTCCTCCTCTCGGACGCCTCGGCTCGCGTGAGCGCGGTGGAGACCAACCGGGTCCAGGCCATCGAGGACGTGCCGTACCTCGATGCGGACCGCCTCAAGAAGAACGCCAAGGTGGAGGCCGTCCAGTCCTTCGGACTGCTCTTCCTCATGTTCAACTGCGAGGAGAAGCCGTTCTCGGACAAGCGTGTGCGTCAGGCCCTCCACTACGGCCTGGACACGGAGAGCGTCATCAAGAAGGCGCTTCTCGGCAACGCCACCGCCGCCACGGGCTACGTCCAGAAGGAGCACCCGAACTACAACAAGGCCAAGACGGTCTACGACTACGACCCGGACAAGGCGGCGTCCCTCCTCAAGGAGGCCGGAGTGGACAAGCTCGAGTTCGAGCTGCTCACCACCGACACCTCCTGGGTGAAGGACCTCGCCCCGATCCTGCTCGAGTCGTGGAACAAGATCCCCGGCGTCAAGGCCACGGTGAAGAGCCTGCAGTCCGGCGCGCTGTACTCGGACCACGTCAACCCGGGCAAGTTCACCGTCGTGGCGGCGCCGGGCGACCCGTCCGTCTTCAGCAATGACATGGACCTGCTCCTGTCCTGGTTCTACCGCGGAGACGTCTGGCCGGCCAAGCGCTACCGCTGGGCGTCCACCGAGGCCTACAAGACCGTGCAGAAGAAGCTGGACGAGGCCGCCATGGCCACGAAGGACGAAGACGCCCAGAAGGCCTGGAACGAGATCGTGGACATCATCTCGGACGAGGTCCCGCTGTACCCCGTGTTCCACCGTCAGCTCCCCACGGCGTGGAAAGACGACAAGCTGGACGGCTTCAAGCCGCTGCCCACCACCGGCATGTCGTTCATCGACGTCGGGCGCAAGTAGCCCGGACTCTCTCGGGAGGGCGCAGGCGGACTTCTGCCCCCAGCAGCGCCTGCGCCCTCTCCTTCCCCGTCTGCGCGCTCCCCCTCGGGGAGGCGCCCCCGCATTGATTTCCACTCGAGACAAGGGAGAGAGCCCTCGTGGCGAACATCCTCCGACTGCTCGGGCGGCGGCTCGCCGCTCTGCCGTTCATGATCCTGGGCGTGACGCTCCTGGTCTTCGTCGTCCTCCAGTTCGCTCCCGGCGACCAGGCCACCACGGCCCTCGGCGAAGGCGCGAGCGAGGAGGCCAAGGAGGCCTACCGCGCCGAGCACGGGCTGAACGATCCGCTCATCGTCCAGTACATCGCCTTCCTCTCCCGCCTGGCCCGGTTCGACCTCGGATCCACCACGCCGCCGGCTCAGCCGATCACGGGCATCATCGCGGGGGCGTTCCCCATCACGCTCCAGCTGACCTTCTGGGGTGTTCTCCTCGCCGTCGCGGTCTCGCTCACCCTCGGCGTCACGGCGGCCCTGTACCGAGACCGGTGGCCGGACCAGGCGATCCGCGTGTTCTCGATCGCCGCTGTCGCCACACCCTCCTTCTGGCTGGGCATCCTCCTCATCCAGTGGCTCGCCATCGGCACGCCGGTCTTCCCCGCCGGCGGCCTGACTCCCTTCGCGGAGAGCCCTTCCGAGTACTTCCGGTCGATGGCACTGCCGGCCGTCGCCCTGGCCGTGCCCGTGTGCGCGTCGCTCATCCGCGTGGTCCGCACCTCGATGGTCGAGGAGATGGACCGGGACTACGTCCGCACCGCGATCGGCAACGGGGTTCCCCGCGGCGAGGTCATCCGGCGCAACGTGCTGCGGAACGCGCTCATCACCCCTGTCACCGTGCTCGGCCTGCGGATCGGCTACCTGCTCGGCGGCGCCGTGGTCATCGAGATGATCTTCTCCCTGCCGGGCATGGGACAGCTCATCCTCAACGGCATCACGAACAACGACGTCAACCTCGTGCAAGGCGTGACCCTGACGATCGCGCTGACGTTCGTGCTCGTCAACATCGTCGTCGACCTCCTCTACCTCGTCATCAACCCCCGCCTCAGGACGGTGTGATCCATGCGCTTCGGACTTGCAGACCGGCTCAGCCGGCCAGGCATCGCCTTCAGGGCCCTTCCCAACGCCTCCAAGGCGGCCCTTCTCTTCCTCGTGGCCGTCAGCCTCATCGCGGTGCTGGCGCCGGCCATCGCACCGCATGACCCTCTCTCCTCGGGGGCTCCGGCCCAGGCGCCGAGCGCCGAGCACCCGTTCGGCACGGACCGCCTCGGCAGGGACGTCCTCTCGCGGCTGCTCTACGGCGCCCAGACCTCGCTCGTGATCGGTCTCGGCGCTGTGGGCCTGGCCGTGCTGACCGGCGCGGTCATCGGGTCCTTCGCGGCCACGAGCCGCAAGGTCGTGGACGAGTCCACGATGCGCGTCATGGACGTGGTCATGGCCTTCCCGGGCATCGCCCTCGCCGCAGTGCTGCTGGCCACCATGGGCAACTCTGTTCCCGTCATCATCGTGGCCATCGCCGTGATCTACACGCCGCAGCTCGCACGAGTGGTCCGGGCCAACGTCCTCTCGCAGTGGAACGAGGACTACGTCCGGGCTGAGCGTGTGCTCGGTGCCGGCCGGATCCACATCCTGGTCCGGCACATCGTCCGGAACACGGCGGCGCCGATCCTCGTCTTCGCCACGGTCATGGTGGCGGACGCCATCATCTTCGAGGCCTCCCTCTCCTTCCTCGGGGCGGGCGTGCAGGATCCGGCTCCGAGCTGGGGCAACGTCATCTCCTACGGCCGCACGATCGTCCTCAACGGGGCCTGGTGGGCCACGACGTTCGCCGGCATGGTCATCCTGTCCACGGTGCTCAGCCTCAACGTCCTCGCCGAGGGGCTGACCGACGCGATGGTCAACCCCCGCCTGCGCTCGGCCGTGAAGATCCAGGAGAAGGACAACACGAAGGAGGCCGTGCGCGCGGAGGCCGCCGAGCGTCCCGAGGGCGGCTCGAGCGCAGCGGCGGTCGAGCCGGCGGCGCTGACCGAAGCCCTCGGAGCCCTTCGGGAGACGGAGTCTCGGCGCACCGACCGCCTGTCCCTGACCGGTGAGCCCAGGGCCATTCTGGAGGTCCGCGACCTCTCCATCTCCTTCCCGCAGCGCTTCGGAGACGTCCCCGTGGTGGACAGGGTCTCCTTCACCGTCCGCGAGGGCGAGACCATGGGCCTCGTCGGCGAGTCCGGCTGCGGCAAGTCCATCACCTCGCTCGCGATCATGGGCCTGCTGGCTCCGAGCGCCGTCGTCACGGGATCGATCCGCTTCGACGGCCGGGAGCTCGTGACGCCTTCGCGGAAGCCGCACGAGATCGAGAAGACGTATGCGGGCCTGAGGGGCGAGCAGATCGCCATGGTCTACCAGGACGCCCTCAGCTCGCTGAATCCGTCCATGCTCATCAAGGACCAGATGCTGCAGCTGACCCGGCGGGGCGGCCGCCTCTCCCCGGAGGAGCTGCTGAGGCTCGTCAAGCTCGACCCCGAGCGCACGCTCAAGTCCTACCCGCACGAGCTCTCCGGCGGTCAGAGGCAGCGAGTCCTCATCGCGATGGCGCTCTCCCGATCGCCGAAGCTCGTCGTGGCAGACGAGCCCACGACGGCGCTCGACGTCACCGTTCAGAAGCAGGTGGTGGACCTCCTCAACGAGCTCCGCGAGCAGCTGGGGTTCGCCATGGTCTTCGTCAGCCACGACCTCGCGCTCGTCGCCTCCCTCGCACACCGGGTGACGGTCATGTATGCGGGCCAGGTCGTGGAGTCCGGGGCCACGGCGGAGGTCCTCGCCGATCCACGGCACGAGTACACCCGCGGTCTCCTCGGCGCCGTGCTGTCCATCGAGGCAGGCTCGGGCCGCCTGCACCAGATCCCCGGGTCGGTTCCGAGTCCGCGGGACTTCGCCTCCGGCGACCGATTCGCTCCGCGTTCGCTCCGGCCGGACGCGGATCCCGAGCAGCCCCTCGATCTCGTCTCCCTCGAGGGCCGAGACCACGCCTACGCCGCACCGCGCCCCGCCTCCTCGGAGTCCGGCGCGGTGGAGTCGGGCCCCGAGCAGTCCGAAGGAGCCATCGCATGAGCAACGCCGCTGATCAGTCCGAAGAGACGCCCGTCATCGAGCTGAAGGACGTCCGCGTTCACTTCAAGGCCCGAGCCGGCTCGCTGTTCCGGCCGAAGATCGTCAAGGCCGTCGACGGAGTGGACTTCTCGGTCCGCCGGGGCGAGACCATCGGCATCGTCGGCGAGTCCGGGTGCGGCAAGTCCACGATGGCCAGCGTCCTGGTCGGCCTGCAGGCGCCCACGTCCGGCCAGCGTCTCTTCCGCGGCCGCCCGCTCGGGCCCCGCGCCGCGGAGAGGCGCGCATTCGGACGGGCCGTGACCATGGTGTTCCAGGACGCCTCCACGGCGCTGAACCCGCGGATGACGGTCCACGACATCCTCGTGGACCCGCTGCGCGTCCACGGTGTGGGAGACACAGCCTCGCGGACGCGCCGAGTCCACGAGCTCCTCGAGCTGGTCGGGCTGCCGAGCTCGGCCGCGGAGGTCTCCCCCACCCAGATCTCGGGCGGTCAGCGCCAGCGCGTGGCCATCGCCCGAGCCCTGGCCCTCGAGCCCGAGGTCGTCGTGGCGGACGAGCCGACCTCAGCGCTGGACGTCTCGGTCCGCGCCCAGGTCCTCAACCTGCTCAGCGACCTCAAGTCCAGGCTCAATCTCGGCATGGTGTTCATCTCGCACGACATCCAGACCGTCCGCTACGTCTCAGACCGGATCTGCGTCATGAACGGCGGACGGATCGTCGAGGAGGGACCCGCCCAGCAGGTCTTCGACTCGCCGGCGGACGCCTACACCCGGACCCTGCTCGGCGCAGCGCCCAGCCTGCTCCACCTCGCCCCCGAAGAAGACCGGGGCACGCACGAACTTCGAACCAAGGAGAACGCATGACCGCAGCACGCCCGCTCTACTCCGGCGTCATTCCGCCCGTCGTGACCCCTCGGACGCCGGACGGGGAGGTGGATCTCGCGGGGGTTGAGGCCGTCACCGACCACCTCATCTCCGGCGGGGTGCACGCTCTCTTCCCGTTGGGCTCGTCGGGCGAGACCCCCTATCTCACCGCCTCGGAGCGGGACGCCGTGCTCGCCTCCGTGGTGAGCGCGACGGCGGGGCGGGTGCCCCTCCTCGTCGGGGCAAACGAGCAGACCACGTCCCGCACCATTGAGGAGGCTCTCCGGGTCGCGGACTTCGGCGCCGACGCCGTCGTCGTGACCAGCCCCTACTATGCGCTCGTCGACGACGCGGAAGTGCGCGAGCACTTCCGGGCAGTGAAGGCCGCCGTCGGAATCCCCGTCCTGGCCTACGACGTCCCTGTGAGGACGGGTTACAAGCTCTCCGCCGCGCTGCTCGCGGACCTCGCGGAGAGCGGCATCATCGACGGCGTCAAGGACTCCTCAGGAGACGACGTCGCCTTCCGCCAGCTTGCGCTGCAGACCCGGGGCCTGGAGCGGTTCTCGGTGCTCTCGGGCCACGAGGTGGTGTGCGACGGCGCCCTGCTCGGCGGTGCGCACGGCATCGTCCCGGGCCTCGCCAATGTGGACCCGGCCGGCTACCGCCGCCTCTACGACGCGTCCCAGCGCGGCGACTGGGACACCGCACGGTCCGAGCAGGACCGCCTGGCGCGGCTCTTCTCCATCGTGAACGTGCCGGACCGCCGCCGTGTCTCGGCCGGAGCGGCCGGACTGGGCGCCTTCAAGACCGCGCTCGTGGAGCTCGGTGTCATCCGGTCGAACAGGATGAGCGCCCCCATGGCGTCGCTCACGTCGGAGGAGTCTGCTGAGATCCGGGAGATCCTCCATGCCTGCGGTCTCTGACCGCGTGCCTGCGGGAGCAGACCCAGCGCCGCAGGGCTCGGTGCCCGGGCCGGCCGCCGCGGACGCGACGCTGCCGCCGCGGGTGCGGACGGCCGTCGGGGTGGACCTCGGCGGGACGAAGATCGCGGCTGCGGTCGTCGACGAGCACGCTCGGATCCTTGCCCGGGCCACGGTGCCCACCCCTGCCCAGGACGGCCCTGCAGCGGTTCTCGACGCCGCCGCCGAGTCCGTGCGGCAGGCCCTCCGCTCGGCGCCGGTGTCGGATTCCGCCGTGCTCGGCGTCGGAATCGGGTCAGCAGGAGTCATCGACCCGGTTCGGGGCACCGTGGTGAGCGCCACGAGCGCACTCAAGGACTGGGCCGGAACCGCGCTGTGCGCCGAGCTCGCCGCCCGTCTCCGCGGAGAGATCCCGACTCTCCGAGGCCCGGGCTCCTGTCTCGCGGTCAACGACGTGCACGCGCACGCCCTCGGGGAGGCGAGCGCCGGCGCCGCTCGTCGTGCATCGTCCGCGCTCCTCGTGGCGTTCGGGACCGGTGTGGGAGGCTGCTTCGTCCTGAACGGACGCGTGCTCACCGGACACAGGTCGGCGGCAGGACATCTGGGCCACCTCCCCTCCCCCGCCGCCGCAGGGATGCCCTGCACGTGCGGGGCGCAGGGACACCTCGAGGCGGTGGCCTCCGGACCGGCCGTCCACGCCGCCTTCGTCCGCTCGGTCCGCGACGCCGCCCCAGCCGACACGCGCGGCGTCTTCGAGCTGGCCCGGGCCGGGTCGCCGGAGGCGCGGCGCATCATCGAGGCGGCTGCCGCAGCCGCCGGCGAGGCCCTCGCCGGCGTGGCCAACACCCTGGACCCTGAGGCCGTCGTCATCTCCGGCGGACTCGCCGGCTCGGGAGAGCTCTGGTGGACGCCGCTGCGGCAGGCTTTCGCCGCAGGCCTCATTCCAGCGCTCCGGGGCCTGGAACCGGTGCCCGCTGCCCTGGGACCGGACGCAGCAGTGCTCGGCGCGGCCTCTCTCATCCTGAATCCGTCCGCCACCGAGGAGATCCCGTGATTCTCACGCCCGAAGCCCTTTCGTCCCTGGAGGGGCGCCTCATCGTGTCCGCCCAGGCCTATCCCGGAGAGCCGATGCGCGACCCTCGCACCATGGCCCAGGTGGCCGCTTCAGCGGTGCGGGGCGGGGCGGCGGCCGTTCGCGTTCAGGGCCTGGCGGACATCCAAGCGGCCCGTTCGGCTGTGGACGTGCCCGTCATCGGCCTCTTCAAAGACGGCGCCTCGGGCGTGTTCATCACGCCGACCGCGCACCACGCCATCGCCGTCGCACAGGCCGGGGCGCACGTGGTCGCACTCGACGGCACACGCCGGCCCCGCCCGGACGGCCGCACGCTGACAGAGACGGTCCGGCTGCTCCGCTCGGCCACGGGCGCCTCCGTCATGGCGGACTGCGGATCGCTCGCGGACGCTGAGGCGGCCGCGGAGGCGGGAGTCGATCTCATCGGCACGACCCTCGCGGGATACACGGGCGAGCGTGCACGCACGGTCGGGCCGGATCTCGAGCTCATCGCAGACATTTCCGCCGCTGGACTGGGCCTGCCGCTCATTGCAGAAGGACGGGTCCACACCCCGGCCCAGGCTCAGGCGGCGAGGGCCGCGGGGGCGTTCGCCGTCGTCGTCGGGACCGCCATCACGCACCCGGCCACGATCACGGGGTGGTTCGCGGAGGCGCTCACGACGACGGACTGACTCCTCGCTCCGGCGTCGGCGGGCACGCCACCAGGACGACGACGATCACCACGAGGACGGCAGCCGTGACGACCATGGGGAAGCTGACGAGCGGTTCCGCCAGGATGCAAAGCGCGCCTGCGGGCACCGCAATGTTGACGGCCCGTGGAGCGTGGTCGCGCATGGCCACCCACCAGACGCCGAGCAGGAAGACGGCCACGGGCAGGCTCATCGTGTAGGAGACCAGAAGATGGTTGAGGTGGGCCCCGTGCGCGATGGAGTCGATCTGCACTTCCACCCCGGCTGAGAAGGCTCCCGCGGCGGCAAAGATCGCATAGTGCGCGTAGCCGTAGCGCAGGGAGCGGGCGAAAGTCGAGATCGAGCGGTGGTGCGGCGCCCAGAAGTAGATCCACCACAGCGACGCCGTCACCACCAGGGTCAACGCGGCGATGCCGAGCAGGGGCAGCAGCTCCACGTCGCTGCTGAGCGCCTCGATGACCGCGTTCGAGGAGGCGAGGAGGCTCTCGCCGAGGAGGATCAGCGTGAACAGGCCATAGCGCTCTGTGATGTGGTGCGGGTGCCACGGCGTGCCTCCCACGTTCTCCGCGATCACGGGCACCGCGAGCTCCATCAAGGCGAAGAGGACGAACAGCGGGACGAGGATCCCGTGCGGAAGGAACAGCCACACGACCCACAGCACCTGGACGACCGCGATGCCTCCCGCATAGAAGAGCGCAGCCCGGCGGGAGCGTCCCGGAGCTCTTGCGGCCCGCAGCCATTGGAGGACCATGGCCACGCGCATGATGATGTAGCCCGCCACCACAATCCGGAAGTCCTCGTGCTCGAAGGCGGGCGACGTGCCGGCCGCAAGCGTGAGCACGCCGGCCATCTGGAGGATCGTGACCACGCGGTAGAGCCAGTCATCGGTGTCGAACGACGTGGCGAACCACGTGAAGTTCATCCAGGCCCACCAGACGCCGAAGAAGACGAGCACGTAGGACTGGATCCCGTGGGCCGTGTGGCCTTCGACGAGAGCATGGTGGAGGCTCGACGCCGCGGCGCTCACCGCGACGACGAAGACGAGGTCGAAGAACAGCTCGAGAGAGCTCGCCACCCTCCCCCGCTCCTGCGGATCTCGGGGGCGCATGACAGTGAGGCCCAGCCGGGGCGTCCGGCGGGAAGCAGGCCTGGTGCGGGCGCAGGACGCGCCGGCGGAAGGAGTGTGCATGGGGGCTCTTTCGGGAAACGAGCGGGGATCTGAAGCATCCTATCCGCGAGCTCTCTCCGCAGCCGAGCGCGAGAGCGCAGGAGACGCAACGAGGGCCACCCGCCGAAGCGGATGGCCCTCGAGACAGCCGGGCCGGCACAGGCCGACCGGCGTGGAAGCGTGTTTAGCGCTTCGAGTACTGCGGCGCCTTGCGGGCCTTCTTGAGGCCGGCCTTCTTGCGCTCGATGACGCGAGCGTCACGCGTCAGGTAGCCGGCCTTCTTGAGGGCCGGGCGGTTGTTCTCGCGGTCGACCTCGTTGAGGGCGCGCGCGATGCCGAGACGGAGCGCACCGGCCTGGCCGGAGGGGCCGCCGCCGTCGATGCGGGCGACGACGTCGTACGCGCCCTCAAGCTCAAGGAGCTTGAACGGCTCGTTGACGTCCTGCTGGTGCAGCTTGTTCGGGAAGTAGTCCGCGAGCTCGCGGCCGTTGATGCTCCAGGTGCCGGTGCCCGGGATGATGCGGACGCGGGCGATGGCCTCCTTGCGGCGGCCGACGGCCTGGCCCGAGACCGTGAGCTCGCCGCGCACGCGCTGGACGGCGCCGGCGGTCTGCTCCGGGGACTCGGAGGTGTAGCTGGTCATCTGCTCTTCGGACACGAGCTCTTCAGTGTTCTGAGCCACGTTGGTCTCCTCAGTTCGTGGAAAAGTGTTCGGTGGCCAGGACTACTGGGCGACCTGGTTGATCTCGAAGGCCTTGGGCTGCTGCGCCGAGTGCGGGTGCGACGGGCCAGCGTAGACCTTGAGCTTGGACATGTAGACGTCGTTGAGCTTGTTCTTCGGGAGCATGCCGCGGATCGCCTTCTCGACGGCGCGGGTCGGGTGCTTCGCGAGGAGCTCGGCGTAGTTCATCGACGAGAGGCCGCCCGGGTAGCCCGAGTGGCGGTAGGCGCGCTTCTGCTCGAGCTTGGCGCCGGTGAGGGCGACCTTGTCGGCGTTGATGATGATGACGAAGTCGCCCATGTCCTGGTGCGGAGCGAAGGTCGGCTTGTGCTTTCCGCGCAGCAGTGTTGCGGTCTGGCTGGCAAGACGACCGAGGACGACGTCAGTGGCGTCGATGACGTGCCACTGGCGATCTGCATCGCCGGGCTTCGGAGTGTACGTACGCACAGTTTCTGCCTTTACGTTGTTGTTCTCGGTGGCCGAGGGTTCGTGAGGTAACCGTTGGCTAAGATCTCTTCGATCAGTGCGTGGGGCGTTGACGATCCAGGTGAGGACTGGAGGGCCGCCGCTCCCTGGCTACCGGCACCGATCCGCACCGGCTACGCGACCCTGCAACTGGGCCACCGGGCGGAGGTTCTGCCGAAACAGGACACGCACAACGACTCTCCATGATACCTCAGAACCCGCTCAAGGCCCAAGTTGCCGAGACTGGGAGCCCCGTCCCGTCTCAGGCCCCGCCCGCAGGCCCTACCCTCACTCGCGCAGCGCTCGCGTCACGAGGTTCCGCGCCTCGAGCTCTTCGTCCCCGGGATACCCGATCGAGTCCAGGGTGAGCCCGTGCGGAGGCGCCATCGCCGGCAGGCGCCCCGTCCTGCGGCCGTCGAGCCGCTCGCTCAGGACCTCGGGCTCGTCCCGCCCCGAGCCGACGCCGACCAGCGCGGCCACGATGTTGCGCACCATGTGGTGGCAGAAGGCGTCGGCCCGCAGCCGGATCTCGATGATGCCGGTGTCCGCGCGGCGCACGGAGGCCTCGTGGAGCCCGCGGATCGTCGTCGCCCCCTCCCGCGGCTTGCAGAAGGAGAGGAAGTCGTGGAGGCCCGTGAGCCGCTGCGCGGCGGCGTGCATGACCTCGACGTCGAGCTCCTGGGGCACCCACCACGTCATGCGGCGCGTCAGCGGATCCCATTCGTCGCGAGAGTCCGAGACGCGATAGACGTAGGTGCGGTCGAGCGCCGAGAAGCGGGCGTCGAACGCCGGCGGGACCGTGCGGACCCGATGGACGACGACGGCGCCCCTCAGCGAGCCGAGGACCCTGGCGAGCGTGCCGTCGATCCGGCGCAGTAGCGCCGTCTCGAGGGGAAGCCCCGAGCGGCCGACGACGGCGGCGGCCTCAGCCTCCGTGACGTCCGTGTGGACCACCTGCCGCCGGGCGTGCACGCCCGTGTCCGTCCGGCCCGCGACGACGACGCGGACGTCCCTGCGCAGGATCATCGCCAGAGAGTCCTCAAGGCTCGACTGGACCGTGCGCAGGCCCGGCTGGGAGGCCCACCCGTGGAAGTCCGTCCCGTCATAGCCGAGCGTCAGCGCCAGGCGGAGGCGAGGCTCGGCCTCCCCTCCCCCGGTGGCGGGAGCCGAGCCCGACGCGGGGCTCGGAGCCGGCCCTGCGGCCGGCTCGAAGGACCCCGGCTTGCGCGGGGGCGATCCGGTCCCGGACACGGCGAGGGACGCCGCCCGACCCTCAGGGTCTGGACGGCGTCCCTCGTGCGGTGCTGCGTTCACCGGGTCCAGCGGACGAGCGGAGGACTACTCCGACTCGGTCTCCGCGGCCTCGGCGGCCGGAGCCTTCTCCTCAGCCGGAGCGGCGGCCTTCGTGGCGTTGGACGCCTCGTTGACCACAGCCTGCTTCGGGGAGACCGGCTCCATGACGAGCTCGATGACGGCCATCGGAGCGTTGTCGCCGTTGCGGTTGCCGATCTTCGTGATGCGGGTGTAGCCGCCCTCGCGCTGGGCCATGGCCGGCGCGATCTCCTCGAAGAGCTCGCGGACGACGAGCTTGTCCTGGATGGAGCGCAGGACACGACGGCGAGCCGAGAGGTCGCCGCGCTTCGCGAACGTGATGAAGCGCTCGGCCACCGGGCGGAGGCGCTTGGCCTTCGTCACCGTGGTGGTGATGCGCTTGTGCTCGAAGAGCTGCGCCGAGAGGTTCGCGAGCATCAGGCGCTCGTGTGCCGGACCGCCTCCGAGGCGGGGACCCTTAGTGGGCGTAGGCATGGTGTTTCTCCTTGGTGTACTCCGCAGTGCGCGCTGGCAGCTGGGAAACGATGAATGGGAACGTCGAGTTCAGCGGCTTAGAGCTCGTCGTTGCTGAAGACGGACTCCTCCTCGATCTCCTGCGCACGAGCGGCGAGATCGAAGCCGGGAGGCGAGTCCTTGAGAGCCAGGCCGAGCTCGACGAGCTTGTCCTTGACCTCGTCGATCGACTTGGCGCCGAAGTTGCGGATGTCCATGAGGTCCGCCTCGGAGCGGCCGACGAGCTCGCCGACCGTGTGGATCCCCTCGCGCTTGAGGCAGTTGTACGAGCGCACGGAGAGCTCGAGCTCCTCGATCGGCAGCGCCAGATCGGCCTGCGCCGCCTGGTCCACCGGGCTCGGGCCGATCTCGATGCCCTCGGCGGCCGTGTTCAGCTCGCGGGCGAGGCTGAAGAGCTCGACGAGCGTGGAGCCAGCGGAGGCGATGGCGTCACGCGGCGAGATGGCCGCCTTGGTCTCGACGTCGACGATGAGCTTGTCGAAGTCCGTCCGCTGCTCGACGCGAGTGGCCTCGACGCGGAACGTGACCTTGAGGACCGGCGAGTAGATCGAGTCGACCGGGATGCGGCCGATCTCCTGGTCTGCCGACTTGTTCAGAGCCGCCGAGACGTAGCCGCGCCCGCGCTCGATGATGAGCTCGAGCTCGAACTTGCCCTTCTCGTTGAGCGTGGCGATGTGGAGATCCGGGTTGTGGATCTCGACTCCGGCCGGCGGAGCGATGTCCGCGGCGGTCACGACGCCCGGGCCCTGCTTGCGCAGGTAGGCGACGACCGGCTCGTCATGCTCCGACGAGACGGACAGGTTCTTCACGTTCAGGATGATCTCGGTGACGTCTTCCTTGACACCTTCGACCGTGCTGAACTCGTGGAGAACGCCGTCGATGCGAACGCTCGTGACAGCTGCGCCCGGGATGGACGAGAGCAGCGTGCGGCGGAGCGAGTTGCCGAGCGTGTAGCCGAAGCCGGGCTCGAGCGGCTCGATGGTGAACCGGGACCGGTTCTCGGAAACGACTTCTTCAGTCAGCGTGGGGCGCTGTGCAATGAGCACGTAGTCTTCCTTTCGGCGTGCGTCCGCTATATGACGCAACACAATGGATGGAAAGGTGTGACGGCGACAGACCGTCTGGCAGGCGCATCACCCGCCGGAGCCTCCCTCGCCTGATTCCCAGGCTAGACGAAGTCCGGCGGGCAACACAGACTGAGGAAACTAGCCGCGGCGGCGCTTCGGCGGACGGCAGCCGTTGTGCGCGCTCGGGGTGACGTCCTGGATCGTGCCGATCTCAAGGCCGGTCGCCTGGAGCGAGCGGATGGCCGTCTCGCGACCCGAGCCCGGGCCCTTGACGAACACGTCCACCTTGCGGACGCCGTGGTCCTGCGCCTTCTTGGCGGCGGACTCGGCGGCCATCTGAGCGGCGTACGGCGTGGACTTGCGGGAGCCCTTGAAGCCGACCTCGCCCGAGGAGGACGACGAGATGACGGCGCCCGTGGTGTCGGTGATGGAAACGATGGTGTTGTTGAAGGTGCTCTTGATGTGCGCCTGGCCCATCGAGATGTTCTTCTTGTCCTTGCGACGCGGCTTGCGGACAGCTGCGCGTGTCTTCGGGGGCATTTCTCTCCTACGGAATTGTGATCTGTGGTCCGACGGCGGATGATCCGCGCTGCGGTGCCGGGGCCCTCAGGCCCAGCGGGCTCCGTCAGCGGTGATCAGCGACCGGCCTTCTTCTTGCCTGCGACCGTGCGCTTCGGGCCCTTGCGGGTGCGAGCGTTGGTCTTGGTGCGCTGTCCGCGGACCGGGAGGCCGCGGCGGTGGCGGAGGCCCTCGTAGGAGCCG
The DNA here is from genome assembly GCF_020483305.1 of Arthrobacter sp. UM1. Classification (GTDB taxonomy): domain Bacteria; phylum Actinomycetota; class Actinomycetes; order Actinomycetales; family Micrococcaceae; genus Falsarthrobacter. The sequence goes on from NZ_JACWAB010000003.1 coordinate 142,124, forward strand.
ATCTCGACCTTGCGGCGGATATCGGCGGCAACCTCGCGGCGGAGGTCGCCCTCGACCTTGAAGTTGCCCTCAATGTAGTCACGCAGCTGCACGAGCTGATCGTCGGTCAGATCCTTGACGCGGATGTCCGGGGAGATGCCCGTCTCCGCGATGGTCTGCTCTGCACGGGTCTTGCCCACGCCGTAGATGTAAGTGAGCGCGATGACGACCCGCTTTTCGCGCGGGATGTCTACGCCAGCCAGACGTGCCATAGTGGCAGTCCTCCTTGGTTCTCATACGGAGGTGTGAAGCAAGACACCTGCACCCGAGGGGCAGCCCCGGCCTCCGTGCCGGGGGTGTGCACTGACGCGTCCCAGTGCTGTCTTGCCGGATTCAGTTGCTACGCGTGAACGGGCTGGCCTCGGTTCCGAGACCGGCCGCCCTGGTGCGCAATCCGACGACGCCGCGCGGCGCCGCAGGGATCACTTGTAGCGGTAGACGATACGTCCTCGGTTGAGGTCGTACGGGCTGAGCTCGACGACAACCCGGTCCTCCGGGAGGATGCGGATGTAGTGCTGCCGCATCTTGCCCGAGATGTGCGCGAGCACGATGTGACCGTTGCTCAGCTCAACGCGGAACATCGCGTTGGGAAGGGCTTCGGTCACCGTGCCCTCGGTCTCGATGACACCGTCTTTCTTGGCCATGTCCTCCGCTAACGTTTGGGGTGACGGCGGGACGTCCCGCCTGTCTCTGCGCCGCACGAAGCGGCTCTGGAGCGGGTGGTGGACGCACCCGGGCCGCCAACGCACGACAAGCACCGGATGTTGCCAAACACCCAGCGTTCCACTATATCCGAACCGACGCTGACTTTCCACACGCCCCAGCCGACGGACGTCCTCGTGACAGAGGGGGCTCTGACGGGCGGCTCAGCCCTCGGCCAGCGGAACGGGCGTCACGCCGTAGCGGGCAAGCCGCTCCGCGCCGCCGTCGTGCGCGGTGAGCACCCAGATGCCCCCGGCGTGGACGGCCACCGTGTGCTCCCACTGGCTTGCACGGCTGCCGTCGACGGTGACGACCGTCCAGTCGTCCTCGAGCGTGGCCGTCTCGATGTCCCCCCGGACGAGCATCGGCTCGATGGCCAGGCACATGCCGGGCTTGAGGCGCGGGCCGCGATGGCCGGTGCGGTAGTTGAGGACGTCCGGGGCCTGGTGCATCTCCGAGCCGATGCCGTGCCCCACGTAGTCCTCGAGGATGCCGAGGGGCTCGCCGTCCTGCGCGGAGACGAAGTCGTCGACAGCGTTCCCGATGTCACCGACGTGGCGGCCCTTCGCCGCAGCGGCGATGCCGGCCCACATGGCCTCCTCGGTCACGTCCGAAAGGCGCTGGTCGGCCGGATCCGCCGACCCGACGAGCACGGTCCGCGCCGAGTCCGAGTGCCAGGAGTCCACCACGGCTCCGCCGTCGATCTTGAGGACGTCCCCGTCCTTGAGCTCCCTCTCCCCCGGGATCCCGTGGACGACCTCCTCGTTGACCGAAGCGCAGATCGTCGCAGGAAATCCGTGGTACCCGAGGAAGTTGCTCGTGGCGCCACGGCGCTCCAGCACCGAGCGGAAGACCCGGTCCAGGTCAGCGGTGGTGACGCCGGGACGCGCGGCCGCGACCGTCTCGTCCAGCGCCTCGGCGAGCACAAGGCCCGCGCGGCGCATGACCCGGATCTGGTCCTCGCTCTTGTACTCGATCTTCGGCTGGCCGAACATCGTCTACTTCCGGCCGCCCTTGCCCTTGAGGGCCTCGAGAATGCGCTCGGTGACCTCGGAGATCTCGCCGAGGCCGTCCACGCGCACCAGGAGGCCCCGCTCCGCGTAGACGTCCACGAGTGGCTGCGTCTCCTTCTCGTACAGGGACAGACGGTGCTCGATGACCTCGGCGGTGTCGTCGGCACGCCCCTCCTGCTCGGCGCGGCCCAGGAGGCGCTTCACCAGCTCCTCGTTGTCCGCGGTGAGCTGGAGGACCACGTCGAGCTGCTTGCCCGCCCGCTCGAGAATGCCGTCGAGCGCCTCGACCTGGCCCTTGGTGCGCGGGTAGCCGTCAAGCAGGAAGCCGTCTGCCACGTCCTCCTGGTTGAGGCGGTCCTCCACCATGCGGTTCGTCACCGAGTCCGGCACGAAGTCTCCGGCGTCGATGTACTTCTTCGCCTCGACGCCGAGCGGCGTGCCCTCCTTGACGTTGAAGCGGAAGATGTCTCCCGTGGAGATCGCCTCGATGCCGAGCGACTCGGTGATCCGGGACGCCTGCGTCCCCTTGCCCGAGCCGGGAGGACCAATGATGAGCATGCGTGTCATCGCAACAACCCTTCGTAGTGACGCTGCTGGAGCTGAGCGTCGATCTGCTTGACGGTCTCCAGTCCGACGCCGACCATGATGAGGATCGAGGTGCCGCCGAACGGGAAGTTCTGGTTGGCGCCCACCGAGACCAGCGCCACGAGCGGAACCGCGGCGATGAGGCCCAGGTAGAGCGCGCCCGGAAGAGTGATCCGGCTGATGACATGGCGCAGGTAGTCCGCCGTGGGGCGGCCCGCTCGCACGCCGGGGATGAACCCGCCGTACTTGGTCATGTTGTCCGAGACCTCTTCGGGGTTGAAGGTGATCGTCACATAGAAGTATGTGAAGAAGATGATGAGGACGAAGTACAGGATCATGTAGAGCGGGTGGTCGCCCTTGACGAGGTTCCCGTTGATCCACTGGACCCACTCCGGGGGCGTCTTGCCCGGCTCGTGCGGCGTGTTGAACTGCGCGATGAGAGCCGGCAGATACAGCATCGACGAGGCGAAGATGACCGGGATGACGCCGGCCATGTTGACCTTGAGCGGGATGTAGGTGGTGGTTCCGCCGAAGGAGCGGCGGCCGATCATGCGCTTCGCATACTGCACGGGGATGCGCCGCTGGGACTGCTCCACGAAGATGACGCCGACGACGATGACGAGTCCGATGGCGATCACGATGGAGAACACGCCCCAGCCCTTGGCCTGCTGGATGGCGCCCATCGAGGACGGGAAGCCCGAGGCGATCGAGGTGAAGATGAGCAGGGACATTCCGTTGCCCACGCCCTTCTCCGTGATGAGCTCGCCCATCCACATGATGAGGCCCGTGCCCGCCGTGAGCGTCACGATCATGAGCAGGATGGTGACGATGTTGTCGTCCGGGATGATCGGCAGCGGGCACTGGTTGTTGAACAGGGCGCCGGTGCGAGCCGTGGTGATGAGCGTGGTGGCATTGAGCACGCCCAGCGCGATGGTCAGGTAGCGCGTCCACTGCGTCAGCTTGGCCTGGCCCGACTGGCCCTCTTCGTGGAGCTCCTGGAAGCGCGGGACGATGACCCGGAGGAGCTGCACGATGATGCTCGCCGTGATGTACGGCATGATGCCCAGGGCGAAGATGGAGACCTGGAGGAGCGCGCCGCCGGAGAACAGGTTGATGAACTGGTAGGCGCCGCCCTGGGTGACGTTCAGGTTGAGGCACTGCTGCACGTTCGTGTAGCTCACTCCGGGCGCCGGGATGAAGACGCCGAGGCGGTACACGGCGATGATCATGAGCGTGAACAGCAGCTTGCGGCGCAAGTCCGGCGTTCGAAAGGCACGGCCGATTGCTGTCAGCAAGTGTCCTCCTCAGACAGGTTTGTGAATTCGAGGCGAAGCTGCGCCTTCTCTTCAGCCTGCGCAGAACACAAGCCCAAGATCAGTAGTCTACCGGCAGCAGCAGGGGGCGGGGTTCTCCCCTGGCGGAATCGGAGGGTCCTCTCAGCGTGAGGGGCCTGAGTCTCCGAAGGCCGCCCAGGTGACGAGCGAGGCCCGCGGGCATCCACTGGGGACGCCCACGGGCCTCTCATCTCACACGAGTCCCCGCCAGGCGGGGCCGGTGATCAGTCGTGATGCGACAGCGAGCTTCAGAGCTCGCCCTCGATCGAGCCGCCGGCGGCGGTGATCTTCTTCTCAGCCGACGCGGAGAAGGCGTGGACCTTCAGGTCGACCTTGACGTTGATGTCACCGCTGCCGAGCACCTTGACGAGCTCGTTCTTGCGCACGGCGCCCTTGGCGACGAGGTCGTCGACCGTGATGGTGCCGCCCTCCGGGAAGAGCTCCTGGATGCGGTCCAGGTTCACGACCTGGAACTCGACGCGGAACGGGTTCTTGAAGCCGCGCAGCTTCGGCAGGCGCATGTGCAGCGGAAGCTGACCGCCGGCGAAGCCTGCCTTGACCTGGTAGCGGGCCTTCGTGCCCTTGGTGCCGCGGCCGGCCGTCTTGCCCTTCGACGCCTCGCCTCGACCCACGCGGGTCTTGGCGGTCTTGGCGCCGGGAGCCGGACGGAGGTGGTGCACCTTGAGCGCGTGCTCGTTGGTGTTCTCTGCCATTGTTACTTCGCCTCCTCGACCTGCACGAGGTGGGAAACAGTGTTGACCATGCCCACGGTCACCGCATCGGCCTTGCGCACGACGGAGTCGCCGATGTGCTTGAGGCCGAGGGAACGGAGCGTGTCACGCTGATTCTGCTTTCCGCCGATGCTGGAACGAATCTGAGTGATCTCGATGTTCGCGTCGCTTGCAGCCAAACGCTTAGCCATGGTTACGCACCTGCCTTTTCGTTCTGCATTGCACGCAGGACGCTGGCCGGGACGACCTCGTCGAGCGCGAGGCCGCGGCGAGCGGCCACGGCGGCCGGCTCCTCGAGGCCCTTGAGGGCGGCGACGGTTGCGTGGACGATGTTGATCGCGTTGGACGAGCCCAGCGACTTCGAGAGGACGTCGTGGATGCCAGCGCACTCGAGGACGGCACGCACCGGACCGCCGGCGATCACGCCGGTACCCGGGGAGGCCGGACGCAGGAGGACGACGCCGGCGGCGTCCTCGCCCTGCACGAAGTGCGGAACCGTGCCAGCGATGCGCGGGACGCGGAAGAAGTTCTTCTTCGCCTCCTCGACCGCCTTCTGGATGGCCGAGGGAACTTCCTTGGCCTTGCCGTAGCCGACGCCGACCATGCCGTCGCCGTCGCCCACGACCACGAGGGCCGTGAAGCTGAAGCGGCGGCCGCCCTTGACGACCTTGGCGACGCGGTTGATGGTCACGACGCGCTCGAGGAACTTGTCCTTGTCGTCGTTCCGGCCGTTGTCACGGGAATCGCGGCCGCGGCCGCCGTCGCGACGGCCTCCGCGCTCGCCGCCGCGGCGCTGGCCGCGACGGTCCTCGTTCGAGCCGGCGCCTGCGGTGGCTTCAGTTGCCTCAGCAGCGTTTGCTTCAGTCACCTGAGTGTCCTTTTCCTTGTTTGCTTCGGTCACAGTGCCAGCCCACCTTCCCGTGCGCCGTCCGCCACAGCCGCGATGCGGCCGTGGTAGCGGTTGCCGCCGCGGTCGAACACGACGGACTCGACGCCGGCCGACTTGGAGCGCTCGGCCACGAGCTCGCCGACGCGCTTGGCCTTGGCCGTCTTGTCACCGTCGAAGGAGCGGAGGTCCGCCTCCATGGTCGACGCCGACGCGACGGTGACGCCGCGGGAGTCGTCGACGACCTGGACGAAGATGTGACGAGCGGAGCGGTTGACGACCATGCGGGGCCGTGCAGCCGTGCCGTTGATGCGCTTGCGGATGCGGAGCTGACGGCGTGCGCGGGCAGCCGACTTGCTCTTCGAGTTGCGCTTCTTGTTGATGTTGATCGCCATGGTCACTTACCAGCCTTTCCGACCTTGCGGCGGATCTGCTCGCCGGCGTAACGGACGCCCTTGCCCTTGTAGGGGTCGGGCTTGCGCAGCTTGCGGATGTTGGCGGAGACCTCGCCGACCTGCTGCTTGCTGATGCCCGAGACCGAGAACTTGGTGGGGCCCTCAACAGTGAAGGTGATGCCCTCCGGCGCCTTGACGGTGATCGGGTGCGAGTAGCCGAGGGCGAACTCGAGGTCCGAGCCCTTGGCCTGAACGCGGTAGCCGGTACCGACGATTTCGAGCTTCTTTTCGTATCCCTGGGTCACGCCGATGATCAGGTTGTTGATCAGCGAACGGGTCAGACCGTGGAGGGACCGGGACTCACGCTGGTCGTCGGGACGGGACACCTCGATGGTGTTGTCCTCGAGCGAGACGGAGATCGGCGATGCGACCTTGTGCTCAAGCGTGCCCTTCGGGCCCTTGACGGAGACGAGGTTGCCCTCGAGCTTGACCTCAACGCCGGCGGGAACCGAGATGGGGAGACGTCCAATGCGGGACATTGTTTATTCCTTTCCCTTGTTCCCTGGTTACCAGACGTAGGCGAGGACTTCGCCGCCCACGCCCTTCTTGGCAGCCTGGCGGTCCGTGAGGAGACCGGAGGACGTGGACAGGATGGCGATGCCGAGTCCGCCCAGCACGTGCGGGAGGTTGGTCGACTTCGCGTACACGCGGAGGCCCGGCTTGGAGATGCGGCGGATGCCGGCGATCGAGCGCTCGCGCTGCGGACCGAACTTGAGGGTCAGCGTGAGGGTCTTGCCGACCTCAGCCTCTTCCTCGCTCCAGTCCTTGATGTAGCCCTCTGCCTTCAGGATGTCGGCAACGCGGGCCTTGAGCTTGCTGAACGGCATCGAGACGGACTCGTGGTATGCCGAGTTTGCGTTGCGCAGACGCGTCAGCATGTCTGCGACGGGATCTGTCATGGTCATGACGGGGCCTTAGCCCTTCCTCATAACGGTTTCCGCGGGTTTCGCGGACCTGTTACGTAGTGGTTTAGTTCTCGGTCTTGAACGGGAAGCCCAGCGCCTTGAGGAGCGCACGGCCTTCGTCGTCGGTCTTCGCGGTCGTGACGACCGTGATGTCCATGCCGCGGACGCGGTCGATCTTGTCCTGGTCGATCTCGTGGAACATCGACTGCTCGGTGAGACCGAAGGTGTAGTTGCCGTTGCCGTCGAACTGCTTGCCCGAGAGGCCGCGGAAGTCGCGGATACGCGGGAGAGCCAGCGTGACGAGGCGGTCGACGAACTCCCACATGCGGTCGCCGCGGAGCGTGACGTGGGCGCCGATCGGCATGCCCTCACGCAGCTTGAACTGGGCGATCGACTTGCGGGCCTTCGTGACCATCGGCTTCTGACCGGTGATCGCGGTGAGGTCGCGGACAGCGCCCTCGATGAGCTTGGAGTCCTTGGCGGCGTCTCCGACACCCATGTTGACGACGACCTTCACCAGGCCGGGGACCTGGTTGACGTTGCCGTAGTTGAACTCGCCCTGGAGGCTCTCGCGAATCTCCGAGGCGTACTTGGCCTTCAGGCGCGGGGCGACTGCGGTGGTCTCAGTCATCAGAGATCCTTTCCAGTGGCCTTGGAGACGCGGATGCGGACGGTCTTCTCCTTGCCGTCACGCGTCACGGTCTCGAGTCGGTAGCCGACGCGGGTCGGCTTCTTGGTCTCGGGGTCGACGATGGCCACGTTGGAGATGTGGATCGGCGCCTCGACCTCGACGATGCCGCCCTCGGTGGTGCCCGAGGCAGTCTGGCCCGCGCGAACGTGCTTCTTGATGCGGTTGACGCCCTCGACGAGAACGCGGTTCTCCTTCGGGAGCACCTGCAGGACCTTGCCCTGCTTGCCGCGGTCACCGCCGCGCTCGGCCTTGGCGCCCGTGATCACCTGGACGAGATCGCCCTTCTTGATCTTTGCCATGAGTTAGAGCACCTCCGGGGCGAGCGAGACGATCTTCATGAAGCGCTTGTCACGCAGCTCGCGGCCCACCGGGCCGAAGATGCGCGTGCCGCGGGGGTCCCCGTCGTTCTTCAGAATGACCGCTGCGTTCTCATCGAACTTGATGTAGGAACCATCCGCGCGGCGGCGTTCCTTGCGCGTGCGAACGATGACCGCCTTGACGACGTCACCCTTCTTCACGTTTCCGCCAGGAATGGCATCCTTGACGGTGGCGACGATCACGTCGCCAATGCCTGCGTAGCGGCGTCCGGAACCGCCGAGAACACGGATGGCAAGGATCTCCTTGGCGCCCGTGTTGTCAGCGACCTTGAGCCGCGACTCCTGCTGAATCAATGTCTACTCCTGTCGTCGCGCCGGTTCTCACGCACTCGCGTGAGCCTTGCGGAACGGTCTGTGTACAACCCGCATTCCATGGCGTGACGCACTGGTCCGACCAGAGGGGCTGCGGGGTCTGCCGCCTGCCAGACTCCTCGGCGCAGAAGTGGGCGCGCGAAAAGGGCACAGGCGTACAGATCTTCCAGTCTACCCCCTGGTGCCAACCTCTGGCGAATCCTCCGAGACGAGCACTCCGTCATGCATCCTCAGCACCGCGTCGAACGCCGGCAGGAGCGCGAGATCGTGGACCACGCTGACCGTCGTCGTCCCTTCGGGGAATGCCGAGAGGATGCGCTGCTGCTCCGGGAGGCTGTTTCCCGCGAAGGCCTCGTCGATGAGCACGACGGCGGGCCGGCACCAGAGGACCCGCAGCAGCGAGATGTCCCGGAGCTGCTTCACCGTGAGGTCGTCGCGCGTCATCGCCGCCTCGAGGTCCATGTCTGCGAGGGAGTCGAGCCCCGCGCCGCAGATCAGCTCCCCCACCTCCTCGGCAGCCCGGCCTCCCGAGCCGTCTGGCCCCATGAGGACGTTCTCGACGACGCTCCCGGCGAAATAGAACGGCTCCTGGCACACGTAGAGCATCTGCGGACGCCCGTCTGGTCCGAGGGAACGGCGCGCCTCCTGGGGCGGGAGGCCTTCGATGCGCACATCGCCCCGATCGGGCACGAGCTGACCCGCCAGGATGCGGATGAGCGTGCTCTTGCCCGCTCCGGACAGCCCCACCAGCGCCGCGTGGGCGCCCGGGGGAACACGGAGGTCCACCCCGCGCAGGGTCGCCGCCGCCTCCGTGCGCGGCTTTCCGTCACGCGCCGCCGAGGGGTAAGAGAAGACGAGGCCCCGGCACTCGAGCGCATTCGCCGCGGTCTCCTTGCGGTCGGGGCGCCTTTCCGGCTCGCCGACCTGGGGGACCAGCCCGAGGCCGATGACCCGCCGGAAGACGAGGCGGCACATCTGGACCTCCCCTGCCCAGAACGCCAGCTCGTTCAGCGGGTTCTTCAGCGACACTCCGAGCGCCGCGGCACTCGCCACCGCGGCCGCGGAGACCGCGCCCTGCGGAGCGGCGAGGGCCAGGAGCACCGGCCCGACGACGAGCAGGGCCGCTGCGAAGCCCTGGACGAGGTTCAGCTCCTTCACGAGCCTGCGGTCCTCCGTCTGGACGGTGAATCGCCCGTCGATGGCCCGGACAGCGTCGCGGCGCGTCTCCTGCAGCCATCCGGCCTGAGCAAGGAGTGCTCCGCCGAAGGCGAGTTCTGACGTGCGAGCCGTCACTGCGGCGTCGGCGCCCACAAGCCTGAGATTGACCGCGGCTGCCCGCGGAAGGTGAAGCCCCACCGCGGCAGCCGTCACTGCCACCGCTGCGAGCAGCGGAAGGACGAGCACTGGGGAGAGGAGCCAGAGGAACACCGCACCGGCGAGGGCATTGACGCCGAGCAGGAGAACCGAGGGCACGCCGTTGGCCACGAGGTCCTCGACCCGCCGCGCATCGTGAACCGCCCGGGAGGTGAACGCGGACGCCCCCGCCCGCTCCACCTCGCGCGGCTCCGCCTTCAGCGTTCGGGCCACGCTGGTCCGGGTCAGCTCCCGGTAGACGGCGAGGCCGAACCCGAAGCTCATGCGCGTCTGCAGAGCCTCTGCCGTGGGCGCCACGAGGACGGTGAGCGCTCCCAGCAGGACAAGCAGCGCAAGGCTCCCGCCCTCACCGGTCACCAGACCCGTGGCCTCGCCGACCATGGCGGGACGCACCAGGAAGAGCGCAGCTCCCGCACTGGCCAGCGCCACACTCCACAGCGCAGCAGCCCGGTGAGGGCGCGCACAGGAGAGGAGCTCCCGGAGGACACGCCGGTCATCGGCCAAGGGAAGGCCGTCAGGAGCTGCGGAGGCTGTCCGCTCACGGCGTGTCATGATGCGGCCTCCCCTCCGGCATGCCCTCGCCGTGCAGCACCACCCCGTCCATGGCGGACAGACGTTCCAGGATCGCGGCTCGCGTCAGCTCGTCGACGGAGTCCAACGCTCCGTCCAGGACCAGAGGAGCCTGCGGTTGGGGCTCTGCATCCGGACTGGTGCCCTCCAAGCGCCCTCCCGCCAGGGCCTTCGCCAGGACCAGCCGTTGGCGTTGGCCTCCCGAGAGCACGGCCGCGGGACTCTCGCCCGAATCGAGGCCACCCGAAGGAAAGCGGTCCAAGATCTCGCGCGCACACGCAACATCCAAGGCGGCCGCCGTCGCCGGCTCCTCTGCCTCCTTGATGAGACGCGTGAACGCACCCTGAGTCAACGGCGTGTCGAAGAAGATCCTGGCCGGAGCGTGCGGCAGCTGCACCTCTGCACCCATCTCCTCCGCGCCTCCATCCTCCGCACTAGGGCCGAGGATCTCCGCGATGCGGGTCTCCCCCTCAGCCCCCGCCTGGCGGAGATGGAACAGCTCGACGAGCCACGGCAGCGGTGCGGCCACAAACGGGAACAGGAGAAGCGCACCTGTCGCGCCGGCTGTGTCCACCAGCCCGGCCTGCGACAGAAGAAGGCAGGCCACAACGAAGGCGACGAACGAGAGACCTCCGAGTGCGGCCTGGATTCCACCGTGGTTCGCGTGGACGCGCAGGACCCGGAGATCGTGCCGGAGGGAATCGTCCAGGCTCACGCGGTGCCACTCCGCCATCCCCTCAGCCGCTCGCAGACCGCTGATGAGGCGGGAGGAGCGGGAGATCTCCTCGATCCGCTGGACGGACGACCCATACGAGGTACGGGCTGCGGCGATTCCGGACGTGGATCTGCGACCGACCGTGACCATGACGGCATAGGACACCGAGGCGAAGACGGCGATGACCGCGGCAAGCCAGATGCTGACCCAGCCGATCCCGATGAAGGCTGCCCCCGCGACGAGGCAGCGTGACAGAGCGTCGGGGACTGCACGGCGCGCCCGTGCCACACCCGGAACATCCGAGGTGAGCACCGACGTGTAGCCCCGCGAGTCCGGACGGCCGCCCAGCACCACAGCCGATCCGAGGAATCGGCTCCACTCCATTCCGATAGCCGTCACGGTGGAGAAGCCGAAGGCCGAGAGGACGCCTTCCAGGAGAGCCAGCGCGACCAGCAGCATGACGAGCTCCCCTTGGACGTGCCCGCGCGCCAGTCCCTCGAGCACCTGCCCTAGAACGAGGCCCAGCGACGTCGCGGTTCCCGCACTGAGCAGTCCGATCAGGACCGCAGCAGCGAAGCGGGCACGGCGCGGCTGCCGGTCCACCGAAAATGACCTCCAGCGAGGGCCGGAACCACGAGCCGTCCTCACAGCCGCCCGTCCTGATGTGAGCGGTCTCCGAGAGATGCACTCGGAGGTTCCGACGTGTTGCACATACGCACGTCTTATCACATCGGCTGGCTCAGACGAAAACGAGGCCCCGCTCCCCCGGTGTTCCGGGGAGGCGGGGCCTCGGTGGTTCGGCGGTGCCGAGTCGGGACGGCTCTTAGCGAGCGCGCTCCACGATCTCGACGAGGCGCCAGTTCTTCGTCGCCGCCATCGGGCGGGTCTCGGCGATCACGACGAGGTCGCCGACGCCGGCGGTGTTCTCCTCGTCATGGGCCTTGATCTTCGACGTCCGGCGGATGACCTTGCCGTACAGGGCGTGCTTCACGCGGTCCTCGACCTCAACCGTGATCGTCTTCTCCATCTTCGTGGAGACGACGTAACCGCGGCGGGTCTTGCGGTAACCGCGCTCGGTGGCCTTCTCAGTCACTGCGACTTCCTTCTCGCTCACTTGTCATCACCCTTCACGTCCTCGACGATCTTGAGCTCACGCTCGCGCAGCACCGTGTAGATGCGTGCGATGTCGCGACGGACGGCGCGCAGGCGGCTGTTGTTCTCCAGCTGGCCGCTGGCGGCCTGGAAGCGCAGGTTGAACAGCTCTTCCTTGGCCTTCTTGAGCTCCTGCGTGAGGCGCTCGTTGTCGAAGCTCACGAGCTCCTTGATACCGAGATCCTTGGATCCGATAGCCATGATCATTCACCACCCTCACGACGGACGATACGTGCCTTCAGCGGCAGCTTGTGGATCGCGAGGCGAAGAGCCTCGCGGGCCACGTCCTCGCTGACGCCGGAGAGCTCGAAGAGAACCCGTCCCGGCTTGACGTTGGCGACCCACCACTCCGGCGAGCCCTTGCCGGAGCCCATGCGGGTCTCGGCGGGCTTCTTGGTCAGCGGACGGTCCGGGTAGATGTTGATCCAGACCTTGCCGCCGCGCTTGATGTGGCGCGTCATGGCGATACGGGCCGCCTCGATCTGACGGTTCGTGACATACGCGGGCGTGAGAGCCTGGATGCCGAACTCGCCGAAGTTGACGGTCGTGCCGCCCTTCGCAGCTCCCGTGCGCTTCGGGTGGTGCTGCTTGCGGTGCTTCACTCGACGTGGGATAAGCATTTAAGCCTCTCCTCCCTCTGCCGCAGCGGGGGCCTCGGCCGGAGCCTGGGCCTGCTGCTGCGACGCCTGACGGTCGTTGCCACGACGACGGCGCTCGCCGCCACGGCCCGGACGGTCGCCGCGGCCGCGCGACGGAGCGGCGGCGGCCTGAGCAGCGAGCTCCTTGGCCGTCATGTCGCCCTTGTAGATCCAGACCTTCACGCCGATGCGGCCGTACGTCGTCTTGGCCTCGAAGAAGCCGAAGTCGATGTTGGCGCGCAGCGTGTGAAGCGGAACGCGGCCCTCGCGGTAGAACTCCTTGCGGCTCATCTCCGCGCCGCCGAGGCGGCCGGAGCACTGCACGCGGATGCCCTTGGCGCCGGCGCGCTGAGCGGACTGCATGGCCTTCTTCATCGCGCGGCGGAACGCCACACGCGAAGCGAGCTGCTCGGCGATGCCCTGAGCGACGAGGGTCGCCTCGGTCTCCGGGTTCTTCACCTCGAGGATGTTCAGCTGCACCTGCTTGCCCGTGAGCTTCTCGAGCTCGCCGCGGATGCGGTCGGCCTCTGCGCCGCGACGGCCGATGACGATGCCCGGACGAGCCGTGTGGATGTCCACGCGGACGCGATCGCGGGTGCGCTCGATCTCGATCTTGGCGACAGCGGCGCGGTCCATGTTCGGACCGGTGAACATGTTGCGGATCTTGACGTCTTCGACGACGAAGTCCTTGTAGCGCTGGCCGGCCTTGTTGCTGTCAGCGAACCAGTGCGACGTGTGGGCCGTCGTGATGCCGAGGCGGAATCCGTTCGGGTTGATCTTCTGTCCCATTTACTTCTCCCCACCCTTCTCTTCCGGAAGCGCGACAACGACGGTGATGTGGCTGGTGCGCTTGTTGATGCGGTAGGCGCGACCCTGGGCACGGGGCTGGAATCGCTTCATCGTGGGACCCTCGTCGACGAAAGCCTCGCTGATGAACAGCTCGTCTTCCTTGAACGCGATGCCGTCACGGTCTGCTGCAACGCGAGCGTTCGCGATGGCAGACGCCAGAACCTTGTAAACCGGCTCCGAAGCGCCCTGCGGGGCAAACTTCAGGATCGCCAGCGCCTCATTCGCCTGCTTGCCACGAACGAGGTTGACGACGCGCCGGGCCTTCATAGGCGTTACGCGAATGTGGCGCGCAATAGCCTTGGCTTCCATTGCTTTCCTTCTCTCTGAAAGGCAGCCCCGCTTAGCGGCGCTTGCCCTTCTTGTCGTCCTTCACGTGGCCGCGGAAAGTCCGCGTGGGGGCGAATTCGCCGAGCTTGTGCCCGACCATCGACTCCGTGACGAAGACCGGGATGTGCTTGCGTCCGTCGTGAACAGCGATCGTGTGGCCGAGCATGTCGGGCACGATCATCGAACGGCGGGACCACGTCTTGATGACGTTCTTGGTGCCCTTTTCGTTCTCGGCAGCGACCTTCAGGTAGAGGTGCTGGTCAACGAAAGGACCCTTCTTCAGGCTGCGTGGCATGGTTGCAGGCTCCTATCGCTTGTTCTTGTTACGACGGCGACGCACGATGAGCTTGTCGCTTTCCTTGTTCGGACGACGGGTGCGGCCCTCGGGCTTGCCGTTCGGGTTGACCGGGTTGCGGCCGCCGGACGTCTTGCCCTCACCGCCACCGTGCGGGTGGTCGACCGGGTTCATCGCGACACCGCGGACGGTCGGGCGGACGCCCTTCCAGCGCATGCGGCCGGCCTTGCCCCAGCTGATGTTGATCTGCTCGGCGTTGCCGACCTCGCCGACCGTGGCGCGGCAGCGCACGTCGACGTTGCGGATCTCGCCGGAGGGCAGGCGGAGCTGCGCGTAGCGGCCCTCACGGGCGACGAGCTGAACGCTCGCGCCAGCGGAGCGGGCCATCTTGGCGCCGCCGCCCGGACGGAGCTCCACACAGTGGATGACCGTGCCGACGGGGATGTTGCGCAGCGGGAGGTTGTTGCCCGGCTTGATGTCAGCGTTCGGACCGGCCTCGACCACGTCGCCCTGCTTGAGGCGGTTCGGAGCGATGATGTAGCGCTTCGTGCCGTCCACGTAGTGCAGGAGCGCGATGCGCGCGGTGCGGTTGGGATCGTACTCGATCTCCGCAACGCGGGCGTTCACGCCGTCCTTGTCTGCACGGCGGAAGTCCACGAGACGGTACTGGCGCTTGTGGCCGCCGCCCTTGTGACGCGTCGTGATCTTGCCGCTGTTGTTGCGGCCGCCGGTCTTGGAGAGCGGACGCAGCAGCGACTTCTCCGGCGTGGACCGGGTGATTTCTGCGAAGTCGGCTACGGACGAGCCGCGGCGGCCCGGCGTAGTCGGCTTGTACTTACGGATTGCCATAGTTCAATTCCTCGTTAAAGTGGTCTCCGCTTTTCTAGGAAAGCGGACCGCCGAAGATGTCAATGGACTCGCCCTCACGAAGCGTGACGATCGCGCGCTTCGTGGCCTTGCGGGAGCCCCAACCGAAACGGGTGCGCTTGCGCTTGCCCTCGCGGTTGATGGTGTTGATCGAGACGACCTTGACGGAGAAGATCTTCTCCACGGCCTGCTTGATCTCGGTCTTGTTCGAGCGCGGGTCCACGAGGAACGTGTAACGGCCCTCGTCGATCGCGCCGTAGCTCTTCTCAGAGACGACCGGGGCGATGATCACGTCATGCGGAGCCTTGTTGAGCGTGCTCACTTGGCGGCCTCCTTCGCGGCAGTCTTGGCTGCAACGAACGCCTCGTAGGCAGCCTGGGTGAACACCACGTCGTCGTTGACCAGCACGTCGTACGTGTTGAGCTGGTCCACGTACAGGCAGTGGACGTTCTCGATGTTGCGGACCGAGAGGGCCGCGACGTCGTTCGAGCGCTCGATGACCACGAGCACGTTGCGGCGCTCGGTGAGCTGCTTGAGGCTCGCGATGGCGTCCTTCGTGCTCGGCTTCTCGCCGGAGACGAGGGAGTCGACGACGTGGATGCGATCGTGGCGAGCGCGGTCCGAGAGGGCGCCGCGGAGTGCAGCCGCGATCATCTTCTTCGGGGTGCGCTGCGAGTAGTCGCGCGGGGTCGGGCCGTGGACGATGCCGCCGCCGGTCATGTGCGGAGCGCGGATCGAGCCCTGACGAGCGCGGCCGGTGCCCTTCTGCTTGAACGGCTTGCGGCCTGCACCCGAGACCTCTGCGCGGGTCTTCGTCTTGTGCGTGCCCTGGCGAGCAGCCGCCAGCTGGGCGACGACGACCTGGTGCAGCAGCGGAACGTTCGTCTGAACGTCGAAGATCTCGGCGGGAAGATCAACCTTGACAGTTGCCATTTCCTTATGCTCCCTTCACTGCGGAACGGACGAGGACGACCGAACCGCGGGCACCCGGAAGAGCGCCCTTGATGAGCAGCAGGTTCTTCTCGGCGTCAACGGCGTGAACCGTGAGGTTCTGCGTCGTGTGACGGACGGCGCCCATGCGGCCTGCCATGCGGAGGCCCTTGAAGACGCGCGACGGCGTGGAGGCGCCACCGATCGATCCCGGCTTGCGGTGGTTCTTGTGCTGGCCGTGGGACGCGCCGACGCCGGCGAAGCCGTGACGCTTCATGACGCCTGCGAAGCCCTTGCCCTTCGACTTGCCCACGACGTCGACCTTCTGGCCGGCCTCGAACAGGTCCACGTTGAGCTCCTGGCCCAGCGAGTACTCGGCGGCGTCCGCGGTGCGGAGCTCGACGAGGTGACGGCGGGGCGTGACGCCCGCCTTCTCGAAGTGGCCGGCGAGGGGCTTGGTCACCTTGCGCGGGTCGATCTGGCCGTAGCCGATCTGGACCGACGTGTAGCCCTCGGAGTCATCCGTGCGGAGCTGGGTCACGACGTTCGTGTCCGCCTGGACGACGGTCACGGGGATGAGGCGGTTGTCCGCATCCCACACCTGGGTCATGCCGAGCTTCACGCCGAGCAGGCCCTTGAAAGTACGCTGAGTGGTCGACATTGCCTCTCCCCCTACAGCTTGATCTCGATGTTGACGTCAGCCGGCAGATCGAGACGCATGAGCGAGTCGACGGCCTTCGGCGTCGGGTCCACGATGTCGATGAGGCGCTTGTGGGTGCGCATCTCGAAGTGCTCGCGGCTGTCCTTGTACTTGTGCGGAGAGCGGATGACGCAGTACACGTTCTTCTCCGTGGGGAGGGGAACGGGTCCCACGACCGTCGCGCCTGCGCGCGTGACCGTCTCAACGATCTTCCGAGCCGAAACGTCAATAACCTCGTGGTCATACGACTTCAGCCGGATGCGGATTTTCTGTCCCGCCATGGCGTCGTGCCTCTTTCTTCTTCTTGACACTGTCGAAGTGCGTCCATCACGCCCGGCTGCGGGAGCCCCGCAGGCTGGTCGCTGTCAACGCTCCGGCTGAGCTGAATCCTCCCCTTCCGGGGCGGGTTCCTCAGAACCGCCGGACACCGTACCCCGCGCTCGGGCGTGTCGCCAATCCTCCAAGGATCCGCGGCTCGCATTCGAGAGGGGCCGGACTGTTGCGCTCGCTCCCCCGGCGGCCGCCCCGCACCGGGCATTATCCCGGCCGGGCTTCCAGCTCGCGGGAAGCGATCTCTCACGGACGAACCGTGACGTGAGGGCACAGCTGTGCGCACACAACTTCTCTAGTCTGACAGATTCGGAGCCACTTGGCCAATCCCCTTCCCGCCAAGGTCACGAGGGTCACACGACACCCCCCCCTGAATACAGAGAAGAGCCCCGAACACTCCGTGGAGTGTTCGGGGCCCTTTCAGACCGTGACCCGTTGCCGGGTCAGACCATCAGCAGAGAACTACTTGATGATCTTGGTGACGCGGCCCGAGCCGACCGTACGGCCGCCCTCGCGGATGGCGAAGCCGAGGCCCTCCTCCATGGCGATCGGCTGAATGAGCTCGACCGACATCTCGGTGGTGTCGCCCGGCATGACCATCTCGGTGCCCTCGGGCAGCGTGATGACGCCCGTGACGTCCGTGGTGCGGAAGTAGAACTGCGGACGGTAGTTCGAGTAGAACGGGTTGTGGCGGCCGCCCTCATCCTTGGAGAGGATGTAGACGTTGCCCTCGAACTCGGTGTGCGGGGTGATGGAACCCGGCTTCACCACGACCTGGCCGCGCTCGACATCGTCGCGCTTGAGGCCGCGGAGGAGAAGACCGCAGTTCTCGCCGGCCCAGGCCTCGTCGAGCTGCTTGTGGAACATCTCGATGCCCGTGACCGTGGTCTTCTGGATCGGACGGATGCCGACGATCTCGACCTCGGAGTTGAGGGCGAGGGTGCCGCGCTCGGCGCGACCCGTGACAACGGTGCCGCGGCCGGTGATCGTGAAGACGTCCTCGATCGGCATGAGGAACGGCTTGTCGCGATCGCGAACCGGGTCCGGGATGGACTCGTCGACGGCCTCCATGAGGTCCTCAACGGACTTGACCCACTCCGGGTCGCCCTCGAGAGCCTTGAGGCCCGAGACGCGGATGACCGGGGCGTTGTCGCCGTCGAAGTCCTGCGAGGAGAGGAGCTCGCGCACCTCCATCTCGACGAGGTCGAGGAGCTCCTCGTCCTCGACCATGTCGGACTTGTTGAGGGCCACGAGGAGGTACGGAACGCCGACCTGGCGGGCCAGGAGGACGTGCTCGCGCGTCTGGGCCATCGGGCCGTCAGTGGCGGCCACAACGAGGATGGCGCCGTCCATCTGAGCAGCACCGGTGATCATGTTCTTGATGTAGTCAGCGTGACCCGGAGCGTCGACGTGCGCGTAGTGGCGCTTGTCCGTCTGGTACTCAACATGCGAGATGTTGATGGTGATGCCGCGCTGGCGCTCCTCCGGAGCCGAGTCGATCGAGCCGAAGTCGCGCGTCTCGTTGAGGTCCGGGAACTTGTCCGCGAGAACCTTGGAGATGGCAGCCGTCAGCGTGGTCTTGCCGTGGTCGACGTGACCGATGGTGCCGATGTTAACGTGCGGCTTGCTCCGCTCGAACTTTGCCTTCGCCACTTGTTCCTCCTAGAACGTATTCAGAAGACTGAGGTGACAGCCGAGTTTCCCGGCTGATGCTTGTTCAAGTCTACTGTGGGCTTGAATTTTCTCGAAATCTCGGTCCGAAGACTCGCGGCGGTACCGGAGCGGACCGATGGTGTTCCTCGCAGCCGTCCGGGCGGCGAGGAGGTTTCCGCTCTCCCCCGGGGCGCCGGGCGAACCCGACGCCCCGGGATGAGCGGACCCAGAACTACTCGCCGCGAGCCTTCTGGATGATCTCGTCCGCCACGGCCTTCGGGACCTCAGCGTAGGTCTCGAACGTCATGGAGTAGACGGCACGGCCCTGCGTCTTGGAGCGCAGGTCGCCGATGTAACCGAACATCTCCGAGAGCGGGACGGAAGCGCGGATGATCTTCACGCCGGCGGCATCCTCCATCGACGCGATCTGGCCGCGGCGGGAGTTGATGTCGCCGATGACGTCGCCCATGTACTCCTCAGGAGTGCGGACCTCGACGGCCATGACCGGCTCGAGGAGAACCGGGTTGGCGCGGCGCACGCCCTCCTTGAAGACCTGGGAGCCGGCGATCTTGAACGCCATCTCCGAGGAGTCGACGTCGTGGTAGGCGCCGTCGATGAGGGTCGCCTTGACGCCCACCATCGGGTAGCCGGCGAGAACGCCGAGCTGCATGGCGTCCTGGATGCCCGCGTCCACCGACGGGATGTACTCGCGCGGGATGCGGCCGCCCGTGACGGCGTTCTCGAACTCGTAGAACGTGTCCTCGGTGACCTCGAGCGGCTCGAACGTGACCTGCACCTTGGCGAACTGGCCGGAACCGCCGGTCTGCTTCTTGTGCGTGAAGTCGACCTTCTCGACCTTCTTCTTGATGGTCTCGCGGTAGGCGACCTGCGGCTTGCCGACGTTGGCCTCGACCTTGAACTCGCGCTTCATGCGGTCCACGAAGACGTCGAGGTGGAGCTCGCCCATGCCGCCGATCTCCGTCTGGCCCGTCTCCTCGTTGAGGGACACCGTGAAGGTCGGGTCCTCGGCGACGAGCTTCTGGATGGCGGTGGAGAGCTTCTCCTGGTCGCCCTTCGTCTTCGGCTCGATGGCCACGAAGATGACCGGCTCCGGGAACTGCATCGACTCGAGGACGATCGGGTGGTCCGGGTTGCAGAGCGTGTCGCCCGTCGTCGTGTCCTTGAGGCCGATGACCGCGTAGATGTGGCCGGCGAAGATGTCCTCCACCGGGTTCTCCTTGTTCGCGTGCATCTGGAAGAGCTTGCCGATGCGCTCGCGCTTGCCCTTCGTGGAGTTGAGCACCTGGGCGCCCGACTTGAGGGAGCCCGAGTAGACGCGCACGAAGGTGAGCGTGCCGAAGAACGGGTGCGAGGCGATCTTGAACGCGAGGGCGGAGAACGGCTCGTCCTTGGACGGCTTGCGGGTGAGCTCGACCGACTCGTCCTTCGGGTCGTGGCCGATCATCGGCGGCACGTCGAGCGGGGACGGGAGGTAGTCGATGACCGCGTCGAGCATCGGCTGCACGCCGCGGTTCTTGAACGCCGAGCCGCAGAAGACCGGGTAGACCTCGGAGTTGACCGTCATCTTGCGGATGCCGGCCTTGAGCTCCTCGAGCGTGAGCTCCTCGCCCTCGAGGTACTTCTCCATGAGCTCCTCGGAGGACTCGGCAACCGTCTCGACGAGCTGGTTGCGGTACTCCTCAGCGCGCTCCTGGAGGTCCGCGGGGATCTCCTGGACCTCGTAGGCGGCGCCCATCGTGACGTCGCCCTTCGCGTCACCCGGCCACACCTGGGCCTTCATGGTGAGGAGGTCGACGACGCCGACGAAGTCGTTCTCAGCGCCGATCGGCAGCTGCATGACGAGCGGCTTCGCGCCGAGGCGGCTGACGATGGTGTCGACGGTGAAGTAGAAGTCCGCGCCGAGCTTGTCCATCTTGTTGACGAAGCAGATGCGGGGGACGTCGTACTTGTCCGCCTGGCGCCAGACGGTCTCCGACTGGGGCTCGACGCCTTCCTTGCCGTCGAAGACGGCGACCGCGCCGTCGAGGACGCGGAGGGATCGCTCGACCTCGACCGTGAAGTCGACGTGGCCCGGGGTGTCGATGATGTTGATCTGGTTGTCGTTCCAGAAGCAGGTCACGGCGGCCGACGTGATCGTGATGCCGCGCTCCTTCTCCTGCTCCATCCAGTCGGTCGTCGAGGCGCCGTCGTGCGTCTCGCCGATCTTGTGGTTCACACCCGTGTAGAAGAGGATGCGTTCCGTCGTCGTCGTCTTGCCGGCATCGATGTGCGCCATGATGCCGATGTTGCGGACCTTGTTGAGGTCGTTGAGCACGTCCTGTGCCACGGTTTCTCCCTGTGTTGAGGCGAGTGAAGCGGAACGACCGGCGCCGGGGGCTGATCTCTCAGCGGCTCCGGCGCCGGTCCCCCACGGTTACCAGCGGTAGTGGGCGAAGGCCTTGTTGGACTCGGCCATCTTGTGCGTGTCCTCGCGGCGCTTCACAGCGGCGCCGAGACCGTTGGAGGCGTCCAACAGCTCGTTCATGAGGCGCTCCGTCATCGTCTTCTCGCGGCGAGCCTTCGAGTAGCCGACGAGCCAGCGGAGGGCCAGCGCGGTGGCGCGGCCCGGCTTGACCTCGACCGGCACCTGGTAGGTGGCGCCGCCGACGCGGCGGGAGCGGACCTCAAGGGTCGGGCGGACGTTGTCCATGGCCTTCTTGAGCACCGTCACGGCGTCTCCGCCGGACTTGTTGGCAACGCCCTCGAGTGCACCGTAGACGATGCGCTCGGCCGTCGACTTCTTGCCGTCGACGAGAACCTTGTTGATGAGCTGCGTCACGAGCGGCGAACCGTACACCGGGTCGTTGACGAGCGGACGCTTGGGAGCGGGACCCTTACGAGGCATTACTTCACCTTCTTCGCGCCGTAGCGGCTGCGTGCTTGCTTGCGGTCCTTGACACCCTGGGTGTCAAGCGCGCCGCGGATGATCTTGTAGCGGACGCCCGGAAGGTCCTTCACACGGCCGCCGCGGACGAGCACGATGGAGTGCTCCTGGAGGTTGTGGCCGACGCCCGGGATGTAGGCGGTGACCTCGACGCCGCCGTTGAGGCGGACGCGGGCGACCTTGCGGAGAGCCGAGTTCGGCTTCTTCGGCGTGGTGGTGTAGACGCGCGTGCAGACGCCGCGTCGCATCGGGCTGCCCTTGAGGGCGGGGGCCTTGGTCTTCTCGACCTTCGGCGTGCGGCCCTTGCGGACCAGCTGCTGAATAGTAGGCACTATGCGATCTTTCTGAAGTGAGTTCAGGGGCGGATCTGCCCGGCGTTGGCCGAGCGGATCCAGACGTGCAAAAGCGTGGCATTTGTCGCGCAAGTTCCCCGCGACCCGGAAACAGGCACATGCACATCCTGGGATGCGCAGCCATCATCCTCTGCCACACAAATCAAATCTTTGCCAGTCTATCAGATGCGGAGAGGCCCGGCCGACCGAGCGCCCACTCGCCCCTGCCCCTTCCGGATCGCTATGGAGCCCCCGCGCCGGCCTCGCACGGGGTAACGGCTTCATCGCAACTGCTCGTCCTGGAAGGCCCAGTCGCCGCTCGTCCCCTGACCGGCCAGAGGCGGCGCGGCCGCACAAGAAAGGGGCGGGACCGCGCCGGAAGCGCAGCCCCGCCCCGTTCAGGCGGCGGAGTTCAGGACTTAACCGTTGTCCTGGCCCATCGAGAAGTCGTCCAGGCTCATCGCGTGGAAGTCCGGCGCCAGCGAGTCGTCAAGACCCGCGTACCCGAAGTCCGGGAAGGACGTCGGAGCCGAGTAGAGCGCGGACTTGGCCTCCTCGGTCGGCTCAACAGACACGTTGTTGTACCGATCCAGACCGGTGCCGGCCGGGATGAGGTTGCCGATGATGACGTTCTCCTTGAGGCCGAGCAGCGGATCGCTCTTCGCCTCCATGGCGGCCTGCGTGAGGACACGCGTGGTCTCCTGGAAGGACGCGGCGGAGAGCCACGACTCGGTGGCGAGCGACGCCTTGGTGATGCCCATGAGCTCCGGGCGGCCCGAGGCGGGGTTCTTGCCCGCCTGGACGGCCTTCCGGTTCTCGGACATGAACCGCGCGCGGTCCACGAGCTCGCCCGGGAGCAGGTTCGTGTCGCCCTGCTCGATGACCGTCACGCGGCGGAGCATCTGGCGGACGATGACCTCCACGTGCTTGTCGTGGATGCCGATGCCCTGCGAGCGGTACACGCCCTGGACCTCGTCCACGAGGAACTTCTCCGCGGCGCGCGGGCCGAGGATGCGCAGAACCTGCTTCGGGTCCACCGGGCCGTTGACGAGCTGCTGCCCGACCTCGACGCGGTCGCCGTCGGCCACGAGCAGCCGCGAGCGGCGGAGCACGGGGTACGCCATCTCCTCGTCGCCCTCGTCCGGGGTGACGATGATGCGCATCTGCTTCTCGCCGTCCTCGATCGTCACGCGGCCGGCGGCCTCGGCGATCGGGGCCACGCCCTTCGGCGTGCGCGCCTCGAAGAGCTCCTGGATGCGCGGGAGACCCTGCGTGATGTCCTCGCCGGAGGCCACGCCGCCGGTGTGGAACGTGCGCATGGTCAGCTGCGTGCCGGGCTCGCCGATGGACTGGGCGGCGATGATGCCCACGGCCTCTCCGATGTCCACGAGCTTGCCCGTGGCCAGCGAACGGCCGTAGTCGAGGGCCGAGATGCCGACCTCGGAGTCGGACGTGAGCACCGAGCGGACCGACACCTCGCGGATGCCGGCCTTGAAGAGCTTGTCGATGAGCTCCACTCCGACGTCGTCGTTGCGGCGGGCCAGCACGGTGCCGTCCTCCGCCACGACGTCCTTCGCGAGGTTGCGCGCGTAGACCGAGGTCTCCACGTTCTCGTGCAGGTGCCAGTTGCCCGCGGCGTCCTGCTCGGCGATCGGCAGCGTGAGGCCGCGCGTCGAGCCGGAGTCGTGCTCGCGGACGATGACGTCCTGCGAGACGTCCACGAGGCGGCGGGTCAGGTAGCCCGAGTTCGCCGTGCGGAGCGCCGTGTCGGCGAGGCCCTTGCGGGCGCCGTGCGTGGCGATGAAGTACTCGAGAACGGTCAGGCCCTCACGGTAGGAGGACTTGATCGGACGCGGGATGATCTCGCCCTTCGGGTTGGCCACGAGGCCGCGGATGCCGGCGATCTGGCGGATCTGGTTCCAGTTGCCTCGGGCGCCCGAGGTGACCATGCGGTACACGGTGTTGAGCTTCGGGAAGCTCTCCTCCATGGACGTGGCGACCTCGGCCGTGGCCTTGTTCCAGATGTCGATGAGCTCCTGGCGGCGCTCCTCGTCCGCGAGCAGGCCCTTGTCATACTCCCGCTCGACCTTGGAGGCGCGAGCCTCGTAGCCCGCCATGATCTCCGGCTTCTGCGGAGGCGCGGCGATGTCCGAGATGGCCACCGTGACGCCCGAGCGCGTGGCCCAGTAGAAGCCGGCGGACTTCAGGTTGTCCAGCGTCTCCGCCGTGACGACCTTCGGGTAGCGCTCCGCGAGGTCGTTGACGAGGCCCGAGAGGGAGCCCTTGTCCGCGACCCGCTCGAACCACGGGTAGTCCTCCGGCAGCGTCTCGTTGAAGATGACCTGGCCGAGCGAGGTCTCGATGAGGGCCGGCTGGCCCTCCTCCCAGCCCTCGGGGGCCGGCTGGTCCTCGGACGGCACGAAGCCCTCGACGCGGATCTTCACGACGGCGTTGAGGTGGATCTCCCCGGCGTCGTGCGCCATGACGGCCTCGGCCGCAGACGTGAACACGCGGCCCTCGCCCTTGGCGCCCTCGCGCTTGGTCGTCAGGTGGTGCAGGCCGATGATCATGTCCTGCGAGGGCAGGGTGACCGGCTTGCCGTCCGACGGCTTGAGGATGTTGTTCGAGGACAGCATGAGCACGCGGGCCTCGGCCTGCGCCTCCGGGGAGAGCGGCAGGTGGACGGCCATCTGGTCGCCGTCGAAGTCGGCGTTGAAGGCCGCGCAGACGAGCGGGTGCAGCTGCAGGGCCTTGCCCTCGACGAGCTGCGGCTCGAACGCCTGGATGCCGAGGCGGTGCAGCGTGGGCGCGCGGTTCAGGAGAACCGGGTGCTCGGTGATGATCTCCTCGAGCACGTCCCAGACCTGCGGGCGGTAGCGCTCCACCATCCGCTTGGCGGACTTGATGTTCTGCGCGTGGTTGAGGTCCACGAGCCGCTTCATGACGAACGGCTTGAAGAGCTCGAGCGCCATCTGCTTCGGCAGGCCGCACTGGTGCAGCTTGAGCTGCGGGCCGACGACGATGACCGAGCGGCCCGAGTAGTCGACGCGCTTGCCGAGCAGGTTCTGGCGGAAGCGGCCCTGCTTGCCCTTCAGCATGTCGGAGAGCGACTTGAGCGGGCGGTTGCCCGGACCCGTCACCGGACGGCCGCGGCGGCCGTTGTCGAACAGCGAGTCCACCGCCTCCTGGAGCATGCGCTTCTCGTTGTTGACGATGATCTCCGGCGCGCCGAGGTCCAGCAGGCGCTGGAGGCGGTTGTTGCGGTTGATCACGCGGCGGTAGAGGTCGTTGAGATCGCTCGTCGCGAAGCGTCCGCCGTCGAGCTGGACCATCGGGCGGAGCTCCGGCGGGATCACCGGAACGGCCTCGAGGACCATGCCGAGCGGGCTGTTGTTCGTCGACAGGAACGAGTTGACCACCTTGAGGCGCTTGAGCGCGCGCGTCTTGCGCTGGCCCTTGCCGTTGGCGATGGTCTCGCGGAGGACCTCCGCCTCGGCCTCGAGGTCGAAGTTCTCGAGGCGCTTCTTGATCGCCTCGGCGCCCATCGAGCCCTCGAAGTAGAGGCCGTAGCGGTCGCGGAGATCGCGGAAGAGCGCCTCGTCTCCCTCGAGGTCGGCGACCTTGAGGTTCTTGAAGCGGTCCCAGACGC
Organism: Arthrobacter sp. UM1; assembly: GCF_020483305.1. Classification (GTDB taxonomy): domain Bacteria; phylum Actinomycetota; class Actinomycetes; order Actinomycetales; family Micrococcaceae; genus Falsarthrobacter. The sequence continues at coordinate 167,479 of NZ_JACWAB010000003.1, forward strand.
GCTCGAGCTTCTCGATCTCGGCGTCGGCGCGCTTGCGGACCTGCGCCATGGCCTTCTCGGCCTGGTCGCGGACCTTCTTCTTCTCCGGGGCCTTGGCGCCCTCGGACTCGAGACGCGCGAGGTCGTCCTCGAGGTCCTTGGCGATGGCCGCGATGTCCGAGTCCCGGGTGGACTCGAGGTTCTTCTTCTCGAGGTCGTGCTCGGCCTGGAGGTTCGGGAGGTCCGCGTGGCGGCCCTCCTCGTCCACGCTGGTGACCATGTAGGCCGCGAAGTAGATGACCTTCTCCAGGTCCTTCGGGGCGAGGTCCAGGAGGTAGCCGAGGCGCGAGGGGACGCCCTTGAAGTACCAGATGTGCGTCACCGGCGCGGCGAGCTCGATGTGGCCCATCCGCTCGCGGCGCACCTTGGCACGCGTCACCTCGACGCCGCAGCGCTCGCAGACGATGCCCTTGAAGCGGACGCGCTTGTACTTGCCGCAGGCGCACTCCCAGTCGCGGGACGGGCCGAAGATCTGCTCGCCGAACAGGCCGTCCTTCTCCGGCTTGAGGGTGCGGTAGTTGATGGTCTCGGGCTTCTTGACCTCGCCGTAGGACCAGGCGCGGATCTGCTCTGCGGTGGCGAGGCCGATGCGCATCAGGCTGAAGGAGGATTCAGTGGACATAGGTCCTTGTCTCTCTTCTCTCGTGAAAGTTGCAGTGAAGTCTGTGGGATGGGGGCCTGCGGCGGCCGCCCGGGCGCGGGGTCTCCCCCCGTCAGACCGGACGGCCGGCTCGTCAGACCTCCTCGACGGAGCTCGGCTCGTTGTGAGACAGGTCGATGCCGAGTTCTTCCGCGGCCCGGAAGACTTCATCGTCCGAGTCACGCATTTCAACAGCGGTGCCGTCCGCGGAGAGGACCTCCACGTTGAGGCAGAGCGACTGCATTTCCTTGATGAGCACCTTGAACGACTCCGGAACGCCGGGCTCCGGGATGTTCTCGCCCTTGACGATCGCCTCGTAGACCTTGACGCGGCCGTGGATGTCGTCCGACTTGATGGTCAGGAGCTCCTGCAGCGTGTAGGCCGCGCCGTACGCCTCGAGGGCCCACACCTCCATCTCGCCGAAGCGCTGTCCGCCGAACTGCGCCTTTCCGCCCAGCGGCTGCTGGGTGATCATCGAGTACGGGCCGGTGGAGCGCGCGTGGATCTTGTCGTCCACGAGGTGGTGCAGCTTCAGGATGTACATGTAGCCGACCGAGATCGGGTCCGGGAACGGCTCGCCCGAGCGGCCGTCGATGAGACGGGCCTTGCCGGAGGCGCCGATGAGGCGCTGTCCGTCACGCGTCGGGTTGGTCGAGTCCAGGAGCGCGGTGATCTCGTTCTCGTGGGCGCCGTCGAACACCGGGGTGGCGACGGTGGTGGGGCCGGTCTCCCGCGGGAGGTTCGGAAGGGACTTGGCCCACTCCGGCTCGCCCTCGATCTTCCAGCCCTGCTTGGCGGCCCAGCCGAGGTGGATCTCGAGGACCTGGCCGATGTTCATGCGGCCCGGAACGCCGAGCGGGTTGAGCACGACGTCGACCGGGGTTCCGTCCTCGAGGAACGGCATGTCCTCGACCGGCAGGATCTTCGAGATGACGCCCTTGTTGCCGTGGCGTCCGGCGAGCTTGTCGCCGTTCGTGATCTTGCGCTTCTGGGCCACGTAGACGCGGACCAGCTGGTTCACGCCGGGCGCCAGCTCGTCGTCGTTCTCGCGGTCGAAGATGCGCACGCCGATGACGGTGCCGGACTCGCCGTGCGGCACCTTGAGGGACGTGTCGCGGACCTCGCGGGACTTCTCGCCGAAGATGGCGCGCAGCAGGCGCTCCTCCGGGGTCAGCTCCGTCTCGCCCTTCGGGGTGACGCGGCCGACGAGGATGTCGCCCGCCTCCACCTCGGCGCCGATGTGGATGATGCCGCGCTCGTCGAGCTGGCTCAGCATCTCCTCGGAGACGTTCGGGATGTCCCGCGTGATCTCCTCGGCTCCGAGCTTGGTGTCTCGAGCGTCCACCTCGTGCTCCTCGATGTGGATCGAGGTGAGCATGTCGTCCGAGACGACGCGCTGCGAGAGGATGATGGCGTCCTCGAAGTTGTGGCCCTCCCAGGACATGAACGCCACGAGCATGTTGCGGCCGAGCGAGAGCTCGCCCTCGTCCGTCGAGGGGCCGTCCGCGAGGACCGTGCCGGCCTCGACGCGCTGGCCCTCGTCCACGACGACGCGCATGTTGTACGCGTTGCCCTGGTTCGAGCGGGCGAACTTCATGATCGGGTAGCTCGACTGCGTGCCGTCGTCGTTGAGGACGGTCACGAGGTCAGCCGAGACCTCCTTGACGACGCCCGGCTTGGCCGAGAGCGCGGAGTCTCCCGCGTCGATCGCGGCGTAGCGCTCCATGCCGGTGCCGACGAGCGGGCGCTCCGTCTTGAGGAGCGGCACCGCCTGGCGCTGCATGTTGGCGCCCATGAGGGCGCGGTTCGCGTCGTCGTGCTCGAGGAACGGGATGAGCGCGGTGGCCACGGAGACCATCTGCCGCGGGGAGACGTCCATGTAGTCCACGCGGTTCGGCTCGATGAGCACCGGCTCGCCGTCGCCGCCGCGCTGGCGCACGAGGACGAGGTCCTCGGCGAAGCGGAGGTCGTCCGTGAGCGGAGCGTTCGCCTGGGCGATGTAGTTCTCCATCTCGTCGTCAGCGGTGAGGTAGTCCACCTCGTCCGTGACCTGGCCGTCCCGCACGCGGCGGTACGGCGTCTCGATGAAGCCGAACGCGTTGATGCGGCCGTAGGAGGCCAGCGAGCCGATGAGGCCGATGTTCGGGCCTTCAGGCGTCTCGATGGGGCACATGCGGCCGTAGTGCGACGGGTGGACGTCACGGACCTCCATGCCCGCGCGGTCGCGGGAGAGGCCGCCCGGGCCGAGCGCCGAGAGGCGGCGCTTGTGGGTCAGGCCCGCGAGCGGGTTGTTCTGGTCCATGAACTGCGAGAGCTGGGACGTTCCGAAGAACTCCTTGATCGCAGCGACCACGGGGCGGATGTTGATGAGCGTCTGCGGCGTGATGGCCTCGACGTCCTGCGTGGTCATGCGCTCGCGCACGACGCGCTCCATGCGGGACAGGCCCGTGCGGACCTGGTTCTCGATGAGCTCGCCGACGGCGCGGATGCGGCGGTTGGCGAAGTGGTCGATGTCGTCCACCTCGACGCGGATCTCGACCGGCTCGCCGTCCCGCTCGCCCTTGACCGTCTTCTCGCCGGCGTGGAGGGCCACGAGGAAGCGGATCATGGCGGCGATGTCATCCACCGAGAGGACCGACGCATCCGGGTCGTCCAGCGGACGGTCCACGCCCACCTTGCGGTTGAGCTTGTAGCGGCCCACCTTCGCAAGGTCGTAGCGCTTCGGGTTGAAGTAGAGGTTGTTGAGGAGGTTCTCCGCGGCCTCGACGGTCGGCGGCTCGCCCGGACGGAGCTTGCGGTAGATGTCGAGCAGCGCGTCCTCACGGGTCTCGACGCTGTCCTTCTCGAGGGTGGCGCGGATCGAGTCGTACTCGCCGAACTCCTCGAGGATGCGGGACTCGGTCCAGCCGAGGGCCTTGAGCAGAACCGTCACGGACTGCTTGCGCTTGCGGTCGAGGCGGACGCCGACCTGGTCGCGCTTGTCGATCTCGAGCTCGAACCAGGCGCCGCGGGACGGGATGACCTTGGCGCTGTAGATGTCTTTGTCACTCGTCTTGTCCGGGGCCTTCTCGAAGTAGGCGCCCGGGGAGCGGACGAGCTGCGAGACGACGACGCGCTCGGTGCCGTTGATGATGAACGTGCCCTTGTCCGTCATGAGCGGGAAGTCGCCCATGAAGACCGTCTGCTGCTTGATCTCGCCCGTGTTGTTGTTCATGAACTCGGCCTTGACGTACAGCGGAGCCGCGTAGGTCGCGTCGCGGTCCTTGCACTCGGCCATCGTGAACTTCGGGTCGGCGAACTCCGGGTCGGAGAAGCTGAGGGACATCGTCTCCTGGAAGTCCTCGATCGGGGAGATCTCCTCGAAGATCTCCGCGAGGCCCGAGGTCAGGTTGACGCCCTTGTCCCCGGAGTCGACGGCGCGCTGCACGCGCTCCTGCCAGCGCTCGTTGCCGACGAGCCAGTCGAAGGACTCCGTCTGCAGAGCGAGGAGGTTGGGGACGTCCAGGGGTTCCGGGATCTTCGCGAACGAGTAGCGTTCAGCGGCTTGCGCGCGCGCGGGCACGCTAGCGGTTTCAGAGTGTGAGGTGCTCGAGGCGACCAAGAGGGATCCTTTCACAGACCTTTTTCGAGTCAGCTTCAGACACGTTCGGGCCCACCGCTATATGAAGGCACGCGAAATGAACACAGAAGCAAAGCACCAGTCTATGGGGTCGGAGCTTCCCTTGTCCAGCCCTCGTGTGGTATGTGACGCGCGGCGACACAGAACGGCTCGGAGCGGAGCCCCGAACCCCTCCGCTCGAACCCGCCGCCCGGCACTGTGCCTGCCGCCGCACGGGGCGCTAGGGTGGCACACAAGCGACGCGCGTCACATTCAGGCCCCCAAGGCCGGGGCGCGCCCCACTCCCTCTGACCAAGGAGCACCTCATGACCCAGAGCAACGGCAGCCCGGACGACGTCGTCATCGTCGGCGGAGCGAGGACCCCGCAGGGCCGCGTCAAGGGCCAGCTCGCCTCCTTCAGCGCGGTGGACCTGGGCGGCGCCGCCATCCGGGGCGCCCTCGAGCGCAGCGGCGTCTCCCCCGAGGCCGTGGACTTCGTGCTCATGGGGCAGGTGGTCCAGGCCGGCTGCGGACAGAACCCGTCCAAGCAGGCCGCGGTCAAGGCCGGCATCGCGCTCGACGTCCCCACGATGACGCTCAACAAGGTCTGCCTCTCGGGCCTCAGCGCGGTCATCGACGCCGCGAGGATGATCCGCCTCGGCGACGCGGAGGTCGTCGTCGCCGGCGGCATGGAGTCGATGACCAACGGGCCCCACCTGCTCCCCGGCTCCCGCATGGGATGGACGTACGGAGACGTGACCGCGAAGGACTCCGTGGCGCACGACGGCCTGACGGACGCGTTCGACGACGAGTCGATGGGCGCCTCCACGGAGCGCCACAACACCCGGCTGGGGATCGGCCGCGAGGTGCAGGACGAGATCGCGGCGGCCTCCCACCAGCGGGCGGCCAAGGCTCTCGACGCCGGCCGCCTGCAGCGGGAGATCGTGCCGATGGCCGTTCAGCAGCGCAAGGGCGAGCCGCTCGTCCTCGACGCGGACGAGGGCGTCCGCCCTGAGACGACCGCCGAGGGGCTCGGCCGACTCCGCCCGGCCTTCGCGAAGGACGGGACCATCACGGCCGCCTCCTCCTCGCCGCTCTCCGACGGCGCTGCAGCCCTCGTGCTGACCTCCCGCCGGCGGGCCGAGGCCGAGGGCTGGGAGGTGCTCGCCACGGTGCGCTCCGCCGGCCAGGTGGCCGGCCCGGACAACTCCCTCCAGTCCCAGCCTGCGAACGCCATCGCGGCGGCCGCCCGGCGCGAGGGGATCGAGACGGATGCGCTCGACTTCATCGAGATCAACGAGGCCTTCGCCGCCGTGGTCCACCAGTCCGCCCAGGACCTCGGCTGCCCCCTCGAGAGGATCAACGTGAACGGCGGCGCCATCGCGCTCGGCCACCCGATCGGCGCGTCCGGTGCGCGCCTCGCCCTCACCGCCGCGCTCGAGCTCGCCGAGCGCGGCTCCGGGACGGCCGCCGTGGCCCTCTGCGGAGGCGGCGGACAGGGCGAGGCCCTCATCCTCTCGCGGTGACGGCGCGCGCGCTCGCGGCGGCGGCCCTGGCCTACGGCGCCTGCTGCGCCGCCGCCTACGCGGCCGCCGTCCGGCGCGGGCGCGAGCTCCCCGCGGGGTTCCGCCCGGAGGCCGTCGTCGTGCTCGGAGCGGGGCTCGAGGGGGAGCTCGTCACTCCCCTGCTCGCCTCTCGCCTTGACCGGGCCCTCGAGGTGCTCGAGGCCGAGGAGCAGCGGGGACGGCGCCCGCTCGTCGTCGCGAGCGGCGGACGGGGGCCGGACGAGGCCGTTCCGGAGGCGGTGGCCATGAAGCGCTACCTCGAAGCCCGGGGAGTCGGCGCCGAGCGGATTCTCTGCGAGGACCGCTCGGAGAGCACCCGGGAGAACCTCGAGCTGAGCCGCCGGCTCCTCCCTGACCCGAAGGCGCCCGTCTGCATCGTGACGAGCGGCTTCCACGGACCCCGCGCGGCGCTGCTCGCCCGCCGGGTCGGGCTCCGAGCCCGCACCGCCGGGGCCCGGACAGCCCTCCACAGCCTGCCGAAGGCCGTGGCGCGGGAGTCGGCGGCCCTCGGCGTCGCCACGCTCCCCGTCCACGCGGCGGCGGGGCTCGCGCTCGCCGGGGCGCTCGCCCTGCGCGCCGCCGCCCGGAGGGGCTAGCCGGAGCGGCCTTCGTCCCCGAGGAGGAACCCCCTCAGCAGGGACTCGGTGCCCTCGAGGTGCTCGCAGGCGAGCGCCTCGGCCTGCTCGGCGTCCCCTTCGAGGACGGCGGCGAGGATGCGCTCGTGCTGCCGGTTGGAGTTCTCGAGGTTCGAGGGCAGGAGGGGGATCCTGTTGAGGAGGCCGTTGGCCAGCGAGCGGGCCTCGACCGCGGCGTCCACGAGGTGCTGGGAGCCGGTGGCCTCCGCGAGCGCAATGTGGAACCTCGAGTCCAGCCTGCGGTAGTGCGCCGCCTCCCCCTCGCGGACCGCCCGGCAGGCCGCCCTCAGGGCGGAGCGGCGCTCGGCGGTGAGCGTGGACTGCGCGGCCACGCGGGCGACTCCCGCCTCGATGACCCTGCGGTACACGAGGATCCCATTGATCTCCGCGGGCGAGTGGACGGCCGTCTCGGACGCCTCGGGGACGGCGTCCGTCACCACGGTTCCGCCGTAGCGCCCCCGCCTCACCTCGAGGAAGCCGGCCGCCTGGAGGTCCTGGAGGACGCTGCGCAGGGTGGTCCGCGAGACGCCGAGCCGGGCGGCGAGGTCCCGCTCCGGCGGAAGGCGCCATCCGGGAGGGAAGGCGCCGACCTTGATGAGGTCGAGCAGCGCCTCGAAGGTGGTCTCGAGCGCGTTGCCCGGGCGGACAGGACGGATGAGGGGCCCTGCGGGGACTCCCTCCCCCTCGGCCTCGGACGCTTCCACGAGCCTGTCCCCCTTCCCTCGGCGCGCACGGAGTCCGCCGCCAGCGGTCCGTTTTCAGACCTCCAGCCTAGCCGAGACGGATGCGGCTGCCGCCCTGCGAACAGAGTCCGACGACGGACGGGCAGACAGTGCTTGACAGAGTGATGTGACCTGGATCATGCTTTCACCCAAGCCCAATGGTTTGAATCTCAACCATTAAGACCGGAGGTGCCGCATGGCCCGCACACACATCGAGTACTCGGCCGAGGACTCGGACTACCTCGCCAAACGGCAGCTCAACAAGGGCGCCGCCGGGTGGCTCCTCCTCGCCGGGCTCGGCGTGGCCTACGTCATCTCGGGCGACTTCTCCGGCTGGAACCTCGGTCTCGCCGTCGGCGGGTGGGGCGGCCTCCTCATCGCGTTCGCGCTCATGGGCCTCATGTACACGTGCATGGTGTTCGGGCTGGCGGAGCTCTCCTCGACCCTGCCCACCTCGGGCGCCGGGTACGGCTTCGCCCGCCGGGCGCTCGGGCCTCTCGGCGGCTTCGCCACGGGCGTGGCCATCCTCATCGAGTACGCGGTGGCCCCGGCCGCGATCGCCACGTTCATCGGCGGATACATCGAGTCGCTCCACCTCTTCGGCATCACGAACTCGTGGCCGGTGTACCTCGTGGCCTACGTCGTCTTCATCGGCATCCACACCGTGGGCGTCGGCGAGGCGCTCAAGGTCATGTTCGCCATCACGGCCGTGGCGGTCGCGGCCCTGCTCCTCTTCATCGGCGCGATGATCCCGCACTTCCACGGACACAACCTCGTGGACATCGCTCCCACGTCCGCTCCCGGCGCCTCCGCGTTCCTGCCGTTCGGGATCACCGGCGTCCTCGGGGCCCTCGTCTTCGGCATCTGGTTCTTCCTCGCCGTGGAGGGCGTTCCGCTCGCGGCCGAGGAGTCCGCGAACCCCCGCAAGGACATGCCGCGCGGCATCATCGCGGCCATCCTCGTCCTGCTCGTGACGGGCCTCGCCGTCCTTCTGCTCGCCCCCGGAGGCGCCGGCGCCCAGGCGATGTCCTCCTCCGAGTCTCCGCTGCCGGACGCTCTGCGGCACGCCTACGGCCAGAACAGCTGGATCGCCACAGCCGTCAACTACGCCGGGCTCGCCGGGCTCGTCGCGAGCTTCTTCTCCATCATCTTCGCGTACTCGCGGCAGCTCTTCGCCCTCTCCCGGGCCGGATACCTCCCCACGTGGATCTCGCTCACCACGCGGCGCAGCACTCCCGCGATCGCGCTCATCATCCCCGGCACCATCGGGTTCATCCTCGCGGCCGTGCTCCGGGACGGATCCCTCCTCATCAACATCGCCGTCTTCGGCGCGACCGTCTCCTACGTGCTCCTCAACCTCTCGCACATCGTGCTGCGCGTCCGCGAGCCCGAGCTGCCCCGGGGCTACCGCACTCCCGGCGGGATCGCGACGACGTCGGTCGCGCTCGTCCTCTCCCTCGTCGCCGTCGTCGCGACCTTCGTGGTGGACGTGACCGCCGCCTCGATCACCCTCGGCATCTTCGCCCTCGCCCTCGCCTACTTCTGGTTCGTGAGCCGCCACCGGATCGTCGGCGCGGCTCCCGAGGAGGAGTTCGCGGCCCTCGCCGAAGCCGAGTCGAAGCTCCACTGACCGTCTACAGCGGCCCGAACCTGACCCCTGCCGCTCCCCGACACCCCACCGAATGAAGGACTGACCATGACAGCACCCACCGCAGCCCCCGGCATGCTCACCGAGCAGGAGCTCCGCTCCCTCGTCGAGTCCGGGGAGATCGACACCGTCGTCGTCGCCATCACCGACCACCTCGGGAGGCTCCAGGGCAAGCGCTGCGGCGCGCGGCACTTCCTCGACGACGTCCTGGCCCACGGGGTGGAGGGGTGCAACTACCTCCTCGCCGTCGACGTGGACAACAACACCGTGGACGGCTACGCCCTCTCCTCCTGGGAGAGCGGCTACGGAGACCTCAAGATGGTTCCGGACCTCTCCACCCTCCGCCGCCTCCCCTGGGCGCCCGGGTCCGCGCTGGTCCTCTGCGACATCGTGACGATGGAGGACGAGCCGATCCCGATGTCCCCGCGGCAGATGCTCAGGCAGCAGCTCGAGCGCCTCGAGAAGCTCGGCTACCGGGCCAACGCCGCCACGGAGCTCGAGTTCATCCTCTTCGAGGACGACTTCGACACGGCCCAGCAGCTCCACTACACGGACCTCACCCCCTCCACGCAGCACAACGTCGACTACTCGCTCCTCGCCACGAGCCGGATCGAGCCCGTCATCCGGGACATCCGCGTGGGCATGGAGGGCGCGGGCATGACCGTGGAGGCCGCCAAGGGCGAGTGCAACCTCGGCCAGCAGGAGATCACGTTCCGCTACGGGCCGGCCCTGCGCACCGCGGACAACCACTCCGTCTACAAGACCGGGGCCAAGGAGATCGCGGCCGCCCACGGGCAGTCGCTCACCTTCATGGCCAAGTTCAACGAGCGCGAGGGCAACTCGTGCCACGTCCACTTCAGCCTCACAGACCTCGAGGGCAACCCCGTCTCCACGGGCGACCGCGAGCACGGCTTCAGCGAGGTCATGGAGCAGATGATCGCGGGCCAGCTCGCCTGCCTCGAGGAGTTCGCGCTCTTCTTCGCGCCGAACATCAACTCCTACAAGCGCTTCCGCGAGGGCAGCTTCGCCCCGACGGCGATCGCCTGGGGCATGGACAACCGCAGCTGCGCCGTCCGCGTCGTGGGGCACGGCCCCTCGCTGCGGATCGAGCACCGCGTGGGCGGCGGCGACGTCAACCCGTACACGATCCTCGCCGCCATCGTCGCGGCCACCTGCCACGGCATCGAGAACGGGCTCGAGCTCGAGCCGATGACCCAGGGCAGCGCGTACACCACCGACGCCCCGCGCATCTCCACGACCCTCCGCGAGGCCCGGGACCGCTTCCGGGGCGCCGAGAAGGCCAAGGCGGCGTTCGGGGAGGACGTCGTGGAGCACTACGCCCACGCCGCGGACATCGAGATCGCCGACTTCGAGGCGGCCGTCACGGACTGGGAGAGGAGCAGGGGCTTTGAGCGGCTCTGAGACGCGCCCGGTCATCGGCATCACCACCTACCTGCAGCAGGGCTCGTGGGGCGTGTGGAACGGCATGGCCGCCATCGTCCCCCTCCAGTACGCCACGGCGATCGTGGACTCCGGCGGCACACCCGTCCTCTTCCCGCCCCTCGGGGACGACTACCGGGTGCTCGACGGCGTCGACGGCCTCATGCTCATCGGCGGCGGAGACGTGGACCCCGGCCGGTACGGGGCGGAGCCGCATGAGAAGACCGTCTCGGACCAGGCGCGGGACGCCTACGAGTTCGGGCTCCTCGCCGCCGCCGAGGAGGCCGGGCTCCCCACCCTCTGCGTGTGCCGCGGAGCCCAGGTCCTCAACGTGGCCCGCGGGGGCACGCTGCACCAGCACCTGCCGGACGTGCTCGAGCACGCCGACCGCTACCGCCCGGCGCCCGCGGTCTTCGGGGACACCCCCGTGACCACCGATCCGGGATCCGCCGCGCGGGGGATCCTCGGGGAGCGCGCCGTCGTCTCCTCGTACCACCACCAGGGCATCGACCGCGTCGGGCGCGGGCTCTCCGTCACGGCCCGCTCGGAGGACGGGCTCCCGCAGTTCCTCGAGGCCGAGGGCCCCCAGTGGCTCGTGGCCACCCAGTACCACCCGGAGGAGCGCCCGGACGAGGCGGGCGTCTTCGAAGAGCTCGTGCGCCAGAGCGCCGAGTTCGCGCGCCGAGGACGGCGCCTTCCTGAGACCACCGCACGGCCGACGACGAAAGGCTGAGAAGACATGACGAGACACGACGTCCTCAACCCGGCGACCGAAGAGGTCGTCAAGACCATCGAGCTCGCCGACGAGCGGGCCGCCGACGAGGCGATCGCCCGCGCCCAGAAGGCCTTCGAGACCTGGCGGAACACCGACCCGTCCGACCGGGCCCGCCTGCTGCGCCGGTTCGCGGACCGGCTCGACGCCGCGAACGAGGAGCTCGCCCGGCTCGAGGTGGCCAATGCCGGCCACACGATCGGCAACGCCCGGTGGGAGGCGGGGAACGTCCGGGACCTCATGGAGTACTCCGCCGGCGCCCCCGAGCGCCTCACCGGAGACCAGATCCCCGTGCCCGGCGGCATGAACGTCACCTTCCACGAGCCGATCGGGGTCGTCGGCGTGATCGTTCCCTGGAACTTCCCCATGCCGATTCTCGGCTGGGCCCTCGGCCCCGCCCTGGCCGCCGGAAACACCGTGGTGGCCAAGCCCGCCGAGCTCACGCCGCTGACCGCGATGCGCATCGCGGAGCTCGCCCTCGAGGCCGGACTCCCCGAAGGCGTCTTCCAGGTGGTGCCGGGCTCCGGGGCCGTCGTCGGCGAGCGGTTCACCTCCCACCCGGCCGTCCGGAAAGTGGTCTTCACCGGGTCCACGGCGGTGGGCAAGCACATCATGGCCCGCTGCTCGGACCAGCTGAAGCGCGTCACGCTCGAGCTGGGCGGGAAGAACGCCAACATCGTCTTCGCGGACGCTGACCTCGACGCCGCGGCAGCGGCAGCCCCCGGCGGCGCGTTCGACAACGCGGGCCAGGACTGCTGCGCCCGCTCCCGGATCCTCGTGCAGCGGTCCGTGCTGGATGAGTTCCTCGAGAAGCTCGAGCCGGCCGTCCGCGGCTTCGCCTGCGGCGACCCCTCGGACGAGTCCACCGGCATGGGCCCGCTCATCTCGGCGTCTCACCGGGACAAGGTTCAGGAGTACATCGAGGGCGGCGACGTGCTCGTCCGCGGCACCGCGCCCGAGGGCAAGGGGTACTGGGCGGCGCCGACGGTCCTCATGAGCCGCGGCCCGGAGGACCGGGCCTTCGCCGAGGAGGTGTTCGGGCCGGTCGTGTCCGTGCTCCCGTTCGAGGACGAGGCCGAGGCCGTTCGGATCGCGAACGACACGGACTACGGCCTCTCCGGGTCCATCTGGACGCGGGACGTGGGACGGGCCATCCGCGTCAGCCGCGGCGTCGAGAGCGGAAACCTCTCCGTCAACTCCCACAGCTCGGTCCGCTACTGGACCCCGTTCGGCGGCTTCAAGCAGTCCGGCCTCGGCCGCGAGCTCGGCCCGGACGCAGTTAAGGCCTTCACCGAGACGAAGAACGTCTTCTTCGCCTCCTGACCCTCCCCTTCTTCCGCAGACATCTCAGAAAGGAAACAGCCTCATGCAGGACGTCAAGGCACATCGACTCGAGGGGCGCGTCGCCGTCGTCACCGGCGGAGCATCGGGAATCGGCCTCGCGGCCTCCCGCCGCCTGGCCGCCGAAGGCGCTCGCGTGGTCATCGGCGACCTCACGGTCGAGCAGGGCGAGGCCGTGGCCGCGGAGCTCGACGGGCTCTTCGTCAAGACCGACGTGACCCAGGAGGACCAGGTCGCGAACCTCTTCGACGAGGCCAAGCGGGTCTACGGCAGCGTGGACATCGCCTTCAACAACGCCGGCATCTCGCCCGCGGACGACGCCTCCATCCTCGACACCGGCATCGACGCCTGGCGCAAGGTCCAAGAGGTCAATCTGACGAGCGTCTTCTACTGCTGCAAGCACGCGCTCGGGCACATGCGGGAGCAGGGGCGGGGCTCCATCATCAACACGGCCTCCTTCGTGGCCGTCATGGGCGCCGCCACCTCCCAGATCTCCTATTCGGCGTCGAAGGGCGGCGTCCTCTCGATGAGCCGAGAGCTCGGCGTCCAGTTCGCGCGCGAGGGGATCCGCGTCAACGCCCTCTGCCCGGGGCCGGTCAACACTCCCCTTCTCAAGGAGCTGTTCGCCAAGGACCCGGTCCAGGCGCAGCGCCGCCTGGTCCACGTCCCGATGGGCCGGTTCGCTGAGCCGGAGGAGCTCGCCGCCGCCGTCGCGTTCCTCGCCTCGGACGACTCCTCCTTCATCACCGCCAACACGTTCCTCGTGGACGGCGGCCTCTCCGGCGCGTACGTCACGCCGGAGTAGAGGACGACGGCGAACGCAGGAAGGCCCCGCACCGTGATCGGTGCGGGGCCTTCCGCGAGTCGGAGTCCGGACTGGCCGGACGGAGACTACTTGAGGGTGACGGTCGCGCCAGCGCCCTCGAGCTGCTCCTTGGCCTTCTCGGCCGTCTCCTTGTTGACGCCCTCGAGGACCGGCTTCGGGGCGCCGTCGACGAGGTCCTTGGCCTCCTTGAGGCCGAGGCTCGTGAGGGCGCGCACCTCCTTGATGACGCCGATCTTCTTGTCGCCAGCGGCCTCGAGGATGACGTCGAACTCGTCCTTCTCCTCCTCGGCAGCGCCGCCGTCGCCGCCCGCCGGGCCGGCAACCGCAACCGCGGCAGCGGTGACGTCGAACTTCTCCTCGAACGCCTTCACGAACTCGGAGAGCTCGATGATGGACATTTCCTCGAATGCTGCCATGAGCTCGTCGTTGCTGAGCTTCGCCATAATGGCTTCCTTCCTGTGTTCGGCCCGCGCTCACTCGGCGCCGGCCGGATGTCTTGTGTTCTCAGGGAGAGCGTGAGCTCTCGGTGCCGGAGTCCTGGGCGGACTACTCGGCCGGGGCTTCCTCGGCCGCCGGTGCGGCGCCGCCCTCTTCGCGCTTGGCGCGGAGAGCGTCCACCGTGCGGGCCAGCTGGGACATCGGGGCCTTGAGGACCGCTGCGACGCGGGCCAGCTGCTTCTCGCGGGACTCGAGCGCCGCGAGGGCCTCGACCTCAGACGGGCTGAGAGCGCTGCCCTCGAAGAGGCCCGTCTTGATGATGAGCTTCGGGTTCGCCTTGGCGAAATCCGTGAGGGACTTAGCGGCTGCAACAGCGTCACCCTTGACGAAGGCGATCGCGGTCGGTCCGACAAGCTGGCCGTCGAACGCGTCGACGCCGGCCTCCTTCGCGGCGATGCCCGTCAGCGTGTTCTTGACGACCGAGAACTTGGTGTCCTGGCCGAGGGAACGACGCAGCTCCTTGAGCTGTGCAACAGAAAGCCCGCGGTATTCGGTCAGGACAGCGGCGGTGGACTCCTTGAAGTCCGCGGCGATCTCCTGGATCGCAGCATTCTTGCTCGGCGTTGCCATAACCCTCCTTCCGGGGTGGTGTTCGTGCCCGGCGGACGGCTGGCGCATGGCTTCCGCAACAGAAAAGCCCCGTGCAGGCGCACAGGGCTCAAGGCTCCCCAGGGGAGCTTCAGTCTCATGTCACCTGCGTGGGCCATCCGAGTTCACGGAGTCTTCGCGGGCTGAGCGTGCGGATCACCGCGCACAGCCACCGACCGACGGTCATTGGTACTCAGACAGTCTACCAGAGGTTTGAGGTTTCCCCTTCGGGAAGACGTGGAAGAATCCCTCTGGGCGGATTCCCAGATCCGCTGAGCGGCTCGCTCGTCTCGACCCCGACAGGAAGCCACGTTCTCCATGACCACTCCCCTTGCTGAGCGCGCCTCGCGCGGATCGTCCCGCGTCAGGCGCCCCGTCCCCCGGCGTGCCGGAGCCGCCGCCTGCCTGCTCGGACTCGCGGCGCTGCTCGTCTGGGCTTTCGGCAGCACGGCCGCGCAAGGGCATGTGCCGCTCGCCGAGTCGCTCCTCTACGCGGCCGCCTTCACCGCCCTGGTGCTCGTCCCCGGACTCGCCTCCGCCCGGGCGCTCCTGCCCTCGCCCCGCACGTGGGCGGGCCTCGCGGGCCAGGCGTTCGGCCTCGGGCTCGTGGCAGGCGTTCTCGAGTGGGTCGCCGCCGTCGGCACCGGGCAGGTCTGGGCGGCGTGGGCCGCCGCCGCTCTCGTCACGGCCGCGGGCGCGTTCTCCGCCGTCCGGGGCGGACGGCTCCTGTTCAGGCCGCAGGCCCGGGTGAGCGCTTTCGCCTTCTGGGCCATGCTCGCTCTCCTCGCGGTGCAGGCGCAGCGCTTCGCGAACTCCTTCGACGGCGTCCCCCTCCTGCCCGAGCCCGGCTCCTGGTACCAGGACAACGTCTGGCACCTCGCGATCAACGCCGAGCTCTCCCACCGGCTCGTTCCCGACCTCCCCCAGGTCATGGGCGAGCAGCTGAACTACCACTGGCTCGCGAATGCGCACATGGCCCTGATGCACCTCGTCACGGGCCTTCCCCACGACGTGGTGCTCACCCGCCTGTGGTACTGGCCCATGCTCTTCGCCGGAGCCTTCATCGCCTGCGCCTTCGCGGAGCACTTCTCCCGGCGCGCGTGGCTCGGGCCCCTGGCCGGCGCCGCCGTCCTCTCCGCGCCGAGCCTGCACCTCAGCAGCTGGCTCGACGTCGCCGGCGCGGACATCTGGGTGCCGTACTCCCCCTCCCAGACCTTCGCCGTCCCCGTCCTGCTCTTCGCGGCCTTCCTCGCCTCCCTGCTCATCGCGGGTCCCCAGCCGCTGTCCCCGAGCGCGCGGGAGACCCGCGAGCCGGGGGTCCCGGCACGCACCGCTCCCGTCCTCTGGGCGACGGCAGGGCTCGTCTTCCTCATCGCCCCCGGCGCCAAGTCCTCGAACCTGCCCATGATCGGAGCCGCCGCCGCGCTCGTCCTGCTCGTGGCCCTCGTGGGGCGCTGGCCGCGCCGGCGCGTCCTCTCCGCCCTCGGGGTCGGGGCTCTCGCTGTGGGGGCCACGCTCCTCACCGCGCCGCTCTTCGCGGGCGCAGGCGAGGGCACGGGCATCCAGTTCGGCGCGACGATTCGCCGCATGCCGCTCTGGTTCGACGAGACGCATGCCAGCCCCTACTTCCGACACGGGCCGATCCTCCCGGGCCTCTCCTCCCAGCACGGGCCGCTGCTCCTCGCCGTGGTGCTCTGCGCCTTCGTGTTCGCCTTCGGCTGGGCCT
This sequence comes from Arthrobacter sp. UM1, assembly GCF_020483305.1. Taxonomy (GTDB): domain Bacteria; phylum Actinomycetota; class Actinomycetes; order Actinomycetales; family Micrococcaceae; genus Falsarthrobacter. The sequence continues at coordinate 183,517 of NZ_JACWAB010000003.1, forward strand.
TCGCCGCGATCGGAGCGCTCTCCCGCCGGTCCGCCGAGCCGAGGCAGTCCCGCAGTCTCGTGGTCTGGTTCTCCGTGGGCGTGGCCGTCGCCGGATTCTGCGCCATGCTGCTCATCGACCACGACGGGCTCTCCCAGGTCTACTTCCTCAAGGGGGCCACGGCGGTGCTCGTCTGCGGCGTCGTCATCGGGCTGGACATGCTGCTCGACACCGCGGCGGAGCACGCCTCCTCTCCCGCTGTCCGACGGCGCGGCGCCCTCGCCGTCGTGCTCGCCGGCCTCGCGATCGCCGTCGTGATCGCCCTGGTCCGCGCGCAGAACCCTGCGTTCCTGCCCTCGGGACAGTACCTCGCCCGCGGCCCGGTCCAGGCTCTGACGGCTCTGGGGGTCCTGGCGCTGCTTGCTGCCCTCGCCGTCGCCGCCCGCCGGCGGAGAGGCCTCTTCACGCGCCTGGCGGCCGGCGTGGCCGCATCCCTGCTCATGGCCGCTGCGCTCGCCCCGGTCCCGGTGCTCCTGGACAAGAGGGCCACTCTCCACGACGGGCATGTCCGCTTGTCGCAGGACGCCGTCGACGCGGGCCGGTGGGTCTCCTCCAACACCCCCGCGGACGCAGTGGTCGCCACGAACGCCCACTGCATGGGCATCGTGTCCGAGCCGCACTGCGACTCCCGGGGGTTCTGGGTCAGCGCGCTCACGGAGCGGCAGGCGTACATCGAGGGCTGGGGATACTCGTCTGAAGCCCACAAGGCCCACGGCGTCGGCGGGCGCATCTACTCGCAGCAGCCCTTCCACGACCCGGCCCGCTTCCAGGAGAACGAGCGGGCGTTCAGCGAGGCAGACCCCGCAGCCCTCCAGGCCCTCAAGAGCAGAGGGGTCTCCTACCTGCTTGCGACGACGGAGGCCTCCCCCGTGAGCCCGAAGCTCAAGGAGCGTGCTGACGAGGTGTTCCGGGAGGGCCGCGTCAGCGTGTACCGGCTGCGCTGAGGGACTGCTGCCCGGACAGCACGCCGTCGGCTCTGCTGTGGGCGCCTTCGACGGAAGGCGCCGGGCAACGGGGCCTGGACAGCAGAAAGGGGGCCGGACGCGTACGCGTCCGGCCCCCTTCTCCGTTCCCCGGGGTGCGCCCCGGGGAACGTCAGGCGGTAGGCTCCCGGACCGCTGCCGCCGTCCGGGAGCGGGCTCGACTAGGAGCCCATGACCACCTTGGTGACGTTCGGGTCGACGGAGATGCCCGGACCGAAGGTCGTGGCCACCGTCGACTTCTGGATGTAGCGGCCCTTCGAGGAGGCCGGCTTGAGGCGGAGGACCTCCTCGAGGGCAGCGGCGAAGTTCTCCGCGAGCTGCTCCACCGAGAAGGAGGACTTGCCGATGATGAAGTGGAGGTTCGAGTGCTTGTCCACGCGGAAGTCGATCTTGCCGCCCTTGATGTCGTTGACGGCCTTGGCCACGTCCATCGTCACCGTGCCGGTCTTCGGGTTCGGCATGAGGTTGCGCGGGCCGAGGACCTTGCCGAGACGGCCGACCTTGCCCATGAGGTCCGGCGTCGCCACCGCGGCGTCGAAGTCGGTCCAGCCGTCGGCGACCTTCGCGATGAGGTCGTCCGAGCCGACGTAGTCGGCGCCGGCGGCGACAGCGGCCTCGGCCTTGTCGCCGTTGGCGAAGACGACGACGCGAGCGGTCTTGCCCGTGCCGTGGGGGAGGTTGACCGTGCCGCGGACCATCTGGTCCGCCTTGCGCGGGTCGACGCCCAGGCGGAAGGCGACCTCGACCGTGGCGTCCGACTTGGACGGGTTGGTCTCCTTCGCGAGCTTCACAGCCTCGAACGGAGAGTACTGCTTCTCAGCCTCGATCTTGGCTGCAGCCGCCTCGTATGCTTTGCTGCGCTTTGCCATCTGCTTTTCTCCTTGTGCAGTTGTGGTCGTTGGACCGCGCTCGGCCCTGCCACTGGCCCGTGCTCTCGGCACGAGCCCCTTGATGATGGTGTGCGGCGGATGCCGCGAGGGTGTCGGAGGATCAGGCCTCGACGTTGATGCCCATGGAGCGGGCGGTGCCGGCGATGATCTTGGACGCGGCCTCGACATCGTTGGCGTTGAGGTCGACCATCTTCTGGTTGGCGATCTCCTCGACCTGGGCCTTGGTCAGCTTGCCGACCTTGGCCGTGTGCGGCGTGGCGGAGCCCTTCTGGACGCCCGCGGCCTTCTTGATGAGCTCGGCGGCCGGCGGGGTCTTGGTGATGAACGTGAACGAGCGGTCCTCGTACACCGTGATCTCCACCGGGATGACGTTGCCGCGCTGGGATTCCGTGGCGGCGTTGTACGCCTTGCAGAACTCCATGATGTTGACACCGTGCTGACCAAGCGCCGGACCGATCGGCGGCGCCGGGTTCGCGGCGCCAGCCTGGATCTGGAGCTTGATGAGGCCAGTGACCTTCTTCTTGGGAGCCATGTTCTGGTCCTTCTCTCTTTCTGTGACCTGCGGGGCAGGAGCGCCAAGCGCAGGTGGTGACCGCCCTGGCGAGGCGGTCGCCGTCTCCCCCTCCCCCAAAGCACGGGAGCGGGAGACGAAAACTGTGGGGCTACTGGATCTTCGTGACCTGGTTGAACGAGAGCGTGACCGGGGTCTCGCGCTCGAAGATCGTCACGAGGACGACGAGCTGCTGGGTGTCCAGCTTGATCTCGGAGATCGTGGCCGGCATGGTCGCGAACGGGCCGTCGTTGACCGTGACGGACTCGCCGACCTCGAAGTTGACCTTGACCTCCTGGACGTTCGGCTCGACCGGCTTCTTCGGGTCGGTGACCGGCTCCGCGATCTCGTGCTCGAGCATGGAGAAGACCTCCTGGAGCGAGAGCGGGACCGGGTCGTGCGCGTTGCCCACGAAGCCCGTGACGCCGGGCGTGTGGCGGACAACGCCCCAGGAGGCGTCCGTCAGGTCCATGCGGACGAGCACGTAGCCGGGGATGCGAACCCGGCGCACGAGCTTGCGCGTGGTGTTCTTGACCTCGACGACCTCTTCCATCGGCACGCGGGCCTCGAAGATGTAGTCCTCCATGTCCAGCGTCTGCGCGCGGGTCTCGAGGTTCTGCTTCACGCGGTTCTCATAGCCGGCATAGGAGTGGATGACGTACCAGTCGCCCGGCTGGCGGCGCAGCTTGGCGCGGAACTCCTCGAGGAGCTGCTCGCGGGACGGGCCCTCCTCCTCGGACTCTCCTGCGCCCTCGGCCGCGGGCTCGGCGCCCTCTCCGGCCTGATCCTGCACGCCTTCAGTGCTCTCGGACGCGACGGCGGAGTCCTCCGCGGCAGCGGACGACTCGACGGCGTCAGTCTGCTCGAGCTCCTGCTCGGACACTTCGTTCTCGGACACTGAATTCCTGCTTTCCTGTTGCGCCGGCGCGCTGGCCCTTCACAGGCGCGGCGAGCCGGACTCAAACACGCGGACAGCCCAGCCAGTTCACACTGCTGGGCTGCGCATTCCTCTCACGGAATTTTACGTCACTTTCCTGGGGATCCCCCGAAGAGCCACATCGCTCCCTTGCCGAACACGAAGTCCAGCCCGGTCACGAGAAGCATCATGAACGCCACGAACACCATGACGACGATGGTGAAGCGGAGGAGCTCCGGCCCTGTGGGGTACGTGACCTTCTTCAGCTCCAGCAGGACCTCGCGGAGGAACTGGACGATCCTCCCGAAGAACCCCTTGGACTCCCGTGCCTCGCTTGCCGAGGACGGCCTCGCTACGCTGTCAGACACTCAAACTTCCTCACCATGCAACGAAAGGCTCTCAGCCTGGCGGCGAGAACCTCGGTGCCGGGCGACGAGGGATCCGCCGCTCAGCTTGACTCAGCATGCCCGCCGGCCTTCCGGGGAAGACCGGAGCCGGCATGCTCGCAGGGCAGACAGGACTCGAACCTGCAACCTGCGGTTTTGGAGACCGCTGCGCTACCAATTGCGCCACTACCCTTCATTCTCGCGAGGAGAACGGCGCCGCGACGCCGGGCCTGAGCCCGACAGGGACGCGAGAATTCATTATACCGGAGAACCCGCGGAAGGTCGAACCGAACGCCTGGTGCCGCCCGGTTTCACACGCCTATGCTGGGGGCATGTCGAACTCCCGCCCTGCCCAGCACCGGCGCGTCAGCGAGCGCGTCTCCGCCATCGCCGAGTCCGCCACCCTCGCCGTCGACTCCAAGGCCAAGGCGCTCAAGGCCGCCGGCCGCCCGGTGATCGGATTCGGCGCCGGGGAGCCGGACTTCCCCACCCCCGACTACATCGTGGAGGCCGCCGTCGAGGCGGCGCGCGACCCGCGCAACCACCGCTACTCCCCCACCCCGGGCCTTCCCGAGCTGCGCAAGGCCATCGCGGAGAAGACCGTCCGGGACTCCGGGTACCCGGCTGAGCCGGAGAACGTGCTCGTCACGAACGGCGGCAAGCAGGCCGTCTACGAGGCCTTCGCCACGCTCGTCGACCCGGGCGACGAGGTCATCATCCCCGCCCCCTACTGGACCACGTACCCCGAGGCCGTGAAGCTCGCGGGCGGCGTGCCGGTCGAGGTCTTCGCGGGCCCGGAGCAGGACTACCTCGTCACGGTGCAGCAGCTCGAGGACGCGCTGACCGAGAACACCAAGGTCCTCCTCTTCGTCTCCCCCTCCAACCCCACCGGCTCCGTCTACCCGCCGGAGCAGATCCGGGCCATCGGCGAGTGGGCCGCGGAGAAGGGCATCTGGGTCATCACGGACGAGATCTACGAGCACCTCACGTACGACGACGCCGAGTTCGCCTCGATCGCCTCGGTCCCCGAGCTGAAGGACCGCGTGGTCATCCTCAACGGGGTGGCCAAGACCTACGCCATGACGGGGTGGCGCGTGGGCTGGATGGTCGCGCCCGCGGACATCGTCAAGGCGGCCGCGAACCTGCAGTCCCACGCCACGAGCAACGTGAACAACGTCGCCCAGCGGGCCGCCCTCGCCGCGGTGACCGGCGACCTGTCCGCGGTCGACGAGATGAAGAAGGCCTTCGACCGCCGCCGCCGGACCATCGTCTCGATGCTCAACGAGATCGACGGCGTCGAGTGCCCCACCCCCAAGGGAGCCTTCTACGTGTACGCCGACGTCCGCCCGCTGCTCGGCCGCACCCTGAAGACCGAAAGCGGCGAGGTCACGCCGACGACGAGCGCCGAGCTCGCCGAGGCGATCCTCGAGGCCGTCGACGTCGCCGTGGTCCCCGGAGAGGCTTTCGGCCCCAGCGGGTTCATCCGCATGTCCTATGCTCTCGGGGACGACGACCTCGTTGAGGGCGTCACCCGACTCCAGACCTTCCTCGGAAAGGAATCCTGACCATGAACTGGTTCTCCTTCGTGGCTCCCGTCTTCGGCGCCCTGCGCTCCATCCCCTTCAAGCGCTCCTCCCATGGCCTGCTCGGCGGCATCTGCGCCTCCCTCGCGGAGGCCACCGGCGCCAACGTCTGGATCGTCCGGGCCGTCGTCGTCGCGCTCGGCTTCCTCCCGGTCTTCGGGGTCGGCCTCTACGCCGTCCTGTGGATCCTCCTGCCGGACGGCCTCGGCAAGATCCACCTCGAGAACTGGCTGAAGGAGCTGGACTCGAAGCAGCCGCGCGCCTGACGCGCCCCTGACCGGGCCCGCCCGGCCCCTGCCCCGAGCAGGGCTTCCGGAGTAGCCTGGAAGCACAGACCGATTCGGCAACGGCGCCGCTTTCCATCCCAGGAGACGGCGCCGTTGCGCTGTCTCCGCATCGACAGACGAGGAGACGCCGAGCATGAGAATTGGCATCCTGACCTCCGGCGGCGACTGCCCCGGCCTCAACGCCGTCATCCGCTCCATCGTGTTCCGGGGAACGCGGCTCTACGACCACGAGTTCGTGGGCTTCCGCAACGGCTGGCGGGGCGTGGTCGAGGGAGACTTCATCGAGCTGCCCCTCGTGCGCGTCCGCGGCATCGGCAAGCACGGCGGCACCATCCTCGGGACCTCCCGCACCAACCCCTTCGAGGGGCCCCAGGGCGGGCCTGAGAACATCCAGGCGATGATGGACGCCAACGGGATCGACGCCCTCATCGCGATCGGCGGCGAGGGAACGCTCGCGGCCGCGCAGCGCCTGCACCGCGCCGGCATCCGCATGGTGGGCGTGCCCAAGACCATCGACAACGACCTCGACTCGACCGACTACACCTTCGGGTTCGACACCGCCGTCCAGATCGCCACCGACGCGCTGGACCGCCTGCGCACCACGGGCGAGTCCCACGGCCGCTGCATGGTCGCCGAGGTCATGGGCCGCCACGTGGGGTGGATCGCGCTGCACTCCGGCATGGCGGCCGGTGCCCACGCCATCCTCATCCCGGAGAAGAGGGTCTCCTACGAGCAGGTGGCCACCTGGGTCCTGGACGCCCAGGGACGCGGCCGCGCGCCGCTCGTCGTCGTCGCCGAGGGCTTCGTCCCGGAGGGCGAGGAGTCCGCGCACTCGCACCGGGGCCTCGACGCCTTCGGCCGTCCTCGCCTCGGCGGAATCGGCGAGATCCTGGCGCACGAGCTCGAGGAGCGGACGGGCATCGAGACGCGCTCCACGGTGCTGGGGCACATTCAGCGCGGAGGGACGCCGACCGGCTATGACCGGGTGCTCGCCACGCGCTTCGGCATGGCCGCGGCGGACATGGTGACGCGGAAGCAGTGGGGCCAGATGGCCTCGCTGCGCGGAACCGACATCACGGCCGTGGACTTCGACAACGCGCTCGGCAGCCTCAAGACGGTGCCCGAGGACCGCTACCGCGAAGCGGAGATGCTCTTCGGCTAGGCCTCAGGCGGGCAGCCACGGTCAGGGCGACCGGACAGCAGCGCAGCGGGCGGTCAGGCTCCAGCCTGGCCGCCCTTCGCATGGGCCTCGAGCCGCGCGGCGAGCTCCGGCTTGCCGAAGAACTGCGCCGTCTCGACGGCCGAGGGAGACCCGGCGTGCGGGTCCGCCCGGAGCTCGAGCAGCGCCTCGAGGACCTCGTCCTCGCCCTTGAAGACGGCTCCTGCCACGGGCGCCTGGCCGCGAGAGTTCATCTGGTCCGGGTCCGCGCCGCGTTGGCCCAGCGCGCGAACCGTGTCCGCGTGTCCGTGGTAGGCCGCGAGCATGAGCAGAGAGTCGCCGGTGGCGTTCGCGAGGTTCACCGGAGCCCCCGCGTCCACGTACGCGCAGAGCGCCTCGGTCCGGCCCTCGCGAGCCGCGTCGAAGAGACGGTCGGCGAGATCCATGACAGCCTCGCGGTGATCCGCGCTCATCGCGTCCGGCTGCGTCGGCGCTGCCTCGGCGGCGGTGTCCCCCGCGCCCGCCTGGGCGCCAGGCCTCTGGTTCGGGTCCGCGTGCATGCTGTCTCCGCTCACGAGAGCCTCCTCACGCCCTGCGGGCGTCCGACGACAGACCCGGAGTCGGCGCTGACCACCGGAAGCTGCCTGGCGGCGACGCGGCCGTGCTCCCCGACCACGGTGAGCTCGGCCTCCGAGTCCGCCGTCCGCTTGAGCACGGCCAGGCCGATCGGCCCGGCTTCCGAGTGCAGGGCCACGGAGGTCAGACGGCCGGCGGGACGGCCCTCCTCCGCGCCGCGGACGAAGACCTCGTCCCCGGGCTCCGGGAGCGTGTGGCCGCTGCCGTCCAGGTAGAGGAAGGCGAGGCGCCGCGGCGGGTGCCCGAGATTGTGCACGCGCGCGATGGTCTCCTGCCCCTTGTAGCACCCCTTGGCGAGGTGCACCGAGGTGCGCAGAAGGTCCAGCTCGTGGGGAATGGCCTTGTCATCCGCCTCCGCGCCGTGAAGGGGCTTGAGGGCGAACACCCGCAGGGCCTCTACAGCCTGGGAGCCGGCCGGCGAGACGCGCTCCCCCTGGAGCACCTCGAGCAGCTCCCCGAGGCGCTCGTTCGGCACGAGCGCCTCCTTCCACGAGTAGTCTGCCTCGGCCAGATGCTCGGCCGCCTCCGGGGTGGTGTACGCGAATCCCCCGGCGGCGCTCGTGCGCCACGGATCCTTGAAGACGACGACGGCGTCGTGCCGCACCGCGTCGCGGGCCCGGTCCGACCACTGGGCCGCGGAGGCGAAGCCCACGAGCGTGTGGCTGCCGGAGAGGTCCTCCACGTCTACGCGGAGCATGAAGCGCATGCGGCAGAGGAACGCGGCGAGCTGCTCGGCGTCCTGGCGGCGCGTCAGAAGGTAGACGCTGTCGATGCTGGCGACCACGTCCACGTCGAACTCGATGCGGCCCTGCGCGGTGAGGAAGAGGCCTCGGCGGCTCGAGCCCGCCTCGAGGGACTGCATGTCCTGGCTCATGAGCGAGTGCAGCCAGGAGAGGCGGTCCTCGCCGGTCACCCGGACGGCCGCGCGATGGCCCAGCACGGCGAAGGCCCGCCCCGCGGCCAGGGCGCGGTGCTCCGCCACCGGCTGGCCGTAGTGGGCGTCCGAGCCCGCCATGAGGCCCTCAGCCGGGACGCCGCCCGGCAGGACGCCTGCCCGGAATCCGCACGCGAACGAGTCCGTCACGACGATGCGGCTCCGTCCGCGTCCGAGCCTCCCTCGCTCTTCGGCTCGTCCTCCGAGCCCTCCGGGTCCGCCGAAGCGGGCTCCTGCACCTTGGACATCGCCACCGAGGCATGGGCTGCGAGCTCCCCGTCCTGCTGGACGTCCCAGCGGAAGAAGAGGCTGCCGTTGACGAGGCCGTAGAGGCGGGTGGCGGCCGCGTACTCCTTGGAGTTCTGGCCGCGCATCACCATGTCCGTGGCGAGCTCGATGACGGCGCCCTTGACCGTGCCGTAGTACAGCTCGGCGATGCCGCCGGGGTGGACGATCGTGGCGGTGACGTCGAACCCGTCCGAGTCATTGCGCTGCTGCTCCACCTCGTCCGCGGACTTGAGCTCCGGAACGATCTCGGCGGGCCGCATGCCGGGCCCCACGTCCGCGTCCGTCTGCTTGCGGTCCAGCGCCCAGAAGCCGGCCTCGCTCGTGAGCGGGCGCAACTCGGCGCCGTCCTCGTCGAGAAGCCAGGAGCGGGCCTCGTACCGCAGGAACGGCAGCCCGTCCTGGGAGAACGTGACCTCCTGGCGGAAGCGCGCGTCCCCCTCGTGGCCTTCTCCGAGGCGCCCCTCGCCGCTCCAGGTGCCGAGCAGCCAGGAGAGCGGGACGAGCTCCGGGGTCAGGTGCGTGGGGATCTCAATGGGCATCGGGACTACTTCTGGCCCTTGAAGAGGTTCTTCAGGACAAGGCCGACGAAGCCGAGGATGCTGACAGTGGCGAGGCCGAGGAGGGCCGTGAAGAAGATTTCAAGATTCGCGTACATGCCTCCATCCTAAGTCGTCCCGCTCTCACCCGGGCAACTCCCCTCGCCGTCCCGACGGCGGCCGGGGAACCCTGCTCAGGCGAATGTGGCGCCGAAGTACGCCATGGCGCCCAGGATGCCGACGGCGCTCAGTCCGGACGCCGCCACGACGCGCTTCGCGGGGACGAGATCGTACTGGCGGCTCAACGCCACGAGAGACCCGACCAGCGCCCCCGTCACGCTGCCGAGGGCCAGCCCGGACGGCAGCGGAAGCTCCGTGGTGAGCCCCACGAGCGCACCGAAGAAGAGGCCGACGCAGACGATGACGATCGGCGTGCTGGAGAACATCCGCGGCTGGATGAGCGGGATGACGGCGCCCACCACGGCGCTCACGGCCACGCAGATGACCGCTCCCTGCCCTCGGCTCGCCTGCTGGATGATGTCCTGCGACGTGAAGTCCCGGGCGATCCGCGCGACAGCCACCCACCCTGCGCCGGAGCCGGCAAGCAGCAGCCCCGCGCTGAGGCCGATGAGCGACTCCATGCGCCGCACCTGGCCGGTGCCGCGCAGCAGCTGCACGACGAAGCTCGCGGCCACGCCGAACCCCACGTAGACGGGCACGTACCTCAGCATGACATCGGGCGGGGCGTAGAGCGGGGAGGTGACCGCAAGCACGGAGCTCAGCGCCCCCACCGTGGAGATGGTCCGCTTGGCGGGAACGCCGAGGAGATAGGGCCAGGCATAGCAAAACACCACGGCGGCCGCGGACATGACGGCGGCCGCAGCCCACGGTCCGGCCCACACGGACCCGACGAGGGCCGCGAGGCCGACCGCCAGCACGAGCACGGCTCCAGAAAGCTTCACGCCTTGTATCCTCCCATGTCCGGCGGCGCTCCGTCTGTGGGATCGCGCTGCGCACCGTCGGGCGCTCTCTATAATCGAGGTGGTGTCCGCCCCACTGGAGTTCACGGAAGGGGACTGCGTGCGCGTCATCGTCCTCTCCGACTCCCCCGCCGGGGACAACCCGCTCTGCGAGGCTCTGGAGATCCTCGGGCACAGCGCGCACCTCCTCCCCCTCGACGCGCCGGTCCCCTCCGGCGAGGACCCCGTCGTCGTCGACGCCCGCGCCCACGTCCTGCGCGCGAAGAACGCCCTCGCCCGGGCGGCCGCATCGCGGGACTCGGCACGGCTCGCCCAGCTCGGCCCGCTCGGGTTCACCGGGGTCAATGAAAGCTGGCTGGCCGACGACTTCCTGTCCGCGAGCGCAGACCCGGCGGAGATCGACGCGCGTCTGAGGATCGCGGCGGCCCGGGGCGCGGACCGGCGCGGGGCCGCCCGGGGGCCCTCCCGGCTGCGGGAGTCGGGCATCGAGATCGACGAGGGCGCCTACACTGCTCGCGTCCAGGGGCGGGCCCTCAACCTGACCTACAAGGAGTTCGAGCTCATCAAGTTCCTCGCCTCCTCACCGGACCGGGTCTTCTCCCGCGAGGAGCTGCTCTCCGAAGTGTGGGGCTACGACTACTTCGGCGGCACCCGCACGGTAGACGTCCACGTCCGGCGGCTGCGGGCCAAGCTCGGCCCCGACCACGAGGGGCGCATCCGCACGGTGCGGAACGTCGGCTACCAGTTCGCGCGCGGCGAGAGCTGAACGGGAGGCGGCCCCGCTCGAGGCGGGCCCTCGGCAGCGGGCCCTCGGCAGCGGACCCACGGCACGGAAGCCGGCACAGAAAAAGGCGCCCGCCGAAGCGAGCGCCTTTCCAGTCCCTGCGAGATCCGCAGCGGATTCCGTGGAGGACATACGAATCGAACGTATCAAGGGCGTCCCGACTGACGCATCCCCCTTGTCTGGGTGAACCCCGGAACTCGTTCCGGTGAACAGCCGATGTCCCCACTCTACAGACGACCTCCCCCATCTCCAAACCGGAAAGCGCCTGCCCCGCGGCACGGGCCGCGTCCCAGGCCATAGGCTGGGTGCATGAAGGAATCGCAGGAGCAGGAGCGGACCCGCGAGCAGCCTGAGGCCACGGTCTGGAGCATCATGCCGGTGCGGGGCGCGCTCGAGTCGAACGCGCTGGCCGACGTCCTCGAGGTCGTGGACGCCGCGCAGCAGGCCGACGGCGCCAGGGCGCTCTCCGACCAGTCGCTCGTCATGCTGCGCAGCGGAGAGGCCGAGAGCGTGGAGACCCTCCTGGCCTACGCCCATGCGCCCGGACGGATCTCGGCGCGCGAGCCCTCCGCAGAGGACGGGCCCCGCCCGGAGACGGTGATCGAGCACCTCGCCGGCGTCGCCGTCGTGACGAGCGACTCCGAGGCGACCCTCGAGCTCGCCGTCCACCCGCACTACCGCCAGCAGGGCCTGGGACGGGCGCTCGTGGAGGCGGCGCTCTCCACCGTGGCCCATGACGGACTGGCGGACGCAGGCTCACTGCACGCGTGGGCGCACGGAAGCCTTCCGGCCGCCCTCCACCTCGCCGAGACGAGCGGCTTCACGGCGGTCCGCAACCTGGTCAAGATGGAGCGCCCGGCGGACCTGCCCGTCCCGGCCGAGGAGGCGCTGCCGGTGGGAATGGCGATGCGGGCCTTCGACCCGAGGCGGGACCTCTCCGCCTGGGTGCGCCTCAACGCGGAGGTGTTCGCCGACCACCCCGAGCAGGGGGCCATCACCGAGGCGGACGTCCGCGAGCGCATGCGGGAGCCGTGGTTCGATGCGGAGGACTTCCTCCTCGTCGTGGACGACGCAGACGAGATCGTCGCCTTCAACTGGCTCAAGCGCACCGCGGACGAGGCCGAGATCTACGCGATCGGCGTGAGCCCCTCCGCTCAGGGCCTCGGCCTGGGCACGCGGCTGACGGCCGCGGGGATCAGGCGGCTGCAGTCTGAGGGCGCGCGCGCCGTCGCCCTCTACACCGAGGGGGAGAACACGCGGGCCATCCACGTGTACTCCGGGTTCGGGTTCGAGCAGACGGCCTCGGACGTGATGTTCGCGAGGGACGCCGCCGAGACGGACGCCGAGGGAGCTCCCGCAGAGCTCGCGTAGGCTGGAGTGGGCCGTGCTCTGCCGTCGGGCGGGCGGCCTCGCACGAAGGAGGGAGCGCACCGCATGACGCTGGGACTGCCGACACCGGGCTCCTCGCCCCTGTCTGAGACCGAGGCCGCGAGCGCGCGGGCCACGGAGGACCGGATCGAGCTCCTCGAGGAGCAGCCCATGCCGGAGCCGGACGGCGGCTTCGGCTCCGAGCGCTTCCTGGACCGGGAGATCTCCTGGCTGGACTTCAACGCACGCGTCCTCGAGCTGGCAGAGGACGAGACCGTCCCGCTCCTCGAGCGCGTCAACTTCCTCTCGATCTTCGCCTCGAACCTCGACGAGTTCTTCATGGTCCGCGTCGCCGGGCTCAAGCGCCGCATCGCCACGGGCATCGCCGTGCCCTCGGCGGCGGGCATCAGCCCCTCGGACCAGCTCGACGAGCTGGAGCGCACCGCGCTCGAGCTCCAGCTCCGCCACGCCCGCGCCTTCTCCGAGGGCGTCCGCCCCGCCCTCGCGGAGGAGAACATCTTCCTCACCCGCTGGGAGGAGCTGGACGAGGACGCGAGAGCGCGGCTGACCGAGTACTTCAACGAGCAGGTGTTCCCCATCCTCACGCCGCTCGCGGTGGACCCGGCGCACCCGTTCCCGTACATCTCGGGCCTCTCGCTCAACCTCGCCGTCGTGGTGCGGAACCCGGTGAGCGGCAAGGAGCTCTTCGCCCGCGTCAAGGTGCCGGACCAGCTGCCGCGCCTCATCGCCGTCGACGGCGCGCGGGCCGCCGCCCACGCCTCCCGCGTGGCGCGCTACCTGCCGCTCGAAGACCTCATCGCCGTCCATCTCGACCAGCTCTTCTCGGGGATGGAGGTCGTGGAGCACCACGTCTTCCGCGTGACCCGCAACGAGGACGTGGAGGTCGAGGAGGACGACGCGGAGAACCTCCTCCACGCGCTCGAGAAGGAGCTGCTGCGGCGGCGCTTCGGCCCGCCGGTCCGCCTCGAGCTGACCGAGGACATCAACCCGAACGTGCGCGCTCTCCTGCTGCGCGAGCTCGGCGTGGGCGAGGAGGAGGTCTACACGGTCCCGGCCCCGCTGGACCTGCGCGGGCTCTCCATCCTCGGCTCGATCGACCGGCCCGCGCTGCGCTTCAGCCCGCACGTGGCCCACACGAGCCGCTACCTCAACGAGTCGGAGACCGCGGACGCAGCGAACGTCTTCGCCGCGATGCGCCGGCGGGACATCCTTCTCCACCACCCGTACGACTCGTTCTCCACCTCGGTCCAGGCCTTCCTCGAGCAGGCGGCCGCGGACCCGCAGGTGCAGGCGATCAAGCAGACGCTCTACCGCACCTCGGGCGACTCCCCCATCGTGGACGCCCTCATCGACGCGGCGGAGGCGGGCAAGCAGGTGCTCGCGCTCGTGGAGATCAAGGCCCGGTTCGACGAGCAGGCCAACATCTCCTGGGCCCGCAAGCTGGAGAAGGCCGGCGTCCACGTGGTCTACGGGATCGTGGGGCTCAAGACCCACTCGAAGCTGAGCCTCGTGGTCCGGGCGGAGAAGGACGGGCTGCGCCGCTACTGCCACATCGGCACCGGCAACTACCACCCCCGCACGGCCCGCTTCTACGAGGACCTCGGCCTCCTCACCTCGGACCAGCAGGTGGGCGAGGACGTCTCGCGCCTGTTCAACCAGCTCTCCGGCTACGCGCCGAAGACGACGTTCAAGCGCCTCCTCGTGGCGCCGCGCTCCCTGCGGTCCGGCCTCATCGACCGGATCGAGCGGGAGATCCGCAACGCGAAGGCGGGACTCGCGGCCCGCGTCGTCGTCAAGGTCAACTCGATGGTGGACGAGACGGTCATCGACGCGCTCTACCGCGCCTCCCAGGCGGGCGTGCAGGTGGACGTGATCGTCCGGGGCATCTGCGCGCTGCGCCCCGGCGTCCCCGGCCTCAGCGAGAACATCCGCGTGCGGAGCGTCCTCGGGAGGTTCCTCGAGCACTCCCGCGTCTTCCTCTTCGCCAACGGCGGCAGCCCGACGGCGCACATCGGCTCCGCCGACATGATGCACCGCAACCTGGACCGCCGCGTCGAGGCGCTCGTGGAGCTCACGGACCCGGACCAGGTCCGCTGGCTCGGCACCCTCGCGGACCGGTACCTCTCCGACTCGACCTCGAGCTGGCACCTGACCGGCACGGGGGAATGGGTGCGGCACTCCCGGGACGCCGAGGGGCGCCCGCTCGAGGACGTGCAGGAATGGCTTCTGGCGCGCGCCAGGAGCGGAGCCAAGAACGGAAAGGGCTGAGCGGATGCCCCACAGGAAGGCGAGGAGCTCGGGCGCGGTGTTCCCCCAGACCGTCGGCGTCCACGTGCGCCGGGAGAGCGACGACGTCGTCGCCGCGGGCGGCATCGTGTGGCGGCGCTCGGCCCGCGGGCTCAGAGTGCTGCTCATCCACCGTCCGCGCTATGACGACTGGTCCTGGCCGAAGGGCAAGCTGGACCCGGGCGAGACCGTGCCGGAGTGCGCGGTCCGCGAGATCCGCGAGGAGATCGGGATCGAGGCCCGGCTCGGCATCCCGCTGCCGTCCATCCACTACCGCGTCTCCGCCGGCGAGAAGTCCGTCTTCTACTGGGCCGTGCAGGCGGGCGAGCAGGTCCCGGACCCGGACGGCTCCGAGGTGGACCGCGTGGAGTGGGTCTCCCCCGCCCGCGCCCGGGAGCTGCTGACCAATCGGTCCGACGTCGCTCCCCTCGACTACCTCGAGGCCGCCGAGGCCGCGGGCCGGCTCGAGACCGTCCCGCTCGTGGTGACCCGCCATGCCAAGGCGAAGCCGCGGTCCAAGTGGACGCGCCCCGAGGCCGAGCGTCCCTTGGCCCCGTCCGGATTCCGGCAGGCCGCGGAGCTCGCGGACCTCCTGCGCTGCTGGCGCCCCACCCGCGTGGCCACGAGCCCGTGGGCCCGCTGCGTCCAGACCGTTCAGCCGTTCGTCTCCGAGTCCAAGCCGCGCGTCAAGCACGTGGACGCGTTCACGGAGCGCTCCGCGAAGGAGAACCCGGGCAAGACACAGGCCAAGTTCGCCAAGCTGCTCAAGCCGAAGCACGTGACCGTGTACTGCGGCCACCGGCCCGTCATGCCGACCATCCTCCCGGTGCTCCGCGCGGCCGCGCTCGGCGACAGCGCCGAGTCCCTGCCGGACGCCGATCCCTACCTGCGTCCCGGCGCAGTGCTCGTGGCCCACATGCCGGTCTCCGACCCGGGCCGGATCACGGCGTTCGAGATCCACGAGCCCTTCGACGACTGACGGGAGGCTTCGACAGCATGCCGACGACGCCTCTCGAGAGGCTCCGCTCGACCCGCCGATGGCTGCGCG
The DNA here is from genome assembly GCF_020483305.1 of Arthrobacter sp. UM1. Classification (GTDB taxonomy): domain Bacteria; phylum Actinomycetota; class Actinomycetes; order Actinomycetales; family Micrococcaceae; genus Falsarthrobacter. The sequence goes on from NZ_JACWAB010000003.1 coordinate 199,191, forward strand.
CCGCCGGCGTCCTCGCCGTGGCCGCGCTCGCCGCGGGCCTGGTTCTGAGGCCGTTCATCGCGGATCCGATGCCGGCCGCCTGGCTCAGCCCCGGCAGCACCGCGGAGGTCGTCCGGCGGGACTCCCTGGCGTTCTTCGCCTACCCCCTGCTGGGGCTCGGGTTCTGGGTCATCGGCGCGGTCCTGCCCCGCGCGCTCCCCTCCCTCAACCGCCGCCTCGCACCGCTGCCGGCCCGCGCGTCCTTCCTGCTCGTCATGATGTGCGCCAACATCGCCGTGCTCGGGTGGCTGCAGCCGCAGACCTTCAACGCGTGGCTGGGCATCGTCTACCTGGGCCTGCTCGTCGGGCTCGTGGCCAACCACATCCGCGCCGCCCGCGGCGCCTCCCGTTCGCCCCAGCGCGTCCCCGCCTCCCCGGCCCGGAACGGCCGTTCCCGGGCAGCCGACACCGCCGAAGAGGAGACCCCGAGATGAGCGACTTCGCTCCCGTGCCCACCCCGTACGAAGACCTGCTGAGGCGCGTCCTCGAGGAGGGAACACACAAGTCGGACCGCACCGGCACCGGCACCACGAGCCTGTTCGGGGCGCAGCTGCGCTTCCCGCTCGGGGAGGGCTTCCCGCTCATCACGACCAAGCGGGTCCACTTCAAGTCCGTGGCGATGGAGCTCCTCTGGTTCCTCCGCGGGGACTCCAACGTCCGCTGGCTCCAGGAGAACGGCGTGCGCATCTGGAACGAGTGGGCGGACGAGAACGGCGAGCTCGGCCCGGTCTACGGCGTGCAGTGGCGCTCGTGGCCCGCCGGGGACGGCGAGACGATCGACCAGATCGCCCGCGTCGTGGAGCAGATCCGCACGAACCCCGATTCCCGCCGGCACATCGTCTCCGCCTGGAACCCCGCCCAGATCGACGAGATGGCCCTGCCCCCCTGCCACGCGCTCTTCCAGTTCTACGTGGCAGACGGCCGCCTCTCCTGCCAGCTGTACCAGCGCTCGGCGGACATGTTCCTCGGCGTGCCGTTCAACATCGCGTCCTACGCGCTCCTGACGCACATGGTGGCCCAGCAGACCGGCCTCAGCGTGGGAGACTTCGTCTGGACCGGCGGAGACGTCCACGTCTACGACAACCACCGCGAGCAGGTGGAGCTCCAGCTGACCCGCGAGCCGTACCCGCTCCCCCAGCTGGAGATCCTGCGCAGGCCCGACTCCATCTTCGACTACCGCTTCGAGGACTTCGCCGTCCACGGCTACCAGCACCATCCGGCCATCTCGGGGACGGTGGCTGTCTGATGCGCCTCGGGATGATCTGGGCGCAGGCCCGCGACGGCGTCATCGGCGCCGAGGGCGGCATGCCCTGGCACGTCCCCGAGGACATGGCCCACTTCGTCCGCACCACGACGGGCCACCCGGTCATCATGGGCCGCCGCACGTGGGAGTCGATCCCGGCGGCGTACCGCCCGTTCTCCGGCCGGACGAACATCGTCCTCACCGCCCGCGAGGGCTTCGAGGCCGACGGCGCCCGCGTCGTCGCCTCCCTCGACGAGGCCCTCGCCGTCGCTGCGGATTCGCCCGGCGGGGAGGAGGCCTGGATCGTCGGCGGCGGAGCCGTCTACCGCCTGGCCATGCCGCGGGCCGATCGGCTCGTGGTCACCGAGCTGGACCTCGAGGCGGAGGGGGACACGACGGCGCCCGGCATCGGACCCGAGTGGACGCTCGTCTCCGAGGACCCGGCCGGGGGCTGGCACGAGTCCCGCGCCGGGGTCCGGTACCGGATCCGGGACTGGCGAAACTAGACTGGCTCTCATGACGACTTCCGTGGGATTCATCGGCTGGCGCGGCATGGTGGGCTCTGTGCTCATGGACCGCATGCGCAGCGAAGGGGACTTCGAGGGCATCGACCCGGTCTTCTTCTCCACCTCGAACGCAGGCGGCCCGGCGCCCTCCTTCGCCGCCGGCGCCTCAGCGCTCCAGGACGCCTATGACGTGGACGCGCTCGCGAAGCTGCCGATCCTCGTCACGGCCCAGGGCGGCGACTACACGAAGGCCGTCTACCCGAAGCTGCGTGCGGCCGGCTGGGACGGCCTCTGGATCGACGCGGCCTCGACCCTGCGCATGGAGAGCTCCTCCGTGATCGTCCTGGACCCCGTGAACCGTCCCGTCATCGACACGGCCCTGAAGAACGGGGTCAAGGAGTTCGTGGGCGGCAACTGCACGGTCTCCTGCATGCTCATGGGCCTCGGCGGCCTGTTCAAGCAGGGCCTCGTGGAGTGGGGCACGTCGATGACGTACCAGGCGGCCTCCGGCGGCGGCGCGCGCCACATGCGCGAGCTCCTGACCCAGTTCGGGGACCTCCACGGCGCTGTGGCGCAGGAGCTCGAGGACCCGGCCTCGGCGATCCTCGAGATCGACCGGAAGGTCCTCCAGACGCAGCGCGGCGGTCTCGACTCCGCTCAGTTCGGCGTGCCGCTCGCCGGCTCCGTCATCCCCTGGATCGACGCAGACCTCGGCGACGGCATGTCCAAGGAGGAGTGGAAGGGCGGCGTCGAGACAAACAAGATCCTCGGCCGCACGTCCGGGGCCGAGATCCCCTTCGACGGGCTCTGCGTGCGGATCGGCGCCATGCGCAGCCACTCCCAGGCCGTCACACTCAAGCTCACCCGGGACGTGCCGCTCGACGAGATCGCCCAGATCATCGACGAGGACAACGAGTGGGGCTTCTTCGTGCCGAACACGAAGGAGGAGACGATGGCGCGCCTCACGCCGGTGGCGGTCACCGGATCGCTGGACATCCCGGTGGGCCGCGTCCGGAAGCTCGCCATGGGACCCGAGTACATCTCGGCGTTCACGGTGGGCGACCAGCTCCTCTGGGGCGCCGCGGAGCCGCTGCGCCGCATGCTCAAGATCGCGCTCGGGACGCTCTAGAGCGCACAGGCGGACGAGCGCCTCAGCAGGCACAACCGCAAGACGGCCGCGGCGCCGGCCCCCTGAGGGGCCGGCGCCGCGGCCGTCTTCGTTCTGCGGTGTCTAGAGCTGCGTGTTGATGAAGACCGGCTCGTTGTGCAGGCGCACCCCGAAGCGCTCCTCGACGCCGTCCCGCACGGCCCGGGCGATGGCCAGGACGTCGTCGCTCGAGGCCTCGCCGCGGTTGGTGATGGCGAGGGTGTGCTTCGTGGACAGGGAGGCACGGCCGCCTGCCACGTCCCGGCCCTCCTGAAGGCCGTAGCCCTTGCCGAAGCCCGCGTGGTCGATGAGCCATGCCGCCGAGAGCTTGACCATGCCCTCCCCCGCGGGGAAGCGCGGGGCGTCCTCGGGCAGGAGCGCGGCCGTCGCCTCGGGCACGATCGGGTTCGTGAAGAACGATCCCGTGGAGAAGGTGTCCCGGTCCTGCGGGTTGAGGACCATGCCCTTGCCCGAGCGGAGCTCGAGCACGGCGGCGCGCACGTCCGCCGTCGTCGCATTCCCGCCGGCGATCTCCTCCATGCGCCGCGCCAGCTCCGCGTAGCGGAACTCGGAGGGGCGCGTGCCGTGCAGCAGCTGGAACGTCACGGAGAGGACCACGTAGCGGGGGCTGCCGTTGACGGTGGAGCGCTTGAGCAGCGAGTCCCGGTAGGAGAACTCGAGCTCCGAAGCCGTGAACGTCTTCACGGCACGCCGTTCGCGGTCCCACGTGCGGACGGAGTGGATGAGGGACGCCACCTCGGTGCCGTACGCCCCGACGTTCTGCACCGGCGTGGCGCCCGTGGAGCCGGGGATGCCGGAGAGCGTCTCCAGGCCGCGGAGGCCGGCCTCGAGGGTGGCGAGGACCACCTCGTCCCACGGGTGGCCCGCCTGGGCCGTGACGAGCACGCCTCCGCAGGTCTCGTCCCCCTCGGGGATCTCGAGGCCGCGGGAGGCGATGTGGACCACCGTTCCGTCGAAGCCGTCGTCCGAGACGACGACGTTCGAGCCGCCGCCGAGGACGAGGACGGGGTCTCCGGCGTCGTCGGCCAGGGTGAGCGCCTCGATGACCGCCTGCTCCGAGTCCGCGGTGATGAGGCGCTTCGCGGGACCGCCGATCCCGAGGGTCGTGAGGCCGGCCAGGGTCTGCTCGACCGGCTGGCCCTCCTTGGGAGGCATCATGCGTCCACCCGGACCACGGCCTGGGTCTTCATGAGCACCTTCTGCGAGCCGTTGGCGACGGTCAGGTCCACGCGGGCCGTCCGGGCGTCCTCGTCCAGGGCGCCGATCTTGCCCGTGACCGTGAGCACTGCGCCGGGCTCGTCCGTGCCGGTGGTGTCCTCGACCGGGACGGGCTTGGAGAAGCGGGTGGAGTACCGAAGGATCCGGCCCGGGTCCCCGGCCCACTCGCCCACGAGGGCGCTCGCCGCGCCGAACGTGAACATGCCGTGGGCGATGACGCCGGGCAGGTCCACGCTCACCGCGAAGTCGTTGTTCCAGTGGATCGGGTTGAAGTCCCCGGAGGCCCCCGCGTAGCGGACGAGCTCCGCCCGCGTCACCGTGACCTCCCGGCTTCCGATCTCCTGTCCGACCTCGAGGTCCTTCATCTGCGGGATGCTCATGCGCCTGCCTCCTCTGCGCGGACCAGGATGGAGGACGTGGTCACGCCGACCTTGGCGCCGCTCGCATCCGTCAGGTGGGCCTTCGTGGTGACCATGGCGCCCGCGCCCATGACGCGGACCGAGTCCACGACGAGCTCGGCGAAGAGCTCGTCCCCCGCGACGATGGGCCGCTCCAGCTCGAACGACTGCTCGGCGTGGACCACGCGGGAGTAGTCGATGCCCGAGTCCGGGTCCAGCACCATGCGGGCCTCCGCGCGCTGCGCCGGGATGATGGCGTAGGTGGGCGGGGCCACGAGATCGGCGTGGCCCAGCGCTCGCGCCGCCTCAAGGTCTGTGTGCGCGGGATGCGTCGCCTTGACGGCCCGTGCGAAGTCCCGGACGGACTCGCGGCCGACGACGAAGCTCTCCGCAGCCGGGTACGTCCGGCCGACGAGGGACTCGTTGATGCTCATGGACTCCACTGTATCGCCCGCCCTGGGGCCGCCCGGCGTCCGGATCGCAGCGGGCCGGACACGCGAAAGGCCCGGAATCCCACAGGACTCCGGGCCTTGTCTGTAGCGGTGGGGGGGCTCGATCCCCCGACCTCACGATTATGAGTCGTGCGCTCTAACCAGCTGAGCTACACCGCCACGAACAGCACGCTCACGGCGGGCGTGCAGGACGCCGACGACGATGCGCTGTTCAGAGCCCCCGACGGGAATCGATCCCGTGACCTCCATCTTACCAAGATGGCGCTCTACCACTGAGCTACGGGGGCAACGTCCACCAACTTTACCAGCGAAGCAGGTGGACACAAAATCGGGCGTTCCCTATGGTTCGGCCCGATCGCGGCCTACCAGCGGGGCTTGCGACCCGACTTGGCGTGGCCCCGGGAGTCGCCGCGACCGCCGTCGCGCCCGAAGCCTCCGTCACGGCCGCCGAAGCCCCGGCCGCCCCGATCATCGCGGCGGTCGTCCCGGCGGTCGTGGCGCGGGCCGCGGTCCCAGCCGCGGTCATCCCGGCGCTCGCCCCGACGGTCGTCGCGCCGGTCGTCGCGCCGGTCCCAGCCTCCCCGTCCGCCGCGGTCCCGGTCGTCCCGGCGCGGTCGGTCGTCGCCGAAGCGGCCGCCGCGGTCGCCGCGGTCGTCCCGACGCGGACGGTCCTCGAAGCGGCGGTCCTGGCGCGGGCCCCGGCGGTCGTCGTCGCCCCGCTCGCGGCGGGGGCGGCGGCCGGTGTCCAGCTCGAGGTGGATGCGACGCCCGGCGATGCGCGTGTGGCTCAGCGTCTCCATCTGCTCCGGCGTGAGATCGGCCGGGAGCTCCACGAGGCTGTGGTCGCTGCGGATGTCGATGCCGCCGATCTGCGCGGCGGTCAGGCCGCCCTCGTTGGCGATCGCACCGACGATGGAGCCCGGCATGACCCGGTCCCGGCGGCCGACGGCAATGCGGTACGTGGCGTTGCCCTCCGTGACCGCACGCGACGGGCCGCGAGAGTTCATGCCGTCCTTGAACTTGCCGTCCTTGCCCATGCGGGCCTGCTTGGCCGGAGGCATCGGAGGCTCCTCGAGAAGGAGCGGGCGGCCGCCCTGCGCCATGAAGGCCAGGGCCGCGGCGACCTCGAGCGGGGTCGCCTCGTTCTCTTTGTCGTACTCGGCGACGAGCTCGCGGAAGACGTCGAGGTCCTCCGTGGCCAGCGTCGTCGTGATCTGGTCCGCGAAGCGGGCCAGGCGGCGGCTGTTGACGTGCTCCACGCTCGGGAGCTCCATCTGCTCCACCGTGGACTTCGTGGCGCGCTCGATCGAGCGAAGGAGGTACTTCTCCCGCGGCGTCATGAAGAGGATCGCATCGCCGCTGCGGCCAGCGCGGCCCGTGCGGCCGATGCGGTGGACGTAGGACTCGGTGTCATGCGGGATGTCGTAGTTGAAGACGTGGCTGATGCGCTCCACGTCGAGGCCGCGCGCCGCCACGTCCGTGGCCACGAGGATGTCGATCTTGCCCTCGCGCAGCGCCTCAACCGTGCGCTCGCGCTGCTGCTGCGGGATGTCGCCGTTGATGGCCGCCGCCTGGTAGCCGCGGGCCTTGAGCTTGTCCGCGAGGTCCTCCGTGGCCATCTTGGTCCGGACGAACGCGATGATGCCCTCGGACTCCTCCGTCTCGAGGATGCGGGTCATGGCATCCAGCTTCCGCGGGCCCATGACCTGGACGTAGCGCTGGCGGATGTTCGCGGCGGTGCGGGTCTCGGACTTGACCGTGATCTCGGCCGGGTCGTTGAGGTACTGCTGGGCGATCTTGCGGATCTGGCGCGGCATCGTGGCCGAGAAGAGGGCCACCTGCTTGTCCGCCGGGGTGTCGGCGAGGATCCGCTCGACGTCGTCCGCGAAGCCCATCCGGAGCATCTCGTCCGCCTCGTCGAGGACGAGGTAGCTCAGCTGCGAGAGGTCGAGCGAGCCCTTCTCGAGGTGGTCGATCACACGGCCGGGGGTGCCGACGACGACCTGCGCGCCGCGGCGCAGACCCGCGAGCTGCGGGCCGTAGGCCGATCCGCCGTAGACCGGCAGCACGGAGAAGGAGTCCATGTGCTTGGCGTAGGACGTGAACGCCTCGGCCACCTGGAGGGCGAGCTCGCGCGTAGGAGCGAGGACGAGCACCCGCGTGGCGGAGTCCCGGCCGTTGACCTCGGCCAGCTCGGCGAGCTTCGAGAGGACCGGGAGCGCGAACGCGGCGGTCTTTCCGGTGCCCGTCTGCGCGAGGCCGACGACGTCCCGGCCCTCAAGCAGCGTGGGGATCGTGGCGGCCTGGATCGGGGACGGCTTCTCGTAGCCGACGTCCTTGAGGGCGGCGAGGACGTGTGCGTCCAGGTCGAGATCCGTGAAGAGGACCTCGCCCTGGGCGCGGTCGGCGCTCTTCGACGCATCGGCGTTTGCCGACTCGGTCTTGGTCGTCTCGGTCGTTGCCGCCTCGGCGGAGGGGGAGGTCTCGGTGCTCTGCGCGGCCGCCTCTGCAGGCGTCTGTGCAGGCGAGGACTCCGGAGCCGACGAGGGCTCGACGGCGGAGGACCCGGCGTCGTCGTTCCGGTCAGAGGGCACGTCAAAGGACTGGTCAGAAGGCAAGGCTGTCTGCTTTCAGTGGGGGTGGGCGCGCGAGCAACCCATCACGCTCGCGCTCATCATCACCCGGTTCCCTCGACAGCTCTGCCCGCCACACACGTACGGGGCACACACAGGAGTCACTCCTGCCTCAAGAATTGGGCAGGACGTTGAAGAGCATTTCGCCTCACATGGGGTGGGCGGCCGTGAAGTGCGCGGACCGCCAAGGCGAATCGTGAACGTTTCCACACGCAAGGGAGGAAAACCGGTACGGACACCAGTCTACCGGGCTGCGGCGATTCGCACGAGCCCCGGAGCTCCGGGAGAATGGGTCTATGCCGAAGATCACGGACCGCCCGTTCACGCTGACCACGGGCCTTCTCGTCTACCTGCTGCTGGATCTCGCCCTGCTCGGCGTGGCCGCCAACACCCTCTTCGGCGACGCGTTCACGGGCGCGGAGGCCGGCATCGCCGCGGTCATCGGCGGGACGCTCGCGGCCGGGGCGGTCATCGTGGCCATCGAGGTGTGGCGTGCCTCCCGCGGCAAGCGCTCGGCCCGGACCACCCTCACGTACCTCACGGCGATCCTCGTCATGCTCTACGTCTGGCGGCGCCTCATGCCGTTCCTCGTCCTGGCCGTGCTCGGCGCGGTGGGACTGCTCCTCGTCTGGATGCCCTCGAGCGGCGCCTTCTTCCAGCGCGTCGAGCCCCGCCGGCAGAGGCTGCGCGGCTATGCCCGAGCCACGTCCAGGGCCGCCCGGACTCTCCGCGGGGGCGGGGCCCGCCGGGGCTGAGGCGGGGCGCAATCACGCCCGCTTCCGCGCGCCCAGGCCGATCCACACCCGTTTCCGTGCGCCCAGGCCGATCCACACCCGTTTCTGCTCAAAAACCTGCTCGGAAACGGGTGTTTTCACCTAGAACAGGGTGCAGTGGCGAAACAGGGTGCAATCGCTTCTGACAGAGAGCGGATCACACCCGTAGCCGATGCCTTGCCGGGGCACACGCAAGACGTGAGACAGTGCCTGAGATGCCGCCCCACATCGTCGCCCTGCGGCCCCCTGCGTTCCCCTTTTGGCGCCGCTTTCGCGCAACGGATCGACCGTCCGCTGGCAGTCACACCCGCTTCCGTGCGCCTAGGCCGATCCACACCCGCTTCTGCTCAAAAAAGCGCTCGGAAACGGGTGTTTTCACCTGAAACCGGGTGCAGTGACGAAAACGGGTGCGAACGGCCTCCACAGAGACCCGTTCGCACCCGTTCGCACCCGCTTACGCGGCCCGTGCCGCCGTTCACGGCCAGACGGCCCGGCGAGGGCGGCCGACCGAGGCACAGCCAGGCTGGCCGTCCGGCTCGGAGGAGCCCAGCCGCTCAGCCCTGGGCGGCCGCCTGGAGGGCCTGCTCGAGATCGGCCAGGATGTCCTCGACGTCCTCGATTCCCACGCTGAGGCGCACCAGGTCCGCCGGAACCTCCAGCTCGGTGCCCTTGACAGAGGCGTGAGTCATCTCAGACGGGTAGTTGACGAGCGACTCGATGCCGCCCAGCGACTCCGCGAGCGTGAAGACGCGCGTGGCCTCGGTGAAGCGCCGCGCCGCGGCCTCTCCGCCCTTGAACCGCACGGAGACCATGCCGCCGAACCGCTTCATCTGCCGCGCCGCCAGGTCGTGGCCGGGATGGTCCGGCAGCCCCGGGTACAGCACCGCGGAGACCTCGTCCCGGCCGGAGAGGTACTCGGCGACGCGCTCGGCGTTGTCGCTGTGCCGCTCCATGCGCACCGCGAGCGTCTTGAGGCTGCGCGTGGTGAGGAAGGCGTCCATCGGGCTGGACACGCCGCCGGCTGCGAACTGGAGGAACTGGATCTTCTCCCCCACCTCGGCGTCCTTGGCCACGACGGCGCCGCCGACGACGTCGGAGTGGCCTCCGATGTACTTCGTGGTCGAGTGGACCACGATGTCCGCTCCGAGGGAGAGCGGCTTCTGCAGGTACGGCGAGGCGAACGTGTTGTCCACCACGAGGAGCGCCCCTGCCTCATGCGCGATCTCCGCGAGCGCCGCAATGTCCGAGACCTTCATGAGCGGATTCGAGGGCGTCTCCACCCAGAGCAGCGGGACGTCGCCCGAGTTCACCGCGGCGCGCACGGCGTCCAGGTCCGCCATGTCCACGGGCTGGTTCTCGATGCCCCAGGGCCCGAGGATCTTGGAGATGAGGCGGTACGTTCCGCCGTACGCGTCATTGCCGAGGACCACCTTCTGGCCAGGCCGCATCAGGGCCCGCAGGAGGGCGTCCTCCGCGGCGAGGCCGGATCCGAAGCTGAGCGCCATCGCCCCGCCCTCGAGCGCCGCGAGCTGCGTCTGGAGGGAGTTGCGGGTGGGGTTGGTGCCGCGTCCGTACTCGTAGCCGCTGCGAAGCCCGCCGATCCCGTCCTGCGCGTACGTCGAGCTGAAGTGCACGGGCGGCACCACCGCTCCCGTCACCGGCTCGAACTCCTGGCCGGCGTGGATGGCCAGGGTGGCGAAGCCCTCGGCCGCCTCCGCCGCCTCGCCCTCGGGGCGCTGGGACTTGACCTCGTCAGTCATGACATCACTCCTTCCGCGCACACGGCGCGAACAACTGTTCCGAATGCCTGTTTCCGGCGCTCTTCTCCGTGCAACCGGCCTCGGGCCGGGTTTATGCCGCACCGTGATGCGGCTCTCGGCGCCGGCGCGCTCAGGCCCGCAGCGCCGGGAGCGCTTCGGCGGACGTGACAGCGCCGAGCACGCGCCCGTCCTCCGCCAGCGCGACGACGCCGTTCTCGCCCAGCCTCTCCGCCAGGACGCGGGGGCCCTGGCCCGTGCCGACGAGGACCGGAGCGCCGTCGAGCACTGCGTCCGCGAGCGCCTCGGCGAGGAGGGTGCCGCGCTCCGCTGTCCCGGCGAGCAGGGCCCTCCGGAGATCGTCCGCGGCAAGCACGGCCCGCATCTCGCCGAGTGCGGCGGGCAGGGCCTCCGGGCCGACGACGACGCCCCCGCGGCCGGCCGACTCCGCAGCGTCGAGCGCCTCGCCGACCGTGGCCGCCGACGGCACGCTCACAGAACCGGCTGCCGCGGCCCGCAGGCTGTCCCGGGCCGCCGCCTCTGCCTCGCGCGGGGTCCCGCCGTCCTCGGCGCCCGTGGCGATGAGCCCGGGCACACGAGGCAGCGACTCGCCGCGCTCGACGGGGAAGCCGCGCTCGGCCATCCACTCGTCGTTGAAGACCTTGCCCAGGTACCCGCGCCCGGAGTCCGGCAGGATGACGACGACGACGGCGTCCGCCGGAAGCGTCTTGGCCGCCTTGAGGGCCCCCGCCACGGCCATGCCCGAGGACCCGCCGACGAGCAGGCCCTCCTCCTTGGCGAGGCGGCGGGTCATCTCGAACGCCTCGGCGTCGGTCACCGCGTGGACCTCGTCGGGGACCTCGGTGTCATAGTTCGCGGGCCACATGTCCTCGCCGACGCCCTCGACGAAGTAGGGCTTGCCCGACCCGCCGGAGTACACGCTTCCCTCCGGGTCCGCCACGATGACCGTGACCGGGCCGCCCTCCCGGTCCGCGGAGACCTCCTTGAGGTACCGCCCGGTGCCGGTCACGGTTCCTCCCGTGCCCGCTCCGGCGACGAGGTGGGTGATCTTCCCCTCGGTGTCCCGCCAGATCTCGGGGCCCGTGGTCTCGTAGTGGGCTTGCGGCGCGGCGGGGTTGTTGAACTGGTCCGGCTTGAACCCGCCCTCGATCTCCCGGGCGAGCGCGTCCGAGACGCCGTAGTAGGACTCCTCCGACTCCGGCGGCACGGAGCTGGACACGAGAGCCACGCGGGCGCCGTACGCGCGCAGGGTGTCCCGCTTCTCCTCGCCGACCTTGTCCGGCGTCACGCAGACCATCCCGTAGCCGCGCGCCTGGGCCACCATGGCGAGACCCACGCCCGTGTTGCCGCTCGTGGGCTCCACGATGGTCCCGCCCGGCCTGAGGCGCCCCGACTTCTCAGCGCTGTCCACGAGCGCCGCCGCGATGCGGTCCTTCACGCTGCCGCCGGGGTTGAGGTACTCCAGCTTGGCGAGGACCGTGGCCTGCACCCCCTCCGCGACCGAGTTGAGCCGCACGAGCGGGGTGTTGCCGATGAGGTCGAGAACAGAATCCGCGTACTTCACTCCTCTAGTCTAGGCATCTGCCCCTGCCCTCCTTTCCGAAAGGCCCACGTGAAGCCGCTCTCCCGCGAGCTCGCCGTTCCGGCGGGCCACTCCGCGGACAGGGTCCTGCGCGCCCTGCGCAACGGCCCGTACGATCCGACGGCGCTCGTGGGCTCCCGCTACGGCACCTGGCTCGCGTTCCGCACTCCGGAGGGCCCGACGACCCTCCGCGTGCTCCAGCGAGGCCGGAGCGTGGCCGTGGGCGCATGGGGGCCCGGCGCACAGGCCGCCCTCGACGGATCCCCGGCCCTGCTCGGCCTCGAGGACGACTGGAGCGACTTCGACGAGCACGTCCTCCCCCGCCTCCCCGAACGGCTCGCCTCACTGCGGCGGCTGCACCCGGGCCTCGCCTCCCCCGCCAGCGGGCGCATGTGGGACGCCCTGTTCCCCGCGATCCTCGGCCAGAAGGTGACCGCCGAAGAGGCCCTCAACGCCTACGCGAGCCTGACCCGCCGCTTCGGGGATCCGGCTCCGGGCGCGGAGAACGGAACCGCGCCGCCGTGGCTGCGGCTTCCGCTCGCACCCGAGCAGGTGCGGCGAATCAGCTCGTGGGACTGGCACGCCGCGCGCGTGGACCGCTCCAGGGCGACGACGGCGATGGAGGCCGCACGGGCCTCAGGCCTCGGCACGCTGGGCGAAGCCGACGAGCGGACTGCCTACGCCCGCCTCCAGCACCTGCCCGGCGTCGGCCCGTGGACGGCCGCGGAGACCGTCCAGCGGACGCACGCGGCGAAGGACGCCGTGTCCGTGGGCGACTACCATGTGGCGCACCTCGTGGGCCAGGCGCTCATCGGGCGGCGAGTGGACGACGACGGCATGCTGCACCTGCTCCGGCCCTTCGACGGGCAGCGCCAGCGCGTGGTCCGGGTGATCTTCTCCCGCCCGATCCGCAAGCAGGCCTATGGGCCGCGGCTGGCCCCGGAAGACCATCGCGGGCGCTGAGACCGCGCGGATCCACCGCCTCGCGCCCGGACGGGCCGGCCAGCCGAGGGGCTCCTGGAGCGGGCTCAGCGGTTTTGGGGCTGGCTCAGGCGCCCGGGTCTCAGCCCTCCTGGGGCTTCTCCGCCTGCTCGGCCATGTCCTTGCGGACCTGGTCCATGTCGAGGCCCTTCACCTGTGAGATGAGGTCCTCGAGGGCCGGGGCCGGGAGGGCGCCGGGCTGCGAGAACACGAGGATCTTGTCCCGGAACGCCATGAGCGTGGGGATCGAGGTGATGCCGGCCATCGCGGCCAAGCGCTGCTCAGCCTCAGTGTCCACTTTGCCGAACACGACGTCCGGGTGGTTCTCGGAGACCTTCTCATACACCGGGGCGAACTGGCGGCATGGCCCGCACCAGCCCGCCCAGAAGTCCACGAGGACGATGCCGTTCTTCTCCAGCGTCTCGGAGAACTGTGCTTCAGTGAGGTCAACGGTGCTCATGTGCCCACGGTACCGGCCGCGGCCGCCTCAGACGGACGGCGACTCGTGGATGAGCTTGGTGAGCACCCGAAGGCCCCGTCCGAGCGAGCGCTTCTCCTCCTTGGTGAGCCCGGCGAGGCGATGGGCCAGGGACCGGGTCCGGACCTCGAGCTCCTCTTCCAGGATCTTCTTGCCGAACTGCGTGATGGCCACGAGGACGGCCCGCGAGTCCGTGGGGTCCGGGTGGCGGTCTACCAGGCCGTCCCTCTCCAGGCAGATCACCTGCTCGGTGACACTGGGAACCCGAATCGCCAGCTCGCGGGCCAGCGCGCTGACCCGCTGCGGCGCGTGGACCACGAGGGCGAGGAGGCTGACACGAGCCGCCGTGAGCCGGTACTTCCCGTCCATGCTGCGGAGCAGGTAGGTGGCGTCCCTCAGCCCCTTGCGCAGCTCCTCCGCCAGGATCTTGTCCGCGACGTCCGCGTCCGGCGGCATGACCGGGTCCTCATCCAGAGACGGCCGCCCGCTCGGTGCAGGCGGGGCCTTGATGACGGCAAGCGGAACGGCGGCAACCGGGTCCGGCTCGGGATCGGTGACGGGAGCGGCGATGGTCATGACCTGACTATATAAGACACTCGCTTGCATGGCATAACTTTCGTCATCCCTATGTCCGCCAGGTGGTCAGGCAACAGAAAAGACCGCGCTCCGGATCTCTCCGGAACGCGGTCTCCGTGGTGGCAGATGAGGGATTCGAACCCCCGTAGGCAATGCCAGCTGATTTACAGTCAGCCCCCTTTGGCCGCTCGGGTAATCTGCCCCGTGGCCGCTTCACACGCGCTGGAGAACCAGCGCCCGCGAACAGGCAACACGACAACTTTACACGAGTCGCCCCTCTGCCGCGAATCCCGTGCCTCTCGGCTCCGGGCGGGCGGCACCGGCGTCGTCGTCCTCCTCTCCCCCGATCCCAGTAGACTGGCGGCACGACACCGCCCGGCCGCCGCCGCGGCGCACGCACGAGCACAGGAGGCATCCATGGCCAGCGATTCCACGTTCGACATCGTGAGCAAGGTGGACAAGCAGGAGGTGGCGAACGCGCTCAACCAGGCGCAGAAGGAGATCGCGCAGCGCTACGACTTCAAGGGCGTGGGCGCGGACGTGGACTTCTCCGGCGAGAAGATCCTCGTCAAGGCCAACTCCGAGGAGCGCGCCAAGGCGGCGCTCGACGTGTTCCAGTCGAAGCTCGTCAAGCGCGGGATCTCCCTGAAGTCCCTCGATGCCGGCGAGCCCTTCGCCTCCGGCAAGGAGTACCGGATCGAGTGCTCCATCAAGGAGGGCATCGCGCAGGACGTGGCCAAGAAGGTGAGCAAGATGATCCGGGACGAGGCGCCGAAGTCCGTCAAGGCCCAGATCCAGGGCGACGAGCTCCGCGTCACCTCGAAGTCCCGCGACGACCTCCAGGAGACCATCGCGCTCCTCAAGGGCGCGGACCTCGACGTGGACCTCCAGTTCGTCAACTTCCGCTGACGCGCCGCCTAGGCGAAGAGCCCCTGCCCCACGTACTCGCCGGGCTTGGCGCCCGGCGGCACCGCATAGAGACCCGAGGCCACGTGCTGCAGGTACTCCACGTGCATCCGGTCCTTGGAGGAGAGCTGCATCTGCATCGGCGTGAAGTGCGTGCGGGGGTCGACGACGAAGGCGATGAAGAACAGCCCCGCGTCCAGCCGCCCGAGCCCGTCTGAGCCGTCCGTGTAGTTGTAGCCGCGGCGCAGCATCCGGACGCCCTTGTTGGCGTGCGGATGGGAGAGGCGCACATGCGAGTCCGCGGGCACGAGCGGCCCGTCCTTGCCCTTCATGGCGAAGTCCGGCTCGGAGAACTCGTGCCCGCCGGAGAGCGGGGCGCCCTCCGTCTTGGTCCTCCCCACGGAGGCCTCCTGCTCCTGGAGGGAGGTCCGGTCCCAGATCTCGATGTGCATCCGGATCCGCCGGGCCACCATGTAGGTGCCGCCTGCCATCCACTCGGCCGCCGCGTCCGCGCCGCGCTTGACCCAGACGTGGTCCTCAACCTGCTGCGCGTCCTCGGACTTCAGGTTCGCGGTGCCGTCCTTGAAGCCGAACAGGTTCCGGGGCGTGGCCTGAGCCGAGGAGGTCGAGGCCGTGCGCCCGAACCCCAGCTGAGACCACCGCACAGCCACGGTGGAGAAGCCGATGCGGGCGAGGTTCCGGATCGCGTGGACGGCCACCTGCGGATCGTCCGCGCAGGCCTGGACCACGATGTCCCCGTCAGAGCGGGCCGGGTCCAGCTTGTCGTTCGGGAAGTGCGGAAGCTTCTCCAGGGCCGCCGGCATCTTGTCCCGGATGCCGAGGAAGCCCTTCTCGAAGAGGCTGCGGCCGAACCCGAAGGTGATGGTGAGGTTCGCGGCCGTGAGCCCCCTGGCCTCCCCCGTGTCCTCCGGCGGCGCCGCGTAGGACTCGCTCCCGTCCCCCAGCGTGTAGCCCTGGGTCATCTTCTCCGCGGCCTCGGTCCACTCCTTGAGCAGGAGGATGAGGTCCGCACGTGACTTCGTCACCACGTCGAACGCGGCCATGTGGAGGCGGTCCTGCGCCGCCGTCGTGATCCCCGCCTGGTGGTGCCCGCGGAAGGGGACCACGGCGGGCGCCTGAGAGGCCTCGCGCTTTCTCGCAGCAGCCTCGTCCGCGGCGTGCACGGCGAATCCGCCGGCAACGGCCGCGCCGGTCACCCCGGCCGCGGTGAAGAGGCCGCGACGGCTGACGCCGCGGCGCCCTTCCTCGGGGCGGGAGCCGCCCTCAGCGGGCGCGGAGCCCTGGCGGGGATCACGCGATGTCACTTGGCGACGACCTCCTTGGTCAGCTTGGAGAGCGGCTCGGCCAGCCCGTCCACGCTCACGGAGAGCGCCTTGACGTCTTCCTTGCTCAGCTTCTCGTAGGAGACCCAGCCCTGGCCGGACTTGTGCTTGTCCAGCTCGGCCTGCGTCGCCTTGAAGCGGGAGTCCAGCTGCTGGGCGAGCTCGGGATTCCGCTTGGCGAGCAGCGGGCGGAGCTCCTCGTAGGCCACCTTGGCGCCGTCGAGGTTGCCCTGGAAGTCCCAGAGGTCCGTGTGGCTGAAGGCCTCCTCCTCGCCCGTGACCTTGCCGGAGGCGACCTCGTCGAGGAGGGTCTTGGCGCCGTTGGAGAGCTGGTCTGCGGTGAAGGTGACCTTCTTGGTACGCTCGGCGAGGTCCTTGGTGTCCGCCACGAGCTTGTCCGCCAGCTTCTTGCGCTCAGCCGGGCCCTGCGGCGTGAACCCCTTGGGCGCCCAGAGGTCCTTCTCCGCGCGGTGCCATCCGGTCCACTCCTGGCCCTTCTCGAGGTCCGCCTCGCGGGCGTCCAGCATCGGGTCGAGGTCCCCGAAGGACTCGGCCACGGGCTCGATCCGCTCCCAGTGCATGCGCGTCGAGGCGTAGAGCGAGCGCGCCTCCTCGTCCCGGCCCGCGGCGTAGGCCTCCGCGAACTTCTCCGTGCCCGCGACGAGCTGGTCCGTCTGCTCCCTCACATAGGCCGCGTAGTTGGCCGTGGCCGTCTGGATGAGCTTCTGGTCGTCAGCGCTCGCAGTGGGCTCGTTGGCGGACTTCTCCACGGTGAACTGGCCGCGGATGCCCTGACCGACCATGCCCGGCTTGCACGCCGTGGTGTACTTTCCGGCCGGAACGTGCACCGTGAGCTCGCGGCTGAGGCCCGGGCCGATGTTCTCCACCTCGCCGAGGATCCGGAGCCCGTCCTCTGCGAGCAGGTAGAACTCGGTGACCTGGGTTCCCTCGTTCTTGACGTTGAACGTCAGAGCGCCGGACTGGCCGGTGGTGGAGGACAGCCGGCACTCGTCCTGGGTGCTGGCCACCTGGACGGCCTTGTCCCCGGCTTCGGCCTTCTTGTTCTCCGTGCAGCCGGTGGCGAGGAGGGCGACGAGGACGGCGGCGGCGGGAGCGGCTGCCTTGACGGTGCGGTTCATTCTCTCTCTGGTTTCTGTGAGGGGCGGGGCCCTGGTTCAGCGGTGGTGCGGGGACCTCGTGGGGCCTGGCGGGGTACAGGCGGGGAGCGGAGGGCGGCCTGCGTTAGGCCGCGGCCTGCGGAGCGGGCTGCGAGGAGGGGGCCGGGGCAACGGGCGCACTCGCCGTGCGGATGGCGCGGGCGTAGAGCACGACGACGGGCACCGTGTACGCCCACCACGCGATCGCCTCGAGCCACGTGGTCTGCGGCGAGAAGTTGAAGATCCCCTTGAGCAGCGTGCCGTGCCAGCTTCCCGGCGGGACGGCGGCGGAGACGTCGAACGCCAGGGCGTGGAGGCCGGGAAGGACGCCTGCCTCCTGGAGGTCGTGCACCCCGTAGGAGAGCACCCCGGCCGCGACGAGGATGAGCGCGAACCCGGTGACCGAGAAGAAGCGCCCGAGGTTCACCTTGAGCATGCCGCGGTGCAGGAGGAACCCGAGCACCACGGCAACGGCGATCCCCGCCAGCGCTGCCAGCAGCGGCGAGCCGGACTGGCCGCCCTGCGCCTGGGCGGCGGCCCAGAGGAAGAGGGCCGTCTCCAGCCCCTCGCGGCCCACGGCCAGGGCCGCGACGAGGACGAGCGCTCCCCCGCCGGCGGCCACGGCGGTGTCCACGCGGCCCCGCAGGTCCGCCCCGAGGGAGCGGGCCGAGCGCGCCATGAAGAACACCATCCACGTGACGAAGCCGACGGCGATGATCGAGAGGCCGCCGCCGATGAGCTCCTGGGCCTCGAAGGTCAGACCGCGCGGGCCGAAGGTCAGAAGTGCCCCGAAGGCGGCCGAGACTCCGACGGCGGCGGCGATGCCCGCCCACATGAACGGAAGGCGGTCCCGCCGGCCGATCTTGATGAGGTACGCCATGAGCAGCACGACGACGAGGACGGCCTCCAGGCCTTCACGGAGTCCGACGAGGAAATTGGCGGTCACGGTGGGCTTCCTTGCAGGGGTGAGAGGGAGCAGGCCTGGAGTGATAAGGCAAGGCAGGCCTGACTGAGGTAAACCTTAGCCGAATCCGGCCCATTTACGAAATGCGCACGTTCCCTAATAGCAAGGGTTCCGACGTGAAGAACTGTGACGCCCCGGTCTCGTTTCTATAACGATCATGCTAGGAACCCTTGGCAGTCTCTTGCGATTGACCTTGCCCAATACCGGAGAATGTCCCGGCGCCCGCCTCAATCGTGTCGGAATGTGACGTTCCAGCCCCTGCAGCGCCGTCCTGCACGCACCTGCCCGAGACCTACTCTCTCTGAAAACAAAGAGACGCCCTGCGGGGCCCGGACACCGGAGACAAGCGGGGCGATGCTCAAATACCTGGCCAAGCGTGCGGCCGTCTACGCGGTGCTCATCATCGTCACGACGTCGATCGCGTACTTCCTCGCCTCGTCCTTCTTCCGCCCCGGAGAGCTCCTCGAGCAGCAGACGCCCCGGCCCACGAAGGAGCAGATCGACAACTCCCTCCGCGTCATCGGCCTCGACCCCCAGCTGAGCGCCTGGGAGCGCTACGTGCAGTGGATCAGCAACATCGTCTTCCACTGGGACTGGGGGCGGACGCCTGAAGGCGGATTCGTCAACCACGAGTTCGGCATCCGCGTGTGGGTCTCGGCCCGTCTGTTCTTCGCGACCACGCTTCTCAGCCTCGTCATCGGCGTGGCGTTCGGCGTCTACTCCGGCATCAAGCAGTACTCGTTCGGCGACCGCCTGCTCACCGGGTACAGCTACTGGATCTTCATCCTGCCCTCGCCCATCGCCTACCTCCTCATCCAGTTCGCCTTCGTGGACCTCAACCAGAGCCTCGGGGAACAGGTCTTCTTCGTCACCGGCTCCTCGAGCGTGGACGTCGAGGGATTCTGGAACGTCATCCTCGACCAGCTGAGGCACTACTTCGTCCCCACCTTCGCGATGACGGTCATGGCGTGGGCCGGCTACCAGGTCAGCATGCGGCAGTTCCTCCTCGACAACGTCAACGCGGACTACGTGCGCACCGCCCGCGCCACCGGGCTCACGCGGGGGCAGGCCATCTCCAAGCACGCCCTGCGCGTCTCGGCCATCCCCGTGGCCCAGTCCGTGGCCTACGTCATCCCCGGGATCTTCACCGGCAGCTTCTTCGCGGAGGCCATCTTCAACTGGCCGGGTGTGGGCCTGTGGGCGCTGCAAGCGCTCTACCACCAGGACATCAACTCGATGACAGCCCTCACGGCCTTCGGGTCCTGTCTGACGGCGGTCAGCTTCATCCTGGCCGACTTCGTCACCGTGCTCGTCGACCCCCGCGTGAGGATCTAACGTGAACAGCGCTCAGACCGAATCCGCCCGGCAGGACGCCGGCGTGCTCAGCAAGCGCGCCATCCTGGCCCGCCGCTTCCTCCGCAACATCCCGGCCGTCGTCGGACTCTTCGTCTTGCTCCTCGTGGTGCTCTTCGCCGCGTTCGGGCACCTGCTCACGCCGTGGGGCCAGCAGGAGCTCGACTTCGCGAACACGGGCGCCGCTCCCGGGGAGGGCGACCATCTCCTCGGCACAGACCTCGCCGGCGCGGACATGCTCGCCCAGCTCGTGGCGGGCAGCCGGGTCTCGCTCATCCTGGGCGCCGGGGTGGGCATCACCACCGCCTTGATGGCCGCCGTCTACGGATGCCTCATCGCCTTCAACCAGGGCCGCTGGCAGGAGAAGGCCCTCCTCTTCTTCCTCGAGCTCATGATCCTCATGCCGTCCTTCCTCATGGTGGCCATCTTGACCAACGGCAAGGGCGGCAACTGGGTGGTCCTCATGGTGATGCTCATCATCTTCGGCTGGATGGGCGGCGCTCGCCTCGTCCGCTCGCTGACCTCCTCGCTCATCGACCGGGAGTTCGTCAAAGCAGCCCGCTACATGGGGGTCTCCCCCTTCAGGATCATCACGCGCCACCTCATGCCGAACATCGCGAGCCAGCTCGTCCTCTCCATCACCACGGGCATCTGGTCCGCGATCCTGGCCGAGGTCGGCTTCTCCTTCCTGGGCATCGGGGTCAAGATCCCCGACACCTCGCTCGGCCTGCTCATGAGCCGCGCCGCGGACTCGTACCACGCGTATCCCTGGCTGTTCTGGGAGCCGGTCGTCATGCTCCTGCTCATCACCGGCCCGCTCGCTCTCATCAACGACGGTCTGCGCGACGCCTTCGACCCGACCTCTCGCGCCGGAGGCTCGACCCGCAAGCAGGCCAAGCTCCTGCGACGGAACAGCCCGAAGGCCCAGACCGCTCCGACACAGACGAAGGGAACGGCGACGTCGTGAACGCATCCGCCACCGCTCAAGACAGCGCCGCAGGCTCTCGGGCCTCCTCAGACGAGCCTCTGGTCTCCGTGCGGGACCTCAACGTGCGCTTTGCCACCGAGGACGGCGTGGTGCACGCCGTCCGCGGCATCGACTTCGACCTCGAGCCGGGCAAAGTCCTCGGCATCGTCGGTGAGTCCGGCTCCGGCAAGTCCGTGACGAGCCTCGCCGTCATGGGTCTGCTCACCGAGAACGCGGACGTGCGCGGCTCGATCCGGCTCGGCGGCCGCGAGCTCGTGGGGCTCAGCGACAAGGAGATGTCGCGCCTCCGCGGCAAAGACATCGCCATGGTCTTCCAGGATCCTCTCTCCTCGCTCACCCCGGTCCTGACGATCGGCCAGCAGCTCACCGACGCGATCCGCATCCACAACCGGGACTGGCCGAAATCCCGAGTCCACGAGCGGGCCGTCGAGCTCCTCACGCTCGTGGGCATCCCCTCCCCCGAGCAGCGCCTCAAGGCCTTCCCCCACGAGTTCTCCGGGGGCATGCGCCAGAGGGTCATGATCGCCATCGCGATCGCCAACAACCCCAAGGTCCTCATCTGCGACGAGCCGACGACGGCGCTCGACGTCACCATCCAGGCCCAGGTCCTCGAAGTCCTCAAGGTCGCCCAGCGCGAGACCGGCGCCGCCGTCATCATGATCACCCACGACCTCGGCGTCATCGCCGGCTTCGCGGACGAGGTGCTCGTCATGTACGCCGGCAAGGCGATCGAGACCGGAACCGTGGACGAGGTCTTCTACGACGCTCGGATGCCGTACACGATGGGCCTGCTCGCCTCGATTCCCCGCGTGGACCGGAGCGAGGACCGAGCGCTCATCCCCATCCACGGGACGCCGCCCAATCTGCTCCATCCCCCGACAGGCTGCTCCTTCGCCCCGCGCTGCCCGCTCGTCTCGGAGGAATGCCGGAAGGGCGAACCCCCTCTGCTGCAGATCGGGCCGCGCCCCGTCTCAGGCGCCGATGCGCCGGCAGGGGCTGACGAGACCGACAACGCCTGCTCCCGGGCGCTGGAGCGCACCACAGCCCACGCCTCCGCCTGCCTCAAGGCAGACGACCTCGTCGGCCTCGACGCGTACAGCGTGTACCACGCCCCGGAGATCGCCGAGTCCCCGTTGGCCGCGGTCGAGCGGTCCGAGCGGGCTGCGGTGCTCGAGCTCATCGACGTGAAGAAGCACTTCCCGCTCACCAAAGGCGCCCTGGTCAAAAAACGCATCGGCACCGTCAAAGCCGTCGACGGCCTCACCCTCGACATCCGCGAAGGAGAGTGCCTCTCCATCGTCGGCGAATCCGGATCCGGCAAAACCACCACCCTGCTCGAGATCATGGAATTCGCCCACACCACCGACGGCGAAATCCGCATCAACGGCCACAGCACCCGCGACAAAGCCAACACCACCGGCACCGCCAACCGCCGCATCCGCTCCGACCTGCAAATGGTCTTCCAAGACCCCTCCGGAGCCCTGGACCCCCGCTTCACCGTCTACGAGATCCTCGCCGAACCCCTCCAACAGTTCGGCCACCCCAAAGACCAGATCGAAACCCGCATCCGCGAACTGATGAAAACCGTCGGACTGCAGCCCGACCACGTCAACCGCTTCCCCTCCCAGTTCTCCGGAGGACAACGCCAGCGCATCGGCATCGCCCGCGCCCTGGCCTCGAACCCCAAACTCGTCGTCCTCGACGAACCCGTCTCCGCCCTGGACGTCTCCGTCCAAGCCGGCGTGATCAACCTCTTGGCCAGCCTGCGCGCCGAACTCGGCCTGTCCTACCTGCTCGTGGCCCACGACCTGTCCGTCGTACGCCACATCAGCGACCGCGTCGCGGTCATGTACCTGGGCAAGATCGTCGAGATCGGCACCAGCGACGAGGTCTTCGACCACCCCCGCCACCCCTACACCCAGGCTTTGCTCTCGGCCATCCCGATCCCGGACCCGAAAGCAGAGCGGGCACGACAGCGCATCATCCTCACCGGAGACCTGCCGAGCCCGTTGGACGCACCCGAAGGCTGCAACTTCGCCAGTCGCTGCCCCGTCTTCGCGCTGCTTCCCGAAGAGAAGAAGGACACCTGCCGCACCACCGTCCCGCCCCTGCAGCCCGACGGAACCGGCCAGTCCTTCGCCTGCTTCTACCCGGCCGACGCCGGGGAGATCGCACACTCACACTCCTTCATGACGTCCCCGGCGTCATAGAGAAAGGCACCACCATGAACATGGGCTCCAAGGCATTCGCCTCCCGCACGATGAAGGTCTCCGCCGTCGCTCTCGCATCGGCGCTCGCGCTCTCCGCCTGCGGCGGAGGGGGCAAGGGCTCGGGCCCCGAGGCCGGCAAGGAGGGCTCGACGAAGACGGCCACCAATCCCCAGGATGTGAGCAAGCTCGAGAAGGGCGGCACCCTCCAGCTCGCCGTCTCCGGCATCGGCCCGGACTTCAACCGCTTCTCCGCGAACGGCAACAGCGCGGACACCGCGGACATGCTCTCGCCGATGTACCAGGCCTCGGTCTTCAACTACAAGGCCGACGGCACGCCGGTGCTCAACAAGGACTTCATGGAGGACGCCAAGTCCGAGACGAAGAACGGGCAGCAGGTCATCAAGTACACCTTCAACCCGAAGGCGAAGTGGAACGACGGCACGCCGTTCGACTACAAGACGCTCAAGAACATGGCCGAGGTCCTCTCGGGCAAGAACCCCGAGTACGCCGTGGTCACCACGGCCGGGTATGAGGACATCGAGAAGGTCGAGCAGGGCTCCAAGCCCAACGAGGCGATCGTGACCATGAAGAAGGGCCACGACTTCTACCCGTGGGAGGACCTCTTCTCCGACGGCTCGGGCGAGGGCATGTTCCACCCGGCCATCAACTCCCCGGAGATCTTCAACAAGGGCTTCTCCAAGCTGCACCCCGAGTGGATGGCAGGCCCCTACAAGCTCGAGAAGTACGACGAGGCGGCCAAGAACGTCTCCATGGTGCCGAACGACAAGTGGTGGGGCGAGAAGCCGATCCTCAACAAGATCATCTTCCGCGCCATGGAGTCCACGGCGACGATCGCGGCCTTCAAGAACGGCGAGGTGGACACGGTCAACGTGGCCAACGAGAGCCGCTACAAGCAGGCCAAGGGCGCCGCCAACTCGGAGGAGCGCCGAGGACAGCGCCTCTCCGTGTTCGGCGTGGTCTTCAACGCGAAGTCCGACTCCCCGGCCAAGGACCTCGCGGTCCGCAAGGCGATCTGGCAGGCGACGGACCGCAAGGCCATGAGGGACGTCCGCTTCAAGGGCCTCAACTGGGACGAGACCCAGCCGGGCTCCTGGATGTCCATGCCCTTCTCCCCGCTGTACGAGGACAACATGCCCGTCAAGTACAACGCGGAGGAGGCCGGCAAGACCCTCGAGGCCGCCGGCTACAAGAAGGGCTCGGACGGCTTCTACGCCAAGAACGGCAAGAAGCTGACGGTCACGCTCACGGACTTCGGCCAGGGCGATCCGATGACGGCCGCGCTGGACCAGACGCTGCAGGCGCAGATGAAGGCGGCCGGCATCGACATGAAGCTCGACGTCCGCGGTGACAACCAGTTCAACGACACCATGGGCAAGAAGAACTTCCAGATGATCTTCATGGGCTACACCGTGGGATCGGACCCGACCAGCGCGCCGAAGCAGTACTACAAGTCCGGCGGCGAGAACATCTCCGGCACCGGCACCGCCGAGGTGGACAAGATGATCAAGGAGCAGAAGCTCGTCCCGGACGCGAAGGAGCGCGCGAAGTCCGCCAACGCGATCGAGAAGAAGGCCATGGAGCAGTACGGCATGCTCCCGATGTGGAACGGCCCGATCATCGGCCTGTACCGCAAGGGACTCGCCAACTTCGGCCCGCACCTCTACGAGTCGATCGACTGGACCAAGGTCGGCTTCGAGCAGGGCTCGACTCACAAGTAGGCGAGCGCAGGGCTCGAGATGACGACGGCGGCCAGCGCCGCCTGACGCCGAGAGGCCCGGATCCCCTGGACAGGGGGTCCGGGCCTCTCGTGCGCGGGGTGGAGGCGGGCGCCGTCGTCGTCCTCGGGGAACGGCCGAGGCACGGAGAGCGCGCCTAGAAGAATCCGACCTCGCTGCGGCCCTGGCCGCCGGCCATCTGCTCGAGGCGGGCGATGCGCTGGGCGGTGGGCGGGTGCGTGGAGAAGACGTTCGCGAGCCGCTCGCCGCGGAAGGGGTTGGCGATCATCATGTGCGCAGTGCTCTGCAGCCGCGTGTCCTCCGGGTTCATGGGATACCGGGAGATGCCCGTCTCCAGCTTGCTGAGCGCCGAGGCGAGGGCCAGAGGGTCCCCGGTGAGCTGGGATCCGTCCTCGTCTGCGTCGAACTCGCGGGTGCGGGAGATGGACATCTGGATGACGGTCGCCGCGAGCGGGGCGAGGAGGCTGACGGCGATGAGGGCGATCGGGTTGGCGCGGTTCTCCCGGCTCCCGCCGCCGAAGAACATGAGGAAGTGCGCCACGGAGGTGATGACGCCGCCGACGGCGGCCGCGACGGAGCTCGTCAGGATGTCCCGGTTGTAGACGTGCATGAGCTCGTGGCCGAGGACGCCGCGCAGCTCCCGCTCGTCGAGCAGGCGCAGGATGCCCTCCGTGCAGCACACGGCGGCGTGCTGGGGGTCGCGACCCGTGGCGAAGGCGTTGGGCGTCTCGGTGGGCGCCACGAAGATCCGCGGCATCGGCTGGCGGGCCCGGGCCGAGAGCTCCTCCACGATCCGGTAGAGCTGCGGGGCCTGCTGCGGCGAGACCGGGTACGCCCGCATGGAGCGGATGGCGATCTTGTCCGAGTTCCAGTACCCGTACGCGGTCATGGCGAGGCCGACGAGGGCGAACCCGAAGATGAAGACCGGCCGGCCCGTGGAGCTCGCGATGAGCGCTCCGATGAGCAGCAGGAGCGCGAACATCCCGCCGAGCAGGGCCGCCGTCTTCAGGCCGTTGTGGTGCTGGTGCATGCCCCCCATTGTCCCCGCCCTGCCTGAAACGGGGCTGGGCGGGGGCTTGATCCGAATCCGGCCTCGTTTGTCCCCGCTCCCGCTTGTATCCGGCCTCGTTTGTTGCGACTTGGAGGAATGCGACGGGCTATTCCTCCAAGTCGCAACAGATGAGCGGACAGGCCGGAGCGGGCTAGTGCTCGCCCGACTCCTTCTCGGCCTCCTCGGCAGCCTTGGCCGCGTCGTGCTCCGCGCGCAGGGCCTCGGACTCGGCCTGCTCCGCCTTCTTCTCGCGGCGGACGGCCACGGTGATGAGCTTGACCATCTCCTTGGCCACTCCCCCGGCCGAGGCGGGGTTCTGGCCGGTGACGAGGCGCTCGTCGACGACGACGTTCTCCTCGAAGTCCTCGCCCTCCTTGAACTCGGCGCCGTCCTCCTCGACCTTGGTCTGGAGGGCGAACGGCACGGCGTCCTCCTTCTTGACGGCCTTCTCCTCCGCGTTGGTGAAGGAGGTGGCCTTCTTGCCCTCGAGGATGCGCAGCCCGTTCTCGAGCTCGACCCCAATGAGGCCGGCCGGCCCGTGGCAGACGGCGCCGACGACTCCGCCGTCGTCGTACACGCTCGCCACGACCTTGTGCAGATCCGCGTTGTCCGCGAAGTCCCACATGGTGCCGTGGCCGCCGACGAGGTAGACCGCGTCGTACTGGTCCGGGTCGATCACGCTGATCTTGGGGGTGTTGTAGAGGGAGGCCTTGACGACCTCGTCCTCGAGGTACTCCTTGGAGAGCGGGTCCGACTCGTCCACGCCGTCCTGGGGAGGCTGTCCGCCGTCGATCGAGGCGAAGTCGACGAAGTAGCCGGCGTCCTTGAAGACCTTCCACGGGTGCGCGGCCTCGCCGACGAAGTAGCCGGTCTTCTCGCCGGTGTCGCCGAGGTCCTCGTGGCTCGTCAGAACAAGCAGAACCTTCTTCATGATGCGGTGCCTCCTTCAACAGGCGGTGTCTGTCCCCACACCGTAGGCACGCGTTCCTGAAGGTTTCCATACAGAACCCGGCGTGTCGGCGCCGAGTCGTGAAGGTAAGGCGAGGCTCTATTGTGAGTCATTCAGAAATAAGGAACAGTAGGAGACATGGATCGCATGACGCAGGACACACGTGCAGAGGCCGTCGCGCCTCCGCACCGCAGTGGCCGGCCTCATTCCGAGACCCGCCCCGAGGGCGCGCTGAGCCGCGACGCATGGGGAGCGCACCTGCGCTCCCGCGGCCTCAGGGTCACGCAGCAGCGGCTCGCCGTCCTCACGGCCCTCCACGAGCAGGGGCACCTGCTCGCAGACGAGGTGTCCCGGGCGGTCCGCACCGGCGGGGGCCGGGCGGCGGACATGTCCCTGCAGTCCGTCTACGTGGTCCTCGGGGACCTCGAGCGGACGGGACTGGTCCGCAAGGTGGACCTCGGCACCGGCGGCGCGCTCTTCGAGACGCGGGTCGGCGACAACCACCATCATGCGATCTGCCGCGTCTGCGGCTTTGTGGAAGACGTGCCCTGCGCCGTCGGCCGCACACCATGCCTCGACCCGGGAGCGACGAGCATCCGGGTCGACACCGCGGAAGTCGTCTTCCGGGGTGTGTGCAGCACCTGCGCTGCATCGGATTCCAACAACCTTGGAGTGAAGAATGACTGAATCGAAGTTCCCATCGACCACCGAGTTCGGCGCGCCTGCCGGCTCGGACCGCAACTCGCTGTCCGTGGGCCCCAACGGCCTCATCCCGCTGCACGACGTGCACCTGGTGGAGTCGCTGGCTCACTTCAACCGCATGAACGTCCCGGAGCGCCGTCCGCACGCGAAGGGCTCGGGCGCCTTCGGCACGTTCGAGGTGACGAACGACGTCTCGAAGTACACGAAGGCCTCGCTCTTCCAGCCGGGCTCCAAGGTGGACATGCTCGCCCGCTTCTCCACGGTGGCCGGCGAGCTCGGCTCCCCTGACACGTGGCGCGACGTCCGCGGCTTCTCGCTCAAGTTCTACACGGACGAGGGCAACTACGACATGGTCGGCAACAACACGCCGGTCTTCTTCGTCCGCGACCCCATGAAGTTCCCGCACTTCATCCGTTCCCAGAAGCGCCTTCCGGACTCCGGTCTGCGCGACGCGGACATGCAGTGGGACTTCTGGACGCAGAACCCCGAGACGGCCCACCAGGTCACCTACCTCATGGGCAGCCGCGGCATCCCGAAGACCTGGCGCCACATGCACGGCTTCAGCTCCCACACCTACATGTGGATCAACGAGGCCGGCGAGCGCTACTGGGTGAAGTACCACTTCCTCACCAACCAGGGCATCGAGAACCTCTCGGCGGACGAGGCTGAGCGGCTCGCCGGCGCGGACGCGGAGTACCACCGCCGGGACCTCTTCGAGGCCATCGAGCGCGGCGACTTCCCGTCCTGGACCCTCAAGGTGCAGATCATGCCCTTCGAGGACGCCAAGACGTACCGCTTCAACCCGTTCGACCTCACGAAGACGTGGTCCCAGAAGGACTACCCGCTCATCGAGGTCGGCACGATGACGCTCAACAAGAACCCGAAGAACCACTTCTCGCAGATCGAGCAGGCGGCCTTCGCTCCGAGCAACCTCGTGCCGGGCATCGGCATCTCGCCGGACAAGATGCTCCTCGGCCGCGTGTTCGCCTACGCGGACGCGCACCGCTACCGCATCGGCACGAACTTCGCGCAGCTGCCGGTCAACCGCCCGATCGTCCCGGTCAACACCTACAACTCCGAGGGCAACATGACGTTCGAGGACTCGGGCGACGCTCCGGTGTACGCCCCGAACTCCCTCGGCCGCCCGTACTCGGACGAGACCGGCGTGGTGGACAACAGCTGGGAGTCCGACGGCGAGATCGTCCGCTCCAGCTACGAGCTCCACGCTGAGGACGACGACTTCGGCCAGCCGGGCACCCTCTACCGCGAGGTGTTCTCCGACGCCGAGCGCGAGGAGTTCCTCGAGACCCTGACGGGCCAGCTCTCGAGCATCAAGCGGGATCACATCCGCGAGAACGCGATCGAGTACTGGACCAACGTGGACGCCGACCTCGGCGCCAAGCTGCGGGCCAACCTCAAGTAGCCCTCGGCTCCGCCGGACCCCGGCGGAACGCGCAGAGAGCGGCCGCTCGCCTCACGGCGGGCGGCCGCTCTTCTCTGTCTGCGACGAGCGCGACGGCGCCCGAGCCCGCGCGAACGCGCAGCGGGGTCCGGGCAGGGCCCGTGCGGGCGCGCAGCGGGGTCCAGGCAGGGCCCGGGAACGCGCTCGGGGCCGCCTTCCTGCGCGGAAGACGGCCCCGAGCACACGGGTCAGCGCCAAAACCCCTCTCCGGAGACGGCAGCGTCTCCGGCGCGCCGGTTCAGCGGGCGGGGTTCGGGCGGTTCTTGACGGCGACAGCCTGAGCCTCGAGCTCGAGCTTCACCTTGGTCTTGAGGGCGTCCTTGGCCTTGACGCCGTTCTCCTCCGCCGCGCGCTCGAGCGCCGTGCGGAAGCTCTTGAGAGCGAACTCGATCTCCTCGGCCGCCACGTCCTCATCCCCGTTGAGGACGAAGTCGAACCGGATGCCGGTGATCTCCGAGACGAACCCGCGGGCGATGGACGTGGCCGCCTTCTTCTTCAGGCCCACACCCGTGAGGTACGTGATGACGAGGTCCGTCCACAGCCGGTTGTACGTGGAGAGCGCGTTCTTCGGGTTCTCCGCGACGACGTCCATGGTGGCCGACTCCATCTGGAGCCGGAGCAGGTGACGGTTCTCCTCCGTCATGAGCTGGCGCAGGGTGCGCGAGGTGTTCTCCTCGAACACCTCGAAGTCCTGCTCCATGACCTCCGGGAGGTCATTGAACATCACCCGGTAGTCCACCTCGCGGACGATGTCGTTGATGAGGGCCTCGCGGTTGCCGAACTGGTACACGAGGACGTAAGAGCTGACGCCGAGCGCGTCAGCGAGCGTGCGGAACGTCACCGAGGCGAGCGTCCGCGTGCGCAGGTACTCGAGAATCTCCTCCAGCAGCTGCTGCTTCCGATCAAGAGCTTTTGGTCTACCCATGCTGTAGACAATATGAGATTTTGCAACAAAATGTCACATCTAGGACACGTTCTCTGTGAATTCGTGAAAACGATTGGTTTGACCCCTGAGCCGTGGTACAAGCTGGGGAGCTCTGGAGCCGGCACCGTGCCCAAATAGGCCCAGATGGAAGCGCTTTCGCCCTCGCCTCCCGGGAAGCCGATCCCCAGGCCGGCGAGTGTTCAAGGCGTTTGTTTGTGACACCCGCCAGACGCGTCTGCTCGGCGGCCAGAGGCTTTCCCGAGGGGTGGGCGCGACGCCTTCTCACACCCCCGCAGACGGGGGCACAAAGACGGAACAGAACCGGGATCAGCGGCTCCCGGCGGTCCCGCCGGAAGGCCGGATCCAGCCCCGGGACGGGTCCCAGTGAGGCGCCGCGGGGCGATCAGGCCGCGTTGAGCTGAACGGCGCCCTGCCCGGGGTGCCCGGACGCGTACGGGACGGAGCCCAGGACGCGGGATTCGAGGGAGCAGTGCCCGAAGGCAGCGAGTCCGAGGGGCCAGTGGCCGGGGGAAGCGACTCCGAGGGGGCAGGGGCCGAAGCTGAAGGAGCCGACGGCGACGCACTCGCGGGGGCCGTGCCGGAAGGAAGAGGGCTGGAGGACGCCGGAGCCGACGGAGGCGGACCGTTTCCATTCGAGTCCGAGTTCCCCTGGTTCTGGTTCCCGGTGTCGCCGTCATCGGTGCGGCCGCCGCCCGGCTTCGGCGTCTCCGAGCCGCTGGGGCGGGGGCCCGTGGGGCCTGAGGCCGACGGCGACGGCTTGGGCGATTCGCTCGACGACGGGGTCGGGACGTGCGACGGCGCGGGGGCCGCTGGACTCGTCGAGGAGTGAGTCGGAGCGCTCGGGGCCTGAGGCGGCTCCGACTCCGGGCTTTGCTGGCCGGCAGGGACAGCCGGGGCCTCCGGCGCGGCCGGGCGCTGAGTCAGACCGGCGGGCAGGCTCCACGGCGCCGACTGCGGCGCGGCGCCCTGCACAGCAGGCACGGGGGCCGCGGCCTGCGGCGAGCTCGGCGCCTCGGGAGCAGCCGCGGGAAGGGCGGGCGCCTGAGCGGCGCCGGCGGCGCGTGACGGAGCTGCAGCGCCGGGGGTCTTCGGCGACGCCGAGGAGCGGGGCGCTGCGGAGGCAGCCGAACCCGAGGACGGGGCGCCCGCCGCAGCCGCCGGGGCGGAGGCCGCTGCCGAGGGAGCCGACGGGGCGGAGGGCTTGGACGCGGGCCACAGGACGGCCGTCCCGGCCACAGCGAGCACGCCCGTGCCCGCGGCCGCCACGAGGGCCGGGCGCGGCACGGCCTTCCACCAGGGAACGTGGGAGAGCGCCGCGCCGGAGCCGGCGACGGTGCCGGTGACTCCGACGCCGACGAGCGGGGCGAACGAGGCGGCGACGCCGATGTAGAGAGGCAGGACGACGGCTCGCATCGACGAGCCCACGTCCTCGAGCTGGCCGATGAGCGCCGAGCAGCGCCCGCAGGACTCGAGATGGTCCGAGACCTTGGTCCGGTTGCGCGCGCTCAGGCCGTCACGCACGTAGGCGCCGAGCATGGAGGCGATGGGCGCGCACGCGTCGTCGTCGTCGACAAGATGGACGTGCTCCTGCACGTACGCGTTCCGGAGGCCCTCCCTGGCCCGCACGAGGAGCGCCGAGACGCCGTTCGGCGAGAGGCCGAGGAGCGGGGCGATGGCGGAGGGGGCCATCTCGTCCACGGACGAGTACCAGAGCACGGCCTGCCAGCGCTCGGGCAGCGAGCGGAAGGCCCGGGAGACCACGCCCGACTCGAACTTGGACATGACGGGGTCCACGTAGCGCTCCGAGGGGTCGTCGAAGAGCTCGGGCTCGTCCGTCAGCGCAGTCTGGGCCGCCTTGTCATTCTGGGCGAAGGCGAGGCGCGAGACCGTGGTGCAGACGTAGGCGCGGAAGAAGGAGTGCGGGCCCCCGCCGTTCTTGAGGAGCTCGAAGACCTTGGCGAACGCCTCGGACGTGAGGTCCTCCGCATCCGAGACGTTGCGCACATGGCGCCGCGCCACGGACTGCACGGCCGCGGCGTGACGGGCGTAGAGGACCTCGAACGCGTCCGTGTCCCCGACGCGGCAGGCTGCGATGAGCTCGGCGTCGGCACGCCCGTCATCAACAGCGAGTGCGGTGGTCTGCATGGTCACGAGGGACTCCAGGGGATCGGGATGGGGTGGCGAGCGTGCATCACGGACGTGCGGCACGCGCGCTGCAGACCCATTCTATAATTCTCAGTGGCATCTCCGCCTCCCAAAGGGCCTCCCCCGCCCCGCCTGTCCCCGCAGAACCGAGTTTCACCATGCCCCATGACGCCGAGTCCCTGATTGAGCGCTGGCAGTCCGTCTCGCTCGAGCGCGAGTGGCGCATGCCCGCCGACTGGCCGTGTGCCTCGGCCCGGGCCGTGGCAGACGTGGTCGCGGACGGAGGGAACGCGGCCGTGCCGCTCGAGGAGCTCGCCCGCTGGCGTGCGCTCCAGGGCGTGGGCATCGCGGAGGCCCTCTCCGACCTCTTCGCGCTCTTCGACGCCGCGGACTCGCCCTTCAGCTCGGCCGAGCGCCGCCGCCTGACGCAGGCGTACTCGGACGCCTGGGCGGACGAGAGCTTCGGGTTCGCCCCCACCGTCTCCTGCACGGACCCCGTCACCGGACTGGCCACGGCCGCTCACTTCACGCGGTGCCTCCACGACCTCTACGAGGACGTCTCGGAGAAGCCGGACCAGGAGCGGCTTCTCGCCTCGATCCGGATGGGCTTCGACCGCCTCACCACGCAGGAGCTTCAGCGGCGTGGTGCCCTGACGGGGACGAAGGCCCGCTCCTGCCTGGGCCCGCTCGGGGCGCTCATGACGCTCAAGAACGGGACGCTCGTGGCCGTCCTGCGCCGCTCGCCGGCGGCGTTCGAGCGGCTGCGGGACCTCCTCGGCTGGGCGCGGACGAACAGCCCCGATCCGGAGCGTGTGGGGCTCGACCTCGAGCCGCTCCCCCGCCGCCAGAGCCAGGTCCACCGGCTGCTGTCCGAGGTCTGACCCCGGCCCCCACCGGCCCCGCGGGGGCGGCGGCCGAAGCGCCGGGGCAGCGGCGCAGAGACGCCGGGACTTACGAGGTGGAGATCGAGACCATCTCGTCCCGGTCCACGACCTTGACGCGTTCACGCTCCACGGGCCACTCGCCCTCCGTGCCGAGCGCCTTCTCATGGGCGTCCAGCTTCTGCCAGCCCTCCCAGGTGGTGAAGGCGATGCCCCGCTCGCGGAGGGCGGCCACGATGGCGTCCTCCTCCGGCTTCTCCGCCGTGTAGAGCGCGTCCGCGTCCTCGAGCAGCATGCCCACGGTCTCCGAGGCGTCCGACTTGGTGTGGCCGATGAGGCCGACCGGGCCGCGCTTGATCCAGCCCGTGGCGTAGACGCCGGGGACCGGCTCGCCTGCGGCGTCGAGCACATGGCCGCCGTCGTTCGGGAGGACGCCGCGGCGGGAGTCGAACTCCAGGCCGTCCACCTCGGAGCCGAAGTAGCCCACGGCCCGGTAGACCGCCTGGAGCGGGTACTCCACGGTCTCCCCGGTGCTGCGCACGTTGCCCGTGCCGTCCAGCTCCTGGCGCTCGAAGGCCATGCCGCGCACCTTGCCGGACTCGTCCGTCAGGATCTCCTTCGGCGAGTGCAGGAAGTGCAGGTGGAGGCGGCGGGACGCGCCCGAGTCCTGGTCCTCGACGAGCCAGTTGGTCAGCGTGTTGACCATCGTCTTGACCTGGTTGTTCGTCTTGATGGCCTCGTCCGAGGCGTCGTCGAACTCGAAGTCCTCCTCGTAGAGAACGATGTCCACGTCCCGCGAGTGCGAGAGCTCGCGCAGCTCGAGCGGCGTGAACTTCACCTGGGCCGGGCCGCGGCGGCCGAAGACGTGCACGTCCGTGACCTGCGAGGACTTCAGGCCCTCGTAGACGTTCGCGGGGATCTCCGTGGTGAGGAGGTCGTCCGCGTGCTTGGAGAGGACGCGGGCGACGTCGAGGGCCACGTTGCCGTTGCCGATGACGGCGACCTCCTTGGCGGAGAGGTCCCACGTGCGCTCCACGTCCGGGTGGCCGTCATACCAGGAGACGAAGTCCGCGCCGCCGAACGAGCCCTCTGCGTCAATGCCCGGGATGTCCAGGTCGGCGTCCTTGACCGCTCCCGTGGCGAAGATCACTGCGTCGTAATAGGTCTTGAAGAAGGCGAGGTCCGCGTCCGCGCCGAAGTCCACGTTGCCGAAGAAGCGGATCTCGCTGCGCTCCATGACCTTGTGGAGGGCGTTGACGATGCCCTTGATGCGAGGATGGTCCGGGGCCACGCCGTAGCGGATGAGGCCCCAGGGGGCGGGGTAGCGGTCGAAGACGTCCACCGTCACGGGCCGCTCTCCCGAGGAGACCTCCTTGGATTTCAGGAGCAGATCCGCGGCATACACGCCCGCCGGGCCAGCGCCGATGACGGCGACGCGAAGAGGACGGATGGCCGTGGAGTCAGACACAGGAAATACCTCTGAAATCGAGAACGTTGGTCAGTGTGACAGGCGCGGCGGCCCGGACGGCCGAGCGCGAGCGCGCCAACTGCTCATTCTAGCGACCCCCGCTGAATAACGACACACAGGAGGGCCCTTTTTGGCTGAGTACCCTGCGAACCACGCCCCGGCCAGCGCCGAGGGGAGCTCCTCCCCTCCTGCGGCAGCGGGCGCGGAGAGCTCGGCCGAGAAGCGCGGCGTCCTCTACGGACTGGGCGCCTACACGCTGTGGGGCGCCATGCCCCTCTACTTCGCCCTCCTGCCTCCCGCGAAGGGCGTGGAGGTCGTGGCCTCGCGCGTCCTCTTCTCCCTGGTGTTCTGCGCGATCCTCATCGCCGTGATCCGGGGCTGGAGCCAGATCCGCTACGTCACCGCGAGCCGGGCGAGCATGGTGCGGCTCTTCATCGCGAGCCTGCTCATCGCGGCCAACTGGCTCACGTACGTGTTCGCCGTCCTCAGCCACCGCGCCCTCGAGGCGGCCCTCGGGTACTTCATCAACCCGATCGTCCCCGTGCTGCTCGGCGTCTTCATCCTCAAGGAGCGCCTCCGCCGGGCCCAGTGGATCTCGATCGCGCTCGGGGCGCTCGCCGTCGTCGTCCTCACGATCGGCTACGGGCGGCTCCCGTGGATCTCGCTGCTCCTGGCCCTGACGTTCGGCCTGTACGGCTTCGCGAAGAAGGGCCTGCGGAAGGGGACGACGGCGGCCGCGTCCCTCACCCTCGAGACGGTCTTCCTGGCGCCGTTCGCCGCGGTGGCGCTCGTGCTGCCGATGCTCGGGATCGGCACCGCGGTGCTCGGCGAGCCGACGCTCTTCCGGTTCGGCGCGGGGCACTTCTGGGCGATGGCCGCGAGCGGGATCGTGACGGCGGTGCCCCTCATCCTGTTCGGGGCGGCTGCGTCGCGCCTTCCGCTCAGCCTCATCGGCATGCTCCAGTACGTGGCGCCGATCCTGCAGTTCCTCACGGCCCTGCTTGTGTTCCACGAGGAGATGTCGGGGTTCCGGTGGGTCGGGTTCGGGCTCATCTGGGCCGCGCTGGCCGTGCTCACCGTGGACGCCGTCCACCATGCGAACCGCTTCCGCAGGGCGAGGAGGGCCGGCCTCATCCAGGGCTGACGCCGCGAGCGGTCAGAGAGAGTTCGCCGGGAGATCCAGGCTGGGGCCGGAGGGGTTGACCCGGAGGATCTCCACGCCGAGCTCCCGGATGAGGTCGCGGAGGCTGTCCGCGTCCATCGGCTGCGGGGCGAGCGACGTGCCGAGCGAGTCCGCCTCCGACTCTGACGTGAAGACGGGCAGCACCCGCTCCCCGTGGGGCCCCTCGAGGAGCATGTGCTCGTCCTCGGCAGCGGTCCTGCGCCGGACGACGAGGACCTTGGCGCCCTCCTCCCGCATGGCCTCGAGGCCGCGCTGAGGCGTGGGGCGTTCGGAGACGAGCACGTCCCTCAGCCCCGGGTTGACGAGGCCCTTGAGCGCTTCCGTGAGGTGGTCCCGGGTGAAGTCCTTGGGCGCGTCTTCCTCGGCCGGGTCGATGCGCAGTCCCTGCACCTTCGGCTGGGAGAGGACCCAGGCCATGAGCACCTGGCCCGGGATCTCCGCGACCTGGCCGTTCTTGGTGAGCGCCGCCTCGGCAGCGGACCGGTCCGAGTAGACCGTGAGCATCCGCTCCGAGTTCACGACGGCGGCCTTGATGGTCGGCTTCCCGTCTCCGCCCGGCCCGAGAACCGTGAAGTAGCCGGTTCCGATCATGTGGCGGCTCAGCTCGCGACGGGCGCGGTCCCTCTTGTTCCCCTCTGCGGACTCCCGATAGCGGGCGAGGGCTTCGGCCGGGCCCGCGGACGGGTGCCAGCCGTCCAGGTGGGAGAGGTTCGTCTGCGGCGCGGGGGCCGGCTGCGGTGCACGGCTCGGTTGGGGTGCGGGGCTCGGCCGCGGTGCGCGGCCGGGCTGACCCGCGTCGCGGCGGTCCGCCTGGAAGGCGCGGCGGGCGCGCCGGGGCTCGCTCGGCGACTCCGCCGGGGCGGGAGCGGTCTCCCCGGCAGGCGGAGCGGCGTCCGGCTCCCGAAGCGGCGCGACCGGCTCGGCTGGAGCGGGAGCGGGCCGTGCGTCGTCGGGCGCGGGGACCGCCGGGGCGTCCGGAAGCGCGGGCGACTCGTCAACCGGCGCCTGCGGCGCGTCCGGAGCGGGCTGCTGCTCGTCCTTCTTCCGGCGGCCGAACAGGCGATCGAAAATAGCCATGGAATCTCCCCTGGTGGACTCTCGTCCTCCAACATTTGCACATCTGAACGGACGAGGCGTCCCCGACAGCTGCCAGGGACGCCTCTCTGAGACCCTCTTCACGTGCGGCCGGAGCCCTCAGGCCCGGCGTCAGGAGCGTCAGGCGCTGCGGACGGCGTCCGCCAGGACCCCGAGACCGTCGCGGAGGAGGTCCTCGCCGATGACGAGCGGCGGAAGCAGGCGGATGACGTTGCCGTACGTGCCGCAGGTCAGGATGACCACTCCCTCCTTGAGGCAAGCGGCCGCGATGGACTTGGCCGCCTCCGGGTTCGGCTCCTTGGACCCCGGCTGCACGAGCTCGAGCGCCATCATGGCTCCCCGTCCGCGGAGTTCGCCCACGACGCCCTCGCCGACCAGCGGGCCGAGCACCTCCCGCGCGATCTCCTCGATGCGGCGCGCCTTGCCGTTGAGGTCCTGCTCCTTCATGACGTCCAGCGCCGCAACGGCCGCGGCGCAGGCGACGGGGTTGCCTCCGTAGGTGCCGCCGAGTCCGCCGCCGTGAACGGCGTCGAGAAGCTCGGCGCGGCCCGTGACCGCGGACAGGGGCATGCCGCCGGCGATGCCCTTGGCCATGGTGACGATGTCCGGGACGACGTCCTCATGGTCCACCGCGAACCACTCGCCGGTGCGGCAGAAGCCCGCCTGCACCTCGTCCGCGATGAACACGACGCCCTTGGACCGCGCCCACTCGGAGACCGTGGAGAGGAAGCCCTCTGCCGGGACGATGAACCCGCCCTCGCCCTGCACCGGCTCGATGAGCACGGCGGCGACCTGGTCCGCGCCGATCTGCTTCTCGATCATGGTGATGGCGCGCTGAGCGGCCTCCTTGCCCGTCATCTCCGGGTTCTCCTCCCGGAACGGGTAGCTCATCGGCACCCGGTACACCTCGGAGGCGAACGGGCCGAAGCCGTGCTTGTACGGCATGGCCTTGGCGGTGAGCGCCATCGTGAGGTTCGTGCGGCCGTGGTAGGCGTGGTCGAACACCACGACAGCCTGGCGGCCCGTGGCCGCACGGGCGATCTTGACGGCGTTCTCCACCGCCTCCGCGCCCGAGTTGAAGAGGACGGTCTTCTTCTCGTGGCCGCCCGGCGTCAGCTCGTTGAGCCGCTCGGCGACCTCCACGTACCCCTCGTAGGGGGTCACCATGAAGCAGGTGTGGGTGAAGTGGCCGGCCGCCTCCGCGACGGCGCCGACGACGGCGGGCTCCGAGGCGCCCACGCTCGTCACCGCGATGCCCGAGCCCAGGTCGATGAAGCTGTTGCCGTCGACGTCCAGGATGACGCCGCCGTCCGCGTCCGCGGCGTACACCGGAACGCTGGACGCGACGCCCGCGGCGACAGACCCCTTGCGGCGTTCCGCGAGCGCCGTGGACTTCGGGCCGGGGAAGTCCGCGAGGACCTGGCGCTTCTGTTCGAGCCGGAATTCAGGGGACATGGTCATGGTGCTCCTTTGCGAGTGGGGGTGTCCGGAGTGCGCGAAGCCGGTCAGGCCTCGAGCGAGCTCATGACGTGCTTGACCCGGGTGTACTCCTCGACCGAGTACATGGAGAGGTCCTTGCCGTAGCCGGAGCGCTTGAAGCCGCCGTGCGGCATCTCGGCGACCAGCATGATGTGCGTGTTGATCCAGACCGCGCCGAACTCGAGCCCCTTGCTCATCCGGAGGGCCCGGCCGTGGTCCGAGGTCCAGACCGAGGAGGCGAGGGCGTAGTCCACGCCGTTGGCCAGCTTGAGGGCCTCCTCCTCGGAGGAGAAGGTCTGCACGGTGAGCACCGGGCCGAACGTCTCCTTCTGGACGAGGTCGTCCTCCTGCTTCACGCCGGTGATGACGGTGGGCTCGAAGAAGAAGCCCTGCTCGCCTGCGCGGCGGCCGCCCGTCTCGATCTTCGCGTGGGAGGGAGCGTTCTCCACCGCCTGGCTGACCTGGTTGAAGTGGTTGATGTTGTTGAGCGGGCCGAAGTAGTTCTCCGACTCCTCCTGGCTGCCCGTCTTCAGGCCCTTCGCGGACTCGACGAGGTGGCCGAGGAACTCCTCGTACGCCTTCTCCTCGACGAGGACGCGGGTGACCGCCGTGCAGTCCTGGCCCGCGTTGAAGTACCCGAACTCGGCGAGCTGCTGCGCCGTGTCCTTGAGGTCCGCATCCGCGAAGACGACGGCGGGGGCCTTGCCTCCCAGCTCCAGGTGGGAGCGCTTGAGCGTCTTGGCGGCGGAGCTCGCGACGGCGATGCCCGCTCGGACCGATCCCGTGATGGACACGAGGCCGGGCGTCTTGTGCTCCGTCATGAGCGTGCCCGTGGAGGCGTCTCCCAGGACGACGTTGACGACGCCCTGGGGGAAGATCTCCCCGATGAGCCGTGCCAGGACGAGCGTGGACTCCGGCGTGGTGTCCGAGGGCTTGAGAACCACGGTGTTGCCCGCGGCGAGGGCGGGGCCGAGCTTCCA
This sequence comes from Arthrobacter sp. UM1, assembly GCF_020483305.1. Classification (GTDB taxonomy): domain Bacteria; phylum Actinomycetota; class Actinomycetes; order Actinomycetales; family Micrococcaceae; genus Falsarthrobacter. The sequence continues at coordinate 238,035 of NZ_JACWAB010000003.1, forward strand.
GACGGCCATGAGGAACGGGTAGTTCCACGGCGTCACCTGGGCGACGACGCCGATGGGCTCCCGGCGGACCCACGAGGTGAAGCCCTCCATGTACTCGCCGGCCGACTTGCCCTCGAGCAGGCGGGCCGCGCCCGCGAAGAAGCGGAACTGGTCTGCGCCGACCATGATCTCCTCCGCGCGGACGACCTCCTTCACCTGGCCGGTGTTGCGGTGCTGCGCCTCCACGAGCTCGTCCGCGTGCTCCTCCACGGCGTCCGCGAGCTTGAGGAGGAGGCTCTGGCGCGTGGAGGGGGTGGCGTCCCTCCACCCGTTGCGGAACGCCTCCTCGGCGGCGCCCATGGCGCGGTTGACGTCCTCCGCGTCCGAGACCGGGGAGACGGCGACGACCTCGCCGGTGACGGGAGAGACGACGTCGATGGTCTGGGTCCCGTGGGCGTCCACGAACTGGCCTGCGATGAAGTTCTGCAAAGTCATACCCTCACTGTAGTGAGCGAGAACACTTTAGGATTGTGCACGAGTACAAAAAGCCAGGCCGATTTTCGTTCCCATGCACGTTCGCTTAGCGTGTCCACCCCTCTCCGTAGATTGACGCCATGAGTGCCACCCTTGCTGATCTCCTCGCCGACTCCGCCCTCCGCCTCCGCCTCGCCGTGCCGGGAAGGCCGGGCGCCCTGGAGCGGACCGTCGCCTTCGCCGCCTCCTCGGAGCTGCCGGACCCGAGCGCCTTCCTCGACGGAGGCGAGCTCGTGCTGACCACGGGCCTGCGGCTCGGCTCGCGAGAGAGCCAGGAGACGTTCGTCCGCTCCGTCGCCGGCGCCGGCGCCGTCGGACTCGGCTTCGGCACGGGCAGCCCCGGCTCGCAGCTCCCCCACGCGGAGATCCCCGAGGCGGTGCTGGCCACAGCAGACGAGATCGGACTCCCCGTCCTCGAAGTGCCGGAGGAGACGCCGTTCGTGGGCGTGGGGAAGCTCGTGAGCCGCCAGACGGCGGAAGCGCACGCGAGCATGCTCTCCCGTCTGCTCGTGGCGCACGCCGAGCTCGCGTCCACGCTCATCGCGGGCGGCCGCGAGCGGGGCCAGCAGGAGATGCTCGCAGCGCTGTCGAGGGTGACACGGGGTCCCATCCAGCTGCACCGGTATGGGAGCACGGTGCTCGAGGTGCCCGCACCGGGAGAGCCGGAAGCGCAGACCGAGCCGGAGGCCGAGCCCGCGTGGCAGAAGCAGGCCATCGCCACAGGCTTCAAGGACCGGGCGGCCCTCTGGACCGTCCTCGGGGAGGGAGCGCCACCCCACGCCGCCGCCGCTGTGGACTACGCCCGCTCTCTGCTCGGAGTGGAACTGGCGAATGACAACCGGGCCCTCGTCCGCGAGCGCCAGGCTGCCGGACAGACGCTGAAGGACGTCATGTCCGGAACGGTCCGGGGCCCGGAGGCGGCGGCGCGCGTGCGAGCCCTGGGCATCGATGAGGGGCCTCACCACTGCCTGGTGGTCACGGTTCCCTCGGGGCAGCGCCGGGCGCTCGCATCGCTTCCGATCGCCGGCGGCCGGGAGGCGTCTCTGCGTGAGCTGGGGGTGGTGCGCACCGCGGTGGTCGAGGACGAGCTGCTCCTCGTGACCCTGGGTGACTCCACCGAGGAGCTCCTGGGCGTGCTGTACCGCGCGGGGCTCACCGCCCGGGTGGGCGTGAGCCGCTCCTACCAGTGGACTGGCCTCACCTGGGCCTGGCATGAGGCGAGAAGCGCGGCGCGCCGCGCAGGCGTGGGCGAGTCCGCGCAGGCGAACCGGGTCTCCATGACCTCGCTGCTCCTCGCGAGCTCGGACTCTCCCACCACGGAGCTCGCCGAGCAGACCGTCCGGGCCCTCGCGGGAGAGCACGGAGACCTGCTGAGGACCCTGCGCTGCTACCTGGACAAGAACGGGGCCGTGCAGGACGTTGCTGCTGAGCTCGGGGTCCACCGGAACTCGGTCCGGTATCGGATCGAGTCCGTCCGCCAGATCACCGGGCATGACGCCACGACCATCGAGGGCGCCGCCCACCTGCACTTGGCGCTGGCGGCCTGGGACCTGGCCCATCCGGAGGCCGCCTTCCGCCGGGACTCCACGGCTGCGGTGGGATGATCTCTCCATGACGATCTCCCTGGCCGCGGACCTCCTCGGCGTGTACTTCTTCGCCGTCTCCGGCTCCCTCATGGCCGCCCGGCGGGAGTTCGACATCATCGGCTCGCTGTTCCTCGCCTCCCTGGCCGGGCTCGGCGGAGGCGTGGTGCGGGACCTCGTCATCGCAGACATCGTCCCCAACGCGTTCGCCAACCCCGTGTACCTCATTCCCGTGGCCCTGGCCGCGCTCAGCGTCTACGCCGCCTCCGCGCAGTTCCTCAAGCAGGCCAACTGGCTGCTCGTGGCGGACGCCGCCGGGCTCGCGCTCTTCTGCGTGACGGGAACGTCCCGGGCGCTCCAGCACGGGATGCATCCCGTGCCGGCCACGCTGCTCGGTGTGACGACGGCGGTGGGCGGCGGCGTGCTGAGGGACATCGTGGCCAACGAGACGCCGAGCCTGTTCGACCGGCATGACATCTAAGCGATCCCGGCGCTCGTCGGCGCCTCGGCCACGTCGGCCCTGTGGTTCACGGGCTTGTACAACACCGGGACCGGCCTTGCCGCGGCGGCTGCGGTCTTCGCCTTCCGGATCACGGCCCACCGCCGCGGATGGCAGGCCCCTCTCTCCGTGCACGCCCGCTCCGCCGCCCAGGCCGTCCGCATGGGCTCGCGAAAACCCTGACGGGGCACCCGGGCGTTCAGGCTGAGCAGAAAACGCAGGCACTCAGGAGGCGCACTTCCCTCAGGAGGCACAGTCCCCTCAGGAGGAGCGGCCGCCGGAGGCAGACCTGTCCTACTGGGGCGTGTCGCCGGATCCCGGCTCGGTCAACTCAAGCCGCCGCCTGGGCTCGCCGCTGACGGCCACAGTCTTGGTGACGGCGAGCTGAGGGTCCACATGAAGCAGCGTGCCCGTGTCGATGAGGCGCCAGCCCGGGTCGTTGTCGAGCCGTTCACTGGCCACCACGACGCTCGGCTTGGACGAGAGCTCCTCGGAGCGCACACGGGAGCCCTCTGACGTGCCGGGAGCCACCGTCCCGCTACCCTGCGCAGCCGTCCGCTCCAGGACCCACAGCTCGTGCGTCTCCGGGTAGCGCAGCGCCCAGAGCTCATCGGGCGTGGTGAGGATGAGGTTCACCGCGAACACGGGAACGTTCTCGGCAAGCCACCGGACCGCTCGGGTCATGGCCTCTCCCACTCCTGCCCCGGCGCGGATCTCGCGGGTCACGAGCGCGAAGATCCGCTCCGAGTCGGTCTGGCCCTTGACGAGGGACATGGCGTCGCCGAGCTCGCGCTCAAGCCGATCCGTCTCCCCCACGGCGCCGTTGTGCGCGCAGAGGCGTCCGTCCATCTCGAAGGGATGGGTGTTCTCCACCGTGTGCGCCGTCCCCGTGGAATACCGCACGTGGGCGAGGAAGGTGGAGCTCTCGCGAGACGCTGCCTCCCGGGCGAAGGCCGCGTCCTCGAACGCGGCCAGCGGCTGCTTCTCCACCCGGGGCGTCCCGTCCTCGCGGAACGTCCCCAGCCCGGTCCCGTCCGGGTTGCGGCGGGACTGGCTCTCAAGGCTGTCACTCGCATCCAACAGCCAGAACTCGGCCTTGACCCTCTCCCGGCCCGACGTCATGCCGAACAGTCTGCACACGGCGGCTCCTCCGATCTCGTCGACGCCTGTCTCCCCGGCGGCTCTCCACCGCCTTCTCCCACAGTGAAGCACCCGGTCCCCTCTCACGGGAGCCGCCGCGGCAGGTTCCGGAGAGTTCACACGCAGGTCACAGGAGGGCCCTCCGGCCTTGTGCGCCGCGGGTAGGATCGGACACGTGCCTGAGTTGTTTGCGGAGAAGTTCAAGTCACTCGTCCCGAAGCACCTCGACGACCGGTGGACGCCGGCCGAGGGCTACACCCCCGAAGAGCTGGACCGGCTCCTCGACGAGGCCGGCGTGTCCGTCCCCTTCGCCCTGAGGGAGTTCTATCTGACCCTCGGCCGCTGCGAAGAGCTCATGGAGGCCTGCCACTACGTGTGGGACCCGGACGAGCTGGACGTGGACGACGAGGGCTTCCTCATGTTCCTCGAGGACGAAGAGGAGAAGTTCACCTGGGGCGTGCGCGCGCAGGACGCCGCCCTGCCGGATCCGATCGTCCACCGCCGCAACAACGCCCGCGGGCAGTGGGTCTCCGAGGACGGGACGGTCTCCGAGTTCATGCTGGACATGCTCGACTGGGCCTTCGAGGACGAGGAAGGCTGATGAGCCCCCGGGAGCAGGGACAGCCGCCTCGCCGCGCCGTGGCCGAGCGCCCCGGACTCTTCCGCTCCCATGCGCCCGACGGCTACAGCTGCCCCTTCTGCGGGCTGCGGGACGGGGACACGAGCGGCCCCCGGAACCTCTGCGAGCCGGGCGACCTCGTCCACCGGGATGCCGACGTGCTCGTGTTCATCGCCTCGCACGGCTTCGAGCCGCACCCCGGGCACCCGATGGTGGTGCCGGCGGAGCACGTCGAGTCCCTCTACACGATGACGGACGCCCACCTCCGCGCCGTCTCCGCGATGGAGCGGGACGTGGCCATCGCGTGCAAGATCGCCTGGGAGTGCGACGGCGTGACGATCCGCCAGAACAACGAGCCCCACGGCTCACAGCACGTCTGGCACTACCACGACCACGTCATCCCCCGGTGGGACGGGGACGGGTTCGGGCGCGGACTCATGAACCGGCCGATCGTGGACCCGGACCGCCGGGCGATGCTGGCGCGAGAGCTCGCCGACGCGCTGAGGCTCGTCCGAGGCTGAGCCAGCGGCTGTCAGACCTCGCGGTCCACCACGGCGAGCGCGAAGCTGCGCAGCGCCTCCTTGACGGTCCCGTCCGGCAGCGGCTCCAGCGTGGCGATGGCGTCCTCCGCCCACTGCCGCGCGATAGCCCACGACTCCTCCGCCACCGGGTGCGCGGCCAGGGCGGACACGGCCTCGGCGAGCGCCTCGTCCGAGGACAGGTCCCCGTCGATGAGCTCGAGCAGGCGGCGGGATGACTCGTCCTGCTTCTCCCGCAGCAACAGGACGGGCAGCGTGGGCACGCCCTCGCGCAGGTCCGTTCCGGGACGCTTTCCGGCCTTCTCCTTGGCGCCGGTGACGTCGATGACGTCGTCGGCCAGCTGGAAGGCAACGCCCACCTTCTCGCCGTACGCGACCATGGTTTCCACGTACTCGCGGGGCGCGCCAGACAGCATCGCGCCGAAGTGCCCGGCCGCGGCGACGAGGGACCCGGTCTTGTCCCGCAGGACGGAGAGGTAGTGCTCCCGGGGGTTCTCCCCCTCGGCGGGCCCCTGCGTCTCGTGGAGCTGGCCGAGGCAGAGCCGCTCGAACGTGTCGGCCTGGACGGCCAGAGCCTCTCCCCCGAGCCCGGAGACGAGGCGGGACGCGCGGGCGAAGATGAGGTCGCCGGTCAGGATGGCCACCGAGTTGCCCCACAGCTCGTGGGCCGTGGGGGCGCCGCGGCGCAGCGGGGCGGAGTCCATGACGTCGTCGTGATAGAGCGTGGCCAGGTGGGTGAGCTCGACGACGACGGCCGCCGTCACCACCTCCCGCCGGCTCGGGTCCCCGAGATGGCTGGCGAGCACGGCGAGCAGCGGGCGGATCCGCTTGCCGCCGGCCTCGACGAGGTGGCGCGCCGTGCGGTCCGCGAACGGATCGGTGCTCGCGACCGACTCGCGCAGCAGCTCCTCGATCTGCTCGAGGCTCTCCGACACCGCCGGCCCCACCTCAGGATCCTCCGAGATCAGCGCGAACCCGGCCGGCAGGGCGATGCCGGTCTTCGTCGTATCAGTCACAGGCTTCACTCTTGCTTTCGCGTTGGTCTGACGGCTTCGAGGTGCGCGTCCACGGGGCCGCGGGCATGTCTTACATAGTAGAGGCGCGAGGCGTGAATCGCTCAATGAGGCGGATCGCGCGGTCCTCGAGCCCGGTGGCGTCCTTCGTGGTCAGGTTGGCCATGAGGCGCACCACGAAGCGCATGAGCTGGGGCACCGGCATGCCCGTGGCGAGCGCGGCGCGCATGACCCGCGGCGAGCCGATGAGCTGTGCGAATACGGAGCCGAGCGTGAAGTGCGAGCCCCACTGCCAGCGCAGGTACTCCGCGTACTGGCCGAGCTGGGCGTCCGCGGCCTCGAGGGCGGCGTGCCCCGTCTTGCCCGCCGCGGCCTCGGAGGCCCGGAGGACGAAGTCGGCGGCGTAGCGCGCGGACTCCATCGCATAGGAGATCCCCTCGCCGTTGAACGGGGACACCATTCCGCCGGCGTCCCCGAGCAGCATGAGGCCCGGCGAGACGTGCGGCGTCCGGTTGAAGCCCATCGGCAGGGCGGCGCCCCGGACCGGGCCCACGCGGTGCTCCTCGTCCAGCGTCCACTCGGCGGGCATCGCCTCGGTCCACTCGCGCAGGACCTGCCGGTAGTCCAGCTTCCCGAACTGCCGCGAAGAGTTGAGGATGCCGAGCCCGACGTTCACGGTCCCGTCTCCCACGCCGAAGATCCAGCCGTAGCCCGGCAGCGGGTTGCCCTGCCGGTCGGGGAGCTCGAGCCAGCCCTCCATCCACTCGTCGTCCGTGCGGGGCGAGGTGTAGTAGGCGCGGTAGGCGACGCCGAGCGGGCGGTCGTCCCGCTTCTCGAGCCCCGCGGCGAGCGCGGTGCGCGTCGAGTTCCCGTCCGCGGCGAGGACGACGTCGGCCTCGAACTCCCGGGTCTCCCCGGTGCGGCGGCCGGACTCGTCCAGGACGGAGGCCGCGAGGCCGGTGACCCGGCCGGAGGCGTCCCGCAGGAGCTCGGACACCGAGTGGCCCTCGAGGATGCGTGCGCCGGCGGCGCGGGCGTGCTCGGCGAGCTGCTCGTCGAACCCGAGGCGCGTGCGCACGAGCCCGTAGTCCGGGAAGTCCGGCGAGGACCACGGCAGCTCGAGCTCCCGGCCCGCGGCGATGAGCTTGAGGCCCTTGGTCCGCCGGTACCCCTGCTCCGGGCCGTGCGGCAGGCCGAGGAGCTGCATCTCCCGGACGGCGCGCGGCGTCAGCCCGTCTCCGCAGACCTTCTCCCGCGGGAAGCGGGTCTTCTCGAGGACGGTCACCTCGGCGCCGCGGCTCGCGAGGTGCCAGGCGGCCGTGGACCCGGCGGGACCTGCTCCTGCGATGAGGACGCGCATCAGTAGGCGGCCCGTGCGGCGCGGCGGCGCAGGCGCTCCTCGCCGGTGGGCTCCGTGGTGCCGGGTGCGAGGCCCTCGGGCCCCAGGCCCGCGGCCCCGGAGGAGGCGGTCCCGGAGGAGGCGGCGCGCGCCGCGCCGCCCGGCGTCGTGCCGGAAGCGCCGTTCGGCCCGCCCGGCTTGACCGCGCGGTGGAGGGCCACGATGCCCCCGGAGAGGTTGCGGTACTCGACTCCCTCGAAGCCGGCCTGCGCGATGACGCGGGACAGCTCCTCCTGGCCCGGCCACACGCGAATGGACTCCGCGAGGTAGACGTAGGCGTCCGGGTTCGGCGTGATGGTCCGCGCCACGGACGGGAGGGCCCGCATGAGGTACTCGAGGTACACGGTGCGGAAGAGGGGGTTGACGGGCCGGGAGAACTCGGCGACGACGAGCCGTCCGCCCGGCTTGAGCACGCGCAGCATCTCCCGCAGAGCGCGGGACGTGTCCTGCACGTTGCGCAGGCCGTAGGAGATGGTCACGACGTCGAACGAGCCGTCCTCGAACGGCAGGTCCATGGCGTCCGCGTAGACGAACTCGATGTCCGGGCGGCGCTCGCGGCCCACCTGGAGCATGCCCTCGGAGATGTCCCCGGCCACGACGTCCACCCCGGCGTCCGCGTAGGGCTCGCTGGAGGTGCCCGTGCCGGCGGCGAGGTCCAGGACCCGCTCCCCCGGCCGTGCGCCGACGGCGGCCACGGTGGCCTTCCGCCAGCCGCGCGTCTGCCCGAGCGCGAGGATGTCGTTGAGGAGGTCGTACCTGGGGGCCACCTTGTCGAACATCTCGGCGACGTCCGAGGGCTCCTTGTCCAGGCCCGCGGAGGTGGCCGTCTTGACGTTGCGGGGTGCTGAGTCCGTGCGGTTGGTCATCACCCCGCCATTGTTCCATCTCCGGGCCCCGGCGGGCGATAAGCTGGCAGTCATCATGACCGCTTCCCCGACCCCTCCATGCCCGCGCCCGAGCACGGCCCAGCCGAGCAGGGATCACCAGAGCACGGAACAGCCGAGCACGGACCAGCCGAGCACGGACCGGGCGCCGCAGCTCCGCGAGGCCCATTTCCGCCTCGACCGCGAGCACGCGGAGCTCCTCGGGATCGGCGCCGGCACGCTCGGCCCGCTGGCGGCCCGCGCCGACGCACTGGCCTGGATCCGCCACGGCCGGGGCTTCGTGGGCTTCGGGGAGACGGCGCGCTTCACGGCCTCGGGCGCGGAGCGCTTCCAGGAGCTCTCCCGGCGCTTCTCGGCCGCCGCCTGCACCCGCACCGCTCCCCTGCCCGCGCCCCTGCCCGGCGTGGGCCTCATGGCCTTCGCCAAGTTCGCGTACTCCAAGCGCTCCGCCGTGCCGAGCGAGCTGATCGTCCCCCGCGTCGTCGTCGCCCACCCCGAGGAGGACTTCGCGCGGTCCGCGGCGGAGGGCACCGGCCCGTGGATCACGGTCATCTCGGACGACGGCGCCGAGGAGCTCACGCTCGAGCTGGCCCTCTCGGAGGCGCAGCGCCTCAGCTCGCGGCAGGAGGAGGACCGCGAGCGCTCGCCGCGGGACGCCGTGCGGCCCGGGGCCCTCACGGAGCGGGAGTGGACTCAGGCCGTGGCGCGCGCGGTCGAGGTGATCGGCCAGCGCGAGGTGACCAAGGTGGTCATGGCCCGGGACGTGGTGGTGGAGACCGAGCACCCCGTCTCCCGCTCGGAGCTCGCCCGCCGCCTCGCACGGGCCTACGACTCCTGCTGGACGTACTCGGTGGACGGCCTCATCGGCGCGACGCCGGAGATGCTCATCCGCCTTCTCGACGGGCAGGCGCAGGCGCGCGTGCTCGCGGGGACGATCGACCGCGGCGAGAACGCCGAGTGGAGCATCGACGACGCGCGCACCGAGCTCCTCGGCTCGGACAAGCAGGTCCACGAGCACCGGCTGGCGATCGACTCGCTCGTCGCGGAGCTCGCGCCCTTCGCGCCGGAGCTCGTCCACGACTCCGAGCCGTTCGTGCTCGAGCTGCCGAACGTCTGGCACCTCGCCTCGGACGTGTCCGTGCGCGTGCACGGGGCCCAGGGCACGCCGGGGATCCTCGACCTCGTGGAGAGCGTGCACCCGACGGCGGCCGTGTGCGGCACGCCGCGGAAAGTGGCCGAGCTGCTCATCCCGGAGCTCGAGCGGATGGAGCGCGGGCACTACGCCGGCCCCGTCGGCTGGGCGGACGCCGCGGGCAACGGCGAGTTCGGCATCGCGCTGCGCGGAACGTGGCTGACCTCGGAGCGCACGGCGCGGGTGTTCGGCGGCTGCGGCGTCGTCGAGGGATCCGTGCCCGAGTCGGAGCTCCTCGAGTCCTGGGCCAAGATGCGCCCGGTCCTCGACGCCTTCGGCCTCGCGCGGCCTGCCGACGCGATCTGAGCCACACGCGGTATCCTTGACCGAAGCCCGCCGCTCCCGGTGTGGCCGTCCCCGACCGCCTCACCAGGCCGGAAGCCACGCATGACCCACAGACGCCGCCTCACCGCCGCTGCCGCCCTCGCCGCCGCGCTCGCGCTGACGGGCTGTCAGTCCACGAACGTCCAGCCGACGCCGGACAACCCCTACGCGCTCCGCGAGAAGGGCCACCTCACGGTCTGCGCGGACATGCCCTACGCCCCGTTCGAGTTCCAGGACGAGCAGCGGCACATCGTCGGGTTCGACATGGACCTCGCGGACGCCATCGCGGAGAGCATGGGCGTCACGAAGGACGTCATCGTCACCCCGTTCGAGCAGATCCAGTCCGCCTCCGCGCTCAACGCCGCGGACTGCGACGTGGCGATCTCCTCCATCACGATGACGGACGCGCGCAAGACGAAGATGGACTTCTCGAAGCCGTACTACGACGACAACCTCGGCCTCATGGTCGCCTCGAAGAGCGGCATCAAGGACCTCGCCTCGGCGAAGGGACGCCGCATCGGCGTGGTGGCCGGCACCACGGGCGCGGACTTCGCCAAGGAGAAGAAGGTCAACGCCACGATCTTCAAGGACACGGGAACGCTCATCCAGGGGCTCAAGTCCGGCCAGGTCGAGGCCGCGATCGGCAACAAGTCCGTTCTCGGCTACACGCGCGGCGGGGACAGCCGCTTCACGTTCGTCGAGGAGTACGACACGGGCGAGCAGCTCGGAGTCGCCGTCAAGAAGGGCAACTCCCGCATGCAGAAGAAGGTGAACGAGGCCCTCCAGGAGTACGTCCGCTCGGGACGCATGGAGCAGGCCAAGAAGAAGTGGTTCGCCGCCGCCGAATGACCCGGGAGCCCGGCCGGGACTCCCGCCGAGACCGCACCGACCTGATCCGACCGACCTGATCTGAAGGGACACCCCATGGCACTGTCCGCCCGCACACGGGCCCGATACTGGCGCTGGGCGCAGTACGCCCTGCTCGCCGTCATCGTGCTCGTCGTCGTCTTCGCGACGGACTGGAAGCAGATCGGAGCCTCGTTCTTCAACTTCCGGGCCGCGAAGACGCTCTTCCCCGACATCATCACGACGGCGCTCGTCAACACGATCCTCTACACGGTCTGCGCTTTCGTGGCCGGCTCCCTCCTCGGCCTGCTCCTCGCGCTCATGAAGATGAGCAGCGTGGCGGTGTGGCGGTGGATCGCCACGGTCTACATCGAGTTCTTCCGCGGCGTGCCCGCGCTGCTCGTGTTCGCCGCCGTCGGCATCGGCGTGCCGCTCGCGTTCCAGGTGCGGTTCGAGCTCGTGGCCTCCGTGACCATCGCGCTCGGCATGGTCTCCGCGGCCTACGTGGCGGAGACGCTGCGCGCCGGGCTCCAGGCGGTGCCGCCGGGGCAGATGGAGGCCGCCCGCTCGCTCGGCATGCCGGCGTGGCGCGCCATGGTGTCCATCATCATCCCGCAGGCCTTCCGGATCGTCCTCCCGCCGCTGACCAACGAGTTCGTCATCCTGACGAAGGACACCTCGCTCGTCTACATCATCGGCATGAGCGCCAGCCAGTTCGAGCTGACCAAGATGGGCCAGGACGGCCTCCAGCAGCCGAACATGGGCCTCACGTCCCTCGTCATCGCGGGCGCCCTCTACCTCGTCATCACGATCCCGCTCGGCTTCCTGGTCCGCCGCCTCGAGGCCCAGGCCGCCAAGACCAAGCGATAGGAGACAGCGATGGAACAGACCCGCACCTCCCGGGCCGAGGGCGTCAGCATCTCCGGCCTCCACAAGCGCTACGGCTCCAACCACGTCCTCAAGGGGATCGACCTGAGCGTGGAGCCCGGACAGGTGGTCTGCCTCATCGGGCCGTCCGGCTCCGGCAAGTCCACGCTCCTGCGCTGCGTCAACCTCCTCGAGGTCCCGAACGAGGGCAGCGTCCACGTGGGCGGCTTCGAGGCGACCGACCCGGACGTGGACCTCGACGCGATGCGCCGCCACGTGGGCATGGTCTTCCAGCACTTCAACCTGTTCCCGCAGCTGACGGTGCTCCAGAACTGCACCGTGGCGCCGGTCAAGGTCCTCAAGAAGTCCAAGGAGGAGGCCGAGGAGACCGCTCGCCTCAACCTCTCCCGCGTGGGCCTCGAGGACCTGGCTGACCGCTACCCCGCCCAGCTCTCCGGCGGCCAGCAGCAGCGCGTGGCGATCGCCCGCGCGCTCAGCATGGAGCCGGGCCTCATGCTCTTCGACGAGCCCACCTCGGCGCTCGACCCGGAGACCGTGGGCGACGTCCTCGCGATCATGCGCCGCCTCGCGTCCGAGGGCATGACCATGCTCGTGGTGACCCACGAGATGGCGTTCGCCCGCGAGGTCGCGGACCGCGTGGTCTTCATGGCCGACGGCGTGGTGGTCGAGGAGGGCCCGGCCGACGAGGTCATCGGGAACCCGCAGCACGAGCGCACCCAGAACTTCCTCTCCCGCGTGCTCAACCCGAGCGGCGTGGAGCTCTAGGAGAAGGGTCCGCGAAGCACCGGGCTCTCCACGGGGCCCGGCGCGGGCCTCTAGGCGAAGAGCTCGCGGACGGCCTCGGCCATCTCCCCAGCGCGTCCCGGCGCCACGCGCACCTCGACGACGCTGAGTCCCTTCGCCTGGCCCTCGAGCGCCTCGAAGAGCTCGTCCGCGCTCTCCACGAGCCGGTGCTCCGCGCCGTAGCCCGCGCAGAGCGAGGCCAGGTCCGCCCGGTGCGGCGTGCCGAAGTAGCGCTCCACGGCGGCCGCGGCCTCCTCCCCTCCGCTGCCGACCCGGCCGTGCTCGAGGAGCCCGAAGATGCGGCCGCCCTCGTCATTGAGGACCACGGCCTGGACGTCCGGCTGCGCCTCGCCGGGCCCGAGCAGCAGGGCCCCAGCGTCGTGGAGGAAGGTGAGGTCTCCGAGCAGCACCCGCGTGGGGATGCCGGAGCCGAGCGCGATGCCCACGGCCGTGGACAGCGTGCCGTCGATGCCCGCGAGGCCGCGGTTCGCGTAGACGTCGATGGGGTGCCAGCCGGGCGAGGCCACGAGGTCCGCGTCCCGCACCGGGTTGGACGCGCCGACGACGAGGTTCCCGTCCGAGGCCTCCCACACCGCGTCCGCCACGTGGAGCCCCGAGAGCGAGTCCTCCTCCTCCGCGAGAAGCGTCTGCAGCGCGGCCTCCGCGTCCGCTCCCGCCTCCTGCCAGGACGCGAGCCAGCCGGCCGGCCCGTAGCCCGCGAACGCGCCGAGCTCGGTCAGGTGCGCGACGACGCGCTCGCTCCGCTTCCCCGGCTCGTGCCAGGGCGCGGGCCGCGGCTGGTAGAGGACCCGTTCCACGTCCCGGCGGCTCATGAGCCGGGCCACCGGCCGGGAGAGCGTGGGCCGGCCGAAGACCGCCACGCGCTCGATCTGCTCCTCGAACTCCGGGAGCAGCGCGCGGTAGGCGGGGATGGCGTTGGGGCCGAAGCGGGCGTTCGAGCTCGGCTCGGCGAGCAGAGGCAGGCCGTGGCGCCGGGCGAAGAACGCGGCCGCCTCCCCCGCGCCGTGGCCCGCGAGGACCACGGTCCGCCGCTCGGCGTGTTCCCCGGGCTCGGTCTCGACGTCGACGAGGGGGTCGGCCGTCACCGCGTCCGCCGTCGTCGTCTCCTCCGGGGCGCGGGAAGCGGGGGTCTCTCCGGCGGAGTCCGGGGCGCCCGCCGAGGGCGACCACCCCTCCTCCGGCACGAGGGGGTCCCGGAAGCAGACGTTGACCTGGACCGGGCCGGCCGGCAGGGAGGGGGTGCCGGCGCCGAGGCCGACGGCGGTGCGGAGGTCGGAGAGGACGGTGTCCCGGTCCTCGGGCTCGGCGGGGATCTCCGCGCTCGCGCGGACGTGCCGCGGGAAGAGGCCGTCCTGGCGGGTGGTCTGGTTGGCGCCCGTGCCGCGCAGCTCCTCGGGGCGGTCCGCGGAGAGGACGATGAGGCGCACCCCCGCGTGGGAGGCCTCCATGACGGCGGGAAGGAGCTCGCCGACGGCGGTGCCCGACGTCGTGATGACCGGCACCGGACGGTGCGTGGCCAGGCTCAGGCCGAGGGCCGTGAACCCGGCCACGCGCTCGTCCGTGCGGATGTGCACGCGGACGCGGCGGCGGTGCTCGAGCTCCGCGAGCGCGTACGCGAACGGGGCGCTGCGGGAGCCGGGAGCGAGGACGGCGTCGCGCACGCCCAGGTCGATGAGATCGGCGAGGAGGGTCCGTGCAGTGTCGAGGGCATTCATCGCAACCACACTGTCAGCCTACTGGCCGAGCGGCCGCTAGCGGCCGGCTTTGCGCATGACCTGGACCACCGAGGGGCGCGGGCAGGGGCCGCCCGCGTACGGGAAGGCGGACTCCTGCTTCTCCCACGTGCCGTCCTCGCCCGGGTGCTGGACGGAGACCATCGCGTAGCCCTCGTCCGAGTGGACGATCGGCCCGCACGTCTCGGCCTGGTTCGGCACGGCGAGGAACTGCGTCACGTGCCCGCGCTCCCGGCCGCTCAGCGGAACCCGGAAGAGGCCGTCCGCGTACCCGATGCCGTCCGGCGCGCCGTCCGTGGCGATCCAGAGGTTGCCCGCCTGGTCGAACGTCACGTTGTCCGGGCAGGAGATCGGCGAGACCTTGTCCGCCGGGTAGCCGGAGAAGTAGGTGACGTCGCCCTGCTTCGGGTCGCCGGCCACGAGGAGGAGGTCCCAGGAGAACGTCCTCGAGGTCTGGTCCCCGCGGTCCTCGGCGATCTCGACGATGTGGCCGTCGCGGTTCGCCGTCCGCGGGTTGGCCTCGTCCGCCTGGGTGCGGTTGGAGTTGTTGGTGCACGCCACGTAGACGCGGCCCGTGGCGAGGTGCGGCTCGACGTCCTCGCAGCGGTCCATCTTCGTGGGGCCCACGAGGTCCGCGGCGAGGCGGGTGAAGACGGCCACCTGGTCCACGCGCATGCCCGGGACCATGGACTTTCCGTCCTTGATGAGCGGCAGCCACTCGCCGCGGCCGTCGAACTTCCCGTCCGAGGGGACCTTGCCCGTGCCGTCGATCTCGGACGCCGGCGAGTTGCCGGTGAACTTGGCCACGTAGAGGTCGCCCTCGTCGAGGAGGGTCATGTTGTGGGCGCGGTCCCCCTCGCGGTACGTCTTCTTCGAGACGAACTTGTAGAGGTAGTCGAACTTCTCGTCGTCGCCGGAGTAGGCCACGACCTTTCCGTTCGCCGCGACGATGACGTTGGCGCCCTCGTGCTTGAAGCGGCCGAGCGCCGAGCGCTTCTTGGGCGTGGAGGACGGATCGAACGGATCCACCTCGACGACCCAGCCGAAGCGGTGGGCCTCGTTCTCGTAGCCGGGGTTCTTGGCGCTGAAGCGCGGATCGTCCTGCTCCCAGCCCTGGGCCGTGGGCTTCGAGGAGATGCCGTAGCGCTTGTCCTCCTTCGTGTCCCGGCCCACGAAGTAGCCGTGGAAGTTCTCCTCGCCGGAGAGCATGGTGCCCCAGGGCGTGACGCCGCCGGAGCAGTTGGCGAACGTGCCGAGGATGCGCGTGCCGCTCGGGTCCGCCTTGGTCTTGACGAGGTCGCTGCCCGCGGCCGGGCCGGTCAGCTGGAACTCAGTGCTGAGGAGGAAGCGGCGGTTCCGCGGGGCGCCCTTGACGTAGCGCCACGGGCCGTTCTTGTTGTCCCGCTCGAGCTCGACGACGGTGAGCCCGTGCGCGTTCCGGGAGACGGCCCGCTGCTCGGCCTTGTCCATCGATGGCGGGAACATGATGGCCGGGTTCGTGTACTCGTGGTTGACGAACATGAGGCCGCGGCGGCCGTTGCGGTGGGCCGGGTCCACGATGACCTGCGTGTAGTCGTTGTTGTAGCCGAACTGGCGGGCCTGCGACTCCGCGGTCTGCTTGTTCGGGTCGAACGCCGGGGAGTCGTTGAAGAGCGGATCGCCCCAGCGGATGATCGGGTGCCAGTCGTAGCCGTCCGGCACCGTCATGGCGTCCACGTTCGCCGGCACCGGCGCGATCGGCGTGAACTTCAGCTTGCCGTCCCCCGTGAACGGGCGCTTCGGGGCGGCGGGAATCGCGGCGGAGGCGTCCGCGGTGTCGAGCGTGACGGCCGCGGCGAAGGCCGCGGCTGCGCCCGCGCCGAGGGCGGCGCGGCGGGAGACCTCGGAGGCGACGACGTCCGGGAAGTACGAGTTCGAGCTCGTGTTGCAGACCGGGCCCGCGCACTGGCTGTCGCACTTGAGCGCGCAGGTGACCGCGGAGCGCTTGCCGCGGGTGTGGCCGAGCATGGGCAGGAAGCGAGGGGTGCTCATGGAATCCTCCGTCGGAGCGGACCGCAGCGGGTCCTCGAGTGGTGCAGCTCCCAACAGACCACTCACAGGAGACACACAGCTGAGGGGTCTGTGAACCCAGGGTGAACGGCGGGTCAACTGTGGCGGAGGGGGCGGAGACGGGGCGGGCGGGTCGGGCCCCCTGGCCCCGCACCCCCGGTTTCGGCCTTGCCGCGTGGCTGTCCTTGCCGCGTGGGCCTCCCGGCCTGCCCTCGCCGTGCAGCCCCGGCTTCGGCCTACCCCTCCCGCTCGGCCCGCTCCGCGAGCACGGCGTGGCACGCCCGGATGCGCTCCTCCCACGCCTGGCGGCGGTCCGGAGCAGCTTCGAGCCGGGCGACGCTCTCCTCACTCACCTCCACGGGACCGGGCCGCAGCTCGAGCCCCCGCTCCCCTCCGGCGCGCAGGGGACGGACGGCGACGTCGTCGTCCGCGAGCGAAAGCGTCCCCAGCCCGCAGGCGTAGTCGAGGCGCGGCAGGGCCGCGGCGAGGGCCACCCCCGCGCTGAGGCCCACGGACGTGTCCAGAGCACTGGAGACGACGGCGGGCAGGCCGGACTCCTCGATGACCGCGAGCGCCCGTCGGGCTCCCCCGAGCGGCGCGTACTTCACGACGATGAGGTCCGCCGCCTCCTCCCGGGCCACCCGCAGGGGGTCCTCGGCCTTGCGGATGGACTCGTCCGCGGCGACGGGCACCGGGACCTCGCGCTCGGCGAGGACGAGGCGGACGCGCCTCAGGCCGTCGACGCTCGCGACAGGCTGCTCGGCGTACTGCAGGCCGAAGTCGCTGAGGCGGGTGAGGGCCTCGACGGCGCGGTCGACGGGCTCGGGGGCGGGGCCGCCGGGGCGGCCGGCGATGGGGCCGTCGGGCCGGCCTGGAGCGGGGGCGCCGGGCCGGCCTCCCGGGCGAGGCGTCTCCCCTGCCGCCGGCGAGAACCGGCCGGGCTCGCCCCACCCCATGTTGGCGTCCACCCGGATCATGGCCTCCGGGACGAGGCGGCGGACTTCGGCGACGCGGGCGACGTCGTCGTCCACCGACTGGCCCCGCTCCGCGACCTTGACCTTGACGGTGAGCCCGGCGCCCCCGGCGGCGAGAGCGCGCTCGCCGTAGCGGAGGAGAACGGCCTCGACGCGGCTCGGGTCCACGGCGGGGACGGTGGCGTTGACGGGGACGCTCTCGCGGCGCGGCGCGGGAAGGCCGGTGTATGCGGCCTCGCAGGCGGCGGCGAGCCAAGCGGCGGCCTCCTCGGGGCCGTACTCGAGGAACGGCGAGAACTCGCCCCAGCCGGCGGGGCCCTGGATGAGCGCCGCCTCGCGCTCGGTCACGCCGCGGAAGCGCACCGCGAGGGGGATGCGGACGACGACGAGCCGGTCCAGGAGGTCGCCCAGCTCGGGAAGGGGGGCCTGGAGGGGGCGGGACTGCTGGCGGGGGCGGCGGGGCTCAGGCATGCGTCCACTCTAGGCCGGGCCGGTGTTGGGCGGAGGCGGTGCCGGCCGGGGCGGTCGAAGATGGGCCGGCCGAGGACGAGGCCGCATGGGTTCACACCCGTTTTCGTCACCGCACCCGTTTCCGCCGCGGGCGACGGCCCGTTCACACCCGTTTTCGCCACCACACCCCTTTTCCGGCGAATACACCCGGAAACGACGCCGATTCTGAACAGAAACGGGTGTGAACCGCCGGCGTGAACAGAAACGGGTGTGAACGGGACCAAAGGGACTGCCGTCCTGCCAGGCGCGACCTGGAACGGGCCTGGACGCTCGCGGTCAGTCGCAGGCCCCAAGGCACGGCAGGCGGTAGAGCGCCGACCACCGGGCCGCAGCGCGTCCTCACGTAATTCAGCTTCAGCCGCACCCGCTTCTGCCGGGAGCGGCGGCCCTTTCACACCCGTTTTCGCCACCACACCCCTTTTCCGGCGAATACACCCGGAAACGACGCCGATTCTGAGCAGAAACGGGTGCGAACGACAGGAAGATGGCAGACGACGGGCGGGGGCGGTGGCAGCCCGGGGATGCGCGCGGTGCCGGCGCGGCCTCAGCCTTCGAGCGGGTAGCCGGCCGCGAGGGCCACGGCCCGGGCGCGGTCTTGGGCCGAGCCGAGCCGGGAATGCCGCTCGGGGAAGACGCCCTCGAGGGCGGTGAGCACGTCCGCGACGAGGCCCGGCCGGACGTGGAGCTCGTCGGTGAAGGGGTCGGCCTCGTACGCCGCGTAGACCTCGCCGAGGACCGCGATCGCGGTGAACGCCTCCGCGAGGTTCTCGAAGACGGGGACGGGCTCCTCCTCGCGGTCCTCCCAGCCGAGGTCGCCGTCGGGCAGGAGGACGGCGGACGTGCGGGAGTCGAAGATCCAGGGGACGTCCCCGTGGAGAGCGACGGCGAACCACTCGTCGTCCCAGTCCACCAGCCGGGCCCCGGTGCGGCGGTTCCACCGGAATCCGGCCTGCGCGCCCCAGAGGGAGTCGAGGGCGAAGGTGAGGATCGGGTCGCCGAGGGAGTCGATCCACATGTTCTCCGGCCCCACCGTCCGGTAGAACGCCGCGAGCTCGGAGGGAAGCGCGGGCTCGCCCTGCCACTCCTCGGGCCGCTGGCGGCTCATGAGGCCGAACCGGGACAGGCGGGCGGCCAGGGGAGATTCGGGCTGGAGCCCGGAGCGGGACTCGTCGACGAGGGGTGCAGCGGAATGGGTCTGGGCGGTCTCGGAGGTCTGCTGCTGGGTCACGGTGCCACGTCCGTTCCGGTCGGGATTCGGCGGGTGCGCTGCGCGGCGGGGGCCCACGCACGCCTCGAGCGTAGCCGTGCGCTGTGGCCGCGAGGCGGCAGCGGCGTGAACCCTGGTCGACGAGCCGGTGACCGTCAGCGCCCGCCGGAGATGAGGACGGCACCGCCCACGCCTGCACCCGCCGGAGAAGAGGACGACGACGCCCAGGCCTGCGCCCGCCACAGCGGAGGACGACGGCGCCCCGTCAGCGCGCCTCGAGCGGCGGCACCGGCCCGGGCCTGCGCGGCATGAAGGAGACGAGCACCGCCGCGCCCGCCGCCGCGACGAGGGCCGTCCACCACAGCCCCGCCGCCAGCGAGAGCAGGTCCGTCACGAGCGCGAACGCGGCCGGCCCGAGCAGCGCCCCTCCCTCCTGGAGGAAGCGCCACAGGCCGAGGAACTGCTGCCGCCCCGGCTCGATGCTCACGTCCGCCGCGATGGTCATCGCGATTCCCGAGCCCAGCCCGTTGCTCAGCCCGAGCGCCACCGCCGCGGCGGTCAGCGCAGGCAGCGCTGCGGTGAGCGTCATCGCGCCGAGCGAGAGGGCCATCCCGCCCAGGCACCCGAGGGCCATGAGCCAGCGTCCCTTGAGGTCCATGAGCCGCCCCGCCGGGTAGAACAGCAGCATGTCCGCGGCGCTCGAGAGCCCGACGACGACGGCCGCCCCCTGCGCGTCCATCCCGATGTGCGAGGCCCAGAGCGGCACCACGGAGTACTTGGTCTGGCGGACGGCGGCGAGCAGGACCATGCCCGCGCCGATGGTGAGCAGGGTCCTCCTCCGCTGCGCCCAGACGTCGCGGATGCGGACGGACGCGGCGGCCGGCGTCGTCGTCTCCTGGACGGTCTGCCCGTAGCGGCGGGCGAGGCGCTCCTCGTCCGGCACCGTGGCGCTGAGGACGGCCGCGAGCGCCGCGAGCCCCGCGGTGAGGAGGAAGGCGCCGCGGAGGGTGGTGAACTCCATGAAGAGGGCCATGAGGAACGGGCCCGTGAACATGCCCACGCGCGCCACGCCGCCGAGGGTGGAGAGGGCGCGGGCGCGCATGGTCGGCGGGGCCACGAGCGTGAGAAAGGACTGCCTCGCGATGCTGAAGACGCTGTTGCCGAGCCCCGCCGCGAAGAGCCCCACGCAGAGGGCCCAGAGGCTCGTGGTCAGCCCCGTGACGGACATGCCCGCCGCGGCGAGCAGGCCCGAGCCCACGAGCGCCGCCCGCTCCCCGAAGCGCGCGATGACGAGCGACGCCGGGATGGTCATGACGAGCGAGCCCACGCTGTAGAGGGTCATGGCCATCGCGGCCACGCCGAGGCTGGCGCCGGCGTCCCGGGCGGCGAGCGCCACGAGCGGCAGCATTCCGCCGGTGGCCGTGGAGAAGAGGACGGTGGGCCCGTAGGCGGAGAGGGCGATCGAGCGGAGGGTGAACTCTCGGGAGTCCGTCATCTAGCCGCGCCCGGCGGCGTCCGGCTGCCGGCGGTAGCCCTCGAGCCAGGTCCACTCGGCCAGCTCGCGCAGGCGCGTCAGGAGGGCCCGCGACTGGGTGGGGCCGTACGGGAGGATCGGGACGGCCTTGGTCAGGTCCGTGGAGGCCTCGTTCATGGCGGTGCGGGTGACGCGGACGGCCTGGCGCATCGTGGCGCGCTCCACCTTGACGGCGTCCATGCGCATCGGGCGGCCGTGGCCGGGGATGACGGTCTCGTAGAGGTCCTCGAGCGCGGTGATCTTGCCGAGGGTGCGGATCCACTCGTCCGGGTGGGAGTCGGCGAAGTGGGGGTCGCCGCTCTCCTCGACGAGGTCCCCCGCGAAGAGGACGCTGCCGCAGCCCACGAGGAGATCGTGGTCCGTGTGCCCGCGGCCGAGGAAGAAGAGGGAGGCCGTGACGCCTCCGAGGTCCAGCTCCGTGGGCTTCACCGTGCCGGCGTCCGAGACGGGCACGAGGCGGTTGGGCACGAGCACCTCCGCGTCCGGGCTCCCCTCGGCCGCCGAGGGGTCGACGGCGACGGCGGCCTTGCGCTCCCCCGCGTCCTCCCGCTCCAGTGCGGCGGCGATCCCGGGGTGGGCCCAGAACTCCTCGACCCCGAGGGCCTTGAGGCGGGCGTTGCCGAACGTGTGGTCGAAGTGCGCGTGGGTGTTGACGACGACGATCGGCAGCTCGGTCACCTCCCGCGCCTCATCCCAGATGCGCTGCGCGGACTCGGGGCCCGCACCGGAGTCGACGAGGAGCGCGCGCTCGCTGCCGACGACGAGGCCGACGTTGAGGTGCAGGCGCGCGTCCCGGGCGACGAAGACGTTCTCAGAGACGGTCTCGAAAGGTGTCAGCATGGGGCCCCCGGAGTGGATCAGTGGTTCCCTCCAGGGTACGCCGGGGCCGGGCGGAGCGGGTGTCCGGGCAGACAAAAGGCCCACCCAGCTCGTCCCCCGACGCTGTGGGTGGGCCTTGGATCCCTGCTCCTCATCCCCCGATCAAGAGCTGCCGAAATAGGCTGGATCCGGCTGTCTGCGGGACAATCCGGGCGTCATCCCCTGGCCGCCCTTGTGTCTTCACTGGATTTGTTCAACCGCCTGACAACGTATCCATCGTATCAGGAGAATCTGAGAAGTGAAACCTGTGGTCAGACCACCTTCATCGAGTTTCGGATCCCTTATTTTGCGGGGTTTCCTGGACCTCATCTCCGGTTCGCGACGACGCCGCCCCCGCGGCCCGCCCACGCCCCGCGGCCCGATTCGGGACCCGACCGGGGCGGATTCCACGCCCGACCGAGACGGCTTCCGTGCCCTGCCAGGTCGGATTCCGTGCCCGGCCGGGCCGAAAGAGCCCTCGCGTAGGCTGGGTGCACGAACCACAGCTTCGAAGGACGGTTATGAGCACCCCTCACGCATCCCCCCAGTCCGTCATCGCCGGCACTCCGGTGAGCGCAGGCCGCGTCGTCGGCACCGTCAAGGCCATGGCGGGGCCCGTCACGGAGCCGAGCCCCGGCAGCCAGGTGCCCGTGGACTCCAGCCCGGAGGCGGAAGCACAGCGCATCAAGGACGCCGCAGCCGCCGTCAAGGCGCAGCTGAGCGAGCGCGCCGCGACCGCGTCCGGCAGCGCGAAGGACGTGCTCAAGGCCACCGCCCTCATGGCGTCCGACCCCACGCTCACGAAGTCCGCCGTCAAGCTCGTCAAGAACAGCGGGCTCAGCGCGGAGCGCGCGGTCTGGGAGGCGGCGGACGGCGTCGTCGAGCAGCTCGTCTCGCTCGGCGGGTACATGGCCGAGCGCGCCGCGGACGTCCGGGACGTGCGCAACCGGATCGTCGCGGAGCTGCGCGGCGAGCAGGCGCCCGGCATCCCCGCCTCTGAGACGCCGTTCGTGCTCGTGGCGGTGGACCTCGCGCCCGCGGACACGGCGACGCTCGACCCGGCCAAGGTCCTCGCGCTCGTCACGAGCGACGGCGGCCCCCAGTCCCACACCGCCATCCTGGCCCGCCAGCTCGGCCTCCCCGCGGTCGTGGCCGCTCCCGGCGCGGACAAGGTCGAGTCCGGCACCGAGGTCTACGTGGATGGGGCGGCCGGCACGATGAGCCTCACCGTCTCCGACGAGCAGCGCGAGGCCGCCCGGAAGTTCGCCGAGCTCGCGGCGAACCCCCTTGTGTTCGACGGCGACGGCCGGCTCGCCGACGGGACCCGCGTGCCGCTGCGCGCGAACATCGGCTCGGCGGCGGACGCACGTGCCGCCGCGGAGAAGAAAGCCCAGGGCGTGGGCCTCTTCCGCACCGAGTTCCTCTTCCTGGACCGCGAGGACGAGCCGAGCGTCGAGGAGCAGACCGCCTCCTACGCCGAGATCTTCTCCGCGTTCGGGGGCGCCGGGGCCGCCGGGGCTGCCGGGGCTGCCGGGGCTGCCGAGGCCGAGCGTCCCAAGATCACCGTCCGCACGCTGGACGCCGGTGCGGACAAGCCGCTGCCCTTCCTCACCGAGGCCGGGGAGCCCAACCCGGCGCTCGGCGTGCGCGGCTACCGCACCCACACCCGCTCGCTCGAGGTCCTGACCAACCAGCTCGCGGCCATCTCCGCGGCGGCCCAGACCACCGGGGCGGACGTGTGGGTCATGGCCCCGATGATCGCGACCGTGCCCGAGGCGAAGCACTTCGCCCAGCTCTGCGCGGACGCGGGGATCGAGCACGCGGGCGTCATGGTCGAGGTGCCGAGCGCGGCCATCCGCGCCGAGTCCATCCTGGGCGAGTGCGAGTTCGCCTCGATCGGCACCAACGACCTCACCCAGTACGCCATGGCCGCGGACCGCATGCTCGGCGCCCTGGCGGAGCTCAACGACCCGTGGCAGCCGGCGGTGCTCGACCTCGTCAAGGCCACGCACGTGGGCGCCGCCGCAGCGGCTGCCTCCTCCGGCGAGGAGCGCTCCGTGGGCGTGTGCGGCGAGGCCGCGGGCGATCCGGCGCTGGCCGTGGTCCTCGTGGGCCTCGGCGTCAACTCGCTGTCCATGACCCCGCGCTCCCTGCCCGCCGTGGCGGAGGTGCTCAAGTCCGTGACGCTGGAGCAGGCTCGGGATCTCGCGGAGCTGGCCCTGGAGCAGGCCTCTGCCGCCGAAGCCCGCGACGCCGTCCGCGCCGCTCTCCCGATCCTGGAGGACCTGGGCCTGTAGGCCCGGGGGCAGTTTCACGCAGCCGGGGCCGGGCGGGCGAACCCCGCTCCGCCCCGGCCGCTCTGTGTCCGGGCCGTTCCCGGATCCGCACTCGTGTGCCGGCGGCCAGGGCACGGTACGCACCCCTTTTCGCCACCACACCCGGTTTAGGGGCTAAACACCCGGAATCGAGCAGGATTCTGAGCAGAAACGGGTGCGGATGCGCGGGAGGGGCGAAAACGGGTGCGGCCTGAAACCTGGCAAGCGCAGCGCCCGCCAGACCCACCCATCAGAGGCGAGGCGACCCCGTTCGCCGTCGTCGTCGCCCACGACACCCTGACCAGGATCCACCGGCAGGCCTCGAGCCGACCCAGGCGCCTGCACTTCCGCACCCCTTTTCGCCACCACACCCGGTTTAGGGACTAAACACCCGAAATCGAGCAAGATTTTGAGCAGAAATGGGTGTGGTCGCGCGGGAGGGGCGAAAACGGGTGCGGCCTGAAGCCTGGGAAGCGCAGCGCCCGCCAGACCCACTCATCAGAGGCGAGGCGGCCCCGTTCGCCGTCGTCGTCGCTGACGACTTCATGCCCTGAATCCGCCCCCGGGCCTCGAGCCGACCCGGGCCGCTGCGCTTCCACACCCCTTTTCGCCACCACACCCGGTTTGAGGGCTAAACACCCGGAAACGAGCAGGATTCTGAGCAAAAACGGGTGCGGATGCGCTGGAGGGCACGGAAACGGGTGCGGACGCGCGGGAGGGCACGAAAACGGGTGTAGCCGCCCCCTATGTGCGCGCAAGCGGACGGGCCAGGACGTGCCAGGACGGGCCCGGGCTGGGAGACGATCGGACGCGCCAGGACACGCGAAAAGGGGCGCCCGGCAGAACCGAGCGCCCCTCAGGGCCCCTCATGGAGGCGAGACGGCGGAGGCGAAGCGGCGCGGTCGAGGCGGCGGGACGGGCGGCAAGGAAGCCGAAGTCCCGGCCCCGCACCAGGCCCCTCGCACCCGGCCCCTCGCACCCGGCCCCGCGCGCCCGGCGCGACGCCGGGACTACTCCGCGTCGAGGTCGCGGGAGAGGAGGTCGACGAGCTCGTCGAGGGCCTTGTCCGCGCCATCGCCCTCGGCTCGGAGGGTGACCTCCTCGCCGTGGCCGGCGCCGAGGCCCATCAGGGCCAGGATGGAGGCGGCGTCGACGGGCTCCTCGCCCTGCTTCTCGATGGTGATGTCGAGGTCCTCGTACTCGCCTGCGGCCTCGGCGAAGATGGCCGCCGGGCGGGCGTGCAGGCCGGACGAGGATGCGATGGTGACGGTGCGTGCTGCCATGGTGGTGCTCCTTTGTCGGTGTGGCGTGCCCAGGCGGGGTGCCTGCGCGGCGGCTTCTGCCGCGCGGTGTCCGCCTGGCGGCTGCGGCGCGCGAGGCGCCTTTCAGCCGAGTCTAGGGGGTGGGTGTTGGGTGTCCGCGGGTGGTCTGCCGCGATGCCGTCAGCGGCCCTGGGCCTCGGTGACGACGCCGACGACCCCGGCGAACAGCGGGTGCTGCGCGTCGAGGCCCGTGACCTTGGAGGCGAACTCCTCGGCCCCGAGCTCCTTGAGGTCCTTCTGCAGCTCGACGGACTCGGGGTCCGAGGGGACGTCGAACCGCAGGGCCGCGCCGACCGCCGCGAGCAGCGCCGACGTGGAGAGGCCTCGCTCGGCCGCCTCCGCCGCCGGGCCGATGAACCGCTCGTGCCGCGAGATCTTCCGCAGCGGCGCGCGGCCCACGCGGGTCACGGTGTCCGGGAGGTGCGGGTTGGCGAACCGGGCCAGGATCTTGTCCACGTAGGCCTGCTGCTCCTCCGGGGAGAAGCCGTGCTTGGCCACGAGGAGGTCCTTGGTCTCCCCCAGGACGGCCTCGACCTTGGCGTGCACGTCCGCGTCCTCGAGGGCGTCCGAGAGCTTCTCGAACCCGGCCGCGAAGCCGAAGTAGGCGCTCGTGGCGTGCCCCGTGTTCACGGTGAACAGCTTCCGCTCGATGTACGGGCCGAGGTCCTCGACCCACGTGACGCCCGGGATCTCGGGCCGGTTCTCGCCGAACGGACCGGACTCGATGGCCCACTCGAAGTAGGTCTCCACCTTGACGTCCAGGCCCTGGCCCGGCTCCTGGTTGGGGACGATCCGGTCCACCGCGGTGTTCGCGAAGACCGCCTTGCCCTCGATCTGCGACTCCGAGAGGTGCTCGCGGATGTGCTCGGCGAGGGTGTCCGTGGCGTTGATGGCGTTCTCGCACGCCATGACCACAAGGGGCTTCGAGCCCTGCGGGCGCGCCGCGATCCCAGCCGCGATGGCCGGTGCCACGAACTTGAGGATCGAGGGCCCCACGGCGCAGGTCACGATGTCCGCGCTCGCGATCTCCTCGATGAGCTTCTCCCCCTCGGTCGCCGAGTTGACGGCGGAGAAGTCCGTGACGACGACGTCGCGGCTCTCCTGCCCCACCTCGTGGACCGTGTAGGAGTCGGCCGCCTTGAGCTGCTCGATGAGCTCCTCGTTGACGTCCGCGAAGACGATGTGGATGCCCGCCCCGTGGAGCAGCGAGCCCACAAAGCCCCGCCCGATGTTTCCGGCGCCGAAGTGAACTGCCTTCATCAGCCGTTGACCTTTCCGAGAATGCTGAGGATGTCCTCGTCAGTCCGCGCGTCCAGGAGCTGCTGGACCGCCGTCTTGTCCGAGAAGACCTTGGCGATCTTCGAGAGGATGCTGAGGTGGTCCTTGCCCTTGCCGGCGATTCCGACGACGAACTTGACCTCCTTGCCGTTCCAGTCGATGCCGTCCGGGTAGCGGACGAACGAGAGGGCCGACGACGAGATCAGGTTCTTGGCCTCATTCGTACCATGCGGGATGGCGAGGAGGTTGCCCATGTAGGTGGGCACGGACGCCTCGCGCTCGTGCATGGACTCCACATACGAGGGCTCGACGGCGCCGGCGTCCACGAGCAGGCGCCCGGCCTCGTCGATCGCCCCGGACTGGGACGCGGCAGAGCCGCTCAGCACGATCGTGCGCGCAGAGAGGACTCCGTCCTGCGGGGCGTCCGCCGTCGTCGTCCCGTGGGAAGCGGCCGCCGCCACACCGGCCGTGCCCGCCGCGGTGGCCCCGACCGCCGAGGAGCCCGCAGCGGCGGAGCCGGAGGCAGCGGGAGCGGACGCGGGGGCAACAGGCTCGGCGGACTGGGGCTCGGCCGGAGCTGCGCCCTGCTCGTCGAGGGACTCGACGATCTCGTCGTAGCGCGGCGAGCCCATGAAGTTGTCCACGGTGACCATGCGGGCGGAGGGGACGCGCTGGGCGGCGCGGTCGGCGAGGTCCTGGTGGACGACGACGAGGTCCCACTCGTCCTTGAGGTTGGCGATGGCCGAGTTGGTCACGGAGACCTCGCTGTGGCCGGCCGCCTTGATCTTGTTGCGGAGCACGGAGGCGCCCATGGCGGAGGAGCCCATGCCGGCGTCGCACGCGAAGACGATCTTGCGGATCGGGCCCGAGGCCGCGGCGCCCGCGCCGGCGCCCGTGAGAGCGGAGGCCACGGAGGACTTCTTGCCCTTCATCTCCTCCATGCGGGCGGTGGCGGCGTTGAGGTCGCCCTCGCCCTTGTCCTTGGAGAACCGCAGGATGAGAGAGGAGACCGCGAACGAGACCGCGGTGGCTGCGAGGACCGACATGATGACGCCGAAGTGGCTGCCCGGCGCGGTCATCGCGAGCACCGCGATGATCGAGCCCGGGGCCGGCGAGCCGACGAGGCCCACGTGGGTCATCTGCAGCACGGCCACGCCGGTCATGCCGCCGGCGATCGTGGCGAGGATGAGCTGCGGCTTCATGAGCACGTACGGGAAGTAGATCTCGTGGATGCCGCCGAGGAAGTGGATGACGCCCGCGCCGATGGACGAGGTCTTGGCGGCGCCGCGGCCGAAGATCATGTACGCGAGGAGGACGCCCATGCCCGGGCCGGGGTTGGCCTCGAGGAGGAAGAGCATGGAGCGGCCGGCGCTCTGGACCTGCTCGG
This sequence comes from Arthrobacter sp. UM1, assembly GCF_020483305.1. Lineage (GTDB taxonomy): Bacteria > Actinomycetota > Actinomycetes > Actinomycetales > Micrococcaceae > Falsarthrobacter. The sequence continues at coordinate 265,445 of NZ_JACWAB010000003.1, forward strand.
TGCCGAGCGGCGTCAGGATGCCGTGGTTGATGGCGTTGTTGAGGAAGAGGACCTTGGCCGGCTCGATGATGATCGAGGTCACCGGCAGGAGGTCATGGGAGACGAGCCACTCGACGCCCTTGGACACGGCCTGCGTGCCCGCGCTGACGAGCGGCGCCACGAGGAAGAAGCCGAAGACCGCGAGCAGGCCGCCCCAGATGCCGGCGGAGAAGTTGTTGACGAGCATCTCGAAGCCCGGCTTGATCTTGCCGTCCCAGAGCTTGTCCCACTGCTTCATGGACCAGCCGCCGAGCGGGCCCATGACCATGGCGCCGATGAACATCGGCACGGAGGAGCCCGTGATGACGCCCATCGTGGCGATGGCGCCGACGACGCCGCCGCGGTGCTCGTGCACCATCTTGCCGCCGGTGTAGCCGATGAGCAGCGGCAGGAGGTAGGTGATCATCGGGCCGACGATGCCGGTCCACGGCACCTCCTGCCCGTCCACCGTGTGGGTCCCGAAGCCGCCGAGCTGGGCCACCGGGAAGTAGCCCTTCTCGATGAACAGGGCCGTGATGAGGCCCCACGCGATGAACGCGCCGATGTTCGGCATGACCATTCCGGAGAGGAACGTGCCGAACTTCTGGACGCCCGTGCGGGCGCCGGCCGCGACGGAGCGCCGCGGCGTTTCAGTGGTTGCTGCCATGATCATCCTTTGTGCCCGCGGACTGAGCGGGGTCGGGGTTGGAGATGTCCGCCCGGCGGCCGGCGGAGACGGCGTGCGGGGCCGGGGCCCCTGCCGAGTCAGCCGCACCGGGGACGGCCGGAGCCGCCAGACGGTCGAGCCATTGGAGGAACAGCGCGAACTCCGGCTCGGAGAGCTGCTGCGGATTCGCGGACTGGAGCGTCGCGTTGAGCGCGATCGCCGCGGAGACGAGCGACTTCTGGCCGTCCTCGGCCGTCCATCCCGTCTCGGTGAGCAGGGAGCGGAGGATCCCGTCCCTCGAGGCCCGGGAGACGGCGAGCTCCTCCCCCTCCTCCGGGTCTGCGATGAGCATGAGCGCCGCGCCGATGTTGGCCGCGAGGAAGGACCGCTGCGCGGCCTCCGGGCTCACGGCCAGCCCGCCGAGACGGGCGAGCGCGCTCATCGGCTGCTCGCTCAGGCGCTCGGCGATCTCCACTCCGGCCTGCCGCGTGCGGGTGGCGCCGAAGAGGAGCTCGAAGAGCTGCGGGTGCCGGCGCCCGTAGGCGACAACGGCGTCCCACGCCTGCTCCAGCGCGAGCCGGGGCGGGCAGGAGGCGGAGGAGGAGTGCCGCTCGGCGTAGGCCGCGAAATGCTCCGCGGCCGCCGCCTCGAGCAGCGGGTCCTTGCCCCCGAAATGGTGGTACAGCGTGGGCGCGGTGACCTCCGCCCGGTCCGTGATGGCCCGGGTGGAGACGGAGGCGGCGTCCTGCTCCGTGAGCAGCTCCAGGGCGGCGCGCACGAGCCTCTCCCGGGCGGGGACCCGGGTTCTGCTGTGCAGCTCTGATGCCGCCATGAGATCAGTCACGAGCGATATAGTACGCCATATAGCAACGCTATATGAACCCCGTCACAATAAACGGGGACGGCGGGCGCCTTGGCCCGGGCCGGCCCGGCGCGGATCGAGCCGGGGCACCGGGCCCGCCGCCTACAGGTGGGCGAGGAGCGCCTTGGGATTCTCGATGCAGTCCGCCACGAAGCGGAGGAAGCCGCCGGCCGCGCCGCCGTCGCACACGCGGTGGTCGAAGGAGAGGGTGAGCTCCATGACCTGCCGGACCCTGACCTTGCCCTTGTGGGCCCAGGGGCGCTCCACGATCCGGCCGAGGCCGAGGATGGCCGCCTCCGGCGCGTTGATGATGGCGGCCGAGCCGTCCACGCCGAAGACCCCGTAGTTGTTGACCGTGAAGGTCCCGCGCGTGAGCTCGGCGGGCGTGCACCTGCCCTCGCGGGCCTTGGCGGTCATGTCCCGCAGGGCCGCGTCCAGCTCCGCGGCGCTCATCCGGTCCGCGCGCTCGAGGGACGGGACCACGAGGCCGCGGTCCGTCTGCGCGGCGAAGCCGAGGTTGACGCCGTCGAACCTGACGATCTCGCTGCCGCCGTCCGTCTCCTCGATCCTCATCGCAAGCTCGGGGTGCCGCTCGAGGCCCGCGAGGACGAACCGGCTGACGAACGCGAGCAGCCCTGGTGCGGAGCCGGTCTGCTCCTTGAGCGAGGCGCGGAGCTTCATGAGCCGCGTGGCGTCCACGTCCACCCAGACGGTGGCCTCCGGGATCTCGCGGCGCGAGCGCGTCATCGCCTCGGCCACGGCCTTGCGGACTCCCTTGACCGGGGTGCGCTCGGCGACGCCGAGGCCCGTGCGGGGGTCGGCGGTTCCCTGCCCCGACGTGGTGGCCGGACCCGACGCGGCTGCCGGCGCGGACGCGGACTGCATGGCCTTCTCCACGTCGGCGCGCAGGACGAGGCCGTCGGGGCCGCTGCCCGTCAGGCTCGCCACGGCCACGCCGTTGTCCCGGGCGAGCTTGCGCACAAGCGGGCTCGAGACGCGCGGCGCATCGGCTCCGGCACGCCTCTCGCCGGAGGCGGCGCCACCGCCGTCGTTCTCAGGAGCAGAGGCGCCGGAACCGGAGACCGGCGCAGCCGAGCGCGGGGCCCGGCGCCGCCGGGACGCCGCTGCCCCGCCCGGGGTGCCGTAGCCGATGAGGACGGCGCCGGATCCGCCGTTGTCGTCGGACGGGCCGGGGGCCGCAGCCGCCTCGGCGGACGGGGAGGTGGCCACCTCGGGGCGGTCGGACGGGGAGGCGGACGAGGACGCGGGCGCGGCCGAGTCCCGGGGTGCGGAGGCCTCCGGAGCAGCCTCGCCCTCCTTGGCGATGGTGATGAGCGGCGACCCCACCTCGAGGGTCTCGCCGGGCTCGCCGTGGAGGGTCGCCACGGTGCCCGCGAAGGGCGAGGGGACCTCGACGGCGGCCTTGGCCGTCTCCACCTCGACCACCGGCTGGTCCACCGCGACCGTGTCCCCCACGGCCACGAGCCACTGCGAGACCTCGGCCTCGGTGAGGCCCTCGCCGAGGTCCGGGAGCATGAATACCTGGCTCATCTCAGTCCTCCCACTGGAGCGAGTCGACGGCGTCGAGGATGCGGTCCACGCTCGGGAGGAAGTGCTCCTCGAGCTTCGGCGCCGGGTACGGGATGTCGAATCCGGTCACGCGCAGCACCGGCCCGCGCAGCGAGTGGAACGCGCGCTCCTGCACGCGCGCCGTGATCTCGCTGGCCACGGACGCGAAGCCGGGCGTCTCGGCGATGACGACGGCGCGGCCGGTCTTGCGGACCGAGGCGGTCATCGTGGCGTCGTCGAGGGGGACGATGCTGCGCAGGTCCACGACCTCGAGGCTGCGCCCCTCGGCCTCGGCGGCCTGGGCGGCGGCCATCGCCGTCGGGACGGACGGGCCGTACGCGATGAGCGTGGCGTCCGTGCCCTCCCGGGCCACGACGGCCTTGCCCTCGTTCGGCGCGGCGCCCTGCTGCGGGGTGTGCTCGAGCTCGGCCTCGGCCTTGGACCAGTAGAGCTTCTTCGGCTCGAAGAAGACCACGGGGTCGTCCGAGTCGATGGCCTCGCGGAGCATCGTGTAGGCGTCCTGCACAGTGGCGGGCGTGTACACCTTGAGGCCGGGCGTGTGGGCGTAGTAGCTCTCGGACGAGTCGCAGTGGTGCTCCACGCCGCCGATCCCGCCCGCGTACGGCACGCGGATGACCATCGGCACGGAGAGCTTGCCGCGCGTGCGGTTCCGCATCTTGGCCACGTGGCTGAAGATCTGCTCGAGCGCGGGGTACGCGAACGCGTCGAACTGCATCTCGACGACGGGCCGCAGCCCGTTCATCGCCATGCCGAGCGCCGTGCCGATGATGCCGGACTCGGCGAGCGGCGAGTCCCAGCAGCGCTGCTCGCCGAACCGGGCCTGGAGGCCGTCCGTGATGCGGAAGACGCCGCCGAGGCGCCCCACGTCCTCGCCGAACACGACGACGGACGGGTCCGCCTCCATCGCGTCCGCGAGCGCCGTGTTGAGGGCCTTCGCGAAGGTGGTCTGTGCCATGGCCTAGGCCTCCGTTCCGTGCTCGGCGCCGCCCGCGACGGTGCCGGCCTGCTCTGACGCGTGCTGCTCGCGGGAGAGCTCCTCGCGGAGCATCTCCTGCTGCTCCCGCATCTGCGGGGTCTTCTGGCTGTAGACGAAGTCGAAGAGCTCCTCCGGGTTTGGCTCGAGGTCCGCGTTCATGCCCTCGCGCAGCTCGGCGGCGGTCTTCTCCGCAGCGTCCTTGATGCGGGCCTCGGCGGCGGCGTCGAGCAGTCCCCGCTCGGTGAGATAGGCGCGGGCGCGGAGGACCGGGTCCTTGGGCGCCCACTCCTGGACCTCGGAGTCCTCGCGGTAGCGGGTCGCGTCGTCGGCGTTCGTGTGCGCCTGCATGCGGTAGGTCTGCGCCTCGACGAGGAGCGGGCCCTGGCCGGCGCGGCAGAGGGAGACCGCGCGCTCGAGGACGGCGAGGAGGGCCACGAGGTCGTTGCCGTCCACGCGCTCGCCCGCCATGCCGTAGCCGACGGCCTTGTGCGCGAGCGAGGGCGCCGCCGTCTGCGCCTTGAGCGGCACCGAGATGGCGTACTGGTTGTTCTGGACGAAGAAGATCACGGGCAGCCGGTACACGGCGGCGAAGTTGAGGGCCTCGTGGAAGTCGCCCTCGGAGGTGGCGCCGTCGCCGCACATCGCGAGGACCACCGTGCCCTCGCCCTTGAGCTTGGCCGCGTGGGCCACGCCGACGGCGTGGAGCAGCTGCGTGGTGAGCGGCGTGGACTGGATGCCGACCTTGTACTGCTGCGGGTCGTAGCCGCCGTGCCAGTCGCCGCGGAAGAGCGTCATCGTCTCCAGCGGCGTGACCTTGCGGGTCATGACGGCCACGGAGTCGCGGTAGGTGGGGAACATCCAGTCGTTCTCCCCGAGGCAGAGCGCGGCCGCGACCTGGCAGGCCTCCTGGCCGTGGCTGCTCGGGTAGACGGCCATGCGGCCCTGGCGGACGAGCGCCGAGTTCTGGTCGTTGACCCTGCGGCCGACGACGAGCGCCTCGTACGCCGCGAGCAGGTGCTCGTCCGCGGGGATCGGGTACTCGTGGCCGGGCTCGGTGCCCTGCTCGTTCTCCGGCAGCAGGCGCCCCTCGGGGCTGATCATGCGGATCTGGCCGCGGGCGGGCAGAAGGTAGTCCTCCGCCGTGATGCCGAACTGCTTCCAGGCCTGGGGCTCCGGGGCCTCGGTGTTCTCCGGGGCGGCCGGAGCGCTGGCGCCCTCGGGGGCTGCGGTCTCCGTGCCCTCGGGCGACGGCGCGTCCGCCGGGTGAGGCTGTGGCTCGTGAGGCATGGTGCTCCAATCCTCAGGGGTCTGCACGTGTGGCGGCGGTCTCGCTGGGGTGTGACGCACACGACACGCAATTTTGTTAGGTTCATTCTGCTTTTGGTGCGCCAATCGTTTCCACTCGAGGGGTGAATCGAGGACGGAATGTCCGCACAGAGCCCATGCGGAGGTCAGAATGCGCGTCAGAGGATAGAATCAGCGCAGAACGGCTTCCGGAACGGAAAGGACGGCGCGCCACAGCATGGACCACAGCCCCCTCGACGAGACCGACCTCGCGATCCTCCGCGAGCTCCGGGCGGACGGCCGCCTCTCCGTCTCCGCGCTGGCCGAGGCGGTCCACATCTCCCGCTCGCACGCCTACTCACGGCTCACCCGCCTCACGGAGGCCGGGGTCATCACGGGGTACCGGGCGGTGGTGGACCCGTCCAAGGCCGGCCGCCCCGAGAGCGCCTACGTCTTCCTCAAGGTCCGGCAGTCAGCGTGGCGCGAGCTGAAGAGCGCCCTCCTGGAGCTGGACGAGCTCGAGCACTACGCGCTGGTGGGCGGCGAGTTCGACGTCGTCCTCCTCATCCGCGCGCGCGACTCGGCGGACCTGCGCAGGATCGTGTTCGAGCGGATCCAGCCGCTGCCGGGAATCGTGGACGCGCGGACGTCGATCGTGTTCGAGGACGGCCCCGGCCCGAGCTGGTAGCCGGCGAGGGCCCGCCGCACTCCCCGCCGCTCTCCGTTTGTGGCGCGTTTCGTGCGATTTCAGGCGTCAGAATGCACGGAACGCGCCACAAATCCAGGGGAGGCCGGGGCAGGGGTGGCCGGGGAAGCAGGCGAAGGGCCCTCCGCCGGGCGGCCCAGCATCCGGAACGCGGCCCCGCTGCCGCAGAGGGCCACGGCGGTCATGATCCACGCCGAGGCGGTGTAGCCCGCACCCTGCGCCACGGTGAGCGCAACCCACGCCGAGAGGAACGAGAGGCCGAGCGGGATGCAGGTGAGCAGGGTGAAGTCGGAGCCCGCGTGCGTCCGGCGGGCGAAGCGCAGCGCCTGGGTGTAGACGGTCACGTTGAGCATCGTGTAGCCGGAGAGCAGCAGCGCCACGCCCGCGCCGGACCCGACGAGGGTCCCGCCGCCCGTGAAGACCGGCGTCAGCGCCGCGGCGCCTCCGGCCAGGAGCAGACTGCCGAGGACGATGCCGCCCCGCCGGCCGAGCCGAGCGTCCACCTGTCCGGCAAGAAGTCCGGCGAGCAGGGCCGGGATCGAGGCCCACGTCAGCGTGATGAGCCCGATCTCCGAGAGGCTCCGCCCGGCGTCCCCGAGCGCGGGGGTCACAAGCGAGTACACACCGGCCGCCCCGGCGTAGAGCAGCGGCATGACCGCGAGGCACCACCTGCGGCAGGCGGGGTCCCGGAAGACGCCCCAGAAGTCCCTGCGCCACGGCGCCGCCCCGCCGGCCCCGATCTCGGCGGCGGCCAGCTCAGGCTCGCGGTAGCGGAAGACCGGGACGAGGACGAGCGCCGTCGCGCCCGCGAGGAAGAGGGCCGCCGCCGGGAGGCCCCAGCGGTCTGCGATGACCACGGCGCCTGCGCCGCCCACGAGGTTGCCGAGGTAGCTCGCGGAGACCTGGATCGAGCTGCCGATGTCCCGCAGCCGCCCCTCGAGGCCGCGCACGGAGATCGCGTCCGCCGCGATGTCCTGGGTGGCGCTCATGACCACGAAGAGCGCGACGACGGCCGACAGCGCCCCGAGCTGCTCCCCCGGACGCGAGAAGAAGGCGAGGCCGAGCAGCGAGAGCACCATGCCCGACTGCAGCACGAGCAGCCAGGAGCGGTAGTGGCCGGCGCGGCCCCGCGGCGAGAGCCGGTCCACGAGCGGCGCCCAGAGGAACTTGAGCGGCCAGAAGAGGCCGAGCAGCTGGATGAGCCCGAGCGAGGCGAGGCTCACGCCCTCCTGGCGGAGGATCGCAGTCAGGCCGACGGTCAGGAAGCCGACGCCGATGAACTGCGCCGTGTAGAGCGAGGCGAGGAGGCGGATGGTCACGCGTCCGCCCTCCAGTAGCCGAGCGCGGAGACCTGCTTCTTCGCAAGGCCCGCCTCGGAGCGGAGCCGCTTGACCACGCCGCGGGTCTTGGCCGCCTCGAGCGCCACCCAGACGCGCTGGTCGCCGCGGCCGGCCCGGCGGAGCAGCTCGTCCTCCACGCGGCGGCCGCCGGGCAGGCAGCGGACGAGCTCGTGGCGGTCCTTGAGGCGGACGGGGACGGCTGGGTCGTCGTCGTGCACGCTCTCGAGGAGGACGGTGACGGGGGTCTCGCCGAGGCGGTCGAGGAGGGAGTTCACGGCAGGGAGGGAGGCCATGTCCCCCGCGACGAGGGTGGAGGCCCACTCGTCCGTGCCGGGGGCGTCCGCGTCCCAGTCGTAGCGGCTGCCGAGGAGCGAGGCCTCGATGGTCTGGCCCGGCTGGGCCGCGCGGGCCCAGTCCGCCGCCACGCCGTCGTGCAGGGCGAACTCGAGCCACGCGCGGCCGGTCTCCGGGTCGGGGTCCACGAGCGTGAAGGCCCGCTGGTGCGGGCGCCCCGCGTCCTCGAACCAGAGGCGCAGCCACATGGTGGGGTGGATGTCCGTCTCCGCGAGCAGGCCGCCGCAGTCGACGAGGAGGCGCAGGAAGTGCCCGCTCACCTGCTCGCGATCCAGCACCGTGAGCACGGTCTGCTTCGACCCCATGGCCCTGACCACGAGGCGCTCCCAGCGCGGACTCATCCATTCCCCTTCCCGTGAATGCAATAACGCAACAATGCTATGCTCCAATTATTTGTTTAGGCAAGGCTACCCTCAACACCTCCTCACGCTCCGAAAGACTCTCCCGTGCAGATCTCCGTGAACCGCTGCCGTCTCGGCATTCCCACCGTGACCGCCGACGGCCCGGAGGGGCTCGCATTCGGCCAGGGCGCCGCCACCGCGCAGGACCGGGCCTGGCAGCTCACGGTGGACGCGTGGCGGCTGGGCGGCCTGGCGGAGGAGGCGCTGGGGGCTGAGCACCGGGGCCTCGACGAGCTCGTCTCCGCCGTGGACCTCCCCGGCATCGCGCGGCGCTGCCTCGAGCGGGCCGAGCCCCGCGCCCGGGACTACTGCGCCGCCTATGCCCGCGGAGTCAACGAGCACCTCGCGGCAGGGCTGGCCGGGGACCCGCTCTCCCGGGGCGCCGCGCTGCCCGCGCCGGAGTGGGAGGAGTGGACGCCGGTAGGCATGATGCTGCTGGCGCACCTGCTCTTCGGCGCCTTCCCCGAGAGCCTCTGGCGTCTCAAGGCCGGTTCCGCGCTCGGCGAGGAGCGGGCGCGGGCGTTCCTCTCCGACCCGGTCCTCACCTCCGGCAGCAACGCCTGGCTCGTCCCGGGCAGCCTCACGAGCACAGGGCGGCCCCTCCTGTGCGCCGACCCCCACCGCCTCCTCGAATGGCCCGGCCCCTACCAGCAGGTCCGCCTCCGCGCGCCGGGCATCGAGGCGGACGGCCTCGCCTTCCCCGGGTTCCCGGGCGTCCCGCACTTCGGCCAGACGCCCTCGGCGGCCTGGGCGGTCACCAACGCCATGGCGGACTCCCAGCCGCTCGTGCGCCTCGGGCCGGGGGCCGGCTTCGAGAGCCCGGCGCGCTCCGCTCCGGGCGACGACGACGGCGGGCCGTGCGGGCGGGAGCACGACGGCGGCTGGCCCGTCGTCGCCCACGACGCGCACGGGCCGCTCGGACTCGCCTGGAGCGCGGACCGGATCGGGGACGGCGGGCTCGGCACGAGCCTCGCCCTGCTCACGGCCCGCAGCACGGAGGACGTGGCGGAGGCCTTCGCGGCCTGGACCGATCCCGTCGACGACGTCCTCGCCGCCGACGCCGCCGGGTCCGCCGTGCGCTTCACCGCCGGGCGGGTTCCCCGACTGGACCCCGAGGCCCGGGCGCGACCCCTCTCCCCCGGCGAGCTCGAGGCCGCCGGGTGGGAGGAGTTCGAGGTCCGGCCCCTGCACGCCCCCGAGGCCGCGGCGAACGAGAGGAAGGCGGACGGACCCCGGCTCGGCTGGACGTACTGCTCCCCGCAGCGGGCGCTGCGCATCCGGGAGCTGCTTCACGGGCTGTGCGAGGCCGGCCCCGTGCGGCCAGAGGACGCGGCGGGGATCGCGGCGGACACGCTCGACGCCGAGCTGCGCTCGCTCGTGCGGGCCCTGCTCGGGGGCCCGGTGAGCCCGTCAGACTCCGCACCCGCGGCAGACCGAGAGGCCGTCGAGGGGGTCGGCGAGGTCGGTGAGGCGGTCGGCGAGTCCGTCGAGGCGGTCGGCGAGGCGACGGAGGCGCTGCGTCAGCGGCTGCTCGCGTGGGACGGGCGGTTCGAGGCGGACTCCGAGGCGGCCGGGGAGGTCGCCGCGTGGAGACACGAGCTCGTGCGGATCGTGGCGGGGCTGCCCGCCTTCGCCTCGCTGTTCGAGGAGAGCGGCCTGCGCCCGGTCGGCGGAGAGCTGTTCGCCCCGTGGCTGGACCCGCTGGTCCGGATCGGCCTCTCGCTGCCCGGGGTTCTCGCCCGGGCCGACCTCTTCGGGTTCGACGCGGCGGAGGCGGCACGGCAGGCCGTCGTCGTGCTCGCGGAGAAGCAGTCCGTGCGGAGGACGTGGGGCGAGACGCACCTGGCCGTTCCGCTTGTGACGTCCGCGGCGGCGGAACCGCGGCCGGCGCCGGTGGGCGTGGGCGGCGACGCGCAGGCCGTGCTCTCCGCAGGCTCGATCCCGGGCGTCGCGGACGCGTGCCTGCGGGCGCCGGTGGCGAGGGTGCTGTGGGACGTCGGCGCGCCCGAGCGCTCCGCGTGGGTCATCCCGTGGGGCGCGAGCGGGCGGCTCGACTCGCCGCACTCCGGCGACCAGACCTCGGCCTGGGCCGCCGGCCGGCTCTTCCCCGTGGCGGCCTCCTCCTGACCCCGTCCTTCCCGCCCCTTACCGTTCCATCCGCCGTTCCGACCAGCCGCCCTTTCCGTTCAACCCCGCCTTTCCAACCAGCCGCCCTTCCCGTTCCGCCCCGCTTTCGCCGCCCACTCCACCCGATCCCGACCTTTCAAGGAGCATCACCGTGCACGAGCACTTCCCCGCCCCGGAGCCCCTCGGCTTCGGCTTCGCCATCCGGCCGCTGGACCCCGCGTCCGACGCCGAGACCGTCCACCGCTGGACCCGCGAGTCCCGGGCGCGATTCTGGGGCATGGAGCCGAAGGGCCTGGAGGAGATCCGGGACATCTATGCGTGGATCGGGGACTCCCCGACGCACCACGCCTACGTCATCAGCCTGGACGGGCACGACGTGGCTGTCTTCCAGACCTATGACCCCGCACATGACGAGGTCGGCGAGGCCTACGCGTCCCGCCCCGGCGACCTCGGCGTCCATCTCATGGTGGCCCCGCGCGAGGAGACCCCGGCGAGCGCCTCCCCCTCGGGCGGCGACCCGGGGCTGACGACGGCGCTCCTCGGCGTCCTCGCCCCGGCCGTGGTGGCCCGCACGGGGTCGCGCCGCATCATCGCCGAGCCGGATGCCCGGAACCGCGCCGCAATCGAGCGGCTGCGCTCCTTCGGGTTCGAGCTCGGGGACCAGGTGTGGCTCGAGGGCCAGGGCAAGACCGCGCAGATCGCCGTGCTCGACGTGGCCCATTCATAGCGCTCATCTGTTGCGAGTTGGAGGAAAGAGCGGGCCCATTCCTCCAACTCGCAACAGACGAGGGGCGCCGGGCAGAGCAAGGGGCAGAGACGACCGCCCCGCTGACTTCAACTCGGACCCCGCTGACGAAGAATGTGTGCCGCATCACATACCAGGGAGTAGATTGAGTGCACCCTGCATCTCTCGCATCCCCCGGGCGGCACCATGGTCCTCAACGGCTTCATCTCCGACATCCACCACTGGATGGGCGGCCTCAGCCCTGTGCTTCAGTGGCTCATGCTCATCGTGCTCGGCGCCGTGCCGTTCGTCGAGGCGTTCCTCAGCGCGATGGTCGGAACGCTGCTCGGCATCCCGGCCCCGCTCAGCATCGCGGCCGGCATCGCGGGAAACCTGCTCGCCGTGAGCCTCTGCACCGTGTTCGGGAAGACGGTGCGGGGGTGGTGGCAGCGTCGTCGTGCTCGGCTCGCGGAAGAAGGGCGCGGGCACCGCTTCTCCCCGAGCGCCGTGGAGGGCCGGGAGGAGACGAAGCTCGCGCGGGTGCTGCGGCGGTATGGCGTGCCGGGGCTGTGCCTGCTCGGCCCGCTCACGGTGCCGAGCCAGGCTGTGGCCCTCGTGGCGGCCGGGACGTCGGCGCCGCGCTCGCGGGTCCTGCTGCTCATCGCGGTGCCGGCGGTGGTGCTGGGCGTGGTCGGCGGCGTGCTCGGGGCCCTGGGGGTCAACCTGCTGACCCGGTGAAGGGTCCGGCACCGGCCCCGGCTGCTCCGGCCGTCCCCTCCTCCTCTCTCCTCGTTTGTTGCGAGTTGGAGGAAAGAGAGGGCTCATTCCTCCAACTCGCAACAAACGAGGAGCTGAAGACGAGGGACTGGAGGGACCCGAGGAAGGAGGGAAAGAAGGAGAGTGAGGCAGGCCCCTACTCGAAGGACGGCGTCCGCTTCTCCTGGAAGGCGGCGAGGCCCTCGCGGTAGTCGTGGGTGTCGGCGAGCTCGACCTGCTCGTCGCTCTCCATCTGCAGCGCGTCCCAGAACCCGAGCGACTTGTCCCGGATCTCGCCGAGCACGCGCTTGGACGCCGCGAACGCCTTGGCCGGCCCGGCGGCGATCCGCTCCACGCGCTCGCGGGCGAACGCCTCGAGCTCCTCGGCCGGCACCGCCCGCGAGAAGAGGCCCGCCTGGACGGCCTCGGCACCGGACATGAACTCGCCCGTGAGGATGAGGTCCATGGCCCGCTGCGTCCCGAGCCGTGTGGCGAAGAGCCAGTGCCCGCCGCAGTCGAGGATGAGCCCGAGCGCACCGAACGGCGAGCCGAGCTTGGCGTTCTCCGCCACGTAGACCACGTCCGCCGCGGCCAGCACACCGAGTCCCGCGCCGAGCGTGGCGCCCTGGGCCGCGGCCACGATGGGCACGGGCAGCTCGGACATCGTGCGCATGAGCGGGATGACGTGCTCGGTGAGGTACGAGCCCGTGTCCTCCGCGCCCGGCTCGAGGTTCTTGAGATTCCGCCCGGCCGAGAACGCGCGCCCCTTCGCGCGGAGGAAGACCACGCGGGTGTCCCCCGACTCGATCCGCCCGGACAGGGACTCGAACGCGCGGGTCAGTTCCGCGATGTCCTCCTCTCCCAGCGCGTTCATGCGCTCGGGCGCGTTGAGGACGATCTCGGCCACGCGGCCGGAATGGGTCAGCTCGATCATGCGGTCTCCTGGGGTTTCCTGAGGTCTCGGCTCGGGCGTGGGGCAAGGGGCCGGCGGGCGACGACGGCGGCCGGACCTGCAGCGGCACAGCCGGACCGGGCGCAGCCTCTAGCCGCACTGCCGGGCCGGGTTCAGCCCGCCGCCGCGCCGCTACTGGTCGTAGTCGACGAGCACCTTGTCCGTCGTCGGGCGCGACTGGCACGTGAGCACGTAGCCGCGCTCGATCTCGTCCTTCTCGAGGGCGTAGTTCTCCTCCATGTCCACGTCGCCCTCGACGAGCTTGGCACGGCACGTGCCGCAGACGCCGCCGGCGCAGGCGAACGGGACGTCGGGGCGGGCCCGCAGCGCCGCGTTGAGGATGGTCTCCCGCGCGGACTTGGGGCTCTTGACGGTGCCCTGGAGCCCGTCCAGGTTGAAGTCGATCTGGAAGGACGGCCCGTCCGTGTCCTCCACGGCGCGGCCGCGCTGGCCCTCGACCCGGCCGGCGCTCGGCCCGGTGGTGAAGAGCTCGAACCGGACCTTCTCCTCCGGGACGTCCTTCTCCGTGAGGGTGTCCCGGACGAGCTGCACGAGCTCGAACGGCCCGCAGAGGAACCACTCGTCCACGAGGTCCGTGCGGATGACGCTGCCGAGGAGGGTCTGGATCTTCTCCTCGTCGATCCGGCCCGTGAGCAGGGGCGAGATCCGCTGCTCCCGCGAGAGCACGTGGTGCACCGCGAACCGCGAGGGGTACCGGTCCTTGAGGTCCGCGATCTCCTCGAGGAACATGACGTCCGTGGCGGACTTATTGGCGTAGACGAGGTCCACGCGGGCGGAGGAGTTCTTCTCCAGGAGCGTGCGCGTGATGGACATGATGGGCGTGATGCCGGAGCCGGCCGCCACGGCCACGAACATGTCCTCGTCCTTGGCGAGCACGTCCTCCGCGAGGCCCTCGGGGTTGTTGAGGGACGTCATCTCGTGCTTGGAGACGAAGGACCCCGTGGGGCTCATGACGTCGATGACGTCGCCGGCCTTGAGGTGGTCGTTGGCCCAGTTGGAGAAGAGCCCGCCGAGGTCCCGCTTGATGGCCACGCGGACCTCCCCCGTGCCGTCCTCGTGGACGGTGGGAGCCGCGCAGATCGAGTAGGAGCGGCGCAGCTCCTTCGTCTCGCCGTGGACCTCGATGTCCTTCCGCAGCGCCACGTACTGGCCCGGGACGTAGTTGTACGCCTCGGCGAGCTCCGCGGGGACCGCGAACGTGACCTCGATCGAGTCCGGCGTGAGCGAGCGGACCTCGGACACGGTCAGCTCGTTGAACGTGCTCCGCCGCTTGGACGTGGCTTGCTCAGTCATCTAAAGCACCTTGAAGTAGTCGAAGGGTTCCCTGCAGTCCTGGCAGACGTACAGGGCTTTGCAGCTCGTGGAGCCGAACCGGGACATCTCCCGGGTGTTGAGCGAGTGGCACTGCGGGCACTTGACGGCCATGCCGACGGCGACGGGCCCCGCCGCCGCCTTGCCCGTGGGCGGCGCGATGCCGTACTCCTCGAGCTTCGCCCGGCCCTCCTCGGTCATCCAGTCCGTGGTCCACGCCGGGGAGAGGACGAGCTCCACGTCCGGCTCGCCGAGCCCCTCCTTCCGGAAGGCCTCCTTGAGGTCCGCGGTGATCGTCTCCATGGCCGGGCAGCCGGAGTAGGTCGGCGTGATGGTGATGACAGCCCCGCCGTCGTCGTCCCCGCGGACGTCCCGCAGGATCCCGAGGTCCTCGATCGTGAGCACGGGGATCTCGGGGTCGACGACGGTCGCGGCCACCTCCCAGAGCCGGGTGTCGGCTGCGCTCGGGGCAGTCATCTCAGGTCACCTCACCAGGTTGCGTCGGGGTGCCGGCGGGCCAGCACCTGCATCTCGGCCAGGATGTAGCCGAGGTTCTCCGAGTGGCGTCCGCTGCGGCCGCCGCCGAGCGAGGACGGGACCTGCGGGACCTCCACCTCGGCGCCCTCGAGGACCTCGCGGAGCTCCTCCAGGACGGGCTCGCGCAGGCTGCTCGGGAGGACGGCGACGCCCTCCTCGGCGAGGCGGCGCGTGAGGTCGTCGTCCTCGAAGAGCTCCTCGACGGCGGGCCACGTGAGCTCGAGGCCGTGGACGAAGCGCTCGCGGGACTCGTCCGTGCCGAGGGCGAGGCGGCGGGTCCACTGCACGCTGTGGTCCCGGTGGTAGTCCACCTCCTTGACCGCCTTGGCGGCGATCGCGGCGAGGGTCGGGTCCGTGCTCTGCATGAGGCGGGTGTAGAGCGCGTTGAGGTACACGCTCATGACGAGCTGGCGCGCGATCGTGCGCCCGAAATCGCCATTGGGGTGCTCCACGAGGTGCACGGACCGGAACTCCTCCTCGTCCCGGTGGTACGCGAGGTCGTCCTCCGTCTTGCCCCAGGCGTGGCCCGCATAGGTGAGGAGGCTGCGGGCGTGGCCGAGGTTGTCGAGGGCGATGTTGCCGAGCGCGATGTCCTCCTCGAGCTCCGGCGCCCGTGAGACCCAGTGCGCGAGGCGCTGGGCCAGGATGAGGGCGTCGTCGCCGAGGCCGAGCGCGTAGAGCGCCACGTCCTCGCTCGGCTTCTCCTTCTGCACCGCGATGTCCTCGGGGCGCAGGGCGAACCCGGGGGTGATGCGCGTGGCGGAGGCCGCGGAGTCCCCGGTGGAGCCCTCGTCCTTGAGGCCGAGGCTCACCTCGCCGTTGCCCACCGTGCGGGGGGCCTTCTGCTCGGTCTGCTCGCTCACAGGTGCTTCACGCCTTCGCTCTTCGTGTAGTACATCGCGTGGCGGTAGTCCTTGCCCTTGGGGGACTCGAAGAACTGCCCCTTGGCGTCCGGATCCGAGGACACGACGGCGTCGGACGGCACCACCCAGAGGGAGACGCCCTCGTTGCGCCGCGTGTAGAGGTCCCGGGCGTTGCGGACGGCCATGTCCGCGTCCGGCGCGTGGAGCGAGCCCGCGTGGACGTGGGACAGGCCGCGCGAGGAGCGGACGAAGACCTCCCAGAGAGGCCAGGATTCATGCTGGGTCACGCTGCGGACTCCTTCTGTGCCTGCTTGGCGGCGTACGCTGCGGCCGCCTCTCGGACCCACGCGCCCTCCGCGTGGGCTTCGCGGCGGCGCTCCATGCGCTGCGCGTTGCACGGGCCCTGGCCCTTGAGGACGTTCTTGAACTCGTCCCAGTCGAGCGGGCCGTGCTCCCACTTGCCCGTCTCCTCGTTGTACCGGATGTCCTCGTCCGGGAGGGTGAGGCCGAGCACCTTCGCCTGCTCCACCATCATGCCGAGGAAGCGCTGCCGCAGCTCGTCGTTGGAGAAGCGCTTGATGTTCCACGCCATGGACTGCTTGGAGTTCGGCGAGTCCTCGTCCGGCGGGCCGAACATCATGAGCGCGGGCGCGTACCAGCGGTTGACGGCGTCCTGGGCCATCTTCTTCTGGGCCGGGGTGCCGTTGGAGAGCTCGAGGAGGATCTCGAAGCCCTGGCGCTGGTGGAAGGACTCCTCCTTGCAGATGCGGACCATCGCGCGGCCGTAGGGGCCGTAGCTGGCGCGGCAGAGCGGCACCTGGTTGCAGATGGCGGCGCCGTCCACGAGCCAGCCGATGGCGCCCATGTCCGCCCACGTCACCGCGGGGTAGTTGAAGATCGAGGAGTACTTCGCCTTGCCCGCGATGAGGTCCTCCATCATCTGGTCGCGGCCCTGGCCGAGCGTCTCGGCGGCCGAGTAGAGGTAGAGGCCGTGGCCGGCCTCGTCCTGGACCTTGGCGATGAGGATGGCCTTGCGCTTGAGGCTCGGCGCGCGGGTGATCCAGTTGGACTCCGGCTGCATGCCGATGATCTCGGAGTGCGCGTGCTGGCTGATCTGGCGCAGCAGGGTCTTGCGGTAGGCGGCGGGCATCCAGTCGCGGGGCTCGATCCGGGAGTCCTCCGCGATGATGCGGTCGAACAGCTCCTGCCCCTCGGCGTCGTGGGCCGCCTGCTCGGGCGAGACCTCCGCCTCCGGGACGCTGCGCAGCGGGGTCGCGTTGCGCTCAGTCATGGTTCCTCACTCTTCTCGACAGCCCGGGCGCCTCAGGGCGCGCCCGGTCGTGCGGCGAATTACTGACCGCTCGTTCAGTATATGGAAACACTGTGACGTGCGCAACGCTCTGCGCGTAGCGTGGGAGGCATGGGACGGCTCTTGGAGAAGAACGCGCGGAGAATCGGACGGCCTGAAGCGGCGGAGGGGACGCCGGGCGGCGGCGTGCAGCCCGACCGCTTCCCCGAGGAGCTCGCCGGGGGCACGCCGGAGGACCTGACGCGCGGCCTGGCCGAGGCGCTCGGCCCCGAGCAGGTCCGCACGCGCGCCCTGGACCTCGTGCGCTTCGCCTCGGACGCGAGCCCCTACCGCCTCCACCCGCAGGCGGTCGTCTCTCCCCGCAGCGCCGACGACGTCGCGCGCCTCTTCGCCTACTGCCGCGAGCACGGCCGTCACCTGACGTTCCGCTCGGGCGGCTCCTCCCTCAACGGCCAGTCCCAGGGGGACGACATCCTCGTGGACGTCCGCACCCACTTCCGCGGAATGCGCCTCGAGGGCGAGAACCTCCGCGCCCGCCCCGGCGAGGTCCTCTCCGGAGTCCGGACCATGCTCGCGCTCCACGGCCGCAAGTTCGGCCCGGACCCGGCCTCGATGTCCATCGCGACCATCGGCGGCGCCGTCTCCAACAACTCCGGCGGCATGCGCTGCACCGTGGCCCAGGACAGCTACCACTCGATGGTGGACGCCACGATCGTCCTGCCCTCCGGCTACGTCCTGGACACCGAGGCCCCGGACGCGGACGAGCGCCTCGCCGCCGCCGAGCCGGAGCTCGTCCGCGGCCTCACCGCCCTCCGGGACGAGATCCGCGCGGACTCCGACCTCGTGGAGCGCCTGCGGCACAAGTACACGATCCGCAACACGAACAGCATCCGCCTGGACGCGTTCCTCGACGGGGACTCGCCGAGCGAGATCCTCAAGCGGCTCGTCGTGGGCGCCGAGGGCACGCTCGGCTTCCTCGCCGAAGCCGTGCTCAAGACCCAGCCGCTCGCCACCCGCCAGGCCGTCGCGTGGGTCATGCTCCCGGACATCGAGCAGGCCGCCGGCTACGTGCACCGGATCGTCGAGGCCGGCGCGGACGCGTGCGAGCTCCTCGTGGCGCCCGTGCTCCGCGAGTCCGTGGGCAACTTCGAGGGCGCCCCGGCCTCCTGGGCGGACCTCCCGGACGAGTCGGCCGCCCTCCTCGTGGAGGTCTCGGGGCACGACGACGCCGGGCTGGACGAGCGCATCGCCGCCGTCGAGCACGTGCTGGCGGAGGCGGAGCTCACGGAGGAGCTCCGCTTCACCCGGGACGCGGCCGAGATCGCACAGGCGTGGGAGATCCGCGGCGGGCTGTTCGCCCTGCTCGGCAAGCAGCGGCCGCAGGGCTCCGCGCTCATCACGGAGGACCTCTGCGTGCCGCCGTCCCGCATCGGCGAGGCCTCCAAGGACCTCATGGAGCTGCTGCGCCGCCACGGGCACCCGGACTACGTCATGGGCCACGCGGCGTTCGGCAACCTCCACTTCTTCCTCACGCCCCGGTTCGAGACGCCCGAGGACGTCGAGGCGTACGCCGTGTTCATGGAGGAGTTCGCGGACCTCATCCTCGGCACGTATGACGGCTCGCTCAAGGCCGAGCACGGCACGGGGATCGGCATGGCGCCCTTCGTGGAGCGCGAGTGGGGCACCCAGGCGTTCGAGCTCATGTGGCGGGTCAAGGACCTGATCGACCCCCACGGCATCCTCGCCCCGGACATCAAGCTGACCCGGGACCAGCGCGTGCACCTGCGCAACTTCAAGTCCGTGCCGCAGATCGAGGCCGCGGCCACGGACTGCGTCGAGTGCGGGTTCTGCGAGAACGTCTGCCCCTCCCGCAACGTCACCGTGACACCGCGCCAGCGGATCGTCCTGCGGCGCGAGATGGCCCGGCAGCCCGAGGGCTCGCCCGTGCTCGAGGCCCTCCAGGACGAGTACCAGTACGACGGCCTCGACACGTGCGCCGCGGACGGCACCTGCGCGGTGGCGTGCCCGGTCTCGATCGACACGGGCGAGCTCGTCAAGGAGCTGCGCGCCCGCGAGGCCACGGACGCGGCGGAGAAGGCCGCGCTGCTGCTCGCGAGGAACTGGGCGCTCGTCGAGGCGTCCGCCCGGGCCGGCCTCGGGGCGGCGGGCATCGCGTCCCGCCTCCTCGGCGCGGAGAGGGGCACGGCGCTCCTCGGGGCCGTGACCGAGGCGGTCCGGAAGGTCATGTCCGAGGACCTCGTCCCGACGGCGCGCGAGGGCCTGCCGCCCGCCCGCCGGGGAGCGCTGCCCGCCGGGGCGCCGGCCGAGGAGGCGGCGGCCGTCTACATGCCGGCCTGCATCAACCGGATCTTCGGGCGGGACGGGGAGGGCCCGGGCCTGCCGGAGACCGTCGTCGAGCTCTCCCGCCGCGCAGGGAAGCCCGTGGCGATCCCCGAGGACGCGGCCGGGAACTGCTGCGCCACGCCGTTCAGCTCCAAGGGGTACGCGGCGGCCAAGAAGGCGATGTCCGAGCGGCTCGCGGAGAGCCTCTGGCGGTGGTCCGACGGCGGTCGCCTCACCGTCCTGCTCGACGCCGCGAGCTGCACCCACGGCGTCCTCGCCGAGGTCCCGGGACAGCTCGAGGGCGAGGCGAGGGAGCGGTTCGAGCAGGTCCGCGTGGAGGACATCATCACGTGGACGCGCCGCGAGCTGCTGCCGGAGCTGACCGCGAGCGCCGCGCACGGCCGGGTGGCAGTGCACCCGACGTGCTCGATGTCCCACCTCGGGATCATCGAGGACCTCCTCGAGGTGGCGCGGTTCGGCGCCGAGGAGGCGTTCATCCCGCCGGGCGCCACGTGCTGCGGCACGGCCGGGGACCGCGGGCTGCTGCACCCGGAGCTCGTCGAGTCCGCCACGCGGGACGAGCGCGAGGGGCTCGAGGCGATCGAGCGCGAGGCGCCCGTGGACGCGTACGTCTCCGGCAACCGGACGTGCGAGATGGGCCTGCGCAACGCCACCGGGCGCCCGTTCGAGCACGCGCTCTACCTGTTGGAGGAGGCGACGCGGGGGTAGGGAGCACACGTGTTCTCACATCTCGGATGCCGCTTCCCGGCCTCGGACAGCCGGGCATAGCCTGAGTCCATGTCTCCGAACGCGCCCACCGGTCATACCGTTCTCCCGCCTGCAGACCTCGAGAAGATGTTCGACCTGGGCCGCTTCCTGGACGGCCTCGAAGAGCCGGCGGCGCTCGTCGGGCCCGACGGCGAAACCGTGCCTCTCCCGCTTGAGGTCTTCCATGTCCTTCGAGACGCCGCTGAGGCCTTGAAGGCAGGAAAGGCCATCACCGTGGCTCCGGTGAACCAGACGCTGACCGCCCAGGAGGCGGCAGACTTCCTCGGGATGAGTAGGCCCGCCTTCGTCAGGCTGCTCGAGGACGGACGCCTGCCGTCTGACCTCGCCCTCGGCGAAACCCACAGACGCGTACGTCTCGAAGACGTTCTCGAGTACCAGCAGAGAAGCGCAGCGGCACAGCAGAGCGCGCTCGCGGAGCTCACCGTGGACGCCCAGAAGTCCGGCCTCTACGAGATGGACGCCGAGTCCTACCGTGAAGCCCTCGCGGCAGCCCGGCGTGAGCTGCACAAGCGGGGCAGGTGACTCGATTCCGCGCCGTCCTGGACGCGTGTGTCCTGGTTCCGGCCTCACAGACAGACACGCTGCTGCGGCTGGGCGCCGCCGGTCTCTATCACCCGCTGTGGACGTCACTCATCCTCCGGGAAGTCGACATGGCCTTGGAACGCGTCCATCCCCGGCTGGCGGCAGACCGCAGGAGCCGCCGCTTCCAGAGCATGAATCAAGCGTTTCCGAACGCATCCGTCAGCGGGTGGGAGCGCCTGCTGCCCGGCCTAGCTCTGCCCGACGAGGGGGATCTGCATGTTCTCGCCGCTGCCATCGAGGCAGGCGCCGACGTCATCGTGACAAGCAACATCAGGGATTTTCCTGCACAAGCGCTTGAGCACCACGACATCTCGGTCCTCACCCCAGACGCCTTTCTCGTCAGCCAGTTGGAGCAGGAGCCTGCCCGAGTCCTCGACGTCCTGAATCGACAGGCGGCAGAGACGAGCGCCCCGCCGCTTTCTGTCGAGGCGATCTTGAACCGGCTTGAGCGCTGCGGCAACCGCCGATTCGCAGCGATGGCGCGCGAGCACCTCAGCAGATCCGGACACAGCGCGCCCCGCCCGGGGAGCCTTCTCTAGAACTGGCGCCGGATCCGGTCCGCGGGGAGCGTGAAGTCCTCGGCCCGGACCAGGTCCATGCCTTCGCTGGTGCGGAGGCCCCGGGGCCGGCCGTCGTCGTCGAACTCGAAGCGGACGGGCTCGCCGGGACCCCGGAAGCCCGTGGGGTCCTGGTCCACGAGGGTCGCGCTGTCCCGGACGGCGCACGGCGCCGCGGAGGAGTCGACGGGCTGCCCCGCCGGCAGGAGGTACAGGTTCCGGCCGAGCCGCGCCACGTGCAGGCGGCCCCAGAGGTCCGCGAACTCGCCCTCGAACCGCGAGAGCTGAGAGGCGTCGAGTCCCCGCACGGAGGGGTCCGCGGGCGCGAGCGCGAGCTCGGCGAGGGCGAAGAGCGTGCGGCCGAACTCGTTGGCCGGCCCGTCTGCGGCGTTGGTGCAGACGGAGAGCACGACGCCGGTCTCCGGCACCGCCCACGTCCGGGAGATGAAGCCGGGATAGCCGCCGGAGTGGCCGATGGTCGCACGGCCCTCGATCTCCTCCGTCATGAGGCCGAGCCCGTAGCCGCGCCCCCGGACCGTGTTCACCGGGCGCCGGGAGAGCCGCTTGGAGTCCTCCGAGAGGAGTCCGCAGACTCGCTCACGCGGGCGCTCCCCCGCCTCGGGCAGGTGGGCGGAGAAGAAGCGGCAGAGGTCCCTCGCCGTGGAGCACACCCCGCCGGCGGACGCCAGCGCGCGGGACTCCACGTGGTCCACGGGCACCCGGCGCAGGGGGTCGCCGAGGTCCGCGCCGAACCCCGTGTACCCGGTGGCGAGCTCGTCCTCGCGCCCCGTCATCGCCGCGGAGGTGTGCTCCAGCCCGAGCGGCCGCAGTATGCCCTCCTCCAGGTACTCCGCAAAGGTCCGGCCGGAAGCGGCCTCCACGACGAGGCCCAACAGGGCGAAGCCGACGTTCGAGTACTTGAGGCGCTCGTGGCGCTCGAGCGTCTTCGCCGAGCGGGCCGTCTCGATCAGCTCCTCCCGGTCCGGGAACGGGCGCCGGAGCTGGAAGTACACGGCGTCCGCGCCGTCGCGCGAGGCGCCCGACGTGTGGGAGAGCAGCTCGAACAGGGTCGCGTCCGCGAGCGCGGTCCCCGCGAGCTCCGGGATGTGCTCCGCCACCGTCTCGTGCAGGCGCAGCCGGCCCTGCTCCGCGAGCTGGAGCACGGCCGTGGCCGTGAAGGACTTGGACTGGGAGGCGACGCGCAGCGGCGTCGTCGGCGTCATGGGACGGCCGGTCTCCACGTCCGCGAGCCCGCCGGCGATGTCCCCGAGGGGCTCCCCGTCCACGCTGACGGAGACCTGCCAGCCGGGAAGGCCGAGGAGGCGGGCCCGGACCCCGAGGAGCCGCTCCCCTGTCCGGAGCGCGTCTCTCCACGCGGCGATGTGCGGATTGGGGTGCGGCGCGGACGTGTTCATGGGACGGGATTCTTCCACGGGCGTCACACTGCGTCACAGACTCCACGTGAGAACCGTCCTCGCCTACTCTGGTGGGATGACGCAGACTCCAGCCCCGATCCTGTCCGCTCTGGCCGAGGCCGCCGCCGGCGCCGAGGCGCCCGCCGCCCGCCAGGAGCCCCGCGAGCGCTCGTTCCACGGGGACGTGTTCACGGACCGGTTCGAGTGGATGCGGGAGAAGGAGTCGCCCGAGCTGCGGCGGCACCTGGAGGCGGAGAACGCCTACACGGACGCCGTCGCGCAGCCTCTCGAGGGTCTCCGCACGGCGGTCTTCGGGGAGATCAAGGCCCGCACCAAGGAGACGGACCTCTCCGTGCCGCAGCGCATGAACGGGTACTGGTACTTCTCGCGGACGGTCGAGGGGCAACAGTACCGGGTGCACTGCCGCGTGGCCGCGCAGACCACCGGGAACGCGGAGGCGGACTGGACGCCGCCGGTGGTGGAGCCGGGCGTGCCCGTGGAGGGCGAGGAGGTGATCCTCGACGGCAACGCGCTCGCCGAGGGCCAGCCGTTCTTCTCCCTCGGCGGCCTGGACCTCTCCGAGGACGGCCGCTGGCTCGCCTACTCCGTGGACAACGCCGGCGACGAGCGCTACACCATCCGCGTCAAGGACCTCTCCACCGGCGAGCTGCTGCCGGACGAGATCCCAGGGACCATGGCGGGGCTCGTCCTCTCGCCGGACGCCTCTGAGCTGTACTACCTCATGCCGGACGAGTCCTGGCGCCCGTACCGCCTCTTCCGGCACCGGATCGGATCGGACGCTCCGGACGCCCTCCTCTTCGAGGAGCCGGACGTGTCCCTGTGGACCGGGATGGGCCTCTCGAGTGACAAGCGCGAGCTCCTCATCGAGATCGGCAACTCCGAGGTCTCCGAGATCCGGACCCTTCCCCTCACCGGCGGCGAGGGCTCCCCCGCCACCGACGACGACGCCCGCCCCCGCGTCCTCATCCCCCGCGAGGCCGGGCTCCTCGCCTCGGCGGACGCCATGCTCGCGGGCGGCGAGCCGGCTTACCTCATCACCCACAACCGGGACGGCGCCAACAACGCGGTGGCGCTGGCCACGGCCGCGGAGCTCGAGAAGCCGTGGGCGGAGCAGTCCTGGATCCCCGTGGTGGAGCACCGGGACACGGTCAAGGTGGACGGCGCAGGCGTCACCGAGCGCTGGGTGCTCGTGAGCCGCCGCGAGGACACCGTGCCGGCCTTCGCCGTGTTCCCGCGCGAGCAGGTCGAGGCGCTGGCGGCGCCCGGGACGGGGGCCGCCGCCGGCTCGGGGGCCGGCTCACGGGCGGGCGCAGCCGCCGGCTCGGGGGCCGCGGGCGGGACGGCCGCGGCATCCGCGGCGGCCGGCGGGACCGCCGCCGGGCTGACGCCGCTCACCCCGGACTTCGAGGAGGAGATGTACTCGGTGAGCGCCGGCAGCTCCTACGAGTCCCCGTTCCTCACACTCCACTACGTCTCCTACGTGACGCCGGAGCGGGTCATCCGCTACGACCCGGCCACCGGCTCTCTGGCCACGCTCAAGGAGACCGAGGTCCCCAACGCGGACCTCTCCGCCTACGAGGCCGTCCGCGAGTGGGCCACGGCCGCGGACGGGACCCGCATCCCGGTGTCGATCGTCAAGCGCAAGGACACCCCGCGGGATGGGACCGCCCCGGCGGTCGTCTACGGGTACGGGTCCTACGAGGCCTCCATGGACCCCCGCTTCTCCGCAGCGCGGCTCTCCGTGCTGGACCGGGGCGTCCTCTGGGTCACGGCCCACGTGCGCGGGGGCGGCGAGCTCGGCCGCGCCTGGTACACGGACGGCAAGAAGCTGTCCAAGAAGAACACGTTCACGGACTTCGTGGACGTGACCCGCTGGCTCGCGGCGGAGAAGTGGGCGGACGGCTCGCGCCTCGCGGCGATGGGCGGCTCGGCCGGCGGCCTCCTCATGGGTGTCGTGGTCAACCTGGCACCCGAGCTCTACCGGGCCGTGGTGGCGCAGGTGCCGTTCGTGGACGCGCTGACCACCATCCTGGACCCGAACCTGCCGCTCTCCGCCCTCGAGTGGGAGGAGTGGGGCAACCCCATCACGGAGCCCGAGGTCTACGCGTACATGAAGTCCTACTCCCCCTATGAGAACGTCAAGCCCGCGCGGCTGCCCGCCGTGGCCGCGGTGACGAGCCTCAACGACACCCGCGTCCTCTACGTCGAGCCCGCCAAGTGGGTGCAGGTCCTCCGGGAGAACCAGGAGGGCGAGGCGCCGATCGTCCTCAAGACCGAGATGGACGGCGGCCACGGCGGAGCCTCCGGCCGGTACGAGGGCTGGAAGGACTACGCCTGGGACGTCGCCTGGCTCCTGGGCCACCTGGACGCGGTGGAGCGGGTGGACGGCTAGCCCCCTCCCTCTCTCCCGCCCCTCTCCCTCCCCAACCCATTTCCCCGTTTGTGGCGCGTTTCGTGCGAAATCCAGCCCGATTTCGCACGAAACGCGCCACAAACGCATGCGGGGCAGGCGGCGGGGGGGTAGACGGGGGCGGGGCGGGACCGTCCTCTGCCGGGCCCACCAGGCGAACCCTCGCTTGACGGTGAGCTGGGTCACTGAAAAGATACTGAACAATCGGTCAGTATTTGTGATCCAGCCGACACCAGACCACCCCCAGGAGGTCCCGTGCCCAGCGAGGCGAACCCGCCCCATCCCCGCGAGGCCGCGTCACCCGAAGCCGCGTCTGAAGCCGCGTCTGAAACGGCGTCATCCGAGGCCGCGCCGTCCCAGCCCGCCGAGGAGATCCGCGCCGAGTGCCCGCAGCCCCACCCCATGATGGAGAAGGACGCGGCCAGCGCCTGGCTCGGCCTCGAGGTGGTGGACCACGGCCCCGGTCGCGCCACGTGCACCATGGTGCTGCGCCCCGAGATGCTCAACGGCTTCGGGATCGGCCACGGCGGCATGGTCTTCGCGCTCGCGGACACGGCGTTCGCCCTCGCCTGCAACGACCCCGACGCCACAGACACCATCACCGTCGCCGCCGGCGTGGACATCAACTACATCGCGCCCGCGCTGCCGGGCCTGACGCTCACGGCCGTCGCCGCCGAGCGCGCCCGAGCCGGCCGCAGCGGCATCTGCGACATCACCGTCACCCAGGAGCGCGAAGGCGGCGAGCCCGTGACCGTCGCCGAGTTCCGCGGCCGCTCCCGCACCATCCCGCGCCGCTGACCCCCGCGGGCGGCTTCGGAGAGAACGACGACGGCCGCCGTCGTCGTCCCCGGCCCCAGCGCACCCGCGAACGCACACCCGATCACCCGACCCCAGGCAGAAGGACTCCCCGTGACTGTCATCGACGAACCGGCGAACACAGCCCCCGGAACGCACCCGAACACCTCCGGCGTGACCAATGAGAACGCGATGACCGCCTCGCGAGACCAGATCGAGGCGGCGCAGCTCGAGCGGCTCCAGTGGACGGTGAACTACGCCTACGCGAACGTGCCCCTCTACAAGGAGAAGTTCGACGCGCACGGCGTGCACCCCTCAGACCTCAAGGAGCTCGACGACCTCGCGAAGTTCCCTTACACGGAGAAGGAGGACCTGCGGAAGACGTACCCGTTCGGGATGTTCGCGGTGCCGCAGTCGCAGGTGACCCGCATCCACGCGAGCTCGGGCACCACGGGACTGCCGACTGTGGTGGGCTACACGGCCGAGGACATCGGCAACTGGGCCGACCTCGTGGCGCGCTGCCTGCGCCTCTCCGGCGTGAAGCCCGGGGACAAGGTCCACAACGCGTACGGCTACGGGCTTTTCACGGGCGGCCTCGGCGCGCACTACGGCGCGGAGCGGCTCGGCGCCACGGTCATCCCGATGTCCGGAGGCCAGACGGAGAAGCAGATCCAGCTCATCCAGGACTTCGAGCCGGACGCCATCCTGGCCACGCCCACGTACCTGCTGGCCATCGCGGACGCCATGCAGAAGATGGGCCTCGACCCGCGCGCCACGAGCCTCAAGACCGCGGTGCTCGGCGCGGAGCCGTGGACGCAGGAGATGCGGCGCGAGCTGGAGCAGGCGTGGGACCTCAACGCGTGCGACATCTACGGGCTCTCCGAGGTCATGGGCCCGGGCGTGGCCGGCGAGTCCTGCGAGACCAAGGACGGCTCGCACATCTGGGAGGACCACTTCCGGCCGGAGATCATCGACCCGTTCGACGCCTCCCAGACCATGCGGGACGGCGAGCCGGGCGAGCTCGTCTTCACATCCCTGACCAAGCAGGCGCTGCCGATCATCCGGTACCGCACGCACGACCTCACGCGGCTGCTCCCCGGCACCGCCACCCCGGGACACCGCCGGATGGGCCGCATCACGGGCCGCAGCGACGACATGATCATCCTCCGCGGGGTCAACCTGTTCCCCTCGCAGATCGAGGAGATCGCGCTCGGCATCCGCGGCCTCTCCCCGCACTTCCAACTGGAGCTGACGCGGCCGAAGATCATGGACGAGCTGACCGTGCGCATCGAGGCGCGGGAGGACTGCGAGGCGGATCGGCGCGTTTCCGCCGCCGCCGAGCTCAAGCACGCCATCAAGGTGCGCGTGGGCTCCTCCTGCACCATCGAGGTGGTGGACCCGGGCACGCTCGCCCGCTCCTCCGGCAAGCTCAAGCGCATCCACGACCTCCGCGGCCTCAAGGCCGGCGAGGACCCGCGGGACAAGCGCTGAGGGAGGCCTCTCCCATGTCGGCGCGGGCGGGGACTGCGCTGCCAACGGCGGCGGCGCGGGTGCGGCGTTCCCTCCCGGGGAACGACGGCGCCCGTGCCGCCCGCCACACTCAGTTGCGCGGCGAGCCCGGAACGGGGTTTGCTGAATGACTGTGAGTGTGAAGTCCTCTGCGAAGCGCGGCCGCCCCGGATACGACCAAGAGGCGGTCCTCGTCGCCGCCGTGGACGTCTTCACCCGGCACGGGTACGAGGCCGCGAGCATGGGCATGCTCGCCGAGGCCCTGGGCCTCTCCAAGTCCGCGATCTACCACCACGTGCCGAGCAAGGTGGAGCTTCTGCGCCTGGCGCTCGACGACGCCCTCTCCGCCCTCGAGGCCGCGGCCGACGACGCCGCCGAGCGGGGCTCCTCCCCCGTGGACACGCTCGAGCTGCTCATGCGGGGCACAGTTAAGGTGCTCATCGAGAAGCAGCCGGAGGTGCGCCTGCTGCTGCGCCTGCGGGGCAACTCCGAGGTGGAGAACGAGGCCATCGCCCGCCGCCGCGCCGTGGACCGCCGCACCTCCGAGGTCATCCGGGACGCCCAGGACTCGGGGGCGCTCCGCACCGATGTTGAGGCACGCGTGCTGGCGAGGCTCATGTTCGGCATGATCAACTCCATCGTGGAATGGCACCGGCCGGGCAACCGCACGGCGGACGAGCTCGCAGACACGGTGACGTCGGTGCTGCTGGAGGGCGTGCGGGCGTAGGAGGGCTGTCCCGCTGAGCCTGGCCCTCGCTTTCAGCCTCGCACTCGCACTCACCCACACACTCGTCATCGTCTGTTGCGAGTTGGAGGAATAGCGGCCGCTATTCCTCCAACTCGCAACAGACGAGTTCGGTAGAGCCCGACACCCCCCCCCGCGAAACAGCGGCACGGCGGCACGGCGGCACGGACGACTCAATGTGACGAAGTGTGTCCGTGTGTGACGTTCTGTGACGCCGTCTGCACCCGCCTCGACCGCTCCCACGTGAGCATGCACAGTCACACTCCCCCGGAACGGCGGGGTTCCCGCCCCATCTTGAGCGCCTTGTTGTGCGCGCGCCCATTTTCAATGTTTAGATTGAAGACGAAATGTGACGCTGCAGTTTCAAGTTGAAGCATGCCCAAGCCCACGCCCACCCAAGAGCAGGCCTATGCTCTGGGCCGTCGGCTCCGGGAGCGGCGGCAGAGCCTGCAGATGACGCAGGAGCAGGTCGCCCAGGTGGCAGGCATCTCACTCCAGCACCTCAGCCTCCTGGAGAACGGGCACAGCAGCCGCGGACGCACCGCCACACCCGCCAACCCCACGCTGGGACTCATCCAGCGGCTGGCCAAGGCGCTGCGCGTGGACGTGTACTACATCGTGGCGTCGATCGACGAGGTCGATCCGCCGCAGGACTCCGACGACGTCGTGACCCGCCTCCCCGATCCCGCCCGCGGCCCGTGGGGCGTGAGCCGCGCGAAGCGATCAACTTGACTCGCTTCAACGAACGCGTGCTATATCTTTCAGACCACGTCTGAGGAGAACGCATGCAGACACCACCGCTGAGCCTGGCGCCGATCGGCCTTCTGGCCGTCCTGACACTGCTCTTCGAGCTCCAGCGGGTGCGCTACATGTACGCCGCGAGTGCCGAGTGGAGCGTCCCGTTCGGCCACCGTTTCGCACGGCCCACGCCGCGGGACGTGCTCGTCTTCGTCCTCATCGCCAGCTTGGGCGTCCTGCTCCATCCGCCGGCCTCTGCGGGCGAGTGGGCCCTCCGCGTCCTCGCCCATGTGCTGGTGCCCTCATACGCCGCAGGGACACTGAGAGCACTGGAGCGGCATGAGCTCCTGGTTCTCGGCGTCCCTGCGGTGATGACGGGGCTGAGCATCGCCCTCGGCGCGCTCGGGTTCCCCTAGCGGGTCTTGGCCACGAGGGTGAGGACGTCGTACATCGCCACGATCTCGTCATCCTGGTTGTAGAGGACCGCCTCCCAGGTCACCTCGCCGTACTCGTCCGTCTCGCGCGGCGTGATCTTCTTGGCCGTGAGCTCCACGCGGATCGAGTCGCCCGCGGGGACGGGCGTCATGAAGCGCAGGTTCTCCAGGCCGTAGTTGGCGAGGACAGGGCCCGGCTCCGGGGAGACGAACAGTCCGGCCGCCCAGGAGACGAGCAGGTAGCCGTGGGCCACGATTCCCGGGAAGAACGGGTTGGCCTCGGCGGCCTCCTGGTTGGTGTGGGCGTAGAAGGTGTCGCCGGTCTCGTTCGCGAACGCCGAGATGTCCTCGAGCTTCACCGTCCGCAGGTCCGAGGCGAAGGAGTCGCCGATCCGCAGCTCTGCGAGGGACTTGCGGAACGGGTGCTCCATCGAGGGGTCGCCGCCGAACTTGTCCGCGCCTGCGATCCGCCGGTCTGCACCCGTGTGCCACTGGCCGGTCAACGCCGTGAGCATGTTCGGCGAGCCCTGCACGGCCGTGCGCTGCATGTGGTGCTTGACGGAGCGGATGCCGCCGAGCTCCTCGCCGCCGCCTGCACGGCCCGGGCCGCCGTGGACCAGGTGCGGCACCGGCGAGCCGTGGCCCGTGGAGCTTCGCGCAGTCTCCGCGTTGAGGATGTGCACGCGGCCGTGGTGGGCGGAGATCCCGAGGCCGAGCTCGGAGACCACCTTCGGGTCCCCCGAGCAGACCGTGGCCACGAGGGAGCCGGACCCCTTGGCGGCCAGCCGCACGGCGTCGTCGGCGTCCGTGTACCCGAGGACGGAGGCGACCGGACCGAAGGCCTCGATCTCGTGGACCTCCGGCGCGTCCGCGTTCTCCCAGTCGAGGAGGACCGGAGCCATGAAGGCGCCCTCCCCCGGGACGTCGAGGGAGTCGAGGACGTTGCGGCCGCCCGCGGACTCGAGCCGGCCCACGGCCTCGCGGACGTCCTTGAGCTGGCCCGTGGAGACGAGTGCGCCCATCGTGGTGCCCTCAGCGCGGGGGTCGCCCACGGTGATCTTCTGGGCGAGCCGCGCGGCCACGGCGTCCTCCACAGCCTTCTTCATGCCCTCGGGCACGATGATGCGGCGGATCGCCGTGCACTTCTGCCCGGCCTTGACGGTCATCTCGGTGACGATGGCGCGGACGAAGGCGTCAAACTCGGCGCTGCCCTCCTTCACGTCCTCGCCGAGGATGGCGGCGTTGAGGGAGTCGGCCTCGTTGGTGAAGCGGATGCCCCGCTCCTCGGCCTGCTTCTTGAGGGCCTTGGCCGTCCAGGCGGAGCCGGTGAAGGAGACCATGTCCCGGTAGTCGAGGGTGTCCAGGAGGTCGCGGGCGCTGCCGGCGACGATCTGGAGCGAGCCCTCCGGGAGGATCCCCGAGTCCTGCATGAGCTTGACGCACTCCACCGCCAGGTACGCGGACGGCGTGGCCGGCTTGGCGATCGTGGGGACGCCCGCGAGGAACGCCGGCGCGAACTTCTCCAGCATGCCCCAGACCGGGAAGTTGAAGGCGTTGATCTGCACGGCGACGCCGGGAATGCGCGTGTAGATGTGCTCACCCACGAACGATCCGTCCTTGGAGAGCACCTCCGCGGGGCCGTCCACGATCACGTTGGAGTTGGGCAGCTCCCGGCGGCCCTTCGAGCCGAACGTGAAGAGGACGCCGATGCCGCCGTCGATGTCCACCATCGAGTCCACCTTTGTGGCGCCCGTCTTGGCCGAGATCTCGTAGAGGCGGTCCTTGTTGGCCGTGAGGTGCTTGGCCAGCTCCTTGAGCAGGAGTGCGCGCTGGTGGAAGGTCAGCTCGCCGAGCTTCTCCTGGCCGGTGGTCCGGGCGTAGTCGACGGCGCCGGCCGTGTCCAGGCCGTCCTTGGCCACGCGATTGAGGAGCTCGCCGGTGGAGGCGTCGAGGACGTCCGTGGCCTCCGTGGAGGTCGGGGTGGTCCACTCGTTGCGGAGGAAGCTGGGAAGGAGTTCGACAGTCACGGCGGCCTTTCCTGAACGATCGGTCAGTATTTTGACCCAGCCTAACAGTGACGCGAGCCACAGGGCGAGGCTCCGCTGGATAGCATGGCCGTATGACGCAGACCCCTCCCAGCACCCCTTCGAGCGGCGCAGCCTTTCCGAGCGGCACCACCCCCCAGGGCAAGCCCCAGAACGGCTCCGAGCCCACCGCGACTCACGAGGTCTGGACCATCGCCCTCGGCGAGCTCGACCAGCGCATGGGCGTTGAAGTCCTCGAAGAGTCCGTCGAGAAAGTGGTCACCCGCATGCCCATCGAGGGCAACCGCCAGTCCTTCGGGCTCCTCCACGGCGGCGCGATGGTGGCGCTCGGCGAGGCCACGGGCTCCTGGGCGGCGGTCAAGCACGCCTCCACGATGGGCAAGGTCTGCGTGGGCGTGGACGTCAACGCCACGCACCACCGCTCCTCTCGCACCGGCTGGGTCACGGCCACAGCCACGCCCATCTCCCTCGGCCGCACCCTCTGCTCCCACGAGGTGGTCCTCAGGGACGACGACGGCCGCCGCCTCTGCACCGTCCGCATCACCAACCTGGTGACGCCGAAGCGGGGCTGAGCCGCCTTCGCATCAGCGGGCTTGCACACCCGGCCCCAGACTGCGCTCGGTGCCCGCGCTGACACACCCGGTTCCCTCGCTTGTGCACCCGGTACTCCCGCTTGTGCACCCTCTGGTGTCAGGATTCGGGCTGAAAACTGACACCAGAGGGTGCACAAGGGGTGGAGAGGCTTGATCGACCCGCACTCCGACTGACGGAAGCTCTACCCAGGGAGGCCACGGCGTTTCTTCAGACAGCTGCCAGTCCGCTCGTGCCGGCGCCGATCGAGTCCCTGATCTCGTCGCTCATCGCGCTCGCATTGCTCGTCCCTGCCGTGCTGATCTGCGTATTTCTGGTGCGGAAAGCCGTCCGAAGGACGCGTTCAGGGGCACGGGAGCCGAAGCCTCACGCGGAGTCACCGGCGACCTCCCGCACGCTTGTGCACCCGAATCGTTCGGAAAATCAGGTAAAAACCGAATGATTCGGGTGCACTAGCCCGGTGGACGCCCGCAGGAGGACCGAGGGAAGCCGGTTGGAGGCCCGAGACGAGCCCGGCGGGAGCGGGGAAGGCCGACGCCGGCCCTACTCCCCCGGGTGGAAGCAGGCCACGCGGTGCTCTGCAGCGCCGGGAGCAGTCGCGTGCATCGGGGCGATGCCGCCGCCCAGAGGAGCCTGGGCCCCGCCCCTGGCCGCGTCTGGTGTCGAGACGCCTGCCGCACCCGATTCCGAGACACCGGCCCCGCCACGCAAGCGCCCCGCGGCCGACTGCCCCGCAGCCGAGCGCCCCGCGGCCGACGGCGCCTCGAGCTGCGGCGTCGTCTTGCAGACCTCCGTGGCCTTCCAGCAGCGGGTCCTGAAGCGGCAGCCGCTCGGCGGGTTGACGGGCGAGGGGACGTCGCCGGCGAGCATGATGCGGCCGTTGGCGTCGCGCTCCGGCTGAGGCGAGGACTCGCGAGCGGACGCCGCTCGCACAGGTGCCCCGGGCTTCTTGAGGTGCAGCCCGAGCCGCTCGCCCAGGCCGGCCAGTCCGCCGCCGCGCACGGCCCGGCGCGGCCCGTGAGCCGCCTCGTGCGAGCCAGCGCCCGAGGCCGCTCCTCCCACAGAGCCTCCCACCGCCCCGCCCACAGAGCCCTCCAGCTCTCCACCGGGACCGGCCGCCGGGCCGCCCTCGCCGAGGAGCCCCGACTCGAGCGCGTGCTGCCGCCCCGGCGCCGCCGAGAGCAGGGCCTGCGTGTAGGGGTGTTGCGGACGGGCGAGCACCTCCTCCGCCGGCCCCTGCTCCACGATGCGGCCGAGGTACATGACGGCCACGTCGTCGGACACGTGGCGCACCACGGAGAGGTCGTGGGAGATGAAGACCATCGCGATGCCGAGCCGCTCCTGGAGGTCCTTGAACAGGTTGACCACCTGGGCCTGGACGGAGACGTCCAGGGCGGAGACGGGCTCGTCCAGGATGAGCACGTCGGGGTTGGTGGCGAGCGCCCGGGCCGTGCCGATGCGCTGGCGCTGTCCGCCGGAGAACTGGTGGGCGAATGCGCTGCGGTGCCGCGGGTGCAGGCCCACGAGCTCGAGCAGCTCGTCCACCCGCTCCCGGATCTCGGCGCGGCGGAAGCCCTGGGCCTGCATCGGCTCGGCGATGATCTGGCCCACCGTCAGCCGAGGGTTAAGCGCTGAATGCGGGTCCTGGAAGACCATCTGCACGTGCTTGCGCAGGGACCGCAGCTCGCGGCCCTTCGCAGAGGAGATCTCCGAGCCGAGCAGCGTCACGCGCCCGCCGGTGGGCTGGACGAGGCGCATGACGGCTTTCGCCGTCGTCGACTTTCCGCAGCCGGACTCCCCCACGATCCCGAGCGTCCGGCCCCGGCGCAGCTCGAAGCTCACGCCGTCCACGGCCTTGACCGTGCCCTTCTTCCCGCCGGACTTCACGGGGATGTGGACCTTGAGGTCCTCGACGGCGAGGACGGGCTCCTCGGGGCGAGAATCGCGGTGCGGACCGGACTCCGCGGCGGAGCGGCCTGCGCAGAGCTCCTCCGCCTCCGGGCGGGGCTCGGGACGGGCCTCCAGGCCGGCCTCCGGGCGGGGCTCGGGGTGCGAAACGGGATGGCTCATCGTGCGCTCCTTGCGCTCTCCAGGCTGCCGAGCGGCGGCAGCTTCCCGGCCCGGTGGCAGGCGGACTCCTGGCGGTCGCGGATCTGCAGCAGCCGCGGCACAGTGTCCCGGCACGCGGGCAGGCCGTGGGACTCGGCGCAGCGCGGCTCGAACGGACAGCCCTCGGGCACCTGCAACAGCTCCGGAGGGCGGCCCGGGATGGAGACGAGCTGCTCCGCGCGCGGGCCCCAGCCCGGCCGCGCCTGGACGAGGGCCCGCGTGTAAGGGTGCTGGGACTGCGTGAACACGTCCCGCGCGGGCAGCTTCTCGGCGATCGTGCCGGCGTACATGACCGCGACGTCGTCGGCCACGTCCTGCACCACCTCGAGGTCGTGGCTGATCATGATGAGGGAGCAGCCCTGCTCCTCGCGGACGGTGCGCAGAACGTCGAGGACCTGGGCCTGGACGGTGGCGTCGAGGGCCGTGGTGGGCTCGTCCGCGATGATGAGGTCCGGCCGGTTGACGAGCGCCATCGCGATGACGGCCCTCTGCCGCATGCCGCCGGACCACTGGTGCGGGAACTGGCGGCTGCGGGACGCGGCGTCCGGCACGCCGACCATCTCGAGCGCCTCGACGGCCCGCTTCTCTGCCTCGCGGCGTGTCACGGAGGTCTCGTGGTACCGGATGCCGCGGGCGATCTGGGCGCCGATGCGCTGGACGGGGTCGAGCGCGGTCATCGGGTCCTGGAAGACCATGCTGATGCGGCGGCCGCGCAGGGCCCGGCGCTCCCGCTCCGGAAGGGTCAGCACGTCCCGGCCGTCGAAGAGGATCTCGCCGCCGGCCACGCGCGCGTTCGAGGCGAGCAGCCCCATGAGCGCGAGGACGGAGACGGTCTTGCCCGAGCCGGACTCGCCCACGATGCCGAGCGACTGCCCGGCCTCGAGGGAGAAGGAGACGTCCCGGACGGCGTGGACCGTGCCGTCGAGCGTGGCGAAGTCGATCGAGAGGTTGCGGACGTCGAGCAGGCTCATCGGCTCTCCTTCGGGTCGAGGGCGTCCCGCAGGCCGTCGCCGATGAAGATGACGGAGAGGGACGTCAGGACGATCGCGATGCCCGGCGAGAGCCACAGCCACGGCTTCTCGGTGAGGATCGTGTAGGACTGCGCGGACTGGAGCATGTTGCCCCAGGACGCCTGCGGCGGCACCACGCCGAGGCCGAGGAAGGACAGCGCCGCCTCGGTCAGGATGGCCACGGAGACGAGCATCGCGCCGGAGACCGTGACCTGCGGGATGACGGCGGGCAGGAGGTGCCGCATCATGACGGTCGGCGTGCGCGTGCCGGCGGCCACGGAGGCCTGCACGTAGTCCAGCTCGCGGACGCTGAGGACCACGGAGCGGGCGATGCGCGCCGACGTGGGCCACGCGAACGCCGCGATGAGCCCCACGAGCAGCGGGATGGACGGGCCGAGGATGCCGCCGGCCACGATGACCACGAGGATGGACGGGATGGCCATGAAGACGTCCGTGATCCGCATGAGCACGGAGTCGACGACGCCGCCCGCCATGCCCGCCACCACGCCGATGAGCGTGCCGAGCGCCAGCGCGGACGCCGCCGTGGCGAGGCCCACGAGCAGGGACACCTGGCCGCCCGCGAAGAGCCGCGCGAGCTCGTCCCGTCCGAGCAGGTCCGTGCCGAGCGGGTGCGCCGCGGACGGGCCGGTCAGGCTCGCCTTGAGGTCCTGCGCGTCCGGGTCCAGCCCGAACACGAGCGGCCCCAGGAACACGGCCAGGAAGATGAGCGCGAGCAGGATGAGCGCGAACCGCGCGCCCAGGTTGGACCAGAACCGCCGCCAGGCGAGGGCCGCGGGGCTGCGGTCCTTCGAGCGGGCGGGCTCGGCGGCGCGAGGGCCGTCTCCGCGCAGGGCCTCCCCGCGCGGGGCGTCCTCCCCGCGCGGCGCGGGCTCGGAACCGCGGGCGGGCGCCGTCGTCGTCGGGATCTCGAGCTCGCTCATCACAGCCTCACTCTCGGGTCGAGGACCGACACGAGGATGTCGGCCAGAAGGTTGCTCACGACGACGACGATCGCCACGATCATGCCGAAGCCGAGGATGACCGGGTAGTCGCGGTAGTCGATCGCGGAGAGGACCAGCGTGCCCATGCCGGGCCACGCGAAGACGGACTCGAGCACCACGGCGCCGCCGAGCAGCGTGGGCGCGGAGACCATGATGACCGTGACGAGCGGGCCGAGCGCGTTGCGCAGGGCCTTCATCCGGGCCTGGAGGCCCGTGGCGCCCTGGGCCGTGGCCGTGCGGACGTAGTCCTTGGAGAGCTCCTCGAGCAGGCCCACGCGGACGTAGCGCGTCATCATGGCGCACTGGACCACGCTGAGCACGGCCACGGGCAGCACGAGGTGCCGGACGAGGTCGCCGAAGCTCCCGTCACCCGGCGTGGACATCTGCGCGGACGGCAGCCAGCCGAGCTTCGCGGAGAAGAAGAACACGCCCAGCATGGCGAGGAAGAACGCCGGCGTGGACATGAGCACCAGCGAGACCGTTCCGATGCCGTAGTCCAGCGCCGATCCCTTGCGGGCCGCCTGGACCATGCCGAGCACGAGCGCCAGGAGGTTGCCAAAGAGCAGGCCGAGGCCCATGAGCTCGAGCGTGGGGACGATCCGCTCCCCGATGAGCTCGCTCACCGGGCGCTCGAACTGGAAGGACGTGCCGAGGTCGCCGCGGACGAAGTGGCCGAGCCACTGCCCGTACTGGACGATCAGAGGCTGGTCCAGGCCGAACTCCTTCTTCTTGGCCTCGATGAGCGGGCCCGCCGTCGCGATCTGGTCCGGGGGCACGAGCGAGGCGAGCGGGCCTCCGGGAGCCGAGCGGCTCAGGGCGAAGAGCGCCACGGACACCACGAAGAGCACGAGCAGCATCGTGAGCGTCCGGCGCAGGATGAATCTCAGCATGTCCGATCCTCCTTACTTCGTCTGCCAGTCCTGCGCGGACAGGAGCAGGTCGGGCATGCCGTCTCCGCCGCGGACGCCGCCGGTCAGCGCGGAGCTGTAGGCGTAGTCGCGGGTCGGGCGGGCGATCCACAGGTGGGAGACGTCGTCGTTCTCGAGGCGCCCCGCCTCGGTGAGCATCTGCGCGCGCTTGGCGCGGTCCGTCTCCCCCGCGGCCGCGGCGAGGAGCTCGTCCACCTTCGGGTTGCAGTACGCGGGGAGGTTGGAGCCCTTGGGCATGGCGGCGTCGCAGGTGATCATCGGGATGTTGGTGGACGGGTCGGCGCTGTAGTTGCCGCCGCCGTAGAGGAAGAGGTCGTAGTCCCCCTCCGAGAGGATGGAGCCCACCTGCGCCTGGTCCACGGGCTTGATGACCGCGTTGACGCCGATGTCCCGGAGGTTCCTCAGCACCACCTGGTCCACGGAGCGCCGCTGGGCGTTGTTGTTCACCTCGCGGATGACGAACTCGCGGCTGAAGTCGAAGCCCGCGTCCTTGAGGAGCTGCTTGGCCTTCTGCGGGTTGTACGCGTAGTCCTTGAAGCCGTCCTTCTTGACGGTGGCAGACGTGAAGGAGGAGTTGATGGGCGTGGCGCGGCCCGCGTACACCGAGTCGATGATGCCCTGGCGGTCCACGGCGGTGATGAGCCCCTGGCGCACGCGCTTGTCCTTGAGGTAGGGCTTGCGCTGGTTGATGCTGTAGCGGTCGAAGCCCGGCGAGTTCGCCTGGACCGTCTCGACGCCCTTGTCCTTCCACTGGGCGGCCGTGTCCACGTCGATGGGCTGCAGCAGCGTCACGTCCAGCTCGCCCGAGGCCAGCTCCTGGGTGGCCGCGTCCTGCGTCACGAGCGTCTGGACGAGCTTGGGGAACTTCACGGGCGTGCGGAAGTGCGGGTTCCGGTTGAACTCGGCGCGCTGTCCCGGCGAGAAGCTGCTCAGCGTGAACGCCCCGAGGCCGGGCACCTTGCCCGGCGTCACCCAGATCTTGGAGGTGGCCACCGTGGCGGGGTCCTCCTTCTCCAGGGCGTGCTTGGGGAGGACGTAGAACGTCTGGCTGAAGAGCGTGTACATGAAGCCCACGTCCGGCTTCTCGAGCTCGATCTTCACCGTGCGGTCGTCCGTCTTGCTCACGCCGGAGAGGGTCTTGGCCTTGCCGTCCTTGACCGCCGCGGAGCCCTTGATCGGCTTGAGGACCGAGGCGAGCGGGGACTTCACATCCTTGTTCGCGTAGAGGTTCAGGGTGAAGACGACGTCGTCCGCCGTCATCCGCGTGCCGTCCGACCACTTCTGGTCGTTGAGCCTGATCGTCAGCGTCCGGGCGTCCTGCGAGAGCTGCCAGCTCTTGGCCACCCGCGGCTCCAGCCTGCCCTCGGGGGTCACGTTGACGAGCTTGTCGTGGACCGCGTTGATGACCTCGGAGTTGCCGTACGTTCCGGCGAGGAGCGGGCTCGCCTTGTCCGGCTTCTGCTGGAGCCAGACTGTGACGGCCTTTCCGTCCTCGGCCGGGTTGCCGTTGGAGGACTGCGGCGGCGCGCAGGCCGTCAGCGCCAGGGCCGCAACGCCGACGACGGCGGCCGCCCGGGCAAGTCCCGGCCGGCGGCGGGAAGCGCGGCGTGAGGCGGGAGCGGTGCGGGCGTCGTCGTCGTCGAAAGATGCAGCCTGGGTGGGGGCATGCCCCCGCGGGATGCTCTCCCTCTGTGTGCGATCTGCCATCCGGACCTCCTCGACGCCATACCGTGCAGCACACCAGGGCGGCATCCGTGCTTCACTCCTGTGGCCGAGGCGCGCTGGTGCGGCCGAGGCAGCCGAGTTCCGTCCGATGGGCCCTTCCTGAACGTTTCATGTGTGACTGGCACAACTTATCAGACAAAGGGGGTGGGAAGGGGTTGGGAAGGGGTTGGGCGAGGCTGAGGCAAGCCTGCCTTCTGGCCTGCTTCTGCGACCCTCCGTGCCCAATCACACCCGTTTCCGCTCGCTCTCGCTTTCCCGCCCCAGTCCTGACCGAGCCACACCCGTTTCCGCTCGCTCCCGCTTTCCCACACCAGTCCTGACCGAGCCACACCCGTTTCCGCTCGCTCCAGCGCCCGCCAAGCAACCGCCGCGCCCAACGACACCCGTTTCTGCTCACTCCGCCTAACCACACCCGTTTCTGCTCAAAATCCTGCTCGGAAACGGGTGTATTCGCCCGAAACCGGGTGCGATGGCGGAAACGGGTGTATTTGCGTCTCCGCGATGTGGGGTCGAAGCAGGACAGGCGCCAGCCGCGCGGTGCTTGGAGGGCCCGCCCTTGCCAAGACCGGCCCCGCCCGACCCCATGCCGAACCCGCCCACACCCATGTCCGCTCACTTCTGCCCAGCCACACCCGTTTCCGCTCGCTCCAGCGCCCGCCAAGCAACCGCCGTGCCCAACCACACCCGTTTATGCTCACTCCGCCTAACCACACCCGTTTCTGCTCAAAATCCTGCTCGGAAACGGG
>NZ_JACWAB010000004.1 GCF_020483305.1 Arthrobacter sp. UM1
GCCTCCAAGGCGTACGTGGACGCCAGCGCCCCCGCCCAGTGGTGGAACTACTGGGGCGGCAACGGCGCCAAGGGCACCTACTACGGCACCGGCAAGCAGGCCAACGCGTACCTCAACGTCCTGTTCTCCACCGGCAGCAAGGAGCAGGCCCAGGCCGCGGCAGACAAGCTCAGCCCGGCCCAGACCCCGCCCTCGCAGACCGCTCCCTCGCAGACCGGAGGCGGCCAGACGGCTCCCTCGAACGCCGGGGACACCAACACCAACCGGAACTACACCTACACGGTGGGCCAGAGCGCGGCCACGGGAGCGTACGGGGTCGCCACTCCCTCCCTCATGCAGCAGACACGCCTCGCGCGGCCGATCGCCACGGACAACATCACGTCCTGGTACGGCCCCCGCTGCTTCCCGGGCCTCCCGTCCTGCGACAACCACTCCGGCATCGACTTCGCCGGTCCGGACGGCGCCAGCATCCAGGCTGCGCAGTCGGGCCGCGTCATCTTCGCCGGGTGGCACGCGTACGGCGGCGGCTACCGCGTGGAGATCGACCACGGCAACGGCGTGGTGACCACCTACAACCACCTCTCGCGGATCGACGTCCAGGTCGGCCAGTACGTGACCCAGGGGCAGCACATCGCCGCCGAGGGCACCACCGGCAACTCGACCGGACCGCACCTGCACTTCGAGGTCATCGTGAACGGCGCCTGGACCAACCCGGCTCCGTGGCTCGGGTACACAGCGGCCTGACGCCCACAGACTTCGGTTCGTTGGGGAAGACGGACTGAATGAAGGAGAACCCCGCCTGCGACTCACCGCGCAGGCGGGGTTCTCTGCATCCGGGCGCGCCTCGGAACGGGCGCGCCTCGGCACGGCCGCACGGATCAGCACGACGACGCGGCTCCACATGCCGTGACAGGACTCGCGGCAGAGCCCCGGGCAGGGCTCAGAGGAACGCGTTGCGGTCCGAGGGCACGATCACGGTGCCGAGCGGCGTCAGCGAGACCGGGATGAGCTTGAGGTTGGCGAGCGCCAGCGGGATGCCCACGATGGTGACGGCCTGGGCCAGCGCCGTCGAGATGTGCGCGATCACAAGGGGCACGCCCGCCACGATGATCCAGACGATGTTGCCCACCACCGAGAACGGGCCCATGACCGGGTCCCGGTTGACGATGGTGCGCCCGAACGGCCACAGCGCGAACGAGCCGATGCGGATCGCGGCGAGCCCCCACGGCAGCAGGACCACCGTGCAGCACAGCAGCGCGCCGATGAGCCAGTAGCTCAGCGCGAGCCAGAGGCCGCCGAAGAGGAACCAGATGAGATTGAGAAGGAGCTTCATGACTCCATGGTGGGCCACGAACCTCGGAGGACGCCTGGCGGGAAAAAAGTTTTCGGGGCTTCTTCCCCGTCATTCCGGGGCAGAACGGCCCCTGACGGGATCTCGGAAAAAAATTTCTGCGAAGTCGCGTCACGATCCCGTCATCTGCCCCTCTTAACAGGTGACAGCGGCTCGCAGACCACTTCATCCCCTGCGCCGCCGTCGAGGGTCCGCCTTCCCCGAGGCGGAATTGCAGATCGGACCGCGGCGTGCGCCGCGAACCCGGTACTCCCCCGGTTCGTGCTTCCCCGGCACGGAACCCCGGAGGGCTCCCCCGCTCTCCGGCAAGAGCAAGGTCCGACCTTGCAAGTCCCCCGAAGGAGGGCCCGCACCCTGGCGCGGGCCCTCTTCTGCATCCCGGGCACCTCAGGGCTGCACCGGGTCCGAGGGCGGAAGCGACGGGCGGAGGCCCTCCGCACCCCAGTACCCTGGAGGGCG
Organism: Arthrobacter sp. UM1; assembly: GCF_020483305.1. GTDB lineage: Bacteria > Actinomycetota > Actinomycetes > Actinomycetales > Micrococcaceae > Falsarthrobacter. The sequence continues at coordinate 1,811 of NZ_JACWAB010000004.1, forward strand.
TGACTGACGATCTCCCGAACCCTGACTCGCACCCCGGATCCGACTCCGACGCCAACAGCCCCTCCGGTCTCCCCTCGCGGCACCGGACGCAGCCCGTCTCCTTCGTGCGGCGCGGATCCCGTCTCCAGGGCCGGCGCAAAGAGGCCTGGGAGGAGCTCGCGGACACGTACCTCATCGACGTGCCCCGCAGCGTCGCGGACACCTCGGTCGACCCGGGCTTCGTGCTCGACGTCGAGGCGGCGTTCGGGCGGGCCGCGGAGCTCGTCGTCGAGATCGGCTCGGGGCTCGGCGAGGCCATCACGCACGCCGCCGCCGAGCACCCCGAGCGGGACTTCCTGGCGCTCGAGGTCTACAAGCCGGGGCTCGCCAACACGATGCTCAAGATCCGGCAGGCCGGGCTGACCAACGTGCGCGTGGCGCAGGTCAACGCCCCCGAGGCCCTCGCGACCATGCTCCCCGAGGGATCCGCGAGCGAGGTCTGGGTCTTCTTCCCGGACCCGTGGCCCAAGACCAAGCACCACAAGCGCCGGCTCGTGCAGCCGAGCCTCGCACCGCTGGTGCGCCGGGCCCTCCGCCCGGGCGGGGTGTGGCGGCTCGCCACGGACTGGTCCGAGTACGCCCAGCACATGCGCCAGGTGCTCGACGACGCCGAGGGCTTCCGCAACCTGCACGCCGGCGAGCGCGCCGGGTCCGAGTCTCCGCTGACGCGCGTCTGGCAGGAGGGGCTGGAGAACGTGGCTGGTGTGACCGCCCGCGCGGGCCGCAAGGCCGTCCTCACCGAGGAGGGGCGGGATGAGACGGACGAGCTCGGCGGATGGGCGCCCCGATTCGAGGGGCGCGTCCTCACGAGCTTCGAGGCCAAGGGGCACTCGGCCGGGCGGGAGGTCTTCGACCTCGCGTACGAGGCCGTCTGAATCGACTACGGGGCCGTCCGGCTCGCGTACGTGACCGTCTGAGCGGGGCGGCGACGCCGGCCTGACCTGGCCTGGCCTGGCCTGGCCTGGCCTGGCCTGAGGGACGCTACTCCTCCTCGAACTCCAGCTCGGCGACGGCCTCGTTCGTCTCGAGGCTGACCATGAGCGCGTGGTCGTCGTCGTCCACCATGATGAAGGCGCCCTCGTTGGTGGTGAAGCGCCAGCCGCCCTTCATGCCCTCCCAGGCGAAGTCAGAGTCGCGGCCCTGGATCTCCTCGAGGTCCTGCCCGGCGACGTCCACAAGCTCCATGATGAGGGCCTCGTGCTCGGGGAGCTCCTCGATGTCGGCCTCGGCGGCGGAGCGCCGCTCGTCGATGCCGGGGACCTCGCTGGCGAGGCGGGAGACCTCGTCGTCGATCTGCTCGGCCGGCAGCGGGCGCAGGTCCGGGCGGCTCTTCAGCCAGGCGGCGTTGAGGACCGTGAGATCGCGGGTCTCACTGAGCTCCTCGTAGGCCTCGTCGAGCTCGTCGAAGGCGCCCTCGTAGAGGCCCTTGAGGTCTTCCTCGTAGATGTTGCCGAGTTCCGCGCCCTCGTCCTCGCCGGTCTCCGCGTAGGTGACCTCGTCGTCCTCGTCCATCATGCGGCGGCCGGCCTCGTAGGCGCCCTGGGTCTCGGCGTCGGTCTCCTCGTCGTCGTCGGAGTAGTCGTCCTCGACGGCGTCGTCGGTGATCTCGTCGTCGTCGGTCTCCTCCTCGGTGAGGAAGTACTCCTGGCCGTCCTCGCCGAGGTTCTCGTAGGCGCCCACGAACTTCTTGAAGAGTTCGAGGTGGTCCTCGGCGCCCATCTCGTCGAGGCCGTCGGCGATGTACTGGAGGACGTCCTCGTCCATCGCGGACGTGAAGACAAGGTGGCCGAAGCCGCCCGCCGCGAGCTGCGTGGCGTAGAAGTCCACGTAGTAGGACTCGAGGGCGGCGTCCGCGATCTCGTCGGCGGCGATGTGCTCGTCGAACATCGTGTTGACCACGTTCATGTTGGAGAGCAGGACCGCGTCCGCGTCCTCCGTGAGGCTCTCCTCCGAGACGATGACGTGGCGAGCGCTTTCAGGAACCTGGCTCATGGCTGCCTCTCTGACGGCGGTTGTGGTGTCCGGGTGTGTGTCGGCGGTCTGGCGGTTCGGGCCGGGGGCCGGGTGTGGCGGCTTGGTCGGGTGCGTTTCTGTCGCGGTTGCGCGGGTGCGTCGCTGTTGCGGCTGCGCGGGTGCGGTGGCGTTTCGGCTGCGCGGGTGCGGTGGCATTGCGGGACTGGGTGGCGTCGGCGTCCTTCGGGCCCGAACCGAGTCGAAGTGAACCGATGCGGCTCCGAGCCTTCCAGGCTGACGCCTGCTGGCACCCCTCACGCTACTCCGTCCGAGGCCATCCGTCAGGAGTGGTCTGATCTGCACCCGTTTCCGCTCACTCCGCCGCCCTCCCCCGCCTCGTCTCTTTCCCCTCCCCCTCCTGCCCTGTCCCACTCGCACCCGTTTCCGAGCGCCTCCGCCCGGGCACCCCCGGTTCCGAGCGCCTCTGCGGACCACACCCGTTTCTGCTCAAAAACCCGCTCGGAAACGGGTGTATTCGCCTGAAACCGGGTGTGGTGGCGAAAACGGGTGTGGAACAAGAGCTGCGGCACGCACGGTCCGCGTCTTGATGGCCCGAACGCAGCCGTTGGATACTTAGGGCGACATGTTTGCGCTGAATCTGCCTGAAGTCCTCGCCCTCCTTGTGTGGGCAATCGGCGTCGGCTTCATGGCGCACCGATTCGCCCAGGCCAGGAACGGCTGGAACCTCGCAGCACTGGTCGTAGCGGTCCTCGTGCCCCTCGCCGGTGCGGCTGCGGCCGTCGTCGTCGGGTGCCGGAGGGCCATCCGTGCCGTGAGAGCCGCCCGGGACGACGCAAACCGGACAGTGGCACCTCGCTAGCAGGCCCAAGGCAGCCGAAGCGCGTCTGCACCCGCTTATCGGCTTGACCGCACCCGCTTCCGCTCACGCCCGCCAATCGGAACCCGTTTCCGAGCGCCTCCGCAGAACCGCACCCGATGCTGACGTGCCTCCGCCCAGCCACACCCAGTTCCGAGCACCGCCGCCCTGGCACACCCGGTTCCGAGCACCTCTGCGGACCACACCCGTTTCTGCTCAAAAACCCGCTCGGAAACGGGTGTATTCGCCTGAAACCGGGTGTGGTGGCGAAAACGGGTGTGGAACGAGAGCTGCGGCACGCACGGTCCGCGTCTTGATGGCCCGAACGCAGCCGTTGGATACTTAGAGCGTCATGTTTGCGCTGAATCTGCCTGAAGTCCTCGCCCTCCTTGTGTGGGCAATCGGCGTCGGCTTCATGGCGCACCGATTCGCCCAGGCCAGGAACGGCTGGAACCTCGCAGCACTGGTCGTAGCGGTCCTCGTGCCCCTCGCCGGTGCGGCTGCGGCCGTCGTCGTCGGGTGCCGGAGGGCCATCCGTGCCGTGAGAGCCGCCCGGGACGACGCAAACCGGACAGTGGCACCTCGCTAGCAGGCCCAAGGCAGCCGAAGCGCGTCTGCACCCGCTTTTCGGCTTGACCCGCACCCGCTTCCGCTCACGCCCGCCAATCGGAACCCGTTTCCGAGCGCCTCCGCAGAACCGCACCCGATTCTGACGTGCCTCCGCCCAGCCGCACCCAGTTCCGAGCACCGCCGCCCTGGCACACCCGGTTCCGAGCACCTCTGCGGACCACACCCGTTCCTGCTCAAAAACCCGCTCGGAAACGGGTGTATTCGCCTGAAACCGGGTGCGATGGCGAAAACGGGTGCTGCGGCGAATGCGGGTGCTGCGGTGAACGACGAGGGGTACGGATAACCGTTGAAGGACGGCACCTCTGGGCGGGGATCGCCACAGGGCAGCACGGGCTGGGCCCGTCACGTCCGGCTTACGGCAGATCGCGACGACGGTGGCCCGCCGGACCGCCCCGCGCCCGTCCCAAAACCCATCCCCCAGCCTCCTCAATTACTTGAAGGTTGAAATAAATCAGGGGACACTCTTGTTAGGGTCAGTGAAAGACGCGGCAGGCCGTGCCAGGACGGCGCGCATTCCCACCGCCGCGACGACGACGAAAGGTCTTGACATGAACCTCGGAAACATCGCGATGCGCGGCATCACCGGCGCCTGGATCCTCAACTCCGGCCTCGGCAAGCTCCAGATGGACAACGCGACCGCGGGCCACCTCCGCGGCATGGCCTCCTCGGGCATCCCCGCGCTCGGCAAGCTCACGGACGAGCAGTTCAAGCAGTTCCTCGTCGGCGGCGAGCTCGCGGTCGGCGGCGCGCTCCTCGCACCGTTCGTGCCGAACCGCCTCGCCGGTCTCGCGCTCGGCGGCTTCGCGGCGGGCATGCTCTCCATGTACTTCCGCAACGACTCCATGACTCAGGACGACGGCATCCGCCCGACCCAGGACGGCACCCCGATGGCCAAGGACATGTGGCTCGCGGCGATCGCCCTCGGCCTCGTCTTCGGCCGCGGCAAGAAGAACTGATCCCCGACGTCAGACTCCGGACCCTGGAAGCGGCGCCCGTTTGAAGCGCCGCGCACGGGTCCGGCGTTCTGACGACGCACACCAGCCGGCCCGGCGCCAAAAGCCTTGACCGGCACCCCGCGGCGCGGCCTCTCACCAGCGCCGGCGCGCAACCCCCTCAGGCCCCGGCCCGCTCCCCCAGCGGGTCGGGGCCTCGCGTGCTTCCGGATGAAGGCGCCCCGACGCCCCCCCTGACTCCCGGCAGCGCCGCCGGTAGTCTGAACCCATGCGAGTTCTGGTGACCGGCGGAACCGGTGTGATCGGCAGCTTCCTCGTCCCCGCCCTGCGCTCTCGCGGGCATGAGGTCCTCGTCCTGACCCGCCGCGAAGGCGTCTACGGCGGCATCGCCGGGGACATCAGCACGGGCGCGGGGCTCGAGGAGGCGATGGCCGGCGTGCAGCTCGTCGTCCACCTCGCCTCCACGCAGGATCGCAAGCAGTGGCAGGACCTCGACGTCGGCGGCACCGCACGTCTCGCCGCGGCCGCCCGCCGCGCCGGCGTGCGCCACTTCGTCTACGTCTCGATCATCGGCGTAGACCGGATCGCCTACGCCTACTACCGCGCCAAGCTCGAGGCCGAGGCGCAGGTGCGCCAGTCCGGTGTGCCCTTCACGATCATCCGGATCTCCCAGTTCCACGAGCTCCTCGACTCGGCCCTGGCCGCCCTCCCCCGGATCGGTCTGGGGCGATTCGCCCGGCTCCCCCTCCCCACCCGGATGCTCGTCCAGCCGATCGCCGCCGCAGACGCCGCGAACGTCCTGGCCGAGCGCACCGAATACGGCCCCTCGGGCAAGATCGAGACGCTCGCCGGGCCGGAGGTCCGCACGAGCGGCGAGTTCGCCGAGACCTGGCTCGAGGAGACGGGCCGCACCGCCAAGGTGGCGGACCTCGCCCTCGGCGGCGCCTTACGCCACGGTTTCGAGCGCGGCCTCGGCATCTCCCGGGACCACGCGTGGCCCGGCCAGACCTTCGCCGAGTTCGTCCGCGAGCGCGTCGCCGAGGGCCGCCCGCCCGCCTACGACCTCCGCGGCTCCCGCCCCGAGGCGAAAGAGGCCAAGAAGACCGCCCGCGCCGAGGCGCGCGCTGCCAGGCGGACCGCCACGCAGGAGAAGGCCGCAAAGCGAGGCTCCGCGGTCTCGCAGGGACCGACGGCGGAAGGCACCGCGGGCGGCACCGCGGCGGAGGGCACGACGACGACGGACGGCACAGCGGCCACCGGCATGTCCGCCAAGACCGTCGCACCCAGCGGCCCCGTCTCCCGGCTCCGCTCCCTGCTCGGGAAGCCCTTCAGGAAGTCCCGATGACCCCGGCCCCGCACAGCGCGAACGCGCACGGCCTCAACGCCGGGTTCCCGGACCCGGGGAGGCCGCTCGAGGGGGATCTCGTCCGCCTCGAGCCCCTAGACCGCTCCCACCTCGGCGGACTCCAGGACGCCGTGGAGGACGGCCGCATCTGGGACCGCTGGTTCACGAGCGTCCCGCCGGCCGAGGGCATGGAGGCGGAGATCGAGCGGCGACTCGCCCTGAAGGAACAGGGCGCCATGATGCCCTTCACCGCCGTCCGACAGAGCGACGACGAGGTCCTCGGCATGACGAGCTTCTATGACATCGCGCCCGAGGTCCCGCGGCTGGAGATCGGCTTCACGTGGAACCGGGCGAGCGCCCACCGGACCGGGACCAACACCGAGTCCAAGCTGCTGCTCCTCACCTACGCGTTCGAGCTGTGGCGGGCGGAGACCGTCAGCTTCCGGACGAGTTGGAGCAACAACCAGTCCCGAGCCGCGATCGCCCGCCTCGGCGCACGTCAGGACGGGGTGCTCCGCGGCGCTCGCCGCCTGCGCGGGGGCCAGCTGGACGACGTCGTCGTCTTCTCCCTCCTCAAGCACGAGTGGCCGAGCGTCCGGACGAACCTCACCTGGATGCTGCGGGAGCGCTGAGCTCCCGCGGAGGCGGCCCGGAAGCGCTGTCCTCGCCGGCCGGCCGCGAGCCGCGCGGGAGCATCGTCCGCCAGAGGCCGTGCCGGGGCGCCGCGAACCGCGCGAGGAGGAAGCCGGCGGTGCAGGCGAGAACGACGGTCGCGCCGACGGGCAGGTCCAGCGTCCACGCCGCCCAGAGGCCCGCGAACGCCTCGACCGCGCCGATGACCGGCGCGAGCAGGAGCATCCGCCCCATCTGGTCCGTGAGGAGCCGCGCGGACGCCGCCGGGGCGATGAGCAGCGCCACCACGAGCACGTTGCCCACGATGTGCAGGGACAAGACGATCGCGAGGGTGACGAGCACGTTGAGCGCGGCGTCCAGCGCGAGGACCGGAAGGCCGAGGGCGCGGGCGGACTCGCGGTCCAGCGTCACGGCGAGGAAGGACCGCGTGAGCAGCAGGCACACGCCCACGAGCAGCGCGCCGAGCCCGGCAAGCACGGGGATCTCCTCCCCCGAGACCGCCGCGATGGAGCCGAAGAGGAACGATTCCAGCGATCCCGTGTAGCCCGGCGAGCGGCTGATGACGATGAGCCCCACCGCGAACGCCGCCACGAACACGACGCCGATGGCGCTGTCCTCCTTGAGCAGCCGGCCGCGGCCGAGCAGCGTGATGAGCAGCGCGGACACCACGCCCGCCACGGCTCCGCCCACGAGCACGTTCCCGCCGAGGACGAACGCCACCGCGACGCCCGGGAAGACGGCATGGGAGACCGCGTCCCCGATGAACGCCGTGCCGCGCAGGACCACGTGGCATCCCACCACCGCGCAGACCGCAGCGCTGAGCACGGCCGCCACAAGCGCCCGCGGCAGGAAGCCGAGCTGCGGGTTGACGAGGTCCGCGAAGAAGTCAAAGGCCTGCATGGGCTCCCCTTCCGAGAGTGAGGGCGAGCCGCTCGGCGGTCCGCTCGCCGAAGACCTCCGCGAGCGCGGGGTGGCCGATGGCGGCCCGCGGGGCGTCGTCCACGAGGACCGCGCCCTTGACCACGCAGAGGCGAGTGGAGTGCTCGGCGGCGTGGTGGAGGTCGTGGGTGGTCATGACGATCGCGGTCCCCTCGCCCGCGAGCGAGTGCAGCAGCTCCGTGACGAGCTCCTGCGTGGGCACGTCGACGCCCGTGTAGGGCTCGTCGAGGAGCAGGAGCGCCGGCTCCAGGCACAGCGCCCTCGCGATGAGCGCCCGCTGCCGCTGCCCGCCGGAGAGCTCCGCGATGGGCCGGCGGCGCAGGGAGGCGAGCCCCACCCGCTCCAGGGCGGACGCCGCGGCCCGCACGTCCTCCGGCTGCGTGCGGCCGAACACGCCCCAGCGGGGAATGCGCCCGGTGAGCACGAGATCGCGGACGGTCATGGGGACGTTCCAGTCGACGTCGTGCTTCTGCGGGACGTACCCCACGCGGCGGCGGGCTCGGCGCGGCTCGAGGCCCTCGATGCGCACGCGGCCGCGCTCCGGGGCGATCAGCCCGAGCGCGGTGCGCAGGAGCGTGGTCTTCCCCGCGCCGTTCGGGCCGACCAGTCCCAGCACCTCGCCGGCCTCCAACGCGAGGTCCACGCCGTCCAGCACGCGGCGCCCGCCGAGGCTCACGGAGACGCCCTCGACGTCGAGGACGGAACGCGGCTCGGCCGCCGGGCGGGGGCTCGGCCGGGCGGCCGCGTTCTGGGGACCTGCGTTCTGGGCGGCCTCGTTCTGAGCGCCCGCGTTCTGAGCGCCCGTCACGAGCGCCCCTCCTCTGCCTCGAGGAGCCTCCGGCGGCGCCGGACGCCGACGACGACGGCCGCGCCCACCAGCAGGACCACGCTCCCGGCCACGGCCCAGGCGACCGCGGTGGCGGGGACGGTCTCGGCCTGCTCGGAGTCCGCGGCCTGCGCCTGCCCGTGGAACGGGTCCGCCGCGAAGCCGGGTGCCGGGTCCGTGGCCGAGCCGACCGCGAAGCGCAGCACCTGCGTGTCCTTGACCGTCTTGCCGTCCTTCGTCTTGGCGGAGGAGGTCACCTGCAGGGCGTAGACGCCCGGCTTGGTGAAGACCCAGTTGGCGTGGGTGTGGGAGTTGGCCTCGGCGAAGATGTTCTGCCGTTCCTTCTTGCGGCTGTCCCAGAGGACCTGGGGCTTCTCGAGCGTGCCGTTCTCGAGGTACATGAGGACGTCGCCCGGCCCGGAGACGCGGTCCAGGGTGAAGTCCGCGCCCTTGCCCATCGTCTTGAGGGCGCCGGGGCTCTGCGTGTTCCAGCCGGGCCACGGGACGCCCTGCTTCTCGGTCTGCGGCAGGACGTAGACCGAGGTGCCGGGCGGCTGGCCGATGAACCGGTACGTCTCGTCCTCCGGCACGGTCAGTCGCGTCTCGTCCTTGACGAGCACCACCGTGTCGCTGAGCCGCCGCCACACGGGCTTGTCCCCGGAGTCGTCCCGGATCTGCAGCGTCCAGCGGCCGTCCGCGATCCGCGGGCCGATGTCGAGGTGCCCTTGGTGGAACAGCACCTGGTCCGTGCTCGCGGGTTCCGAGTCGGAGACGGTCTGCTCGAGGTCGTCCTTCTTGTCCTGGGAGAGGGCCCCGGGGACGAGCGCGTGCCGGCCGGCCGTCGTCGTGCTCCCGGCGCCGGGGAGAGACAGGGCCTGCCGGGCAGAAGAGGCCGCGGGAGCGGACGCCGGAACTGAGGCCGGAACGGCCGCGGCAGCCGGGGCAGCCGGGGCAGCCGGGGCGAGGAGCCCCGCGGACACGACGAGGGCCGCTGCAGAGGAGGTCGCGGCGGCGAGGAGACGGTGGGCCATGGCGGTGCTTTCTGGGTCGGAGATCGGTGAGCGTGAGTCGGAGTCGGATGAGAGCGAGTCGCGGCCGGCGGCCGTCAGCCCAGGCAGCGGAGGACTTCCTCGGCGTTGGAGCGCAGGAGGGCCTCGTAGGAGGGGACGGCGTCGTCGAGGGTGTCGGAGCGCAGCTCGCACACGCGCACCCCCTGTTCGGCAGCGGCCTGGCGGAGGGCCTGGCCGGGAGCGCCGTCCCGCGGCTGTGCGAAGACGGCCCTCACCCGGAGGTCCCGGATGGCTCCGGCGAGGCGGGCGCGCTCGCGCGGCCCGGGCTCGGCCCCCGTGGCGGGGACCGCGAACCCGGCGGTCTTGAGGCCGTACGCGCGGGCGAAGTACGCGAACGCGTCGTGCGTGGTCACGAGGTGGCGGCGTTCGGGCGGGATGCTCCGAAGCTTCCCGCGCAGCTCCTCGTCCAGGGCGTCCACCCTCTGCGTGTAGGCGGCGGCGCGGGCCCGGTAGCCCTCCGCGTGCTCCGGGTCCTTGGCGATGAACGCGTCCCGGATGCGCACCGTCCAGGCCTTGACGTTGGCGGGGTCGAGCCAGACGTGCGGGTCGATGGACCCGTGCACGTGCTTGCCGAGCACGGCCTGCGGCAGGATGTAGACCTCCGAGTCGGGGCGCCCGAGGAAGCGGTGGCTCTGGCCGGAGGGCACCGTGGTGAGGGCCTTGGACCCCACAGCCACCACGACGGACTCCGCCTCGTGCCGCTCGAGAGCCTGCCGCCGGCCGCCGCCGCGCGAGCCGTCCCCGCCTCCGCGGACGCTCTGCTGCCCCGTGGCCTCGGCGGAGACCGCCACGGCGCCCCGGTCCAGATCGAGGGTGACGTCCGCGTGCCCCGCGTCCAGCACCGTGCGCCCCTTCGCGGAGGGCGAGCTCCCCGCGTCCTGGCCGACGACGAACCGGACCGGCGCCGCCGGCGCGATCCGCCGGTCCCCGCTGTAGCCCGCGAAGCGCAGCGTGTACTCGCCGGGCCGCGTGAACCCCCAGGACAGGTGCGTGTGCGAGCGCGGCGGAAGGCCCATGCCGCCCTGCCCCGGCCTGGTCGAGTCGAAGACCCGCTCCACGCGTCCGAACGTCTGGGTGACGTAGCCGAAGGCGTCTCCCGGGCCCTCGGCGCTCTCGAGGCGCAGCGTGACGGACTCGGGGGCGGGCTGGCCCGCCGGCGCTCCCCGTCCGGTGACGCGGGCGCCGAGCCACAGCTGGTCCAGCGCCTGGTCCTCCACCACGGGCAGGAGGTCCGCGCCGTGCCGCTCCGACTCCTCCGAGAGCTCCACATGAGAGGAGTCCTCCGGCAGCGTGGCCGCCACGGAGCGCATGATCCGCTGCTCTTCCAGGAGGAGGTGGTTGCTCAGGGCCACGTCCGCATAGGCGAGGTCACGGCTGTCCCGCAGGCTCGGCTCGTACGAGTGGGGATCCGCGCCGGGCGGCACGATCGAGGTCACGTCCCCGTCCGGCCCCGCCACCTGCCGCGCCACGTCCGCGATGATCGGCGTGGTGGCCACGGCCTTCAGCCGTCCGTCCTCCGCGGGGGCCTTCCCCGAGCACCCCGCGAGCGCCAGCGCGGCCGCGAGAACGACGACGACGGCGCGCCGGCCCCTCACTGTTCAGGACCGGATCCGCCGGGCTCGCCGTCGGACCCGCTGCCGGACCCGCGGCCCGGACGCCCGAGCGCCAGCCGGTAGACGCCGCCGCCGAGCAGAAGGAAGAACACCACGGCTCCCGCGCCGAACGCGGCCGAGGGCCAGGAGATCCCCTCGATGAAACCTGTCACGCCGGAGGCCCGTGCAGCCGTGGCGGTCCCCGGTGCCGAGCCCGGCTGGCCGCCGGCCTGAGCTGCTCCCGCAGACGGGCCCTCTCCCGGGGCTCCGCCCTGTCCGACCTCGCCGGGCGGAGGGCCGATCTCGGTCTGCCCCGCTGCGCCGGCACCGGCGTCTCCAGCGGAGGTTCCCGCTGCCCCGGCCGACGAGCCGCCCGCGGAGCCGCCCTGCGCAGAGCCCGCGCCCCCGGCCGAGCCTCCCTGCGCCCCAGCGGCTCCCCCGGCCTGACCGCGGCGGGCGGGTGCGGCTGCGCCGTCGTTCCCTGATCCGGAGCGCGAGCCGCCCGAGGAGGCGCACCCGGAGAACGCCGCATCCGGGGTGTCCGCCCCGGCGGCGACGTTGAGGGTGGACGCGCCGCTCGCCGTCCGGCCGTCCTTGAGGCGGACCGCGAAGCCGATGGTGACCTGGTAGGCGCCGGGGCGAGTGAAGACCCAGTTGCCGTGCGCGTGCGTGTTGAGGGGGACGGTGGCGGAGCGGGGGCCTCCGACCGTGTCGAAGATCCGCTGCCCCACCGGGCGGCCGAAGCTGCCGCTCGTGAACACGGCGAGCTGGCCGGGGCCCTTGACGGAGACCAGTGTCATGCGGACGTCCGAGGCGGCGCGGGCCAAGAGCTCGGGGTGCTGGGTGTTCCAGCCGAGCCACGGGACGCCGGCCTGCTGGATGCCGCCGATCATGTAGACCGGGCTGCCCGCGGGGGCGATGAACTCGAGGCCTGCGGGGGCGGCCCGGCGCGCCGGAGCGCCGAGGGTGAGCACCGATCCGCCGGGCGCCTTCCAGACGGGCGGCTGGGTGCGGTCGTCCTTGAGCAGCGGGGCGAGGCCGGCGCCGGAGGGAACGGGCCCGAAGTCGAGGTGGCCGGAGGAGATGCGCTCGAAGGAGCGGGGACGGCACTGCGGCAGAGCGTGCGGGAGGCCGGCGCGGGCGGTGAGGGACGCGGGCGCGGCGAGGGCCGATGACGCCCGCGCAAGCGAGGGCGCGGACGCCTCCGCTCGGGGTGCCGGAACCGCCGCGAGAGTACTCGCGCACACGGCGGCTCCGAGGAGCACCGCACCGGCCCGAGACCCCCGGAGAAGCGCTCCGGCCCGGCCCGCGAGGCCGCGTTCCGCCCTGTTCCAACGGGCCATGCTCCAGCTCCTTCTCCCCCGGCATCGAGACCCGCTTATCCTACCCTTTTTGAGAATGAGTATCAATTAGATAGGACCCCTCCATTTCCGGGCCCGCCCGGGCATCCGTACACTGTGCAAGAAGAGGCCCTGCGGCGTGCGTCACAGCCAGCAGAGGCCTCGCGGGCGCTGGAGCCCCGGCCCGGCGCCCCGTCCCTGACCCCCACCGAAGGACGCAATGGCCCCGTCACCCCGCCGAGTCATCTCCGAGGTCAACTCGAGCTACCCCCACGACATCCACCCCGCGCTCGTGCCCGGGCTCAACGTCGAGGACGTGAAGCTGAGGTACCGGACGGACCGGGTGGTGTTCGGCGTGGCCGCGGCGTTCATCATCGCGTTCATCGCCTGGGGCCTCCTCGACACCGCCGGCCTCACCGCCGCCTCGAACGCGGCCCTCACCTGGGTGGTCAAGAACACGGGCTGGATGTTCAACCTCCTCGCCGCGATGCTCGTGCTCTTCATGCTCTACATCGGCTTCAGCCGGTTCGGGCGCATCCCCCTGGGGCGCGACGGCGAGAAGCCCGAGTACTCGACCTTCGCGTGGATCTCGATGATGTTTTCGGCCGGCGTGGGCATCGGGCTGTTCTTCTTTGGCCCGTTCGAGCCGCTCACGTACTACCTCTCGCCCAACCCGGGCATGGCCAAGGCCGAGACCGCCGAGGCGATGCACCGCGCCATGGCGCAGACCCTCTTCCACTGGGGGTTCAACGCGTGGGCCATCTACGCCGTCGTCGGCGTTGCGGTGGCGTACGGGTGCTACCGCCGCGGGCGGGTGCCGCTCATGTCCAGCGTGTTCGCGCCTCTGCTCGGCCACCGGGCGAGCCAGACGGTTCTGGGACGCATCATCGACATGCTCGCGATCGTCGCCACGCTCTTCGGCACCGCCGCCTCCCTCGGCCTCGGCGCCCTCCAGATCGGCCGCGGCGTCGAGATCGTCGGCGGGATCGGCAAGCTCCCCAACGCGGCGCTGCTCGTCATCATCGCGGTGCTCACCGCCGCCTTCATCGCCTCGGCCGTCTCCGGCGTCTCGCGCGGCATCCGCTACCTCTCCAACATCAACATGATCGCGGCGTTCTGCCTCGGCGTCTTCGTCTTCCTCGCCGGCCCCACGCTCTTCCTGCTCAACTTCATCCCCTCGGGCGTGGCCCAGTACATCGGGGACATCCCCGCGATGCTCGGCCGCTCGTCGTCGTGGGGCCCCGAGTCGGAGAAGTTCCAGTCCACGTGGACCGTCTTCTACTGGGCGTGGTGGGTCTCCTGGGCGCCGTTCGTGGGCATCTTCCTGGCGCGCATCTCCCGCGGACGCACCATCCGCGAGTTCGTGACGGTGGTCCTGCTGGCCCCGATGGGCGTCTGCATCGCGGCCTTCGGCGTGTTCGGCGGCACCACGATGTGGATGAAGCGCAACGGGATGGACCTCGGCGATGCCTCCAACCCGCAGAACCTCTTCTTCCACGTCCTCCACAACCTGCCGTTCGCGCAGATCACGGTGTACGTGGCCATGTTCTGCATCGCGGTCTTCTTCGTCACGAGCGCGGACTCGGCCTCCGTGGTCATGGGCATCCTCTCCCAGCGCGGCAAGCCGAATCCGGACAAGGGCGTGACGGTCTTCTGGGGCCTCGCGATGATGGGCATCGCGATCATCATGCTCCTCATCGGCGGCAACAAGGCGCTCGAGGGGCTGCAGAACCTCATCATCGTCTCTGCGCTGCCGTTCGCGTTCGTGCTCATCGGCATGGTCTTCGCCTTCATGAAGGACCTCCGCACGGACCCCATGACCCTGCGCTACAACTACGCCCGCGCGGCGATCCGCCAGGCCGTGGTCACCGGCATCGAGCGGCACGGGGACGACTTCCAGTTCCACGTCTCCGAGGCGCCCCAGGGCGGGGGCGCCGGAGCCGGGTTCGACTCCCACGCGGAGGAGGTCACCGGCTGGTACCAGCTCCGCGACGAGGAGGGCGAGCTCACCCCGGACGCCGACTTCCCCCGCCCGGAGAGCGACTCCCCCGCCGAGGACCTCGCCTCTGAGGACAGCGCCTCGAAGGAGACGACGACGGCGGAGGCCTCTCCGGACAGCAGGCCCGCCGGTGACACCCAGCCCGGGTCTCACGCAGTCCACGCGAAGGACTGACGCCGCCCGATACGGCCCGCCCCCGCTTGCGCACCCGGTACCCCCGCTTGCGCACCCGGTACCCCCGCTTGCGCACCCGGTACCCGCGCTTGCACACCCGGTACCCGCGCTTGCGCACCCGGTACCCGCGCTTGCGCACCCTCTCTTGTCAGGATTTCGTCCGAATCCTGACAAGAGAGGGTGCGCAAGGAGTCGAGGGGGCGAGAGCTCATCACAAGGCCGATTTCGTGCTGCGCGCCCGGAAGTGGGACTGAGCCCCGCTGCAACGCACCCTCCTGCCGGGTGTTCTCTCAGGCCGGAAAAATGCGTAGGGTGATATTCGGGAGTTCTTTTCAAACCTCTCCCGAATAACTTGAGAGAATGTATTTTCATTCATCTGGTTTACATTTCCTCCACCCGCTGAAAGGCCGCCATGCCGAGCTTCACCTGGTCGCACTCGCTCCCCCAGAGCCCTGAGACGGTCTACACGTGGATGTCGCGGCCCGGGGCGTTCACCAGACTCGTCCCCGATTTCATGGGCACGCCCGTCCAGGAGCCCACGGACGGACTGCGCACTGGCTGCGAGAGCCGCCTGGCGCTCTCCCCGTCTTTCCTCCCGTTCGGCGGCGGCCTGCCCTGGACCGCGCGACACGTCCAGTACAGCTTCGCCCCCTCGGGCCAGGGCACGTTCACGGACGTCCAGGAGTCAGGCCCGTTCGCCTCGTGGGAGCACCGCCACCGGATCGAGGAGGACGGACACGGCGGAACCCGCATGCTCGACGAAGTCACCTACTCCCTCCCCCTCGGCGCTGAGCGGATCCCGAGCGTGCAGTCACTCGTCGAGGCCAGCCTCCGCCGCACGTTCGAGTTCCGCTCGCGGCGCCTCACCGAGGACCTGGCGTTCCATGAGCAGCACCCGGAGAAGAAGACCTTTCTCCTCACAGGCAGCACCGGACTCGTGGGCACGCAGCTGGCCGCGTTCCTCCGCTCCGGCGGGCACCGTGTCATCACGCTGCACCGCCGCGACGGGGAGTCCGAGCAGATCTCCGAGGACGCCTGGTCCTGGGATCCCTCCTCGGGGACTCTGGACACCGCGGTGTTCGGCCCCGTGGACGCCGTCGTGCACCTTGGCGGCGCGCCGCTCATGGGGCGCTTCACGGAGAAGCACAAGGAAGAGGTGCGCAGCTCCCGCGTGGAGTCCACGCGGACTCTGACGTCCGCGCTCAGCCGGCACCGGGGCCGCAACCGCTCCAACCCGGAGGTGCTCGTCACCGCCTCGGCGAGCGGGTACTACGGAGCCGCGGCGGGGCTGGTCGACGAGGAGAGCCCAGCCGGAGAGGACTTCCTCGCCTCCGTCTGCAAGGAGTGGGAAGGCGAAGGCCGCAAGGCCGAGTTCGTGGGGGTCCGGACGGTCCAGGTCCGCACGGGGATCGTGCTCAGCGCCCGCGGAGGCATGCTCGCGCTGCAGTCCCCGCAGTTCGCTGCGGGCGCCGGCGGGCCGATCGGAGACGGCTCGATGCGGCTGCCGTGGGTCTCCCTCGACGACCTCGTCCGGATCTACGCGTTCTCAGCGCTTGACCGCAGCGTGCACGGACCGGTCAACGCAGCCGGACCGGAGCAGGCGACGCAGAAGGAGTATGCCGCGACGCTCGGCTCCGTCCTCCACCGCCCTGCTGTCATTCCGACGCCGAAGGCCGCCATGGCCGCCGTCCTCGGCCGCGAGGGCGCGGAGCAGACGGTCCTCGCGGACACGGGACTCGAGACGGACAAGCTGCGCGGCCTGGGATTCGAATTCACCTCGCCCACGCTGGAGGACGCGCTGCGCCGTACGCTGGGGCGGTAGACCCCCTACGCCCCAGGGCTGAAGCCCTTCCGCTGGACGGCAGCGAACCAGTCAGGCAGCGCGGGGCCCTACCGGGGCTCCACCAGATCGAGATCACGTCAAGAGCACGTGGGCGATCAGCTGATCCAACCGCCTCACGTCGACTCCTTTGCCGACCTTGATCTTCATACGACCGGCGCGCGTCCACAGTTCCAGCTCGGCATTCAAGTCAAGCGTCCCCGCGTTCTCGCTCGACCACATGTTGATCGAGGAGTAAGGGACTGAATACATTTCGACCTTTTTGCCGGTGAGCCCTTGTGCGTCCCTCACGATGAGGCGCTTGTTCGTGAAGACAGCGGTGTCACGGAAGGTCTTGAAGGCCGCGATCGGCTCTTCTCCGCGAACCAGGACAGTTCCGATGTCTGGGGGAATCGGCGCCTCAGACACGAAGGTCCATGCAACAACGTGAGACAGTTCTGCGGTCATGGACTCATGTTAGGACGCTCGCGGTTCAGAGTCACTCGCCACATTCAGTCTGCGTGGCGCAGACCGGCGAGGATGAGTTCGCGGACGGTCTCCGACTTCTGCTTGCCCCTGGAGTCAGCCAGTTCTTGAATAGCCCGATCCATCTCCTGCGGGACACGCACGCGAAGCATCGGCGAGGCCCCCTTGCCCCTGTCCCGCGAACGCTCTTTGCTGGGACGCCCCTGTCGGATCAGCTTCTCAGGGTCTGCAGTGCCGAACCACTCCATGAATTGGGCTTCCGTCACACGTCGGGCTTCTTCTCCGACAAGCGCCGGACCTGTTTCCGTGAATTCACCCCGTTCGGCCGAATCGGCCATCTCGGCGAAGTACTGCTCGTCCCAGCTGCTCATCGAATTCGTTTGAGACACCCGTAAAGTGTACCCCACTTTTCAGGCGCAGGGGGGCAGCGGCAAGACCCCCTACGCCCCCACCGTGAACGGCCGCGAGGTGCCGGTGTACGCCGTGACCTTGCCGTTCCAGCCGTTCTTCCAGTCGCCGGTCTGGACCAGTCGGTACGTGCCCGCGGGCGTGCCGGGCCGGATGCGCCACTCCACGGTGCAGCGGGAGAAGGAGGCGCCCTCGCGCTCCCACCGGTAGACCGTGTCCCAGTCGTGGTCGTCGAGGACGTCCTTCCAGGCGCCGCCCTCCTGTTTCTGGACCTTGAGGAAGGTGCCCATCGTCCGGAAGTCGTTCTTCGGGTGTCCGCCGCGGAACACCGCCGTGGCGATGCCGCCCGGCCGGTAGGAGGCCTTCGGCTGTTCGAGCACCTGGCCGAACGTCTGCCCTGCCGGCTTGTCGTCGAGCACCACGCCCGGGCGCGAGGGCGGCCGCTTCCCCGAGTCCCGCGGGGTGACGCCCGGCGTCGCGGCGCCGCTCGCGAGGCCCTTGGCCAGCGCGTCGTACTCCTGGAGCAGCGCGCCGAGCTGGTGCGGCCCGAACTCGGTCGAGGCGCCCTCGTAGTACTGCTTTCCGTACTCCTCCGGCGTCGTGATGTACCCCATGTACTGGTTGGAGAGGCCGGCGACGACGGCGTGCGTCACCCCCGTCCCCTTGAGGGCGTCGAGGACCTGCTTGCGGATGCGGCGGCCGGACATCGTCGTCGCCTCCCCGGGCACCGCAATGACGGCGAGCTGGCCGATCCGCATGACCTGCACGGGAATCTGGAGGGGCGCCCAGCCGAACTTGCCGTCCGGGAGGAGGATCGCCTTGGCGCCGTGGGCCGGGTCGTCCGCGCCGACGAGCTTGCCGACCGCGGAGAAGGCCAGCCGCACGAGTGTGCCCTCGGCAGCCGGGGCCGGCTTGTTGCCCGCGTTGGTGGCGTTGCCGAGGGAGTCGCCGGCGTCGATGACGGAGAACGAGCCCTTGGTCATGCCGTACCCGATGCCGGGGATGTTCGAGGGGCCGTTCGGGGCGCCGGCGGCGAAGCTCCAGCCGCGGGCCGGCACAGGCAGCCTCTGGTCCCCTGCACCGCCGGTGAAGGGTGCCTTGACCGTGTAGCTGCCGAAGTCCGCCCAGCGGCCGCGGACCGCCACCGGACCGGAGAGAGGGGTCCCGGGCGCGTTGAAGAGCTCCACCGCCTTGCCGAGCTGCGCGCGGCCGTCCACCTCCACGTTGATCCACTCGTCCGCCGAGCCCTGGAACCCCGGCGAGGAGAAGGAGTTGCCCTGGACGCTGACCACGTCCCCCTCGTCGGCCTGGGCGAACGCCGCCACGAAGCCCTTGGGGTCCTTGGGGTGGGCGCCCATGCGCTGCTCGAAGAAGTACTGGGCGTACCCCTTGTTGTCGCCGCTGAGGAGGGTGTTCTTGAGGGAGAAGCTCGTGCCGTGGATGGCGAACCAGTTGATGAGTCCCCAGGGCGTGCCGTCCGCGGCGGTCAGCTTGAGCTGGACCACCTCCTCGTTGACCGTGGTGGGGAAGCTCGCGGCGTCCTTGTTGGCACGGTACGCGGGCAGCGCGCGGTTCTTCGTCACGCCGGACAGGGTGCCGGTCTGCAGCTCCATGCGACCCGGCTCGAGGTTGGCGTGCGCCAGGGCGATCGCCTCGACGATCCCGGTCACGGCCGCCTGCAGGTTGCGCTCCTCGTAGCCGTACCCGGCGGCGTCCGCGCCGGCGATCTGGTACAGGGTGTCGTGCGACTGCCCCGCGTTGGCGCTGTGGGTGTGCGTGGCGGAGATGCAGACGTTCTCGTCCGTGTAGAGCCCGCCGAACCTGGTCTGGAGGGCGGCGACGACGCCCAGCTTCACCGACTGGAAGACGGCGCCGAGGTCCACGCTCACGAAGACCACGCGGTCCTTGCCGCCGTTCGAGCCGATGACGAACGCGTGGGCGAAGAGCCTCTCCTGCAGGCCGGTCATCGACTGGCCGGCGGCGTAGCCGAAGGACCCGGTCTCGGCGACGGCGCCCGTGATGTCGTACAGGCCGCAGCCGATGAGGTACTCGTCCCCGGCGCCCCCGGCCGTCGCGGGCGCCTCCGGACCGCGGCTCGGCGAGGCGAGGGCCGGTGCGCCCTGGGCGAGCTGGGCTCCGGCGGCGAGGGCCGAAGCCCCGGCGAACTGGCCGAAGCGGCGGCGGGAGAATGAGGAGCGGGCCATGGGGATCTGCCTTTCGAGCCGGTGAGCGTCGATGAAACCCTACCGAAGCGTCACCTGAGATGTGAAGCCAGTCACATCGCCCGCTCCGCGGAACGCCCGCATGGCTTCTCGGGTGCCCGGGAGTAGCGTGAGAGGCAGACCCCCGTCGGCGCGCAGCGTGCCGCGCGGCTTCCGACCCCGAGGAGCACCCCATGAGCGAATCCGAGCACGAGACCGCCGCCCGCCAGAGCGGATTGAACGGTGTTCAGTCCGGCGGCACGGGCTCGAGCTCGCCGGAGGACGTCATGGCCGCCGTCGAGCGCTGGGCCGAGCTGTACGGAGGCGAGGACGCATGCGCAGCCGAGTTCCTCTGCGACGCGCACGACCCGGACGCGACCGCCTTCACCCTCGTGGACACGGACCTCAACGCCGCGGCCCTCACCTACGGCGAGCTGAAGGACCGCTCCCGGCGGCTCGCCGCCTACCTGGCGCGGGAGCACGGCATCGGCGAGGGCAGCCGCGTGGGCGTCCTGCTCACCAAGCGGGCCGAGCTGCCCGTGACGCTCATCGCCCTCGCACGGCTCGGAGCCGTCTACATCCCGCTGTTCACGGCGTTCGCCACGGGCGCCATCGAGATGCGGACCTCGGCCTCGGGAGCGCGGCTCATCGTCACGGAGCCGTCCCAGGCCCCCAAGACGGAGGGGATCGAGGGGGTGCGGACGCTCGTCGTCGGGCCCGAGTTCCGCCGCGCGGAGACGGAGACGGAACCGCTCGAGGCCTCCGCCCGCCTGGGCGGGAATGCGCCGTTCCTCCAGCTCTACACGTCCGGCACCACGGGCAAGCCGAAGGGCGTGCCGGTGCCGCTCTTCGCGATGGCCGCGTTCCGCGCCTACCTCGAGCTGAGCCTCGAGGTCACGGCCGAGGACGTCTACTGGGACGCCGCGGACCCGGGCTGGGCCTACGGGCTCTACTACGGCGTGGTGGCCCCGCTCGTCTCCGGCCGCCCGAACATCCTCTACGCGGGCGGGTTCACGCCGGCGTCCACGTTCGCGGTGATCGAGCGGCTCGGGGTGACCAATTTCGCCGGCGCCCCGACGATGTACCGCGCCATGAGCAAGGCCTCCGGCATGCCCCGGGTGGCCCTGCGCCGGGCCTCCTCCGCCGGGGAGCCGCTCACCGCGGACGTGGTCCAGTGGGCCGAGACCGCCCTCGGCACCGAGGTCCGCGACCACTACGGGCAGACCGAGCTCGGCATGATGATCTGCAACCACTGGCACCCCGCGGTGCGGCAGCCCCTCAAGCCGAGCTCGATGGGCCGGCCGCTCGCCGGCTACGCCGCCGAGATCCGGGACGGGATCATCGCCCTCGACGTCCCCGCCTCTCCCCTCTTCTGGTTCCCGGGCTACCTCGGCGAGCCGGAGAAGACCGCCGAGCGCTTCTCCGACGACGGCCGCTGGTACCTCACCGGAGACGAGGGACGGCGCGACGACGACGGCGACTTCTTCTTCACCGCCCGCGAGGACGACCTGATTCTGAGCGCCGGGTACAGGATCGGCCCGTTCGACGTGGAGTCCGTGCTCATCACCCACCCGTCCGTGGCAGACGTGGCCGTGGTGGGGAGGCCGGACCCGGCCGGCGTGCGCGGCGAGCTCGTCGAGGCGTTCGCAGTGCTCGTCCCCGGCGCGGAGGGGACCCCGGAGCTCGTGCGGGAGCTGCAGATGCTCGTGCGGACGCAGTACTCGGCGCACGCCTATCCGCGGCACGTGCACTTCGTCCCCGAGCTGCCCAAGACCCCGAGCGGCAAGGTGCAGCGGTTCGTGCTCCGGAAGGCCGAGCAGGCCTAGCGGAGGGCCGCTGCAGGGCCCGCCTGCCCCGGGCCGCCTGGGTGCCGCCTGCCCCGGGCCTACAGCAAGCCCGCCCGGGTCCGGCCCGCCGCAAGCCCCTCCGTCCCTGGCCTGCAGCAAGCCCGCCCGCCGCAAACCGCCTGTGCACCCGGATCGTTCGGTTTCAGGCCCTGATTCCGAACGATCCGGGTGCACAAGCCGGAGGAGGCTGCCTGCGCGAGCACGGCCCGTCCTCACGCGCCGGGAGGCACCTGACTGCGCCGGAGGAAGCATCCGCCGTCTCAGCCCCGCCCTTCTGCCAGCGCACCGGCTTCCGCCGCCACACCTCTTTTCGCTGCTGCACCCGTTTCTGCCACCGCACCCTGAAAGTAGCGAATACACCCGGAAACGACGCCCTTTTTGAGCAGAAGCGGGTGTGAACGAGCCGCCAGCGTGCGCAGGCCAGGCCGGACAGGCCGACCTACTGTTCCGGCTGCCAGAGCACCACGGCGCGGCTCGAGCGGATGCGGGCTCCGCGGCGAGACGGGATGACGTCCCCGCGGGTGCCGGCCGCGAACACTCGCTGCTCGTCGCGGCGGAGCATGCGCTCCTGCTCGACTTCCTGCGTGAGCTCCCGCACGCGGGACTGCAATGCTGAGACCTGGTGCTCCAGCTCCATGACCCGCTTGATGCCGGCCAGCGAGACGCCATCCTTGGACAGCCGCTGGACCTCGCGCAGGAGCTCCACGTCCCGCTGGGAGTAGCGGCGCTGCTTGCCGCCCTGTCGCTTCGGGGTGACGAGCCCCATCCTGTCGTACTGCCGAAGCGTCTGCGGATGCATGTCGGCCAGCTCGGCTGCCACCGAGATGACGAAGACAGGAGCGTGCTGTTCCTCGAACATTCCTAGTCCTCCTGAATGCTGAAGATGAGGTGATGGGGCTCTCGCCGCCTGCCGGGCGGCGGCGCGCGTCCCGCGGCCTAGAGCTGGGCCTGCTGGGACAGGTCCTTGCGCGGGTTCTGGTCCTTCGTGGCCTCGGCGAACTGCTCGACGGCGGCCTTGGCCTCCTCCGAGAGCTCGTCCGGCACCGCGATCTCGAAGGTGACGTACATGTTGCCCGTCCCCTTCTTCGTCTCGACGCCGCGCTCCTTGACGCGCACGGTCTTGCCGCTCGACGTGCCCGGCGCCACGCGCAGTGTCACGGGCTTGCCGCTGACGGTCGGAACCTGGACCTTGCCGCCCAGCGCAGCCTCCCCCACCGTGATGGGGACGGTCACGCGGATGTCGTCGCCGTCGCGCGAGAAGAACGGGTGCTTGCGAACGTGGACGGTGACCATGAGGTCACCCGCGCCGCCCGGACCCTGCTGGCCCTTGCCCTTGACGCGGACCTTCTGGCCGTCCTTGATGCCGGCGGGGATGCGGACCTCGATGGTCTCCCCGCTCGGCTCGCGCAGGCTGATGCGGGTGCCCTTGAGGGAGGAGCCGAAGCCGATGGTCGTGCTCGCGGTCCGGTCCGCGCCCTTCTCCGGGGCGCCGTATCCGCCGCCGGGGTATCCGCCGCCCGGGAAGCCGCCGCCGTAGCCGCCGGTCCCGTATCCCGGGAACCCGCCCGAGCCGCCGGCTCCCGCGCCGGCCGCCCCGAAGAGGTCCTCGAAGCTGATGTTCTGGCCGCCGAAGCCGCCGCCCGCGCCGCCGGTGCGGAACGTGGTGCGGCCGCCGCCTCCGCCGAAGAGGTTCGAGAAGACGTCCTCGAAGCCCTCTCCGCCGCCGGGGCCTCCGGCGCCTGCGGTGAACCTCGCGCCCGAGCCCATCGCCCGGATCGCGTCATACTGCTTCCGCTCCTCCGGGTCTCCGATGACGCTGTTCGCCTCAGAGATCTCCTTGAAGCGCTTCTCGGCTTCCGGGTCATTCGCGTTCGTATCGGGATGGTATTTCCGGGCGAGCTTCCGGTATGCCTTCTTGATCTCGTCTTGGGAGGCGTCCTTGCTGACGCCGAGCATCGCGTAGAAATCCTTTTCCACCCAGTCCTGACTAGCCATGGGCGCTCTCCTTTTCTGCTCTCGTAATCCTGTTTGTTCCTGTGTTCTCTATGTCATCAGTTAGACGTGTGGCCCGCCTGCACTGCGGCAGAGCGGGCCACACGGTCACCAGCGGGCGCTCATCACTCGCCGGTGGAGACGATCACCTGAGCCGCGCGGAGAACGCGCTCGCCCTTGCGATAGCCGTTGCGCAGAACCTGCGCCACGTGGTCCTCGGGAACCTCGGCGCTCGGCTGCTGCATGAGCGTCTCGTGGACGTTCGGGTCGAACGGCACGCCGGTCTCGTCGATCACCTCGAGCCCCAGGCCCTTGAGGGCGCTGTAGAGCTTCGTGGCGATCGCCGCGAACGGGCCTCCCTCGAGATCGCCGTGCTGGCGGGCGGCCTCGATGTCGTCGAGCACCGGCAGGAGCGAGCTGATCGCCGCAATCGTGGCGTTCTCGCCCGCAACCGCCCGGTCCCGCTCAACGCGGCGGCGGTAGTTCACGTACTCGGCCTGGAGCCGCAGGAGGTCGTTGCGGAGCTCGGCCGCTTCGTCCGACGACGGCGCCTGAGCCTCGTCCGGATTCACGTCCTCGCCCTTCTCTGCCGCGTTGATGATCTCCTCGGCCTGGGAGAGCGCGTCCCCGTCCGGGGCCTGGCCCTGCCCGGGGGCGCCGGCCTGGCCGGCGCCCTCCTGGCCGCTCTGACCGGTCGCCTCGCCGCTCGCGGACTCCTCCGCCGAGCCAGCGGCGTCCGGGTTCACCGGATCGTTGTGTTCGGCTTCGTTTCCGTGATGTGGCATGGCGTCCCCTTACTTCTTGGAGTTGTCGTCGTCTTCGTCGACCACATCGGCGTCGACGACGTCCTCGTCCTTCGACTCGCCCGCGGCCTGCTCGCCGCCGGCAGCCTGGGCGCCGCCCTGCTGCTCCTGGGCGTAGAGGGCCTCGCCGAGCTTCATGGAGGACTGCTGGAGCTTCTCGAACGCAGACTTCACCGCGTCGTCGTTGCCCTCAGTGGTCTCGAGCTCCTTCTTGAGCGCGTCCACGTCCGCCTGGACCTCGGACTTGACGTCCTCCGGGAGCTTGTCCTCGTTGTCCTTGAGGAGCTTCTCCGTGGAGTACGCGGCCGTCTCGGCCTGGTTGCGGGTGTCCGCGGCCTCGCGGCGCTTCTTGTCCTCGGACGCGTGCTGCTCGGCGTCCTTGACCATGCGGTCGATGTCCTCCTTGGAGAGGGAGGTGCCGCCCGTGATGGTCATGGACTGCTCCTGGCCCGTGCCCTTGTCCTTCGCGGAGACGTGGACGATGCCGTTCGCGTCGATGTCGAACGTGACCTCGATCTGCGGCACGCCGCGCGGAGCCGGGGCGATGCCCGTCAGCTCGAACATGCCGAGGTTCTTGTTGTCACGCGTGAACTCGCGCTCGCCCTGGAAGACCTGGATGTGCACGGACGGCTGGTTGTCCTCCGCCGTGGTGAAGGTCTCCGAGCGCTTGGTCGGGATGGCCGTGTTGCGCTCGATGAGCTTGGTCATCGTGCCGCCCTTGGTCTCGATGCCGAGGGAGAGCGGCGTGACGTCGATGAGGAGCACGTCCTTGCGCTCGCCCTTGAGGACGCCAGCCTGCAGGGCCGCGCCCATGGCGACGACCTCGTCCGGGTTCACCGTCTTGCTCGGCTCCTTGCCCGTCATCTCCTTGACGAGCTCGGAGACCGCCGGCATGCGGGTCGAGCCGCCGACCAGGATGACGTGGGCGATGTCCGAGACCTTGATGCCGGCCTCCTCGATCACGTCGTGGAACGGCTTCTTGGTGCGCTCGAGCAGGTCCTTGGTGAGCTCCTGGAACTTGGCGCGGGAGAGGTGCTCGTCCAGGTGCACCGGGCCGTCCGCCGTGACGGAGAGGTACTGCAGCGAGATGTTGGTGCTCGTGGCCGAGGAGAGCTCCTTCTTGGCCTGCTCCGCGGCCTCCTTCAGGCGCTGGAGGGCGATCTTGTCCTTGGACAGGTCAGCGCCCTTGGCCTTCGCCTGCGCGAGGAGCCACTCGACGATCCGCTCGTCCCAGTCGTCGCCGCCAAGGCGGTTGTCACCGGCCGTGGCGCGGACCTGGATGGTGGAGAAGCCGTCCTCGTCCTTGCCCACCTCGAGGAGGGAGACGTCGAACGTGCCGCCGCCGAGGTCGAAGACGAGGATGAGCTCGTCCTCCTTGCCCTTGTCCAGGCCGTAGGCGAGGGCGGCCGCCGTGGGCTCGTTGACGATGCGGGAGACGTTGAGGCCCGCGATCTCGCCGGCCTCCTTGGTGGCCTGGCGCTCAGAGTCGTTGAAGTAGGCCGGGACGGTGATGACCGCGTCCGTGACCTTCTCGCCGAGGTAGGCCTCAGCGTCATGCTTCAGCTTCATGAGCGTGCGCGCCGAGATCTCCTGCGGCGTGTACTTCTTGTCATCGACCTCCGTGGTCCAGTCCGTGCCCATGTGGCGCTTGACGGAGGAGTAGGTGCGGTCGATGTTGTTGACGGCCTGGCGCTTGGCGATGTCACCCACCAGCACGTCTCCGCCCTTGGAGAAGGCGACGACGGACGGGGTGGTGCGGTTGCCCTCGGCGTTGGCGATGACGACGGGCTCGCCGCCCTCCAGGACCGAGACAACGGAGTTGGTGGTTCCGAGATCGATGCCGACTGCTCGTGACATGGATTCTTCCTTTCAGTGTCTGATTGCTTATGTGCTCCTCCGGAACTGCATCCCAGCCCGGGTTGAGCGTTCTGGACTCAACTTTACTCAGTCCTGCGCACTTGTCAAGCAGACTTGAGTCGAAGTCGCTCAACTTTTTTCCAGACCGCCTCACATCCCCTCCTCGGAGCCCCATTGCGCCTCGCCACAGCGGAGTCCGGCGGGATCTCGGCGGAGATCCCTCCCATTCGGAAGGTTCCCTTCCAAATTCCTGTGTGCTCGCGCACACTGTTTGACACGGCACCCGGCCGCACCAGCCGCCTCCGGAGTCAACGGGAGGCGGTGCGAGGAGAAAGTCTCACGCCGGATGCCGGGTTCAGACAGGGGATTCCTCATGAAGAACACCACATCCGCTCTCGCCGGCGCCTTCGCCGCCGTGTCCCTCAGCGCAGCGGCGCTGACGGGCGCAGCGGCGAACGCGTCCACCGCACCCGCCAAGGCCCCGGACGCCGTCGGAAGCGTCCCGATGGCCCATGCCGTCAGCGCCCAGGAGAAGACCCGCGCGGCCTCCTACTGGACGCCGGAGCGCATGAAGACCGCCACGGACGGCGAGGCCCTCGCCCAGCAGGCCTCCAAGACCCGCCCGTACGGCCCGCTCACCTCCGCCCAGAAGGCGCCGGACGCGCCCACCTCGCGCGTGGCCGGCAAGGCCCCGAACGCGGCCGCCCAGCAGCAGGCCAAGGCGGCGTACCGTGCGGCCAGCGAGTCGCCCGTCCGCCATATCGGCAAGGTGTTCTTCACCCAGGGCGGCAAGAACTACGTCTGCTCCGCCAACTCGGTCTCCAGCGAGAACGGCAACACCGTCTCCACCGCCGGCCACTGCGTCCACTACCTGAAGCAGGGCGGCTTCGCCACGAACTTCGTGTTCGTCCCGGCGTACGAGAACGGCAACGCCCCCTACGGCAAGTGGGTGGCCCGCGGCCTCTACGCCTCGAGCGCCTGGACGCAGACGAACGACATGAACGCCGACACGGCCTTCGTCGTCGTCGACCAGCAGCGCGGACGGAACCTCGGGGACGTCGTCGGCCAGTCCGGCCTGACGTTCAACGAGCCGCGCGGCCAGGTCTACAAGGCCTTCGGCTACCCGGCCGCCCCGCCGTTCAACGGCGAGACGCTCAAGTCCTGCACCGGCTCCGCCAAGGACGACACCATCAACCGCTCCAGCCGCTCCCAGGGCATCCCGTGTGACATGACGGGCGGCTCCTCGGGCGGCCCGTGGTTCCTCGGGGCGGACGTGGACGGCTACCAGAACTCCGTCAACTCGTACGGCTACCCGGGCGAGAACGTGATGTACGGCCCGTACTGGGACTCGGCCACGGAGGACGTCTGGAACACCGCGCAGACGGCGTAGTCCCAGACGGACTGGCCCCAGGCGCCCGCGTCTGGGAGCCTTCCCTCCAGAAGGCGAGAACCGGCCAGCCGGCCGGGGAGAGGAGAGGCCATGAGCCGGAACAGCCCGCATGAGGGCGCTGAGCGCTCGGAGCGCGAGGACGGCGAGACCGTCGTCGAGCACCGCATCGACCCGCGCGAGAAGCGGATCCCCTCCGCCGAGGAGATCCGCCGGGCCGAGCCGGCCCAGCTGGTGCGCGAGCCGGAGGACAGCCCGGCTCGCAGCCCGGAGGACTGACTCCGCGGCTGGCCTTCCCCGCACCCGCACCGTTTCTTCCCCGGCCGCAGAGGGCCGCGGGCGCCTGGCAGAATGGCGCCCGTGGCCCTCTCCGTGTTCTTCGCCCTGCTCGGCGCGTGCGCCGTCATCGCCCTCACGCCCGGCGCAGGCGCCGTGAACACCATGTCCACGTCTCTCCGGGCGGGCTGGACGCGCACCGTCTGGACCGTCCTCGGCCAGGAGGCGGCGCTCGCGCTCCAGCTGCTCGTCACGGCCCTCGGGCTGGGGCTCCTCATCGCCTCGCATCCCGGCGTCCTGCTCGTCATCCGCATCCTCGGGGCTCTCTATCTCGCCTATCTGGGCATCCGCCTCCTTCTCGAGCGGCCGGAGGCCGACGACGACGGCGCCGCCGCCGTCCCCCATTCCGCCCGGCAGCTGCTGCTGAGGGGGTTCGCCGTCAACATGACCAACCCCAAGGCGATCCTCTTCTTCCTGGCGTTCGTGCCGCAGTTCATCGACCCCTCGCGGAATCTGCCCGTGCAGTACGGGATCGTCATGGCCACGATCCTCGTCGTGGACATCATCGTCATGTGGGGGTTCTTCGCCACGGCCGCGAAGGCCATGAACCGCCTCACCCACTCCGCGCGGGGGCTGCGGAGGCTCAACCTGGTCTTCGGGTGCCTCTTCCTCCTCATGGCCGCGCTTGTGGCCCTCATGCCGGCGCGCTGAGCCCTCGGAGCCGCCGGGCCGCCGCGATAGGCTGACTGGGTCGTCCCGCCTGGTCCGCCGCCGTGAGGAGAACTGCCGATGTACAAGGTCGCCACCGTCTGCACGGGCAACATCTGCCGCTCGCCGATCGCCGAGTTCCTGCTCCGCGAGGCCCTGGAGGAGGCCGGGCTGGCCAGCCACGTCCAGGTGGAGTCCTTCGCCGTCTCGGACTGGGAGGAGGGCAACGCGATGGACCGCCGCGCCCGCGCCTGGCTCCGGGACCACGAGGTGGGCGAGCAGGAGGACGTCGAGGCGCACGTCTCCCGCCCCATCACGGCCGAGCAGCTCGGGGCGCTGCAGCTGGCGCTCGCGCTCGACGTCGAGCACCTCGACTTCCTCGAGGACCTCGCCCAGGACCTGCCGGACGACGAGGAGAACACCCCCGAGATCAGCATGATCGGCTCCTTCAACCCGGAGCTCGCGGACGCGTCTCCGAAGGAGCAGGGCATCTACGACCCCTGGTACGGCGGCCCCGAGGACTTCGAGAAGATCGCCGGGATGATCCGGCCGTGCATCCCCGGGCTCGTGGAGCACATCCGCCGGGACGCGGCCGCGCGCGCCATGCTCAACGTCGAGTAGGCGATGGCCGCCGCTCCTCCCCCACCGCTCTTCCTCCTCCTCGACGGGCGCTCCGGCTCGGGCAAGTCCTCCCTGGCCGCCGCGCTGCTCGCTGAGCTCGGCCGTGCCGGCGTTCACGCCGTCCGCGCCGACCTCGAGGACGTCTACCCCGGCTGGCACGGCCTGCAGCCGGCCGTGGCCACCACCGCAGGAGAGATCGTGCCCGCCCTGGCCGCGCGCCGCCCCGCGTCCTTCCGCCTCTGGGACTGGGAGACCTCCCGGCCGTCTGCGGACACGCGCACCGTGGAGCCGGCGGACGTGGTCCTCCTCGAGGGCGTGGGCGCCTCGAGCCGTCCCCTGGTCCGCGCAGCCGCGGCCGCCGGGGCGGAGGCGCTCACGGTGTGGATCGGCCTGGACCCCGAGGCGCGGAAGGCCCGGGCCCTTGAGCGCGACGGCGATACCTTCGCCCCCTATTGGGACCTCTGGGCCGCCGAGGAGGACGCCTGGCTCGCGAGCCCCGATGCACCCGGACCCGCGGACGTCGAGGTCGAAGGCGGTGCTCCCTCCGCGGCGGACCTCGCCGCGGTGCTCGCAGCCCTGCGCCCGTCCGGCCCTCTGGGCCCGGTGCTCCGCGAGGCCTGGCGGGAGACGGGCTCCGGGACCGTCAGCCCTTCAGACGGGGCGGCGCTGAGCGGGCTCTTCGCGGAGCTCTCCGCGGGCACGCCGCACGCGGCGTGGCTCGACTCCTCCCTCGCTGAGCCCGGCCCCCGGAACCGGCGGACGGTCATGGCGGCCGGCCGGCTCGGCGTGGACTTCGCCCGAGAGCCGGGGGCGCCGGGACGGCTCCACGCGAGCGCCGCCGGCGTCCGGGGCCGGCGCACGGGCGACTTCTTCCCGTGGCTCTCGGAGGCCTGGGCCGGGCCGTGGGGTGGAAGCGGGCCGTCGGCCGTGCCGCAGGGCAGAGGGGGCGCCGAAGCCGGAGGGGGCTTGCGCTCGTCCGCGCCGGCTCCGCTGGACGTCGCGTGGATCGCCCAGCTCGGCTACGAGCTCCGGGCCGAGTGCGGAACGCCGGACATCCCTCGGCCCGAATCCGCGGACCGGGACGCCCGCCTCTTCTGGCCCTCGAGGCTGCTCGTGCTCGACGTGGCCACAGGCGCGTGGCAGAGGTTCGAGCGAGGCGCCGCCTCTGGGCCCGCGGGTCCCTCGGTTGCCTCTCCAGCCCCCTCCCGGTGCTCCACCGCGACGGCGCCGTCGTCGTCGTTCACCGCCGCCGACCCGAGGGAGGGCTACCTCGCGAAGATCGAGGCGGCCCAGCGGGAGATCCGCGCGGGGAACTCGTACGAGGTGTGTCTGACCACGGCGCTCGAAGCCGAGGCGCACCCGGATCCGCTCGAGCTGTTCGGGGCGCTGCGCGCGGCCTCGCCGGCGCCGTTCGGCGCGCTGCTGCGCATGGGACGCGGGTCTGCGGAGGAGTTCTCGCTCGTCTCGAGCAGCCCGGAGCGGTTCCTCTCTGTGGACGCGGACGGGGTCGCGACCGCCGAGCCGATCAAGGGGACCCGGCCCCGCGGCGCGGACGCAGCAGAGGACGCGCGGCTGCGGGCCGAGCTCGCGGGCAGCGCGAAGGACCGGGCCGAGAACATCATGATCGTGGACCTGCTCCGCAACGACCTCGGGGCGGCGGCAGAGACGGGATCGGTGCGCGTGAGCCGGCTGTGCGACATCGAGGAGTACGCCACCGTCTTCCAGATGGTCTCCACCGTGACCGCCCGGGTGCGGCCGGAGCTGCCGCGCGGCGAGCTGCTGCGGGCGGCGTTTCCGCCGGGCTCGATGACCGGCTGCCCCAAGATCAGCACGATGGACATCCTCCACAGCCTTGAGGGACGCCGGCGCGGGGCCTATTCGGGGGCCGTCGGCTTCCTCGCGTGGGACGGGTCCGCGGATCTCAGCGTGGTCATCCGCAGCCTGGAGGTCTCGGGCGGCCGGATGCGGCTGGGACTCGGCGGGGCGATCACCGTGGACTCGGAGCCGGCGGCCGAGTGGGACGAGGTGCGGGCCAAGTCCCGGGGCGTGTTGCGGGCGCTGGGAGCGGAGTTCCCGGAGGCGTGAGGGGCCGGGCAGGGGCGGCAGCAGCGAGACAGACGGCCTCTCAGCGCAGCAGATCGAGGTAGCGGGATCGTGCTTTCATCGCATGAATGACGAGCTGATTGCCGCTGTCGAAGGTGAGAACAACCAATTCGAGAACTCGTCCGTGAGTATCGAATCCGAGGATGAACTGTTTGGCGGGCATGTCCTCATCGGGTTCGCTCTCGAAGACGCGGTGCTCGGCGGCGCAGAGGATGTCCGCTTCACTGAGGCCGTGCTTGAGCGCCGAGTGATTGATCTTCACGCCGTGTAGGAGTAAAGAGCAGCGCGAATTGCGCCAGAGCGGGTCAGGTGCTCCCGTGCAGCACGCTCGTCTACTGCGGCAAGCAGGGCCGCATCGATTCGCACCGGCACAATCCGCGTACCCCCAGTCCCCAGGGGTTTGCGGCCGCGCTTGCGCACCTGTTCGGGGTCATAGCCGTGCTCGGCTTCCTCGGCCCACTTCTGGATCATCTCGTCGGTGACGGGGGTCCCGTTGATTCTCTCCATGCCCAAATCGTAATACGTTTTAGAAGCAAGGGGAACCCTGCAACGTCAGACTCATCCGTCGCTTCGTCTGGTGCCGTTGCGAAGACGCCCCCGTTGACGCGCGCCGTTTCTTCTCCTTCTCCCCACCGGACTGTTAGGTCTTCCTGCCCGCCAGCGTGCTGTCGGCGGCGTTGACTGATGCGCTGGATCACCTCGCAGATGTAGGGGTGCTCAACGGGGATTGATTCTTCCGGGGGTCCCCTCACAGCTCTCGGCGGGCCATCTCAATGGCGTCGCCCTTCTGTGACGCCCGCGCGTCCGTCTCCGCATCTGTCCTCAAGGCCGAACTTGCAGCGGCAGCGCCATTGCCGGTCGGACTTCAAGAGAATGTCATTGACACGGACACGGGGGCCTCCTCAGAAGGTGCGCGAGTGCACGGCGCGCTCACTTCGGATTCTAGGCACCGGATTGGTGCCTCTGCCCCGGCTCGCACGCCCCGCAGCCAGGCCCCACGATGTCTACGCGTGCGAGTGCGGCTCGACGCTCGCGTGCCCGGGCGGCTCCAGCTGGAAGGTCGAGTGCTCCACGGCGATCTCGAAGTGCTCGGCCACGCACCGCTGGAGCTCGAGCAGCATGCTGGCGCTGTGGCCGTCCCGGAAGCACGAGTCCTCCACCACCACATGCGCAGTGAGCACGGTCAGGCCGGTGTTGATGCGGGAGGCGTGGAGGTCGTGCACCGCAAGGACGTGCCCGCGGGAGAGGATGTGCTCCCGCACCGCGTCCAGATCCAGCCCCGGCGGGGCGGCCTCGAGGAGCACGTCCCCGGCCTCCCGCAGAATCGCGATGGCCCGCGGCAGAATGAGCGCCGCGATGAGCATGCCCGCGATCGCGTCCGCTTGGGCCCATCCCGTGGCCATGACGACGACGGCGCCGGCGATGACCGCCGCAGAGCCGAGGGCGTCCGCCATGACCTCCGCGAAAGCGGCCCGCATGTTGAGGGAGGCGCCCCGGCCGCCGGAGAGCACCGCCATGGAGACGAGGTTTCCCACGAGGCCGATCACGCCGAACACGAGCAGGCCCAGAGGAGGGACCTCCGCAGGGCTGCCGAGGCGCTGGAGGCCTTCGATGAGCGCATAGACGGCCACGCCGACGAGCACGGTGGCCTGGGCTCCGGCGGCGAGGACCTCGGCACGCTGGAACCCCCAGGTGCGCCGCCCCTGCGCGGGCCGGGCGGCAACAGTGGCCGCGACGAGCGCGAGCAGGAGCCCACCGGCGTCCGTCAGCATGTGGCCCGCGTCCACGAGCAGCGCGAGCGATCCGGTCAGCCACGCTCCGACCACCTCTGCGGCCAGGATGGCCAGGGTGATCCCGAAGGCCACGGCGAGGCGTCCGCGAGAGGCTCCCGCACCGTGCTGGTGGGGTGCGCCTTGCTGGTGAGCTGCGCCAGGCTGATGGGCTGCCCCGTGAGCGTGGCCTACCCCGTGCTGGTGCCCGGCCCTGTGGGTGTGGCCCTTGTGTTCCGTGGTGCCCATGAACGGAGCCGCCGCCTAGCTGATGCGCTCGGCGAAATCCCAGAGCTCGTCGGTCAGCCGCGCCGCGAGCTCCGGATCCTGCCCGATGGCCGTGCCGTCCACGGTCTCCACCTGCGCCACAAGGCGCACGGAGGACGCCAGCCAGACGGCGTCTGCTGTGAAGAGGGCGTCCGATTCAAGCGGCCCATAGCCGAGCTTCCATCCAGCCTGCTCCGCCAGCTCGAAGATGGCCGACTGCGTGGTGCCCGGAAGGATGCCCGTCTTCCGCTCCGGCGTGTAGAGCGTCTTGGTCCCGTCCTCGGCCACCCTGGCGAGCAGGACGGTGGACGTGGGCCCCTCCAGGAGGCGGCCGTCGCTCGTGGTGAAGATGACGTCATCCGCACCGTTCTTCTTGGCATGGCGCAGGGCAGCCATGTTGACCGCATAGGACAGAGTCTTGGCCCCGAGCAGCAGCCACGGCGCACGGGCGGCGGCGCCCGAGTCATAGCCGCGGTCCAGCAGAAGCACCTTGATGGGCTTGGCGTCCGCCTTGGAGGGCAGGCTCGAGGGGGTGACCTGGACCCAGCATGTGGGCTGCAGCCCGGCCTTGGCGTTCTCGGCCGGCGCATGGACCGCCTCGTTCCCGCGCGTGGCCACGAGGCGCACTGCCAGGCGGCTCCTCTCCTGCGCGCCGAAGGTCTCGCCGTGCTCCGCAATCGCATGGTCCACGGCTTCAGCCCAGGCCTCACGGCCCGGGATCTCGAGGTCCATGGCCTCCGCGCTCGTGGCCAGGCGGCTGAGGTGGGCGGACAGCTTCCGCGGCTGGCCGTCCACGGCGAGCAGAGTCTCGAAGATGCCGTCTCCACGGGCCGGTCCGAGGTCCGTCACGAAGAGCTGGGGCGCGCCGGCGTCCACCACGCGGCCACGCGGGAATTCGGGATCCAGGAACACGAGAGTCACGTCTGCGGAGGCCATGCGACCAGCCTACTCCGGCGAAGCCCAGGCCCTCAGGCGGCAGCCGGGCCACTGTGGATAACTCCGCCGCCCGCTTGGATAAGGGGCTTACGATGGACAGGAGCCGCGCGTGCGGCATGTGAGAGGAGTCGCCGGATGCAGTGGTTCGTGCCTTTGTTCGACGGTCTTCCGGACTGGGTCCGGATCACCCTGATCGTCATCGACTACGCGATCAGGATCATCGCCGTCGGCATCATCCCCGGACGCCGCAAGCCGGCCTCCGCCATGGCATGGCTGCTCGCGATCTTCTTCATCCCGGTCCTCGGACTGGCTCTCTTCCTCCTCATCGGCACCAACCGCCTCAATGAGAAGCGGATGAAGGAGCAGAAGGAGATCACCAAGTTCATCATGGACCGCTCCCAGGGCTTCGACCTGCACTGGACGCAGTTCGACTACCCCGAGTGGGTCAAGACCACCGCGGAGCTCAACCGGAACCTCTCCGGCTTCCCCATCGCGGACGGCAACAAGGTGGACCTCCTGCCGGACTACATCGAGGCCATCCAGGCCATGGCGGACGAGGTGGACAAGGCCCAGGAGTCCGTGAACGTGGAGTTCTACATCATCTCGGTGGACCCCACCACGCAGCCCTTCTTCGACGCGCTCGTGCGCGCCCATGACCGGGGCGTCAAGGTCCGCGTGCTCTACGACCACATCGGCTCGGGCCGCGTGACCGGCTACATGAAGACCAAGAAGTTCCTCGTCCAGAGCGGGATCGACTTCCGCCGCATGCTTCCCATCAACCCGTTCCGCAACGAGTGGCGGCGGCCTGACCTGCGCAACCACCGCAAGATCCTCGTCATCGACCAGCGGGTGGCGTTCTCCGGCAGTCTCAACATGGTCGAGCGCGAGTACCGGAAGAAGGCGAACCACAAGATCGGCCGCAAGTGGGTGGAGCTGTTCGCCCGCTTCGAGGGCCCCAACGTCCCCGAGCTCATGATGGTCTTCGCCACGGACTGGTACTCGGAGACCGGCGAGTCCCTGGCCGAGAACGTCACGCTGAGCAGCGAGATGGACACCCCGGGCGACGTCACCTGCCAGGTCATCCCCTCGGGCCCCGGCTACGCGAACGAGAACAACCTCAAGTTCTTCAACTCGCTCCTCTACAACGCGACGGAGCGGGTCACGCTCGTCAGCCCCTATTTCGTGCCGGACGACTCGCTCCTCAGCGCGCTGACCACGGCGGCGCAGCGAGGCGTGGACGTGGAGCTCTTCGTCTCGGAGAAGGGCGACCAGTTCATGGTGGACCACGCCCAGCGCTCCTACTACGAGGCCATCCTCGAGGCCGGCGTCCGCATCAACCTCTACCCCGCGCCGTACGTCCTCCACGCCAAGCACATCACCGTGGACGACGACGTCGCGGTCCTCGGCTCCTCGAACATGGACCAGCGCTCCTTCACCCTCAACAACGAGTGCATCGTGTTCATGATGGGCGGGGACATCGTCCAGCGCGTCCGCGAGGTCCAGGACAGCTACCGAGACATCTCGAAGCCTTTGGACCTCGAGGAGTGGAAGCAGCGCCCGCGGCTCGGACGCTACTGGGACAACGTCTGCCGCCTCGCGTCCGGTCTGGCCTGACCGGCTCAGGCCTGACTGACTCGGGCCGCGCGGGCCCGAACCCCTCAGCCCCAATGCCCGTCAGACCCCGTGCCCGTCAGGCCCAGACGATGTCGAGCAGGCCCGTCAGGCTCGCCGCCGTCCACACAGCCGCCGAGAACACGGCGCAGAAGCCGAGCGCGGCCCAGTCTCGGCCCGCGAGCCGAGAAGGCCGGGCCCACGTCCGTGCGGACGCGGAGAACCCGCGGGCGTCCATCGTCGTCGCCATGCGGGAGCCGCGGCGGACCACCTGGACGAGCAGCGCGAATGTCAGCCCCGCGTTCGCCCTGAGCCGGGCCCACGGGCTGCCGAAGGAGCCCACCCCTCGGGCCCGGCGGGCCAGGCGCAGGGTCTGCATGTCCTCGATCATGAGGCCGACGACGCGCATCGCCGCCACCGCGCCCAGCACAAACCGCTGGGGCATCCGAAGGATCTGCGCGAGGCCGTCGCCCAGCTCGGAGGAGTCCGTCGTCGCCATGACGATCACCGCGGGGAGCGCCAGCGCGAACGAGCGCAGCAGCATGGAGACCGCCGTGCCGAGTGAGCCCTCCGAGACGGTCAGCCACCCGGCGTCGAGCAGCAGCCGCCCGGAGTCGTGGGAGCCCACGGCCACCGCCCACGTGGCCCCCAGCGCTCCCACGAGCACGGGCCAGGCGCGGACGGCGAGCGCGGCCAGGCTGACCCGGGCCAGCGGCGCGAGGACGAGCACCGTGAGCGCGAGCACCGCCCCGCTCGTGAGGCGGTCGATGCTGAGGGTGGGCGGCAGGGCGAGCAGGATGAGCCCGAGCACGCGTGTCACGGGGTTGAGGCGCTCGATCGGCGCGAGGCGGCCGGCGACGGCGCTCACGGCTGCACCTCCATCCGCACGATCCGGGCGTTGACGGCCTCGGCGAACTCCTCGTCGTGGGTCACGGCGACCACGGCCCGGCCGTCCAGAAGCAGCTCGTTGACGAGGCTCGCGAGCTCGCCCCACGTGAGGGCGTCCTGGCCGAAGGTCGGCTCGTCGATGACGAGCACGTCCGGGGCCGCCGCGAGCGCAGAGGCCACGGAGAGGCGGCGCTTCTGGCCGCCGGAGAGGGTGAACGGCTGCTGGTCCGCGCGGTCGGCGAGCCCGAGAGAGGCGAGGAGCGCGTCCGTTCGCCGGCCTACCTCGTCCTCGTCAAGGCCCGCGAGCCGGGGCCCATGCTCGAGCTCCTCGCGGACGCTCGAGGTGACGAACTGGTGCTCGGGGTTCTGGAAGACGGTGCCGATGCGCCGGATGAGCTGAGGGGCCCGCCACGCGTGGGGACTGAGCTCCCGGAGGCCTGCCGCGAGCTCAGGTCCTGCGGTCACCTCCCCCTCCAGGGGGTCCAGGAGCCCGGCGAGCGTGAGGGCGAGCGTCGTCTTGCCCGCGCCGTTCGGCCCCATGACGGCCAGCGCCTCGCCGGGCCGCACCTCGAGGTCCACGCCGCTCTGCACGGCGCGCCGCGGTGCACGGTCCGTCCTCCGCAGCGTCCACCGCCGCTTGGGGTCCCGCGTCACCGCGAGGCCGCGCGCTTCGAGCAAGGGCGCGGCCGCACGAGGGCCGGATGGCTCGGCCGGGGACGATTCCGGCGGCCCGACCCGGACCCGCGGCGTCTCCCCCGGAAGCCACACTCCGGCCTCGCGCAGCCGCGGACGCAGCGGCGACTCCTCTGCGAGGACCTCCTCCACGGGCCCGTCCGCGAGCACGCCGCCGCCGGGCGCCAGGACCACGCAACGCTCGCACACGGCCGCCCACGCCTCGAGCCGGTGCTCGACGACGACGAGGCCCGCCCCCGTCCGCCGGCACGACTCGTCCACGGCGGCCACGACTTCGGCGGCGCCCGCCGGGTCGAGGTTCGCCGTCGGCTCGTCGAGGAGGATGAGGCCCGGCTCCATCGCGAGCAGGCCGGCGAGGCCCACGCGCTGCTTCTGTCCCCCGGACAGCTGTCCCGTGGGGCGCTCGGGGCTGAGCCTGCCGAGCCCCACCGCGTCGAGAGCCGCCGTCACGCGGCGCGCGATCTCCTCCCGCGGCACGGCGAGGTTCTCCGGGCCGAACGCCACGTCCCGCCCCACCGTGGCCATGATGACCTGCGCCTCCGGATCCTGCTGCATGAGGCCGGCGCGGCCCTTCGCCTCGGCGGGATGCAGGCCGTCCAGGCGGACGCTGCCGGACTCGTGGACGCCGTCGTCGGCCTCCGGGGAGGTGAGCACCCCCGCGAGCGAGGCGAGCAGCGTGGACTTCCCCGATCCCGAGGGGCCGAGGAGCAGCACGCGCTCCCCCGGCTCGATCCGCAGGGTGACTGGGCCGAGCGAGGGCGCCGCCGCGCCCTCGTGGAGTACGGCGTAGTCCTCGAGCTCGACGGCGGCCGCGGGGACCGCCGCGCCCGGGCCGGAGTCCGCGCGTCCGCTAGGCAACGGGCTCGCGGTGGGCGTTCCGGGAGGAGAGGCCGGAGAGGGCGCCCGTGGCGGCGACGGCGCGCGTGAGCAGCCACGAGACGAGGCCGGCCAGCAGCGCGCCGGAGACCGCGCCGCAGAGGACGTAGACGAGCTTCCAGCCGATGACCCACTCGGCGTAGGAGCCGGAGATGAACGCGTCGTTCACCGTGCCGAAGACGCCCGAGAGGGCCCCCGAGATGATCGCGACGGACACCCCGAAACGGCGGTACCCGAAGAGGGCGATCCCGATCTCGGCCCCGATGCCCTGCAGGATGCCCGAGATGAGGACGGCGATGCCCCAGACCGAGCCGACCAGCGCC
This sequence comes from Arthrobacter sp. UM1, assembly GCF_020483305.1. Taxonomy (GTDB): domain Bacteria; phylum Actinomycetota; class Actinomycetes; order Actinomycetales; family Micrococcaceae; genus Falsarthrobacter. The sequence continues at coordinate 40,052 of NZ_JACWAB010000004.1, forward strand.
TCGCCGACGGCCGCGAGCACCTCGCAGAAGATCGCGGCACCCGGGCGGCGGACGATGAGCGCCCCGAGGACGCCCGGGATGAGCCACGCCCCGATGACGAGGCCGCCCGCCGGCGGGTAGGCGGCGAAGCCGGCGCTGATGACGCCGTAGAGCGCGTTCCACGCCCAGAAGAGCACGCCGCCGAACACGGCCACGAGGGCCGCGATGACGATGTCCACGGTCCGCCAGGCCATGCGCCGGCGCGGGCGCTCCGGGGCGCGACCGGCTTCCCGGCGCTCCTGCGGACCTTCTGCGCCCGGGCGGTCCTCGCGGACGGAGGTGTCGGTGGTGTGAGCAGTGTTCACGGTGGGTCCTTCCACGGTCATGGAAGGGGGCCGGCCTCAGCCGGCGAGAAACTCGACTCCCTGCCGCCGGTCCTAACCGGATCAGGTTCGAGGGTCTGCTTTCGCACTCTCAGCGCCCTGTTCTCAGGCCTTGCGGCCGGCGCTCCCCTGTCGTTGTCTTGCCGTGCCCCGCACTCGCGGCGCACAGCTGAACAGCCTACCGCAGACCGGCCCATCGGCCCCAGAGTCCCCGCTATGCTGGCCGTAGAGCAATCGGGCCCGTCCGAGGGCGCGATCATCCCCAACACCGCAAGGAGTCAGCGTGGAAACGATCATCAAGCTCATCGGCACCGGCGCCAGCATCGGCGCCGGCTTCGCCAGCACGAAGCTCGTCAACGTCATCTGGGAGAAGACCACGGGCAACCGTGCGCCGAAGAAGGGCCAGGACGCGGAGCAGTCCTTCGTGCAGGCCGTCACCTTCGCCGTCGTGTCCGCGGCGGTCACCGCCGTCTTCACGCAGCTCGTGCGCCGCGGCGAGGCCAAGGCCATCCGCACCTTCAACAAGTCCCAGAAGGAAGTCTCCTAAGACTCTCCCCTCGCGCTGCGGCCGCCGTCCTCGTCGGGGACGGCGGCCGCTCGCGTCTGAGGCGGAATCCGCCTCGTTATACTCGGAGCCATGCATCAGGCTCCCCGGCCTCAGCGTCCCCCGCGCGGGCCCGCGCGCCGCGGCCCAGACCCCGTCCAGAGCGAGCGGGTGGCCCAGCGCCAGCTCTCCCAGCGCACCTCCGCGCGGCGGCACCTGCGGGACGCCCAGCAGTCTGACGCCGGGCAGCCGCACCGCCGCCCGCGCCTGCTCTCCCCCACGCGGCCCATGTTCCTCGGCTTCCTCGCCGCCCTCGCGGCGGGCACCGGCCTCCTCATGCTCCCCGCCGCCTCGCGGGCGCCGGGCGGGGCGGACCTGCTCGACGCCGCGTTCACCGCCGTCTCCGCCCTCTGCGTGACAGGCCTGTCCACGGTGGACACGGCGACTTACTGGACGCCGTTCGGCCAGATCGTCATCCTCGTGCTCATCCAGCTCGGAGGGCTCGGGGTCATGACGTTCGCCTCGCTCCTCGGCTTCTTCGTCATGCACCGAGTCTCGCTCAAGGACCGCATTTCCGCGGCGGCCGAGCACGGCAGCCAGGACTTCGCCCACGTGCGCCAGGCCGTCATCAGCGTCATCGCCGTCAGCCTCACGGTCGAGGCCCTCGTGGCCGTGGCCCTGGCCCTGCGGTTCTGGCTGCACGACCACATCTCGCTCGGCCGTGCTCTCGAGCTCGGCGGCTTCCACGCCGTCTCGTCCTTCAACAACGCGGGCTTCGCGCTCTTCTCCGACAACCTCTCGGGCTTCGCGGGAGACCCCTTCATCCTCGTCCCGATCAGCGTCTCCATCGTCATCGGCGGCCTCGGCTTCCCCGTCATCATGCAGCTCGTGCGGCATCGGGGGAACCAGAGGCTGTGGTCCATGAACACGCGGCTCGTGCTCGTGGGCACGGTCGTGCTGCTCGCCGCCGGCACCGTCGTCGTCACCGCGCTCGAGTGGGGGAACCCGAAGACGCTGGGGACGATGCCGCCGGCCGACCGTGTGCTCAACGGCTTCTTCCAGGCCGTGCAGACGCGCACCGCGGGCTTCAGCAGCGTGGACATCGGCTCGCTCCACCCGGTGACCTGGATGGCGATGGACGTTCTCATGTTCATCGGCGCCGGACCGGCCGGCACGGGCGGCGGCATCAAGATCACCACGTTCACGGTGCTGTTCTTCATCATCGTCTCGGAGATCAGGGGCACGCAGGACGTCAACATCTTCGGCAAGAGGCTGGCCCTCAGCGTCCACCGGCAGGCCATCACGGTGGCGCTGCTCTCGGTGGCGCTCGTGGTCGGCTCAACCGCCCTCCTCATGCTCCTCTCCTCCGAGAGCACGGACCGCCTCTTCTTCGAGGTGGTCTCGGCGTTCGCGACGGCGGGGCTGAGCACGGGCATCACCGCCTCGCTCCCGGCCGCGGCGAAGGCCGTCCTCATGGCCCTCATGTTCATCGGGCGCCTCGGCCCCATCACGTTCGCGACGGCGCTCGCGCTGCGCGTGCGCCCAGTCCAGTACGAGCTCCCCACGGAAAGGCCGATCATTGGCTGACTTCAAGCTCTTCGGCGGAACCAGCCCGAAGCACATCGACAAGGACGACTCGGTGGCGGTCATCGGCCTCGGCCGGTTCGGCCAGGCGCTCGCGCTCGAGCTCATGGCGGCGGGCGCCGAGGTCCTCGCGGTCGAGGAGAACGGCGAGATCGTCCAGCAGTTCAACGGACTCGTGACCCACGTGGTCCGGGCGGACGCCACGAACGAGGAGTCCATGCGGGAGCTCGGCATCAACGACTTCTCCCGGGTCGTGGTCTGCGTGGGCACCGACATCGAGTCCTCGATCCTCATCACCTCGATGCTCGTGAAGTTCGGGGTGACGCGGATCTGGGCCAAGGCCGTCTCGGACGCCCACGGGACCATCCTGGACCAGCTCGGGATCCGCAACGTCATCCACCCGGAACAGGCCATGGGGCGCCGCGTGGCGCACATGGTTCGCGGGGACATGCTGGACTACATCGAGATCGCGGACGGCTACTCGGTCATCAAGACCCGCCCCCACAGGGCGATGGCAGGCCGCTCCTTCTCCGAGATCTGCTCTGACGACCCTCACGGCGTCCGGGTGGCCGCCTTCCAGCGCGACGGCGGCGAGTGGGAGTACCCCACGGACTCAACGGTCTTCCACGACGACGACGTCCTCATCATCACCGGCCCCACGAAGGCCGCGGAGCGGTTCGCCGGGGAGGGCTGACCGGGCTCAGCGGCCCAGCTCAGCGGGGCGGCTCGCCGCTCCCCCGCTCCTGTTCCGGCTCCGGCTCCTGCTCGGCCTCGGCCTCCAGCTCGCCCTCCACCGTCTCCGGACGCGCGTGCCGCGGCACGGGGCCGTCTTCCGCGGCCGTGCCGCCCTCAGGCGGCTGTCCGCCCTGGCGTGCCGCGTCCTCCGCCCCGCGGCCCGGTTCCGCTGGCTCGTCTTCAGAGCCTTCGCCCTCCGCAGCCGCCGCGAGGTCGTCCTCGAGCTCGTCCCGCATGAGGTCCCGCGTCCGGCCGTTCGCCGTGCGGTGGGCGGTCCGGGCCACGATGTGCGCGGTGATGGGGACGGTCACGAGCTGAAGGGCCCAGACGAGAGCGAGGAAGGGGACGATCTCCCACCGGCGGACGGCCAGGCCCACCGCAACGAGGGTCATGAGCAGGCCGATGACCTGGGGCTTCGACGCGGCGTGGAGCCGGGTGAGCACGCTCGGGAAGCGCACGATGCCGATCGCCGCGGCCAGCACCCAGAAGGTGCCGGCCACGAGCAGAAGCCCTGCAACGGCGTCGAAGACGAGGCCGCCGGTCATGAGCCCTGCCCTTCCTTGCGGGCCGCCAGGAAGATGGCGAAGGACAGCGAGGACACCCACGCCACGAGCGAGAGCACGATGAGCAGGGTGAGGTGGTCCACGCTCTTCGTGGAGACCATGTAAACGGCCAGGGCGCCGCTGAACGCCGTGACGAGCACGTCCACGGCGATGACGCGGTCGAGGAGCAGCGGCCCCTTCTGCAGGCGGACGATGGTCACGAGCGAGGCGACGCCGAGCAGCGCGCCCGCGATCACGGTGCAGATCTCGAGGAAGCTCATACGGCTGATCCCTTCGGGGCGGCGTGGTCGGCATGGTGCGCGCGGGCGGCGGCCTCGCGCTCCTCGGCCCTCTCCCGGGCCAGCCCGACCTCGTCCTCACGGCCCATGATGTCGAGGATGCGGTACTCGGTCTCGTGCGCCTCGGCGATGAAGGCCTCCGCCTCGGCGTCCGTGGAGACCCCGAGCACGTGGACGTAGAGGACGGACTCGTCCCGGTAGACCTCGCAGACGATCGAGCCGGGGACGATCGCGAGCGCGTGGGAGACCGCGGTGATGATGAGGTCGTCATGGGTCACGAGGTCCACGCGCAGGATGGAGGACTTCACCCGCGGGCCCTGGGCCACCGCCAGCATGAACACCCGCAGGGACGCCTTGAGGGAGAGCCACGTGATCCGCACGAGCATGGCCAGCGCCTTGAGGGGGCGGAAGCGGCCGGCCAGCTCCACGGGCGGGAGGCGGAACACGTGGGCGATCACCCACACGAGCACGAGCCCGAACAGCAGGCTCGCGGGCCGCACGTCCTGGCTCAGGGCGAGCCACACGACGATCAGCCACGCCAGGAGCGGCAGCTCCTTGCGCAGCGGCACGGGCCTGCGCCGCCGGGCAGCGGTGGGGACGTCGCTCGCCTCCGGGTCCACGTCCGGGTTCTCGTGCGGGTGGTGGCCGTCCTCGTCGGGACGGCCGAGGTCGTCGAGGTGCCGGTCCCCGTGGTCGGCGAACACCTCGTCCGCGGGCGGAGCCTCGAGGGGCTGCTCCTCGTCCGGGCGCTGCGTCATCGGCTGCCTCCCTTCCCGCTCGGCGCCGCCTTCGGCGCGCTGCCTCCGTGGTCCTGAGGGATCTTCTGGAGACGGTCATGCCCCAGAACGGCCTCGATGTACGGCGTGCGCGCGTTCATCTGGCGGGCCGCGTTCTCCGAGAGCGCGTAGAGCGGGCCCGCTCCGACGGTCAGGGCGAGGCCTGCGACGACGAGAGCCGTCGTCGCCCCCAGCATCGAGGCCGTGGCGGGACGGCCTGGGACGTCCTCCTCCACGCCGATCTCCGCCTCCGCGGCCGTGGACTGGCCGTGCTCGCGCCAGAACGCGCGGTTCCATACGCGCGCCACCGTGAGGAGCGTGAGCAGGGACGTGACGACGGAGACCGCCACGAGCACCCAGCCGAGCGGCGAGTCCAGGGCGATGCCCGCGTTGAGGAGCCCCACCTTGCCCAGGAAGCCGGAGAGCGGCGGGATGCCTGCCAGGTTCATCGCCGGGATGAAGAAGAGCAGGGAGATGAACGGCACGGACTTGGCGAGGCCGCCGAGGCGCTCGATGTTGGTCACGCCCCGGACCCGCTCGATCAGGCCCACCACGAGGAAGAGCGAGGTCTGGACGATGATGTGGTGCGCCACGTAGTAGACCGCCGCCCCGAGGCCGACGACGGACCCCGTCCCCACGCCGAACACAAGGTAGCCGATGTGGCTGACGAGGGTGAAGGAGAGCATGCGCTTGATGTCGAACTGCGCGAGCGCGCCGAGGATGCCGACGAGCATCGTCACGCCGCCGACGGCCATGAGGATCGCGTCGAAGTCCTGGCCGGGGAAGAGCACCGTCTCCGTCCGGATGATGGCGTAGACGCCCACCTTGGTGAGCAGGCCCGCGAACACGGCCGTGACCGGCGCGGGCGCCGTGGGGTACGAGTCTGGCAGCCAGAAGGAGAGCGGGAAGACCGCGGCCTTGATGCCGAACGCCACGAGGAGCAGGGCGTGCAGGGCCAGGTTGGTCGAGTGCGGCAGGGCGTCCAGCTTGCCCGCGACGTCCGCCATGGTCACGCTGCCCGTGGCCCCGTAGACGAGCGCGATGGCGATGAGGAACAGGACCGAGGACACCACGGAGACCACCACGTATGTGAGGGCCGCGCGGATGCGGGAGTCCGTGGCACCGAGGGTCATGAGCACGTAGCTCGCGGTGAGCAGGATCTCGAAGCCCACATAGAGGTTGAAGAGGTCCCCCGCGAGGAATGCGTTGGAGACGCCCGCCACGAGGATGAGGTAGGTGGGGTGGAAGATCGAGACCGGTCCGTCCGATTCCTCCTCCTCCGCGTTCTGCCCGGTGGCGAAGACGAGGACGGCCAGGGACACGAGGCTCGAGACCACGAGCATGAAGCTGGAGAACTGGTCCACCACCATCGTGATGCCGAACGGCGGGGCCCATCCTCCGAGGTACACGGCGGTGGGGCGTCCGCTCGCGGCGGTGGAGACGAGCAACGAGGACTCGAGCAGCAGCGTCATCGAGAGCGTGATGATCGCGATGAGCCGCTGGACCCGCGGGTGGCGGGCCACGAGGAACGCGACGGCGGCGCCGAGGAACGGCAGGGCGATGGCGAACGGAGCGGCGGCGGTGGTGTCGATCATCCCTCGTGCTCCTCCGTGAACTCGGTGCCCTCGTGGCGGACGTCCGCGTCCTCCTCCGCGTCATAGGAGGGCTTGGCCGCGACGGCGGCGTCCTCCGCGTCCCGCTCCAGCTCGTCCCGGCGCCGGATGACCCAGGTCCGGTACGTGATGCCGAGCATGAACGCCGTCAGCGCGAAGCTGATGACGATCGACGTCAGGATGAACGCCTGCGGCAGCGGATCGTTGTAGTCCTGCGGCGCCACGCCCTCCTCCACGAGCGGGGCGACCCCCGCGTACCCGCCGGTGGCGAGGATGAGGATGTTCGTAGCGTTCGTGAGCAGGATGAGGGCCAGGAGGATCCGCGTGAGCGAACGGTCCAGCAGCAGGTAGATGCCCGCCGCGTAGAGCGCGCCCATGAGGAGCAGCAGAGTGAGGTTGGCGCTCATGCGCTCACCCCCGCCCGGTGCTCGCCCGGCTCGTGAGCCGCGTCCTGGTCGCCGTCCGCCTGGTGGTCCCCGCCGGCGTCCTCCAGGGCCTTGCGGGCCGCGAGCCAGTCGAGTCGCGAGCCGAAGCTGCGGAGCACGTCCGAGACGAGGCCGACGACGATGAGGAAGACGCCGATGTCGAACACCGTGCTCGTGGTCAGCTTGACCTTGCCGAGCACCGGGACGTCTGCCGAGACCATGACGGCCTCGAGCACGTGCCCGCCGAAGAAGAGAGGGACGATGGCGCAGAGCGCGATCACGCCGAGCCCCCAGCCCAGCATGGTGCCCGCCGAGACCGGCATGGCCTCGTAAAGCTCGTACCGGCCGCCCGCGAAGTAGCGGACCGCGAGCGCCATGCCCGCCATGAGGCCGGCCGCGAAGCCGCCGCCCGGCTCGTTGTGCCCTGCGACGAGCAGGAAGACGGAGACCACGATGAGCGTGTGGAAGAGGAGGCGGACCACCACCTCGAGCATGACGGACCGCGAGCCCGCGTCCAGCGTGTGGCCGGCCGTGATCCAGGGGTTCTTGGTGGCCTCGCCGAAGCGGTCCGCCCCGGAGACGGTCCCGCGGTGCACGGCCCCGCTGGCCACGGAGGAGGAGAACCCGGCGTGGAGCTGCTGGTCTCCGCGGCTGTTGACGAAGATGAGGCTCGCGACGCCCGTGGCCGCGATGGCGAGCACCGAGACCTCCCCGAACGTGTCCCACGCGCGGATGTCCACGAGCGTCACGTTGACGATGTTCGCGCCCCCTCCGCCCTGATAGCTGAGGAACGGGAAGTCGAGGGAGACGGGCTTGGCGCTGCGGGCGTTCATGGCCAGCGCGGCGAGGAAGACCATGCCGGCCCCGAACCCCAGTCCCAGGACGGCGCGGACGGTCTTGTGCCGCCCCTGGCCCGCCTCGCCCATCCGGGCGGGCATGACGCGCAGGGCGAGCACCACGGCGACGGTCACCACCGTCTCCACGAGGACCTGCGTCAGCGCCAGGTCCGGAGCGCCCTGGAGGGCGAAGACCACGGCCACGCCGTACCCGCCCACGGAGACGAGCAGCACGGCAAGGAAGCGCTTGTCGGCCCCGAGCGCCGCGATCGCCGCGACGACGACGGCCGCGGCCACGACGATCTGCGCCCCGGAGTCCGCCGTGTGCCAGTGCAGCGCGGGCAGCCCGCCCCGAGGGGCTCCCGCGAGCGCCGCCGCGACGGGGGCCGCCACGGCCACCGCGAGGATGATGGACACGTAGAACGCCACGGAGCCCCGCTGGGTGCGTCCGGTGAGCCAGATCGCGAGGTCGTCCAGAAGACCGATCCCCTGCCGGTAGGCCCGCTCCGCGTCGAGGCGCCGAAGGCCCCGCAGGCGGTCCGAATCCACCGGGGCGCCGAGGGCGTCCTGGAGGCGGGAGACGGGCCGGCGGCCGAGCACGAGGAGCGCCCCGAGCGCCCAGGCGACGGCCGAGAGCCCGAGCGCGGGCGTGATGCCGTGGAAGAAGGCGAGGTGGGCGAGCGCCGGCTCCTCCCCCTGGAGCGCCCCGGCCGAGACGCCCACCCCGTGGGCGAGGACGTCCACCGGCTCGGGCAGCAGACCGAAGACGAGCGTGAGCGCCGCGAGCGCGGCGGGCGGCAGGATGAACGCGGCGCTGATCCGCTGGATGATCCGCGAGCCGTCCACGTCGAAGAACCGCCCGTCCCCGAACGCTCCCATCATGAACCGGGCGCTGTAGGCCACGGTGAGGACGGAGCCGAGCACGGCGGCGACGAGGGCGGCGAGGGCGTGGAGCTCGTGCGCCTCGTGGAGGAGCGCCTCGAGGACACCCTCCTTGGCGGCGAACCCGAGCGTGAGCGGCAGGCCCGCCATGGACGCTGCGGAGACGAGCGCCGTCCAGAAGAGCACCGGCGCGCGGCGCCCCAGGCCGGCGAGCTCGCGGATGTCACGGGTGCCCGAGCGCTGGTCGATGACGCCGACCACGAGGAACAGGGCCGCCTTGAAGAGCGCGTGCGCCACGAGCAGAGCGATGCCCGCGTGCAGGAGCTCCGGGGTGCCGAAGCCCACCGCGAGCGTGAGGAAGCCGAGCTGGCTGACCGTGCCGTAGGCGAGGATGAGCTTGAGGTCGAACTGCCGCAGCGCCCGGTATCCGCCGAGGAGCATGGTTCCGGCCCCGAGGGCCACCACGAGCCAGCGCCAGGCCTCCGTGTCCCCGAACGCCGGGGCGAACCGCGCGAGCAGGTAGACGCCGGCCTTGACCATGGCCGCGGCGTGCAGGTACGCGGAGACCGGCGTGGGCGCGGCCATGGCGCCCGGCAGCCAGAAGTGCCCCGGGACGAGCGCGGACTTCGAGGCGGCCCCGAGGAAGACGAGCACCCCCGCGGCCGTGAGGAAGGGGCTGTGGGCGTCCGCTCGTCCGCTCGCGACGGCCTCGAGCACCCCCGAGATCCGCATGGTGCCTGCGGACTGCGCGAGCATGAGCAGGCCCACGAGCATGGCGAGCCCGCCTGCTGTGGTCACGAAGAGCGCCTGCAGCGCCGCCCGGCGGGCCGTGAGGCGTGTCCGGGCGAAGCCGATCATGAGGTAGGAGAGGATCGTGGTGGCTTCCCACGCGATGAACAGCACCATGAGGTCATCCGCCGTGACCAGCAGGAACATGGCCGCCGCGAACGCCGTGAGCTGGCCCGCGAACATGGCCTGCCCCACGGCCGTGCGGCTCGCCTTGAGGAAGTACTGCGCGCAGTACGCGAGCACCAGCGATCCCACGCCGGTCACGAGCAGCGCGAGCGTGAGGGAGAGGGAGTCCATGCGGAAGGCCAGGCTGATGCCGAGCTGCGGGATCCACGCGAAGGACTGCTCCCGGACGCTCTCCGGGTCCGAGGCCCAGAGCCACGCGAGCCAGCCGAAGACGAGCGCCGGCGCCCCCGCCAGCCCGTAGAACGCGCGGCGGCCGAACGCCCTGTAGGCGAGCGGCGCCGCCAGGGCGTTCGCAGAGAGCAGGGCGAGGGCGATGAGCAACGCGCGGTCCTTACTGACCGCGGGGGCGGCCGGATCGTTGGCGTGGAGAGTCCATTCTACCGGTCCGGGTCTCACGGGGCCCTGCGCTGTCCACAGGCTGAGCGCAGACCGCGTATCCTCAGCCCATGAGCCACATCGCCCCCGGTCGCCCGCGCTCGCAGGCCTCCCCCGTCCCCCGCCGGCGCGTCCTCGCCTGGGGAGCGTGGGACTGGGGGTCCAGCGCCTTCAACGCGGTCATGACCACGTTCGTCTTCACCGTCTGGCTCGTCTCCCCGCAGTTCGGAGATCCAGACCGGTCCTCGGCCGTGCTCGGCTGGGCCCTCGGCGCCTCGGGACTCGTCCTCGCGCTCCTCGCGCCCGTGCTGGGCCAGCGCTCGGACGCGGGCGGACGGCGCAAGCTGTGGCTCGTGGCGACCACGCTCGTCGTCGTCGCGCTCTGCGCCGCCGGAGCCTTCGTGCGCCCGGCGCCCGAGTACCTCCTGCTCGGGGTGGGGCTCATCGCGGCGGCCACCCTCTTCTTCGAGCTCGCCTCGGTCAACTACAACGCGATGCTCGCGGACGTCTCCACGCCGGCCACGGCCGGAAAGGTCTCAGGCTTCGGCTGGTCGCTCGGGTACTTCGGCGGGATCGCGGCGCTCGTCATCGTGCTCTTCGGGTTCGTCAAGCCGGTCCTCGGGCTGCCCGTCCCCACGGAGGACGGCTGGCCCTTCCGCCTCACAGCGGTGTTCTCCGCCCTCTGGTTCCTCGTCTTCGCGCTGCCGCTCTTCTTCCTCGTCCCCGAGACACGGGCGGACGAGCCCCGGGCCGCGAAAGTCTCCGTCCTCGAGTCCTACCGCATCCTCGGGCGACGCCTCGCGGGCCTCTGGAGGACCGACCGCCACGCGATCTGGTTCCTCGCCGCCTCCGCCGTCTTCCGGGACGGGCTCGCCGCCGTCTTCACGCTCGGCGGCGCCATCGCCACGGTCACCTTCGGCTTCACCCAGCCGCAGGTCATCGTCTTCGCCATCGCGGGCAACATCGTCGCCGCCCTCGGCGCCCTCCTCGGCGGCCGGCTCGACGACCGCCTCGGCCCCAAGCGCGTCATCCTCGGCGCCCTCGCGGGCCTGCTCGTCGCGGCGGGCTTCATCCTGGCGCTCAACACCCGGACCCTCTCGCTCGGCTCCTTCACATGGTCGGCGACGACGACGTTCTGGGTGTTCGGCCTCTTCCTCTGCCTGTTCGTGGGCCCCGCCCAGTCCGCGAGCCGCTCGTACCTCCTGCGCCTGGCCCCGGAGGGCAAGGAGTCCGAGTTCTTCGGCCTCTACGCCACAACGGGCCGTGCCGTCAGCTTCCTGGCGCCGAGCCTCTTCAGCCTCTGCATCGCGATCGGCGGGCGGCAGATCCACGGCGTCGTCGGCATCGCGCTCGTGCTCGCGGCGGGGCTCCTCGCGCTCCTGCCGGTCCGGGAGCCGACGGTCCGTCCGGAGACCTGAGGCCGCGGGGTCCTGAGCCGCCCGGAGCGCCTGCCCCGAGCCCTGAGCCGTCCCGGACAGCGGAAGAGGGCCTGTCCAAACCCCCACGTTGGACAGACCCTCTGAAACCCCCGCTCGGGGCGACCTCTCGAAACCCCTGCGGTGTCCCGGTCTCCCGGGCACATCTCCATCCAACCCCACCCCGCCTCGGAGGGGGTGACATCAATTCAGGTGAAAAAGCAAGCCCTCTGTCACCCAAACGGATGACACGGCGTCAGCGGATGGGCGGGATGATGCCCAGTTTGATCGCGGCCGTGCGGATGTCGTGCTTGGTCCCGGCCTGGAAGCCCTCCTGGATGAGCTTGTCCTTAGCACGGCGGAGGTACGTCTTCACCGTGGCCTCCGAGAGGTGCATGACCTGGGCCACGTGCCGCCCGGCCATGCCCGAGGCGTAGAGCCGCACCACCTCGAGCTCCTGCGCGGTGAGGTTAGCGTTGGGCGCGCGGTGGATGAGGATCTCGAGCGCCTGCGCGAGCCGCCGGGACACGTGCTGACCGGGCCGCCGCTCGCCCCGGCCGTCCGCGGTGATGCGGAACTCGTCCGTGGTCACGATCCGGACGGCCTCGACGAGCTCGTCCACCGGGTCCTGCTTGTGGACCACCCCGGACGCGCCGGCCTGGAGGGCGCGGAGGATCTCCTCGTGCTGGTCCCCCTGCGTGTAGATGAGCACCCGCGTGCCCCAGGCGAGCAGCCGCTTGGTGTTGTCCGTGGGGGTGGACGAGTCCGCGAGCCGGATGTCGAGCAGCACGGCGCACGGCGGCTCGGCGAGGCTGCGCCGGAGCCCCTCGACCGTGTCCGAGGTGGCGACGACGTCGATCCCCGCGTCCTTCTGCCCCAGGACGGCCCTGAGGCCGTCGCCGACGAGGGGGTGGTCGTCGACGACGCCGATCCTGATCCGACCGCCGTTCCCCGCGTCGCTGTTCAGGGTGCCGCTGCTGCCGTTGAGTGTCATCGTGCCTGCCCGTCCTCCCGGACCCGGTTCTGCGGGGACTCCGCAGGCGCCTTCGCCTGCTCGAAGAGGCCCTGCTCAAATGTTAGGTGCGCCACGCCGTCGTCGCGAAGCACGGCCGTGCCATCTGGAAGGGTTCCGAGAGAGTCGAGCCAGGCCCCGGCGCTCGGCCCGAGGAACGCGACCGAGAGCTGGCCCACGCCCGGCTGGCGGCGCAGGGAGAGGCTGTCCTCCGCTGTCAGACGGCGCACCGCCGAGGCCATGACCCGGCGCGCGCTGAGCGGTACCTCGCCCTGCTCCGGGCGGCCGTCCTGGAGCTCGACGACAGCTCCCCGGCGCCGCGCCAGTCGGACGGCCCTGCGCAGGGTGTCGTCGAGGAGGGCGCGCGAGGCGAGCTCGTCCCGCAGCGTCAGGGCGCCGAGGTCCCAGCGGCGCCGCTGGGCGGGCGTGATCTCCGCCCCGTGCCGGAGACCGGCGATCTCCGCCAGGTGCACGGCCGACTCCGAGCGCATCACCTCCACGTCCCGGCGCTGCCGCTCGGCCGCCTCGCGGCTCAGCTCCGCCTCGAGGTCCTGCTGCATGGTGAGGCTCGCGAGCCCCAGCTGGCGGTCCGAGATGTGCCCGAGCAGGGAGAGGGTCCACGCGACAGCGGCCGTCCAGACCACCGGCGTCGCCACAGAGCTGAGCGCGTACCCGAAGCCCATGGCGAATCCCCCGTGCCGCAGGGCCCCGAACCCGAAGGCCGCGGCCGCCGCGACCGCGAGGGCGCCGGCCGCCTGCCGGCGCTTGCCGTAGACCACGAGGAGCGAGGCGAGCACCGAGGCGTGCCCCGGCCACCAGTTGGCGTAGGAGTTGAGGTCCTGCGGGCCCAGGGCGAAGACGTTGACCGCGGCTCCGACGAGCACCGAGGCGACGGCCGCCGCATTGGCCCACGGCAGCGAGGCCCCGGTCATGCGCACCACGGCGATCCAGAGGCACGGTCCCGCGATGGCCGCGAGCCAGATGCCCGGCCCCCAGTCGGAGCGGCCCGTGTTGGCCAGCCCGAAGACGACGTGCAGGCCCAGGTACCCCCAGAGGAACGCGAGGATCGGGCGGATGGCGGCACGGAAGATCGGGGTCACGGCCGCGCCCCCTCCTCCGGGACGGCCCATTCGAGCCGCACCGACGTGCCGCCGCCCTCGCGCGAGGAGATCGCCGCACGGCCGCCCGCTCCGGCCATGCGGCCCGTGATCGATCCGCGGATGCCCATCGCGCTCGGCCGGACGTGGCGCTGGTCGAAGCCGATCCCGTCGTCGGTCACGGTCACCGCGATCCCCTCCTGCGTGAGCAGCGCCGCGGCCTCGATCTTCTCCGCGCCCGAGTGGCGCACCGCGTTGCGCAGGGCCTCGCCGCAGGCGGCGACGATCGCGGTGACGGCGGTCGAGTCGTAGTCCTCGCGGGCGGAGCCGGACTCGACGCTGAGCACGGCGCCCGGCGCGATGCCCTGGACCACGGCCGAGAGGCGGCGGGCCACCTCGCTCGCCGTCGTCGTCGAGGCGGATTCCACCGGCGCGTTCATGAGGGCGAGCGTGCGCCGGGACTCGGCGCGCAGCCACGGGCTGCTCTCACCGTGCGTGTTGGCGGCGGAGCGCAGGACGTTGATGACGTGGTCGTGGACCAGGGTGTCCCAGTGCGTCCGCTCGAGGAGGGCTACGGACTCGCCCTGGACGGCCACGGTCCTCGCCCGCGCTTCCGCTTCGGCCTCCTCGACGGCGCGCTCGTGGCGCTGGATGGCCCGCACGACGAACCGAAACCCGATGCCGTGGAAGCCGAGGGCCAGGACGGCGCAGAGGATGTCGAGCGGCGACTGCTCCGACGCGAGCAGCGGCACCGCCACGGCGTACACACCCACGAAGACGAGAGGCCACGCGAGCTGCCACTCCGTGCTGATGCAGAGGACGAGGAAGAAGATGACCGGGCCGAACGCCGCCCCGGGCAGGTCCACGCGGACGCCCACCCAGGCCATGAGCACGGTGAGCGCGGCGAGAAGCACCGCCGCGAGCGGCGGAACGACCCGCACACGGATCCTCTCGAGAGACTGGAGGACGCACAGCACGAGCATCCCGACGCCGACGGCGAGGACCGCCGCAGCCGTGGCCCCGCGGGCCGGTGTGGAGGGCCAGGCGCGCATGAGCCCGGAGACCTGCAGGCCGAGGAGCGGGAGCCCCACGAACGCGCAGATGAGGGCGGTGACGCGGTCGATCGAGTTGACGCGGCGGAAGACGCGGCCGCCGGGCTCGTCCGGGTCGAGGGGGCCGAAGCGCGGGCCGATGGCCCAGTCCGCCATGCGGCGCTGCCCTAGCGCTCTCCGGCCGGCTCGGCCTCCGCGGTCCGCCCGGAGCCCCCGGCCGAACCGGAGCCGACGGCCGAGACGTCCGTGCGGTGGAACCCGAGGTGCGAGCGCGAGGCCGTGGGCCCCCGCTGCCCCTGGTAGCGGTTGCCGTAGGCGCCCGAGCCGTAGGGGGTCTCGGCGGCGCTCGAGAGCTGGAAGAAGCAGAGCTGGCCGATCTTCGATCCCGGCCAGAGCTTGATCGGCAGGGTGGCCATGTTGGAGAGCTCGAGCGTGACGTGGCCGGAGAAGCCCGGGTCGATGAAGCCTGCGGTCGAGTGCGTGAGCAGGCCGAGGCGTCCGAGCGAGGACTTGCCCTCGAGGCGGGCCGCGACGTCGGTCCCGAGCGTCACCACCTCGAACGTGGAGCCGAGGACGAACTCCCCCGGGTGCAGGATGAACGGCTCGTCCGGATCCACCTCGACGAGGCGGGTGAGCTGGTCCTGGTCCTGGGCCGGGTCGATGTGCGCGTACTTGTGGTTGTCGAAGAGCCGGAAGAAGCGGTCCAGGCGCACGTCGACGCTCGAGGGCTGGACCATCTCCGGGTCGAGCGGATCAAGGCCCACGCGCCCGTCCGCGAGCGCCGCGCGGATATCACGATCTGAGAGCAACACGGTGCTCAACCTATCAGGAGGGGCTGGAGACGCTGTTGCGGTCCTCCTCTCGCCCGTTGACGGCCAACTCCCGACCCCGGTATACTGAGTGCATTCTGCCCCGCCTCCCGCAAGGGATTGGCGGGGTTTTTTGTGAGGGGAGTCCTGTTGGGCGTGAAGCCAGGTCCCGCCGTCGAGAGCGTGACAGTCCTGATCGACTATGAGAACGTCCACCCTCAGCGGGGATGACTTCGCCGAAGCCCGGGACCACACGGACTACACCCGAGGCTGAGTGGGAACAGCTCCCTCAACGGACGATCCTCGGGCTGTCGCTCCCGTCCGACGCTGTTGCGGTCCGCCCGCGGATCGTGATGTTCTCGGAGCATGACTGAAAACCTCGGCCAGAACGACGCCCAGAACGAGTCCGCCAGCGAGGCTCCCACCACCCTCAACCCGCTGGAGGAGGCTCTGGCCAAGGGCCAGACCGGCGAGATGGAGCAGACGGACGTCATCCTGGCGTTCCTCAACTCCAACGTCCTCCTCCTCTCCGCCAAGGACCCGGAGCAGGATCCGGAGGCCAACCTCGAGCCCATCGCCCTCGAGAGCCCTGACGGACAGCCCATGATCGCCGTCTTCTCGGAGATGTCCCGCGTTCCCGCCGAGCTCGGCGAGCAGGCCCCCTACGGCGTCACCGTCCAGGGCGCCACCGTGGTCAACTCGGTCACGGACAACACGGGCATCATGCTCAACCCCGGGTTCGAGCTCGGCTTCATGATCGAGCCGTCCGGCGTCCAGATGATCCGCAACGACTTCCGCCCGGCCTCCGAGGTGGACGCGATGAACGCGCAGGGCGGACCGGCCTCCCAGGGCGGCCAGGGCCCGGCGGGCACCGGCTCGGACGAGGCGCACCCCGTGCGGCCGACGAACGATCCGGCCGGCTTCTGATGAACCTCGAGCCGGCCATCGACGCCGCGCGCTCCGGCCTCATGGAGGACGTGGAGCTGATCGGCGTCTTCGCCGACGCCCCGATGTTCTACGTGGGGCAGCTCGCGGACGAGGACGACCTCTCCAGCTTCCAGCCGCTCGTCCTCGCTCCCCCGGCCGAGGCCGGCGCCGAGGCCCAACAGATGGTGGTCCTCTTCACGGATCCCAACCGCATTCCGGAGGAGGCCCGCGAGCGCGGCTCCATGATGCTCCAGGTCACCGGGCGGCAGGTCCTTGAGACGCTGCCTGAGGGCCTCGGCATCGCCATCAACCCCGGCGGGGATCCGAGCATGGAGCTTCCGGCGTCGTCGATCCCGGCGGTGCGGCAGGCCATTCCGGAGCCGCCTGAGGACGAGGGCCCGGGCGCAGAGGGGCCGCAGACGGAGGGACCGGGCTCCCAGGGCTGATCCCCTGGGCCGCCCGGCCCCGCTGCCGTTCTTCGGCTGTCCCCGTGCGGGCAGACGCCCCGGCCCGCCAGCCCTCAGCTGACGAGCACCACGTCCAGGGTGCGCGGTCCGTGCACGCCCTCGACGCGCTCGAGCTCGATGTCACTCGTGGCGCTCGGGCCCGAGATCCACGTGAGCGGACGCCGGTGGTCCAGCGTGGCCAGGGTCTCCGGGAGCAGGCCCCGCACGTTCTCCATGCGCACGATGCAGACGTGGTGGTCCGGCACGAGCGTGATGGCGCGCCGGCCCTGGTCCTCGGAGCCGTCCAGCACGATGGTCCCCGTCTCGGCGCAAGCGGCGGCCGACTCCGTGACCACGGCGCTCATCGCATCCAGCTGCTCGATGCCGAGCCCGTGCTCGCGGGAGTCCCGGTGGACCTCGGCGTTGAGCCCGTCCATGTACGCGGGGTTCAGGCCCTCGGGGACCACCACGCGGGTGGCGAGCGTGAGCCGCTCCCCCACGATCCGGGCCACGTCCTCCTCCGAGGACGCGTTGAAGACGTTGGCCTTGTAGTCCACGAGCCGGTCCACGAGCTGCTCGTGGAGCTCCTCGCGGCTCTTCCCGGAGGAGAAGCGGTAGGACCGCTCCGGGACGGGGACGGCGGGCGCGTCCCGCAGGGCCGTCCGGACGTTCCTCAGAATGCTCTCGCGTGCGTTCACTGGGCCTCTCCCTGCTTCGCGGCGGCGGAGCCGCCCGTCGTCGTACCGGAACCCCGGCCGCGTCCGTACGGCGAGCGGCCCGCGGCGAAATCCTGCCGGAAGGAGTGGCGCGGCGGCTGCGGGATGTCGCGGGAGGACGTCCACTTGCCGGCCACTCCGGGCAGCTTGGAGATCGAGCCGCCCGAGCCGGGCAGGACGCTCGCGGCCACGCGGGCCAGGCCGATGCCCTTCTGGGCGGCGGCGAACCGGCGGCCGTCGGCGAAGAGCCACGAGGCAGCGGCGAGTCCCGCGTCCAGCTGGGTGGCGTGCTCGCGCAGGCCCTTGCCCTCCTCGGAGCGGCCGCGGAGGTGCACCAGGATGTCCGGGATGTTGATCTTGACCGGGCACGCGTCGTAGCAGGCGCCGCAGAGGGTGGAGGCGAACGGCAGCGAGTCGTTCTCCGCCACGTTCTCGCCCGTGAGCAGCGGCGAGAGGATCGCGCCGATGGGCCCCGGGTACGTGGAGCCGTAGGCGTGGCCGCCCGTGCGCTCGTAGACCGGGCACACGTTCATGCACGCCGAGCAGCGGATGCAGTGCAGGGCCGAGCGACCGTGCTCGTCCGCGAGCGCCCGCGTTCGCCCGTTGTCCAGGAGCACGATGTGCACGTTCTGCGGCCCGTCCCCCGGCGTGACGCCCGTCCACATGGACGTGTACGGGTTCATGCGCTCGCCCGTGGAGGAGCGCGGGAGCAGCTGGAGCATGGCGTGGAGGTCCTCGACGTCGTGCAGCACCTTCTCGATGCCCACGAGCGAGATGAGCGTCTCCGGGAGCGTGAGGCACATGCGGCCGTTGCCCTCGGACTCCACGACGCCGAGCGTGCCGGACTCCGCCAGCGCGAAGTTGGCACCCGAGACCGCCACCTTCGTGGAGAGGAACTTGCGGCGCAGGTGCGCGCGGGCCGCGGCGGCGAGCTCGGCCGGGCTGTTGGAGAGGGCCTTCGGCGCGCTCGGCATCTCACGGAGGAAGATGTCCCGGATCTGGTCCCGGTTCTTGTGGATCGCGGGGACCAGGATGTGGGACGGGAGGTCGTCGTCGAGCTGGACGATGAGCTCCGCGAGGTCCGTCTCCACCGCCGAGATCCCGTGCTCCTCGAGGTACTCGTTGAGCCCGATCTCCTGGGTGGCCATCGACTTGACCTTGATGACCTCCTCGACCCCCTCGGCGAGGATGACGCCGCGGATGATCTCGTTGGCCTCCCGAGCGTCCCTGGCCCAGTGGACCGTGGCGCCGGCGGCGGTGGCGTTCTTCTCGAACGTCTCGAGCAGCTCGGGCAGGTTCCGCATCGCGTGCGCCTTGATCTGGCTTCCCGCCTCGCGGAGGTCCTCCCAGTCCGGCAGCTCGGAGACCACGCGGAGCCGCTTGTCGCGGATCGTGTGGGTCGCGTGCCGCAGGTTGGCGCGCAGCTGCCCGTCCGCGAGGTGCTGCGGCGCGGCGTGCGGAAAGTCCTCGAGCGCGACGACGCGGCCGACCTGCTCCGGGTCCCAGCCCGCGGACGGCGAGGCCGTCCGGGCGCGGGGCATGCCGAGGAACGTGCT
The DNA here is from genome assembly GCF_020483305.1 of Arthrobacter sp. UM1. Taxonomy (GTDB): domain Bacteria; phylum Actinomycetota; class Actinomycetes; order Actinomycetales; family Micrococcaceae; genus Falsarthrobacter. The sequence goes on from NZ_JACWAB010000004.1 coordinate 59,030, forward strand.
CATGCGTTGACCTCCTCGTGGGGGTTGAGCGGCTGCTCCCGCGTGCTCGCGAGGATCTCAGCCAGGTGGTAGGTGTGCAGGCCGGTGCCCTGGCGGGCCAGGCCGCCGCCGATGTGCATGAGGCAGGAGGCGTCTCCGCCGGAGCACCCCATGGCGCCGGTCTCCGCGATGCGGGCGGTCTTGTCCGCGAGCATCGCCGTCGAGACGGCCGAGTTCTTCACGGAGAACGTGCCGCCGAAGCCGCAGCACTGGTCCGACTCTCCGAGCGGCCGGTAGTCGATGCCGCCCACGGACTTGAGCAGGCGCTCCTGGCGGTCCCCGAGGCGGAGGAGCCGGGCGCCGTGGCAGCTCGGGTGGTAGGTGAGCGAGTGGGGGAACCAGGAGCCGAGCTGCTCCTCGGCGTCCGTGATGCCGAGGACGTCCACGAGCAGCTGGGACAGCTCCAGCGTCTTGCTGCCGATGCAGCTCGCCCGCTCCGCGAGGTCCGCGTCCCCGAACCGCTCGGCGATCATCGGCTGCTGGTGGCGCACGGAGGCGGTGCAGGAGCCGGAGGGGGCCACTGCGACGTCGTACTCCTCGGACTCGAAGGCCCTCACGTGGTTCTCGATGACCTTCCGCCCCTCGGAGAAGTGGCCCGAGTTGACGTGCATCTGGCCGCAGCAGGCCTGGCCTTCCGGGAAGACGACCGTATGGCCGAGGCGCTCGAGAACGGCGACCGTCGCATGGGCCACGCGCGGGTACATCGCGTCCACGATGCAGGTGGCGAAGAGGGCGATCCGCAGGGGTCTCTCGCGCGCGAGCGCGGCCAGTGCGGGGATGGAGGGGGTGGTGTTCACGGTGTTCCGGCTTTCTCCCGAACGGTGTGGTGCTGTGGTCAGACCTTACCAGAACGGCCATTTCGTCATTGTGCGTAACATCACGCCGCGTGGGGTATCCTGCATGGTCAGACCTCAGTGGTCCGACCACACTGCACTCCCCTCCTGTCAGGAGCCTCGCATGACCTCGTTCACTCCGCAGACCGATGCCCTCGGGGGCTCGGTCGCGCTGACCGCGCTCGTCGCGTTCATCCCCCTCGTCACCTTCTTCATCCTCCTGGCCGTGGTGAAGCTCAAGGCGTGGGCCGCCGGCCTCGCGAGCCTCGCCGCGGCGCTCATCGTGGCCGTCGCCGTCATGAAGATGCCGGCACTCCTGGCCCTCCTCTCCGCGACGCAGGGCGCGGTGTTCGGCGCCTTCCCGGTCTTCTGGATCGTGGTCATGGCGGTCTGGCTCTACCAGGTCACGGTGCTCTCCGGGCGGTTCGAGGACCTCCGCCGCATCTTCGACTCCATCGGCGGCGGGGACATCCGCATCCAGGCCGTCCTCATCGCCTTCTGCTTCGGCGGACTGCTCGAGGCGCTCGCCGGATTCGGCGCCCCGGTGGCCATCACGGCCACGATGCTCATGGCGCTCGGCCTCAAGCCTCTCAAGGCCGCCACGGCCGTGCTGCTCGCCAACACCGCGCCGGTCGCCTTCGGCGCCATCGCCATCCCGATCACGACGGCGGGCAACCTCACCGGGCTCAGCTCAGACCACATCGGCGCGATCGTGGGACGCCAGGCCCCGCTGCTCGCCGTCGTCGTCCCCGTCATCCTGCTGTTCATCATCGACGGCAGGAAGGGCGTCAAGGACGCGTGGGCCCCGGCGCTCGCCACGGGCGTCTCGTTCGGCATCGCCCAGTTCCTCTGCGCCAACTTCTTCTCCTACGAGCTCACGGACATCGTGGCGGCCCTCGCCGGACTCGGCGGCGCCGTGCTGTTCCTGCGCTTCTGGCGGACCCCGGCCCGCGCCGCGCAGGCGGAGGCCGCCCGCGAACGCCTCGGCATCGCCGCCCCGGCCGCCGGCTCCGAGGCCGAGCGCCTCACGGGCTCCCGGACGTTCATGGCGCTGCTGCCGTACCTGCTCGTGATCGTGCTCTTCGGCGCGGCCAAGCTGTGGACACTCGGCGTGAACATGCCGAAGACCCTGGCCTCCACGGACGTCAAGATCCCGTGGCCGGGCCTGGACGGACACCTCCTCACGGCGGCCGGCACCGCGTCCAAGTCCACGGTCTACACGTTCCAGTGGCTGTCGAGCCCCGGCACGCTCCTGCTCATCACGGGCCTCATCGTGGCGGTCATCTACAGCGTCAAGGACGACGGCGGGCGCTTCCGCCTCTCCGTGGGGAACTCCGTCGCGGAGATCGGGCGGACCGTGTGGCGGATGCGCATGGCGGGCGTGACCATCATGTCCGTGCTCGCGCTGGCCTACGTCATGAACTTCTCGGGCCAGACCATCTCGATCGGCATGTGGCTCGCGGGCGCCGGAGGGTTCTTCGCCTTCCTCTCCCCGATCCTCGGCTGGATCGGCACGGCCGTGACCGGCTCGGACACCTCGGCGAACGCCCTGTTCGCCAAGCTGCAGCAGACGGCGGCCTCGCATGCTGGCATCGACCCGAACCTGCTCGTGGCGGCCAACACCACGGGCGGCGTCGTCGGCAAGCTCATCTCCCCGCAGAACCTGGCCATCGCGGCCACGAGCGTGGACATGGAGGGCAAGGAGTCGGAGATCCTCAAGACCGTCATCGGCTGGTCCGTGGGCATGCTCCTCTTCCTCTGCTGCCTCGTCTACCTGCAGTCCACGCCGATCCTCGGGTGGATGCTGCCGTAGCGGCGGCCCTTCCGCGCGGGCGGCAGAATCCTGCCGCCCGCCCGGCGCTGGTGGAGCTGCGCTAGCGTTGCCCGCATGAGCGGGGAACAGCAGGCCACGGGCGCCAAGCCCACCAGCACGGACGCCATCGCGGCGGCCACCGGAACGCCCTGGGACACCTGGCTCGAACGCCTGGAGTCCCAGGGCGCTTCGCGTCTCGGGCACACGGAGCTCGCGCGGGGCATCGCGGACCAGCTCGAGGGAGCGGTCTCCAACAACGGCTGGTGGGGGCAGATGATCGCCGTCGCCTACGAGCAGCACATCGGGCGGCGGAGGCCCGGGCAGTCCTGTGCGGGCGACTTCCAGGTCTCCGCCTCCGCCACCGTCTCCATGCCGAGGGCGCAGGCGGCGGAGGCGTTCGCGGCGCACATGGCGCAGTCCGGGGTGAAGGAGGGAGCTGTGGACGGCGTCCCCCTCGAACGGGAGCCCGCGCTCACAGGGACCGAGCGGGCCCACTACTGGCGAGCCGCTCTCGCGGACGGGACGCGGATCAACGTCTCCATCACGGACAAGGCGCCCGCGAAGGACGGGACGCCCAAGACCGTCGTGGGCCTGGGCCACGAGAAGATCGAGACCGAGAAGGACGCCGACCGCTGGCGGGCGTTCTGGAAGCCGCTCATGAAGGCCATGCCGCGCACCGCCTGACGGGGCGGGCGGTGCGACGGCCGACAGGACGGCAGCGAGCCTCGCGGCCGCCGGGGCAGCAGCACGGCGGGGACAGGCAGGCGGCGCGGCCGTCGTCGCAGGCTGACGCGCAGCGTCCCCGTCCGTTTCCGAGGTCACACGCCCCGCACTCCCCTCGCCGCGGTTCGCCCTGCCAGAATGGTTGTTCGGCGCCCTAGGGGTGCTCCTCGTGCGAGACGACAACGAAAAAGGGGTAGACGGGTGGAGTCGACCGGCAAGTCCTACGATGCCGTGCTCCAGGACATCGAGCGGCAGCTGAGGTCCGGAGAGCTCAAGCTCGGCGACCGCCTCCCCGGCGAACGCGCTCTGGCCGAGCAGTACGCGATCTCGCGCGCGTCCGTGCGCGACGCGGTGCGCATCCTCGGCGTCCTCGGCGTGGTCCGCTCCAACCCCGGCTCCGGGCCGGAGGCCGGGACGCAGATCATCGCGGAGCCGAGCGTCGGGCTCACGAACGCCCTGCGGCTGCACATGGCCTCCTCCTCGCTTCCGGCGAAGGACGTCATCGAGACCCGCGTCCTCCTCGAGTGCTGGGGCGCGCGCGAGGCAGCCCGGAAGGCGCGGGGGAAGCACGGAGCCGATCTCGCTCATCTGCGCGAGCTGCTCTGGCGGATGGACGCGCCGGGCATCAGCGCGGAGGAGTTCCACCTCCTCGACACCCAGTTCCACACCGAGCTGACGGCGCTGGCCGGCAACGCCGTGGTCGAGAGCGTCATGGGGTCCCTGCGCGGCGCCATCCGCACCTACGTCATGGAGGCGGTGGAGCGCCTCGAGTCCTGGACCGCCGTGGCCGACGGTCTCCGGGCAGAGCACCGCGCCATCCTCGAGGCCGTGTCTGCGGGCGACGGCGACGAGGCCGCCCGGCTCGTCGAGTCCCACATCCGCGGCTTCTACGCGATCCGCCGGGCCGCCATGGGCCTGGACTGAGGAGCGGGGCAGGTTTCTGGAGGGCGGTTCTGGAGACAGACGGCCCCGATTTGCACCGCTCCCGCGGGGCCGTGTAGAGTCTTTTCTGTTCGCGGCTATAGCTCAATGGTAGAGCGCCTGCTTCCCAAGCAGGATACGTCAGTTCGATTCTGTCTAGCCGCTCTGATGAGAAAGAGGCCCGCTTCGGCGGGCCTCTTTTTGTGTGGCTGCGCCTCTCTGCGCCGCTCACGCTTCCGCCGGAGCCGCTCACAGGTGTGCCTGCGCCGCACACGTGCGTGCCGGTGCCGCCCGGGCGTCCCTGGTCCCGGAGCGGGCCCGGTCTGAGGGCCTGCGGAGCGCTAGTGCACCCGGATCGTTCGGTTTCAGGCCCAAAATCCGAACGATCCGGGTGCACAAGCCGGGGAACAGGCTGCCCGGAGCTGCCGCCTCGCCCGCGCCGCCCACCCGCCCGCGCTTGTGCACCCGCTTCTCCCACTTGCGCACCCTCTGGTGTCAGGATTCCGCCCGAATACTGACACCAGAGGGTGCTCAAGCCCAGGAACAGGGTGCGCAAGCCTCGCGGACGGACCGCTGAGCCCAGGAACAGGGTGCGCAAGCTCAGCGGACGGACGCACAGTCCGGGAACAGGCTGCTCAGCCCCCCCCCCCCGCACACACCGGATCAACCCTTCGGTGGAGCGCGCCGCGCCCCAGTTCGACCTACCGTAGAAGACATGAAGAAGCTCTTTGTCTCCTCCGCCGCATACGCAACCGTCGGCCTCCTCGGAGGCCTGTTCTACCGGGAGTTCACCAAGGCCGCCCACTTCACGGGCGAGACCCAGCTCTCGATCCTCCACACGCACGCCCTGGCGCTCGGCATGATCGTGTTCCTCGTGGTCCTCGCGCTGGACAAGGCGTTCGACCTCTCCTCGGCCGCCTCCCCCGCCCGCAAGCTGTTCAACCTGTTCTTCTGGTTCTACAACTCGGGCCTCGTGGTCACGCTCGCCATCATGACGGTCCACGGCATCATGCAGGTCAACGGCGCCGAGACCTCGGCCGCGGTGTCCGGCATCGCGGGCCTCGGCCACATCCTGCTGACCCTCGGCATCATCCACCTCTTCCTCGCGCTGAACAAGGCGATGAAGGCGGAGCACGGCGACTACACTCGTACCCGTGCTTCGAACCATGCTGACAGCGAAGATCCATCGCGCCACCGTCACGCACGCTGACCTCCACTACGTCGGGTCGGTCACGGTCGACGAGGACCTTCTCGACGCCGCCGACATCCTCCCGGGCGAGCTCGTCAGCATCGTGGACGTCACCAACGGCTCCCGTCTGGAGACGTACACGATCGCGGGCGAGCGCGGCTCGGGCGTCGTCGGCATCAACGGCGCGGCGGCGCACCTGGTGCATCCGGGGGACATCGTCATCCTCATCGCCTACGGGCAGATGACGACGGCGGAGGCGCGGGCGTACGAGCCGCGGATTGTCCACGTGGACGCGGACAACCGGATCGTGCAGCTCGGCGAGGACCCGGGCGCCCCCACTCCCGGCACGGACCAGGTCCGCCCGCCGCTCTCCGTGCCGGCCGAAGAACACCAGCCCGGACAGGACTCCCCCGCCGTCGGAGCGCGGCCGTGAGCGCCTTCGAGGCCTCGCTGGCTGACCTGATCGCCCAGGGCCGCTCAGGCACGCTCTCCCAGGCGGACTTCGCCCGGCGCTTCGCCGCCGTCCGGCTCATGATGCTGCTCGCCTCGGAGCCTGCGGGGGACGACGTCGAGCCGCTCGTCCTGGACCTGCCCTCCGGGGCGCCCGCCGTCGCGCTCTTCGCCGGCCCGGAGTACGTGGACGACGACTACCTGGCGGCCGCCCCGCACCCCATCGCGCTCACGGGGCGCGAGCTCCTCGAGATGCTGCCGCAGGGCGTGGGCCTCGCGATGAACCCCGGCCACGCGGACAGCCTCGTGCTGGAGCCGAAGGAGATCCCGAGCTTCGCGTTCGTGGCGCTCTCGCCGAAGACGGCGCAGGGCGTTCACGGGCTGTTCGTCCAGGAGTGACCCTCAGCCCACAGGGCGCGCCGGTACGCTGGCGCTATGGCAACCAAAGACGCAGCGTCTGACAACGGCCAGCTCAGCGAGATCGCGAGCGGCTACCAGTTCTCCGGCGAGACCCTGAAGCTCGGTGTGGCGATGGCGGACGGCCAGCCCCACCCGGACGTCCAGGTCTCCCTGCCGATGTCGATGATGAACCGCCACGGCCTCGTCGCCGGCGCCACCGGCACGGGCAAGACCAAGACCCTCCAGCACATGGCGGAGCAGCTCTCCGCGCAGGGCGTTCCGGTCTTCCTCGCGGACATGAAGGGGGACCTCTCCGGGCTCGCGGCCGCGGGCGAGGCGAACGAGAAGCTCACGGCCCGCACGGAGTCGCTCGGACAGCAGTGGACCGGCACGGGTTTCCCGGTGGAGTTCTTCACCCTCGGCGGCGAGGGCACGGGCGTGCCGATCCGCGCCACGGTCTCCTCGTTCGGCCCGATCCTGCTCTCCCGCGTCATGGACCTCAACGCCACGCAGGAGTCCAGCCTCCAGCTCATCTTCCACTACGCGGACCAGCAGGGTCTCGAGCTCTACAACCTGGCGGACCTGCGCGCGGTCATCCAGTTCCTCACCTCCCCCGAGGGCAAGGAAGCGCTGAGCAGCCTCGGCGGCCTCTCCAAGGCGACGGCGGGGGTCATCCTCCGCGAGCTCGTGGGCCTCGAGGCCGAGGGCATGGACGCGTTCTTCGGCGAGCCCGAGTTCGACACCCAGGACCTCCTCCGCACCGCCCAGGACGGCCGCGGGATCATCAGCGCGCTCGAGCTGAGCGACGTCGCCTCCAAGCCGCAGCTCTTCTCCACGTTCCTCATGTGGCTGCTCGCGGACCTCTTCCACGACCTCCCCGAGGTGGGAGACGTGGACAAGCCGAAGCTCGTCTTCTTCCTCGACGAGGCCCACCTCCTCTTCAACGGCGCCTCCAAGGCGTTCCTCGAGGCCATCACGCAGACCGTGCGGCTCATCCGCTCGAAGGGCGTGGGCATCTTCTTCGTCACGCAGACGCCCAAGGACGTGCCGGGCGACGTGCTCGGCCAGCTCGCGAACCGCGTCCAGCACGCGCTGCGCGCCTTCACGCCCGACGACGCCAAGGCCCTCAAGGCCACCGTCTCCACCTTCCCGAAGTCCGGGTACGACCTGGAGAAGGTCCTCACGAGCGCAGGCATCGGCGAAGCTGTGGTCACCGTCATGACCGAGACCGGCGCACCCTCCCCCGTGGCCTGGACGCGGATGTTCGCGCCCGAGTCCCGGATGGCGCCCGCCCCGGAGGCCGTCCAGGAGAACACCGGCAACAGCCCGCTCATGACCAAGTACGGGACCGTGGTGGACTCCTACTCGGCGTTCGAGAAGCTCTCAGGCCAGGGCGCTTCGGGTCAGGGTGCAGAGCAGGGCATGGGTGACGGCGCGGGCCAGGCGTCCGGAGGGAACGACGACGCCGGCGCGCCCGCCCCCAGCGACGAGAACGGCGGATTCCGGCCCTACGGCGAGCAGACCGGCTGGAGCCAGGACGGCTCCGGGCAGAGCGGCGAGGGCGGCGCAGCCCAGCCGAGCGCCGCGGACCGCAAGGCCGCCGAGCGCGCCGCTCGCGAGGAGGCAGCGCGGCAGAAGGCCGAGGAGCGCGAGCGCCAGAAGCGCAACGAGGCCATCATGCGCGTGGGCACTAACGTGGCCTCGACGCTGGGCAGGGAGATCGTCCGCAGCATCTTCGGCACGTCGAGCCGCAGCCGCCGGCGCGGCGGTGGCGGCCTCGGCGGACTGTTCGGCTAGACCGCAGCTCGGGCGGACCAGGGCGGCCGGACCGGCTCGTCCTAAGCCATTCCCCGGGGCCCGCGCCGTCGTCCTTTGAGGGCGATGGCGCGGAAGTCCTCGGCGCCCAACAGGAGGATGCGCTGCCCGGCCTCGCGGTACTGGGCGGCCTTCCTCTCCTTGGCGCTGCCGAGCGCGGGGTTGTACTCCTCCCCGATCCTGGCCCGTCCCGCCACGACGAGCACCGTGGTCCGCTTGGTCACGCCCTTCTCCACGTGACCGCCGCAGGCCGCGATCGCCTCGAAGGCCTCCCAGCGCGAGAGCCCCGGGACGTCGCCGGTGACCACCACCCGCTGCCCGTAGAGCAGGTGCGCCGGGTCGGCGTCGGGGCGGGGCTGGGGCAGCTCCGCCGTCGTCGCCGAATAGCCGCGGCCGGACCACCGGGAGGAGGAGCGCGGACGCGCGGGCGGCCAGAGCTCGTCCACCGAGGCGAGGCCGGCGCGCTCGGCGATCCGCAGCACGGCCTCAGCGGTGACGGCGGCGTCGGAGCCCGCGTCGTGATGCGCGTGCCCCTCGATCCCGAGGTGCGCGACGACGGTGCCCAGCTTGTGGTTCGGCAGACGAAGGTGGCGGCGGCTGAGGCCCACGGTGTCCAGCCAGCGCGTCTCGCGGACGGAGATGCCGCAGGAGGAGCAACTCGTCTCCCAGACGCGGCGGTCGAAGGAGGCGTTGTGGGCCACGTACGGGAGGCCGCCGCTGAACTCGGCCATGCGGGCGGCGGACTCGTGCCAGGAGAGCGGGCTGCCGGCGAGGAGGCGCTCGGGCGTGATGCCGTGGATGCGCACGTTTCCGGGCTCGAAGTCCTCGAGGCCGGTGGGCGGCAGGACGAGCCAGTCTTCCACAGCCTCGACGACGCCGCCCCGCACGCGGGCGAGGCCCACCTGGCAGACGGAGTCGAGGCGGCCGTTGGCGGTCTCGAAGTCGACGGCGACGAAGTCCAGGCTGCTCACCCGTCCATCATCCCGGGTTTCGGCGCGGGGCGCTGCGAGGCGGGATCGGCGGCCTGTGCGGAGACGTGGGCTGGGGACGGGGTGAGAACAGCGGCGAGCGCCTCCCGGAGGGCGCGGCCGAGGTCCTCGAACGTCAGCGGTGCGCCGGCGGGGGCCGAAGCAGGACCGGCCGAGACGCCTGCTCCGTCCGTCTCCTCGCCGATCCGCGCGCTGCCATGCGACCGCAGGGCGGGAACGTGGACGAACCCGGCCGGGATCCCGTGCTCCTCCCCGAGCCGCAGCGCCGCCCAGAACACGGCGTTGCAGACGAAGCCGCCGGCGTCGTCGGACGCCTCGGCGGGAACGCCCGCCGCGAAGACGGCGGCGGTGAGAGCATCCGCGTCCAGGGTCGAGGGACGGTCCGAGGCGCCGGGCTCGAGTGGGCGGGAGGAGGGCTGGTCGCCGTCGTTGTCCGGGATGCGGGCAATGAGGCGGTTGCGGGCGAGGCGCTCGGGCGTGACCGCCTGGCGGCCGCCCGCCTCGCCGACGCAGAGCACGAGGTCCGGCCGCCGGGCCTCGACAAGCTCGGCGAGCCGCTCGGGACCGCGGCGGAACCCCACGGGCAGGATCTCGGCCACGAGCTCGGCGGGACCGCTCGGGGTGAGGAGCGGCCGCTCGAAGACGAGTCGCTCGCAGGCGCGCACGGCCTCGCGGCTCGCGTTCTCGGCCTCGCCGCCGAAGGGCTCGAATCCGGTGAGCAGAATCCTCATGGAGTCCATCCTGCCCGGTCGGACAGGCCGCCGCACGCGGAAGCGCCCGCCTCCCGGAAGGGAAGCGGGCGCTGCGCGACGGGGTGCCGCACCGGCAGCCCAGAGGAGGGTGCCGGACGGGTGCCGGACGGGTGCCGGACTCAGTCCTCAGCTCAGGAGGCGTCCTCGGCGGCGTGGCGGTTGCCGAGCTCGCCGTCGAGCCGCATGAGGCCGCTGCCGTCCTTGCCGATGCGCTCGAGCTGCGCGACGAGGGCGCCAACGGTGGCCTCCTCCTCGATCTGCTCGTCGATGAACCAGTTGAGGAGCGGGATCGAGTCGATGTCCCCCTCCTTCTGGGCCTGGCGGTAGAGGCCGCGGATGGCCTCCGAGACCTTCTGCTCGTGCTTGAGCGCGGCCTTGAAGGCGTCCAGGGCGGTGGCGGCCTTGACGGCGGGGGCCTTGATGTCCTGGATGCGCGGGTGCGCGTCGCGGTCCGTCATGTGGTCGATGAACTTGTTCGCGTGGACGATCTCCTCCTCGGCCTGGGCGCGGAACCAGCCCGCGATGCCGGGGAGGTCGATGACGTCCATCTCCACCGCGAGCTGGCGGTAGACGATGGAGGCCTCGATCTCGAGGGTGACCTGGTCATTGATGGCCTGTGCATAGGCTCCGGTGAGTTCCATGCCCCTCACGGTAGTCACAGGTCGTGAGGAAAACCAGGAAGATGAGGCAATGCTCGTACAGGGCAGGCATACCTCAGCGGCGTTCCGGGCCGTCATGACGCGGATGTTGCGCCGCGTTAAGCGATTGACACTTGTCAATGACTCGTGGTGTGCTGAGCGCATGACCGAGTACCGATGGCTGGACTTCACCGCCGAGAACCCGAACCCGCCCGAGCTGGACGGCCTCTGCCACGTGCTCACCGCACCGAGCGAGCTCGTGTGGGGCGATCTCACCCTGCCGACCACGCCGGAGCTCCTCCAGTCCCGGCTCAAGCGCCCCGAGCAGCCGCTCTTCCTCCTCGCCGCGGTCGAGGCGGACGGCAAGGTGGTCGGCGCCGGCACTCTGCACCTCAACGAGGTGGAGAACCGGGATCTCGCGGAGATCGACGTCGCCACCGCGCTCGGCCGGGAGGGCCGCGGCATCGGATCGGAGCTCTTCAACCGGGCCCTGGAGCGGGCGCGGGATCTGGGGCGGACCAGGATCGAGGCCTGGACGGAGCACCGTCCGGAGGGCCTCACGCGCGACGACGACGCCGACTCCGCTCCCCTGCCCGAGACCGCGTGGAGGCTCAAGCGCAGCGACCGCGCCGTGCGGTTCGCCCTGGACCGCGGGCTCAGGCCGGGGCTCATGCAGCGCGTCTCGTCCGTCAGGGTCCGTGAGTCCGAGCGATTCCGGCGGTTCCTCGCCGAGACGCCGTCCGAGGCGCCGGCGGAGTACGAGCTGCACACGTTCGAGGGCGGCGTCCCCGACGAGCTCATGGAGGCCGTGTGCGGGCTCTTCTCCTCCTTCTCCACGGAGGCGCCGAGCGGCGAGATGGGCTGGGAGGCGGAGGTCTGGACGCCGGAGCGGGTGCGCAAGGCGGAGGAGGTGGCACTGGCGCGGAAGGAGACGCTCCTCTCCACGATCGCGGTCCACCGCAGCACCGGCGAGGGCGCGGCGTTCACGGCCTACGGGCGGTTCGCCACTGCGCCGCACCTGCTCCAGCAGAAGATCACGATGTCAGCGCCGGGCCACCGCGGGCACGGGCTCGGCGCCCTCGTGAAGCGGGCCAACGCCGTGGCGGCGCTCGAGCTCTGGCCCGAGGCCGAGGCGGTCCAGACCGACAACGCCGACCACAACGTCCACATGCTCCGGATCAACGAGGCCATGGGCTTCGAGACCGCCGGGGCGACGGTGGGGTGGACGGGGAGGATCGGCTGACGGGCCCTCGAACGGGCCGCTGGTCAACCGGCCGGGTCCGGCACGCCCTCGCATCGTTGCAGTTGCGTCACGGTTGCGCGCGCCGCTTGTCAGCGCAGGCGCGGGGAACGATGCTTGATATGGAGGTGCCCTGATCATGCATATGTACAACCGGAAAGCCGGAACAGTCCTCGCCGCGGCGGCCCTCGCCGCGCTCCTCGCCGGCTGCGGCGGAGGGTCCGGCAGCGGATCCGATTCCGCCAGCCCGTCCCCGAGCTCCAGCTCGTCCTCAAGCGGCTCCGCCTCGGGCAGCCCCTCCCCGAGCAGCTCGTCGCCGAGCAGCGCGAGCCCGTCGGAGAAGCCGTCGTCGAACCCCTCCGCCTCCCAGAGCTCGGGTGCGAACGGCCAGGACCGCGCCGCGAAGCCCGGCCAGGGTGGCGGCGCCGCAGCCGGCGCCGTCCGCGAGTGCGCGGCCGTGGCCGGACAGATCACGGCGTCGGCGTCCGTCGCCGGAGGCTCCGGCGGCATGGGCGGCTACGGGCTGGTGCTGACCGTCCGGAACGGCTCTACCCAGCCGTGCACGCTGACCGGCTACCCGGGCGTGCAGGCGGCCGTGGCCGACGCAGGCCCTGCCCAGCCGCTCGGCGCGCCGGCGGAGCGGACGGGCCCGCGGCGGGTCGTCACCGTTCCGGCTGGCGGAACAGCGCAGGCCCAGATCCGGGTGAGCCAGGTGGGCAAGTACCCGGCTGCGACGTGCAAGCCGGTCCAGGGCAACACGCTCAACGTGTACCTCCCGGCCGTGCAGGCAGGCGTGCAGAAGGCCCCCATCGCCGCGCCGGTGAGCGGCGGCCCGCTGACCGTCTGCGGCTCGCAGCAGAGCGTCCTCAAGGCCACGAGCTTCGGGGCGCAGTAGCGTCGGGCCGCGGCAGCGCGGCCGCCGTCGTCGTCGGCATGCGGAAGGCCCGCCCCGAAAAGGGTGCGGGCCTTCGCTCGTCTCACAGGGGTCCGGCGGAGACCGCCGGGCCGGCGAGGGCTCAGTCCTCGTTGATGAGGTCGCGGACCACGATCGTCTGGTCCCGGTCCGGGCCCACGCCGATCGCCGAGAAGCGGGTGCCGCTCAGGCGCTCGAGGGCGAGGACGTAGTCGCGGGCGTTCTGCGGGAGGTCCTCGAGGGTCTTCGCCTCGGAGATGTCCTCGGTCCAGCCGGGGAAGTGCTCGAAGACCGGCTTCGCGTGGTGGAACTCCGTCTGCGTCATGGGCATCTCGTCATGGCGGACGCCGTCCACCTCATACGCCACGCACACCGGGATCTGCTCGATGCCCGTGAGCACGTCCAGCTTGGTGAGGAAGTAGTCCGTGAAGCCGTTGACGCGGGACGCGTGGCGCGCCATGACCGCGTCATACCAGCCGCAGCGACGCGGGCGACCGGTGTTCACGCCGTACTCGCCGCCGGTCTTCTGGAGGTAGACGCCCATGTCGTCGAACAGCTCGGTGGGGAACGGGCCCGCGCCGACGCGCGTGGTGTACGCCTTGATGATGCCGATAGAGCGGCGGATCCGCGTGGGGCCGATGCCGGAGCCCACGGACGCGCCGCCCGCCGTCGGGTTCGACGACGTCACGAACGGGTACGTTCCGTGGTCCACATCGAGGAACGTGGCCTGGCCGCCCTCCATGAGGACCACCTTGCCGGCGTCGAGCGCCTCGTTGAGGAGGTACGTGGAGTCCACGACGAGCGGGCGCAGGCGGTCCGCGAAGCCGAGGAAGTAGTCCACGATCTCGTCCACGAGGATGTCCCGGCGGTTGTAGACCTTGACGAGAAGCTGGTTCTTCTCTCGCAGAGAGCCCTCGACCTTCTGGCGGAGGATCGACTCGTCGAAGACGTCCTGGACGCGGATGCCGAGGCGGGCCACCTTGTCCATGTACGCCGGGCCGATGCCGCGGCCCGTGGTGCCGATGGCGCGCTTGCCGAGGAAGCGCTCCGACACCTTGTCCAGCACCTGGTGGTACGGGGCCACGAGGTGGGCGTTGGCGGAGACGCGCAGGCGGGAGGTGTCCGCGCCGCGGGCCTCGAGACCGTCGATCTCCTGGAAGAGCGCCTCGAGGCTGACCACGCAGCCGTTGCCGATGATCGGCGTGGTGTTGGGCGAGAGAATTCCGGCGGGAAGGAGCTTCAGCTCATACTTCTCACCGCCGACGACGACCGTGTGGCCGGCGTTGTTGCCGCCGTTCGGCTTGACCACGTAGTCCACGCGTCCGCCGAGCAGGTCGGTGGCCTTGCCCTTGCCTTCGTCCCCCCACTGGGCTCCGACAATCACAATGGCTGGCATGGGATGCCTCCCTTACGCGGCTGCTGGGCAGCCTTGACATGGAGCAACCCCGGCGAACCGGGGCCCTTACAGCCTGAGTTTACCGGACGGGGTGCGGGGGCGGGGGTGGTGGTGGCGTCAGGGGGTGCGGGCCCAGGCTCTGATACGGCCTATCAAGAGCAGGGCGAACAGGGCGCGGCAGACGAACATCGCCAGCCAGACATTGCCCGCCTCGGCATGTCCGGCCAAGGACAGACAGACAAGCAGAGAGGTGAGCACGCCTGAATAGACGCACAACGGGACGAGCCGGGCACGCGCCGACTCCTCGGCCACGGACAGGTACGAGTAGAGGACTCCCGCGAACGGCTCGATGACCAGCTGGAGAGCCATGAGGCTGACCATGAGCAGCGATATCGGGCCGATGATTCCAGCCGCGTCAACGAGGAGGAGCACGGCGGCGAGTCCCCAGAACAGTGGGATGGAACAGGCCACAGCGCGCTTGACCGAGTCCTCACGCGAGACAAGGCACCCGCCTGCAGGGCCCTTCCCAGACTGCTCCAACCACTCGGAACCCGCAACGAAGCCGAACCGCCTCGCCGGAATCACAAAAGTGCGCATGACCGAAACGCCTGCCGCGACCGCCGCTCCGTCCGGAACGGAATACGTGCCTGCAACCTGAATGGAAAGGGAGAACACGGTCATCAAGACAAGGCCGTCAACAGATCCCTTGAAAGATCTCCAGGCCTCAGAACGCCATCCGCGGGAGCCCCGGAACAACGTCAGCACTTCGAGCCGTCGCGAACCCTGGGGAGCACTTCGCCGCACAAAACGACGCCAGTGCGAGACCAGGGACGACGACGACGTCACTGCATACACGCTGCCGATGGCGCAGATGGTCGTTTCCGCGGACCACCCAGCCCAGATCGAACAGAAGCTGACGATCCCAATCAGCGAGACAGGCGACACCGCCCGGACAAGCTGGCGCGAAACCGAATCGGGAGCGCTCAATCCCGAGACGACGGAAACCCAAGGAAGAATCATCAACGCGGGGCCTCGGAACAGCCAATAGAAGAACAAGAGCCGGGGAACGCCGCCGTCAAAGAGGGACAGGACGGAAACGCCGCACATCCACAGAATTGCGATGACAAGCGAGAAGAACACGGCAGCGCCCTGCACGGGGCCCAGTTCTTTGGGGAGAAGGCCGATGCGCGGCCCCGGGTTCGCCCGCGCCGCACTGAGTGCCGCTCGTCTCGCCCGGACGTGCAAACCTCCGGTGGCGATTCTGACCGCGTTGGACACTGTGGCGGAGTACCCGATGACCAGGATGAACTCGAATCCATGCACGGGCCCGGCGATGGCAATGGCCACCGCCGCGGAGAACATGGACAAATAGAAAGAAAGCGAAGATCCAAGCGAGCGCTTGAAAAGTCCCCTATCAAAAGGGAACAGGCTGAAACGTTTAGTTCTCATTTCGATATAGAATTATTTTTACCCCGGAAGTTAGGTAGGCGTCAGATTCGGAAGAAACTGGGGTCGCCTCGACTGTCGTTCATCGTAGAACGATTGATCAATATTTCCAAACGACTGTCAAAATAATTAGGAAAGCTATCCTTTCCATTTCTCGACGGACGGCCTCCGGACCCGATCATGAATGCGCCTCCCCGGCCCACTACGCTGGCCAGATGGCCGCCTCCCCTGCTCCCCGCGCATCTGTTCTCAAGGCCACGGGCCTCGTGGCCGCCGGATCGTTCGGCGTCCAGATCTCGGCCGCGGTCTCCGCAGGCCTGTTCGCGGCGATGGGACCGTTCGAGGTCAGCTCCCTGCGCATGCTGGTGGCAGCCCTCCTGCTCCTGGCCCTGTTCCGGCCGCGCCTGAGCGGACGGAGCCGCCGCGAGTGGACGGGGATCGTGGTGTACGGCATCGCCATGGCCTCGATGAACGTGGCACTCTACCTCGCCATCGAGCGCATCCCCCTGGGCATCGCCGTCACGCTCGAGTTCCTCGGCCCCACTGCGGTGGCGCTTGCGTCGTCCCGCCGAGTGCCCGAGTATCTGTGTGCACTCATGGCCCTCGGCGGCGTGGTGCTCATCTCCCTCGCCCCGGGCGGCTGGTTCGACCCGCTGGGATTCCTCTTCGCCCTCCTCGCCGGCGTCTTCTTCGCCGCGTACGCGGTGCTGGCAAGCCGAGTGGGCAAGTCCTCAGCCGGGTTCGGCGGCCTGGCGCTCTCGGTGACGGTCTCCTCCCTCTGCACGCTTCCGTGGGGAATCGGGCAAGCGTTCACGACGACGCCGGAGCAGTGGGGGCTCGTCGCCGTTTCGGCGGTGCTCGGCATCGCGCTGCCGTTCACCGTGGACACCGTGGCCGGCGGGCTCACGAGCGCGCGCGTGGTGGGGACACTGTTCGCGCTGGACCCCGTCATCGGCTCGGTGGTTGGGCTCATCGTGCTGGGGCAGTCCCTCGACTGGGCGGCCTTCGCCGGCATCCTGCTGGTGGCGGCCGCAGGCGCGCTGCTCGTCTGGAGCGCGGAACGGCCGGACAGCGGGCGGCTGGACGGCGAGCGGCTGGACGGCGAGCCCGGGGCGGCTCCTCCACCGCCTCCGGCGTGAGGGCGCCGCGAGCTCGCCCTGAGCGCACCCAAAGATCAGGCTTTGCCCAGTGTTCACCCAGTTCTCATGGAGGGGCCGACTCCAGGTGGTTAGTTAAGCAGGTCACATCACTTTCTCTGGAGGTCTCCTTCATGACTTCGCCGTCGCGCCTTTCGCCGTCGCACTCCTCGCTTCGCGTGGCTGCCGCCTCCGCCGCAGCGCTCCTGCTCAGCGGAACCGCGCTCATCCCGGCCAGCGCCGAGAGCCCTGCCCCCGCTCCCCGGCCTATATCCACCGCTGCCGCGCATCCCGCTGCCACCCAGCCCGCGGCTGTCCGGAGTGCAACTGTCCCGGCCGCCGCGAAGGGCGTGCGGATCGCGGACATCCAGGGCACGGGCGATTCGACCCCGATGAACGGGCAGACCGTCACCACGGAGCCGGCGATCGTGACCGCCGTCTACCCGGCAGGGCCGGGAAGCTTCGGCGGGTTCGTCATCCAGGCGCCCGGCACGGGCGGACAGCGGGACCTCACCAAGGGCTCGGACGCGATCTTCGTCTACACGGGCACCACGCAGAGCACAGTCAAGAAGGGCGACCGCGTGCAGGTCACCGGCGTGGCCGGCGAGTACAAGGGGCTGACCCAGCTGGCGGGCAACATCGAGGTCACGCCGGTGAGCCAGAAGCTGGCGCCGATCCGGCCCGTCACGAACCCGTGGGCCTCCACCGCCGGGCACCGTGAGGCGCTCGAGTCGATGGTCTACGACTCGCACGAGCAGTTCACCGTGTCTGACACGTACGGCCTCGGCAAATACGGCGAGCTGGGACTGTCCGCGGGGCAGGGCCTTCCGACGCAGCCCACCGAGGTCGCCCGTCCGAACACGCCCCAGGCCGCCGCGCAGGCCTCCTGGAACGAGGCCCACTCGGTCACCTTGGACGACGGCACCAACCAGGGCTTCGCCGCCTCCCCGAAGCAGGCCCCTCGCCAGGTTCCCTACATGACGCCTCAGCGGCACGTGGCGGTGGGCGACGGCGCGCGGCTCACCGAACCGGTCATCATCGACTACCGATTCGACAAGTGGCGCTTCCAGCCGACCTCGCCCGCTGTCCCGGGCAGCGAGCCCGCCGCGATCAACCACCATGACGAGGCGCTTCCGGGCGTGGGCGGCCAGCTGCGGATCGCCTCGTTCAACGTGCTCAACTACTTCACGACGACGGGCGACTCCCGCGGCTGCAAGGGCGCCAACTGGTCTGCGGATGGGACGTACAACGTGACGAGCGGCTGCGACGTGCGCGGTGCCTTCGATGCCGCTGATCTTGCGCGCCAGCAGGCGAAGACCGTGAGCGCCCTCAACCAGATGGACGCCTCCGTGGTGGGCCTCATGGAGGTGGAGAACTCCGCGAAGCTGGGCGAGCCGAAGGACGAGGCCCTCAACACGCTCGTGGCCGCGCTGAACAAGCAGGCGGGCTACCGGAAGTGGGCGGCCGCTCCGGTGCCGGCCGACCAGCTCGAGCCCGTCTCCGAGCAGGACTTCATCACCGCCGCGCTCATCTACCAGCCGGCGAAAGCACGCCTCGTGGGCCAGCCCCGTGCCCTGGGCTCCCAGGCCGGTCCGGGCCAGCCGTTCGCGGACGCTCGCACGCCGATCGCCGGGACGTTCGTGAGCACGCAGGAGAAGAAGGCCCGCCCGACGACGGTGGTGGTGAACCACTTCAAGTCGAAGGGATCCGCGCCGAAGAGCGGCCCGAATGCAGACCTGGGCGACGGCCAGGGTGCGTGGAACGCGGACCGCGTGCGCCAGGCGCAGGCTGTGGCGGCCTGGGTTCCTCAGCTGACCAAAGCCGCGGGTTCGGAGGACGTGGCCCTGCTGGGCGACTTCAACTCCTACTCGCAGGAGGACCCGATGCAGGTGTTCTACCAGGCCGGATACACGGAGGCGGGCCGAGGCGAGCACACCTACGTGTTCGGCGGCCAGGTGGGCTCCCTGGACCATATGCTTCTCTCTCCTTCCCTGGCTCGGCGCATGACCGGTTCTGCTGCGTGGAACATCAACTCGGGCCAGTCGCCCCTGCTCCAGTACGCGCAGTACCGGACGACGGCGCTGGACTACTACGCGGCTGACCCGTACGGCTCGAGCGACCACGACCCCTTCCTGGCAGGATTCCGCTCGAAGTAGGCCAAGGCCGACAGAGCGAGCGGTTCGACCCGGCTGCACATCGGTTAACCCCTTAACTGAACAGCGAGGCCTCTGGCGGCGAACCGCCACGGCTGGAGGAGCCGCGCGGCGGTACATCCCAGTTCACGGGATCTCCCGCCGCGCGGCCGTGTCTGCGCTCTCTGGTTAGTGGTCCTTGGCTGGCAGTCCTTGGCCTGGCGCCCCAGCTGCGCCTCGGGCGCTTTCCTCGCCTCGACGCCCTCTCTGCGTCCCGACCCCGCACCCGGACAGCTTGTCCGTCGGGGGACGGAGCGGTGTCAGTTCACTCCGCGGAGATCCAGGACGAGCTCGCCCTCGCCCTCCCCATCGGGGACGATCCGCACAGGGATGCCCCAATCCTGCTGATAGAGGTGGCACGCGGCGTGATCTGGAATCTCTCCACCCGGTTCGCCGTCACACGCTGCGGCTCGGGCCGTGATGTGGAGAACCCCCTCCGCATGGTCAGGATTGAGCTCCAGGGTCCGCTCCAAACCCGTGCTCGTCCCGGAGCCGCTCACGAGGAAGTCCTCCGGCGAGGCGCTGATCTTCAGCTGCGTCGGGTCACCCCAGCGGTCGTCCAGCTTCTGGCCCTTCGGGGCTGCGAAACGGACCGTCAGCGGAAGTGTCCCCGCAGCAAACGGCGTCCTGGGGCGCTGAGTTGCCGCAGCGCCCTCGTCCACCGTGAGCGCTTCCTTGGGCAGGGGAACGCGGACAACCTCATGCTTGTTGGTCTCCACGACGAGCAGATGGGGTTCGCCCTCCGTTGCCTCGAGCAGCACGTCCGAGGGTTCTGCGAGCCCGCGCGCCAGTGTGGAAACCGTCTTGCTCTCCGGCTCGTACCGGCGCACCGCTCCGTTGTATGTGTCTGCGAAGGCCACGGACCCGTCCGGGAGCACCGTGACACCGAGAGGGTGCTGGGCCCGTGCTTCGGAGGCCTCGCCGTCCCGGTAGCCGAAGTCGAAGAGGCCCACTCCGAGCGCAGTCTCCACCGTGACAGCGCCGTCCTCCGCAATCCGGAGCACACGAAGGGCGCTTGTCTCAGAGTCGGCCAGCCACACATTGCCGGCGACGTCCTCCGCCAACCCTGAGGTCTGGGCAAACCAGGACCGGTCGGCAGGCCCGTCCACGAGCCCTTCGTTGCCCGTTCCGGCCAGAAGCTCAACAGCCTGGGCCACCGGATCGAACGCGAAGATCTGGTGCGTTCCGGCCATGGCCACCACGGCCTTGCCGAGCTTGCGGGACCACACGAGGTCCCACGGCGAGGACAGTGCCACCTCAACGGGATTCAGCTCTGCAAGGTTCGCGGCCTCGCGCGCCGCCGCACCCGGATCCTGGATCAGGCGCTGCACGCCGTTGCCGGCCACCGTGGTCACGTCACCGGTGGCCGTGTTGAGGCCGCGCAGCCTGTGGTTTACGGTGTCCGCCACCAAGACGTCATAGCCCGCCTTCTCCGCCACCTCTGCAGGCAGGGGAAGGATTCCCTGGGGCTCGTTGAACTGCGCTGAGTCCGCTCCGCCGTCGGCATAGCCCTTCTCCCCGGAGCCGAACGACCCGAGGAGGGTGGAGGCGTCTGCCGCAAGGTGTGTGATCCGGTGATGGCCGGAATCTCCTACGAGGTACGTCCCATCCGCGAGCGCCGCGATCTTGCCCGGGAAGCGGAGATCCCCCGACTGCGGCGGCGAGGGCACGTAGGGGCCGTCCCCGCGATGAAGGGTGCCCTTGGCCTCATGCTCCTGAACCAGCTCTTCGATGAGACGGCCGAGCCCGTCCGCATGCCCCTCTCCCGAGAGGTTCGCCGCGATGTAGCCCTCCGGGTCAACCACCACCAGGGTGGGCCAGGCGCGCGCCGCATAGGCCTGCCACGTGACGAGCTCCGGGTCATCCAGAACCGGATGGTGGATCTCATACCGCTCCACAGCGGCCGCGAGCGCGTCCGGATCCGCCTCATGCTCGAACTTGGGCGAATGCACGCCCACCGTGACCAGCACGTCCGAGTACTTCTCCTCCAACGGACGGAGCTCGTCCAGCACATGCAGGCAGTTGATGCAGCAGAACGTCCAGAAGTCCAGGAGGACCACCTTGCCGCGCAGCTTCTCCAGCGAGAGCTGCTCTCCCCCGGTGTTGAGCCAGTTGCGGCCCAGGAGCTCTGAAGCGCGGACACGCGAGCGCTCTCGCAGGGAGGAGCCCGAGTCCGGCGCAGGTGCGGAAGTCTGCGGCTGGGCCGGCTCAGCCGGATGGGCGTCAGGTGCGGCGTCCGCGCGCGCAGCGGCCTTGGCGTCCTCAGTGGTCACGGGTTCCTCCTCGTCAGCGGTTTCCCCCAGCTTCGCAGAAGGGGTGGACACTCTAAGAACACGCGCCCACGGTGCGAACATTCCCCGCGACCGTTCGCCGAGAAAGTTGTCCACATTGAGCCGAAGTCCTTGCCCGGCAGGGGCCGCCGAGGAGAACAATGGACGCATGATCAGCCAGGAGAGCGTCCCGCAGCCACCGCACAGCGGCTACGCGCGCCGCTCTCCCGAATACCGGCGTCTGCTTGCCGTGCTCTTCGCGGTCGGGGTCGCCATGTTCGCGCAGCTCTACTCGCCGCAGGCGCTGCTGCCGGACATCGCCCGGGACCTGGGCATCTCGCCGGCCCGCGCGGCGCTCATGATCTCCATGTCCACCATCGGGCTCGCCGTGGCCGTCCTGCCGCTCTCGGTCCTCGCAGACCGGGTCGGCCGCGTTCGGATGATCTGGGTCAGTCTGGCCGGAGCGACCCTGGTGGGAGCGCTCAGCCCGTTCGCCCCGTTCTTCGGGCTGGTCCTCGCGGGCCGCGTCCTCGAGGGCCTCCTGCTCGGCGGCGTCCCCGCTGTCGCGCTGGCCTATCTCAACGAGGAGGTCCACCGCACTGACGCCGCCCGTGCTGCTGGCGTGTACGTGGCCGGCACCACCATCGGCGGCCTCTCCGGACGCCTCATCGCTGCTCCCCTCGGCGAGCTCTGGGGATGGCGCGTCGGCGTGCTCTCCGTGGCGCTCGTATGCGGCGTAGCCACCGTCCTGTTCGCGTTGATGGCTCCCCGCTCTCGGGGGTTCACGCCCGGGCGGCAGGGCTCAGTCCGGGCTGTCCTCGTCAAGCTCCGCCGCGCGATGACACCGCGCCTCGGCGCCATGTACGCCCAGGGCGCGCTGCTCATGGGCGGCTTCGTGGCGGTCTACAACTTCATCGGCTTCCGCCTCACGGCTCCGCCCTTCAATCTCTCCCCCACTGTGGCGGCTTTCGTGTTCCTCGGCTACCTCGCCGGGACTGTGACCTCGACGCTCGCAGGCGGCATCGCGGCTCGACGCGGGCGCTTCCCCACGCTCCTCGCGAGCACCGGGGTCATGGCGGCTGGGGTCGCCTTGACGCTGGTCCACGCTCTCCCGCTCGTCATCGCGGGGATCATCCTGACGAGCGGCGGCTTCTTCGCGGCTCATGCCGTCGCGTCAGGCTGGGCCGGATTCGAGCCCGCCGAGGCCAGGACGCAGGCCACCGGCCTCTACAACGTCTTCTACTACGTCGGCTCGAGCTTCTTCGGCTGGGCCGTGGGCCTGCCGCTCCACGCCGTCGGCTGGACGGGAGCGGCCGGCCTGGTTCTGGCCCTGTGCGCGGCGGCGGCCCTGACCGGGATCGTTCTCCTCCGGCCCAGGACCGCCGGCGCCAGGGGCAGCCCGAAGGTCAGCTCTGGCCCGAGGAGCTGACGCTCTCGATCTCGTCCCAGAACACAGCCCTCATTTGCTCGCGATCCCACGGCGCGATGTCCATCTCCGGCTCGCCCATCGCCAGGCAGATGTCGATGAGAAGGGCCCTGTCGATGTCCGAGGGGATGTTCGGGCGGACGTAGCGCCGCATCAGCGAGTCCACCCGGCCCACGCGCACCAGCGTGCCGACCGTCTGCTTCACCACCTGCTCGATCGCCGCGTGGAGCGTCTCGCTCGTCTGCCGCTCGTAGTCGTCGTAGCGCGCGCCGGGCACCGGAGGCCGGAAGGCCAGCCCTTGGCGACGGATCGGCACGGCGCTCGGCGTCATCGGCTTGGGCGGCCCTGCCGGTTCAGAGCCAGCGGCCTTCCCGCTCTCGCCCCCTTGCTCCTTCCGGGAGGTGCCGTCGGGACTCGGCTTCTCGTCCTTCGCGGCGTCAGCAGCCGTCGCACCCGTCGCGGATGCCGCTGACTTTCCCCCGCCGCTCTTCTTTCCCGACGACGACGGCGCTCCCGACTCGCCCCCGTCTGCCGGCTCTTCCCTGCCTGTCGGCCGAGCGCTTTCAGGCGTGGACCGGTCTGCGACGCCGGTCGCGTTGTCCGCGGAGCCGCGACCCGAAGCGTTCTCGGGAGTCCGGGCCGGAATCGCCTCCTCGGCCAACGCCGCCTCACCGGCGGCTGTGTCTGCGCCGGACCGCTCCAGCGAATACCCGTCCGCGGCATGAGCGGCTCCCGCCTCCGCCATCACCCCCGTGGCCTGGTTCGCCGTGGCCGCGGCATCGGAGGGGGCAGGCAGTTCGGCGTCGTCGGCCGTATGTGCAGCCGCGGCAGCCACCGCGTCCTCGACCAGCGAGACCGTCTCGGCACTCGCCGCCGGCGGAACTCCGGCAGCCGCTGCCGCCATGCGAGCAGCCGCCTCCACGCGGCCTTCGCCTTCGCCGGGGGTGTCTTCGGGCAGGGCCCGGGGGGCGATCGACGCCGCCCGCTTGATGAGATCGGCGGAGATCGTGTGCCGCTCATCGGCCCGGCGTGCAAGGTTGGTGGCCGTGGAGTACAGGCCGAACTTCGCCTTGACCGGCGCGTCCTCGAGAGCGCCCACGTTGTACAGGTGCACCCGGACGCCGTAGTCCTGGGCGAGCTCGACGGCCTCCGTGAGGTCGTCGTCCCCTGAGACGAGATACAGATCCGTGACGAGCCCGCGCATCGAGAGGTTGACGATGTCCAGGGCGAGCTTCACGTCCACGCCCTTCTGGTTGCCGAAGCTCGTGCGCCCGATCCGGGTCTTCGTGCGAGAGATTCCGTCGATGGCGAGGAAGGCCTCCTCAGCAATCCGCTTGCCTTCGAACTCTTCTGGCGGGGAGTCGTACCACTGCACTCGGAGCAGCTCCGCGCCTGGACTCTGGCCCTGCTGAAGCTCGTCGATCTCCTGCTTCATCTGCTGGACGAGCTTCTCCCAGGACACCTGGATCATGTTTCGGTTCGAGGATCCGGTCAGAACCCGGGCCATCGAGGCCAACAGGTACCCCGCATCCACCATGACGACGTACTTGTTCATCGCTGTTTCCTCAATCGTTATATATCAATTATCGAAAGTTCATCGCTTTCGCGCTCCACCCTAGCGGCATAACCCGGACAGTCGCTGTGTATATGGAGCGGCCACCGAGGCGTCTGCCTGCGGCGCCCGCTCGCCAGGCCTGCACAGGGGCCGCAGGCCGGCAGCCTCGTCTCTCTGCCCAGCTGCACGACCATGCCGCATGAGGCTCCGGAGGGCCCCACCCCCGCGAGGCGCCCTCCTCTCCACACCCTCTATCGCTTGACGACGACGATCAACACCCGCCCCCGCCTTCTCGCGACCGCGCACACCCGCTTCCCCACCCGCTTTCGCACAGTCACACCGGTCCGCGCCCGCTCGTACAACCGCTTTCGCACGACCACGCCGCCCGCACCCGCTCGTACAACCGCTTTCGCACGACCACGCCGCCCGCACCCGCTTTCGCTCAAAAACCCGCTCGAAAACGGGTGTAAACGCCTCAAACCGGGTGTGATGGCGAAAACGGGTGCCGTGGCGGAACCGGGTGCGATGCCCACCCATGTGCAGCCGGCGCGGCCTGTATGTACCAGCCGACTTGGCTGCGCGTCCGGCGGACTCCGAACAGGCGCAGGGGTCGAGTGGGACGCATGCGAGTCGAAGCGAACCCCTCGCCCTGCCCCCCCCTTCCACACCCGTTTCCGCTCAACGGCACCAGCCACACCCGTTTGCGCTCAGAAACCCGCTCGAAAACGGGTGTAAACGCCTCAAACCGGGTGTGATGGCGAAAATGGGTACGAACACCTCGGCGGACAGGCGTGGAAGGAGGGCAGGCCTTGAGGGGGCGCAGGAATCGCCCCTCCCTCCCGTAAACTCCTTCCATATAGAAAGGAAAGCTAACCGTTTGGTAGCCTCAAGTGGGTCTGACCAACGACGAAAGGACCCCCGTGAGCTCGTCCGTCGAGCAACCGCCCCACAGCCGCAGGCAAGCCGATTCAGCGCCCGACGGGCCGCGCCGGAGCGCCGCCCCCACAGGTGCCACTACCCCCGCCGGCACCACGACGGGCAGCGAAGGCAGCGAGGGCAACGACCCCCGCCCCACCGGCACCGCCACCGAGTCGGATTCCCGCCCCACCGCCCCCCGCGTGAACCTGCCGGTCTTCATCGGCTCGTCGGCGGGCATCCTGGCGATCACCCTGTGGGCCTTCCTCGACCGGACGGGCGCGGAGACGGCCATCACCGCAGCGGTGACGTGGGTCAGCAAGAACCTGGGCTGGTTCTACACGCTGGTGGTCACGGGCGTGCTGGCGTTCGTCGTCGCCGTCGGGCTCTCGAGGATCGGGAACGTGCGGCTGGGACCGGACCACTCGCGGCCGCAGTTCGGCCTCTTCTCCTGGACGGCGATGCTGTTCGCGGCGGGCATCGGGATCGACCTCATGTTCTTCTCGGTCGCCGAGCCGGTCACCCAGTACATGACCCCGCCGCACGGCCAGGGGCAGACGGTGGAGTCGGCCCGGCAGGCGCTCGCCTACACGCTCTTCCACTACGGCATCACCGGCTGGGGCCTCTACGCGCTCATGGGCATGGCCCTCGCGTACTTCTCCTACCGCCACAACCTGCCGCTCTCCATCCGCAGCGCGCTGCACCCGATCTTCGGCAAGCGGATCGACGGCGCGGTGGGCAACGGCGTGGACATCGCGGCGATGCTGGGCGCCATCTTCGGCCTGGCCACGAGCCTCGGCATCGGCGTGGCGCAGCTGGACGTGGGCATCTCCCGGATGATCGGCATCCCGAGCGGCATGCCCATCCAGATCGGCCTCGTGGTCATCTCTGTGGTCATGGCCATCGTGAGCGCCCTCTCCGGCGTGGAGAAGGGCGTGCGGCGGCTCAGCCAGCTCAACATCATCCTGGCGATCGGCATGATGCTCTACGTGCTCGTGGCGGGCCGCACGAGCTACCTCCTCGACGGGATCGTGCAGAACGCGGGCGACATCCTCTCCCGCTTCCCCGGCATGACCATGGACTCGATGGCCTATGACCGCCCGGACGACTGGCTCCAGTCCTGGACCATCTTCTTCTGGGCCTGGTGGATCGCGTGGGCGCCGTTCGTGGGCCTCTTCCTGGCCCGCATCTCCCGCGGCCGCACCATCCGGCAGTTCGTCATCGGCACGCTGACGGTGCCGTTCGCGTTCATCCTGCTGTGGATCTCGATCTTCGGCAACAGCGCGCTGGACGTGGTCCGCCACGGCGACAAGGCCTTCGCGGACCAGGTGGTCAACACCCCGGAGCAGGGCTTCTACTCGCTGCTGGAGCAGTACCCGGGCGCACCGCTGCTCGTCGCCGTCGCCACCTTCACGGGCCTGCTGTTCTACGTCACGAGCGCGGACTCGGGCGCGCTCGTCATGGCCAACTTCACCTCGAAGCTCTCCGACCCGGAGGAGGACGGCCCCAAGTGGGTGCGCCTCTTCTGGGCGGTGGCCACGGGCCTGCTCACGGTGGCCATGCTCATGGTGGGCGGCATCACCACCCTGCAGAACGCCACGGTCATCATGGGCGTGCCGTTCGCGGTGATCCTCGTCTTCATCATGATGGGCCTGCTCAAGGCGCTGCGGATCGAGGCGCAGTGGGCGGACTCGGCCCGCGCCGCCCTCCCAGCCCTCATCTCGGGCACCCGCGCCGTTCCGGGCGACCGCGAGCGCACCTGGCGCCAGCGCCTCGCCCGCACGGTCCGCTTCCACGACGCCCGCGCGGCCGAGCGCTTCCAGGAGACGACGACGGCGCCCGCCCTCAACGAGGTCGCCGCCGAGCTCCGCGACCAGGGCGTGGACGCCCAGGTGTCCCAGGAGTTCGTGGAGGCGTTCGGCATCCACGCGTACCACCTGGACGTGCCGTTCGAGGGCGAGCGCGACTTCCGCTACCAGGTCTACCCCGTCCAGTGCCGCATGCCGGCGTACGGAACGGGCCGCTCGTCCCAGGAGCACTACTACCGCATGGAGGTCTTCACGGGGCACGGCAGCCTCGGCACGGACGTCCTCGGGTTCACGCGGGACCAGCTCATCGGCTCCGTCCTGGACCTCTATGAGCGGCACCTCGAGTTCCTGCACCGGGCCCAGGCCCCCGGTCTCGAGACCCTGACCGTGGCCACGGGCGCCCGCACCCAGTGGATCGACGACTACGACACCAACCCGGAGGAGAAAGCATGACCGCAGACACGGCAACCCTGTACATCGACGGCCGCTGGGAGGCCGCCGCGAGCGGCAAGACCCGGGAGATCCGCTGTCCCGCCGACGGCGAGCTCGTGGGCCTCGTCTCCGAGGCGGGCCGCGAGGACACCGAGCGCGCCATCGCCGCCGCCCGCCGGGCCTTCGACGAGGGATCGTGGGCCGCCCTCCCCGCCGGCGAGCGCGGCGGCATCCTCCTCAAGGTGGCCGAGGGCCTCCGCGAGAAGAAGGCCGAGTTCGCCAAGGCGGAGTCCCTGGACACGGGCAAGCGGATCGTCGAGTCCGAGATCGACATGGACGACATCGCCAACTGCTTCGAGTACTTCGGCCGCCTCGCCGCGAACGAGGCCGGGCGGCTCGTGGACGCGGGCGACCCGAACGTGGTCAGCCGCATCCAGTACGAGCCGGTGGGCGTCGTCGGCATGATCTCCCCGTGGAACTACCCGCTGCTGCAGGCGGCGTGGAAGATCGCCCCGGCCATCGCGGCGGGCTGCACGTTCGTCCTCAAGCCGGCGGAGCTCACCCCGCACACGGCCATGCTGACGATGTCCCTCCTCGAGGAGGCGGGCGTCCCGGCGGGCGTGGCCAACCTCGTCACGGGCGACGGCCCCAACGCGGGCGCCCCGCTCTCCGAGCACGAGGACGTGGACATGGTCTCCTTCACGGGCGGCCTCGTCACGGGCAAAAAGGTCGCCGCGGCGGCCGCGGAGACGGTCAAGAAGGTGGCGCTCGAGCTCGGCGGCAAGAACCCGAACGTCATCTTCGCGGACGCGGACTTCGACGCTGCCGTGGACAACGCCCTCAACGGCGCGTTCGTCCACTCGGGCCAGGTCTGCTCGGCGGGCGCCCGGATCGTGGTGGAGGAGTCCATCGCCGAGCGCTTCACGGACGAGCTCGTCCGCCGCGCCAAGGACATCCGCCTCGGCGGCCCCTTCGACGACGCCGCGGAGTCCGGCCCGCTCATCTCCAAGGCCCACCGCGAGAAGGTGGACGCCTACGTCCGCGCCGGCGAGGCCGAGGGCGCGCGCGTGCGCTGCGGCGGCGCCTTCGCCACCGGCACGTCCGGCTCGAGCGATCTGGACAAGGGCTTCTACTACGAGCCCACCGTCATCGACCAGGTCAAGCAGGGCATGAGCGTCGTCGTCGACGAGGCGTTCGGGCCCACCGTCACCATCGAGACGTTCACGGACGAGGACGACGCCGTGCGGATCGCCAACGACACGCACTACGGCCTCGCGGGCGCCGTCTGGACGCAGGACGCGTCCAAGGCGCAGCGCGTGGCCAACCGGCTCCGCCACGGCACCGTCTGGATCAACGACTTCCACCCGTACCTCCCGCAGGCGGAATGGGGCGGATTCAAGCAGTCCGGCTCGGGCCGCGAGCTCGGCCCCACGGGCTTCGAGGAGTACCGCGAGGCCAAGCACGTCTACCAGAACATCAACCCGGGCGTGACGGGCTGGTTCGAGGACCGCTCCGCCTGAGCGGCCTCGGCCCGCCCGGCCAGCCTCCCCCGCCTCCCCCGGCCTCCCCTGGCCGCCCTGACGAAAGAACACGAACGGAGAAGACGCACCATGACGCAGACTGACGAGAACAAGGACCTGGCGTTCGACTATGTGGTGATCGGCGCGGGATCCGCCGGCGCCGCCGTGGCCGCCCGCCTTTCGGAGGACCCCTCGGTGACCGTGGGCCTCCTCGAGGCCGGTCCGCATGACAAGGACATCCCCGAGGTCCTCCAGCTCAACCGCTGGATGGAGCTCCTCGAGTCCGGCTACGACTGGGACTACCCGATCGAGGAGCAGGAGAACGGCAACTCCTTCATGCGGCACGCCCGCGCGAAGGTCCTCGGCGGCTGCTCCTCCCACAACTCCTGCATCGCCTTCTGGCCGCCCAAGGAGGACATGGACGAGTGGGCCGAGCGCCACGGCGCGGAGGGCTGGGACGCCGAGTCCGTCTGGCCGCTCGTCAAGCGCCTCGAGACCAACGAGGACGCCGGCGCGGACGCCCCGCACCACGGCGACTCCGGCCCGGTCAAGCTCATGAACGTCCCGCCGGAGGACAAGTCCGGCGTGGCGCTCCTGGACGCCTGCGAGCAGGCCGGCATCCCGCGCGCGCACTTCAACAACGGCACGACGACGGTCACGGGCGCCAACTTCTTCCAGATCAACCGCCGCCCGGACGGCACCCGCTCGTCCTCCTCCGTCTCCTACCTGCACCCGATCGAGGACCGCCCCAACCTGACGATCCTCACGGGCGCCTGGGCCTCGAAGATCCTCTTCGAGCAGGGCGGCGGCGAGGGCGGCGAGCCGAAGGCCGTCGGCGTCGAGTTCGTGGACAACGCGTTCGGCCGCGCCCGCACGGTCACGGCGAACAAGGAGGTCATCCTCTCCGCAGGCGCCATCGACTCCCCGAAGCTGCTCATGCTCTCCGGCATCGGCCCGGCCGAGCACCTCAAGGAGCACGGCGTGGACGTCCTGGTGGACTCCCCCGGCGTCGGCGAGAACCTCCAGGACCACCCGGAGGGCGTCATCATGTGGGAGGCCAAGCTCCCCATGCCGGAGACGTCCACGCAGTGGTGGGAGATCGGCATCTTCGCGCCCGTGGACGGCAAGTCCGACCCGGACCACGAAGGCCGCTCGGACCTCATGATGCACTACGGCTCGGTGCCGTTCGACATGCACACCGTCCGCCAGGGCTACCCGACGAGCGACAACGCGTTCTGCCTCACGCCGAACGTCACCCACGCCCGCTCCCGCGGCACGGTCCGCCTGCGCTCCTGCGACTTCCGTGACAAGCCGCGCGTGGACCCGCGCTACTTCACGGACGAGGGCGGCCACGACATGCGCACGATGATCGCCGGCATCCGCAAGGCCCGCGAGATCGTGGCGCAGGACGCCATGAAGGAGTGGGCCGGCGAGGAGCTGTTCCCGGGCAAGGACGTCCAGACCGACGAGGAGCTCGCGGACTACATCCGCCGCACCCACAACACGGTCTACCACCCCGCCGGCACGGTGCGGATGGGCGCGGCCGACGACGCCGGCTCCCCGCTCGACCCGCAGCTGCGCGTCAAGGGCGTCTCCGGCCTCCGGGTGGCGGACGCCTCGGTCTTCCCCGAGCACACGACCGTCAACCCGAACATCACCGTCATGATGGTGGGCGAGAAGTGCGCTGACCTGATCCGCGGCTAGGGCCTGGCCCGGCTGGGGCCCCGCAGCCCCGAAGAATGGAGCGATCCGTGCGGTTTCGAGCCTGAAACTGCACGGATCGCTCCATTTCTGTGCCTGGGTGGGCCGCTCAGCTCTCGTCCGGCCCCCAACTCTCGCCCCGTCCCCAACTCTCGCCCAGTCCCCTCGTCTGTTGCGAGTTGGAGGAATGGGACGTCTCTTTCCTCC
This sequence comes from Arthrobacter sp. UM1, assembly GCF_020483305.1. Classification (GTDB taxonomy): domain Bacteria; phylum Actinomycetota; class Actinomycetes; order Actinomycetales; family Micrococcaceae; genus Falsarthrobacter. The sequence goes on from NZ_JACWAB010000004.1 coordinate 89,748, forward strand.
AACTCGCAACAGATGAGGGGTTGAGGGGAGAGCAGCCGAAGGGAAGAGCAGATGAGGGGAAGGGCAGCTGAGGGCCGCCCCGGGGGGAACCGGAAACCGGGACAGAGAGCCCGGGCCTACTCCCCCAGGCGCCGGTCCGCGGCGGCCCGCCGCGCGAGCATCTCGTTGTAGGCGCGCAGCTCGGCGTCGTCGTCGCGCTCCGCCTTGCGGTCCTTGCGGGCGGTCTCCCGCGTGTCCGCACGGGCCCACATGACCATGACGCCGAGGGCGACGACGAGGGTCGGGAGCTCGCCCACGCCCCACGTGATGCCGCCGCCGAGCTTCTGGTCCGAGATGGCGTCGAGACCCCAGGGGCGGCCCATGTTGCCGAACCAGAACGGCTGCAACAGCGTGTCCGATCCCATGAGCGTCACGCCGAAGAACGCGTGGAACGCCATCGTGGCGAAGAGCAGCACGAGCCGCATCGGGTACGGGAAGCGCTTGGGCAGGGGGTCCACGCCGATCATCGTGAGGACGAAGATGTACCCCGTGAGCGTGAAGTGGACCACCATGAGCTCGTGGCCCACGTGGTACTTCATGGCCCAGAGGAACACGTCCGAGTAGTAGAAGATGATGATGGAGCCCGCGAAGTTGGCCGCCGCGAAAAGCGGGTTGGTCACGAGCCGGGACCACCACGAGTGCACGAACACGAGGATCCACTCGCGGGGCCCGCGCGAGCCGTCCCGCCGCGGGTGCAGCGCCCTCAGCGCGAGCGTCACAGGGGCGCCCATGACGAGGAACATGGGCACGAACATCGTGAGCGCCATGTGGTCCAGCATGTGCGTGGAGAACAGCACCATGCCGTAGACCGCCGGCGCGCCGGACGTGAAGTACGTCAGCGCGATGAGACCGAACACGAACGCCGCGAACCGGCCCACGGGCCAGCGGTCCCCGCGGCGGTGCAGCGCGAGCATCCCTCGCACGTAGGCGATGAAGAGCCCCGCGCAGACCGCGATCCACATCCAGTCCGCGCGCCACTCGGTGAGATAGCGGATCGGGGTGAGCTCCGGCGGGAGCTCGTAGCCGGTGAGGATGCGGGCCGGCGTGGCGCTCGGCGGCAGCTGCTCGGGGCGCGGCGGGGCGGTGCGGGCCAGGCCCGCGGCGAGTCCGGAGACGAGGCCGAGCACGGCCGTCTCGACGACGATGAGCCGCGTGAACAGCCGCGGCTCCTTCCCGATCCGCGGGATGGTGACGGAGCGGTGCAGCCAGCCGAGGTATCCGGCCAGCAGCGCCAGCACGGTCTTGAGGGCCACGATGGTGCCCCACGGCGAGAGCAGCTGGCCCAGGGAGGTGATGCGCAGCCCGGCGTTGACCACGCCCGAGGCCACGACGAGCACGAGCGCGAGCGCCGCGATCGGCGAGTACCGGGCCGCGGCGGTCTCCGCGGCGGCGGCGTCCCTGCCGCGCCCCAGGAGGATTCCGCCGACGACGGCGAGCACGATCACGCCGCCCACCCAGAGGCTCGCGCCGAACAGGTGCAGGCCCATGGAGTTGACGGCGGCCATGTGGTCGTCGCCGCCCGCCGAGTGGCCCGTGATGGCCAGCGGCACGAGGCCGATGAGCGCCAGGATGAGCGTCAGCCCGATCGCGGTGAGGGACTCCACCGCGAAGACGAGCGTGCTCACCGCGCACGCGAGGATGAAGGCCACGAGCCAGGCCCGGCCTAGGTCGAAGTTGGTGAAGAAGTCTGCGAGCGCGTGCGTGTAGGCCGAGTCGCCGCGCAGGGCGAGGCCGGCCGAGTCCGCGTACGTGAGGATGCCGACGGCGGCCGCCGTCGCGGTCCACGCCATCGAGCCGATGCGGGCGAGGCGCAGGGAGAGGACGGAGCCGCGGGTCTGGTGCGGGAAGACGCATGCGGCGAAGACGAGGCCGGCGATCGTCGTCGCCGAGGCCACGTCGAAGACCGTCCGCGCGATGGGAAGGCCCCAGCGGACGCCCGCGCCCGGGTCGCCGAGCTCCCGCGCCGCTGAGGCGCCGGTGAGCAGAAGGGCGCCCACCACGCCGAGGAGCGCGGCGGCGAGCGCGAGCCCCAGGGGCATGAGCCGGCGCAGGAAGGCGCTCGGCTCGAGCTCCTCCTGCTCGCGGGACGGGCGGGGGCCGGCCGCCCGGGAGCCCGAGGGGACGCGCCCCCGGGCCCTCAGACGGCCGGCCGAGTCCGAGCGGGTTCCGCTAGTGATGGTGCCCCCCGCTCGCCGCCTCGCCGACGGTCAGCTCGAGGTGGGCGGGGCCGGCGCTCGTCTTGAGGTTGACCACGATCTTGTCGCCCTTCTTGAGGTCCGCCTTCAGGCCCTTGACGGCGATGTGGTAGCCGTCGTGGGACAGGGTGAAGGTCTCGCCGGGCTTGATGGTCCAGCCCTTCTCGTCCACGGACATGGCGCCGTTGACGGTCTTGTGGAGCTCCACCGTGGAGGCGTAGTCCGAGGAGGCGGACTCGACGGTGATCGGCTTGTCGCCCTCGTTCTTGAGGCCGCCGAGCACGTAGGTCTTGCCGCCCTTCTCCGCCGCGCCGATCGTGGCGGACGCGCCCTCGATCGGAGCGTGGTGGTGCGGCTTGGTCTCGTCGACGTCGCCCGACGTCGAGGCGGACGCGCTCGGCGAGGAGCTCGAGGACTGGCTCGCCGAGGGAGACGAGCCGGAGCCCTGGGAGGAGCCGGAGCCGCAGGCCGTCAGGCCGAGGGCGAGCGCCGCGACGGCGGCGAGGGAGGTGAGGGTCTTGCTGTGCTGCATGGAAGTTCAGTCCTTCTTCTTGCGCAGGCGGTAGCCGATGATGCTTCCGAAGATGCCGGCTGCCACTGCCGTGGTTCCGATGACGAAGAGCGGCCAGTTCACACTGGGCGTCTCGTTGTAGGGCTGGGTCTCCGTCTTGGCTTTGACGTTGCCGGACGGAGGCGCTGCAGACGCAGACTGGCTCTTGGTCGGATCGACCACGTTGAAGGTGATGATCCCGTCCACCGGATGACCGTCCGAGGAGACCACGCGCCACCGGATGCTTCCCTGCCCCGGGGGCAGGTCCTTCGGCATGTGGACGCGCACCTGATCTCGGGAGATCTTGGCGTCCACCGTGGTCCGCTTCCCGGATCCGTCCTCGACGACGATCTCCGAGCCGAACGTCTGGATCTTGTCCGAGTAGGTGAGGACGAAGTCCCGGTGCGTCGGCGGGATGTTCTGCCCGTCGCGGGGATCGGAGGAGACAAGCTGGTCATGGGCGGAAGCCGGTGCGGCCGCACCGCCCAGAACCGCGGCGAGGACGGCTGCTGAGGCAGCCCCTCGGCGAATCGCGGAGCTCATGGGGTTGGGGTCCTTTCGTGGTTGCGGGAGAGCCTGGCTGCGTCAGGCGGCCGGCGGCCCGCGGAGCCCCCAGGCGGCCACGTTGCAGAGGCCTGGGCGCAGGGAGAGCGGCTCCCGGGAGCCGCTCGGGGATGGACCCGCGGCCGCGTCCAGGCGGCGGCGGACGAGTGAGTACGCGTGCGAGACTGCGAGGGCCCCCGCGAGGACCGTCTCGGCGATCCAGGCGGGCAGCGCGGAGGCGCGCAGGGCGAGCGTGCGGACGACGGCGTCCGAGCGGTGCAGGCCCGCGAGGACCAGGCCCACGGAGAGCATCCACGCGGCGGCGTGGAGCAGGAGCATGGCGGGGTGGGCCAGGGAGTCCAGCGGCGTGGAGTCCACGGGAGGCCCGGCCTGCGGCGCGATGAGCTCGCCGTGGTGTCCCGCGCCCGGCGAATGGGCGTGGACGCGGCCGGCGGCGTGCCCCGAGACGGCGAAGATGCCGTGGAAGGCGAGCTGCCCCAGGCCGAGGATCGCGGCGACGCCCGCCGCGCTGTGGCGCAGGCGCATGAGGGCGGAGGCAGCGGAGCTCGCGATGAGCCACGCAAGCAGCACTCCCCCGAGGGAGAGCGGGTGCTCCTGGCCCATGGCGGCCCCGGCGACGACGTGTCCCGCCGCCGCGAGCACTGTGGCGGCGGTGGAGAGCACGACGACGCTCAGCAGTCGCGGCATTCCTCCCCCTTCACGGGCCACATCAGGTACCCCGACATTCTACGCTCCGTAGAGGGGAGGTGGACAGACGGCGCCAGACTGCTCGCAGGGGCTGCACAGCTCCCCGGGCGGACTCGCTCCAGGGCGACCTCTCGAGGGGACCGGGCGGCTCGCCCACGCCCCGGACGCGCAGAGGCCGCCCCGCCCGTGAGGGGCGAGGCGGCCTCCGGCCAGGCGCGGTCTTACTTGGAGACGGCGGCCTTGAGCTTGGAGCCGGCCGTCAGCTTGACGCCGAAGCCCGCCGGGATCTCGATCTCGGCGCCGGTCTGCGGGTTGCGGCCCTTGCGCGCGGCGCGCTCGGTGCGCTCGACGGCGAGCCAGCCGGGGATGGTGACCTTCTCGCCCTTGGAGATCTCGGAGGTGAAGACCTCGAAGACGGAGTCGAGGACGCCGTTGACGGCGGCCTGGGAGTTGCCCGACTTCTCTGCGACGGCGGCGACGAGTTCGCTGCGGTTCATAGCCATGATGTTCCTCCTATGAGGTTCGGTGTGTTCTTGAGCGCGAGGCTGTGCCCCGGCTACTGCCTTGAACATACCAGCGTCATGGCCAGTTCGCCGGAAAAATCCCTGGATTCCTGCGGATCTCCCAGGTTTTTGAAGGTTCCCGAGGGGTTCGAGGGGGCGTGTCGGGGGCTTCGCGGACGCCTGAAGGCGGTTCGCGGACAGGTAGTGAGGTTATCTAAGTACGTGCGTTCGTCCTATGATTGCCGCTGGCCCCCGAACGAACAGGAGCACCCTCAGATGGATCAACCCCGTCACCCTGCCCCCTCGCGCCGCCGAGTAGCCCAGGCCGCCTGGGCGGCGCCCGCCATCCTCGCCACAGCCGCAGCCCCGGCGACCAGCGCCTCGACGCCCAATGCGACGCCGACTCCGACTCCTACTCCGACACCCAACCCCTACTACAACACCCCCGTGAACGATTCAATCGTGCGCAAGGGCACTGTCGTACAACAGCTCTTTTTCTACGACGGCGACAAGTACTTCCACTACACGGGAAACGCGGCCACCAGCAAGAAAGTCACCGACGACAACTGGGCCATGGAACGCAAGACTGCGTCATGGCACAATCTCGTTCCCGGCCGCACTTACACCTTCCAGATCACCGCCAATGTAGGCCCAAAGGGGCACTGCCCAGCCGCCACGGTGAACAAGACAATGGAGATCTGGATCTCGAACGACGGTGGAGACAAGTGGCAGAACGTTGCCAACCTCCGGTCTAGCGACGACGCGGTGGCCTCTCCGAGGGCTGAGGTTCCTGCCACGACGCTGAAGTACCCCTTCCCCAAGGACTACTGCAACAACGACAAGAACGATGTGATCTGGGGCGAGCCGACGACCGTCACATTCAAGGGCACGGCCGGCCCAGACGGCGTCCTCAGGTTCCGGTACAACGCCTGGATGCAGCCGCAGCCCCCGGGCCAATACCCATATCCTTGGGGCGGCCACGTCAATTGGGGACCCGCGATCATGCGAGTGACCCATCCCCGCATAGTCGACTGACCTTCCGCGACGCGGCAGCCCGCCTCCTTCCTTTCCGAGGCGGGCCGCCGCGTTCCCCGCCGCACCGTTGCCACAGGCTTTTGGGCGGCACCCGCCGCCGTCGCCCAGGTTGGGGCGCGATCGACTATTCCGGCCGCTGCATGAGCAAGCACGCCAACGACGTGGCGAGCACAGACTTCGAGAACAACTGGTTCGCGGCCCGCGCCAATCACGTCTGGCGAAACCCGACGCCCCGGAAGCTCCACACGTTCCCAATCACCACGAGGGGCCAGCCGTATGACGCTCGCCCGGCCATGGGCTCAAGCCATACCGTCCTGGCCTAAAGCTCGAGCGGCTGCCGGACGAGGACCGAGAACGCCAAAATCCTGTCCCTGAAGACGGGCCCCACTTCGTCTGTGGCGACGACGGAGCTCCCCTACGGCATCGCAGAGGACGTCTGCAACGACGTTCGCCGGGAGACCTCGGGGTCCAAAGCAGACCGTCACCTTCCCGCAGACCGCGCGCCATGACGTTCCCACCGGAAATGAACGATTTGAGCTGACCATTCCGGAGCTGGTCGGACTGGCCTGAGTCCCGACGAGGGCCGGAACGCTTGCACCCCTAACCAAACACGATGAGAACGTCTGTTCGTTCCATGATTGCCGTTGGCCTCCGACCAGAACAGGAACACCTCCAGATGGACCACCCTCACCTCCCAACCCCCTCACGTCGGCGTGTAGCGCAGGCCGCGTGGGCAACCCCTGCTGTCCTTGCCGCCGCAGCAGCGCCTGCGGCGAGCGCCTCAACTCCAGCCCCGGTACAGAGGTACGTCCAGGCCCCCACCGGAACGGAGAGCCAGGGCACGCTCGTGCTGGGCCGGCTCAGCAACCACTACAGCCCCACCACAAACTCCACGTACACGAACCGCTCGGTGAACGCGATCTATCTGAACAAGCTCTCCGAGTCCTATACGACGAGCAGGTTCAGCGACGCCGACTGGGCCCTGGAGAGACGTGAGGCCTTCTGGGAAGGCTTGGTCCCAGGCAGGCTGTACACGTTCACGATGAGGGCGAGGTCCGCCCCGTACTACCGATGCCCCACCGGCACCGCGGGAAAAGCCGTCCTCATCTCCAGCTCGCCAGACGGCAGCACGTGGAGGCAGCAGACGCATCTGCGCTCCCACCGGAAGGCGCCCAAGCCCGTGGGCGCCACGGCCCCCGAGACAGTCTTCGCTTCCTCTCTGCCGGACGACATCTGCGAAAAGGCGGACACGCTGTCCTGGAGCGAGTGGAAGCAGATCTCCTTCACCGAGACAGCAGGCGCCAAGGGCAGGGTCCACTTCCGCTATGACGCCTGGATGCCCCCGCGGGTCTGGGACAACGAAGTGCTGACCGCCTCCCCAGAGGATCCCGACGACACCGCGACAGAGTTCCCCACCGGCAACGCGTCCTTCCAGTGGAGCCGGCCCACGATTGTCGGCTAGGCGGCCCAGCTCGGAGAGCAACGCGTGCGTTCTGAACGGAATAGCTCTACGCAGCCCTAACTAGGCCTTCTACGCACGCTCATGCGTTCTATTATTGCTCTTGGGTCCGATCATGACAGGAGCGCTCTCTGATGAACTCACTTAGCCGCCCACACCCCTCCCGCCGTCGCGTAGCCCAGGCCGCGTGGGCAGCGCCTGCCGTTCTCGCTGCCGCTGCAGCGCCTGCGGCAAGCGCCTCGACGCCGACCCCGAAGCCGCCGCTGCCGCCTGAATACCTCATGGATGTCTCGGGGACGTCGACTCTCCGGGGCAGGTTCGACGAAGCCCTGAGAAACTTCCAGACGTACGGCACGATGTACGCGAACTACTCCGTCAACGACGTCTACGAGGTGGAGGACTTCCATCAGCACTGGGCCGTTGAGCGCAAAGAAGGAGTCTGGCAGAACCTCGTCCCAGGGAAGACCTACAGGTTCTCCGTCTCGGCTTCGAGCGCCCCGTATTTCGACTGCAGGTCCGGCACCGCGAGCAAGACCCTGCTCGTCTTCAGCTCCCCCGATGGCATGAGCTGGGCGCAGAGCGCGAATTTCCGGTCCCAGGAGGGCGGCTCACGGCCGCCGGGCGCGTCCCGCCCGGAGACCACTCTGGCCCTCCCCCTCGCCACGACGTATTGCACCCAAGACTTCTCGAAGCGGCACTGGGGGCCGTCGAAGACCGTCACCTTCTCCCAGACGGCAGGCCCGGACGGGAAGGTCCGATTCCGCTTCGACGCATGGCTCCGAACCCGCATTCGGAAAGATGTCTCAACCGTTCCCGGCAGCTATCCCACAAGCGCCACAACAGGAAACGCGTTCATGCGGTGGAGCCGGCCCGAGATCGTGGCCTGACCGCCGGGGCCGGGACTGCACGTTCACGGTCTCGGCCCAGGCGGCTCCCGACGGCGAGTCCACGGCGATGGCCGATGCAGATCTCGGTCCCGACGGTCCCCGGTCCCCGGTCCTCGGCCCCGACGATCGTCAGCCGAAACGCACGAAGGGCGCCACCCGAACGGGTGGCGCCCTTCTCTGCTCTGGATCAGCCGGAGAGGCTTACCAGGAGGACTTGGTGATGCCCGGAAGCTCGCCCTTGTGGGCCATCTCGCGGAAACGCACACGGGAGATGCCGAACTTCTGGAACGTGCCGCGCGGGCGGCCGTCGATCTGGTCCCGGTTGCGGAGGCGAACCGGCGAGGCGTTGCGCGGGAGCTTCTGGAGGCCCAGGCGAGCCTCCTCGCGAGCCTCATCCGTGGCGTTTTCATCCACGAGGGTCTTCTTCAGCTCAGCGCGCTTCGCGGCGTAGCGCTCAACGATGGCCTTGCGCTGCTCGTTGCGAGCAATCTTGGACTTCTTCGCCATGGTTTAGCGCTCCTCTCGGAAATCAACGTGCTGACGGACGACCGGATCGTACTTCTTCATGACCAGGCGGTCAGGGTTGTTCCGGCGGTTCTTGCGCGTGACGTACGTGTAGCCCGTGCCCGCGGTGGACTTGAGCTTGATGATCGGACGGACGTCCTTATCCTTCTTTGCCATCAGAGCTTCACACCCTTCGCGAGCAGATCGGCGACAACGGCGTCAATGCCACGAGCGTCGATGACCTTGATGCCACGGGTGGACAGGGTCAGCGTGACGTTGCGGCGCAGGGACGGAACCCAGTAGCGCTTCTTCTGGATGTTCGGGTCGAACCGGCGCTTGGTGCGGCGGTGCGAGTGGGAAATGCTGTGACCGAACCCGGGCTGGGCTCCGGTCACCTGGCAATGTGCTGCCATGATCACTCCTCAAAGATGTAGTAACTTGCGGGGGTTCTTCTCAAACAGATCCCTCTGCGATCAAAAAGCGCCCCCGCCGCCAGTAGTGACACCGTGCGTACTGCAGCTTTCGAAGAGGGTGACCAAGCTGGGTGAGATCCAGCCGCGGCCCCTCGCCGCGAGAAAACGGTGAGAACCGACCTCCCGTTTTTCCCCAAGAGAGCGGTCCGCGATGCGGGTGCTGCGCCCCAGCCGCTGTTCTCCTGCCCGACAACGGGATGAAGACACGGCGAAGCGCGACTTAACGCCCCTCCATCTTAGTGGCGTCCTGTGTTAAAGCCAAACCGGGGCCGCATGGCCTCGGGCACACGGGCGGCAGCGCTCGAGCACCCGCGCCCCGCAGCGAACCGCCCGCCCCGGACATGCGGAAGGGCGGCCGCGCTGTCTCCAGCACGGCCGCCCTTCTCAGACAGCTGACCCGCGGGCCGAACCCGTCAGGCTAGAGGGCCCGGCGCGGAGCGCCGTCGTCGTCGCCCTTGGGGGCCGGGGCACCCGACGGAGCGCCGGCAGCGGCGGCCTCCGGCTTGGCGCGGTGCGCGTGCTCGTCCTTCTCGAGGGAGCTCTCCGGGACCTCGACGGTCTCTGCCGCGTCCTCGGGCAGGACGTCCGGGTGGTGGAGGCGGACGACCTCGAGGGGCATGTCGTTGTGGTCGATGAGCTCGTCGTCCATCTGCGTGCGGACGATCTCGTGCGCCTCCTCCTCGGTTTCAACAGACGGCATGGCGCCCGGCAGCGGGCGGTTGGCCGACTCGCGGAGGAAGTAGATCGCGATGGCGCCGATCGCCGACGTGCCCATGAGCCAGTAGGCCGGCATCAGGTTGTCGCCGGTCGCCTTGACGAGCGACTCCATGATGAGACCCGCCGTGCCGCCGAAGACGGCGACGGCGATGTTGTAGGAGATGCCCATGCCGGCGTAGCGGGAGGCCGTGGGGAACTGCGCCGGAACGGCGGACGCGATGTTGGAGACGTAGCAGAGCATCGAGAACGCCATGAGCGAGAGTCCCGTGGCCGTGGCCCAGACGTGGCCGAGCGCCATGAGCTTGAACGCCGGAATGGCGAACAGCACGCTGGAGAACGCACCGATCCAGAGCACCGGGCGGCGGCCGATCTTGTCCGAGAGCTTGCCCGCGAGCGGGATGCAGAGGGACATCACGATGAGGACCGGGACGGTGACGGCAGTGCCCTTGAGGACGTCGTACTTCAGGCTGTCCGTGAGGTATGTCGGCATGTAGGACGTGAGGGCGTAGCCCACCGTGTTGGCGGCCGCCACAAGCATGATGGCCACGATGATCTCGCGCCAGTAGTGCTTGAAGACTCCCTTGCTGCCGGACTCGGACATTTTCGGGTCCACAGCGTGCTGGTTCTGCTTCTCCGAGGCGTCCTGCGCGGCGGCGTACGCCGGGGACTCCTCGATCTTGAGGCGGAAGTAGACGGCCGCCGCGCCGAGCGGGATGGCCACGAGGAACGGGATACGCCAGCCCCAGGCCTCCATCGTGGCGTCGCCGAGCGTCACCTGGAGGACGGTCACCAGCAGCGCGCCGATGGCGAAGCCGAGGTAGGAGCCGAGGTCCAGGAAGGACGCGAAGTAGCCGCGCTTGCGGTCCGGCGCGTACTCCGTGATGAACGTGGTGGCACCGGCGTACTCGCCGCCCGTGGAGAAGCCCTGGAGGAGCTTCAGGATGACGAGGATGATTGTGGCGGCAATTCCCCAAACACTCGCGTCAGGGAGGATGCCGATGATCGCGGTGGCCGAGGCCATCATGATGAGGGTCGTGGCCAGGACCTTCTGGCGGCCGATCTTGTCGCCGATCTGACCGAACACGACACCGCCGAGCGGACGCGCGAGGAAGGTCGCTGCGAACGTGGCCAAGCCGAACAGATTCTGCGCGGTGCTGGAGCCGTCGGGCAGGAAGATCTTGCCCATGGTCATGGCGAGGTAGCCGTAGATTCCGACGTCGTACCACTCCATGAAGTTGCCCACGAGCGTGCCGCTCATGGCCGTCTTCAGGGTGGGCTTGTCGACGACGTGGACGTCGTCGGCGCTGATGCGCCTCTTGCGGACCTTGACGTTCTTCGGCGAGGACGTGACGTCAGACTCGACCGGATGTGCGGGGGGCATCTATTGCCTTCTCTCCGTAGACAGATCGGAAGCGGGGCCGGCCCCAGGGGAGGCAACCGGCCTCGAACACGCGCATTGACGTTACCGGGCAGTCTTGCGATTGCCGAAACGAAGGGTGAACTGAGGGCGAGCAGGCCAGTTTTCATGACGCTGCATCCCAATGATGGCGCAGGACTTCCCGGATTATGTGAGTTGAGTCACAAAATGGGGGTACTTGGGGGTCATGCCGTCTCCGGAGGACACCCCGCGCAGCCTGCGGCCCACCCACGGCACCAGGTGCTTGCGGGCCCAGGAGACGTTGTTCCGCAGGGCCTCGACGCGGCTCAGGATGGGAGCCTCGTCCAGCTCGGGGATGACGACGTCGTCCGCCTTCTCCAGCGCCGCCAGCACGTTTGCGGCCATGACCTGATGACCGGTGGCGGAGAGGTGCAGGCGGTCCTCGTCCCACATGCGCCAGTCCTGGAGCTCCTTCATGCGCCAGAAGTCGATGAGGGCGAATCCGCAGTCCGCGGCGGCCTCGCGCAGCAGCTCGTTGTAGACGGCCGAACGGCCGCGAGTGGCGGAGAAGGTCTTGGAGGCGCCGGTGTCGAACGCGGTGAAGAGGGCCACGTCCGCACCCTGCGCCTTGAACCGGCTCATGGCCTCGGCGTAGCGGGCCACAAGAGCGTCCAGGTCCACGCTGGCGCGCAGGATGTCATTGCCGCCGGCGTAGCAGGTGACGAGCGTGGGCTTGAGCTCGAGACCGGCAGGAACCTGCTCCTCGATGACCTGTCCGATCTTCTTGCCCCGGATGGCGAGATTGGCGTAGCTCCAGTCGCCGAGCGCGATCAGCTCCTCCCCCACCCGGTCCGCCCAGCCGCGGACGCCGTTGGGGCGGACCTCGTCCCAGTCGCCGACGCCCTCGGTGAAGGAGTCGCCGATGGCCAGGTAGCGGTTGGGCATGGTCTGCGGGGCGGCTGGGTACGGGGTGTGCGGGGTGTTCGGGGTATCCGTGGCCGGGTCTCCAGAGGGGCTGGGGAATGTCTCGCTCTCACTCACGGGACAAGGCTACGCCGGGTTCAGGCCCGCCGGACCCTTCAGGAGGCCTCGGGTCCCCTCAGCAGGCCCATCGAGCCGCTCATCTGTTGCAAGTTGGAGGAATGGGCGTCCTCTTTCCTCCAACTCGCAACAGACGAGGGGCGGGGCATGGCCGACGAGGGGCCGACGAGGGTCGGCGGAGGGCCGGCGGGCTGGAACGCCCCCCTCTTACGCCGCCTGGGCCTGGCCGCGCTTCCAGTAGCCCATGAAGGCCACGGAACGGCGGTCCACCCCGCACTCGCGCACGTAGAAGCGGCGGATGTCCCGGACGGCGCTCTGCTCGCCCGCGACCCAGACATACGTCTTAACCGGGGCCTTGGCGTGGCCGGACTCCCAGAGGAGGGCGTCGCCGTCGGGCTCGTCCAGGGCGGCCGAGGCCTCGAAAGATCCGCGAGGGGCCTCGGACGCGGCGGCGGGGGCTCCGGGAATGCCGACGGGCTCGTTCAGAGCGGGGGAAGTCTCGGGAGGGGCGACGCTGGCCTCGGAAGGAGCGGAGGCCACCCGGAGGTCGCCCGCGGTGGGGCAGCCGGAGAGGAACTCGAAGTGCTCGGCGCCGATCCGCCCGCCGAGGGCGTCCACGAGCGAGCGGCCGAGGTCTGAGCCGCTGCGGACCCAGTCGACGCGGACGGGCCCGGCGGCTGCAGCGAGACCAGACCCGGACTCCGCAGGGCCGGATGCGGGCTCGCGCTCAGCCCCGGGCCCCGGCCCGGCCAGGCTCGGGAGGTCCCGCTCGTCGTCGGGCGCGGCGACCTCCGCGAGGACCCGGACCTCGGCGCCGGGGGCGGCCACGCGCGGGAGGTCGCGGAGGATGGACTCGATGGCGGGCAGGGCGGTGGCGTCCCCCACGAGGACGATCCGCTCCGCCGAGCCCGGCTTGAACTCGGTGCCCGCGTACGGCTCCGGCTGGGCGGCCCAGTAGGCGAGGTTGGGGCCGATGACCTGGAGCTCGTCGCCCACGCGGGCCGAGGCGATCCACTGCGAGGCCGGCCCGAGGGCGCCGCCGGCGTGGGAGGCGTCGTGGAGGGCGAACTCGACGTCGATCTCCCCCGGCCGGGAGGCCACGATGCTGAAGGTGCGCATCGCGCCTCGGACGTCCGCGGGGGCGTCCCGCCAGTCGGTGTACCAGCGGGTGCCGCCGAGCTCCCCGGCCGGGATGCGGCCCTCGGGCGCGGCGCCGAAGACGATCTTGATGCGGCAGTCGAGGTAGGGGGTGGAGTCGCCCATGAGGTCGAACTCCTCGGCGGCGAGCGTCACCCGCGCGAAGCCGGGGCTGCGGCGCTCCACGCCGGCCACGCGCGCCCAGACGCAGCGCATCGGCTCGGGCTGCCGCCCGGCCTCGGGCGCACGCTCAGCAGCCCGCCCGGCCTCAGGCGCCCCGGACGCCCCCGGCGCAGACGCCCGCGCGCTCTCAGCGGCTTCCATGCGCGCTCCTCTCCGCCGCGGTGGTGGCCGGCACCACGAGCGGCTTGCCGGACTCCGGGCACTCGATGACGGTGGACTCCAGGCCGAAGATCTCGCGGACGGACTCCGCCGTCAAGACCTCGCCGGGGGCGCCCTGGCCCACGATCCGCCCGTCCCGCATCGCGATGAGGTGGTCCGCGAAGCGCGCGGCCAGGTTGAGGTCGTGGAGCACCATGACCACGCTGCCCTGGCGCTCCCGCTGCGTGTCCAGCACGAGGGACAGGACGTCCATCTGGTGGGCGAGGTCGAGGTAGGTGGTGGGCTCGTCGAGGAGCAGGATCGGCGTCTCCTGGGCCAGGGCGAGCGCGATCCACACGCGCTGCCGCTGGCCGCCGGAGAGCTCGTTGACCTCGCGCTCGGCGAGCTCGAGCGTCCCGGTCACGGTGAGTGCGCGGCCCACGGCGTGCCGGTCCTCCGCGGAGAAGCGCCGGAACAGGCCCTGGTGCGGGTAGCGGCCGCGGCCCACGAGGTCCCTCACGGTGATGCCCTCAGGCGCGATCGGCTGCTGCGGCAGGAGCCCGAGCCGCTTGGCCGAGTCCTTGAGCGGCATGGCTGCGAGCCGCTCCCCCTCGATGAGGAAGTTCCCGCGCGTGGGCTTGAGCAGCCGCGCGAACCCGCGCAGGAGCGTGGACTTGCCGCACCCGTTGGGCCCGACGATGACCGTGACCTTCCCCTCCGGGATCCTCACGCTGAGGTCTGAGATGACCTCGCGGCTCTCGTAGGCGAGGCTGACCCCCTGCGCCTCGAGGGCGGCGGGGGCCAAGTCAGTGTGCGTCATGACGCTCCTTTCACGGCGCGGGCCTGGCGGCGTCCGCCCACGAGGACGGCGATGAGGACGGGCGCTCCCACCGCGCCCGTGATGATCCCGACGGGCAGGGACAGCTGCGGCAGCAGCACCACCGAGACGAACTGCGCCGCGAGCACGAGCGCCGCGCCCGTCAACGCCGCCGCGGCCAAGGACAGCCGCCGCCCGGTCAGCAGCCGGGAGAGCGGGCCCGCGAGGAAGGCGACGAAGGCGAGGGGCCCGGTCACCGACGTCGCCATCGCGGAGAGGAGGACGGCGGCGACGACGACGGCGAGGCGGGCCGCCGTGACGCTGACGCCGAGTCCCTGCGCGAGGTCGTCGCCGAGCTCGAGCATCCGCAGGCGCAGGACAATGAGCGCCACGGCCGGCACGAGCACCGCGAGCGCGAGGGCGAGGGCCCCGATCCGGTCCCACGTGGCGGCGTTGAGCGAGCCGTTGAGCCAGACCATCGCCTCCTGCGCCTTGTAGATGTTGCCGCGGGCGAGCAGCCAGTTGACGAGCGCGCTCATCATGGCGGCCATGCCGATGCCCGTCAGGATGAGGCGCCCGCTCGCGTGGACGGTGGAGCGGCCGCGCATGGACACCGCGTAGAGGACCGCGGCGGTGCCGAGCGCGCCGAGCACCGCGGCTGCGCCCACGCCCGCGCCGGAGAGGCCGAACGCCACGATCGAGGTGACGGCGGCCGCGGAGGCGCCGTAGTTGACGCCGATGATGTCCGGGCTCGCGAGCGGGTTGCGCAGCAGCCGCTGGAACAGGCTGCCGGAGAGGCCGAACGCGAAGCCCGCGAGCGCCCCGGCCACGGCCTGCGGGAGCTTGGACTCCATGACGATGAACGTGGCGCCTGGGATCTCCTCGCCGCCGAGGATGCGGAAGAAGTCCGGAATGGTGACGGTGTAGTCGCCGAGCAGGATCGAGCCGAAGAAGAGCAGGCCCACGGCGGCGGCGAGGACCGCGAGGACCCTGCCTCGCTGAGCCGTGCCGCTCTGAGTCGTGCCGCTCTGTGCCGTGCTGCGCCTCACGAGACCATCACCCGCCTCGAGCGCGCGAGCCACATGAGCACGGGCGCGCCGATGACCGCGGTCAGGACGCCGGCAGCCGTCTCCGCCGGGGGCGCGATGACGCGGCCGAGCGTGTCCGCCACGAGCACGAGCACCGCCCCGCCGAGGAGGCTGAGCGGCATGAGGGAGCGGTGGTCGCCCCCGGAGAGCAGCCGGAGGATGTGCGGCGCGGCCAGGCCCACGAAGGCGATGGGCCCGGCCACCGCCGTCGCCCCGGCCGCGAGGAGCACGAACCCGGCGCCGACCACCCAGCGGGCGCGGGAGATGCTGACGCCGAGGCCCCGCGCGACGTCGTCCCCGAGGGCGAGCGCGTTGAGGGTGCCCGCGTTGGCGAGCACGAGCACTGCCCCCGCGAGCAGCAGCGGCAGCACGGGCGCGAAGGAGAAGTCGTTGACCGCCACCGAGCCCACCTGCCAGCGGCGGAACGTGTCCAGCGTGGCCTGGCTCGAGACGAGCAGCGCCCCGATGACGGAGACGCACCCCGCGGTCACGGCCGCGCCGCCGATCGCGAGATTGACGGCCGAGCCGTGCGAGGGCCCGAACTCGGCGATGAGGAAGACGAGCGCACTCGCGAGCGCGGCGCCGAGGAGGGCGGCCGCCGTCGTGCCCCCGAGCCCCGCGACCCCGAAGAACGTCATGCCGACGACGACGGCGAGCGACGCCCCCGCGTTGACGCCGAGGATCCCCGGATCGGCGAGCGGGTTGCGGGTGAGCCCCTGCATGCCCGTGCCCGCGAGCGCCAGGGCGGCCCCGACGCTCGCCGCGAGCACGGTGCGGGGGATGCGGGCGGCGGCCACGGCGGCGTCGTCGTTCGCGGGATCGCGGCCGGAGAGCTGGGCGAGCACCGCGCTCCACACCTCGTGCGGGGGGATGGCGCGGGCGCCGATGCCGAGGCTCGCGACGACGGCCGCCGCGAGGAGCACCGCCAGGATCAGGGCGGTGGCCCACACGGCGGCCGGCCGGCGAGCGGAGGGACGCTGGGCAGCAGGACGCTGGGCGGCCCGGGCTTCAGACATCACAGGGAGGTCAGTCCGCCTTTTCTGCTACTTGGACGCCTTGAGGGCGTCGGCGATCTTCGGGACCCACTTCTCGATCGCGTAGTCGATGCTGAGGACCGAGATGGCGGAGAGGGCGATGGTGTTCGTGTTGTCCGAGTCGAACACCGCGGCGCCCTTCTTGACCGCCGGGATCTGGCTGAGGAGCTTGTCCTTCTTGATGGCGTCCGCGGCCTTGGCGTCCGCCACCCAGCTGACGAGCACGTCCGCGTCCAGCTTGCTCGCGTTCTCCGCGGAGAACGGCACGCTGAAGGAGGCCTTCTGCTTCTTCTCCGCCTCGGCGATGACGGGGGCCTGCTTGAGGCCGATCGACTCCATGAAGCGGGGGCGGTTGTCCGTGGAGGAGTAGGCGGTGATGCCGTCCGTCTTGCCCGGCTCGAGGGTGGCGAAGACGAAGCTCTTGCCCTTGAACTCGGGGTGGTCCTTGGCCACCTGCTCGAGCTTCTCCTTCTTCTCCTTGAGGAGCTTCTCCGCCTCGGCGTTCTTGCCGAGCGCCTTGCCGATGGTGGTGAGCGAGTCCTCCCAGGACGTGCCGTAGGCGAGCTCCGGGTATGCGAGGGTCGGGGCGATCTTGGAGAGCTTCTGGTAGTCCTCCTTGCTCATGCCCGAGTAGGTGCCGATGATGAGGTCCGGCGTGACCTTGGCGATCGCGTCGAAGTTGATGCCGTCCGCCTCCGAGTACTGGACCGGGGCCTTGTCCGTGCCGATCTCCGCGCCGAGCTTCTTGAGCGCCTCGTCCTTCCACGGGAGGGACTTGTTGGAGTTCTGGCCGAAGGAGTCCTCCGCCATGCCCACCGGGACCACGCCGAGGGCGAGGACCACGTCCGCGTTGACCCAGGAGACCGTGGCGACGCGGGTGGGGCGCTTCTCGATCTTCGTCTCGCCGAACGCGTGCTTGATGGTCACGGGGTACTGCGAGTCCGAGCTGCTCTCGCCCGAGCCGGAGCCCTTCTTGTCCGACGACGAGCCCGTGGAGCAGGCCGAGAGCAGTGCGGCGAGGGAGGTGGCGCCGAACGCGGACAGGGCGGTGCGACGGTTGAGGTTCATGGGCATCCTTGGTGCTCGGGGTCGGTGTCGGGAAAGGCTGACGTTGACCGGACTGAGGCAACACTAACCTAAGCCGAGGGTATTAGAGAACGCAGATCTGCCCTAATTGGGTGTTCGGTTGGTCACGGGTGCGGGCGCCCCGCCGAGAGCGGAGATTCCGCACCCGGCGGCTTCGGGGTTCTGCGGGCCAGAAGCACCCGGAGACCGCACCCTCGACAGCGCTGGTTCGGGAGCCTAGACTTCTCTCGTCGCGAACATCGGGTTCGCCCCTCTCGGAAGTCTCACTCCATGCACAGCATCGCCCGGCGCAGCGTCGCGTCCGCCCTCCTCGCAGCTCCCCTCCTCCTCGCCGCGGCCGCCCCGGCCTCCGCGGCCCCGACCGTCCAGACCCGCGTCACGCCGTTCTCCGCCAGCCCCTCGACGGTCCGGGCAGGAGCGGCCATCACCGTCCGCGCCCAGACCCAGGCCCTCACGGCCGGCGCCTGGCGAGCCCGCGGCGGCACGCGCGCCGTCGTCTTCTTCGATCCGGACGGATCCGCCCCCGCCCGCGCGGTGCGCACGGTGACCACCGACGCCCGCGGCAACGTGGCCACGGGCTTCACCGCGACGGCGAGCGGCCTCTGGTACGTGGCGATCCCCTCGACGACGGCCCTCAAGTCCTCCGTCTCGGCCAAGGCCTACGTCCGGGTGACGCCCGCGCCGAAGCCGGCGCCGACCTCGGTCCGCCCGGCCGCAGGCAGCTGGAACTGCCCCAGCTGGGCCCCCATCAAGGGCAACGCGAGCAGCCGCATCTTCCACCGGCCGGGCCAGCGCTACTACTCGCGCACCAAGCCGGAGATCTGCTTCGCGAACCCGACGGCGGCGATCCGCGCCGGGTACCGCGCCTCCAAGGTCTGATCCGCGCGGGGCGGCCTCGGCCGGGTCCGGCTGACGAGGGCCCGGCTGACAGAGGTCCCGGCTGACGAGCGCCCGGCTGACAGAGGTCCCGCGGCACCCGCCTGCGGGCGGCGAAGACGGACGGCAAAGACGGACGGAAGTTGAACCGTCCGGACGCCCTTCCGTAGAATGGCTCCCCATGTGGACGTTGACGACTCGCTCCGGCTCCTGCCGCGGTCGCCGTCCCGCTGGACTCGTGTGGATTGAGAGGACTGGCGGGTCGCGCTGACGCGCGGCCACCGCATGCTGCCCTCATCCGAACGGCGCCTCCCTGTGCGAGAGGCGCCTGAGACCATGCGAGTCTTCCATGCTTTCTACACCTTTCTCCTCCCCTGCCCGGAACAGGGGATCCGCATTCTGGCCGCCGATGCTCGTCATCGCCGCGGCACAGCTGATCGTCATCATGAACAACGCGATCGTGAACATCGCGCTGCCCCAGCTCACGGAGGACCTCTCCATCTCCGCGGGCCAGCAGTCCTGGGTCGTCACCTCCTACCTCCTGGTGTTCGGCTCGGTCCTGCTGGTCGGCGGCAAGGTCGGGGACGCCTTCGGGCACCGGCGGGCGTTCATCGCAGGCCTCATCGGCACCGCCGTGTTCGCGGCGCTGGCCGGCTCGGCCACGGCACCGGCCTGGTACTTCCTGGCCCGGGCGGGCCAGGGCCTCTCCGCCGCGGTGCTGGCCCCGGCCGCCGTCGCGCTCCTCTCGACGACGTTCGCCGAGGGGCATGAGCGGGCCAAGGCGTTCGGGATCTACGGAGCCGTCACGGGCGCCGGCGCGGCCGTCGGCGTGCTGGCCGGCGGCATCCTGACCGACCTGCTCTCGTGGCGCTGGACCATGTTCGCGTCCGTCCCGCTCGCGCTCATCGCGGCGGGCGCGGCGCCGCTGGTCCTCTCCGCGGCGGACGCCCTGGACCGGACGCGCTGGCATCTGCAGGACGTGGCCATGGTGGTCGTCGGCGTTGCGGCGTTCCTCCTGGCGCTCACCGAGATGGAGCACGGCCGCGGCCTCCAGGCGATCGCGCTCACGGCCCTCGCGGCCGTGTCCCTCGCGGGATTCGCCCGCCGGCAGGTCCGCTCCCGGACGCCGCTGCTGCCGCCTGAGCTCGTGACGGACCGGGACCGGCTGAGCGGCCTGATCGTCGTCGGCGCCGGAGGCCTCGGCCCCACCGGCGTGTTCGTGGTCCTGAGCCTGTACCTGCAGGAGACGCTGCACATGTCCCCGATGCAGGCGGCCCTGGCGACCCTCCCCTACCCGATCGGCATGATGGTGTCCTCTCAGTTCAGCGAGCGGCTCATCAGCCGGTTCGGGGCGGTCAAGACGGTCGTCTGGGCGCTCGGGCTCTCGGGGCTCGGCCTGCTTCCGCTGGTCCTGGCCGGGCCCGGGGCGTCCTACCCCGCGCTCGTGCTGCCGGTCCTCGTCGTCATCAGCCTGACGATGGGCCCGGCGTTCGTGGCCGGCAGCCGCCTCGCCATGACCGGGGTGGCGGAGAGCCACTCGGGCGCGATGGGCGCCGCGATGAACTCCAGCGCCGAGCTCGGAGGCGCCGTCGGCGTGACGCTCCTCAGCGCGCTGTCCCTCCTGCTGGGCACCGGCGGGACCGCCGGCTACGGCGCGGCCATGGCGTCCGCCGGGGCGGTCCTCATCGCGGCCGCGTTCGCCGTCGCGCTCGTGTCCGGGGCGTTCCGCAGGGCGCACGCGCGGGCCTGACCGCCCGCCGGGTCCGGGGCTTCGGCTCCGGGCCCCGGGCTTGCGCCCGGCCCCCGCGCGCCGCGCGGTGACGCCTGCGCTTCGCGCGCTGGCTCTCTCGTGCGGCACGCCGTCTGCCGCGTTCCGCGCCTCCGCCTCCCCACCCCTTCTTCATTCCGCATTCCGCATTCCGAGGGGCCGCCTGCCGCGGCCCCACTTCAGCTTGCCTTCACTGGAAAGGACGACTCCCCGTGATCACCGCAACGGGACTAGAGCTTCGGGCAGGCGCGCGCCTGCTCATCGACAACGCCGACCTCCGGATCGAGAGGGGCGACAGGGTCGGGCTGGTCGGCCGCAACGGCGCCGGCAAGACGAGCCTCGTGAGAGTCCTCGCGGGCGAAACCCTCCCGGCCCAGGGAACCGTCTCCCGCACGGGCACCCTCGGGTACCTGCCGCAGGACCCGCGCGCGGCCGACCCCGGCCAGAGCGCCCTGGACCGCATCCTCGCGGCCCGGGGCCTCGCCGGCGCCGCCGCAGGGCTGCACCGCGCCGAGGAGGAGATGGGCTCCGCCGACCAGGCCGTGCGGGACCGCGCGCTCCGCCGCTACGACGGGCTCCAGGCCGAGTTCCTCGCCGGCGGCGGCTACGCAGCGGAGGCCGAGGCCGCCCGGATCAGCGGGCACCTCGGCCTGCCCCAGCGCGTGCTGGCCCAGCCGCTCGGCACGCTCTCCGGCGGTCAGCGCCGCCGGGTGGAGCTCGTCCGGATCCTGTTCTCCCAGGCGGACGTCCTGCTCCTCGACGAGCCGACCAACCATCTGGACCAGGACTCCCTCGCTTGGCTGCGCGAGTTCCTCGCCTCCTACCCGGGCGGGATCCTCATGATCTCCCATGACGAATCGCTCATGGAGGCGACGGCGACCCGGGTCCTCTTCCTCGACGCCGCCCGCAGCGCGCTCGACGTCTACGCCATGGCGTGGAGGGACTACCTGCGGCAGCGCGCCCAGGACGAGTCCCGGCGGCGGCGCGAGCGGGCCAACGCGGAGAAGAAGGCCGCGGCCCTCCTGAGCCAGGCGGAGTCGATGCGGGCCAAGGCCACCAAGGCCGTGGCCGCGCAGCAGATGATCCGCCGGGCCGAGCGGCTCACGGGCGGGCTTGAGGCGGAGCGGGCCTGGGAGAAGGTCGCGGCCCTGCGCTTCCCCGCCCCGGCGCGGTGCGGCAGGACTCCGCTGCGGGCCCGCGGCCTCTCGAAGGCCTACGGCTCGCTGGAGATCTTCGCAGGGGTGGACCTGGCGGTGGACCGCGGGTCCCGGATCGTGGTGCTCGGCCTCAATGGCGCGGGCAAGACGACTCTCCTGCGCATCCTCGCCGGCCAGACGGTTCCGGACACGGGCGAGGTCGCGGCGGGCCACGGGCTCCGGCTCGGGTACTTCGCCCAGGAGCACGAGACGCTCGACGGCGGACGCACCATCCTGGAGAACATGCGCTCCGCCGCGCCGGACGCGGACGACACGCAGGTGCGCACGCTCCTCGGCTCGTTCCTCTTCACCGGGGAGGACGTGGACAAGCCCGCCGCGGTCCTCTCCGGCGGCGAGAAGACCCGGCTGGCCCTGGCGGTGCTCGTGGCCTCCTCCGCCAACGTGCTCCTGCTGGACGAGCCGACGAACAACCTGGACCCCGCCTCCCGGGAGGAGATCCTCGGTGCGCTCCGCAACTACGAGGGCGCCGTGGTCCTCGTCTCCCACGACGAAGGAGCGGTCGAGGCGCTGCAGCCGGACCGCGTGGTGCTCCTGCCGGACGGGGTCGAGGACATGTGGGGGCCCGCGTACCGGGACCTGGTCTCGCTCGCGTAGCGGGACGGGCCCGTGCCCGGGCCCATGAGGGCGGGGCGGCGGAGCGCATAGTGTGGCCCCATGAGCAACGAGCACACCGCGCCCCGCCCCTCCGCCAGCCCCGGTTCCGCGCCCGACGGCTCCCCGTCAGCGCCTCGCCCCGGAGTCATGCCCGGAAGCCGCTCGACCCCGGTCCGGCTCGTGCGGGACTCCGGCGTCGTCGCCTACACGGCGGAGGTGCCGGCGTCGCCGTCGGACCTGTTCGCCATCCTCGCCAACCCGCACCGCCACCACGAGCTGGACGGCTCCGGCTCCGTCCAGGCGGAGGTCCGCGGGCCCGAGCGGCTGGCCCCCGGCGACCGCTTCTCCACGCACATGCGCCTCTACGGCGTGCCGTACGTCATCACCAACACCGTGAGCGCCGTCGAGGAGGACCGCCTCATCGAGTGGGTCCACCCCGGAGGCCACCGCTGGCGCTGGGAGCTCGAGCGCCTGCCCGACGGCGGCACCCGCGTCACCGAGTCCTGGATCGCCCGGGGCGCCCGCCTTCCGCTGCTGGCCTACCGGATCATGGGCGCGTACGCCCGGAACGACGACGGCATCCGGCAGTCGCTCGAACGGGCCGCCCGGATCATGGCGGGGCGGGTTTAGGAGTCCGGCGCTGGGAGGGTGCGGGCCTGGAGGGGGTGCGGGCCTGCGGAGGGCTTGCGGGGCCTTCCTGACCGCTCCGGCCCGGGCTGGGGCGGGCTGGCTCATCTGCCCCGTGGCTTGTGCACCCGGTTCGTTCGGTTTTTGGCCCGAAAACCGAACGAACCGGGTGCACAAGGCAGGCGTGTGGGGCTGGACGCGACCCACGCCGAGCTGCAGACGGCGCCCTGAGCCCTGCCCCACCCTCCTCCGCCCTTGTGCACCCTCTGGTGTCAGGATCTGGCCGAAATCCTGACGAGAGAGGGTGCACAAGCAGAAGTACCGGGTGCACAAGCCTCCGAGCCGAGGAGCGAACCCGGGTGGGCGGCCCCGAGAGGGAGTCTCTCGGAGGCCTAATATAAATTGCTCGTCTGTACGGTTATCTCCTAAACTGGTGAGGCTCTCATCGAGAGCTTCCACCTCTCGGGGCCTGAGGAGCCGGACCTTCTCCGGCCCCGTTCGCTGCCCTTCTCGCCCTTCCGGACGCCGCAGGGCTGCTTCCGGGGACGACACAGGACTGCGCCGGGCCCCTCGGCCTGAAAGCGCAGCAGATGACCTCTTCATCCCAATCCAGCGCCTCCCAGTCCGGCACTGACCGGCCTCGGCGAGCCCGCCCCGCACAACACCTTCCCGGACAGCCCGCCCCCGCCCGGCGCATTCCCGCACAGCCCGGTCCCGGACAGCCGGGCCCGGCGCAGCCGCAGGGGTCTGAACCGCCCCGCCGGGGACAGGGCAGCCCCCGCAGGCCCGCTCCTCAGCAGCAGGGTCCCGCGCGCAGACCCGCCCCCGCCCAGAACAAGCCCACACAGAACAAGCCCACACAGAGCGAGCCCGCCAAGAAGCCCTCGCCCAAGCGGCCCGCCGCCACTGCGGCGCCGAGGGATGAGAAGGCGAGCGGCCGGGTCGCCGTCGTCGGCTCCGGATACGGCGGAGCGGTGGCGGCGCTGAGGCTGGCCCAGAAGGGCATCGGCGTGGACCTCATCGAGATGGGGCAGGACTGGGACGCCACGGCGCCGGCCGGAAGCCGCTTCTGCGCGATGACCTCGCCGGACCGGCGGGCCATGTGGTTCTCGGACGCCACGGACATGCCGTACCGGTACCTGGCCGGGCTGGACCTCATCAACCGCCGCGTGCCGCGCTACGCGGGCATCCTGGGGATCGAGCGCTTCGCCGGGATGAAGGTGTACCGGGGCGTGGGCCTCGGCGGCGGGTCGCTCGTCAACGGAGGCATGGCGGTGACGCCGCGGGAGTCGTTCGTCCGGCAGGTCATGCCGCAGATCGACTCGCGGGAGATGTTCTCCACCTACCTGCCGCGCGCCAACGCCGAGCTGGGGGTGGCGGAACCGGCGCCGGACGTCCTGGCGCACTCCCCCTACTACCAGTTCAGCCGGACCGGCGCGGCGCAGAACAAGAAGGCCGGGTACCAGACGGTCACCGTGCCGAACGTCTACGACTGGGACTACCTCCGCCTCGAGACCTTCGGCCGTGTGCCGGCCTCGGCCATCGCCAAGGAGGTCATCTTCGGCAACAACCACGGCAAGAAGTCGCTCACGTCCACCTACCTGAAGGCGGCGCTCGCCACCGGGCGGGTCAAGGTCAAGGCGCTCACCGAGGTGACCCGCATCCGGAAGAAGGGCGAGTCCTACGCGCTCACCCTCAAGACCATCCGCCCGGACGGAGGGGTGGCGTCAATCTCGGACGCGGTCTACCGGAAGGTGGTGCTGGCGGCGGGGTCGGTCGGAACATCGTCGCTGCTCGTGACGGCCAAGGCCCGCGGGGACCTCCCGGACCTGGACGCGGCCGTGGGCCGGAAGTGGGGGCCCAACGGGAACACGATGGTCGCGCGGAAGCTGCCGCTGTCCGTCAAGACGGGCCTGCCGCAGTCCTGCATCCCGGCGCAGGGGCTCATGGCCTGGGACGACTCCCCGGGCTCGGTCTTCGCGGAGATCGCCCCGTTCCCGATCGGCCTGGAGACGAACACCCTCGGCTACCTCGCCATCACGAACAACCCGAACTTCGGCGAGTTCACGTACAACCCGAGGACCCAGAAGGTGGACCTCTCCTGGAACCGCCACTCGCACGCGCCGTCCGTCAAGGCCGCCGCGGCGGTCATGGCGCGGCTCAACGCGGCGAACGGCGGGCACGTCCGGACGGACATGCTGGAGCGCGGGCTCGCGTACTCGGACTACTTCACCTACCACCCGCTCGGCGGCTGCGTCCTCGGCGAGGCCACCGACCTCAACGGCGAGCTCAAGGGCGCCCCGGGCGTCTTCGTCATGGACGGCTCGCTCGTTCCCGCGAAGGTGGGCGTCAACCCCTTCGTCTTCATCACCGCCCTGGCCGAGCGCAACATGGACAAGCTCCTCGCCGCCGGCCGCTTCACCGGAGGACTCACCTCATGACGCACTCTTCCTCTCAGCACTCGCCCTCGCCGCGTTCGAGCGGGCGGCGCGTGCCCTCCCGCCGGAGCGTCCTCGCGGGCGCGGCCCTCGCGGTCCCGGCGCTGGCCGTTCCGGCCCTGACGCCGGCCTCGGCGGCCCAGGCTCCCGCGGGGCAGGTCCCCGCGGCCCTCTCGTCCGGGGCCTCCCTCCCGGGATCACGACGACGCCGGGGCGCCGCAGACCTGGCCCTGGCCCTCCTCGATCCGCCGGTCAGCGGCGAGCGGTCCACCCCGGTCCACTGGGGCAGCACCGGCCGCGTGGCCCAGCGGGGCGCGCTGCCGCCGGGGCTGAAGATCAGCAACGTGGGCTCGGAGGCGGTGAGCACGGCCACCGGGTTCATCGAGGTGCAGATGCAGAACGCGTTCGGCGCGGGGCACCACCTGGCGTACCGGCTGCGGATCCGGTCCTCCCACGCGGGGTTCTCCTTGCTGGACACGACGCCGGGGATTCCCGCCACGAACGCCTCGCGGACGTACCGGTGGACGCTGTCCCAGCCGCTCAAGCCCGGCGAGAGCACGGTCATCCCGTTCGAGTACTACACGCCCAAGACGTTCACCAACCCGGATTTCGCGGTGCTCGTCATGGCGCGCGTGGAGGACTCGGCCCGCGGAGACGGCAATGACGTCACCGCCCGCCTGGGCTCTGTCCCGGGGTACTCCTCCACTGTGTTCAGCCCTTAACTGAGGGCTCCTGCACACGTCCGAGGCGTGGACACGGGGTCCTTCCCGAGTTGCGCGCCTCGGACGTGAGCGTGCAGAGTGAATATCACCAACCCATCCAGAGCGGCCGAGAGACTTGGCTCGAAGACGCCGCAGCAACCCTGACCCGCAGGGTGCTTCCGCCAAGACCGATGGAGTGATTCTCTGTGGTCGAATCTTCGGCAATTCCGCACACCCTCAGCACGGCCCGCGGCCAGGCAGACCAGCGCCTGCCGCGCGGCCCCCTCACGGCCCCGGCTCCGTCCCACCCCACGCTGGAGGACCGCTTCCTCGCCCACCCGGAGACCGAGGCCGAGCGCCTCGCCTACTGGGAAGCCGCGGCGGAGCGCCTCGAGTGGGAGCGCCGCTGGGATACGGTCCACACGGCCGAGCAGGACGGGGACGGCGTCCCCCGCTTCACCTGGTTCTCCGGAGGCCGGCTCAACGTGGCCCGCAACTGCGTGGACCGGCACGTCGAGGCCGGCCGCGGCGCCCAGGCCGCCTTCCAGTTCGAGGGCGAGCCCGGGGACCAGAGGACCGTCACGTTCGCCGAGCTGCAGCGCCGCGTGGCCCAGGCGGCCCACGCGCTGGAGAGCCTCGGCGTCGGCCCAGGAGACCGCGTGGTGGTCCACCTGCCGGTGCTGCTCGAGACCGTGGTCGCGGCCCTCGCCTGCACCCGGATCGGGGCCGTGCACGCGCTCGTCTTCGGCGGCTTCAGCGCGGCGGCGCTGCGCTTCCGGATCGAGGACACGGGCGCCAAGGTCCTCATCACGAGCGACGGCCAGAACCGCCGAGGCCGCGCGGTGGCCGTCAAGCCCCTCGCAGACGAGGCCCTCGCGGGCGAGAACGCGGTGGAGCACGTCGTCGTCGTGCGCCGGACCGGCCAGGACGTGCCGATGCGAGAAGGCCGGGACCTCTGGTGGGACCGCCTGCTCGAGGGGCAGCCCGAGACGCACGAGGCCCGCGCGTTCGAGGCCGAGCACCCGCTCTTCATCATGTACACGTCCGGCACCACGGGACGGCCCAAGGGGCTGGTGCACACGAGCGGCGGATACCTGGCGCAGTCGAGCCTGACGTTCGAGCAGCTGTTCGCGCACGAGGGCCGCCGCCTGCACTGGTGCACCGCGGACCTCGCCTGGGTCACGGCGCACACGTACGCGATCTACGGGCCGCTCTCGAACGGCGTCACGCAGGTGCTCTACGAGGGCACGCCGGACACTCCGCACGCCGGGCGGCACCTGGAGATCATCGAGCGGTACGGCGTGACCAGCTACTACACGGCGCCCACGCTCATCCGCACCCTGCGCGCCGCGTTCCCCGGCGGGGTGCCCGAGCACTACAACCGCCGCAGCCTGCGGGTCCTCGGCAGCGTGGGCGAGGCGATCGACCCGGACACCCACGCCTGGTTCGCCGAGTCCCTCGGCCCGCTGCCCCACGTGGACACGTGGTGGCAGTCCGAGACCGGCGCCACGGTCTGCTCCCCGCTCCCCCACGAGTTCGACGCCCCTCCCGTCGAGGTCTCCGCCTTCGGCGGCACCGTCCTCGCCCCGCCCGTGCCCGGCGGCTCCGTCCGCGGCGCGCTCCCGGGGTCCCGCGCGCTCGTGGTGGACGACGACGGCGAGCCCCTCACCTCGCCCGGCAGCGGCCACCTGGTCCTGGGCGCGATCCCGCCGGGCATCGCCCGCACGGTCTGGGGCGACCCGGCGCGGTACCGGGACTCGTATTTCAGCCGCTTCCGCTCGCACGGGTGGTTCGCCTCGGGGGACGCCGCCCGCCTCGACGAGGAGGGGCGCCTCTGGGTGACCGGCCGCAGCGACGACGTCCTCAACGTCTCGGGGCACCGGCTTTCGAGCATCGAGATCGAGTCGGCCGCGCTCACCCTGCCGGAGGTGTCCGAGGCGGGCGCGTGCCCGGTGCCGGACGAGCTGACCGGCGAGGCCGTGGCCGTGTTCGCGGTGGTCCCGGACGGCTGGGACCGGGCCGGCTTCGAGGCGGACGCCGAAGACCGGCTCCGCGAGCGCGTCCGGGCCGCCGTGGCCCGGCAGATCGGGCCCGTGGCCAAGCCGAAGCACGTCATCGCAGTGCCGGAAGTGCCCAAGACGCGCTCCGGCAAGATCATGCGCCGTCTGCTCACGCAGCTCTGGACGGGCGAGGAGCTCGGGGACACGTCGAGCCTCGCCAACGAGTCGGCGGTCGAGGCCGTCCGGGCGGTACTGGCGCACCGAGCCGCCCGGACGGCGGAGCGAGCGGCAGAGAACACGGCGGAGCACGCGGCGGACCGCGCCTCCGAGCAGGCCTCCGCCCGCGCCTCAGAACGCGCCTCGGACCGCGTTCCCGTCGGTGCTCACTCCGGCTGACGCGCCCTGCGGTCAGCCAACGCCGGCCGCGGACAGGCGAGGTCGGCCGCGCGCCGTCGTCGTCGTTCTCTGACCCCGCGCGCCCTTTTCACCCTTCACACCCCCTTTCCCGCACCCGATTCCACCCTTTCCACACCAGGATCCACACCAGGAGGAAGCCATGAGCACCACCGCATCCGCCACCACCCCCGCAGCCGGGACCGCACCGGCGGCCCGCAGCTCGGCCCCGGGCGTCACCGCCCCGGTCGAGTCGCTCGAGACGCCGCTCAAGTTCGCGTACTGGGTGCCGAACGTCTCGGGAGGGCTGGTCGTCTCGACGGTCGAGCAGCGCACCGACTGGGAGTTCGAGTACAACAAGCGGCTCGCCCGGATCGCCGAGAACTCGGGCTTCGAGTACGCCCTGACGCAGACCCGCTACGCCGCGAGCTACGGCGCGGACCGGCAGCACGAGCCCACGGCGTTCAGCCTCGCGCTCCTCGGCGCCACCGAGCGGCTCAACATCATCTCCGCGATCCACCCGGGCATGTGGCACCCGGGCGTGCTCGCCAAGTGGCTTATCACCGCGGACCACCTCTCGGGCGGCCGGGCGGCGGTCAACATCGTCTCGGGCTGGCTCAAGGACGAGTTCGTGAACTTCGGGCTCGAGTGGCTGGAGCACGACGAGCGCTACGTCCGCACCGAGGAGTTCATCCGGGCGCTGCGCGGGCTTCTCACCGAGGAGGGCTACTCGCAGGAGGGCGACTACTACTCCATCAAGGACTTCACCCTGAGCCCCAAGCCGCTCGCGGTCCCGGGGCGCCCGCACCCCGAGATCTTCTTCGGCGGGAACTCGACGGCGGCGCAGGCCGCGGCCGGCCGCACGGCGGACTGGTACTTCTCCAACGGCCGCTCACTCGAGGGGTACCAGGAGAACGTCCGCGGGGTCTTCGCCGCCGCCCAGGAGGCCGGACGCTCGCCGAAGTTCGGGCTCAACGGGTTCGCGATCGTCCGCGACTCCCAGAAGGAGGCCGAGGAGCAGCTGCGCGAGATCATCGCCCACGCGCACCGGCCCGCCGTCGAGGGCTTCCAGCAGGCCGTCAAGGAGGCCGGGCAGTCCGCGCGGGACGGCAAGGGCATGTGGGCGGACTCGAGCTTCGAGGACCTCGTCCAGTACAACGACGGGTTCAAGACGAAGCTCATCGGCACACCGGAGCAGGTGGCGGAGCGGATCGTCGAGTACAAGAAGATCGGCGTGAACCTCTTCCTCACGGGCTACCTGCACTTCCAGGAGGAGGTGGCCGCGTTCGGCCGGGACGTCCTGCCGATCGTCCGCGAGCTCGAGGCGGACCTCGCCCGCCGGCACGGGACCGAGCTGAACACCTCCCTCATCCCGGACGTCCCGGGTGTGAGCGCGGCTGAGGCGTCGTCGTCGGCCGCAGAGTCCCTCAAGCACAAGACCGAGAAGGAGGCGGCATGACCGAGGAGCGCACGTTCGGGCTCCGCACCCGCGCCCTGCACGCCGGCGGCACGCCCGACGCCGAGCACGGCTCCCGCGCGGTGCCCATCCACCAGACCACGTCCTACGTCTTCCGGGACACGGCGGAGGCGGCGAACCTCTTCGCCCTGCAGACGTACGGCAACATCTACTCCCGGCTCGGCAACCCGACGGTCGCGGCGTTCGAGGAGCGCATCGCGGCCCTCGAGGGCGGGATCGGCGCGGTGGCGACGGCGTCCGGCATGTCCGCGATCTTCGTGACCCTCGCGGCGCTGGCCCAGACGGGAGACCACATCGTCTCCTCCGCGAAGCTGTACGGCGGGACGGTGACGCAGCTGGACGTCTCGCTGCGGCGGTTCGGCATCGAGACGACGTTCGTGGACAGCGACGACGCCGCCGACTTCGAGCAGCACATCCGCCCGGAGACCAAGGCGATCTTCACCGAGACCGTGGCCAACCCGTCCGGCAGCGTGGCGGACATCCGGGGCCTCGCAGCGCTGGCGGACAAGCACGGCATCCCGCTCATCGTGGACTCCACGCTGACCACGCCGTGCCTCATCCGGCCGCTGGAGCTCGGGGCGGCGATCGTCATCCACTCCGCCACGAAGTTCCTGGGCGGCCACGGGACCACGCTCGGCGGCGTGGTGGTGGAGTCCGGCCGGTTCGACTGGGGCAACGGGAAGTTTCCCGGCCTCACCGAGCCGGTGCCGAGCTACGGCGGCATCCGGTGGTGGGGCAACTTCGGCGAGTACGGGTTCCTCACCAAGCTGCGGTGCGAGCAGCTGCGCGACTTCGGGCCGTCCCTCGCCGCACAGTCCGCGTTCCAGCTCCTGCAGGGCGTGGAGACGCTGCCCCTGCGGATCGAGGAGCACGTGCGGAACGCCCGGCGCGTGGCCGAGTGGCTCCGGGCCGACCCCCGCGTGGAGGAGGTGGCCTACGCCGGCTTCGAGGACCACCCGCAGGCCGAGCGCGTGCGGGACCTGCTGCCGGACGGCGTGGGCTCCGTGTTCAGCTTCCGCCTGCGCGGGGGCCGCGAGGCGGGGGCGGCGTTCATCGACGCGCTGCAGCTCGTCAGCCACCTCGCCAACGTGGGCGACGCCAAGACGCTCGCCATCCACCCCGCCTCGACCACGCACCAGCAGCTCAGCCCCGAGCAGCTCGCCGCGGCGGGCGTGCCGGAGGACCTGGTGCGGCTGTCGATCGGGCTCGAGGACGTGGACGACATCCTCTGGGACCTGGACCAGGCCCTCACCGCGGCGGAGGGCACGACGGCGGCCGGCGTCGTCGCCTCCCCGGAGCAGCCCGAGGCCGGGGGCCGGGCATGAGCGGGGCGGTGGAGGCCGGACGGGCCTGGCAGGGGCCGAGCGCGCCGGAGCGGCTCGGGATCCTGCGGGCGGCGCGGTCTATTGCGATCGTGGGCGCGAGCGGCAACCCGGCCCGGGCGAGCTACTTCGTGGCGACGTACCTGCAGGGTTCGGCCCCGTACCGCCTGTACTTCGTCAACCCGAGGGCGGACGAGATCCTGGGCCAGAAGGCCTACGCCTCGCTCGCCGACCTGCCGGAGGTCCCGGACATCGTGGACGTCTTCCGCAAGGACGCCGACCTGCCGGGCGTGCTGGACGAGGTGCTCGCGCTCGGAGAGGCGGGTAGTTCGGGGACCGGTGTCTCTGAAGCGAGCGGGTCTGTGCCGGGAAGGTCTGTGCCTGGCAGCAGCTCCCCTGACTCGCTTCGCCGGCCCGTCCTGTGGCTGCAGCTCGGATCCTGGAACGAGGACGTGGCCCGCCGCGCCGAGGCCGCCGGCCTGCGGGTGGTCATGGACCGGTGCGTGAAGATCGAGCACGCCCGCTTCCACGGCGGCCTGCGGCTCAACGGGTTCAACACGGGCGTGCTCTCGAGCCGGAGGCAGGTGTTGGCCTAGAGCGGGCCAGACAAGTGCAGACCGCGCCTCCCCCAAGGCGGCCCGGGCGTGGGCCGAGAGTACTGTGCCCAGTCCAGCGCCTTGTGCACCCGGATCGTTCGGATTCAGCCCTGAAAACCGAACGAATCGGGTGCACAAGCGTGGCGGGGCGGGCGGGACCGGGCGGGAAGGGTCGGGGGAGGCAGGGCCTGAACGAGCGCCTCCCAACCGCACCCCTTATTGCGAATGACTCTCAGTCTTAAGGTAAGGTTTCCTCATGACTCACACCTCACCTCAGACTTCTCCGCTGCAGGACAGCGCCTCGCAGCGGACCGGGGCCCGCCCCGGGCACAACTCCGCCCGCCACCACACCTGCAGCCCTGCCTCCGACCAGACCCGCCGCCACACCCGCCGTCGCACACGGACTCTCGTCTCGGCCGCGGCCCTGACCGCCGCAGGCCTGGTGCTCTCGGCCTGCTCGGGGCAGTCGGGCGCAGGGCAGTCCGACTCGGACGCGAAGCCGAGCGGGGGCGGGTCGGCGTCGTCGTCGGCATCCCAAGGAACGCTCGGCTCCACGGGAACGGAGCAGGCCCGGGCGATGCCGCGCCTCGTGGCCACGTACGAGGGCGGCATCATGACGCTCGACGCGGCCACCCTCAAGACCGTCAAGGACGAGAAGAAGGACGGGCTCCTCCGGGTCAACCCCGCCGGGGACGGGCGCCACGCGTTCGTGACCACGGGCGAGGGGTTCCAGCTGCTCGACACGGGCACGTGGTCGGTGCCGCACGGCGACCACTCGCACTACTACACCGCGCCGCCGCAGCTCACGCCGGCCACGGTGAAGGCGGACAAGGCCGGGCACGTGGTCTCGCACGCGGGCCGGGCCGCGCTCTACGCGGACGGCACGGGCACCACCACGCTCCTCGACCTCGCGGCCCTCGCCAAGCAGGACCCGAACGGCGAGATCAAGGACGCCGGCTCCTACACCGCGCCCACCGCCCACCACGGCGTCTCCGTCCCGCTCGAGGACGGCCGACTCCTGACCACCCGCACCCAGGGCGAGGAGCGCGTGGGCGTGACCCTCCTGGACAAGGACCTCAAGACCGAGGCCGGCCACTCCGACCAGTGCCCCAGCGTCCACGGCGAGGCCGCCGCGCAGGGCGGCGCGGTGGTCTTCGGCTGCGAGGGCGGCGTGCTCGTCTTCAAGGACGGCCGCTTCACGCTCGCGAAGGCGCCGGGCGGCCACGGCCGCGTGGGGACGCAGGCGGGCAGCGAGGCCTCGCCGATCGTGCTCGGCGACTTCAAGGTCAAGGCCGACGGCGGCAAGCGCGAGCACCCCACGAAGGTCTCGCTCACGGACACGCGCACGGCCACGATGCGCGTGGTCGACCTGCCCGCGAGCTACTCGTTCCGCTCGCTCGGGCGGGCCTCCAACGGCGATGCGCTCGTGCTCGGCACGGACGGGAAGCTGCGCGTCATCGACCCGAGCTCCGGCCGCGTCACCCGCGAGATCCCCGTGACCGCACCGTGGACCGAGCCCGAGGAGTGGCAGGCCGCGCGCCCCACCCTCTTCACGGACGGCCAGACGGCCTTCGTCACGGAGCCGACCTCGCGCAAGCTGCACCGCGTGGACCTCCGCACCGGCAAGGTCACCGCCACGACGACGACGCCGCAGCCGCTCAACGAGCTCACGGGCGTGACGGGCGTGAACCCCGAGTCCAAGGGGCGCGAGAAGGCCGGAAGCCACGACCACTGAGGCCGACCCGCTGGGAGGACCGCGGCGGTGGGGGGCTGCGTCCAGATCCTGAGACAATTCAGAAAAAGCAGACGGTTGATCTGACAATCTGCCAGACAAGCGTTAGGATTTTCCGTGTGGCCGCCTGACGTGCATGCCTTTTCCACCGGCATGGGCCACATGGACCGGGCAGACATTGGGGAATGAGCTGTCCGGGTGCCATGCTCCTCGGTCTCCTTGCCGTGCATGGCTGCGCCGCGGTCCTACTGGGGATCATGGGCCGCGGCGCCCTCACGTCACTTCCGTGATCCGGTCACGGCTCCGCCTTTCGGGGCCGAGTCCGGAGCGGCGGCGCCCCGGGCGCGGCTGGTTCAGCTGTTGCCCGGGGCGCCGTCGTCTTCCTCATCGTCCGAGGAGGGGTCCAGGCGGACCGCCGCCTCCGGGGAGAGGTTGAGGAACGTGAAGGTCTCCGTGAAGTAGAGGCGGACGGACTCGGCGTCGTGCGAGTCGTAGCCGATGGCCAGGTCCTGGCCGAGCACGAGCTGGAAGTCCCCGCCGCGCCCCGAGACCACGTAGGCGCCGTCCACCGCGGGCGCCCAGAGGATCTCGCCGTCGATGACCCGGCGCAGGTGCTCCAGCACCGGGTAGCCGTGGTCCGTGACCTCGGCGAGGCGGGTGTACGGCTCGGCGCCGAGGACGAGCGAGTAGGGGCCGTCCACCGACTCGAGCCGCAGCGCGCTCACACCCTGCGCCACGGCGTCCGGGAAGTCCCGGACGTCCTCGGGGAGCTCGAGGAGGGCGCCGGCGTCGTCGTCGGAGAGGCCGCGGATGCCCGCGCTCTCGAGGCCCTCGAACACCGCGGCGTCCTCCGCGAAGGCCGCCTGCTGCGCGGCATCCACCACCGGGCTCCAGTCCGGGTCCTGGGCCCCGCGCTCGACGGCGTCCACCTCGTCCCGGCTCACCGTGAACGGCACACGGAGCTCCACGAGCTGCTGGGCCGAGCGCAGCGCGGCGTGCACGCCGTCCTGACCCGAGTCGATGCGGGTGCGGCGGCCCGTGCTCACAGCGGCCGCGTCCGGGCCGAGCGGACCGGTGACGTCCGCGATGCGGCGGCCGGCCACGTTGCGGCGGAAGGAGCGGCGGGCCTCGGCCTCGAGGTCGGCCCAGGCCGCTGCGGAGATGGGGGCGAGTTCGCGATGAAGGTTGTCCATGATCACGTCTTCCTGTGCTCGAGTGCTCGGTCTGGGCTGTGCTGAGTGCGGTGTGGTTGTGGGCCGCGCGATGGGCGCGGTGTGGCCCCGGGCGGCGCGGTATCGCGCGGCGACGCGCCGGTCTAGGGCCTCCGTTGCGGCTGCCCCTTGAGGGAGCCGATGCCGAGGCACCCGTCCGGGAGACAGGCGGCCTCCGACCCGGACGGCTCCGCGCCGGGCTCCGCTCCCGGGTCCTCCTCGGCGCGGGCGGAGGCGGCCGCCGTCGTCGTCCCCTGATCCCCCGCGCCGGGCGCGGGCGGAAGGCCGTCGAGGAAGTCGAGGGAGGGCGCGAAGAAGTTGCCGCCGGTGTGGGCGGTGGAGAAGTCGAGGAGGCGGTCGTGCTGGCCGGGCGGGCGGCCGATGAACATGTTGCGCAGCATCTCCTCCGTGACGTCGATGTCCGAGGCGTAGGAGATGAAGTACGTCCCGAACTCGCCGGAGCCGGGGCGGCCGAACGGCATGTTGTCGCGGAGGATCTTGCGCTGGACGCCGTCCTCGTCCTCGATGGTCGTGATGGACGAGTGCGAGTTGTCCGGCTTGACGCCGTCCTCCATCTCCACGTTGTCCCACTTGTGCCGGCCGATGGCGCGCTCCTGCTCCTCCACGCTCACCCCGTTCCACGCGTCCATGTCATGCGTGTACTTCTGGACGGTGGCGTAGCTGCCGCCGGCGAGCTCGGCCGGCTCGGCGGCGGGGTCGACGATCGCCGAGTCCGCGATCTCGTTCACGCCCGGGTTCTCGGTGCCGTCCACGAAGCCGATGACGTCCCGCGCGTCGAAGTAGCGGAACCCGTGCGTCTCGTCCTGGAGCTCGACGGCGCCCGCGAGCTTCCCCGCGAGGACCGTGGCCAGCTCGAAGCAGAGGTCCATCGAGTCGGCGCGGAGGTGGAAGAGGAGGTCGCCCGGAGTGGACGGGGCGCTGTGGACGGCGCCCTGCAGGGGCGGGAACGGGTGCAGCTTGGAGGGGCGGGGGCCCGCGAAGAGGCGGTCCCACGCGGCGGACCCGATGCCGACGACGCCCGTCACCCTCCCCTGCGGCGCCCGCGAGGCGACGGTGCGAACATAGCCGGTGAACTCGCCGAGGACGTCGCGGACCTGGTCCTCGCCGCCGGGGCGGACCGTGTAGACGAGGAAGATCGCGGACTTCGTGAGCGGAGTGAGGACGGGCTGGGGCGTGGCGGGGTCCATGGCCCTCACGCTACGCCGAGAGGCGGGCGCCGTGAAGGGGGTGTTGAGGCGCGTGAGGGCCGACGCCGTCCGCCGTCGTCTGGAGGGGCGTCCTCCCCCCCCCCCGTCGTCGTCTGGGGCGCCGTCCGCCGTCGTCGTCTGCCGTCGTCGGGGCCCCGGTGAGATCATGGGTCCATGACGCTTCTCAAGACCGTGCTCCTCTTCGGGGCGGCAGCCGTGTTCGAGATCGGCGGGGCCTGGCTCGTGTGGCAGGCCGTGCGGGAGGGGCGGCCGTGGTGGCTCGCGGGCCTCGGCGTCATGTGCCTCGGCGCCTACGGGTTTGTGGCGGCGTTGCAGCCGGAGGCGTCCTTCGGGCGAGTGCTCGCGGCGTACGGCGGGGTCTTCATCGCGGGCTCGCTCGTGTGGGGCGTGGTGGCCGACGGGTTCCGCCCCGACCGCTGGGACCTGGCCGGGGCGGCCGTGGTGGCTCGCGGGCCTCGGCGTCATGTGCCTCGGCGCCTACGGGTTTGTGGCGGCGTTGCAGCCGGAGGCGTCCTTCGGGCGAGTGCTCGCGGCGTACGGCGGGGTCTTCATCGCGGGCTCGCTCGTGTGGGGCGTGGTGGCCGACGGGTTCCGCCCCGACCGCTGGGACCTGGCCGGGGCGGCGGTGTGCCTCGTGGGCGTCGGCATCATCATGGCGCCGCGAGGGTAGGGCGCGGGCGGGATCGGTGCCCGTTGCGGAAGGATCGGTGGCCGTTTTGGAAATCGTCACCGATCTCCGGAAACGGAGCACGATCAGCGCCGCCGCCATGCGGATGCGCCGAGAGATCCTGCGCAGTTCTGCGGCAATCGATGACGATTTCTGAAATGGTCATCGATTCGGGGCGGGCCCGCCTCACGAGCCCGCCCCGGACAGGCCCCGGACAGGCCCCTGACACCGGCCCCTGGCGCCCCGACCCCCTAGGCCCCTGACACCGGCCCCAGGCGCCCGGACCCCCTAGCGCCGCGCCCTAGTGCCGCGGGAAGCCCAGCTCGATCTGGGACTCGCTCGGCTCGGGCCAGCGGGTGGAGACCACCTTCCGGCGCGTGTAGAAGTTGAACCCCTCCATGCCGTACATGTGCGTGTCGCCGAAGAGGGAGTCCTTCCAGCCGCCGAAGCTGAACGCGCCCACCGGCACCGGGATCGGCACGTTGATGCCCACCATGCCCACCTCGATGTCGAACTGGAACGAGCGGGCGGTCTTGCCGTCGCGCGTGAACACCGCGGTGCCGTTGGCGTAGCGGGAGGCGTTGATGAGCTCCACGGCCTCGTCATACGAGTCCACGCGGACCA
The DNA here is from genome assembly GCF_020483305.1 of Arthrobacter sp. UM1. GTDB lineage: Bacteria > Actinomycetota > Actinomycetes > Actinomycetales > Micrococcaceae > Falsarthrobacter. Next base: position 126,735 of record NZ_JACWAB010000004.1, read on the forward strand.
CGGAGAGGACGGGCCCGAAGATCTCGTCGTCGTACACCTTCATGCCCGGCTTGACGTGGTCCACGAGGGACGCGCCGATGAAGAAGCCCTTCTCCGCGAACTCCTTCTCGCGGCCGTCGACGACGACGGTGGCGCCCTCCCCCTCGGCCCCGGCCACGTAGCCGGAGACGCGCTCGAGGGCGTCCTTGGTGATGAGCGGGCCGATCTCGTTGCCGTCCTTGAAGCCGTCGCCGATCTTGAGCCCGGGGATGCGCTCGGCGATCTTGGCCACGAGGTCGTCGGCGATGTCGCCCACGGCCACGGCCACGGAGATGGCCATGCAGCGCTCGCCGCAGGAGCCGTACGCGGCGGAGACGGCGGCGTCCGCGGCCATGTCGAGGTCAGCGTCCGGCATGACCACCATGTGGTTCTTCGCGCCGCCGAACGCCTGGACCCGCTTGCCGTTCTCCGCGGCGCGGGAGTAGATGTACTTGGCGATCGGGGTGGAGCCCACGAAGGAGACGGCCTTGACGTCCGGGTCGTCGAGGAGGGCGTCCACCGCCTCCTTGTCGCCGTTGACCACGTTGAGCACGCCCTCGGGGACCCCGGCCTCCGCGAAGAGCTCGGCGATCCAGAGCAGGGCGGAGGGGTCGCGCTCGCTCGGCTTGAGGACCACGGCGTTGCCCGCGGCGATCGCCGTCGAGATCATCCAGAGCGGCACCATCGCCGGGAAGTTGAACGGGGTAATGCCCGCGACCACGCCGAGCGGCTGCCGGATCTGCGTCACGTCCACGCCCGTGGCCACCTGCTCGGCGAACTCGCCCTTGAGGTGGTGCATGAGGCTGGAGCAGAAGTCCACGACCTCGAGGCCGCGCAGGACCTCGCCCACCGCGTCGTCGACGGCCTTGCCGTGCTCGGCGGTGATGATCTCCGCGAGCTCGCGCTTGCGCTCGTCGAGGAGCTGGCGGATGCGGAAGAACACGGCCTGGCGCTTGACGAGGCCGGTCTTCCGCCAGGCCTTCTGCGCCTCGGCGGCCTGCTCGACGACGCGGCGCACGTCCGCCTGGGACGCGAGCGCCACCTCGGCGGACTGCTCGCCGGACGACGGGTTGAAGACCGGGCCGCGGCGTTCGCCGAGGACGACGCGCTGGCCGTTGACATAGCTTTCGATGACGTTCACAGGGTGCTCCTTCTGGATGCGGTGGAGGCGGTGTCGGATGGGGCGGGTGCCGGGGCTACTTCGACGACGGCGCGGCGCCGTCCCAGCCCTTCGCCGAGCCGTCCGGGCTGACGTTCTTCACGGTGAGCATGCAGTCCTTGTCGCCGTAGCCCTCCTCGACGAGCTGCTCGAACTGCGCCTTGGCGAGCTTGCCGGCGGGGATGTTGAGGCTGTGCTTGTCCGCGGCGTCCACGGCGAGGGTGATGTCCTTGAGGGCGAGGTCCGCGCGGAAGGTCGCGTCGAAGTTCTTGTTCGCGGCGGCGGACTCGATGACGCCCGGGACCGGGTACCAGGTCTGCTGCGCCCAGCAGCGGCCCGAGCTCACGGAGACGATGTCCCAGAAGACCTTGGGGTCGAGCCCGAGCCGGTCCGCGAGCACCGCGCCCTCGTTGACGGCGATGGACTCGATGAACAGCATCATGTTGTTCGTGAGCTTGGCGGCGATGCCCGCGGTGGGGCCTCCGGCCACGATCGCGTTGCCGGCGAATGGCTTGACGTACTCGGCGGCGCGCTGCGCGGCGTCGTCGTCGCCTCCGATCATGACGGCGAGGGTGCCGGCCGCGGCGCCCACCGTTCCGCCGGAGACGGGGGTGTCCGCGAAGGAGAAGCCGCGCTCGGCGGACTGGTCGTGGCACCACTGCGAGGTCTCGACGTCCACGGTGGAGGTGTCGAGGAGGAGGGCGGTCTTGGGGGCGTGGGCCCAGATGCCGTCGGGGCCGTCCAGGACGGAGCGGACGTGGTCGCCCTTGGGGAGGCTCGTGATGACGGCCTCGGCGCCCTCGACCGCCTCGGCGATGGACTCGACGACCTCGACGCCGCCCTCCTTGGCGAGCGCCTTCGCGGTCTCCGAGAGGTCGAAGCCGCGGACGCTGTGCCCGGCCTTGACGAGGTTGAGGGCCATGGGGCCGCCCATGTTCCCGAGCCCGATGAACGCGATCTGTGCCATGCCGTCCTCCTTGACGCGCCGCGGCGGCGCCCTGTCCGGCGCTCGCGCGGCAATTGCAGTGATGCAGAACACACTACGAAGGCCTCCGTGTGGGATCAATGCACGGATCGGTTCGTTTTCTCGCACCCGCTGTGCGTTTGTGCATGGTTGACTGGCCCTATGGCCCACATCACCTCACCCCAGGGCGCGACCCCGCTCGCCCATCAGCTCGACTCGCTCATGACGCTCCTCGCCGTCGTGCGCCTCGGCCGGTACTCGGCCGCCGGGGAGGCGCTCGGGATCAACCACTCCACGGTCTCGCGCCGGCTCGCCGCGCTCGAGAAGGCCGTGGGCGGCCGCCTCCTCTCCCGCACCCAGGACGGCTGGGAGGCGACGGCGCTCGGCACGCGCGTGCTCGCCGTCGCGGAGGAGGTGGAGGCCGCCGTGGGGAAGCTGGCCGACGACGGCGACGGGCTCGTCCACGGCATGCTCCGCGTCGCCGCGCCCGAGGCGTTCACCACCCAGATCTGCGTCCCCGCCGCCGTCCGCCTCCGCGAGCGCCACCCCGCCGTGGAGGTGGAGCTCATCTCCGCGACCCAGCGCGTGCGGCAGTCCCGGTCCGGCGTGGACATCGAGGTGGTGGTGAACAAGCCGCTCGTGCACAAGGCGGTCTCGGAGCACATCGGGGACTACGCCCTGGGGCTGTACGCCTCGCCGGAGTGGCTCGCGGCGCACGGGACGCCGCGGCGGCGCGAGGACCTCGCGGGCGTGGCCATCAACTACTACGTGGACTCGATGCTGCAGGTGGACGAGCTCGACATGGCCGCCGAGGAGCTGCCCGGGACGCGGCGCGGGGTGCGGTCCACGAGCGTGTTCGCGCACGTGGCGGCCACCGAGGCCGGCGGCGGGGTGGGCATCCTGCCGGACTTCCTGGCCCGGGGCGCCGAGGAGCGCGGGACGCTGGTGCGGGTGCTGCCGGAGGAGTACTCGTACGTGCTCAGCTACTGGGCCGTGGTGCGGCAGGAGGCGCTGCGGTCCCCGCTCGTGGCAGCGGGGGTCGAGGCCCTGCGCGCTGCAGCGCGGGCGGAGCTGGCGGGGGCGTGAGGGGGCTGCCGCCTGCCCTCCCTTCCCTCCCCCGCCCCTCCAGGGCCCCCCAGGCGTTTGTGGCGCGTTTCGTGCGTTTTCGGGCCCGAAAATGCACGAAACGCGCCACTTTTCCGGGTGAAGGCGGTCTGGGGTGCAGGACGGGGCCGGAAGACCCCGCCCCGTAGACTGCCCGCATGACGACGCCTGAGCCTCCGGCAGTCTCCCGCATCCCCTCCTCCACGCCGCCCTCTTCTACGGCGCCCACCGCGTCTCCGCCCGTGCGCCTCCCCCGCGAGATCCGGACCGAGCGGCTGCTGCTCCGCCCGTGGCGCCCCGAGGACCGGGAGCCCTTTGCGGCGCTGAACGCGGACCCTCGCGTCATGGAGCACTTCCCGGCGACCCTGAGCCGCGAGGAGTCGGACGCGCTGGCCGACCGCATCGAGGCGGCCTGGGAGCGCGACGGCGCAGGGCTCTACGCCGTCGAGCTCCTCGATCCCGGCCCTGGGGGAACCCCGCCGTCCGGGACATTCACCGGCTTCACCGGCCTGCTCCCCATGAAGCCCGGATTCCCGGGCAGTGCCGGCTGGGAGATCGGGTGGCGGCTGGCGCCGTCGTGCTGGCGGAGGGGGCTGGCCACGGAGGCGGCGCGGGCCGTGCGGGACGCGGCCGCGGCGGCTGGGCTGGAGACGCTGCACTCGGTGACGTCGGAGTCCAACGCGGCGAGCCAGGGCGTGATGCGGGCGATCGGCCTGGAGCGGTGGAGCTCGGCCGTGTTCCGGGGCGTGCCGCGCGGGCACCGGCTGCGCAGGGCGGTGGTGTACCGCTCGCCGTCGTCGATCGCGGACGCCGAGGGGCGCCGATACCGGGTGCGGCGGGCGCGCGAGGAGGACCTCCCGGAGATCGTCCGGCTGCTCCTCGACGACCGCCTCGGCGCAGACCGCGAGACCGCCTGGGGCCGGGATCCGGAGGCGGACGCCCGCTACCTTCGCGCTTTCGAGGACATCGACGACGACGGCCGTCAGCACCTCGCCGTCCTCGAGGAGGCGGACGCGAGTGCACCGGGCCTGTGTGCGCCGGTCTCTCCGTTGCCGGGCCCGCGAGCGCCGCGCCTGGCCGGGACGATGCAGCTGACCGTCACGCCCGGCCTCTCCCACCAGGGCGCGGAGCGGGTGACCGTCGAGGCGGTCCGCGTGGACAGCGCCCTGCGCGGAGGGGGCCTGGGCTCGGCGTTCGTGCGGTGGGCGGTGGAGGATGCCCGGTCTCGCGGCGCGCAGACTGTGCAGCTGACCTCGAACGCCTCGCGGACCGACGCGCACCGGTTCTACGAGCGGCTGGGTTTCGCCAAGAGCCACACCGGGTTCAAGCTGCAGCTCGGGGAGGGCTGAGGCTGGGCTGTCCCTCTGCCCTCTCTCTCCCCGAAAAGTGGCGCGTTTCGTGCATTTTCGGGCCTGAAACTGCACGAAACGCGCCACTTTTCCGGGCTCGGGGGCCGGGGCTCGGGTGAACGGGGCGCGGGAGGAAGAGGCACAGGCGCCGCGGCGGGGCAAGGGGGCAGCGCTGAGGGAGTGCCCAGGCCCTCGTGACCGGTGCGTGACCGCACTGCGATCCGACTGAGACCGGACCGTTGCCCTCCTGTGCTTCAGACCGGGCCGCGCCTTCGGAAGACTTGAGAATACGTCCCAGTCTCATGCGTCGAAAGGAATGGGAGCCACAATGAAGCACGCACACCAGACCGCGAACCGTTCGGGCAGCCTCGGCACCTCCGCAGCCCGTGCGTCGAGCCCAGCGCGCAGGGGCGCTGCGGGACTCGTGGCGGCGTCGCTCGCAGCGGCGGGCCTCGGCCTCGGCGCAGCCCCGGCGCAGGCGGCCCAGGCCCCGGCGCCCCACGCGGCACCGGCCCAGGCTTCGCCGGCCCAGCCGACCGCCCCGCAGCCCGGCACGGCGCCCCAGCCCCGCTACGAGCCGCAGCAGCCCGCGGGCCCCGTCCGCATCAGCTTCCCTGACCGCCTCACGCCCACGGTCAAGACCGGCGCCTCGGGCACGGACTTCGGCCTGACGAGCCCCTACCCGCCCCTGAAGAACGGGCTCCGCTACGCGGCGATCCCGATGCCGGGGAACCCGCACAACGCCGTCGTGCCCAAGGCCGGCAGCCAGCACGCGCCGGGCCGTCTCGCCGACGGCGAGTGGCGCGTCACCGCCAGCGCCCCCGACAACACCTGGGGCTTCGCCTACGGCGAGGCCTACGTGACCGTCAAGGGCGGGGCGGTCAAGAGCGTCCGCCAGAGCTCCGTCAACCGCGCGCTCCCGGTCAACTGGAGCGCGCAGCAGAACGGCGCGCGGCTCGTCGTCACCCCGCAGGTCCCCGCCGGGGCGGCCGCCTCCCAGTGGACCCTGAGCCGCGCGGGCAGCACGGCGCCGGTGAAGTCGAGCGGGCTCATGGGTCCGGGCGCGTCGACGCCGGCTGTGCTCTCGGGCCTGCAGGACGGCCGCTACGTGCTCCACGCGAGCGCTCTCGGCCGGGACGGGCAGGCGCTCACGGTGCTGCAGGAGGCCTACGTGACCTTCACGGTCAAGGGCGGCAAGGTCGTCTACCGCTAGGCGCAGCCCCGACATCCTTGTGCACCCTCTGGTGTCAGTTTTCGGCCTGAATCCTGACACCAGAGGGTGTACAAGCGTGTAGGGCGGGTGTACAAGGGCGTGGAGAGGGTGCACAAGCGTGCGGAGCGGGTGCGCAAGGGCATGGGGCCGCGCTCAGACCAGGGCAGCCCTCAGCCCAGGGCCGCCCACTCGGGCCAGCGCAGGACGTCGCCCCGCGTCAGCCCGTAGACGAGCGTGCTGGTCCACTCGCCCTGTTCCACCAGTTCTCGCGGAACGCCGCCTCCCGCGTCATGCCGAGCCGCTCGGCCAGGCGCGCGGAGGCGGTGTTCCGCTCGTCCATCTGCGCCTCGATCCGCTGGAGCCCGTGGTCCTTGAACAGGTGCGGGATGAGAGCCCGGCAGGCCTCGGCCGCCACACCCCGGCCCGCGACGTCCGGCGAGAACACCCACCCGATCTCCGCGCGCCGGTGCAGCCGGTCCGTCCGCCAGACGGTCACGTCCCCCACCACGCGCCCCTCCAGCTCGACGACGACGGCGAGCGCCCCCATCGGCCCGTCCAGCCCGTCCTTCGCCGCATGCTGGCGGATCCGGGTGCGGGCGGTGGACTCGTCCCACGGCTCGTCCAACAGGTAGCGGGCCACCTGCGGGCGGGAGTAGTAGTCGAGGAGGGCGGCGTCGTCGTCGAGCGCATGGAGGCGCAGGGTGAGGCGATCCGTCCGGAGCGGAAGCTCGGGGGGCACGGTCTCTCCTACGGGGTCTGCTGGCCGCCGTTGACGTTGAGGGTCTCGCCCACGACGTAGCTGGACTCGCTGGACGCGAGGAAGACGTACGCGGGCGCGAGCTCCACCGGCTGTCCGGCGCGGCCGAGCCACGTGTCCTTGCCGAACTTCGGCAGCTTCTCCTTGGGCTGGCCGTCGGTGACCTGGAGGACGCTCCAGATCGGGCCGGGGGCCACGGCGTTGACGCGGACGCCCTTCGGCGCGAGCTGCTCGGCGAGGCCCTTGGTGAAGGCGTTGATGGCGCCCTTGGTGGTGGCGTAGTCGAGCAGGTGGCCGGAGGGGCTGTAGGCCTGGACGCTCGTCGTGTTGATGATCGACGAGCCGGCCGGCAGGTGCTCGAGCGCCGCACGGGTCACGCGGAACATGGCGAGGATGTTGACGTCGAACGTCTCCTCCACCTGCTCGTCCGTGAGCTCCTGCAGCGAGGGCACGCTGATCTGCTTGCCCGCGTTGTTGACGAGGATGTCCAAGCCGCCGAGACCCGCCACCGCCTTGCCGGGCAGGGTGCGGCTGAACTCGCGGTCGGTGAGGTCGCCGGGGACGAGCACCGCCGTGCGGCCCTCCGCCTCGATGAGCCGCTTGATCTCCTGCGCGTCCCGCTCCTCCTGGGGGAGGTAGGTGATGGCGACGTCGGCCCCCTCGCGCGCGAACGCGATGGCCACGGCGGCGCCGATCCCCGAGTCGCCGCCCGTGACGAGCGCGCGGCGGCCCTTCAGGCGGCCCGTGCCGCGGTAGCTCTCCTCGCCGCGGTCCGGGAACGGCGTGAGCTCGACGTCGAGGCCCGGCTCCTCCTGGTGCTGCTCCGGCGCGCTCATCGACTCGAACTGGGTGACGGGGTTGCCGAAGCTCAGCTGGTCCTCGCGGTCGCGGCCGACGGGGGCGGGGGTGTTCTCGTTTGTCATATCAGTCATCCTCAGTATTCTCGCGGTATCCGTTGCGATGGGCGGGCTTTGTATCAGCCCATGCGCGATCCAACCTAGCGGGAGGCGGCGCGCCTGCCTAGGGGGTCTGTGAGGAAGACGACGACGGCGGCCGCACCAGACCGGACACGCCGCCTGGCCGGCGGGCCGGGGCCGGGGGGGGGATGCGCGGGGCGCGGCTGGTGTTGGGCGCAGAGCGCGCGAAAACGGGTGCGGCGCGGGCCAAGACGAGGCCGGCCAGCCCGAACCCCCGTGAAAACGGGTGCGACCCCAGCTGTAGGCCGCGCCGGCAGAAGCTCGGGCCGCGCGAAAACGGGTGCAGAACAGCCACACCCGAAATCGCTCAAAAACGCGCTCGATTCCGGGTGTATTCACCAAAAAACGGGTGTGGTCGCGAGGAGCGCACGAAAGCGGGTGCAGCCGGGCCCAGACGCGGCTGGGGACGCCCGAAACGAGCAGAAACGAGCGCGGCCGGGGCCCAGACGAGGCCGTGGACACCCGAGGCGAGCAGAAACGGGTGTGGATCGCGGGGCGGGGGCACGGAAGCGGGTGTGGCCGCGAGGAGCGCGCAAAAGCGGGTGTGGCGCGGCCCCGGGCGCGGCCCCGGGCGCGGCCCCGGGCGCGGCCCCAGGAGTGCCCCGACGCCCGCTACGCCCCAGGCACCCCCTACGCCCGCGGGCGGGAGCCGACGAGGCGGGACGTGACCTCGTCGAGGATCTCAACCGGGTGGCGGCGCGACTCGGACGGGCTGTCCGCGAGGACCATGGCCAGGCTGGCGCGCTTGGGCTTGTCGCCGATCATGTCGCACCACTCCGCCCCGAGGTGCCGCGCGAACGAGACCACCTCGGACGGGTTGTGCCCCTTGAGCGCCTCGGGCCCGAACACGGCCGCGGCCGGCACCGGCGCCCCCGTGTAGAACGGCGAGATGACGCCAGGGTCCCCGCCGACGAGCTGGAACGCGGTCCCCCATCGCACGGACTGGGCGTGGAGCATGCGGGTGATCGAGGCCTTCTCGTCGAAGGTGAGCGGGTCGGTCCGCTCGAGGGCCGCCTCGACGTGCTCCACCACGCCGTTGCGCGGCTTCTGGATCTCGAGGGAGCCGGTCAGGCGCCGCTCCCCCAGCGGCCCGACGAAGTGCAGGTAGTGGCCCGCGGCCTTCTCTCGGGAGTAGGTGCTGCTGATGTCCTTGACGGACCACGGCTGCGTGACGGGCTCCTGCACGCCCCAGCCGAGGGGCGCCGAGCCGGTCAGCTCGGTGCAGACGGCTTCGGCGAGATGCCCGACCGTCGTCGTGATCCTCCGGGGGCGGAGGACCTCGGCGCGGAGGAAGACGCCGCCGCGGTCCTGCGCGAGCCCCTCGCGGGCGTAGAGGTCGGAGACGCCGTCCTCGCCCTCGAAGACGCCGTCCGGGCGGCGCGAGACGCGCTGGCCGGTCTCGCCGACGAACCATCCGCCGCGGCCGTCCTCGACGATCCACCCGGCTCCGACCTCGCTCAGGAGGCGCGAGAGGGTGCGGGTGATCTTGGTGGTGTTCGGCGTGAGCAGCACGAACCCGCGTCCGCTGGACTTCGCCTCGCTCAGCGCCTTCGAGAGCCACTGCGTGTGGCCCACGAGGGGCGCGTCCGAGCGCAGGACGATGCTGTGGGCCACGGGGTCGCCGCCGCCCATCGTCATGCTGGGCACCGGGATGCCGCCGCCTCCGCCGGCGTTGCCGCCGACGACGCCGTTCCCGCCGCCCGGCCCGCCGCGGCCGGTTCCGTTGAGCTCGCTCATGGTCAGTCCCTCCACTCCGGACGAAGAAGCTCGTCCGCGTCGCCGAGATGGGTGAAGACGGGCCCGTGCTCCACGGCCGTCCCGAGCCCGAGGTGGGCGCAGAGCTGCGAGAACTTCGCCGCTGCCGACTCGGCCCGCTCGCTGCCGCGCACCGCGCTGACGTCCATCCAGTACGCGGGCGGCTCGCCGCCGATGGGCTCGAAGTCGAACCCCGCCGTCGAGCCGAAGAGCCGTTCGATCTCCCCGGGCACCTGCACGTAGTACGGGGTGTCGACGAGGAAGAGGAGGGTGGTGTCGTCGGTGTCGTACACCTCCCACTGCTCCTTCTCCGGGTTGATGACGAGGTAGAAGTCCGGGTTGATGTCCGCGACGGCCCAGGCGAGCGCCGCCGGGTCCGGCTCGTTCAGGGAGATGACGGTGTAGCGGCTACTCATAGTCCTCTTCGTCCTTGTCGAGGGAGGGGTCGTAGGCGGCCTGGACGGTCTTCGGCGCGCGGCCGCCCTGGATGAACAGGCCCCGTCCCGGCGGGAAGTGGCGGGCGCGGATGCCGTTGACGAGCGCGCCCTCGGTGCGGTCGCCGTCCATGAGGAACGTGGCGGCCCCGGACTCGCGAACGGCCGCGGTCACGGACTCGAACATGCCGCGCGAGGCGCCGGCGACCTTCCGGGTCATGATGACGTGCAGGCCGATCTCGCTCGCCATCGAGATGAACGGCGCGATCACCGCGAGCGGGCTCGTGCCGCCGGAGGTGAGGACGTCGTAGTCGTCGAGCACCAGGACGATCCTCGGCTTCGGCACGACGGCGGGACCGGACGCCGTGGGGTCCTTCGGGACCCGGCTCTCCAGCTCCTGGGCGATGGACGCCGCGAGGCTCTGCGCGAGCATGGAGCTCTTCGCGTGGCCGCCGAGGAACTCCTCTGGCACCGCGCCGTCGAGCTCCTGCCGCGGGTCGAAGAGCGCGACGACGATCTCGTCCGGGTCCGCCCCCTCGACGAGCTGGCGCAGGAGGCTGCGGACCAGGTTGGTCTTGCCGCTCTGGGAATCGCCCATGACGAGCACGTGGCGGTCCCGCCCGAAGAGGCTGACGAACTGCGTGGAGAAGTCGTGCTCCACGAGCCCGAGCTGGAGCACGCCCTCGCGGGGTGCGGGGGCGAGCCGCTCGAACGGCAGGGCCGGCGGCAGGACGCGGACGGGCGCCACGCAGGACGCGTCCGTGTGCTCCGAGAGCTCGCGGCTGATCGCGGAGAACGCCTCGGCGAGCCCCTCCGCGCCGGCCTCCCCGTCCATGCGGGGCAGCGCGAAGTGGCCGATGAGCGAGTCGTCCTGGAGCGCCCGGCCGGGGCGGCCCACGGGCACGGCCTCGCCCTTCTTCTTGCCGAACACGGACTCGGACGGCTCGGTCATGCGGAACTCGACCTTGTTGCCGAAGAAGGACTGCTGGGCGATCCGGATCTCGTTCCAGCGGGTGGCTGTGGCGACGACGTGCACGCCGTACCCCGATCCGCGGGCGAGGATCTCGTGGACCGGCTTCTCGATCTCCTCGAACTCGTCCGCGATCTGCCCGTAGCCGTCGATGAGCAGGACGATGTCCGCCACCGGCAGCTCCGGGATCTCGCCGCGGCGGTGCAGCTCTCGCATCGTCTCGAGGGAGTCGAGGCCGTGGCGCTCGAAGACCTCCTCGCGGTGGACGAGCATCGCCTGGACCTCCTCCACCGTGCGGCGGACGTTCTCCCGCACGGTGCGCACCCCGATGCCGCCCACGTGCGGCAGCTGCTCGAGCGTGAGCAGGGCGCTGCCCTTGAGGTCCACGCCGTAGAGCGCCAGCTCGGACGGCGAGTGGGTCAGGGCCGCGGAGAGCGCGAGCGTGCGCAGCGCCGTCGACTTGCCCGTCTGCGGGCCGCCGATGAGGGCCGCGTTGCCGCCGGCGCGCGTCAAGTCGATGTCCCACTGGCCCTGCCACTGCTTGGAGGGGTCGTCGAGCAGGCCCACGGGGATGCGCAGGGCGCCGCCCGTCGGGGCGGCGAACCCCTCGGCGGTGACCTGCGGCTCGCCGAGCACGGCGTCCAGCGCGAGCGCGTTCGGCAGCGGCGGCAGCCAGATCTCGCTCGTGGCGCGCGGGAACTCGCGGAGCACGTCCACAAGGCGGCTCATGACGGTCTCGCCGGTGGTGCGCTCGCTCCCCTTCGGCTCCTCGTCCTCCTGGGCGGTCCGGTCCTCGACGGCGCGGGCGACGACGGCCTCCTGCTCCCCCATCCCGAAGGGGGCCTCGATCACGCCGAGGGAGCGGTCCGCCCGGTCCTCGGCCTCCTCCTCAGCCCTGGACGGCAGCGGGCCGGAGACGAAGCCGGCCTTGAAGCGGTCGTAGACGGTCGTGTCCACCTTGAGGTAGCCGTAGCCCGGGATGGCGGGGAGGTGGAAGGCGTCCGGGGTCTCCAGGACGGTGCGGGACTCGGACTCGGAGAGGGTGCGCAGGCCGAGCCGGTAGGAGAGGTACGTGTCGAGCCCGCGCAGCTTGCCGGACTCGATGCGCTGGCTCGAGAGCATGAGGTGCACGCCGATCGAGCGGCCGATGCGGCCGATGGAGAGGAAGAGGTCGATGAAGTCCGGCTGCGCGGTGAGGAGCTCGCCGAACTCGTCGATGATGACGAGCAGGTGCGGCAGCGGCGCCCACTCCTCGCCGCGGGCGAGAGCCTCGCGGCGGTGCAGCTCGTAGTCCGTGACGTTGGCGATGTTGCCCGCGGCCTTGAGGACCTCCTGGCGGCGCAGGATCTCGCCCGCGAGCGAGTCGTGCACGCGGTCGATGAGCGAGGTCTCCTCGGAGAGGTTGGTGATGATGCCGTTGACGTGCGGCGCCCCCTCGAACGGCGCGAACGTGGCGCCGCCCTTGAAGTCCACGAGCACCATGTTGAGCCGCTCCGGCGAGTGCGTGGTCATGAGCGCGAGCACGATCGTGCGCAGCAGCTCCGACTTTCCGGAGCCCGTGGCACCCACGCAGAGGCCGTGCGGGCCCATGCCGAGCTGGGCCGACTCCTTGAGGTCGAGCAGGAGCGGCTTGCCGCCGTCGTCGGGCCCCAGGGGGATGCGGAGGAAGTCCGCGTCGGAGCCGGAGCCCCAGTTCCGCTCGATCTCCTCGCGGTTGAGCTCGTGGAGGCGCAGCATCTCGGTGAAGCGCTCGGAGTTGACGCTCTCGTTGTGCTCGAGCGAGTCCGGGGCGAGGCGCAGCGGCGCGAGGAGGCGGCCGAGGGCCTGGGCCTGCGCGAGGGTGACGTCCTCGAGCGCGAACTCGACGGGGTCCGGGTGGGACTCCTCGTCCCGCAGGTCCTCGCAGCGGGCGGAGGCGCGCTCGCCGTCCTCGGGGTCCCGGACCGTGAGGCGGGCCGCGATCCGGTCCGGCTCGTGGAGGCGCTCCTCGAGAAAGCGCACGCACGTGACCCCCAGGTCCGCAACGGAGAGGAGGGCGTCCGGGGAGGCGAGGGCCGCGGCGGGGCCCTCCTCGGAGAGGTCGACGACGAGCATCGCGGGCAGCAGCGTGTCCAGGTCCAGGTCCCGGCTGTTCTTGCGCACCTCGGCCGCGAGCTTCGCCCGCTTGAGGAGCTCGCCCCGCAGGTCCGCGGCCATCTCCTCCCGGCTGGTGTACACGCGCTTGAGCGGGCCGAGCGCCGAGGGGCGGTCCTGGGCGCTGACGTGCGGGAGGGACGCGGCCCACTCCCACTCGTGCCGGCGGGCCTCCGGAACCACGAGCGCGAGGTAGAGGTCCTCCGGGGAGTGGAGAACGGCGGCGCGGCTGATGATCTGGCGCGCGAGCGGCGCCGTGGCCTCGCGGGACCCGATGACCGTGGCCTCGCCGAGGAAGCGGAACGGGAACTCGCAGGGCACGCCCGGCGAGAGGCTGTAGCGGCGGCGGACCTGCTCGGCCTCGCCCGCGAGGAAGTAGTCCGGCCGCTCGATCGAGTGGGCCTCCGTGCGGATCTCGAGGTCCCGGACCGGGCGGTCCCCCACGCCGAGGCGGAGGCGGAGGAAGTCGCTGTGGCCGCGGCGCCGCTCCCAGAGGCGGGCGGGGTCCCGGACGATGTTCGGCAGCAGCTCGAACTCGGGGCTGTTGACCCGCGCGCCGGCGCGCAGCCGGGCGTCCTCCTCCGTGAACTCGCGGCGCTTGTCGTCGAGGTACTCGAGGTAGGCGTCCCGCTTGGCCTGCCGCTCGCGCCGGGCCTTTCCGCGCTGCGTGAAGAGGAGCAGGATCGAGGCGATGACGGTGACCACCATCATGATGGCGCCCACGGCCGCGAACGGGGAGCCGCGGAAGAGCATCATGACGGTCATCGAGGTGGCCGCGCCGAGCAGCGGCACGATCGTGAGGAGGTTGACCTTGCCTCCCGTCTGGTCCAGGACGGGCGGCGGCTCGAGGAAGACGCGCTCCCCCGCCTTCTGCGGGCGGGTGGAGCGGGCCGGGCGGTGGACGACGCGGTAGGTCACGAGGACGCCGCTCCCGTCCGGGCGAGCGTCAGCGCCGTCGAGGCGATCCGGAAGACCTCGAGCCGCACGCGCTCCGGCAGCGCGTCGAGGGAAAGGGGCTTCGGCGCGCGGAACCGGCGCTGGTGGCTCAGGCCCTCGAACGCCACGCCGGACTCGCGGGCCGTGCGCCGGGCGCGGCGGAGGACCGCGGGCCGGCCGGAGCTGCGCTCGTTGCCGAGGAGCAGCACGGGGAGGTCGAACCCCTGCTCCCGCATCGCGTCGAGGAGCGCCTGGGCGTCCCGGAAGCCGGACTCGCTCAGGTCCGCCACGAGGACCGCCGCGTGGGCGCGGCGCAGGACGGCGCGGGTCCGCTCGTCGTCGATCCCCGCCGGGCACTCGACGAGGGTCACCGCGCAGTGGCGGGAGAACTCGGCCACGAGGGTCGCGGCGCCGCGCTCGTCGAGCGGCTTCTCGTACCCGCTGGCGCCGACGACGACGGGCCGCCCCTCCTTCCCCGAGAGCGCCGCGAGGAACTCGGAGCGGCCGGAGGGGGCGGCGACGCTCAGGGCGCCGAGGCTTGCCCGCGGGCCGCCGTGCGCGGTCTCGAGGAGGCTGGGCGCGAGGCCCGAGCGCAGGCTCTCCACGTCCACGAGCCCCACGGCGTCCCGGCGGACCTCGGCGAGGGCGAGGGCCATGAGGGAGGCCGCGGTGGACGCGCCCGTCCCGCCGCCCGCCGAGACCACGGCGATCCGGCGGCCCGTGGAGACCGGCTGCTGCGCGCCCTGGACTGTGCGCGCGAGCTCGGAGGGGTAGGCGTCCTGGATGGCGCTGCGCCCCGCGGTGAGGGCCAGGCGGCCGTAACGGGCCCAGCGGGACTCGTCCGCCTCCGCGAGTGAGGTCGCGCTGCCCCGGAGGTAGGAGCGGTCACCGGCTCGTCGTGACGACATCGTGGGAGTCCTTTCCTACTTCTGGAACGTGGAGACGAGGGACGCGTACACGCCGAAGCCCCCGATGAGGACCGGGATCATGGACAGCGCGATGAGGAACTCGACCCGGTCCGCGAGCATCCGCTGGCGGGCCTGGACGTGCTCCGGCAGGCGGATCGCCGAGCCGCCGAGGAGCGCGAGCGCCGCGAGGAGGAAGACCCCCGCCCCCGCCGCCGTCCACACCGGGTTCCCGAGGACCGCCGCGAGCGCGGTGAAGAGGGAGGCGACGACGACGCCCGCGGCGACCCCCAGCACGACCCGCTGGAGCACGAGCGGGAAGTGCCGCAGGCGCAGGAGCATGACGAGTGCCCAGGCCCCGAGCAGCGAGATGTGCCACGCGGGGCTGGGGCCGCCGTCGTCGAGCAGGACGGAGGCGAGCGCCACGGAGGCGCCGATCCAGACGAAGGAGGACTGGAGCGTCCGGTGCGCCGCCGCGAGGGAGGTGGACACGGAGAGGCGGGTGACCTCCTCGGAGCGGGCGCGGCGGTCGTCGAGCGAGTTGAGGCCCGCGAGGCCGATGGCCCAGCGCGGGACGAACCCGAGGAGCAGCACCGAGACCGAGCCGGCCACGGCCGCCGCGTCCCCGAGGCGGGGCGTCAGCTGAAGGGTGAGCACCCACGCCGCCCCCGTGAAGAGCGCCACGGCGAGGATGGCCACAGCGCTGCGCGCCGAGCGGCGGCTGGCCTCCCGGGCGAGCTGCGTGAGCAGGACGGTCCCCGCCGCGATCCAGATCCTCGCCTCCGTGTTCCAGGGGCCGACGACGAGCGCCCACGCGCCGATGGCCAGCGGGACGAGCGAGAGGACCCGGCTGAAGAGGCCCGCGCGCCACGGGACCGCCGCGCTCGCGATCCAGCACGCGGCCGCAGCGGCGAGCGCCGCGACGGGCACGGCCGAGGGCATCCAGGCGGCGAAGAGGCCGAACGCGGCGATGAGCGCGAGGCTGCCGAAGACCGAGGCCATGAGGTCCCGCGCCTGCGGGGTGCCCGCGCGCTGGAGGGCGGGGAGCTCCTCCTCGACGACGTCCGCGACGTCGTAGACCACCGGCTCCGGGAGCGCGTCCTCGGTGGCGGTGAGGAGCAGCCAGGAGCCGTCCTCGACGCTCGCCTCGCGGAGGGAGGCGCTGTCCGGGAGGGCGGGGCCGCCGAGGCGGTTGAGGGCCACCCGGCCCGCGCCCGTGGACCCGGAGAAGCGGAGGACCTCGGTGAGGCGGGGAAGGAGGGCGCTCACGGGCTCGTCGGAGGGGAGGAGGAGCTCGGCGTTGCGGCCGTCCGCGGAGACGGTGACTCGGGTGAGAGAGGTTGTCACGAAAGGAGACCTTCGGTGCCGGTGGGGTGGATCTGGGTGACCGAGGCGGGGGCGGCGCCGCGGCGGAGCTTGGCCTGCTCGGCCTGCTGCTTCTCGATGAGGTTGACGATGAACGAGGTGGCGATGCACCCGGCGGCTATGACCGCGGCCACGATGACGCCCATGAGCAGGGGTCGGAGCTGGTCCGGGAGCTGGCGCCGCCAGCGGGCGCCGCCGAAGAAGACGGCGTTCTGGACGCGCTGGCGCCGCAGGGTGACGGCCTCGACCACCTGCTGGTCATACTGGCGCACGGATTCCCCCTGAGTCCTTGCTCGCGTCCTCGTCCGCGAGCCGCCGGGCCGCGCGAACGGTGTCTTCAGTCAACTCTAAGGGAAGTTCGGGCTTGATTCGGCCGCCTTACTGTGTGAGGCGCGGAATCCTGCGGCGAATTGAGGCATTTGAAATCTGGAATATCGCCGGGAAAGCAGACCGGAATAGGCAGGGAATGGCCCCTCTCCCCCGCCGAGAAGTTGCGGCGGCGAACGGAAACATGGTTAGGGTGGCTCGTCAACTCAAGCCTCTGCGGGCGATCCCGATGGGGGAGATCAACACAGTGAGGACGGTTCGCTGATGAAGTTCGATATGGGCGCACAGACCCTTGGCACGCTGGCCCGGGACACGGGGACGAGCAGCGACGAGCTCGTCTCGCTCGTCCGCCAGCTCGTGGACGCGGCGCAGCCGCTCGAGGGCAAGTTCAGCGGTGGCGGCAAGGCCAAGTTCGACGAGTTCAAGTCCCGCGTGGACGAGGTCACCAACGACCTCAGCACCTCGCTCGCGGCCATCAACCAGGGCCAGAGCGAGATGAACCAGCACACGCAGACCGGCGACCAGGACACCGCCGACAACGCTCAGCGCGCGCAGGGCACCGCGAACTTCGACGGCGCCCGCTTCGCCGCCCGCTGATCCCCGACACCGCACACTTCCGAGAACTCAGAGGACTACTGACATGACTGCAGGCAGTGACCGCATCGCCTTCGACACCGACGCCTCCCAGAACGTCCAGGGAGACATCCACGGCATCGTCTCCCGTCTCGAGACGCTGATGGGCCAGCGCGACCAGCAGGTCGCCACCGCGATGTCCGACTTCCAGATGGACGGTGCCTCGGACGAGTACCAGCATGTGGAGACCCGCTGGAAGAACGCCTCCACCGAGGTCAAGCAGATCATCCACCTGGTCAAGACGACGCTCGGCGACAACGACCAGACCGCGACGCAGACGCAGTCCAAGACGCGCACCGCCGTCGCGAACATCGGCTGACGAGCAGCCGCTCACAGGCGGCGCGCCTCCCCTGACAGGGGGCGCCGCGCCCTCCCCGCGCGGGAGGGGCCGCCAGCCGGGGCGGGCGGAGACAGCCGATCTTCGCCCGCCCCGATCTGTCTTCGCATGGGGGTTTTGAAGGGCATATGAAGTACAGCATCAGCACTCAGGGCTGCAACACGGTCATCACCAACGTGGGCACCGAGTCCAAGCCGTTCGACACGGCCAACAAGGGCATGGCGAAGGAGATCCCCGCGGCCGCCAAGGCATCGCAGTCTGGGATCGTGTCCAAGGCCCTCATGGGCTACTACGAGCACTCGTTCGGCAAGGACCTCCAGTCCATCTCCACGCTGACGAGCAACGGAACCACGAAGCTCAGCGAGGCGGTGGCCGAGTTCCGCCAGGGCGACGAGGCCATGATCCACCGGGCCGTCACGTCGATCGACCACACGGAGGGCAAGGGCAAGGACACCCCCGGCGCCTCCAAGGGCGGCTCTGCGCAGTCCGCCGGCGCCCCCGCCCACGGCCCGCGAAAGGACGCCCGATGACCGCCTCCGGCATTGACTCTTCCAAGATCCCCACGCTCGCGAACGCCGACTCCGTCGAAGAGCACGCGCGCAGCATCCGCAGCCACGGCTCCAGCGTCGAGAGCGCGACGACGAAGATCGACACCGAGTGGAAGAAGCTCCGCACCCACTTCGTCTCGCCGGACACGGAGACGCTCGTCAACGCGCTCAACCCGAACCTGAGCGACGGCGACGGCGTCAAGACCAACGCCGACGACGCCGCCAAAGCCCTCGAGGCCTATGCGAAGACCGAGCGGGAGCTGGCCAAGACGAAGGCGACCCTCGTCTCCGACATCGACTCCTTCGAGAAGGAGGTCTCCGGCGACAGCGACTGGAAGAAGGACGAGGGCAAGGTCAAGCACCAGCAGGCGCTGCTCGACCGCATCAGCGGCCTCGTCAGCAGCCACCAGGCCGCCGAGCGCACCTGCGCCAACGCGATCAACAAGATCTACGGCGGCACCCAGTACCGCGAGACTGCCGCAGACGGATCTGCCGCAGGCAGCGGCCAGGAGTACTACGGCTACAGCAGGGACATGCTCAACTCCGCCGCCGGCGCCGGCCAGGCGCCATGGGGCAAGCCGGCCGAGTGGGACAAGCCCTGGTACCGGGATCTGTGGGACGGTGCCAAGGACTTCGGCTCCGGCCTCTGGGAGAGCGTCAAGGGGACGGTCACGGGCCTCGTCTCGCTCGTGAACCCGTTCGACTGGGAGACGTTCTCCAGCACCTGGAAGGGCATCGGCACGCTCGCCGTCGACGTCGCGGTGACCACGTCCCCGGTCATGGCCGCCATGGCCCCGGACCGGTACCGCGAGTCCGCCGGGCGGCTCAAGAACGTGGGCGCGGCCATGCTCAATGTCGAGGAGTGGAAGCGGAACCCGGCCAAGGCCGCAGGCATGCTCACCGGCGATGTGCTCCAGACCGTGGCCACCGGCGGCGCCGGTGCGGGCCTCAAGGGCGCGGCGACGGCGGGCAAGGTCGGCCGGCTCGCCGGCAAGGCCGGAAACCTTGCGGGCAAAGTTGGGGACGTGGCCAGCAGCCTCGGTGGCAAGCTCGGCAAGCTCGGCGAGCTGAGTCCGGTCAAGCTGCCGAACGTCCGTCTGCGCGACATCAAGCTCAGCATCAAGAATCAGGCCTCTCTGGCCGTGGAAGACGTGACCAGGGCAGGTCTTCGGACGCTGGACCGGGTCACGGAGAGCCGCATGGCCCAGGGCATGAAGGAAGCTGTGCTGCCGCAGGCTCAGCGAGCAGCTGCGGCCGTTGACCGCTTCAATGCCTACACCAAAGCAGGCGCCCAGACCCTCGGAGAGCATTTCGCAACTGGTGTGTCGAAACTGAGACCGTTCGATTCGGGCAAGCTCGCGTTTGCTGACCACGCTCCGGGCGATATGACGAAGCTGAATTCCTTCCACGAGAACTATGACATGTTGATGAGCTCCAGCCACCAGGGAACCGGCCATGGCGGCGGAGGATCAGGCCATGGCAGCGGTTCGGGGGGCCACGGCAGTGGAGGAGAACGGGTCTCAGACGATCCGGAACGCGGAATTGTCGCCCTCAACCGCAAGACGGACTGGGGCGATATTCAGCATCAGGAGTTCGACAAGAAGGTCACGGGCCTCGACGAGGAAGCCAAGGCCAAGAGCGCTGCAGGCGAACCGATGACCTTCGAAAAGCCTGGTGAGCGCTACTGGAACAAGCGCCGTTTCCTCAACCAGTATCCCGACAAGGCGTACGAAAAACTCCCGGATCATCTGAAGTCCGAGAAACTGACGCAGGATTGGGAGGCCCTTGACAAGAGAAGTGACCTCTCCGAGGCAAGTCTGCGCCGGGAACGCCGTGAGCTCGTTCGCACAGCATTGAAGGGCTACGATCTGGACCACAAGATCGATCTTCAGCTAGGCGGCGCGGACGCAACACATAATCTCCAATGGCTCGAGCAGTCGGTCAACCGAAGTGTGGGATCGCAGCTGCGCTGGAAGATCGGAGATCCTGGCACTGGCAAGTTCGTGCGCCAGACGGTTGAGTCCGGTGCCGCCCCGGGAACGCCCATTGAAGGCTTCCGTTCAAACTAGGAAAGGAACCCGGCTCCGTTCATGAGCGCATCGCCCTTCGACCCCGTCCTTGAGAAGCAGACAGATCAGCTGTTCAAGGACGCTGTCGACCTCGCCCGCACCTCCGGCAACAAAGACGTCAAGAGATACCTGGGCCGGAAAGCAGACAAGGAACTCGCATGCAGGTCTGAGTACAACTCGCATGCTCTGCAGCTTGAGCTGTCCATCCTGTTCTCGATGGCAGAGCTGACCGAGCCACTCGAACTTCTGTTCCGAGGGCGCCTGACACAGATCATGGCTCTGCCCCCAGAAAGACGGATCGCCATCTACTTCTCGCTGCCCACCCTCCGGTGGAGCGCCGAGAAGGCGAACCTGACCGGATACGCCAAGCTCTTCAGCAAACCCGCCAACGCGCCTTCACGGGTGGAGTCCCCATTCAAAGGAATGGCATCTCGTCACGCGAAGCGACTGGCGGAGAATCTGGATCCAGACGTCTATGGAACCCCAGAGAATCCCAGCAAAGGCTGGAGACCAGACCCAGTCCCGATGTACCACATGTTCCTCGAAGAAATGATCAAGTTGAACTATCTGGAGGCTCAGTTCCCCTTCGGCAACGACATCGGCTGGACCCGGGAAGACTACGCCCAGGCGATCCACACGGACGCCCTGATCATCCGCCAGCAGCTCGGCTTCCCCCTGACCATGCCCAACCTGCCCGAAAACCCGCACGTGAACCTCCCCGAAGGGTTCCAGGGCTTTCCCGACTGGACTCCAGTCCCACCACACGGCTTCTGACACGGCTTCTGTGCAACCGCTGGCGCGCAACGACCTCCTCGATGAGCATCTAGACGCAACTTGCAACTCGGAGACACAGCCGGGCAAGGCCTCGGGACGGAACAGTCACGTATCAGCGACCTCGATGAAGTCCTCGAAGTTGTCTGACGTCCAGACCGGGCCCGTCCGGCACTACCCCAGCGAGAAGGTCACGGTCGAAAGGGAGAAGATCGGCGGACGAGACCACACCGTCGTGGTGGATCCGCACACCCACAAGAAGGTGGACCTTGGCGAAACCGCTGCGCACAAGGAGGCTGCAGCTCGAGCCCACGCCGAGAAGGACAGCCTCAGCAGCACTGGCCGCACCGAACCTGAAACCCCGCGCACGCAGCCGCAGTCCTCTCCGGGGCACCGGGCCCAGTACGCCCAGTTCACGGAGCCGCGAGCCAAAGCCGGCACGGCGACCCTGGAACGCCCCGCGGCCCATGCGGACACGCACCCACACGGGCACGGTTCAACATCGACGCTGGAGCGGACGAGCACAGGGGACAGCGCCTCGCATTCCTCTGGACCGTCCCACCGTGCAGGCTCCTCCGGCACTTCTCACGGCTCCGGAGCTCACGGCGAGGGCATCGGTCACGACCGACACAATCGCCCCTCTGATTCCAGCGGACCTGCCGGTCCTGCCGGTCATGCCGAGCATCACGACTCCCACGGCAGCGCCCACAATGGCGACCAGCAGCACGGACCCGAGGCTGGAGACGGCCTCGGCGACGGCGGGGCCGGTCACGGAGGCGGTTCAGGGACCGGCCACGGCGGGAACAACGGCAGCCATGGCGGGAAACTTCCTGACCGCCAGATGCCGGATGGGTCGAGGAACATCTTCGTCCGGGCACGAGCCAAGTGGGATGCGCTTCGACAGATGGAGTTCCGCAAGAAGCTCGATATCTTGAACAACGAGGCACAACACTCCACGAAACCGCTTCGCTTCCAGACTCCAGACAAGAGAATCATCACCCGATCCTCCGATATGGATGAGTTCAGCCAGCACGTGTTTCAGGCCGAAAACCCCCGGAACGCACTACGCTCCATGAACGTCCCAGAGGAAATCCAAGACAAAATCCTCTCCCGAATTGAGGACCGAGCAAAAGCGCGACCCGACGGAATCGCAAACGAAAGCGACTACAAGTCGGCCCTGCAGACAGAACTTCACAACTTCGATCTCGATCACAAGCGCGAGCTGCAGTTGGGCGGCAAAGACAGCATGGAGAACATGCAGTGGTTGCATAAGACTGTAAATCGAAGCTTCGGCGCTCAGATCAGACTCGAGCGAGCACGGGGTGAATTCGTGGTCGATGACCCAAGCAATCCAAATCAGAAGGGAACGCGCGTAAATGCCGTGCTTCAGGGCCCGTTGAGGTAAACACCCAAAGAGAACTCAGGCCGAAAGCCACGTCAATTCCGAATACATCCGACAAGCATACGATGCATGGAACTGGGGCATCTGCACCCCCGCCGATAACTACCTCGGTAGAGACTTCTTGAAAGAGATGACAGGGAATACCTACCACGCCCTGAATCAAATTCAGAATTTTTCGATCCTAGGGGTGCTCACAGAACAAAAAGATGTCGTAGCCCCTCTTGCCCTCCATACAATGTCGTATGCATCCGAGCTCAGCGAGATAGGATTCCGGGCATGTGAGCTAATTTCCACCTTACGGTGGAGTTGCTATAAGGTCGGCCTCATTCAGTACAAAGACTGTCTTACGATCACGATCAAGGCAATGAAGGAGCCCCCCGCATCGGAAGCCATTCAACATCTGGTAACCGATCGACAACGAGCTGGAATGGACTGGTTCGGAACCATCGAAGAACCCAGCCGGCTCGTCAGGAGAGAACCAGTTGCAAGGTTGAATCTACTGCTTCGCGAAATGTCCCAAGTAGCAACATATCGCCAATTTCCATCAGGCAATGACCTAAATTGGTCTCCACAAGAATACGACTTGGAACTTGCCAGTGATTTTCGCTTTGCGCGATTTATGCTCGGGCTCCCCACCGACCGCGATGACCCAGAAGCGGACGCGACGATTCCGACCCCCGAATGGTTCAACGGCTTCCCGCCACAGATCGACGAGAATGCACGCGACATGCCATATGGCCCACTTGACCCATGGGGTAATCCACTAGATCCCAACGCCGCCGCCAATTGAAATCAAGGGAAGATGGTCAAAATGGGAATGATCCAAGAATGGCTGGTTAACGACGTGAGCACAACCGGTTATGGTGAATTTTCAGGCGGGGCATTCACGAATCGCGCCAACGCTGTAAATGCTGGAAACAAGCTGAGGCGGAGACGATCCTCAAATTAATATGCTTGCACCTTAATGCAACAAGTGGATGGAAGGCTGTAAGAAGAGTGCCTGAAGTTCAGGGTCGCAGCGTCGGCACCCAGATTCGCAATGAGATGATTCGAGGCCAATTCGAGATGGCCAACCCTTCAGGCGGAGGCGTAACGAGAGTCGCCGGGATCATTCACGGAAGGTACCCGAAATCATGATCGCGACAGACGCCAATGCCGGGAGGCTTCTGCATGAGGCAGTTGAGGCCTGGAATCCCACAATATCGGAGATCGCGAACCAGTATCTCGGCCCCAAAATCGAAGCAGAGCTGCTGGAAGACTCCGTCAGAGGAGCCGAAATGTTCACAAAGTTCGGAGTCATCTCTGCCCTCACCGGCCAGGAAAACTTGATGGAACACCTCGTACAATATGTTTTAGAGACGAGCAGCAAGATGAGTGCCATCACGTTTCTGACATGTCGCAAGATTTCCACAATTCAGTGGTGTTCAGAATATCTTGGTCTCTCGGAGTACGCCCAAATTCTCGCAATTGAAATCGAGCCGATGAGTGAACCTCCTGCCTCTGTGAAGATCCAGCGATTCGTGACGAATGATGACGACGACAACTGGGATTGGCTCGGCACAGTCGAAAAACCTACATCCACATTCACAGTGAGCCCCATTCCAGCATTAGACAGGCTCTTCGACGATATGGCGAACCTTGCAACATATCGTCGATTCCCATCCGGCAATGACTTGAAATGGGGCATCGAAGACTTTAATAAGGAGCTCGCAATATCCGCGTCCTTCGCGCGGGCCCGAATGGGCCTTCCTGCAGAACGACCCGATCATAGGATGGAGCTTGACACGATGGCACCTGCGGACCTCCGGGGCTTTCCTCCACAGATCGACGTGCACGGTCCGAAGAGACAGTGACGGAAGCGCATATCCGGGGTTCAGAGGTGGCTGGTTGCCCTGAATCCAGCCAACTGTCCATCTGCCGAAAGACAATCACATGCGTAGTGACAATTGGATGAGCCGATTGACAGGTCGGGCTTTCAGGCTCGCCTCCGCGAGTGAGGCTAAAGACGTACATGATGAAGACTACTTGACGAGGGCCGTCGCGGAATGGACTCCTGGCGTGTGCAGGTTGGCAGACAGATACCGCGGTAAAGACCTTCGCAGGGAGCTGAAGGACGGAACGTCCGAAGCGACTAAGATGCTTCGAAACTACTCCATACTGGCGACTCTCACGAGCCAGCCAACTATTGTTGAGCGCCTCATCTG
The DNA here is from genome assembly GCF_020483305.1 of Arthrobacter sp. UM1. Taxonomy (GTDB): domain Bacteria; phylum Actinomycetota; class Actinomycetes; order Actinomycetales; family Micrococcaceae; genus Falsarthrobacter. Next base: position 151,065 of record NZ_JACWAB010000004.1, read on the forward strand.
GCATCATATGAATCACTTGAAAAACCTCAACGAAATAAATTTCTTTGTCTGTCAGACAATTGCGACACTTCGCTGGTGCGCGCAAGAACTCCGCCTTGACGGGTATGCCTCGCTGCTCGACCTCGAGATCATGCCGATGACCTGCCCTCCAGCATCTAGAGGGTTCAAGCAACTGGTCACTGATCAGGCGAAATCGGGAATGGACTGGTACGGAACCATAGAGAATCCAAGCCTGCTTGTCGTCAACGCCCCAGTTCCCCGGCTGGATCGCCTCATGCGTGAAATGTCTGACGTAGCCGCATACAGGCAGTTCCCTTCAGCAAACGACATGAATTGGGCTACTGAAGACTTCGACGCCGAACTCGCTGAAGATGCACGATTCGCGCGCCACATGCTGGGCCTGCCTCTTGATCCACCTCCCAGAAGAGTCCAGTCGCGAATCGAGCTGCCGTTCTCGTTCAACGGATTTCCTCCTCAATACGATGCGGCCGCTCGGTCAAGACCGTTAGGCTGACTTGATCCTTCGGGAGGGTCAATCGCCGACTGAGCGGGTATATGTATGTTCATCTCCAGTCAGCAGTCGGAGAAGTCACGCTTGGGAGAACCAGGACGACGACCCGGTCTGCCTCCTGAAGTGATTTCGTTCGGACTCGCCTGCTGCGACGCAAGTGGAGCACGAGGAGCCCAGGACGTCCAATCAGTCTCATGAGGCAAGGAAGATGGGAGACCGCTGGCATGGAACGGACGCCTTATGACCCAATCCTTGAGCGTCAGGCCAACCGTCTGTACGCCGAATCGGTGAAGCGCGCCCAGAGTTCAGGGGTCAAGGATGTCAAGAAGTACTTGGGACGCAAGGCCGCAGAGGAGATCAAGTGCAGGTCCAAGTACAACGAGTGGAAGATCCAGCTCGAGTTCGCCATCCTCTTCTCGATGGCCGAGCTCACTGAAGCGCTGGAGCTGCTTTTCAGAGGCAAGATCACCCAGACCATGGCACTCCAACCACAGGGAGGCAGAGGCATCTACAGGTCGCTGCCCACCCTGCGCTGGTGCGCAGAGAAGACAAACCTCACCGGGTACGCCGAGCTCTTCAGCAAGCCGTCCAATGCCCCCAGCAGGATCGACTCGCCCTTCCGTGGCATGGCCTCACGCCACGCGAAAAGACTCGCAGAAAATCTCGACCCCACATTTTACGGAACCCTTGAGAAACCCAGCCGCGGGTGGAGCGGCTCCGATCCGGTCCCGATGTACCACACGTTCCTCGAAGAGATGGTCAGACTGAACTACTTCGTGGCCCAATACCCGTTCGGCAACGACATCGGCTGGGCCCGGGATGACTACGCCAGCGCCCTAGAGACAGATGCCCTGATCATCCGGCAGCAGCTCGGCTTCCCGCTGATCCTGCCCAACCTGCCCGAGAACCCGCACGTAGCTCTACCCGATGGCTTCACAGGTCTGCCTGACTGGACCCCTGACCCTCGCCCTCCTGGTTTCTGAACGGCTATGAGGGGACTTCATCGGCGCCACAATAGGAGAAGCTAAAGACCATGTTTCATCACCAAGGGTGAGGCGATCCGTGCGAACTGAACACATCCAAGACAAGGCCACGGCAAGAGAAGCCGACCGGCTCTTTAAGGAAGCCGTGCAAGTTGCAGAAAGGTCGGGCAATCAGTTCGTATCCCATTACTTGGGGAAGTCCGCCTACAAGAAAATATGCACTTCAGCCTCGAGCGCTTCACTTTTGACGCAAGAACACTACATGGTGCTGTTCACCCTGGCCGACCTTCGCGAAGCCGCTGTTCTCATGTTCCGGGGTCGCATTCTTCAGATCCAGTCTCTGAAACTCCCGGCAAAACATTCTGCATTTCACAGTCTTCCCACTATGGCGTGGTGCGCAGACCGGTTGAATCTGACTGGCTACTCCCTTCTATTCAGACCCAAGACTCAGGTAACCTTCGCCGCTCCTCTCAAGAACTCGGCACAGGACTATACCAATCGCTACCGTAACGCAGAGCAGGGACGAAACGAGTTTCTCGCCTACGGAGACGTAGAGACGCCTGGCGATCACTGGAAAGGCTGGTCTCAATCCGTCATCTACACTTTTCTTGACGAGATTGTTCATTTCATCAATCTCAAGACCTACTTCCCCCGGCACAACAATATTGACTGGACCCTCGAAGACTACGAGTCAGCGCTAGACAAGGATGCCCAGATTCTCAGGGCTCGGATCGGCCTTTCCCCAGCGGCAACGCCATGGCCCGAGGAGAGCGGGGTCATCCTTCCAGCAGATTTCGTCGAGTTCAGCGAATTCGATGAACTGTATTCCGAATATCTGCCGACACGCTAGAGTGTTTGGACTAGGAGTCAACAAGCACCAATTCAGTACCGTGATGGCCATTTTCGACTGGTCCGCGAAGCACGAACATCGACATCATGACATGGCAACCCAGTGGAGGCAGAGGCGCTACCCGCCCCAGTCCATCCTGCGAAAGTGTACTGACAACACAAAGTTGACTGAATGCACCGATCGCTCCGGTAAACCCGCCGACGCACTGCACCTCGTCCGAGGCTGCTCATCTGGCCGTTCACTCCGCTATCGGGGAGACAACCGGTTCACTGGTCCCCGGCCTTGAACGGGGCTGCTTCTGCGGAACCTTCAAGCAAGTCAGTCACAGCGTAGAGACCAGCCCCGTCCTAATGGATCGCACATACGCTTGAGGAGACGAACGACTTAGCCAACCCCGTTGGCGCATCTTTTCTGCAACAGCATCGTCTGAACCCGAGGCGACTACGACCGGACATGGGGGCCAGCGCCATGGTCATCCGGCAACACCTCGGTTTTCCCTGACGATGCCCCCCCCCTAGACAACGCTCCCTGACGGCTACGAGTGTCTATCCTGAAAGGGGAAAACTCACCGGTCAGGTACCGAGCCGACGACAACCAGATTTTTAAGGACGACTACAGTGAACAAAGCTTATATTGCAGACCAGTCTCTCGCAGACGAATCCGATGACATGTATGCATCCGCGATCGAACTGGCCCGCGAAAAGGACCTTTATCCTGTAACAAAATATATGGGAAAGAAGGCGTTTAAAATGATTTGCTCTTCGTCCCCCATGGGTTCAATTCGGTTTCAGGAGGAGTTTGTCGCCCTATTCACAGTTGCAGGATTCCGTGATGTTGTAATCCAAATGTTCAAAGCGAGAATTTTGCGCCTCGCTGCGGTAATCCCCCTATCAAAGCCTTCAATCTATCATTCGCTTCCTGCATATGAGGTCTGCGCCAGTCACTTGAACCTTGCCGGATATGCATCACTGTTTGACAAAAAGTCCCCCACCGTGGAAGCAACACCCCTTGACGCAAGTGCCGAGATGATCACTCAGAGATATCGCAACACATTTCCTGGAACGCTAGAATTCAGACTCTATGGCACCGAGGACATTCGGGGAACTCATTGGAAAGGAAGCCCCAATTCCACCATCTACACATACCTCGATGAGATCATACGGTTCTCAAACCTCTGGAAGTACTATCCAGACAATACCAATGTCGACTGGGGCCCGCGAGAGTACCAGAGAGCAATCCTGTCGAACTTGAGGGTTATGAGGTCGAATTTTGGCCTCCCTCCCGCCCTGCCCGATTTTCCCACGTCGGAAGAGACATTCATGCCTGAACAGTTCGACCTCCTTGACCAAGAGGCATCTCCGAGGGAATGACGGCCACCGCGAAGGCACCACAGCCCATCCTTGCGAAGCCCGCCCTGAGGCCCCCTCTGAACCCCCGCCGAAGACTTCCGTTCAAACCAGGAAAGGACCCGGACTCCGTTCATGAGTGCATCGCCCTTCGACCCCGTCCTTGAGAAGCAGACAGATCAACTGTTCAAGGACGCTGTCGACCTCGCCCGCGCCTCTGGAAACAAAGACGTCAAGCGATACCTGTGCAGGAAAGCAGACAAGGAACTCGCATGCAGGTCTGAGTACAACTCGCATGCTCTGCAGCTTGAGCTGTCCATCTTGTTCTCGATGGCAGAGCTGACCGACCCCCTCGAACTTCTGTTCCGAGGGCGCCTGACACAGATCATGGCTCTGCCCCCAGAAAGAAGGATCGCCATCTACTTCTCGCTGCCCACCCTCCGGTGGAGCGCCGAGAAGGCGAACCTGACCGGTTACGCCAAGCTCTTCAGCAAAACCGCCAACGCGCCTTCCAGAGTCGACTCCCCTTTCCGCGCCCTCGCATCTCGGAAGTTTGAACGTCTCGTCGACCCCGACCCTCGGGAAGAACGATTCTACGGAACCCTTGAAAACCCCTCCCATGGCTGGAGACCCGACCCGGTTCCGATGTATCACACCTACCTTGAGGAAATGATCGACCTCACCAATCTCCTCAGCCACTTCCCCTTCGGGAACGACATCGGCTGGACCCGTGAAGACTACGCCCAGGCGATCCACACGGACGCCCTGATCATCCGCCAGCAGCTCGGCTTCCCCCTGACCATGCCCAACCTGCCCGAAAACCCGCACGTGAACCTCCCCGAAGGGTTCCAGGGCTTCCCCGACTGGACCCCGATCCCTCCGGCCCTGCCGAACCGTTGAATCGCACGAGGGGGGGTGGCGCCCACCCCAGCACCCTGTCATAGGGTGAAAGCAACACTTCTCCTCAGGAAGGCAGCATCGTGGCACTCAGTCTCACCGCGACAGAACCCAACACCCGCGCTTACGCTCCCGAGATCCTCGGCCCTGTCATCACCGAGAACAATCTCCCCGGGACCACGTTCAACAACGGCCTGCTCCGCTTCCACAACGAGGAATCGGGGGCCCTCGCCCAGCAGAACCTCTATGATTTCTTCGGCGATCGCGCCGCTGAGCTCACCCCCTTCGCCGTCGACTGGCGGGGCCGCCACTTCTGCCGCGTCCAAATCGAGGGAAACGACGTCGCCCTGCGCGCCGATTCGGCGTTCATGGAGGCCAGCCCCATGGCCGACTACCACGACACCGTCGCCTTCCTTCTCCAGAGCGACGGCGCCGCCGACATGCTCGAGACGGAGGTCATGGAGAAGTCCTTCGAGGCGCTCGGCGTGTACGGCCTGAAATTCACGGACTGCATCGGCCTCAAGATCCCCGCCTTCCTCGGCGGCGAAGAGGAGATCTCCAACTTCGAGGTCAACAACATGGACGTCTACTGGACGTTCAACGCCCAGGTCTACAACCAGGTCAAAGACCTTCCCCCGGGAACGCCCATCTCCGAGATCAACCTCGGCTGACCAGCACCGCGAAGGAGAACACCATGGACACTGCAGAGGTTCAGAAGCACCTCGAGCGCATCGCCGAGGAACTCGAGTTCGACGGCGACGAGTGGAACGAGCCGGCCACGGACGAGGAGATCGCCGAAGCCGAGGAAACGCTCGGCGTGACGTTCCCCGAGACGTACAAGAAGATCCTCCGGCTGCACAACGGTTCCGAGTACCGGGAGTTCATGAGCCTCGAGGAGGCCATCGAGGTCGCCGAGGAGCTGGAGGAGCTCGCGGAGGAGAACTCCGACGGCCTCAACGAGACCGTCAACCTGAGCGAGGACAAGCCCGGCGTCCTCAAGAACGGCGCCTACCGGCGCGGCTGGGTCCCCCTGTTCGACTTCGGCACGGGAGCCTTCGACTGCGTTGACTGCGATCCGGGGCCCAACGGCGCTGCAGGTCAGATCGTCCGCTACGACCCCGACGGCGTCGAGGGAATCGAGTTCACCTCCCTCGAGGAGTGGCTCGAGGAGTTCGACGGCTCCTGAAGCCTCCGTCCAGCCCCACCACGGCTCCAAACGGCTCGAGGCCGGATTCAGTCCGAATCCGGCCTCGAGCCTTTCTGGGTCCGCCCCGCTTTTACAGCACCAGGTCCGGGAGCGGGTTGCCGAAGCGGTGGGCGGTGCGGCTGATGGCCTGCTCGCGCAGGAACGGCAGCAGCTCCACGCGGCCGGCCGAGACCACCTCGCCCGCGTAGACCGCCACGTCCGGGCGGCCGTCCACGGCCTCCATGAGCTCGCGGGCCACGGCGGCGCGGGCGTCGTCGTCGGCCCCGGCCACCACGCGCACGCGGCCGGCGCCCTTGACGCCCTCGGGGCGCCGGGACTCGCGCCGCAGCCACTCGTGGCGGGGCTCAACGGTCACCTTCCAGCCGCGGGAGTGCGCGGCGGCCATGAGGGCGGCGGGCAGCTCCACGTCGGAGGAGACGGCCAGCTCCACGCCTGCCGTGGCAGCCGCGCCGAGGACGCGGGCGAAGTCCCCGAGGGACGCCGTGTCCTCGTAGCGCACGGAGACGCCCGGCATCGGGAGGTAGCGGAACATGTTCTGCTCGGCCACGAGCTGGGAGACGTCCTTGACGGCGCCGAACTCGGTGGCCCAGACGGACGCGTCGTTGGCGAGGGACTGGCGGACGAACCCGAGCTCGTCCGCGGACAGCACGGCCCGGGAGGCGTCCAGGACCACGCGGGCCTGCACCGTGGACTCGCCGTGCTCGATCGCGGCCTCGGTGAGGTCCCGGCCCTGGCCTCCGCGGTACGGGGCCTTGTGCCAGGTGCCCATGCCGATGAGGTAGTTCGGGCCGCCGGCCTTGGTGCCCGCGCCCACGGAGGAGCGCTTCCAGCCGCCGAACGGCTGGCGCCGCACGATGGCGCCCGTGATGCCGCGGTTGATGTAGAGGTTGCCGGCCTGGACCCGGTTGACCCAGTGCATCTGCTCGCCCATGTCGAGCGAGTGCAGGCCCGCGGTGAGGCCGTACTCCACGGCGTTCTGGACGGCGATCGCCTGGTCCAGCGTCTTGACGCGGATGAGGCCGAGGATCGGGCCGAAGTACTCGGTCAGGTGGTACTCGGAGCCGGGCTTGACGTTGTCCCGCACGCCCGGGCTCCAGAGCTTGCCGGAGTCGTCGAGCTGCTTCGGCTCCACGAGCCAGCGCTCGCCCTCGCCGAGCTCGGTCAGCCCCTTGAGGAGCTTGCCGCCGGCGGGCTCGATGATCGGGCCCATCTGCGTGGTGGCCTGCCGCGGCGGGCCCACCACCATGGACTCGACGGCGTCCACGAGCTGCCGCTCGAACCGCTCGGACGTGCCGATGGAGCCCACGAGGATCGCGAGCGAGGCCGCGGAGCACTTCTGGCCCGCGTGGCCGAACGCGGAGTTGACCACGTCCCGCACCGCGAGGTCGATGTCCGCGGACGGCGTCACGATGACGGCGTTCTTGCCGGACGTCTCCGCGAGGACGGGCAGGTCCTTGCGGAACGAGCGGAACATCTCGGCCGTCTCGAACGCGCCGGTGAGGATGACGCGGTCCACGCGCGGATCGGCGATGAGCTTGGTGCCGAGCCGCTGCTCGTCGGAGAGGATGACGAGCTTGGCCACGTCCGGGTCGAAGCCCTTCTCCTCGAGCGCCTGGCGGATGAAGCCGAGGACCACGGCGCCCGTGCGGCTCGCCTGCGGGGCCGGCTTGAACAGGATCGCGGATCCGGCGGCGAGCGAGGAGAGGGCCGAGCCCGCGGGGATCGCCGTCGGGAAGTTCCACGGCGGGGTGACCACGGTGAGCGTGGACGGGCGGAACTCGGCGCCCGGCACGTGCTCGAGCTCGCGGGCGCGCTCCGCGTAGTAGTGGGCGAAGTCGATGGCCTCGGAGACCTCCGGGTCACCCTGGTCCAGGGTCTTGCCGGCCTCGGAGGCCATGACCTCGAGGAGCTCGGCGCGGTGGGCGGCGAAGATCTCGCCCGCGCGGTCCAGGACCTCGGCGCGCTTCTCAGCGGGGACGGAGCCCCAGTCCCTGCCGAGCTCCACGCCGCGGGCGAGCACCTTCTCCACGGAGGCCTCGGCCGAGATGGTGGCCTGGTTGACCTCGTCCGTGCCGAGCTTGGAGCCCGTGGCGCGGGAGAGGATCTTGCGGCCCCACGCGCGGTTGGGGCCCATGGCCGGGTCCGTGTCCGCGGTGTTGTGGAAGGACGGGGTGGTCTCCTCGCCCGTGTCTCCGGCCGCGCGGTTCTGGCGGCGGGACGGCGCCGGGATGGCGTCCCGGTCCTCGACGAGCGCCTCGAGGGAGGCCACGAAGCGCTGCTTCTCCCGCTGGAACATCTCCTCGTTCTTGTCCAGCTCGAACACGGCGGACATGAAGTTCTCGGAGCTCGCGCCCTCCTCCAGGCGGCGGATGAGGTAGGCGATCGCGACGTCGAACTCCTCCGGGTGCACCACCGGCGTGTAGAGGAGGAGGTGGCCCACGTCCCGGCGGACCGCCTCGGCCTGGCCGCTCGCCATGCCGAGGAGCATCTCGATGTCGATCCCGTCCCGCACGCCGCGCTTGCCCGCGAGGATCCAGGCGAAGGCGAGGTCGAACAGGTTGTGGCCGGCCACGCCCACGCGGACGTGCTTGATGTTCTCCGGCTTGAGCGCGTTGTCCAGGATGCGCTTGTAGTTGGTGTCCGCGTCCTGCTTGGAGGCCACGGTGGCCACCGGCCAGTCGTGGAGGGACGCCTCGACGATCTCCATGGGCAGGTTGGCGCCCTTGACGAGGCGGATCTTGATGGGGGCGCCGCCGCCGATGCGCCGCTTCTTGGACCACTCGAGGAGGTTGAGGTAGGCGCCGAGCGCGTCCGGCAGGTACGCCTGGAGCACGATTCCAGCCTCGAGATCCTTGAACTCCGGCTGGTCGAGGATCCGCTGGAAGACCTCGATGGTCATGGAGAGGTCCTTGTACTCCTCCATGTCCAGGTTGATGAACTTCGCCTTGGGGCTCTCGGCCGCCAGGCGGTACAGCGGGGTGAGGGACTGCACCACGTGGTCCACGGCTTCGTCGAACGCCCACGGGTTGTGCGGGCTGACCGTCGAGGAGACCTTGATGGAGACGTAGTCCACGTCATCCCGGGCGAGGAGCTTCTTGGTGCCCTCGAGGCGGTGCTGCGCCTCCTGCTCGCCGAGGATCGCCTCGCCGAGGAGGTTGATGTTGAGCCGGATGCCGTCCCGCTCCTTGAGGTGCTCGATCGCCGGGCCCAGCTTGTCCTCGGTGGCGTCTACGAGCAGGTGGCCCACCATCTCGCGGAGCACCTTCCGGGCGGCGGGGACGACGACGCCGGCGCCCGCGCGCCCCGCCCGTCCCACGATGCCGCCCGCCTGGACGGCGCTGCGCATGTACCAGGGGAGGAACTTCGGCGCGCGCGGCGCGAGCTCGGCGAGCTTGCGGGCCGCCACACGGGAGTCCTCGGGGCGGATGACGCCGTCCACGAAGCTCACGGTGAAGTCCAGGCCGTCCGGGTCCTTGAGGAGGTCCGCGAGCTGCTGCGCGGAGGAGTCCGCGGGGACGGTCTCGGCGGTCTTGAGCCAGTCCCTCACCTGGCTCTCCACCTCGTCCACGAACATCAGATCGTCCGTGCCCGCCTCAGCGGAGCGAGCCGCCGCGTCAACGCCGTTGTGGTCAGCCGAGTGCTCGTGAGCAGCCACTTTTCCTCCTCGAAATCAAGACTGTTGAGCACCACACTATCCGGGCGTGCAAATCCGCAGAGGGCCCCTGCGAGAATGGGGATGTGAACACTGGAATCCCCGCAGCAGAGAAGGGCTCCCCCGCCCGTCCGCGCCCCGCCGTCGTCGTCGTGGGGCATGCCCACCTGGACACCCTCGCCCGCGAGTTCAGGCGGTACGAGCAGGACTACCGCGTCGAGTGCTTCGACAACGGCGTCGCGGCCGTCGAGTTCGTCCAGAATCTGGACGGCGCGCCGCTCGCGCTGTGCATCGCGGAATACGAGCTCTCGGACGGCGTGGGGCTGGACGTGCTCGAGGCCGTGCACCGGCTCGTGCCCACGGCCAAGCGGATCGGCGCGGTCTTCGGCTTCCTCTCCGCCACGGCCGCGGCGTACCTCGAGGCGGCGCAGACGGGCCGGATCGACGTCGCGCTCGCCATTCCCCGCGGCGTCCGGGACGAGGAGTTCCACACGGCCGTCACCGAGCAGCTCTCCGAGTGGGCGTGGACGTCCGCGACCCCGGAGGTGTTCGTCTACGAGCTCGTGACGCACGAGCCCTCCCGGGAGCTCGGCCGCCTCTTGGACTTCGCCTCCCGCATGGGCGTTCCGGCGGCGGTGTACCGGCCGGACTCGGAGGACGGCCGGCGCGTCATCGCCCAGGCCGAGGAGGCCGGATTCGAGTGGGAGTGGCCGCTCGTGCGCCTGTCCACCGGCGCGTTCCTCTCCAACCCCTCCCTCGAGGAGCTCGCGGCGTTCTCCAACCCGCCCGTGGAGGAGACGGCCGCCCGGGTCATCGACTTCGCGGTCATCGGCGCAGGGCCCGCAGGCCTGGCGGCGGCCGTGTACGGCGCCTCCGAGGGCCTCGACACCGTGGTCTTCGAGGCCGAGGCCATCGGCGGCCAGGCCGGCACCAGCTCCATGATCCGCAACTACCTCGGCTTCCCGCGCGGCATCTCCGGCATGCGGCTCACCCAGCGGGCGCGCACGCAGGCCTCGCGGTTCGGCGCCTCCTTCTTCTCCGTCAGCCCGGTCTCCTCCCTCCGCAAGGACGACGACGACGGCCTCTTCCGCCTCACCGTCCGCGGCACCGAGTTCCGGGCCCGGAGCGTGCTCATCTCAGCGGGGGTCACGTACCGCCGGCTCGGCGTTCCTGCGCTGGAGGAGTTCGAGGGAGCGGGCGTGTACTACGGCGCCGCCGCGGCCACGGCCCGGAAGATGCAGGGGCGGCACGTGTTCGTGGTGGGCGGGGGCAACTCGGCAGGGCAGGCCGCGATCCACCTGTCCCGATTCGCCAAGGCGGTCACGATCGTCATCCGCCGGGACTCGCTGGAGTCCACGATGAGCGACTACCTCATCCGCGAGATCAACGCGAACTACCGGATCAGCGTCAAGGCCAACAGCGAGGTGGTGGGCGGAGGCGGCGAGAACGGCCGGCTGGAGTGGATCACGCTGCGCTCCCGCGTGGGCAGCTACGCCACGAACCACGACATCCCGGCGGCCGGGCTCTACCTCCTCCTGGGCGCGGAGTCGGAGAGCTCCTGGTACCCGGAGGAGCTGGGGACGGACGAGCACGGGTTCGTCTGCACCGGCTCGGACGTGGAGCAGCGGCTCTGGATCGACGGGCGGCCGCCCCAGGCGTTCGAGACCTCCATCCCGGGGCTCTTCGCGGCCGGCGACATCCGGGCCAACTCGATGAAGCGCGTGGCCTCCGCGGCGGGCGAGGGCGCGACGATCGTCCCCCTCGTGCACCGGTACCTCGCCGAGCGAGAGGGCTGAGGGGCGGGGCGCTTCCTTTGGGGCGGGGCCGGTTGAGCGTGCACCTGTGCGTTCCGGGGCCCGGCGGCGGCGAGTGCCGGCCCCTTTTCGAACCCAGCCCGCCTTGTGCGCCCTGTCCCCCCCCCCCCGCTTGTGCACCCGGATCGTTCGGATTTCGGCCCTCAAACCGAACGATTCGGGTGCACAAGCCTGCCTCGAGCCCGAACCCGGACTAGGCAGTACCGATGGATGTAACAGACCGGAGGACGGGACGGACCGGAGGATGCGACGGGCCGGAGGGAAATGAGGCCGCCCTCTCCTGAGAGGCCGCTCTGTCCGTCCGACTTTGCTCCGATGAGCCCATCCCCAGGCATGCTCGCTCCTGGGGGGGGGGGGGGAAGGGGGCGGGCATGCGCACCCTGTTCTCCCGCTTAAGCACCCTGTTCCCGCGCTTCAGCACCCTCTGATGTCAGGATCTGGCCCGAATCCTGACACCAGAGGGTGCACAAGGGAGACGGGCCTGGGCTGAGGCTGCCGAGTGGGGCGGGGCCGGCCCGGACTCGCCTCAGACTCGCTTGAGACTGGACCGGACGGGGCTGGGCGGGGCCGGTTGAGCGTTCACCTGTGCGCTCCAGGACCCGGCGGCGGCGAGTGCCGGCCCCTTTTCGAACCCGGCCCGCCTTGTGCACCCGGATCGTTCGGATTCCGGCCCTCAAACCGAACGATCCGGGTGCACAAGCCTGCCTCGAGCCCGAACCCGGTCTGCCCCCCCCGCCTGCGAGGCGACCAAACGGCAGGCCTCAGACGGAAGCAGCGGACCGGGCTGCTCGGAGTCGCCTCAATCAGGCCCGCACAGGTTTTTGCACAGCGTGCAGAACGTGTAGCCTGAGAGGCGTGACAGCCCCCGAAACCACCGCCCCCGGCAGGGAAGACATCGCCTGGAACACGGCCGCCGCGCAGCCGTCGTCGTCGGGCTCCCCCTCGAAGCACGAGCTGAACCGCGCGCGGACGCGGGCGGCCATCGCGCAGGCGGCACAGGACCTCGTCCTGGAGAAGGGGTTCGGCGCGTTCACGGCGCACGAGGTGGCGGAGGCCGCCGGCTGCTCGCGCCGGACGTTCTTCAACTACTACCCGAGCGTCGCGGCGGCGGTGCTCGAGCCGCTCATCGGGGTCATCGACGAGCTCGGCGAGGTGCTCGAGGGCCAGCCAGCGGACAAGCCCGTGCTGGACGTGGTCCTCGAGGGCGTCTCGCTCTTCGACGGCCGCGAGCGCATGGCCCGGATCATCGCCCGGATGTCGCCCCTCTCCCACGAGCACCCCGAGCTGCAGAGCTGCGAGCTACAGGGCTGGGCGCGGCTCGAGGAGCAGCTGGAGCGCAGCCTCGCCCCGCGGCTTCCCGGCGCGGACCCGCTGGTGGTGAAGGCGCTCAAGACCGCCGTCGCCTCGAGTGCGCACGCGGCCTGCGAGGCGGCCGTCGCCGCGTTCCAGGAGAGCGGGGGCCGGGAAGGCCCTGACCGCGAGCTCGCGCCGATCATGGCCGAGACCGCCCGCTCCATGCTCCAGATCTTCCTCCGGGGCCTCGCCTCGGAGCTGTCCGCGGGTGCGGCCTCTTCGCACCGCTCGTCCGCCGCCAGCCACTCCCCCGCCGACCACGCCGAAAGCTAGGATCCATGGCCACTTTCCTCTACAAGCTCGGCCGCCTCGCCGCCCGCCGCAAGGGCGCGTTCATGGCGGCCTGGCTCGTCGTCATCCTTGCCGTCGGCGGAGCCGCCGTCGCGTTCAAGGGCGAGTTCGTCAACTCCTTCTCCCTCCCGCAGTCGGAGTCCTACCAGACGCTACAGCGGCTCAAGACCGCGCTGCCGGAGGCCTCGGGCGGGCAGGGGCAGTTCGCCGTCCTCTCGGACAAGCCGTTCACCGAGGACCAGAAGAAGGCCGTCACGCAGGCCGCCGAGCGGCTCAAGAAGAAGAACCACGTCCAGGACGTCCGGGACCCCTTCACGCTGCAGGAGCAGACGGACAGCGGCCGCGCCCAGATCGCCGCCTTCCCGCAGAAGAAGAAGGACGGCGAGGCCAAGATCGCGGAGGGCGAGAAGAAGCTCAACGAGGCCCAGGCGCAGCTGGACCAGGGCCGCAAGCAGCTCGCCCCCGTCCTCGCTCAGATCGAGGGCATGAAGAAAGCCGGCATGGGAGCCCAGGCCGCCGCGATCGAGTCCCAGGTCAAGCCCAAGGCCGAGCAGCTGCAGCAGGGCCAGGCCAAGATCGACGCCGGCCGCGCCCAGCTCGCCGAGGCCAAGAAGAAGCTCGCGGACGGCGAGAAGAAGGTCAACGAGGCCAAGCGCCAGCTCGACTCCACCCAGGGCATGCGCTTCGTGGCGGAGAACAACAAGGCCGCTGTCGTCTCCGTCTCCTTCGACGAGGAGGCCGAGGCCCTCAAGGACGAGGACCGCCAGGCCCTCATCACGGAGGCCGACAAGCTCAAGGACAAGGGCCTCACGGTCGAGTACTCCAAGGAGATCATCGGCCAGACGCCGAGCGTCGCCGGTCCGGGCGAGATCCTCGGCGTCGTCATCGCGGCGGTGCTCCTGTTCATCATGCTCGGCACGCTCGTGGCGGCGGGGCTCCCGCTGCTCGTGGCCGTGCTCGGCGTGGGCATCGGCGTGGGCGGAGGCGTGGCCCTGTCCTCGCTGGTGCAGTTCACGTCCACGTCGCTGACGCTCGGCACCATGCTGGGCCTCGCCGTCGGCATCGACTACTCGCTCTTCATCGTCAACCGCTACCGGTCCAACCGGATGCGCGGCCTGGAGAAGACGGAGGCGGTGGGCCTCGCCGTCGGGACGGCCGGCAACGCGGTCACGTTCGCGGGCCTCACGGTCATCATCGCGCTCGCGGCCCTCACGGTCACCGGCATCCCGTTCCTCGGGACGATGGGCCTTGTGGGCGCGGGCACCATCGCCGTCGCCGTCCTCCTGGCCATCACGCTGACGCCGGCGCTCATCTCCGCGATCGGCCGGCAGGCCATGCCGAAGCGCATGCGCGCGGTGGCCGAGGAGAACCAGAGCCGCCTCGAGCGCGGCGAGCGCCTCGAGGACCACCACGTCTCCGAGCGGAAGTGGGGGCGGATCGTCACGCGCCGCCCGTGGGTCACGGTCCTCGCGTCCGTGCTCGCGCTGGGCGCGCTCGCCATCCCGGCCGCGCAGCTGCGGCTCGCCCTGCCCGACGGCGGCTCGGAGTCCCGCGACTCGACCCAGTACCGCGAGTACCAGGCGGTGAGCGAGAACTTCGGCCCCGGCGTGAACGGCCCGCTCGTCGTGGTGACGGACCTGCCCGAGGGCCTCAGCGAGGAGCAGGCCAAGGACGCGCAGTACAAGGCGGCGGACGAGCTGCGCCGGCTCGACGTCGTGGCCGCCGTCCCCGGCGCCCTCTCGAAGGACCGCCGCACGGGCGTCATCCAGGTCATCCCGAAGGAGGGGCCGGCCTCGGAGTCCACGAAGGAGCTCGTCCAGAAGATCAAGGACGAGAAGCAGGCGATCCAGGACAAGACCGGCGCGGTCTCCCACGTCACGGGACAGTCCGCCATCCAGATCGACGTCTCGGAGACGCTCGCGAAGGCGCTGCCGCTCTACCTCGCGGTGGTGGTGGGCCTCTCGCTCATCCTGCTGCTGCTCGTGTTCCGCTCCGTGCTGGTGCCGCTGCTCGCCACGGGCGGATTCCTCCTCTCGCTGTTCGCCACGCTGGGCGCCGTCGTCGGCATCTACCAGCTGGGCTTCATGGGGGACCTGTTCCGTGTGAGCCAGCCCGCGCCGATCCTCAGCTTCCTGCCGACCATGGTGGTGGGCATCCTGTTCGGCCTCGCGATGGACTACCAGATGTTCCTCGTGTCCGGCATGCGGGAGGCGTATGTCCACGGGAAGGACGCGCGGACGGCGGTGCGGAGCGGCTTCAACCACGGCGCGCGGATCGTCACCGTGGCGGCGCTCATCATGGTCTCGGTGTTCGCGGGCTTCATCTTCGCGGACGAGGCGATGATCCGGCCCATGGGCTTCGCGCTCGCGTTCGGCGTGCTCGTGGACGCGTTCGTCATCCGCATGACGCTCACGCCCGCGCTGCTGCACCTGCTCGGGGAGCGGGCGTGGCGGATCCCGCGGTGGCTCGACAGGATCCTGCCGAATGTGGATGTGGAGGGCGCTAGGCTAGAGAGCCAGAAGCAGCACGCCGAGCCCGCCCGTTCGGTGACGGGCCCAGAGGAGTCCTGATGAACGCCACCCCTGAGAACACGTCAGACCGCGAGGAGCGTCGGAACGGCTCCAGCGCCCTCCGCCGCTCCCAGCAGGAGCAGGAGCAGACGCAGCACATCCCGCTCGTCAGCGGCACGTCCGAGGAGCCGCGGGAGCGCGCCGACTCGGGCATGACCCTCGGCGAGCGCCTCTCCCGCGAGGCCGAGCGCTTCCGCGGGCGCCGCGAGGAGCGGCACGCGGAGCGCGACGGCGAGGGCCTCGGCGAGGACCGTCTCGATGAGCCCCGTTCCGGCGCGGACTTCGGCAGGGATGTCGAGGACGGACGCGACGGCGAGCGCAGCGAGCACCGCGGCCGGGTCGAGCCGGGCGCCGCTCCGGCGGACCCGGAGCGCGCGGGACGCTCCGCCCGCTCTGCCGGCGACGATCCGAACCCGCCCACCGGCTTCGTCGGCGCAGGCCCGGTGGAGGACACCCGGACGGCCGCCCACCAGCACGTGGGCTCCTCCGGCCGCCGCGGCCCGGAGCACGGCGCGGATCTCGGCTCCGGCCACGGCGTGGAGCGCGGCGCGGCCGCCGCCTCGGGCGCAGGGGCCAGCGCGGCTCCCTCCCAGCGCCGCAACACCCGGTACGACGACGACCAGCCCCGCGGCCTCTCCGGCGTCGGCTCCCAGGGCACCCGCCCCGAGCCGGACTTCCTCAACGGATTCGACGACGACGAGGTGGGCGAGTACGTCCCCGGCCAGTGGGACGAGCCGCACGAGGACTCGACCCGCTCGCATTCCGTCTCCCGCGGACGCCGCTCCGAGGACGGGGACCGCCGCGGCTCCACCGGCGCAGACACGGCCTCCCACTCCGCCGTCCGCCCCATGGGCACGGAGACGCAGGCCATGCCGGCCGCCTCCGCCGCCGGGCTCTCCGGCGCTGCCGCGGTGGGCGACGACGAGGACCGCCGCAACGAGGAGCACCGCCGGAACGAGGACACCCCGTTCCTGCGCCGCGAGCGCGAGGACGAGCGCCACGAGCCCCGCGACCACCGCGCGGACAACGACCTCGAATACCGCAACCGCCTGGACCTCCTGGACCGGGAGAAGCAGGCCTTCGGCGGACTCCGCCTGGGCACGGGCTTCTTCGGCTGGCTGACGGCGATGGGCATGATGGGCCTCCTCGGCCTCATCGCGAGCGCCGTCGTGGGCATGATCTCCTACGTCAACAACACGACCGGCGCTGAGGCCACCCGCCAGCTGCAGTCCATCACCTCGGGCTCGGCGCTCACGGGCGGCCAGGGCATCCTCGCCGCCGTGGTCAGCGGCGTCATCCTGTTCCTGTCCTTCCTGGCCGGCGGCTACGTGGCCGGCCGGATGGCGCGCTTCTCGGGCGCGGCGCAGGGCTTCGGCGTGTGGCTGTGGTTCATCATCGTGACGGCGGCCGCCTCGGTGGCCGCGGTGGTGGGTCTGTCCAGCCTGAGCGGCACGGGCCTCTCCAAGTGGGTGCCCTCGACGAGCAACCTGCTTAGCCTGCCCTCGCTCATCGCCCTCGCGGTCGTGGCGGTGCTGTCCCTCGTGGCGGCGCTCATCGGCGGCGCGGCGGGCATGCGCTACCACCGGCGCATCGACCGGGCCGACTTCGCCGAGGAGTTCGGCGAGGACTGGCAGGACCGCTAGGCCCCGGCCCCAGCAGACCGCAGCGGGCGGTCACCCTCATCGGGTGGCCGCCCGCTCTGCGTTTCCGGGGGGGGCAGCCCGGTGAGTTGGCCGGGGGCCGGTGTTGCCCAGGTGAGGCCGCCCCTCCCAGGTCAGCCCTTCCGCTGACCCCTCTTCCGCTCTGCGACCGCGAGCGCTCCGAGCACGACGGCGCCCGTGGTCAGCGCTCCCCCGACGATGACCGCCCACAGCGGAACAGGTCCCACGGAGCCGGCCGAGCCCGAACGGGACGCGCCCGGCGAGCCCTTGAACACCGTGACACCGCTGCCGTGAGACGCGCCCTGGGCGGCCGGTGGCTCGGGCACCGTGCCCGCGCCCGCGTCCGCGCCGGGCTGGCCTCCACCTATCTGGTCGCCGCCTGTCTGGTCCCCGCCGGGCTGGCCACCGCCGGGCGCGCCTGCGCCTGTCTGGTCTCCGCCGGTGCCGGCGGCACCGGCACCGCCGGCTGCCGGGCCGGTGGCGAGCGCAGGCTCAGCGTCCGGGACGGGGGCCGGGCGAAGCGCCGCAGCAGAGCCGCCTGAGCCTGTTCCGCCCTCTCCGGCTCCCACGGTGGAGCTGGGACCCAGCAGAGGCGGCAGGTCAGCCGCCGCTCCCCCGCCTGGACCCGGCTTCGGCTGGGAAGGGGTCTGCGCGGGGCGGGACGCCGGGGCCTGGGGAGACGGCTTCACGGGGCGGCTCGGCGGGTGGCTCGGCGACGTGCTCGCCGGTCGGCTCGGCGTCGGCGAGGACTCGCTCGGCGCGGGACTCGGCCGTGGGCCGGGGTCCTTCGAGGGGGCGGGGCTCGGTTTCTCGGCTGCACGACCCGCCGTCACGCTCCACCTCAGGGTCACGGAGTTGGAGGAGACCCGGTCGCCGTCGTCGGTCTCGGCGTAGAGGGTCAGGGTGATGCTGTACTCGCCAGGGGCGCCGAAGGTCCAGTTCGGCTCGTAGTTGGTCCTGCCCTCGAACGGGAAGTTCTTGAAGTACGGGTGCGTGCTGCTCAGCATCCGCTTCGTGTAGCGGTAGCCGGGGCGGTACTCCCCCAGCTCGAACCAGGACGGCCCGGAGAACTGCCGGAGGCTGAGCCGCAGCGAGTCCGGCTTGATCCCGGCGGGCGGCTTGGCGAAGGAGCTCCCGAAGTCCTGCTTGTCCCCCTTGCCGTGGAACAGGGCCGCAGGGACGGTGAGACCCGGCTTGCCGATCCAGGAGATGTCGCTGTCCGGGTCCACCGGGGGAACGGTGAAGAGGGAGGCGTCCTTGCCGGGGTTCTCGCTGTCCGGGCGGGACTCGAGGAGGAAGCGGCTCCGGCTCGACTGCACGGTCTTGCCGTCCGCGTCCTTCGACGAGAGAACGGGCTTGATGCCGTCCCAGGAGAGGCTGAGCACCTCGGAGCCGCCGCCTCGGATGATCCCTCCGCCCTCGTCGGGGCGGGGCTCCTCCGCGCGGGCACGGTCTGCACGGACCCCTTCCGCGCCGCCTCCCTCCCCCTGGAGCGGGACGGCGGCCCGCTCAGCAGCGAGCGCAGAGGCGGGCGCCGCCACAGAACCGAGCGCGAGCGCCGCAACGAGAGCTGCGGCTCCCGTGGCTCGCGCGGCTCCGGGCACCTCGGCCTTATTCAGCGGACGACGACGCATGTGAACTCCTCTGAGAGCGCTTGGTCGCAGCCGCCCACAGGGCGAGCGCGACGACGAAGGCGGCGCCCGCGGCGCCGAGTACACCCACCACGGCCGCACTGGCCGAGGCGGGGGCTGCTGTGGGGACGCTGGACCCGCGTCCGCCAGCGAGCGGCTGGGCAGAGCGAGGGTCTGCTGCGGGAACGGATCCGCCCGTTCCCGCGGCCGGGTCGGGGCCCTCCCCCAGGGCACCGGCGTCCGTTCCGCCGAGCGAACCGGCATCGCCGAGAGGCCCGGCCGCGCCGGAACCGGCGGCACCGGACAGCCCTCCCGCCGCCCCGCCGAAGGCGGAGCCGCCCGGCTCGACCGACGAGGCCAGCTGTGCAGCAAGGCTCAGGGCCCCGCCGCCGGACGAAGATCCGAAGGACGGGGCGCCGCCGAACAGATCACCGGACGGGCCTCCGGACGGGCTGCCGCCGGACGGCCCTGCGCCCACTGCGCCCGAACCGCCGCCCCCGGTACCGCCAGCGCCTGCGGCGCATGCGCCTGCCGGCAGCCGCGTCCCGCTCCCGACCGCCACCGTGTACGGGGCGTCAGCGGTGTGGACTCGGCCGTCTTTGCCCCGCGCCGAGTACCGGACCGTCATCTCGTAGAGGCCCGGCCGGCTGAAGGACATGGCGTGGTGGACGTGCGAGGGCTCGGCGAGCGGAAAGGCGCCGTGCGGCCGCTTGGCCGAGTCCCACCGCACCGTCAGACCGTTGATGAGGTCCTCCTGGAAGAGCGTGACCCGTCCGGGCCCTCGCACGGAGGCGAGGGACACGTTCACCGGGCCGGCGAGGCGGCCGTAGTCCAGGCGCTCGGTGTTGAAGCCGGCCCAGATGCCCCGGGGCTCCTGGACCTGCGGGATGATCCAGGCCGTGCTGCCCGCAGGCCCCACCGCCTCGAATCCGCGGGGAATGCGGGTCTTGAGCGAGTCGTTCACGGCGAGCACCGCGCTCCGAGGCGCCCGGCGCACCGCCTGCCCGCGGGACTCGTCCACGAGCACCGGCCTGAACTCGCCTCCCGCCTGCTCCACGGCGAGGTCCACGTGGCCGCTCGCGATGACGGCCCGCTGGCAGGTCCGGTGCGGCGAGGGCGCCGCCGGCGCCGGCTGCTCAGGCGACGAGGGCCTGGCGGGCTGGGACGGCTGCGGCGCCGTCGGGCTCTCCGGACGCTCAGGAGAAGCAGGGTCCGAAGGCCGGGGCTCGGGGGCTGTGCCGTCCGGGCGCCGGTGGCGCGGGGACTCGGGGCCGACGTCGAGAGAGGGCTCGTCCCCCTTCGGCGGCCCCACCTGCCAGATGACCTTGGAGACGTTGGAGACCACGGGCTTGCCCGTCAGCGGGTCCCGGCTCCGCGCCTGGAAGGCCACGGTGTAGCGGCCGGGCTTGCTGAACGCCCAGTTGAAGTGCCCGTGGGCGTGCGGCTTCACGGGGAAGGACTGGAGCTTGGGATCCCGGCTCGAGAACACGCGCTGGACCCGCGCTCCTCCCGCCTGGAACACCTCCATCCACCCGGGGCCGTCCACGCTGAGGAGGCGGATGGAGACGTCGTCGATGTCCACGGAGGACGCCGGGAGGTCCCCCGCGCCGACGCCCGGCCACACCGGCTTCCAGTTCCCGTAGAGGGCCTGCGGCGCGTTCCACAGCACGGTGCCGGGCTTCCCGAGGAAGCTCAGATCCGTGCCGCGGGACGGGTCGGGGACGGTCAGCTTGGAGACGTCGTGGCCCTCGTGCTGCTGGGCCTGGAGGTCAAGGTAGAGGTCGTCCGCCGGGCGGACCGCGTGCGCCCCGACCACAAGGTCCATCCGCAGACCGCGGTCCCGGTCCCAGTGGACGTGCGCAGCGTCCACGTGGGCGTTCTTGACCGCCTCCCGCTGAGGCTGCTCCGGCCGGGCGCCCCGATCCGCCCCCGCCTGCTCCTCGTCAGCCGCGGCCGCGGGCAGAGCCGCTCCGGGCACCCCCTCCGGGCCGGATGCCGCGCCTCCGAACGGCAGCACGAGCGCCGCCGCGAGAACGGCCGCGAGCGCTCCCCGCAGGGTCCGACGACGTCGACGGCGGCCCGCCGATCCGCCGGAGGACGGCGACACAGGCGAGACAGACGGGGCGGAGGGCGGCGAAGAGGGCATGGACGGTTCTCCCGAGTGAGGTGCGGACGTCCATCATACCTCTAGTTGAGATCGGTTCTCATTTAGCTAGCCAACCGAACAACCTGCACAGGGCCGCCGTTCCAGCAGATCCGCACCCCTACAGCGCCCGCAGCTGCTCCGGCCCCTCGCCGAGCTTGACCGAGTGGGTGAAGCCGTCCTCCTGGAGGCGTCCGAAGAACGCGCCGGCGAGCTTGCGCGGCATCGCCACCGGGATGACCACGGCGGAGTCGAGCTCCCGGGCCAGGGCCCGCTTGGCCTGGGCGGTCTCCAGCGGGGAGGCGTCCTTGGGGAAGAGCAGCGCCACGCGGCGCTCGCCCGTCTCCTCGAGCTCCACGAGGTCCACGATGCGCTCGAACCCGATGGAGAACCCGCAGGCCGGGACGTCCTTGCCGAGCCACTTGCCCACGACGCCGTCGTACCGGCCGCCGCCCGCCACGGAGGAGCCGGAGCCGGCGTGCGCCACCTCGAAGATGGGGCCCGTGTAGTAGCCCATGCCGCGGACGAGGGTCGGGTCGAACACGATCCGCACGTCCGGCAGCTCGGCGCGGACGGCCTCGGCGATCTGCGGCAGGTCGTAGAGGTCCACGCCCTCGAGCGCGGGGGCCGAGGCGTCCAGGGGCGAGTCCGTCCCGATTCGCTCGAGCTCGGCGGTGAGCGCCTCCACGGAGTCCGGGGCCAGGCCGACCTTCTCGAGGAGCTCCGCGCGCACCCCGTCCATGCCGATCTTGTCCAGCTTGTCCACCGTGATGAGGGCCTTCGGCTGCTCCGCCTCCGGGACCCCGGCGCGGGTGAGGAGATCGGTGAGGACGCGGCGGTCGTTGACCCGCAGCGTGACCCCCTCCGCAAGGCCCAGGCGGCCGAGCGCGTCCATCGTGGCGGTGACGAGCTCCATCTCGGCGAGGACGCTCTCCTCGCCGATCACGTCGATGTCGCACTGGACGAACTGCCGGTAGCGGCCCTTCTGCGGGCGCTCCGCCCGCCACACCGGGCCGGTCTGGAAGGCGCGGAAGACGGCGGGCAGCTCCGCCTGGTTGCTCGCGTAGAAGCGCGTCAGCGGGACCGTCAGGTCATACCGCAGCGCGGAGTCCACGGACTCCCCCGGCCGGACCGCCTGCTCCGGGTCCAGGCCGCGCTTCTGGATCTCGAAGAGCATGGACTCGTTGTCCCCGCCCTGCCCGGACTTCAGGCGCTCGATCGGCTCCACGGCCGGCGTCTCGATCTGGGTGAACCCGTGCTCCGCGTACGCCTGCCGGATCGTGTCGAGAATGCGGGCTCGACGCCGGTGTGCACTGGGCAGGATGTCGCGCATGCCGCGCGCGGGTACGACTTTCGGGCTCATGAACCCTAGTCTAAAGTCCGTGAGCTCCCCGCTGTTCGGCGACGACGCCCTCGCCCCGCGCCCCCGCGAGATCCGTCCCGGGGCCGTCCACATCCCCGGCTACCTCACGCCCGAGCAGCAGGCCTGGACCGTCCGCGCCTACGCCGAGTGGCGCTCCGGGCCCGTCCCCGCGCACCGGGCGCTCATCGGCGGCAAGCCCATGAGCGTGGAGTCCCTCGGCCTCGGCTGGCACTGGCGGCAGGGCGGCTACACCCCCTCCGCGCCCGAGTTCGACGGCGCCCGCCCGCTCCCCCTCCCGGACTGGCTCGCGAGGCTCGCGGCCCGCGCCGTCGCCGACGCCCAGCTCCTCACCGAGGCGGACCTGACGCCGGACGGGCCGTTCGAGCCGGACGTGGCGCTCGCGAACTACTACGCGCCCGGCGCGCGCATGGGCATGCACCAGGACGCCGACGAGCGCCGCCGGGCGCCCGTGGTCTCCCTGTCCCTCGGCGACTCGTGCGTGTTCCGGCTCGGCAACACCGAGCACCGCAACCGCCCCTACGAGGACGTGCGGCTCGCCTCGGGCGACCTCTTCGTCTTCGGCGGCCCCTGCCGCTTCGCGTTCCACGGGGTCCCCTCGGTCCTGGACGGCACGGGGCCGCGCGGGATCGGGCTCTCGGCCGACGACGGCGGGCCCGGCGGCCGCATCAACATCACCCTCCGGGAGACGGGGCTGGGCTGAGACAGGCGGGCTGCGCAGGCCGGGGACAGCGCCCGCACAGGCAGCCGTCCGGCGGACGTGCGAGGCCCAGGCCGGACGGCCGCCGTCGTCGTCCTCCCCTACTGGATCGGGACGCGCGTGAAGGAGAGGGGCTCCTGCGGGCGGCCCGCCTGGGAAGGGGAGGCGACGGTGACGCGGGTGTACTCGTGCGCCTCGGCCGCGCCCTCCACCGTGATCTGGCGGATGTTCTGCACCGGCGCCTGCCCGTAGACGGCCGCCCACGGGGAGCCGGCGGCGAGGGGGCGCTGGTCCTTGTACTTGTGGCTGTCGCCGTTGAGGATGTAGACGGGCAGGCCCGTGCGGCGGGCGCCGTCGGCGATCGCCTGGATGACGGGGCCGAACGCCTCGCGGGCGGCGGCGGGGTCCGCGGCGAGGTAGGAGTCGAACATGTCGGCCTGCATGACGATCGCCACTCCCGTGCTGTGCCGCTGCTCGGCCTGGGCGAAGCGCCCCTCGATGAGCCGGACGTTGGCCGCCTGACGCGCCTGGAACTCGGCCCGCTGCTCCGGCGTGGCCGCGGTCTTGCCGAGGCCCGACCACGGATCCAGGTCATTGTGCGAGCCCTGGACGTTGACGGCGGCGAACTCCACCTTGTTCGTGGTCCACGCGACGTTCTCCGGGAAGCCCTCGGCCGCCTGGGAGCGCGCGGCGAGGTTCCCGTGCCCCAGGGTGCTGCGGCCGGGGGCGCCGTGGCCCGGCGTGCCGTGGTCGGCGCGGCCCGGGGCGCCGTGCCCCTGGCCGGCGCGGCTGAAGAAGGTCTGGCGGAGCGCGGAGAGGCGCTCGAGCGGGTTGTAGGCCCCGTTGTTGGGGCGGTGGCAGTCCACCCACTCGTTGTCGCCCGGCGTGTAGACGAGCGGCACGCGGGACGCGTCGAACTGGGTGCGGACCCACTGGAAGTAGTCCGTGTCGCAGCGGGTGGAGCCGTTCTTGATGTCCCCCACGTGGACCGCGTACTCGATGCCCGGCCCGGTGGAGATCTCCCGCATGGTCTGCGGGAAGTGCTCGATGGCTGCGTCGCCGTAGGGGGTGTCCCCGAAGAGGGCGAAGCTCGTGGAGCCGCCCTGCTGCGCAGCGGCACCCGGAGCGCCCTGCCGCAGGGCGGCCCCCGGGGCCGGGGAGGCGGAAGCGGGTGCCGGCGCGGCCGTGACCGGGGCGAGCCCCGCGAGGACGAGGGCCCCGGCCGCGCCCACGGCGGCGAGTCCCTGGGCGGCGAGTGCCCGGCGGGCGGAGCGGGAAGCGGTCAGAGAGGTCATGGCGGTTCTCCCGGGTGCAAGGCGAAGGGTTCGCGGCTGCGGCCGGCTCGCCTGGCGCTGCGGCCGGGCCGGCGCTGGACCGGCCGCAGAGCCGGCGGGGCGAGCGGCTCCTGACCCGCGCCACGCTAGGGGCCCGAATCGACACGCGGGTGAACAGAGTCCGACCCCCGCGTGTACCCCGCCCTCGCAGGGATCACCGGCCACCAGGACCGCGCCCGCATCCCGGACGGTCCGTCCCGCCGCTTTCGATCGCTCCGGCGATCTGCCTATGGTGGACGCCGGATCAACGACCGATGTATCAGCCCGCCACAGGACTCTCCCTCGGCAGCCGTCGCGCGAGACACCACGTCCTCCGGCGGAACAACCGACACAGAGGAGTCATCCAGCATGCAGCTTCGCAGCAAGCAAGCTCTGATCACCGCCGCCGGCCTCGTTGCGGCCAGCGGCCTCGCGGGCCCCGTGGCGCACGCCTCGTCCCACGCCCCCGCCTCCGCTCAGGGCACGACGACGGCCGGCGCGCCGAGCGCACCGGCGAAGCAGGCGCCTAACCGGCAGGCCCCGGCCCCGGCACAGGCTCCGGCGCAGCAGCCCGCCGCCGCGCAGGCCGGGCAGGCCCAGAACGCCCAGCCTCAGGCCGGCCAGGCGAAGGCGGCCCCCGCGCAGAACGGCGCGGCCGAGGGGAACGCCGCACAGAACGGCGCCGGCGAGAACAGCCAGGCCCAGTACGCCCAGGCCCCCAAGGCCGCGGCGCAGCCGAAGATCGTCTACTACAACAGCCAGAGCGCGCCGTCCTACACGGGGGTCATCGACCAGGCGGCCGGCATCTGGAACGGTTCCCTCAAGAACGTCCGCATGGTGAAGACCAACGGCCCCGCGGACGTCTACTACAAGGAGGGCGACTTCGGCGCGAACGGCTCCAGCACCACCTGGACCGCCCCGGGCCAGGGCACGGTGGCCATCGACTACAGCCAGACCGCGCAGAACAGCCCCCTGCGCGTGGTCACGCATGAGACGGGCCACGTCATCGGCGACCTGGCCGACAACTACTCCGGCCCGTGCTCGGACCTCATGTCCGGCGGCGGCCCCGGCCCGAGCTGCACCAACGCCACTCCGAGCCCGGCCGAGGCGTCCCTCGCCGACTCCCGGTACTGACGGCCGGCCCGCGGCGCTCGCCCCACAACAAGGGCACACAGACTTGTGGCGCGTTTCGTGCGATTTCAGACCTGATTTCGCACGAAACGCGCCACAAACGCGTCTGGGGGGGCGTGGGGGGGGGGGGGAGGGGGGAAGGAATCTCCCCTACACGCTCGAGGAGAAGACGAGCGCCCCGAAGAACACGATCGCCGCGGCCGAGGCCAGCCCGAACTCCGCGAGGATGCCGAGCCCGGTGGCCTTGAGCGCCTCCACGCTGGAGCGCATCGCCCGCCCCGCGTCCTTCTGCCGCGCCAGCTCCATCCCGAAGAGCCCGAGCGCGAAGCCCAGCGGCAGGCCGGCCACCGGGATGAAGAACATCGCGATGACGCCCGCCACGAGGCCCACGATGACGCTCGCGCTCGGAATCCGGTTCCGCTTGAGCGAGCGGCCCGTCAGGACGTACTGCATCGAGGCGCCGGCCGCGAGCAGCACCGCGCAGACGGCGAACACGATCCACCCGACCGTGTTCCCCTCCGCGATCGCCCAGACGAGCAGCCCGAGCAGCGCGATGAGCGAGCCCGGCAGGACGGGGACCACCGTGAAGAACAGCCCCGCCGCCACCGCGAGCATCGCGAGCAGCGTGATCCCGTTGAACTCCACGGGCTAGGCGCTTTCCTGGAGGCGCTTCTGCCGCTTCTTCTCCTCGCGGCGTGCGGCCTTCTCCGCCTTCTTCTGCTCCTTCTTCTCCCGCTTGGCGATGTCCTCCGGCATGAGGGGCGCGCCCCGGCCGCGGAACACCTTGACCCAGTGCCAGGCCACCGCGGTCATCGGCACCGCGAGGACGGCGCCCGCGATGCCGCCCACGGTGGAGCCCGCGGCGAGCGTGAGGAGGATGACGAGGCCGTGCAGGCTGAGCGCGTCCCCCATGAGGCGCGGCTGGAGCACGTTGCCCTCGATCTGCTGGACGAGGATGACGACGACGGTGATGATGATCGCCGTCGTGACGCCCTTGGTCACGAGCGCCACGAGCACGGCGATGATGCCGCCGACCACCGCGCCCACCACGGGGACGAACGCGCCGAGGAAGGTGATGATCGCGAGCGGGACGGCGAGCGGGACGCCCGTGGCCACGAGGCCGATGCCGATGAACACCGCGTCGATGGACGCGACGGCGGCCGTGCCGCGGATGTAGTGGCCGAGCACCTTGACGGAGCCCTGGCCGGCCTGCTCGAACTTGTCCGCGTGCTTCTCCGGGACGAAGCTCATGAAGAACCGCCAGATGCGCGGCCCGTCCAGGAGGAAGAAGAAGAGGCAGACCGCCATGAGGATGAAGCCCGTGGCGAAGTTGGAGACCGCGGACAGGCCGCTCAGCGCGCCCTGCGAGATCTGCGAGCTCGAGGAGGAGAGCGTGCTCAGCCCCTTCTGCTGCCACTGCTGGATCTGGTCATTGGTGATGCTGAACGGCAGGGTGTTGATCCACTCCTGCACCTTCGAGACGCCGGAGACCGCCTGCTGGGCGAGCTGGCTCTGCTGGGAGACGACGGACTCGACCACCACGTAGATGACGCCCGAGAGCACCAGGATGGAGCCCACGAACGTGGTGATGGCCGCCGGGGTGTTGCCCATGCCCTCGTTCTTGAGCCAGCGGACCACCGGGCGCAGGGCGCACGCGAGGATCGTGGCCACGACCACCGCGATGACGATGACGTTGACCTTGATGAGGCCCTGGATGACGAACCAGGCGACGACGCCGATGAGGAGGATCTGAGCGGCCCGGGAGCCGACGCGGCCGAGCCCGTCGCTCCAGACGCTGGCGAGAGCCGGGACGCCGGGCCGGGAGACCTCGCGCCCGTCCGCGGGGGGATCCGCGTGCCCGGACCTCTCATGGTGTGAAGAGGAGAAGAGACCCATGTCTTCCGTTCGTGGTAGGGGACCGTCTTTAGGCCAATATCCTACGGAATGACGCGCGACGACGCAGTCCCGGCCCCTCCCCCTGTGGACACGAGCCCAGTGTCCGGGTCCACGAACGAGCCCGCCGGCACCGAGACCCGCTCCCGCCGCCGGGCGTTCCGCTTCATGCCGGCGGCCGGGCGGATCGGGTACGGCCACTTGGGCTCGAGCTCGTCCCCGAGGGTCACGCCGCGCATCCTCCGGGCCATCATGGGCAGCACCCAGCGGCGCATCCAGGCGTGCTCGTCCGCCACCGCGCGGCCGAAGTCCCCGACGGGGCCCAGGCGTCCGGTCTCGCGGTCGAGCTCGTCGTCGCCGTCGTCGTCGTTCCGGATGCTGTGCTCCACGCCGAGGGTCTCGAGGACGCGGCGCGCGAGCTGCCGGTGCCCCTGCGCGGTCATGTGGAGGCGGTCGGAGCCCCAGAAGCGCCGGTCCGCGAACTCCTCGAAGCCCCAGTAGTCCACGAGGACCGCGCCGTGGCGCTCGGCGATCTCCCGGACGGCGCTGTTGAACTCCCAGTTGCGCTTGCGCATGGGGGCAACGAGGGGCGAGATGTGGACGTCGTAGCCGGTGAAGAGGAGGACGTCGCTCCCGGAGGCGCGCATGCGGCGCACGGCCGACTCGTAGCGGTCCATGAGGGCGGGGATGTCGGCGTTGAACTCCAGAAGGTCGTTCCCGCCCGCGTAGAGCGTCATGAGGGTGGGGCGCAGCGCGATGCCCTGCTCCAGCTGCTCGTCCAGGATCGGTGCGAGCTTGCGGGAGCGGATCGCCAGGTTGGCGTACGTCCACTCAGGGTCCTGCTTGGAGAGCTGGCGCGCCACCCGGTCCGCCCAGCCGCGGCAGGAGTTGGGGAAGCGGGGGTTCCAGTCCCCGAGCCCCTCGGTGAACGAGTCGCCGATCGCCACGAGTCTCTGCCCCATGCGGGCCACCCTCGCAGGGCCGCGTTAACAGCGCACGACGGCGGAGTGAACTCGCCCCGCCGGCGCGTCCGCGAGGCCGTCTGCGCCTACGCGTTCCAGAGGCCGTAGGAGTCCGCGAGGTCCGCGATCTTCTGGGCGCGGGCCAGGCGCGGCAGGTAGGAGCCGTCTCCGACCTTGGCGCCGGCGGCGTGGGCGTCCAGCATCTCGTGCGCCCACATGATCTCGTCCTGCTGCGGCGAGAGGCCCTTGTTCACGTCCACGGCCTGCGCCGGGGAGAGCATGAGCTTGCCGGTCATGCCCATCTTCTGGGTGACGGCGCAGGCGTCCGCGAGCGCCTTGCCCTCGAGGCCGCCCGAGGGGCCGTCGATGGCGCCGGGCAGCTGGCCCACGCGCGAGGCCACCACGAGCTTGGAGCGGGCGTACGCGAGCGCCATCGGGTCCTCGGAGACGCCCGTGTCCTTGCGGAAGTCATTGGTGCCGAACGCGAGGCGGAACGTGCCGGGCGCCTTGGCGATCTCCACGGAGTTCTCGAGGCCCACCGCCGACTCGATGAGCGCAAGGACCGGGATGCCGGCCCGCAGGCGCATGGCCGTGTACGTGACCTGCTCGGGGTGCTCGGTCATGGCGAGCATGACGCCGCGCAGGCCCGGGGCCTTGGAGAGGGCCGCGAGGTCCTCCGCCCAGAACTCGGTGTCCCGGCCGTTGACGCGCACCCAGGCGGTCATGCCCGTGGAGAGCGCCTCCACGACGCGGTCCTGGGCCTCCGCCTTCTGGTCGTCGGGGACGGCCGCCTCCATGTCGAAGATGACGGAGTCCGCCTCCGAGGCGAGAGCCGGTGCGAAGTTCTTCTCATCCGCCGCGGAGGCGAGGAGCCAGGAACGGGAGAGCTTGGCGGGCAGGGCTGCAGCGCGGGCATTGCGGAAAACGGCCATGCCCCCAGCTTATTACGGTGCCTGCGGTGCGCCCGCTCGCCCGCAGGCGCGCCCGGGCTGACTTTCTCGGGGCTGACGCGCCCGGGCTGCGGGATGCCCGAGACGCGCTCCCCCGCGCGCCGCTACGATGGCCACAACCGGGCCGATCCCCCGGCCGGCGGCCGGCCGCGTCGTCGCGCTCCAGAGGCTAAGGACACTCACCATGACCGAATTCGCACAGGGCGACCCCGTCTGGGCCGATCTCATGACCTCCGACGTCGCCGGGGCCAGGCGCTTCTACGGAGAGGTCTTCGGCTGGACCTTCGAGGAGACGCCCGAGAGCTTCGGCGGCTACGTCAACGTCCTCCGGGACGGGGCCGTGGTGGCCGGCCTCATGGGCAAGGAGGCGGGGATGGAGGGCATCCCGGACGCCTGGACCGTCTACCTCGCGAGCGACGACGCGATGACGACGACGGAGGCCGCCAACGCCGCCGGGGGCACCGTGCACATGCCCGTGGCGGAGGTGGGAGACCTCGGCCGCATGGCGCTCATGCTGGACAGCGCGGGGGCGAACCTCGGCGTGTGGGAGTCCGGCACGCACCGGGGCTTCGCGGCGATGGGGACCCCGGGCACGCCCGGCTGGTTCGAGGTCCACACGAAGGACTACGCCGGGGCCAAGGACTTCTACGCCAAGACGTTCGGCGTGACGCTCGCGCCGATGATGGAGACGCCCGAGTTCAGCTACTGCACGTTCGGCGAGGGCGAGGACGCCTCCGCCGGGATCCTGGACGCGGCGGACGCGCTGCCGGCGGAGGCGCCCTCCGCCTGGCGGATCTACTGGGGCGTGGAGGACGCGGACGCCGCGATCGCCGCCGCGGAGCGCCTCGGCGGGCGCGTCACCCACCCGGCCGAGGACTCGCCGTACGGGCGGGTCGCCGGGCTGGCGGACCCGTGGGGTGCGGAGTTCCGGATCGTCCAGGCCGCTCCGGGCGAGACGCTGGAGCAGGCCGAGGAGGAGACGGTGCTCGAGCAGCCGGGCGAGGCGGACGCGGCCTAGGCTTCCTCTCTTACCGCTTGTGCACCCGGTTCGTTCGGTTTCCAGGCCTGAATCCGAACGAACCGGGTGCACAAGCGTCTGAGCGGGTCTGAGCGGGGTCGGGCCTGCTGAGTGAGCCTAGGCTCCGGCGGCCTTGCGCTCCTCGTCCGCGGCCTTGAGGGCCTCGAGCATCCGGCGCGCCTGGTCCTTGAGGACCTCGTCCGCGAAGACGCCGCCGGCCGCCTGGAGCTCCTCGAACCGGGCCACCTCGATGTGCGGCTCGACGACTCGGGCCTTGAACACCTTCTCCAGGTCCTCGCGGAGCTGCTCGTTGGCCTTGGCCCCGCCGCGGGCGCCCGGCGACACCGAGACGACGCCCACCGGGATGTCCTTCCAGAGCATCCGGAACTCGCCGCGGTTGGACCAGTCCAGGGCGTTCTTGAGGACGGCCGGGACGCGGCCGTTATGCTGCGGCGTGGAGAAGACCACGGCCTCTGCCGCCGCGATCTCCTGGCGCAGGGCGTCCACGATCGGCTGGCCCTCGTTCTCGCCCTGGAGAGTGAAGTGCGGGACGTCGAACAGGCTCGTCTCGAGGAAGGACGCCGTCACGCCCTCCTCCTGCTCCACGAGCTCCGAGAGCTGACGCAGCGTCTCCGTGTTGACCGAGGGCTGGCTCGCGCTGCCTGAGATGAGGAGGATGTGAGTCATCCCGCCATCCTAGCGAGGGGCCCTTCACCTCCGCGGCGGCGGGTGAGCGCTGTGCAGGAATCGCGGCGCTTCCGCTCCGGTGGGGGCGTTCGCACGGCGAGCAGCTCGGCGGAGTGCCCGACGGCCGACGGCGAAGGGGTCCGCGGGCGCCGTCGTCGTCGTTCCGAGGGGGACTCAGAGGTGCGGGGGCTCCTCGCCCATCTTGTGGTCCACGTCGGCCTCGGAGACGCGGACCTCGACGTACTGCGGCGGCTCGGGCTCGAAGCGCGTCCACACGGCGAGGACCGCCGCCATGGCCACGAGGCCCGCGAGGAACACGGTGACGGCGGCGACGATGCCGAAGCGGTCGATCGCGGCGCCGAGGAGGAGGATCGGGACCGCCGAGCCGAGGTACGTGATGACGTACATGAGGCTGATGGTCGTGGCGTGGCGGCTGCGCGGCACGGACGCGGACATGTACGTGAAGAGGGTGCGGAACGCGGTGCCCTGGCCGAGGCCGGTGAGGACGCCGCCGGCGAGGAGGGCGAGCCGTGACTCGTGCCCCAGGGCCGCCACGAGCGCCAGGCCCGCCGCCATGAGCGCCAGCCCGCCCGCGCCGCGATGCCGGGGGCGCAGGGTCACGAGCTGCGCCACCGCGGCCGAGCCCAGCACCAGCGCGGCGAGCACGCCCGTCATGATGCGGGAGGAGCCGAGCAGCGGGCTGTAGAACGCGGGGGCGAAGGAGAGGAAGAACCCGAAGGTCGCGAAGCTGAGGAAGCCCGTCAGCGAGCAGAGGAAGAAGATGCGCTTGGCCTCGCGCGGCGGAGTGGGGCGCAACGGCATGAGCGCGCGGACGCGGCGCGGGCCCACCGGCCGCTGCGAGGCCGGGCGGGCCTTGAGCAGCACGAGCGGGACGATGACCGCCACGAGCGTCACGATGTGCAGCACGAACGGCACGAGCACCGGATGTCCCAGCGTGGACAGCCACCCGCCGAGCAGCGGCCCCGAGGCCACTCCCCCGGACGAGGACAGGAGCGTGATGCGCGTGGCCGCATCCGGCGACTCCGGGAGCAGCTCCCGGACCGCCGCGGCGGACGCTCCCGTGGCCAGCGCGACGGCGGCGCCCTGCAGGAGGCGGCCGACGACGAGGCCCGTGAGGCCCGTCGCGAACGTGAAGACGACGGCGCCGGCCAGGCCCACGAGCACGGACGCCACGAGCACGGCCCGGCGGCCCATGTGCTCGGACCAGTGGCTCGCGCAGAGGAGCCCAACGATGAGGGCGATGACGTAGGCGACGAACGCGAGCGACGTGGCCGCGGACGTGAGGTGCATCTGCTCGCGCAGGTACGGGTAGAGCGGGGTGGCGAGGTTGGCGCCGATGAGGAGCAGGTAGATCGTGAACCCGGCGAGCGCCACGCGGATGCGCAGCGGCGCGTTCCAGCCGCGGTGCTGCGGCGGCTCTTTGAGCGCGAACTCGTGGAACAGGGTCACGGGGCTCCTTCTGTGGGGTGGTGTGGGGGCGGGGCCGGGCTGGGCGGCGGACGGGCGGAGTAGTCGGATCAGGGGGCCGGGCTGATCGATGACAGTTTAGGAAATCGTCACCGATTGCCGGAAACCTGAGCACCATCAGCCCGCACTTCGGCGAGTCCTCGGCCAGATCATGCGCAGATTCAGGAGATCGAGCACGATTTCGAAAACGGTCACCGATCTGAAGG
Organism: Arthrobacter sp. UM1; assembly: GCF_020483305.1. Lineage (GTDB taxonomy): Bacteria > Actinomycetota > Actinomycetes > Actinomycetales > Micrococcaceae > Falsarthrobacter. The sequence goes on from NZ_JACWAB010000004.1 coordinate 183,703, forward strand.
CGGCGCGGATCTAACGGGCGGGCGGACGAGGCAGGCGGCGCGGACCGAACGGGCGGGCAGACGAGCCAGTCGGCGCGGACCGAACGGGCGGGTCAGCCGGACCAGCCGGACCAGGCGCGTGATGCGGACCCGGGCCGGGACCCCGCCGCACAGTCCGTCAGCACTCCACGACGTTGACGGCGAGGCCGCCCATCGCGGTCTCCTTGTACTTGTCCGACATGTCGCGGCCGGTGTCCCGCATCGTCACGATGACCTCGTCGAGGGAGACGCGGTGCTCGCCGTCGCCCCAGAGGGCCATCTTCGCGGCGTTGATGGCCTTGGCCGCGGCGATCGCGTTGCGCTCGATGCAGGGGACCTGGACGAGGCCGCCGATCGGGTCGCAGGTGAGGCCCAGGTTGTGCTCCATGGCGATCTCGGCCGCGTTCTCGATCTGCTCCGGCGTACCGCCCATGACCTCGGCGAGGCCTGCGGCGGCCATCGACGACGCCGAGCCGACCTCGCCCTGGCAGCCGACCTCGGCGCCGGAGATCGAGGCCTGCTCCTTGTAGAGCACGCCCACGGCGCCGGCGGCGAGGAGGAAGCGCACGGTGGCCTCGTCCTTCTCCTCCTGGGACTTGCCGCGGCAGGCCTTCGTGTAGTTCACGGCGTAGTGCAGCACCGCCGGGATGATGCCGGCCGCGCCGTTCGTGGGCGCGGTGACGATGCGCCCGCCGGACGCGTTCTCCTCGTTGACGGCGAGCGCCACGAAGTTGACCCACTCCTGCCAGAACTCGGGGCTGCGGTCCGGGTCCTCCTGCTCCAGGCGCTGCCGCCAGCCCGGGGCGCGGCGGCGCACCTTGAGCCCTCCGGGCAGGACGCCGGTGCGCTGGGCGGACATCTCGACGGCGTCGTTCATGACGTCCCGGATCTTGAGCAGGCCCGCGCGGACCTGCTCCTCGGGGCGGACGATGACCTCGTTGGCTATCATGACATCCGCGAAGGACTTGTCCTCGCGGTGGCAGATCTCGAGCAGCTGGGCGGCCGTGTGGAAGGGCAGCGGCTGCTCCTGCTTGGTCTCCTTCAGCTCCTCCTGCTCCGCGTCCGCCTCGCCCTCCTTGACGATGAACCCGCCGCCCACGGAGAAGTAGGTGGACTCGTGGAGGGTCTCGCCCTCGGCGTCGAAGACCGCGATCTTCATGCCGTTGGTGTGGTACGGCAGGATCGTGAGGGGGCGCAGGACGATGTCGTCCAGCCCGTACTCGAGCTCGGTTCGGCCGGCGAGGCTGATCTTGCCGGTCTCCGCCATCGCGGCGAGGCGCTCCTCGACCTGCTCGGGGAGGATGAGCTCCGGCTCGAAGCCCTCGAGGCCGAGCAGGGTGGCGGTCAGCGTCCCGTGCCCGTGCCCCGTGGCGGCCAGCGAGCCGAAGAGGTCCACGCGGATGCTCGCGACGTCGTCGACCACCTGCGCCTTGACGATCTCCTGGGCGAACTGCGCGGCCGCGCGCATGGGCCCCACGGTATGGGACGACGACGGGCCGATGCCGATCGAGAAGAGGTCGAAGACTCCAACAGCCATGGCGGGTCAGCTCCTTGGAAGACGGGGATGGTCGGGGACAGTGTGCCGCCGTGCGCGGCAGCCCTGCCGGCGCGGCGGCTCTGCCCACGCGCAGCGGCTCTATCTGGCACAACAAGCGGGCCGGAGCGGATATTCTCTCCGGCCCGCTCGGGGTGGTGGATCCGCCCGGGAGGACGGCTCAGCCGGGCCGCCCGCGCAGGACGGCCCGCCCGGGCGAGGGCGCCGCCTAGGCGAGCGGCTTGAGGTCCGGGTACAGCGGGTGCTTCTGCGCCAGGGCGGAGACCCGGGACGCGAGGCCCTCGATGTCCGCGCCCTCGCCGGCCACGAGCAGCTCCGCGATGATGTCCGCGACCTCGGCGAAGTCCTCGGCCTGGAACCCGCGCGTGGCGAGGGCCGGGGTGCCGATGCGCAGGCCCGAGGTGACCATCGGCGGGCGAGGGTCGTTCGGGACGGCGTTGCGGTTCACCGTGATGTGGATCTGCTTGAGGAGGTCCTCGGCCTGCTTGCCGTCCAGCGAGGCGTTGACGAGGTCCACGAGCACGAGGTGCACGTCCGTGCCGCCGGAGACGAGCGAGATGCCCGCGTCCGCCACGTCCTGCTTGAGCAGGCGATCGGCGAGGATGCGCGCGCCCTCGAGGGTCCGCTTCTGGCGGTCCTTGAACTCCTCGGACGCCGCGACCTTGAACGCCACGGCCTTGGCGGCGATGACGTGCTCGAGCGGCCCGCCCTGCTGCCCCGGGAACACCGCGGAGTTGATCTTCTTGGCGATGTCCGCGTCGTTGGACAGGATCACGCCGCCGCGCGGACCGCCGAGGGTCTTGTGCGTGGTGGACGTGGTCACGTGGGCGTGCGGGACGGGGCTCGGGTGCAGGCCCGCGGCCACGAGGCCCGCGAAGTGGGCCATGTCCACCCAGAGGAACGCGCCGACGGAGTCCGCGATGCGGCGGAACTCCTCGAAGTCCAGCTGGCGGGCGTACGCCGACCAGCCGGCCACGATCATCTTCGGCTTGTGCTCCTCGGCGAGGCGGGCCACCTCGGCCATGTCCACGCGGCCGGACTCGTCCAGCTCGTAGGGCACCACGTTGTAGTACTTGCCCGAGAAGTTGAGCCGCATGCCGTGCGTGAGGTGGCCGCCGTGCGCCAGGGACAGGCCCATGACGGTGTCCCCCGGCGTGACGAGCGCGTGGAACACCGCGGCGTTCGCCTGCGCGCCGGAGTGCGGCTGCACGTTGGCGAAGCCGGCGCCGAAGAGCCCCTTGAGCCGGTCGATGGCGAGCTGCTCGATGACGTCCACGTACTCGCAGCCGCCGTAGTAGCGGCGGCCCGGGTAGCCCTCGGCGTACTTGTTGGTGAGGACCGAGCCCTGCGCCTGCATCGCGCCGACTGCGGCGAAGTTCTCCGAGGCGATCATCTCGAGCCCGTCCTGCTGACGGCGGAGCTCGTTGTCGATCTGCTCGGCGACCTCGGGGTCGACCTCGCGGAGAGCGTCGTTGAGGAAGTCAGCCATGCTCAGAGCTCGCCGCCGTTCTTCGAGGCGTACTCCTCGGCGGACATGAGCTCGCCCTCGGACTCGACCTTGACCGTGAAGAGCCAGCCCTTGCCGTACGGGTCCTCGTTGAGGACGCCCGGGTTGTCGATGGCCTCCTGGTTGATCTCCACGACCTCGCCCGTGACCGGGGAGTAGAGGTCGGAGACCGACTTGGTGGACTCGACCTCGCCGCAGGTCTGGCCCGCGGTGACGGCCGTGCCGGCCTCGGGGAGGTCGACGTAGACGACGTCGCCCAGAGCGTCCGCGGCGACCTGCGAGATGCCGACCTTCGCGGGGCTCGCGTCGTCGATCCACTCGTGCTCGGCGGAGTAGCGCAATCCGGTCTGAACCTTGCTCATGGTGAAGCCTTTCGGGTTGAGCGCCGCACGGGCGTGCGGCCCTGGTCTTGGGCGGTGTTTACTTCTCTCGGCGGTAGAACGGGAGCTCGACCACCGTGAACGGCTCAGCCTTGCCGCGCAGGTCCACGGCCAGTTCGGCACCGATCTCGGCGGCGTCGTTCGAGACGTACGCCATAGCTACAGGGTAGCCAAGCGTGGGGCTCGGAGCACCCGAGGTCACCTCGCCGACGGCCTTCCCGTCCGCGTCGAGGACCGTGTAGCCCTTGCGGGCCGCGCGGCGCCCCTGGCCCTTGAGGCCCACGAGCTTCTTCTCGGGGCCGGACTCCTTGCGGGCCGCGAGGACCTCCCGTCCCACGAAGGACTCCTTGGACTTGGTGGCGACGACGCCGCCGAGCCCCGCCTCCACCGGCGTGACCTCGCGGGAGAGCTCGTTGCCGTAGAGGGGCATGCCCGCCTCGAGGCGCAGCGAGTCCCGGGCCGCGAGCCCGCAGGGGACCAGGCCGAGCGGCTCGCCGGCTGCGAGCAGGGCGCCCCAGAGGTCCTCCGCCTCGGCGTTGGGCACGTACAGCTCGAAGCCGTCCTCGCCCGTGTAGCCGGTGCGGGCGACGAGCACGTCGTGCCCCGCGAGGACGCCGCGGCGGGCCGCGTAGTAGGAGAGCTCGGGGAGCCATCCGGAGACGGCGTCATCGCCCACCGCGAGGAGGATCTCCTCGGAGCGCGGGCCCTGGACGGCGATGAGGCTCGTCTCCTCGGTCTCGTTGCGCAGCTCGACGTCGTACCCCTTCGAGCGGGACTGGAACTCGTCCCAGACGGTCGCCGCGTTGCCCGCGTTGGGGACCACGAGGTACTCGCCCTCGGAGACGTGGTAGGTGATGAGGTCGTCGATGATGCCGCCGTCCTCGGCCACGATGAGCGAGTACTTCGCCTTGCCCTCCTTGACCGCGGAGATGCGGCCCACGAGCGCGTGGTCGAGGAACTCGGCGGCCTGCGGGCCGGTCACCCGGATCTCGCCCATGTGCGAGATGTCGAAGATGCCGGCGGCCTCGCGGACGGCCTTGTGCTCGGCGAGCTCGGAGGCGTACTTGAGCGGCATGTCCCAGCCGCCGAAGTCGGTGAAGTGCGCGCCCAGCTTCTCGTGGACGCCGTGCAGTGCGGTGGTCTTGGCCATGGTTCTCCCTTTCCGGCGGTCCGGCTAGTTCTCGAAGTCCTCGATCGGCGGGCAGGAGCAGACGAGGTTGCGGTCCCCGTTCGCCCCGTCGATGCGGCCGACCGGCGGGAAGTACTTGTCCTGGCGGGTCGTCGAGCCCGGGAAGACAGCCTGCTCGCGGGAGTAGGCGCGGTCCCACTCGCCCTCGACCACGGAGCGGGCCGTGTGCGGGGCGAGCCGCAGCGGCGAGGCGTCCAGGGCGATCTCGTTGTGGGCCACGGCGTCGATCTCCTCGCGGATCGCGATCATCGCGTCCACGAAGCGCTCGAGCTCGCCGAGGTCCTCGGACTCCGTGGGCTCCACCATGAGCGTGCCCGCCACCGGGAACGCGAGGGTGGGCGCATGGAAGCCGAAGTCGATGAGGCGCTTGGCCACGTCCTCCGCCGTCACGCCGGACTTGGCGGTGAGCTCGCGGAGGTCGAGGATGCACTCGTGGGCCACCAGGCCGCCCTCGCCCGTGTAGAGGGTCGGGTAGTGCTCGCTGAGGCGGCGGGAGACGTAGTTGGCCGCGAGCAGCGCGCTCTGCGTGGCCTTGGTCAGGCCCGCGCCGCCCATGAGCTTCACGTAGGCCCAGGAGATGGGCAGCACGCCGGCGGAGCCGAAGCGGCTCGCCGCCACCGGGACGTCCCGGCCGCCGCGCCACGTGTTCGCGTCGCCCGGCAGGTACGGGGCCAGGTGCTCGCGGACCGCCACGGGGCCCACGCCGGGGCCGCCGCCGCCGTGCGGGATGCAGAACGTCTTGTGCAGGTTGAGGTGGGAGACGTCGCCGCCGAACCGGCCCGGCTGGGCGAGGCCCACGAGCGCGTTGAGGTTGGCGCCGTCGATGTAGACCTGTCCGCCGGTCTCGTGGACCGCGTCGCAGACGTCCCGGACGTCGCCGTCGTAGACGCCGTGGGTGGACGGGTAGGTGATCATGATCGCGGCGATCTTCCCGGGGTTCGCCTCGATCTTGGCGGCGAGGTCGTCCGCGTCGATCGTGCCGTCCTGGGCCGTGGCCACCACGACGACGCGCATGCCCGCGAGGACCGCGGACGCCGCGTTGGTGCCGTGGGCCGAGGCCGGGATGAGGCAGACGTCCCGCTCCGTGTCCCCGTTGGCGAGGTGGTAGCTGCGGATCGCGAGCAGGCCTGCGAGCTCGCCCTGGGAGCCGGCGTTCGGCTGGATCGAGACCCGGTCGTAGCCCGTGATCGTCGCGAGGTCCTCCTCGAGGCCCGCGATGAGCTCGCGCCAGCCGACCGTCTGGTCGTCCGGGGCGAACGGGTGGATCGTGGCGAACTCGGGCCAGCTGATGGCCTCCATCTCCGCCGTGGCGTTGAGCTTCATGGTGCAGGAGCCGAGCGGGATCATCGTCCGGTCCAGCGCGAGGTCCCGGTCCGAGAGCTTGCGCAGGTAGCGCAGCATCTGCGTCTCGGAGCGGTGCTGGTGGAAGACGGGGTGGGTCATGAAGTCGGTCTCGCGGCGGACGGCCTCCGGGAGCTCGAAGCCCTCCGCGGCGTCCGCGGCCACGAGCTGCGCCTCGAAGCCCAGCGTCTCGGCGAAGGCGGCGACGACGTCGGCGAGGACGGCCTCCGTCGTCGTCTCATCGCAGGAGATGCCGACGGCGTCCGTGCCGGCGAGGCGCAGGTTGATCCCGCGCTCCTTCGCGGCGGCGACGACGTCCGCGGCCCGGCGCGGCACGGAGACGGTGACCGTGTCGAAGGGGGCGTCGTGGACGAGCTCGAGGCCCGCCGCGTCGAGGCTCGCGGCGAGGGAGCGCGCGTGGCCGTTGACGCGCTGCGCGATCCGCTTGAGGCCCGCCGGGCCGTGGTAGACCGCGTACATGCTGGCCACGATCGCCAGGAGCGCCTGCGCGGTGCAGATGTTGGACGTGGCCTTCTCGCGGCGGATGTGCTGCTCGCGGGTCTGGAGGGCGAGGCGGTAGGCGGGCTGGCCGGCGTCGTCCTTGGACACGCCCACGAGGCGGCCCGGGAGCGAGCGCTCGAGGCCCTTGCCCACGGCCATGTACGCCGCGTGCGGGCCGCCGAAGAAGAGCGGCACGCCGAAGCGCTGCGCCGAGCCGACGGCGACGTCCGCGCCCTGGAGCCCCGGCGCCTCGATGAGCGTGAGGGAGAGGAGGTCCGCGGCGACGGTGACCATCGCGCCGCGGTCCTTGGCCTCCTTGATGACGCCCGAGAGGTCCCGGACGACGCCGGAGACGCCCGGCTGCTGGAGCACGAGGCCCACGACGGGGCCTTCGAACTGGGAGAGGCCGTGGGCCACGTTGACCGTCTTGACCTCGAAGCCGAGGCCCTCGGCGCGGCCCTCGAGGACGGCGAGGGACTGCGGGAGGATCTCCTCGTCCACGAGGATGGCGCCCTCCTTGACCTTCTTGTTGGCGCGGCGCATGAAGAGCGCGGCCTCGGCCACGGCGGAGGCCTCGTCGAGGAGCGAGGCGTTGGCGATGGGCAGGCCCGTGAGGTCCTGGACCATCGTCTGGAAGTTGAGGAGGGCCTCGAGGCGGCCCTGGGAGATCTCCGGCTGGTAGGGCGTGTACGCCGTGTACCAGGCCGGGTCCTCGAGGATGTTGCGGCGCAGGACCGGGGGCGTGATCGTGTCGTAGTAGCCCTGGCCGATCATCTGGACCGCCGTGGTGTTCTTCTTGGCGAGGGCGCGAAGCTCGGCGAGGACCTCGGCCTCCGTCAGCGGGTCCGCGAGCGCGAGCGGCTGCTCCTGGCGGATGGCCTTCGGGACGGCCTTGTCCGCGAGGGCGGAGAGGGACTCGTGGCCGATGTAGTCGAGCATGGTCCGCTGCGCGTCCGAGTCCGCGCCAATGTGGCGCTCGGAGAAGTCGCCGACGCGCTGGCCGCCGATCTCCTCGTCGGAGTCGAGGGGCTGGTTGGCGGCCTGGTCTGCGCTGGCTGCTGCCGTCATGGAAGAACTCCTGGCTGTGTCGGGTGGTGCCGGTGTTCTCCCCGCTCTGTACTGGACCTGAGAGATTCCGCGCGGCCCGGCACCCCCATGCCGGTGCGCCCGCTGCGGACCCGCAGGCCCGCTGGGCGCGGTGCGCGTTGCACCGTCGGTGAGCCGCGGCCTGCCCGGGCGCTGCTGTGCCCGCGCGGCGGCCGCCGCTGCTTTCCAGAGTCGCCCTGTCCGCCGGGTCCCGCCCCTGAGGGCCTCGGATCGCGGACGCGCGCGGACGGTACAGCTGCCTGAGAGATTCCCGGGGAGGGTTGCTCCTACGGCGCCACCTGGGCGGACCCCCATCCGCCTCGTAGCTCTCCCGCCCGCGCAGGGCGTGTTCAGTTGTGATCTGCAAGACAGGATAGCGGGTTCGGGCGGCCGCGCGGTAGCCGAGTGGCGCGCGACCCGCCCTCCGATGGAAGATGACCCGGTGAACCCCAACACCTCGATCATCGACAACGGCGTGTACGTGGACGGCGAGCGCGTGGCCACCCCCACCAGCCTCGACACCACCTTCGACCTGCTGCGCGAGCACGGCGGCCTCGCCTGGATCGGCCTGTACCGGCCCACGGAGGAGGAGGTCCGGGCGGTGGCGGACGAGTTCGGCCTGCACGATCTCGCCGTCGAGGACGCCCTCTCCGGCCACCAGCGCGCCAAGCTGGAGCGGTACGGGGACACCCTCTTCGCGGTGCTGCGGCCGTGCCGGTACATCGACAGCACCGAGCGGGTCGAGTTCGGCGAGCTGCACGTGTTCGCGGGCCAGAACTTCGTGGTGACCATCCGCCACGCGGACAAGCCCGAGCTGGCCTCCGTCCGCGAGCGCCTCGAGGCGGACCGGGACCTGCTGCGCCTCGGCCCCGAAGCGGTCATCTACGCGATCCTCGACAAGGTGGTGGACGAGTACGAGCCCGTCGTCGCCGGACTCGAGAACGACATCGACGAGATCGAGAACGAGCTCTTCGGCGTGGCCGACGACGACGCCCTCTCCCGCCGCATCTACCAGCTCTCCCGCGAGGTCATCCTCTTCCAGCGGGCCACGCACCCGCTCGGGGGCATGCTCACCTCGCTCCAGCAGCTCATCCGGGACGACTCCTCCGACGTCGAGCTCATGCGCCTGCTCCGCGACGTGCAGGACCACGTCATCCGCATCAACGAGCGCGTGGACGCCTTCCGCGAGATCCTCGACAACGCGCTCACCGTGCACGCCACCCTCGTGGCGCAGCGGCAGACCAACACGAGCCTCGCGCAGAACGAGCAGATGAAGAAGGTGTCCTCCTGGGCGGCCATCTTCTTCGCCCCGCAGCTCGTGGCGGGCATCTACGGCATGAACTTCGAGGCGATGCCGGAGCTGCACTGGCACCTCGGCTACCCCTACGCCATCCTGCTCATGGTCCTCTTCGCCGCGGTCCTGTGGGGGATCTTCAAGCTGAAGAAGTGGATCTAGGGGCCTTCCCCGCCTGTCCGCCCTGTCCCCCGCGTCTCCGCTCCCCCGCTCCACCCGGCCCCCTCCCGACCCCCTCCCGGCCCCCAACTCAGCTCGTTTGTTGCGAGTTGGAGGAATAGGAGCCGTCTTTCCTCCAACTCGCAACAAACGAGGGGCTAAGCGCGGGAGGAGCCGAGGGGTGGAGGGACTGAGGGCTGGAGGCGCTGGAGGCAGCGGAAGGGCAGGTGCTGGAGAAGCGGGCCGAGGCGGGCGGCTCTGCTCTAGTCCGCCCGGCTCTTCCGCGCGGCCCGGATGTAGCCGAGGCCGGCCACGGCGTGGAGTGCGAGGCCAGCGTCGCCGAGGATGCGCGCAACCCGCCGCAGACCGTGCGCAGGCCCGGCCGCCGACTCGCTGAAGGCTCCGGCCACCACCGCGCAGAACGAGACCGTGCTGCGGACCTTGCCCAGATACGTGACGCGCAGGTCGCCCCGGCGGGCGGCCGGGCCTGCGATCCACAGGGCGGCGAGGTCCACCGCCACCGTTCCGGCGGGCAGGTACCGGGGCAGGACGCCCGCCTTGGACAGGCTCCACATGAAGCTCGCAATCCCGATCCGGTCCGCGATGGGGTCCAGGGCCCGGCCCACGGCCGACTCTTGGTGGAGGCTGCGCGCCAGCGCGCCGTCGACCCAGTCGGTGGCCGACCACAGCGCCACTCCCCAGCCGACGCCCCAGCCCGTCCGGCCCTGCAGAATGCGGCGGTTGAGGGGCGCGGTGAGGATGAGCCTGGTGAGGGTGATCGCGTTGGGCAGCGTGATCGCGTCAGGAAGGGCGGCCCCGCCGCGCAGAGTCGCGGTCTTGGGCCGGGTCCGGGCGGTGGGCCGGGTCCGGGCGGTGGGCCGGATCCCGGCGTTGGAACCGATGCCGGTGCTACGCCGGAACCTGGCGCTCAGACGAGGAAGCCGCTCAGACATGGTGACCTCCTTGGGGCTGAAGGGCTGCTGGGGAATCGGGGCCTGGGCCGGGCATCTGGGTCGGGACTCAGGACAGGGCATCTGGGTCGAGCCCCTGGGCCGGACATCGTCCCGGGCGCAGACGCCGGTCACGGCCAGTCCCATTCTCGCGCATCGCGCTCGTCTCTCGCCCCACCCCCTCCCTCAGCACCTCGTCTGTTGCGAGTTGGAGGAATGAGGGCCCGCTTTCCTCCAACTCGCAACAGACGATGAGGCGAGGGGGCGGGGCGGAGGCCGCTCGTCCCCTACGCCAGCTTCCGGGCGAGGTCCACGACGCGGTCCGCCGTCGTCGTCGAGAGGACCGAGCCGTCCGGCGCGATGTCCTCGCGGAAGGTGAGGTGGAGGACGCCGCGCTCGTCCGCGCCGACGTTGCCGAGCACCGGGCTGAGGGCCGCCGTGGCCCGCGCCGCCCCGCGCCAGCCGTAGCCGATGACGCCGATGGGCTTGTCGTTCCACTCGGCGTAGAGGATGTCGATGGCGTTCTTGAGCGGGGCCGTGAAGGACGCGTTGTACTCGGGGGTGAGGATGAGGATCGCGTCCGACTCCGCGACCGTCCGCGCCCACGCCTGCGTGTGGGGGAGGCGGTAGTTGCCGTTGCGGGGCATGTCCTCCTCGTCCAGCATGGGGAGGCTGAGCTCGCCGAGGTCGACGACGCGCGCGTCCCATTCCTCCGCGGGGATCTGCGCGGCGACCCACTCGCCGAGCCGGTGCCCGATGCGCGTCGGGCGGGTGCTGGTCACGATGATGCTGAGCGTCTTCACCCTGGCGGCAACCCCCGCCCCGGCCGCGTTATTCCGGGGCAGGCGTGTGATGCGGGCTACTGGGTCGGCGGCCGACGGGAGACCGCGCGCCCCGGCTCAGGGTCCCGGCTAGGCGGACCCCGGCTTCCCTCCGCGCGACTGCTCCTTCTTCTGCCGGTGCTGCTCCACCCACTCCGCGATGTCCGCGGCCTTGAAGCGCCGGTGCGTGCCGCGGTACTCCACGGGGATCTCGCCCGCGTCCGTCAGGTTCCGCAGGTACGTGAGCGAGATGCCGGCGGCGCGCGCGGCCTGGCTCGTCGTGAGGAGCTCGGGCTGCGGCACCCCGGAGAACGACGACGGCGGCCGCTCCTCCCCTTCCCCGCCCGACACCCGGACCCGCTCGCCGGCGGCCAGGGCGGTGAGCACCCGCTCGATCCCGCGGCGCGTCTCGCCGGAGAGCCGCACGGCCGTGCCGTCCACGAACACGGTGATGTCGCCGGAGGCCAGGGCCCGGCGGACGGAGGCGGCCTCCTGCTCGGCCATGGGATCGAACTCGAACTGCTCCATGGTCACCCATTATGCGCGGGCGCCCGGAGGAGCAGCAGAGGGGCTGCCCCGGGCAGAGCGCGGGGACGAGAAGCGGGGAGCCCGGGCAGCGCACAGCAGCGGAAGACCCGAGAGATGCGGCCGCGCCCCTACAGCCGCGGCCGGCCCTCCCACCGGGCGGCCTTGAGGGCCAGGTGCAGCTCGAGCCGCGCGGCGCCCGAGAGGGGATCCGCGCCGATGGCCCGCCGCACCCGAGCCAGCTTGTTGTAGACGCTCGAGCGGTGGACGTGCATGTCCTCGGCGATGTGGGCCACGGTGGCGGAGCGGTCGTACATCTCCTCGAGCAGGCGCAGGAGCTCCGGCCCCTCGGGCAGGCGCAGGATCGCCGCGTACCGCGTGGACTTCACCGGCGCCTGGCCGAGCCGGGCCCCCGCGAGGAACTGGTAGGCCCCGAGGTTGCGGTAGTCGGCCACGCGGAGGCCGGGCGCCCGGAAGCCGAGCGGCTGGGCGTCCTCCCCGTCGCCCCGCGCCGCATCCGCCGCCGCCCGCGATCCAGTCCGCGTCCGGGCCTCCGCCCCGTCCCCGGCCCGCGCGTCCGGCGCCGCCGGCATGAGGGACGGATCCACGGCCGCCGCCTGGAGGGCCGCCACGGCCTGGGCGTGCCTCAGCGGAAGCTGCCCCAGGTCCCGCAGCGGCTCGGAGAAGCCGGCGGCGAGGAGGGCGGCGCCGTCGTCGTCGTTCCCCGCGTCCCCGAGGGAGCCGCGCGCCGCGGCCTCCCGGCGGTAGACGCGCAGCACCTGCTCGGCCGGCGTCCCGGTGCCCGCGAGCCCGCTGCCGCCGCCCTTGAGGGAGAAGAGGACGAGCGCGTGGGACTGTGCGCCCGCCGAGAAGACCGCCGCATCCCGGCCGAGCGTGGCGCGGAGGGCGGCGGTGCGGTGGACGATGTCGGCCTCGTCGCCGGAGAGGGCCACCCGGGCGCCCGCGGACCCGGCAGCCGGGAAGGCGCCGTCCCGCGTCACGAGGGTCATGGCGGCGAGCTGCCACGGGCCGGTGGCGTGCAGCTCGGGCCACTCGCCGAGCTCCCCCACCGCGCGGGCGCGCCCCTGGCACGCGCCCATGAAGACGGCCTCGCGGGCGCGGCGATGCTCGGTCTGGCCGGTGTTCGTCTCGAGGATGAGCCGCGCGAGCTGCGCCAGGTCCTCCGCGCAGGAGCCGAGCTGGGCGAGGAGCGCGGGGGCGTCCGCGACGTCGGCCAGCTGGACCCACACGTAGCCCACCCGGAATCCCCGCTCGAGCAGGGGCACGCACACGCGCGGCTGCATGCCGAGCTCGGCGTTCGCGGGGATGGCCACGGGCCGGACGGAGCTCTCGATGCCGTGCGAGCGCTGCCAGGCCGCCACCTCGGCGGGCACGTGCTTGGAGAGGAGGAACTGCACGCGCACGGGGTCCGCGTCCGACTGGTTGGAGCTGTACGCGAGGAGCAGGCCGTCCAGGTCCTCGAGAGAGACGCCGCGGTCCAGCGCGCGGGCGATGTCCTCGACCAGGTCCTCGATGCTCCTCACGGGAACAAGCCTAGGCGAGGGCGTGGACGGGCCAGGCGCCACGTCCCCCCCCCCCCCCCCCCCCCCCCCCCGGGGGGGGGGGGGGGGGGGGGGGGGGGGGGGGGGGGGCAAGGAATCTCCCCTACACGCTCGAGGAGAAGACGAGCGCCCCGAAGAACACGATCGCCGCG
>NZ_JACWAB010000005.1 GCF_020483305.1 Arthrobacter sp. UM1
CTCCGGCTTCACCCGCTGGGTCTACTCCAAGGCCTACGGCCGCGACGTCCTCGGCTCCGGCAGCGCCAAGACCCAGACCTACAAGGGCGCCATCACGAACAACCCGCAGCCGGGCGACCTCGTCTACTTCTCGCACGCCGGCCAGAGCGTCCACGCGGCTTACCACACGGCGATCTACCTCGGAAACGGCCGGATCGCCCAGGAGTTCCACACGGGCACGGTCATGCAGTACAACACCATCACGATGAGCAAGCGCTCCACCGACAAGGTCTACTACATGCACATGCAGTAGCCGGCGTCGGGGCGCCTGGCGCAGGCGGCCGCCGCCCGACAGCCGCCTGCGCCCCGTCCGCCTCACCCCGCCAAGAATGGAGCGATCCGTGCAGTCCCAGCCTCGGGATTGCACGGATCGCTCCATTCTTGTGTGGCCGCCATGGCTGCGGGCAGACGATGGGGCCGCTGCGCTCGGCCTCGGTTGGGACCGCTTTGGATGCGAGGGGAAGAGACTGGTCTCCGCAGGGACTCGGGCTCCGCGAAGCAAGTTTTCATTGACTGTCGTCGGGGCGCTCGCCCCGGTGTCCCCTTGGGCCGGGGAATGACCCCATCTGCGGCAGACAGTCCCCAGCGGCTCCCGAGGTGCCGTTGAACCCCTAGGGGCCCTGTCTTCAACTTGGGTTGAGGAATGAATTGGAGCAAGGACTCACCTCTTGACAGCCCCTTCCCACCGGACTAGCCTCACAGCAACAGACAAGACAAAACACTCGTTAGCAAGAGGCGCGCATGTCCATCACAGCCCCGCTCCCGCCCCTCGCCTGGGCCAAAACCGACTACCCCAACCCGGGCGCGGTTCTGGATTGGGCCCCTCAGCACTCTCTTGAATTTGCTCAGCGGCTGCCGGCGCTCCTTCGCTCCGAGTCCGCCCTCGTCGCAGAGAGGGATTCTCACCATGAGTGACCCCATCGACGTCGTCCTCTTCCGCTATTCACCTCGACCGGTCGAGCTCTGGCACCTGAATGATCTCAACGTGCGCATCCTGACCCTGGAGTCTGGGCGGGATCGGTACTTCACCGAGCCCAAGGTCGATGAGGAAAAGGTCACCTTCCTCGAGGACTTCGAGGTCCACACGCTCTTCCGGACGATCCGCTCAATTCGGGAGGAAGGGCCGATCCGGTCGATCTCCACCCTCGGTGAGGATGACATGGACATCGCGGGCCTGCTCCAGGAATTCTTTGTCTCCGGCCTGTCGGATTTCGCCGTGGGCACCCTGTTCAAGGACAAGCTGCTCATGCGCGCGGCGCTCGAAGGCGTCGTGCCTCAGCCCAGCTTCCGTGGGCTCAGCGAATTCACCGGCACCCGTACCGACCTCATCGACGCCGGTTTCGGGATCATCAAGCCGCGGCGCAGTGCGGGCGCCCAGGGCGTCGCCCGGCTCGAGGACCTGACCGACGAGGAGTTCACCGCCCTGAACCTTCGGGAGCTGCTGGCCGAGAGCTTCGTTGACACCCCTCGCATGGTGACCGGCGATGGCTTCGCAGTGGGCCACGAGATGCAGCGTTTCTGCGTCCACGAGTACGATGCCGGCGTCCTGAGCTCCTTGAAGGAGCGTCGGCACGGTATCGCTCTGGGCACGTCGCGCCTCTACGACGAGTCGGTCGAGACGGTGAAAACCCTGTTCGACCTGTCTTCGCGGGTGATCGAGACCATCGGGAGCAGCACAAGGGTCACTCCGTTCCACTTTGAGTGGTTCGTCCCGGCCGAGGGAGACCCCGTCTTCTGTGAGGTGGGGCTTCGCTTCGGCGGCATGTCCATCCCTCGCATGGTCAGCTATGCCTTCGACTGCCCCCTGATCGAGGAGTACTGGGCTGCGATGTTCTCGGGCCGCAAGGCCGAGCAGCCTCTCGATCGAGACCACCTGGACATGCCAGTCCGACGCGCCATCTGCTACGGCCGCTACCGCCGCAGCGGCACGGTGGTCTCGGCTCCTGCTCGCGAGGACTTCCCGATGGCGCACAACGTATGGATCTGGGTGAAGGCAGGCGACGAAGGCGGTCGCGACGCCTCCGTTGTCAGCGACAACGCCGGCATGGTGGAACTCATCGGTGACAGCCATGAGGATGTCCTCGCGAAGCTGGCGATGGTCGAGGCCATCATGGACGAGAAGCTGGTCGTCGAATGACCGGCTCCCGCCAGATCCGGTTCCCCATCGCGGCCCGAGCCTCCAACGCCACCCTGGCTTGCCGCTTCCGCGACGACGACGTCGGAGTCCGTCATACCGCCGATCACGCCATGCTCCACGGATCACTGCCTGCATGACGACGGCGCTGAGATCTTTTGGGCGTGCTCCCTGGCTGATCGCCGCCATCGCTTTGTCGAAGGCGGGCACGCTGGCATACACGACGGTCATGCTGTGGGCGGTCAACCAGTACGCCGGCGCCGGCGGGGTAGGTCTTGTCAACGCGTTGGGCGGCCTGACGTCGGTGCTCGCCGGGATCTCCGCGACGGTCTGGATCGATCGGTTCGACCGCCGAATGATCCTGCTGGTCCTCGATGGGATCACTGCGGCGTTGACCTTCCTCGCCGTGGGGGTCCTCGTGCTCACGCCATGGAATAACGTGACCGTGATCGCGGCCACGATTGCGATGGTTACTGCGGCGGCCGCCAGTCTCTATTCGCCGGCCAGTCGGTCGTTGGTGCCGGCGCTGGTTCCTCAGAGTTCGTTGGAGCAGTACAACAGCTTCTACACCTCCTTCACAGAGCTGTCGCGCGCGATCGGGCCGGCGCTCGGAACGATTCTGCTGGCAGTGGGAGGCTCTGATGCTTTCGCGCTGAGTCTGCTCGTCAACGGGCTCTCCTTCGCTTTCTCGTTCCTGTTCACCATGAACCTTCCAAGGGTGGAAGGGCACCGCGTCGAGGATCGGCGGCATGACCGGGCCTTCTCTGCGTACGCCTACCTTGCCGGCCAGCCTCATCTGCTCGGCGACCTGGCTGGTGCAATGGGCATCAACTTCGCCCTCTCCAGCCTCACGTATGTACTGCTGGGGCGACTCGCCGAGACGGGCTCACCCGCTTCGATGTTCGGTCTCGCCCACTCGATCGAGGCGATCGGGGTGGTCGTCTCCGCGCTGCTCGCGGCGAGACTGGGGGACTCTCTTCGGCTGATGCGAGCCCCCCAGCTGCTGGTGCCGGTCGCCCTCAGCCTTCTGATCGGGCTGTTGGCCGGCCCCTGGACCGTGACGGCCGCGATCACCGCAGCCGCGATCCTGGTGACGTTCTTCAACATCGTGCTGTTCAGCAGGCTTCAGCGCGAGATTCCTCGGGAGATCATCGGCCGCGTCGTCGCCGTGGTCACAACCAGTTCAGCGGCGCTCATCCCGCTCGGGAACCTCGTGTTCGCCTTCCTCGCCTCCCGGGTGACCAGCAACACGCTCATCCTCATCACCTGCGCTGGGCTGGTCGCGCTGCGGTTCATCGCCGCGCACTTGGGCCGCCGAACCCTCAAGGCAGGATCACCTAGCCTGCAGAATGGGAGCGCAGGGGCGTCGACGTCGTGAAGCGCCTTCAATCGGACATGGTCTGGAGTCTCTATCGTGTCGCGTGATCAAGACAGCTTCAGCTTCATCGAGGGCTGGGCTGAATGCGCGGGGGTCCACTGGGCGCCATCCCCGCCAACCCTGCGGGACGGATGGTTCTTGGGGTCGGCACTGCAGTTGTACGACCTCAAGACGCTCGACGTCCCGAAGGGGATGTGCCGGTTCGTCGACACGATCTGGACCCGGCACATCGATCTCCTGCCGCCTAACCTTTACTGGGAACTCCACAACGAGCTCTTCCACTCCATCTGGACGGGTCCCGCGCCGGCTTTCGCAGCGGTGGCCGAGTTCGTCGCCGGGCTTCGCTCGGCCTTCTCCATCGCCGCCGACGACCTGGTCCTCGTGAGCGAAGACGGTGATCTCTCCCGCATCCTCAATCCGGGGTCCGTCGTGCCTGCAAGCGTGCCGTTCGTCTTGAGCGGCGTGAAGGTGGGTGCCTACGCCAAGTTGTTCGTGCGTCGTCCAGACGGAACGTTTCCCCTGCTGGACCTGGTTGTCTTCGAATTCGGCGGCGGCGTCTGCACCGAGATTCACCTGAACGTGGCGCACGTCCGCGTGGCTGCGGGAGAGATCCCCACCATCTACTCGATGGCCTCCAAGCGGCCCACGATGGTCGCGCTGCGCCTGTCCGAGCAGCAATCCGCCTTGGCACGCAGCTCGCGAACGGTGCGAATCATCGCCTTGGCCGATGCGCTCCGCCACGCATCCGCGGAGGGCGCCCAGTTCTCGGGCACCAGGGCCGGCCACATCTACAAGCGGATGGCCAAGTCGTTGGCGGAGGACCTCATCGTGACTGAGAACGAGGGTGCGCTCGACACGCTTGGGCTTGCTGCTGGGGCGACGGCCTTCGTCGGGCGGGAGATGGACCAGATCCTACGGCTCGATGTGAACAAGCTGCGGTCGATGGCCCCCGAATACCGACGCGAGACTCTCGGGGTCTCCGACGCTCGCCTGGACGTCGCGGCCGGTTCTGCTGCGGATCCTGCGATCCGCCTCCCCGCAGCCAGAGCCCGCTACTTCACCGACCTGCCTCTGCTCGGGGCACGGCCTCGGGATGAGATCGAAGCCAATCTCGCAGAGCTCGTCGCTGCCCGCACGAACTGAGGCAGGGAGTCATGAAGACCTGATGCTGGGCGGCGGCTTGATGGCGCCCGGCGTGGCGAACAGTCTCACCCGACGCCATGACGTCACGGCGCCCAGTCTATTTCTAGAGCCGGATGCCCGGGCGCTCGAGGTGATCCACGTTCTCGACTCAGTGGGAGAAGGTCCTCACGCGGCGGTCATGTCTTGCGTAGCGGGCGGTCCCCGTCGCCGCGAATTCCGGAGTGGTGAACACATGCGGAAGCTGAGCCAGTTGGACGGTGACACAGACACCCGCCTCGCTCAGATCCGTCAGGAGTATGAGCGCCGCATGGACGCTACGTCTGCCGCGCTGGACTTCTCAGCGGTCACTCGTGCGGGTCGGCCTGAACGCGGCTCTTGCACACGTGCGGTAGAGAATGAGGTCTCTCCGCGGTCCACCCCTCCCACAAGGCCAGGTTTCTGCCAAGACAAATCACTACACCGTCCCGGAGATACAGAGTTGGCGAAGTTCTTCGCACATCTGAAGTGAGAGTGAAATTGGAAACGCGTGAATAAGCAAGAAAAACACCTCCCAGGGGTCCCCCGGGAAGCCAAGCTCGTCATCGCCATCGGCCTGCTCGAGGCATTCGCCGCGAACTTCTCCATGATGGCCTCCTTCATCTG
This sequence comes from Arthrobacter sp. UM1, assembly GCF_020483305.1. Classification (GTDB taxonomy): domain Bacteria; phylum Actinomycetota; class Actinomycetes; order Actinomycetales; family Micrococcaceae; genus Falsarthrobacter. The sequence continues at coordinate 5,337 of NZ_JACWAB010000005.1, forward strand.
GCTCACCACGCGCTTCCTTCCGCAGACCCAGTGGGACCCGGCCACCGCGTCCACCCTGTTTCTGGCGGTGACGGGGCTTTCGATCTTCCTTCTCATGAAACAGGTCGGCTCCCTTGTGGACCGCTTCAAACCGCATGGGCTGTTCCTCTCCGTCCAGGCCGCGAATCTCATCATGCTGCCCTTGATGGCGCTGACCATCGCCCTGGCCGATCCTCAGCGCCCATGGCTCACCCTGGCCGAGCTGTTCGTGTTGGACCTGCTCATCTCCGCCCGCGCCTCCACGTACAACAGCGCCGTGGATGTGCTCATCGCTCACGTCGTCCCCAAGGAGCACCGGGCCGACTACTACTCGCTGGACTTTCGCATCGGCCTCATCGCCGTCTTCCTCGCACCGGCGGCCGCATCCTACGCCGTGGAGCAGTCTGTGTACCTGGGCCTGGGCATCGCCGCCGCAATCACCGGGCTCAGTCTCGCGCTGCTGCTCACCCCGCCGTACCGCGGCCTGGAGGCCCTCTCCTACGGGCGCCGGGTCTCCTGGACGCCGCGCCTGGCTTGGCGAGAACCGCTCACAGCCCTGCGCCGCGTCGTCGCGCTCTTGAGGATCACGCGCGGACGTTCGCCAGATCCATCCACCGCTCCCGCGCCCCCGGCCAAACCCCGCCGGGGCACCCAGCGCAGGGGTCTGCGGTCCCTGAGGTACGTGAAGCACATCGGGATCATCCTCACGCTGATGACCACCGAGGCCTTGGGCAACAGAGCCCGCGAGTCCTTTGACATCTACTTCGTCACGGACACTCTCGGACGGACCGCGGGCGACTTCGGCCTGCTCGCCGTCGCCCTCTCCGTTGGGCTGACGTTCGGGTCTTTCGCCGCCGGATGGACGCGGCGGAAGATCCGCTGGCGGCTCTGGCCGAGCGCCTGCTACATGGGATTCGGGCTGTGCTTTGCCGCGAAAGGGCTGGCCCCGACGTGGGAGCTGGTGCTGCTGACCACCGCCGGGGAAGGGCTCTGCCTGGGCCTGATGTCCGGGATCTTCCAGGCCGCCAAGGTCCAGTTCACGCCACGCGCGCTCCTGGGCAGCACGTCGGCGGCTCTGGGGGCGGTGTTCCAGGGTGTGTCGACGGCGGGGCTGGCCTTGTGGGCCGCGTACGCCTGGGTCGGCTCCCGCCTCGGCGAGGAGTTCATGGGCGAGACGGGGTACAGGACGGCATTCGTCGTCGGCGGCGGACTCATCGCGTTGGCCGGCGCGCTCAGTCCGAGGTTCTACGCGGCGGCGCCGTGGAGGAAGGGGGCCTAGCTTCCCGCCCCTCAGCACACAGAACAGGCCCCGGAGGGACCCTCCGTCCCTCCGGGGCCTGCCCGTTCAGGCGGCTCCCCGCACGAGGCCGCCCGCTTCGGTCCCGCTACCGGATCGACTCGAGCGTGTCCGTCAGCGGGATGCCCTCCTCGGAGTTCTTCCACGCGTCGAGCATCTGCCGCTTCTCTGCGGGAGTCTTGCCCTGGAGCCCGTCGGCGGCCCTCGTGAACGTGGCCATCGCCCGCGTGCCGTCCGCCGTCGTGAAGGTCTGGCCGTCGCCGCTGCCGTCGGTCGCGAAGGCCGTGATCGCGCTCTCGCCCGAGCGGAGGGTCTCCCAGCCGAAGGCCATCCGAGTGCCGGGCACCGCGCTCTTCGGGAGCTCCGCGGTCCGGAAACCGGTCTCGTCCCACGTCACCGGGCGGTGGCCGCCCTCCTGCACGAGCGGCTGGTGCGTGGACACCGTCAGCGAATTGCCGCTCGGGGCCGTCAGGTAGAGCGTGTTCTCGTGCCGCTCCACGGTCCAGAGCCTCGGAACCTCCACGGAGAGGTGGCCGTCCTGCGTGCTGACGCGCGTCGGCTCCTTCATCGGCGCCGAGGGCCCGGAGTCGTGCGCCGCCGGCTGGGCTGCGCTCCCCGTGTCCGCCGGTGCGGTCGGAGCCGCGCCCGCCGTCGGCGCGGCCAGAAGAGCCCCGCCGGCCAGGGCGAGCCCAGCGGCCGTCGTCGTCATGGTCTTCGTGAACTGTCGCATCGTTGAGTCCTCCTGGGAGAATCGCGTGATGGAACGCGGTGAGACTTCCCCGTCACCGGGGCCTTCCGCGCCGCCTCAGCGAACGACGCCGCTCGACGGCGCTCGGGCCGGAAGCCGCTCGGCCGGTGGCCCGATGTTCTCCACGCTAAGAGGATTCACAGGAGATGCCGGTCACAATGCGGTTTCGATTCTGGGGCCGTCTCCCGGCTCGGACCTGCTCCCTCGGCTCGCGGCCGCCCGCAGCCCAGACCGCCCTTCAGCCCACACCGCCCTTCAGCTCAGTACTCGCCCTTGATGACGAAGTACGAGCCGCGGATCTCCCCCGCCAGCTTGGACTTCTGCCGCGCGAACTTGAACGCGGAGAGCTCCTCCGGGACCTCCATGCCCTGCGAGAGCTTGAAGCCGACGGCGCGCTTGCCGCCCTCCTCAAGCGTGTAGAGGACGTTGATGCTGAGGCCCGACTCGTAGAACACGTGCACCCACTTGATGCCGTCCACGTTGTTGAGGCTGATCTCGAGCGGCGTCGAGGCGATCTCCATGTCCCGCTCCTCCTTGAGGATGCGGTTGACCCAGGCGAGGAGCACGGGCTCCTCCTCTGCGGGCGAGACCTCGAACGGCTGCTTGTACTTGGTCCAGAAGTAGCGGGCCTCGTTGGCGCGCAGGCCCGCGAGCGCCTCTGAGACGGGCGAGGACTCGAGGCCCTCGGTGCTCACTTCGGCGAAATCGACTGGCTGGCCCATGGCGGCTCCTTCGGTTGTGTGGCCGCGGTCCCGGGTCTGCCGGGCGACCGCGGCGGGGATGTTCTGGGGCCATCCTCTCAAACGCCCCTGCGGCCCTGTGGTGTCTCTCGGCCCACATTCCGGGCAGCGCACTCCCCCGCCGAGGGCCGCATGTGATGGTCTGGAGGGGATCAGACACTCGGGCCGCCGCGCCTCCCCCGGAGCGCGCCCTCAGCACACGCGGCCCCAACCGGACAGCCGGAAGCGGAGGTGGGATGAAGAAGGACGTCAGGCACTGGCTGGCACCGGCCTACGGCATGTTCGCCGTGGCGTGGGGCGGCAACGAGTTCACGCCGCTGCTCCTCATGTACAAGGCGAACGACGGCCTCTCCCAGGTCGCCGTCAACGTCCTCCTCTTCGCGTACGTCCTCGGCATCGTCCCGGCGCTGCTGCTCGGCGGCCCGCTCTCGGACCGGTACGGCCGGCGCCGGCTCATGATTCCCGCCCCGGTCATCGCGGCGCTCGGCTCGCTCGTGCTCGCCGTGGCCCACGGCAGCGCGGGGGTCCTCTTCGCTGGGCGGGTGCTCTCCGGGATCGCGCTCGGGCTCGTCATGGCCGCGGGCAGCGCGTGGGTCAAGGAGCTCTCGGGGCCGCCCTATGAGGCCGCCCGCTCCGGGGACCAGGCCGTGGGCGCGCGGCGCGGCGCCATGTCCCTGACCGCCGGCTTCGGAGTCGGCGCGGGCGTCGCGGGAGCCCTCGCGGAGTGGGCTCCGCTGCCCGAGGTGCTCGCATTCCTCGTCAACGCGGCCGTCACCCTCCCGGCCGCCGTCCTGCTCCGGCGCACCCCCGAGACGGTGACGCTCAGCTCCTCCCGGCGCCTCGTCGACGACCTCAAGATCCCCGCTGTCGCCCACCGCCGCTTCCTCTTCGTCGTCCTCCCCGTGGCACCGTGGGTGTTCGGCACGGCCGCGTGCGCCTACGCGGTCTTCCCGTCCCTCCTCGCCTCGAAGGTGACCGCCGCGCCCGTCGCCTTCTCCGCACTGCTGTGCCTCGTGGGGCTCGGGTGCGGCTTCGCCATGCAGTCGATGGGCCGCCGGATCGACCGCCCGGGGACCGCCCGCGGCGTCGTCGTCGCCCTGGCCGCCGTGGCGGGAGGGATGGCGCTCGCCGCCGGCGTGGCGCTCGAGCGGAACGTCCTCCTCACGGTCCTCGGCGCGCTCGTGCTCGGCGGCGGGTTCGGCCTCTCGCTCGTGGGCGGGCTGACCGAGATCGAGCGGATCGCCCGGCCCTCGGATCTCGCGGGCCTCACGGCCGTGTACTACAGCGTGACGTACCTCGGCTTCGGCGTGCCGGCCGCGATGGCGGCCCTCGCCCAGGCCGCCGGGATCCGCTACTCCGCCATGTTCCTCGCGGGGGCGGTCTTCGCGCTCCTCTGCCTCGCGGTGGTCCTTCTGCACGACCGCCGCTCCCGGATCACGACGACGGCGGACGGCCCTGCCGGAACCCCTGTCCGGCGGCGGTGAGCGCCTCGCACGGTTAGGCTTCCTTCCATGGCGCATCTCGGCGAACCGGCCTCCGACTTCCCCACCCCGGGCGAGCTCCGCCTGACCCGGGAGTTCGATCCCCGGCAGACGCCGATCCTCCAAGGGATAACTCCGCGCATCGCTCTGAAGCTCACAGTTTTCCTGATCTCCGAGGCCTTCGGGAAATACCTCCCAGGGATCTGGCGAGGCACACGGATCAGCACGAAAGCGCTCATCGCGGTCACATCCGTCTTCGTCCTCCTCTCCGTGCCGGTGGCCTTCGGCACGAAGAGCTGGATTCCCCTGCTCATCGCCCTCGTCCTCTTCCCGGCGCTCCGGGCGGCCCTCGCAGTCTTGACGGCCACGGCGCTGCTGCTCGCGGGCCTGGTGCCCCTCGTCCAGTGGCAGTGGAAGCCGCGCGCACTGACGCTCCCGCCCGGAACCGTGAGGATGGACGTCTATGACCGGGCTCTTGTCCTCTCACAGAAGGGCACCCGGTGCCTGTGGAGCGGCGTCACCCGTGTCCGCAGAGGATCGCGGGACCGAACGCTTCTGAAGATCAGGGACGAAGTCCCTCTCCTCTTTCCCGCCTCCCTTCTGGCCGTCACGGACATCGAGCATCTCGAGGGAGGGCCCGCCCCCGTCCTCTGGCCCTCCGATGGCGGCCCTGAGGCACTGAAGACTCCGGCATGGGGGCAAGCACAGGCCGAAAGCATGCCGGACGATGAGATCGGGCGGCTCCTTGCGGAAAGCCTCGGACGCTCCTTCGAAGGACCATCGCCGAAGAGATGGGCCAGAGAACCCTCGGCTGCACGCTACGATCCCGCGCGATCAGTGCTGTGCGGCATTCGGGACAGGACCCGGATCGACATCGAACGCGGCACCACGCTCCTCGGCCGGAGAAGCGTCGTCCGCATCAGCTCCCCGCATTCCGACATGAACTGGATGCTCAACGTGGGCGAGTTCGTCCCGGAGGACCTGCGCCGCCTCGCCCGCGACCTCGGGCCGCACCGCTGCAATCTGGACATCGAGCTGGAGGGCGAGCGGTTCGTGTTCGGCGACAACCTCCCCAGCTTGCCGCCGTACTCGGACTACGAGGGAGGCAGGCCTCCGAGTCCGGCCCGCACGCATCTGGACGCGATGCGAGATCTGCGCGCCCGCCGCTGGAAGTTCTAGAACCCTCCGCTGTCCACGGCCGGGGACATGTTGTTGAACCGGGAGTAGTGGCCCTGGAACGCCACCGTGATGGTCTTCGTGGGGCCGTTCCGGTGCTTGGCCACGATCACGTCCGCCTCGCCGGCCCGCGGAGACTCCTTGTCATAGATGTCCTCGCGGTGGAGCAGGATGACCATGTCCGCATCCTGCTCGATGGAGTTGTGGACGGTGATGCCGTTGGCCACGAAGTTGTGGTGGCCGAGCACGGTGGCGTCGAACACCTCTTCCTCCCCCTCGTACTCGATGGAGGCCACGGAGTCCCAGAGGAGGTCATTCACGGCGAGCATCTCGAGCTCGGCGGATTCGAGCACCGTGGCGATCTTCGCCATCCGCTGCCGGGACGGAGCCCGCTTGAAGAGCGCGCTTTCGCAGTACTGCGTTCCCAGAGAGGCCTGAAACTGCCGATGGGTGACCTTCCGCTCCTGCAGGATCTCCTTGACGTCCTGCCAGACGTCCACGGGCACGGTGTCCACGTTCGTGTTGGAGACCACCGATTCGAGCGCGTCCAGCAGGCGCTGGCACTGCTCCCCACGCATGCCGTGCACGCCGATCTCGCGCAGGAAGCGCAGCTGCTCATCCCGTCCGGAGACGTCCAGGGTGTAGCCGGCGCGGTACTCGCCCTTGGGGCTCGCGGTCCGCAGCCTGGTGCTGATGCCGAACCGCAGCAGCAGAAGGGAGAGCCCTTCGAGCATCTGCTTGGAGGTGGAGCCGAAGTACACGCGGCCCGCCCGACCGTTTCGGCTGACCGTCACGGAGCCGTCCGTGGCCCAGATGTGCCGGAGGAACAGGGCGATCTGCGCCTTGGGGAGGGCGAAGACCTCGTCAGGGATGAACTTCTCCCAGGAGCGGAGCCCGTACAGCCCCAGCCCGTCCAGCCACTCGGCGATCGGATTGCGCCGCCCGCGGGCAAGTCTCTCCGGCGCAGGAAGCCGCAGAGTGATGCGCCGCGCGGCGGGATGCTCGTCACGGATTGCGGTGATTCCGAAGTGACGGGCAGCGTCAGTCACCGCCTTGACGTTGAGCTCGTCCTGGGTGGCGTAGCGGATCGGCTGCCGTCTCACGTCGGACCCGTCTCCGAGCATGTGGGCGAGCAGGATGACCTCGGCGTCGTTCCAGCACGCCCGCCGAGACGGTCCGTTGACGTGACGCGGCACCCCGAGGCGATCCCCTGCAGAGAGCTCCCCGAGAGGCGTCCATCCGCCGTACGTGTAGAAGGGGTGATTGGCTGTGGCCCGGATGGACTTGCCGGAGGCCAGCGTCAGTCTGTAGACCGGCTTCACTCCGGTGGAGAAGACGTGAGTGAGGTGGCGCTCCACGAAGCGCCCGTCCTCGCCGAGGGACCACACGGGCACGTCCTCGGCTCCGCTCGCGAAGAGTTCGCCCATCGTCGTCTCCGCGCCGGTGTCCGCCCGCAGCACCCTCGCATCCGCCGTGAGGCAGCCCGACTCGCGGAGGTCGCTCACCATCGGCTTCTTGTCCGTGCGCTGCTCCGAGCCGCGGTTCAGCTGCGAGAGCGCGATGAGCGGGACGTCCAGCTCCTTGGCCAGCAGCTTGAGCGAGCGGGAAAACTCCGAGACCTCCTGCTGACGGGACTCCACGCGCTTGCCGGAGCTCATGAGCTGGAGGTAGTCCAGCACGATCAGCTTGAGGTCGTGCTTCTGCTTCAGCCGGCGGCACTTGGCGCGGATCTCCATGAGGGACATGTTCGGGGAGTCGTCCACATACAGCGGCGCCCGGTCCAGCTCGCCCATGGTCTGCGCGATCTTGGACCATCCGTCCTGGTCCACCGTGCCCTTGCGGAGGTCCTGCAGCGGAATCGAGGCCTCGGCGGAGAGCAGGCGCATCGCGATCTCGTTGCGCCCCATCTCGAGTGAGAAGAAGACCGTGGTCATGTTGTGCTTGATCGCCGCCGAGCGCGCGAAGTCCAGCGCGAACGTGGACTTGCCCACCGCCGGGCGGGCCGCGATGACGATCATCTGGCCGCCGTGGAGGCCGTGCGTCAGCTCGTCGAAGTCGTAGAACCCCGTGGGCACGCCCGAGACCTCTTCACCGCGCGAGCCGGCCGCCTCGATCTCGTCCACGGCGCCCTCCATGAACTCGCTGAGGCGCACATAGTCCTCCGAGGAGCGGCGCTCCGCCACCTGGTAGACCTCCGCCTGGGCGCGGTTGACGATCTCCTCGACCTCGCCGTCCGTGCTGTAGCCCATCTGCACGATCCGCGTGCCCGCCTCCGCGAGCTTCCTCAGCACGGAGCGCTCCCGCACGATCTCCGCGTAGAAGTTGGCGTTCGCCGCCGTGGGCACGGACTGGATCAGCTGGTGCAGGTACGGCGCACCTCCCACCTTGGACAGCTCCCCCATCTTCTGGAGCTGGTCCGCCACGGTGACCGCGTCCGCGGGCATCCCGTGGCCGTAGAGGTCGATGATCGCGTCGAAGATCGCCTCGTGCTTCGGCAGGTAGAAGTCATTGCCGCGCAGCGTCTCCACCACGTCCGCGATGGCGTCCTGGGAGAGCAGCATGCCGCCGAGCACGGACTCCTCGGCATGGATGTCCTGCGGCGGCGTGCGCACCGCCTGGCTGCCGCCCTCGTACTCTGCCATGGTCTCCTCCGCCTGCTCGCTGACTGCTCGCTCCCCTGCCGTGTGAGCCTTCTGACAGCTCAGCCGCCCGCCGGTTCGGCCGTCTTCCGGACGGCCTTCCGCCGGCGCTTCTCCGGGGTGCCCATCCAGTCTAGGGGTCGCTCCCGCCCTCCGCTTTGGGCCCCTGCACTGCCGACGACGACGGCGCCCGTGCGTCCGCCCAACCCGGTGCGCACAGCAGACAGCCCCGCTTGTCCACGGAGTTATCCACAATCGCCGCCGGGCGTGTGTGAACAACGCGGCGTGTCGTGTGCACAACGATGGTCACTGCGTGTGGACAACATGATCACTTCACACCTCTCCCCCGAAATCATGCGGATGCACGCGCACGCCCACTGTGGACAACGCACGAGTTACCCACAGTTCGCTCTCGCCGCCGCTCGGTTGACAGCCGCTCTGTTCACCCACTACCCACCCGTAATTCACTCTGCTACAGAGTTATCCACAGGCCCTGTCCACAACTCTTCCCTTCGGCGGGGACAGCGGCTCCGAAGGAGGTCCTCCGAGCTCTGCGAGCGCGAAGGCCGGGGAGACAAACACCTTGTGGGTTGCGCCACGGCCGACGTCGTCGTCGCCCTCCCGAACGCCGCTCCCGAGATGAGCTCCATAAGATGGATGGATGCGCCACCCCGTCCTCTTCCGCTCTCCCGTCCGGATCGCCTTCCTCCTCCTGGCGGCCTGGGCCACGGTGCAGCAGGGGATCTCCCTGTACGGGCCGCCGAGCGACACCTCGGGTGTTCCTGAGATTCCCGGCATTCCGCTGGACAAGGCGGGGCACGTGGCCCTCTTCCTCATCCCCGTCTTCCTCTTCCGGTGCGCCGGCATCGGCTGGCGCCCCCTCGCGGCGGCCTTCGCCGTGCACGCCGTGGTCTCGGAGTTCGTTCAGGGCCTGTTCCTCCCCGATCGCAGCGGGGATCCGCTTGACGCCGTCGCGGACGCCGTCGGCATCACCGCAGCCCTGCTGGCGGCCGTTCGGCTCCCTTCGGTGTGGCCGGCGCCGAGGCGCCGAGCGGACAAACCGACCTCGCACTGAGCGTCCGTTCAGGAAGCAGTGAGATCCGACTGATCTCCTGTCCATATCGTGGGAGACATGACGCTCCGTGACGACTCCGCCAGCGCCAGCATGCCCGCCGACCTCCAGAACGCACCCTCCACAGCTCCCGCACCGGCCGCCAGCTCCGCCGCCGATCCCTCCGCGACTCCCTCAGACTCCGCTCCCCGCCGCCGCCTCCGTCTTCCCTTCGCCCTCCTCGGCGTCGCCTCCCTCGCCGGCCAGGCGTACGGTCTCTTCGGCGTCGAGAGCGTTCCCGATTCCGTGGGCCGCCTCAACGCGGACAAGCTCGCCCACGCCGTCCTCTTCGCCCTGCCCGTGGCCCTGTTCATCCTCGCGGGGGTCCGGCGCAGCGTGACCGTGGCCCTCGCCCTGGTCTTCGCCGTCGCCTCGGAGTTCATCCAGGGCGTCTTCCTTCCGCACCGCAGCGGGGACCCGTGGGACGTCGTCGCGGACACCGCGGGCGTGGCGCTGGCCCTCCTCGTGACGGCGCTCCCCGCTCTCGTCACGCAGCTCTCGCGGTGGGCCTCCCGGCAGAATATGCGCGAAAGCTCCGCGCCCCGGGCCGCCCTCGAGCCCTGCACGGCCCGCTGACCGAGTCAGCGGACCGCGTCGGCTCCGAGCCGCGCTCCGCGCCCGCTCCGCCGTCCTGCCCCACCGTCCTTCCCCCGGACGCGAAGAGGCCCCCTCCCGCCGAAGCGGGAGGGGGCCTCTTCTGCTCACCCGGCCTGCGCGGCCGGATGCCTCGCCTTACTTGGAGGCGATGACGTTGAGCTTGATCGTCGCGGAGACGTCCTCGTGGAGGCGGACGCTCGCCTGGTGGGCGCCGAGCGACTTCACATCGCCGAGCTCCACCTTGCGCTTGTCCAGCGTGCCGAGACCGGCGGCCTCGACAGCCTCGACGACGTCGGCCGGCTTGACCTTGCCGAACAGGCGGCCGGACTCGCCCGCCTTGACGGAGATGTTGACCGGAGCCTGCTGCAGCTTCTCAGCGAGAGCCTGGGCCTCCTCGAGGGAGGCGACGGCGCGGGCCTCACGGGCTGCGCGGATCGACTCGACCTGCTTCTCGCCGCCCTTGGTCCAGATCAGGGCGTAGCCGCGCGGGAGAAGGTAGTTACGGGCGTAACCGTTCTTCACCTCGACGACATCGCCCGGAGTGCCGAGACCGGTCACTTCGTGGGTCAGAATGAGCTTTGCCATTGGTGTTCTCTCCCTTTCCCTTAGCCGCGGCCCGCACCGGAGTACGGAAGAAGCGCGACCTCGCGGGCGTTCTTGATCGCCGCAGCGATCTTCCGCTGCTCCTGGACGGACACGCCCGTGACGCGGCGTGCACGGATCTTTCCGCGCTCGGAGATGAACTTGCGCAGCAGCGCGACGTCCTTGTAGTCGATGACGGTGACGTCAGCGGCCTTCAAGGGGTTGGACTTTGGTTTGGGCTTACGGAGTTCAGCCTTAGCCATCGTGGTGCTCCTCAATCTGGTTGGAGCCCGTGGATCTGTGTCCACGGGATGGTGGAACGGGGCCTCGAGTGCCCCGGGTGGGTGTGTTTAGAAGGGAGGCTCGGAGACGTCCGGGCCGTTGCCCCAGCCGCCGGAGTTCCCGCCGGGCGTGGCCCACGGGTCGCTCTGCGGCTGCTGCTGGCCGCCGCCCCATCCTCCGCCGGAGTTGCCTCCGCCGAAGCCGCCGCCCTGCTGGCCTCCGCCTCCGAAGCCGCCACCGCCGCCGCCGCGCTGAGTGCGCTTGACGGACGCGGTCGCGTACCGGAGCGAGGGGCCGATCTCGTCGACATCGAGTTCCATCGACGTGCGGCGCTCGCCTTCCTTGGTCTCGTAGGAGCGGCTCCGGAGACGGCCCTGCGCGATGACGCGGGTTCCCTTGGTCAGGGACTCTGCGACGTTCTCGGCAGCGTCGCGCCACACCGACGCGCGGAGGAACAGGGTCTCCCCGTCCTTCCACTCATTGGTCTGGCGGTCGAACGTCCGGGGCGTCGAGGCGATCGTGAAGTTCGCGACGGCGGAGCCGGACGGGGTGAATCGGAGTTCCGGATCGGCGGTCAGGTTGCCGATGACGGTGATGACGGTTTCGCCTGCCATGGTCTGCTCCTACTGAGTGGTGGTCAGAAGACGTCCTACTTGGAGGAGATCTTCTGGTCCTCCGGGCGGATGATCTTGGTGCGCATGATCATCTCAGAGAGCGAGAGCTGACGGTCAAGCTCCTTCGCCTCCGCCGGCTCGGCGGTGAAGTTGACGACCACGTAGATGGCCTCGTTCTTCTTCTGGATGTCGTAGGCCAGGCGACGACGGCCCCACACGTCGATCTTCTCGACAGTGCCGTTGGCCTTCGTGACGACGTTGAGGAACTTCTCCATCGTCGGCTGGACAGTGCGCTCGTCGACCTCGGGGTCGATCAAGGCCATAAGCTCGTATGCACGCATGTGAACCCACCTCCTTCGGGCTAAGCGGCCGCGGTCTCTCCGCGACAGGAGGTTCATGGTGTGCTGGCGCGACCGCCTCGGGGCCATGGGGCCTCAAGGCATGCGGACACGCCGGTCGTCCAGTCTATCAGCTGTCAGACGTTCACGGCTCGTTCACGCGGCCCGCCTAGGATTGGAGGAGACGCAGAGAAGCGAGGGGTGCACCATGAAGGACAAGGACCTGACCGCCGGCAGCCTGTCTGTGAACTCGAAGAAGGAGAACCTGCGCGAGTTCATCGACAAGCTCTTCAACGAGGGCTACTCCGTCCGCGAGGGCCACACCAACGACCCCGACCTCATCGACCCGATGGGCCGCGCCGTCGAGACCTGGCAGGAGGGCTACCCCTACGACGAGCGCCTCAGCCGGGACGAGTACGAGCTGGAGAAGTACTACCTCCAGATCGAGCTCCTCAAGTTCCAGTACTGGGTGGAGGACACCGGCCAGAAGCACATCATCGTCTTCGAGGGGCGCGACGCCGCGGGCAAGGGCGGCACCATCAAGCGCTTCACCGAGCACATGAACCCGCGCACCTCCCGCGTCGTCGCCCTCAGCAAGCCGAGCGACCGCGAACAGGGCCAGTGGTACTTCCAGCGGTACATCGACCACTTCCCCACCTCGGGCGAGATGGTCCTCTTCGACCGCTCCTGGTACAACCGCGCCGGCGTCGAGCGCGTCATGGGCTTCTGCTCCGACGACGAGTACGAGCGCTTCATGAACCAGGTCCCGAGCTTCGAGAAGATGCTCGTCGAGTCCGGCATCCACCTGACCAAGTTCTGGTTCTCCGTGACGCAGAAGGAGCAGCGCACGCGCTTCGCGATCCGCCAGCTGGACCCGGTGCGCCAGTGGAAGCTCTCTCCCATGGACCTCGAGTCCCTCGACCGCTGGGACGCCTACGGCGAGGCCAAGGAGGAGATGTTCAAGCGGACGGACACCGACTGGGCGCCGTGGACCACGGTCAAGTCCAATGACAAGAAGCGCGGCCGCCTCAACGCCATGCGCTTCTTCCTCAACCAGTTCGACTACCCGGGCAAGGACGAGAAGGTCGTCTACCCCGCGGATCCGCTCATCGTGCAGCGCGGCCGGGAGGCCGTCGGCGACTGACGCGGCGCCCGCCGCCGTCGCCGTCGTCCCCGCTTCCGCGCACCGCCGGGCCCACTCGCACCCCCGTCGCCGTGGTCCCTGCCGGGTCGTTCGCACCCGGTTCCGAGCGCTCCGTCCCAGGCTCCAGCCCGTTCGCACCCGGTTCCGCACACCGCAGCGAACCGCACCCGATTCTGCTCAAAATCCTGCTCGAAAACGGGTGTATTCACCCAAAACCGGGTGCGATGGCGAAAACGGGTGTCTCAGCCGCCGCCCGGATCCACTCCACCCCGAGTCCGGGCGCGCCAGCAGCGGTCAGGAGCCCAGCCGCCGCCCGGCTCAGCGCTCCGTCATCGTGCCGGGCTCGCCCATCTGACGGCCGCGGCTCTCCTCGTCCTCCGGGACGTCGCCGGGCTGGCCGAGCTGCGGGTCCGACGTCGCCGGCTGCCCCATGCTCCCCGGCTCGCCGAACTGGCCCTTGCCGAGCCCCATGCCCATGCCGCTGCCGTGGGTGCCGCGGCCCTCGTCGTCGAGCGATGCGTGCTTCGGATCCTCTGCCATGACTCCTCCTGTGACGGTCTGCCGATGACGGCCTGCCTGTCACGGTCCGGCCGCGCGGCCTCAACGCCGCACCGTCAGGCTAGACCACCCGGCATCCCGTGGCCAGACTCTCCTCCGGGGAACGACGACGACGGCGCCGTCGGCCACTCCGCAATGAGGGACGGAGCCTCGCGCTGCTCAGGGGAAGGGACGCGAGCTGCGCCAGGGGGTTTGCTCGGGGCTGTCCTCGGGAGTGGCGGGACCGCGAACCGTGCCCCACCCCCTTGAATGGGAAAGCGGCCGGGCAGCCCCCGCAGGGACCGCCCGGCCGCTTCACCGTGAAGACGTGCTGGCCGGAGAGCGCCGAGACCGAGAGGACTCAGCGCTTCACTGGCTCCGAAGAGCCGCGCCGGATCAGTAGATCTTCGCCTCCTTGACGCTGCCGTCCGCGGCGAGGACCACCGAGGCGATGACGCTGAGATCCTCGTCGTCGCTCGTGGGCTGGCCGTCGAGCTTGGCGTCGTAGTGGATCGAGCCGTCCTTCGTCGTGTCAACGCTGTAGCTGTTCGGCGTCGTGTCGTTCTTGATGGACAGCTGCGGCATCTTGCCGATGCTCACCTTGAGGTCCGTCAGCTTGCCCTCCGTGGAGTAGGCGTTGAACTTGCCGGAGCCGCAGGTCTTGGTGTCCTTGTCGGCGGCGCACTTCTTGAGCATGCCCTCGATCGTGGACTGGACCTTGGAACGGGCCTTCTCGCTGGACTTCACGGTGATGTCGCTCGTCTGCGAGTTGCCCTCGTCCGTGCCGTCGACCCACACGGTCTTCGTCACCTTGTTGGAGGTGAAGTACTCGTTGCTCACGCTGGAGAACTCGTAGTCGCCCGGAAGCAGATCGGAGACCGACGACGACGAGGAGGACTTGAGCGTGGTGCCGTTCATGATGAGCGGGAAGCCCTCCGGGCTGCCGTCGATGTTCGGGGCCGTCATGTAGGCCGACTTCGGAGAGACCTTCCACTCTCCGCCGACCTTGCGGACCGTGTACTCGGCGTCGAGGTCCTTGTTCTTCTGCTTGACCTTGCCGGTGACCTTGACGTAGTCGTCGCTGATCTTGTCCACCGAGGACTTCTCAAAGCTCTGCGGACGGTTCTTGGCCTGCGAGTAGACCTTGTCCGAGTACTGCGGCGCAGCCTTGTCGAAGCCCGACATCGAGGACGTGTCCATCTTGCTGATGGCGTCCTGGGCCTTGCCGTCCTTGAGGGCGTTGATGTAGTCGTTGACCGCGTTCTCGGCCTCGCCCTCGGGGCCGCTCGCCGCGGAGCCTCCGCCCTTGCCTCCCTTGATGGCCATCGGGATGAAGATGAGGAGGAGGATGAGCGCGAGGATGCCGGCGCCGATGCCGATCCACAGGCCCGTCTTCTTCTTTCCGCCCTGCTGCCCGTTCATGCCCGTGGCGCCGAACGCGCCCGGCTGACCGGGGCGGCCCTGGCCGAACTGGCCGTTCTGCGGCTGGCCGGGCTGGCCCGGACGGCCCTGCTGCCCTGCCCCGAAGGCGCCGGCCTGACCTGGCTGGCCCGGGCGGCCGTTCTGCTGACCGGGGAAACCCTGCCCCGGCTGGCCGTGGCCCTGCTGACCGGGCTGGCCCGGGCGGCCCTGGCCGAACTGGCCGTTCTGCTGACCCGGGAAGCCCTGGCCCTGCTGCGGCTGACCCTGACCCGGCTGACCCGGGCGGCCGTTCTGCTGTCCGAACTGGCCCGGCTGGCCCGGCTGCTGGCCCTGGCCCGCGCCCGGCTGCCCGGGACGCGCGTTCTGGCCCGGCTGGCCGTACTGGCCCCAGCCGCCCTGCGGCTGGCCCTGCTGCGGCTGACCCGGGCGGCCGTTCTGCTGACCGGGGAAGCCCTGACCCTGACCCGGCTGGCCGGAACCCGGCTGACCCTGACCCGGCCCCTGCTGGCCGAACTGGCCCGGCTTGTTCTGGCCCTCGCCCGGAACGCCCTGCTGGCCGTTCGGCGGGGTCACACCGTCACCGTTGTCTCCGCTGCCCGGAAAATCCTTGTGTGCCATCCTCATTCCCCCTGCCCCGCCACTGGTGTGGCCGATCTCTCACACGGTACTCAGACGACACTTAGGTTAGCTCAGGAAAGTGGCCGCCTGAAAAACTCTTTCACCATGTGAAGCAATTGCCAGAGGTCGTCCACAGCGGCCATTTCCCGAGCCGAGTGCATGGACAGCAGGGGAACGCCGACGTCCACGGTGCGAATGCCGAGCCGCGTCGCCGTGATCGGACCGATCGTGCTGCCGCACGGAATCGTGTTGTTGGAGACGAACTCCTGGTACGAGACACCGGCCTTCTGCGCCAGGTCCGCCACCTTCGCCGCGCCCTGCGCGTCCGTCGCGTAGCGCTGGTCCGCGTTGATCTTGAGGAGCGGCCCTCGCCCGAGCAGGGGCCGCACCGCCGGATCGTGGTGTCCGGGGTAGTTCGGGTGCACCGCGTGGCCCGCGTCCGAGGACAGGTGCCACGAGCGCGCCGTCGCCCGCGAGAACTCGGGCCCGCGCTCGCCGATGATCCGCACCAGAACGTCTTCGAGGAACGGACCGCCCGCGCCGGAGCGCGTCGAGGAGCCCACCTCCTCGTGGTCGAACGCCGCGAGCATCGGCACCCGGCCGACCCGCGCTCCTCCCCGGGAGCCCTCCTCCGCGGCGGCCGCAAGCGCGACGACGCCCGCGTGCACGCTTGAGAGGTTGTCCAGCCGGCCGGAGGCGAGCAGCTCCTCGGAGACGCCGAAGAGACGCGGACGCTGTCCGTCCGCGAAGGTCAGGTCATAGCCGCCCACCTCGGCGGGGTCCACGTCCGCGCGCTCGGCGAGCAGTCCGAGCAGGTCGGCGTCGTCGGCCGCCCCGAGGCCCCAGACCGGCTGGGTGTGCTGCTGCCGGTCCAGCCTGACGCCCTCGGCGTTGACGCCGCGGTCGAGGTGGATGGCGAGCTGGGGGATGCGGAAGAGCGGCTCGGTGGCCACGAGGTGCTCGCTGCCGTCGCGGAGCACGAGCCGCCCGGCGAGGCGCAGCTCGCGGTCCAGCCACGAGTTGAGCAGCGGCCCGCCGTAGACCTCCACGGCGGCCTGGAGGACGTTGGCGGAGCCGGTCGTGGACTGCGGCTTGAGCTTGAACCCGGGGGAATCGGTGTGGGCGCCGAGGATGTCGAACGCCTCGGCCCCGCCCTCCGGCTGGATCCACGCGATGAGGGCCCCGTCCCGGACCACGAGCTTCGGGCCAGGCGTCAGCTCCCAGGCGTCCTCCTCGCGCAGCCGCTCGAAGCCGGCGGCCTCGAGTCGCTCGGCCGCCGCGGCGGCCGCATGGAAGCTGGACGGCGAGTCCGCCGCGAAGTCCCCGAGGTCCAGCGCATGCCGCTGCTCGGGACTGAGACCCTCGGAGGTGAGATCGCGGCTCGGGCCACCAGACTGGCCGCTGCTCCGCTTCTGTGAAAGACCGGCTTCAGAACTCTGGCTCATGGCTCCATCCTAGGCTCGCCCTGTCCGGGCGTCACGAGGCCGTGCTCGTAGGCGAAGATGACGGCGTGCACCCGGTCCCGCAGCCCCAGCTTGGAGAGCACGCGTCCCACGTGCGTCTTCACGGTGGCCTCGGACACGAACAGCTGCCTCGCGATCTCGGCGTTCGAGCATCCGGAGGCGATCGCCTGGAGCACCTCCGCCTCCCGCCGGGTCAGGTCCTCGAGCAGCGCCGGGTCCCGCTCCGGCGCGGCGCCCGCGTCCCCCGGCTTCCGCACGAACTCCTCGAGCAGGCGCGCGGTGACCCGGGGCGCGACGACGGACTCCCCGCCCGCCACCACCCGGACCGCCCGGACGAGCTCCTCGGGGTCCACGTCTTTGAGGAGGAACGCGGACGCGCCCGCCTGGAGGCCCTCGAAGGCGTACTCGTCCAGGTCGAAGGTCGTGAGGATGATGACGTGCACGCCCGGCAGGTCCTCGCAGATCCGCCGCGTGGCCTCGATCCCGTCCATGGCCGGCATGCGGACGTCCATGAGCACGACGTCCGGCCGCAGCTGGGCCGCCATGGCCACGCCCTCGACGCCGTCGGACGCCTCGCCGACCACCTCCATCTCGTCCTCGCCCTCGAGGATGAGCCGGAAGCCGTAGCGCAGCAGGGGTTGGTCGTCCACGAGCATCACCCGCGTGGGCGCACCGCTCGCCTTCGCCTCGGGTGCGGTCTGCTCTTCCATGCCGGGTTTCCCTTCTGCTCGTCTCGCCGTCGTCGTCCCCGGACGCCCCGCCGGGTGTCCGCGCGGACGCGGCTCAGGCCTTCCTGCCGCCGCGGGACGCATCCACAGGCAGGACGGCTTCCACGAGCCATCCGCCCTGCGGGCACGGGCCCGCCGTGAGCGTGCCGCCGAACGCCTCGGCGCGCGTGACCAGGCCCTGGAGCCCGTTGCCGGTGCCGGGGATGGCCGCACCGGGCGCGTGGGGCGGACTCGCAGCGCCGGAGACTGCGGGGCGCCGCCGCCCCGATGCCGTCTCCTGCCCGCTCAGACCATTGTCCCGGACGGAGACCCGAACCTCCCGCAGGTCCGCGGAGATGAGCACCTCCACCGAGCTCGCGCTGCGCGCGTACCGCAGCACGTTGGTCAAGGACTCCTGCACGATCCGGTAGACCGTCTGCGCCATCGCGGGATCGGAGGGAAGCCGCCGGCCCTCCTCCGTGAGGACCACCGGAACGCCGGCGCGCCTGAACCCCTCGACAAGCTCTCGGACGGCCTCCTTCGCCGCGAGCGGCGAGCGCGGAGCCTCCTCCTCGCCGCTCGACTTCAGGATGCCGAGCACGCGGCGCATGTCCGCGAGCGCCGCACGCCCCGTCGTCGAGACCTCGGACATGACCTCGGAGCCGCGCTCGGGGTTCTTGCGGTTGACCACCCTGGCCCCGTCCGCGAGCGCGATCATGACGGTGAGGGAGTGCGCGACGACGTCGTGCATCTCCCGCGCGATCCGGGCCCTCTCCTCAAGCTGGGCCCGTGCGTTGTGGGCCTCCGCCCAGGCTTCGAGGTCCAGCTGGTGGAGGCGGTCACGGCGGACGGAGAGGCCCAGGATGATGCAGATGACGTAGACCGCCACGGTGAGGATGGCCGTCACGATCATGAGGGAGGGAAAGTCTCGCGGCAGCGAGCGCCCCGGGAGCATGACCAGGCCCGAGCCCAGCACAAGCGTGACGGCCACCGCGCCGAGAGTCCACGTGGTCCGGGGCCGCTTCCACTTGGCCACGGAGTACATGGCCACGAGCCCCGAGAAGGTGCCGGTCAGGTTCTCGCCGGGGCTCAGGAACTCGGTGTAGAGGACCAGCGAGCAGTCGATGGCGAGGATCGTGACGAAGATCCCGAGCGGAAACCGGTTCCGCCAGACGATGAGGAGGATCTGGAACGCCTCGAGCCCGAGGACGAGCAGCCACGGCCAGCCGCGCGGCTGGGTGGCGCTGACGTAGTCGAGGAAGGCGAAAAGGCCGCTCTGGAGGATGAGGAGGCCGAGCAGCACCGCGGTCCGGGCCGCGGGCCGCTCGACGAAGAACCGGGCAACGGGATTGCGCCGCCGGTTGATGAGCTCGCGCAGGGGGGTCTCCGGAGAGACCCCCCTGCGCGGCTCGGGAGTGCGGGACATCCCGTCCTTTAGACGTCGCGCTTCTTGGCGACGAGGAGGCCCGCGAGGAACACGACGAAGGACTCGATGCAGAGCCACATCGCGGCGATGTTCCAGGAGATATCCTTGGGACCGCCGTCTCCGCCCGGGGTGTCCAGTCCAATGGAGGAGTCTTCCACCGCACCCATGATGTTGCCGAGCCTGTTCGGCAGGAAGCGGGCGGCGTCGGCCACCCAGTCCAGCTGTCCGGCCATGAGCGCGACAATCGGCAGCGCGAAGAGAATGCCGATGATGGTGCAGATGCCGCCCGCGGAGTTCCGCAGAAGCAGGCCGAGCCCGAAGCCCATGATGACGATGAGCATGACGTACACCGTGTTCATGAGGATCACGCGCATGACATTGCCCTCGCCGAGACCGTAGTGGAGCCGCGGATCGAGGAGAGCCTGCCCCACGAGATAGGAGACGAGCATCGCGGCAAAAGCGACCGCGCCCGCAAGAATCGTGGCGACGAGCAGCTTGGCCACAATGGCGCCGATGCGCTTCGGCGCCGCCGTCATGGTCGACCGGATCATGCCGGTGCCGTACTCGCCGGCGATGACGACGACGGAGAACGCCGCGAAGATGAGGATGCTGAAGAAGATGCCCCTCATCGGCACGCTGTAGGCGATTTCCTTGACGGACTGGATCAGCTCGGCCTGATTCGCCGAGGGAAGCTTGTCCAGGCCTTTCTCCTGAAGGATCTTGACACTTTCATTGGGGACGAAAGCGAACAGCGCCGCCATGCCGACGGTCAGCACGAACGCGATGCCGAGCAGCCAGTACGTGCTCGCGAGCGAGAAGATCTTGATGACCTCACTGCGGACCAGCTTGAAGAAGCCGACCTTGTGGTCTGCGTACTTCGACCGGAACTCGCGGACGCCACCCTCTCGCGCGTGGCTTTCGCGGCCGGCAGGGCGGTTCTCCACTGCAGTGGCGCCGGCCGGCTCAGGGGCCGCTGCGCCGTGAGTGGTGTGAGCGGCCCGGCGCGGCTCGGCCTCGTGGCCTCGGCCGCCCGGGGTGCTGCCCTGGGGAGGAGTCATGGAGTGCGACATGGTTACTTGGCCTCCTGCGCGCCGTGGATCATGTTCGGATTGCCGGACTGGTACTCGACGGTGTTCTGGGTGAGGCGCATGTAGGCCTCCTCGAGGGAGAGCTCGCGCGGCGTCAGCTCGTAGACGAAGACGCGGCTGTCGAAGGCCGCCCGGGCGACCTCGTGCCCCGTCACGCCGGCCACCTCGACCGTGTTGTGGTCAAGCTGCTTGATCTGTGCCCGGCTGCCCGCGAGGGCCTGGGAGAGCGCCTCGACGTCGTCGGTGCGGACGAGCGTGCGGACCTCGCCCTGCCCGGAGATGATCTCGTTGATCGGGCCCTTGGCGATGATCTCGCCGCGGCCGATGATGACGAGGTCGTCCGCAGTCTGCGCCATCTCCGACATGAGGTGGGAGCTGAGGAACACCGTGCGGCCCTCGGAGGCGAGGAAGCGGCAGAGGTTGCGGACCCACGTGACGCCCTCGGGGTCGAGGCCGTTGACGGGCTCGTCGAAGATGAGCGTCTTCGGGTCGCCGAGCAGTGCGGAGGCGATGCCGAGGCGCTGCCCCATGCCCAGCGAGAATCCGCCGACCTTGCGCTTGGCCACGCGGTCCAGGCCGGTCATGGAGATGACCTCGTCCACGCGGGAGTTCGGGATGCCGTGCGTCGCGGCCATGGCGCGGAGGTGGTTCCGCGCGCTGCGGCCCGTGTGGACGGCCTTCGCGTCGAGGAGCGCGCCCACGGTGGAGAGCGGGGAGGCGCTGTGGGTGTAGGGCTTGCCGTCGACGAGCGTGCGGCCCTCCGAGGGGGCGTCGAGCCCCAGGATCATGCGCATCGTGGTCGACTTGCCGGCGCCGTTCGGGCCGAGGAAGCCCGTGACGCGGCCGGGACGGGCCTCGAAGCTGGCGTTGTTCACCGCCAGCTTCGAGCCGTACCTCTTGGAGAGGTTCTCTACCTGGATCATGGTTCCCCTGTCCTTGCGTGGGTTGCGGATCGGGATGGTGCTTTCAGTCTAGGAAGGCGAGGAAACGCGTGCGATCGCCCGAGGGGCGGATATTTGCGGCTCTGCCTCGAGCCCGGGTCATCCTCAGGGATGACCCAGGGGCGCGCCGGCGTCAGCTCCGGGCCGCCGTCGTCGCCCTGCCCGAGGGCGGCCGCGTGACCGGAGCCAGAAGGAACGCCGCGAGCACGGGGAGCGCGATGACGCCGAGCGCGGGGCGCACGCCCCACTGGTGGCCGAGCCAGCCGATGACCGGCGGCCCCAGGAAGAACGCCCCGTAGGCGATGAAGGAGACCGTGCTGACGCGCGCGGCGGCGCGGGCGGGCTCGTCCGAGGCCGTGGAGATGCTGAGCGGGAACCCGAGGGCCCCGCCCACGCCCCAGAGGAACGCGCCCGCGGAGAGGAGCGCCGCGTTCGGCGCGAGGACGAAGAGCACGAGGCCGGCGCAGCACACGGCCAGGCAGACGCGCAGGCTCGGCACGCGCCCCCATCGGTCCACGAGCCGCGTTCCGAACCAGCGCGTGAGGGTCATGGCGACGACGAACACGGAGAACACGAGCGCCGCCTCTGACTCGGAGGCCCCGAGGCCGTCCGCCGCTCCCTTGGCGACCCAGTCCATGGCGGCTCCCTCGGTCAGGGCGCAGGCGAAGGCCACCACGCCGATGAGGAGCGTTCGGCCCTCCCGCCAGGGGCTCTTCACAACGCCGGACTCCGCCTCGGACCGCACCCCCTGCTTCCCGCCGGCGGTCTCGGCCGGCACCGACGCCTCCGGCACGGGCTCCGCGGACTGGTGGGAGTCCAGGAACCGCGGCGTGACGGCTATGACAGCAATCAGGCATATAACGCCAATAGAAATCAACCCGACGGGGATCGGGACGTCTGCCGCCGCGAGACCCGCTCCGAGGAGGCCACCCGCCACCGTTCCCAGGGAGAACCCGGCGTGGAAGCGAGGCATGACCGTCCGCCCCAGGCGGTGCTCCACGTCGGCCCCCTCGACGTTCATCGAGACGTCCCAGAAGCCCAGGCCGCAGCCGAGGACGAACAGGCCCGCCCCGGCGAGCGCCGGCGATGTCGCCCACAGGGAGAACGAGAGCAGAACCGATCCCGCCAAGGCGGTGATCGAGCCGATCCGCGTGGCCCAGCCGGTCCCGAGCCGGGGAATGAGGCGGCCCGCCCGGGCCATGGAGACGAGCGACCCGAGAGCCAGGCAGAGAAGCAGGAGGCCGAGCTGGTCCGGGCTGAGCCCGAGCCGGCTCGAAACGCCTGGAATCCTCGCCGTCCACGAGGTCAGGACCAGCCCGTTGCAGACGAAATGGATGAAGACCGCGGGAAAGGCGCGCTCCGGGCTCGTCACACGCTCCGCACTTCTCACACGACCCCCTCCTCCCGCAGGGCCGCGACCGCCGCCGTCCGGTTCGTCGCCCCGAGCTTGCGGTAGATGTGGATGAGATGGGTCTTCACCGTGGCCTCGGAGATGAACAGCTCCCGCGCGATCTGCCGATTGCCTGCGCCCGTCGCGAGCAGCCGTCCCACCTCGAGCTCCCGCTCAGAGAGCAGGGGCGCCGCTGTCTCCTGCGAGCGCACCGCCGTCGCCAGGGCCACCGCCGCCTTCGGCGCGTAGTACTGCCCGCCTGCCTGGACGGTCCGCAGGGCCTCCGCGATGACCGCCGGCTCCGAGTCCTTGAAGAGGTATCCGCGAGCGCCGGCGTCGATGGCCGCCACGACGTCCGCCTCAGCGTCGAAGGTGGTCAGGACGATCACCTTCTCCGGCGCCCCCGGCTTGGCGATGGCCCGCGTGGCCGCGATCCCGCCGAGCTCGGCGCTCGTGGAGGGCATGTTGAGGTCCATGAGGACGATGTCCGCCGGCTCGCCGGAGTCCCTGAGCCGAGCCGCCGCCTCGACGGCCTCCGCGGCGGTTCCGGCCTCGGCGGCGATCTCCACACCCGGAAGCGTGCCGAGCAGGGCGCGCACGCCCGCCCGGACGATGGGGTGGTCGTCTGCGAGCACGATCCTCATGCCTCGAGTCCTTCCTGCTTGTGCGTCTCGGCGCCCACCGGGATCCGGACGTTGACGGCGGTTCCCTCGCCGGGCTCGCTCTCGACGACGAGCGCGCCTCCGAGCCGCTCCACCCTGTCCCTCAGCGAGGACAGCCCGAATCCGGGCACGACGGCGGAGGGGGTGAAGCCGCGGCCGTCGTCGACCACGTCCATCGCGAGGACTCCGGGGTCGGGGGACCCGAGGGTGATGACGGCGCGGCGGGCTTCCGCGTGGCGGACCACGTTGGCCGCGAGGGAGGAGGCGGCCAGCACCACGAGGCGCCGGACGGCGGGGTCCAACGGGACGGCGGCCGCCTCGCGGGGGCGCTCGTCCCGGATGAGGAGGTCGAGCCGGCCCACGCCGACTCTCTCGATGGCGGCGCGGATGGCGTGCTCGAGCGAGTCGTCCTGAGCGCGCGGGCCGAGGGCCGCTGAGCCGCGGACGATGTCCCTGGCTTCGGCGAGATTGGCGGAGGCGAGCTCGAGGATGCGCTCGAGCGCCGCGCTCTGCGCCGAGGCGGAACCGCTTCCCGGCGAGGCCTCGGCCGCGAGCCCCGCGCGGGCGGTGAGCACGATCGCGTTGAGGCCCTGCGCGAGGGTGTCGTGGATCTCCCCGGAGAAGCGCTCCCGCTCTGCGGCCACCCCCGCTGCGTGGTGGGCGGCGGCGAGCTCGGACCGCGCCGCCTCGAGCTCGGCGAGCGCGCGGCGCTGCTCGAGGGAGTCCCGCACCAGCGCCTCGTAGACGATGAACACCACGACAGCGAAGCCTGCGCCGATCGTGGGCCCCACGACGGCCCCCGAGGCAAGCTGGCCCGAGGCTCCGAACGCCGCCACGAGCAGCGCGAGCAGGCCGGCGATGCCGAGGACCCCAGCGCCGAGCGGCCTCACCAGGTGCAGCACCACGAAGAAGAGGGGGAACGCGCAGTACGCGAAGCCGGCGTCGTGGAAGACGAGGACCGCCCACAGCAGCACCACCGCCGCGAGCCAGCTGACCCAGTGCCGGGCCGGGATGACCGGCCGCGCGCCGTATCCCGCGCGCACCGCGAGCCGCCGCTCCACGGCCGTCCCCGCCACGTACACCGCCGCGAGGACAGCGGAGACCGCCACGACGGTCCAGCGCTCAGCGGGGCCTCCGTGCGCGACGACGAGGTGCTGCACCAGCGCGAACCCGAGCAGCACGGCGAACGCCACGTGCACGCCGACGCGCAGGCCGCGGACGAGCAGATCGGTGGCGGAGTCGGGCGAGGTCCTCATCCCTCCAGCCTAGGGGCCTCGGCTCTCGCGCGCGCCCGTCAGACCAGCCCCCGGACCTGTCCACGCCCCGAGGCTCCGCCCCGCTCAACCGTTCGGTTGACCCAAGATCAACCCGCTGCGGGATCCCGCGGAACCGCCTGGAAGAGGAGTCTTGAAGAGTCACATCCCCTCGGTCCAGGAGGAATCATGCTGCTCGCTCGCCGCGATGCCGCGTTCGCATGGGGGCGCTTCGCCCTCGTCGGAGGCGTGATCGCCCTGCTCACGCTGCTCGTCTCCCTGCTCTCCGGCCTCACGGCCGGGCTCGGCTCCCAGTCCACCTCCGCCCTCGAGGATGCCGGGAAGAACGGCGTCACCCGCGTGCTGACCTCGGGCGAGAACCTCGGCCTCTCGACCGTGACCGCAGACCAGGCCAAGGCCGCCGAGGCGGACGCCTCCCGGGACGGGAAGCAGGCTCTTCCGCTCACGGTCGGCATGACCCGCCTCGAGCGCAAGGGCGCCCCGTCCACCGAGACGCCGCACCAGGCGGCGGTCTTCGCCGCGCCGCGCACCTCCTCCTGGGCCGCGAGCGTCCCCGAGCAGGGGCTGGCCCTTCCGGGCGCGCTCGCCGGGGAGCTCGGCGTGAAGACCGGGGACACGGTCCTGGTCAACGGCACAGAGATGACCGTCTCGAAGACCGACGCCCCCGAGACGAGCTACGCCCACGCCCCCGTCGTCGGCCTCCCCGAGGCGAAGGCGCGCGAGGTCCTCCACACGGAGAACGCGAACGCCCTCCTCACCGACAGCGACTCGCTCTCCGTCGACGGCCTCACGAGCCGAACCGTCAAGGACTCCTTCAACGCCATCCCGGGGTACCGCTCCGAGCACGGCTCGCTCCTCATGATCCAGGTGATCCTGTACGTCATCGCGGGGCTCGTGGTGGCCGCGTTCCTCACGATCTGGACCCTGCAGCGCACCCGCGACCTCTCGCTGCTGCGCGCCCTCGGCGCCTCGGAGGGCTTCCTCTTCCGGGACGGCCTCGCGCAGGCGGCCATCGTCCTCATCGGCGGCACGCTCGTCGGCGGCCTGGCGGGCTGGGGGCTCGGCGCCCTCGCCGCGAGCGCCGTGCCGTTCGCCCTCACGCTGCAGGCTCTCGCCCTGCCGGCCGTGCTGGTCCTCGCCGTCGGCTTCCTCGGCTCGCTCGGGGCAGTCTCCCGCGTCCGCACCGTCAACCCCCTCGCCGCTCTCGGAGGCAACGCATGAGCACCGCAGTCACCGCTCCCCAGAACCGCGCCTTCTCCGCCCCGGCCCTCGAGCTCGACGACGTCACGCTCGTCTACCCCGACGGCGCCTCCACCATCACGGCCGTGGACCACGCCTCGCTCACGATCGCCCGCGGCGAGTTCGTGGGCCTGACCGGCCCGTCCGGCTCCGGCAAGTCCTCGCTCCTCGCGCTGGCCTCGGCCCTCCAGAAGCCCTCGAGCGGGCGGGTCGTCGTCGACGGCGTGGACCTCAGCACCCTGCGCACCAAGCGCCTCCTCGAGGTCCGCCGGGAGAAGATCGGCATCATCTTCCAGCAGCCGCAGCTCATCAACTCGCTCACGGCCCGCGAGCAGCTCCTCATCACGGACGCGGTCCGCGGGGCCAAGGGCCGCTCCGCCAAGGAGGCCGCGGCCCGCAAGGCGGCTGACCTCCTGGACCGCGTGGGCCTCTCCGCCCAGATGGACCGCCGCCCCGCAGAGCTCTCGGGCGGACAGCGCCAGCGCGTCAACATCGCCCGGGCCCTCATGGGCGAGCCGTCCGTCCTGCTCGTGGACGAGCCGACGAGCGCGCTGGACCAGGAGCGCTCGGCCGCCGTCGTCGCCCTCCTGGACGAGGTCACGCGGGAGTTCCGGACGGGCACGCTCATGGTCACCCATGAGACCGAGACCCTCGGCGCCGCGGACCGCGTCATGGAGATGCGCGACGGCGTGCTGCGCGGACCGATCACCCTGGGGTGATTCTGCGATAACTTAAGACGGACGTTTGTCTCTTCTCGAATCGAGGCTTCATGTCCGCCGCCCACATCGCGCCGCAGCGCAGCCCCCGCCCGCGAACAGCAGCCCGAGCGGTCCAGGTCTACTGGGCCTCGCTCGGGCTGCAGGCTCTCTCCTCCGTGCAGGACCTGCTCAACCTGCGCGAGCTCGCGCGGATCGAATTCGAGGCGGCGTCCAAGGATCCTGAGATCGCGCAGCTGGGGCTGACCCCGGACCTGGTGGAGGCGGTGCTCCTCGGCTCCTCCCTGTTCAACGCCGCACTGACGGCGGTCCTGCCCGTGCTGTTCGTATGGCTGTTCGGACGCGGACGGGCGTGGGCGCGGATCGTCCTCACGGTGTTCGCCGTGTTCGCCGTCGTCTCGATTCCGGTCCAGCTGCTCTCGCTTACACCCGCCTCCGCCCTGTCCACCGCGGTGTCGGCCCTCGGGTTCGGCCTCTTCGCCGGCGCCACGGCACTCGCCTGGAGCAGGGAGGCCTCCGCCTGGCTCAAGGACTCACAGGCCGGTTCGGCGTGAGTCATCCGGCGTGAGCCAGGAGACGGTGAACGCAGGGTATTTCAAAAATGAATTCTCTCGGCAGTGAGGCCCGGATCTCCCCCTTTGGTCGGATATTCGCGGCCCTGGTGGAATGCGGAATTCCATTGCCATAGGGTAGAAGACAGGCTTACCGCTTGTTTTCATCATCCACACTGAGAGGCACGACAATGTCTGACTCCCTGAACAACCCGCGCAACGAGGACCTCAACGGTCGCCAGGAGGGCTTCCCGCAGGCTCCCAGCCATGAGGGCCAGGGCGGGTTCCCCAACGCTCCGCAGGGCGACATGAACCACCAGGGCGGCCAGTTCGCGGGCCAGCCGGGCTACGGCCAGGGCGGTTTCGAGAACGGCCAGCCCGGCTACGTTGATCCGGCCGTGGCGCCGAAGCAGCACCGCACGAGCGTCATGCTGTACGTGGCCTCGCTGGTGCTCAGCCTCATCTCCGGCATCATCGGCTTCTCGATGCTGGGCGACCTCTCCCAGCAGGTGGCCCAGGATTCCGGCGGCCAGGTGACCACCGAGCAGGCTCGGGGTGTCATGACCGCCGCCCTCGTCGGCGGTCTCCTTCTCGGCCTCGTGCTCAACGGCATCTTCATTCTGTTCTGGGCCAAGGGCCACGGTTGGGCGCGCATCGTCCTCACCGTCCTGGCGGTTTTCACCTTCTTCGGCCTGTTCTCTCAGTTCGGCCAGCTCGGCAACCAGCCGGTCAGCTCCATCCTCTCCATTCTGAGCGGACTTGCATTCCTCGCCGCCACGGTCATCGCCTGGCTCCGCCCCGTCTCGGAGTGGCTGAAGGCCAAGAAGGCCGCCAAGTTCCAGGCCATGCGCTGATCTCCTGCTGAATCCAGCACCCGAGAGGGCCCCGCTCGTTTCCGAGCGGGGCCCTCTTTCCTTGTCTCAGTCCGAGGCGTCCTGCCTCAGGCCGCCTTCGGAGCCGGCCGCGCCGCCTCCCAGACCACCACGTACGCACAGAGCGCCAGCACCGCGGCCACATGCGCCACCACCGCCAGCGAGTACACGCCGTCGGGAATCGCGTGCTGCGACTGAACGCCGGGAGTGCTCCACTTCGCAAGCGCCTCCCACACGGCCCACCAGTGGAGCAGCTCCACGACCTGCCAGGCGATGAGCCACCGCCACGGAATGCCGGCGAGCGCCGCGAGCGGCACGAGCCAGATGACGAACTGCGGCGAGTAGACCTTGTTGGTCAGCACGAACGCCGCCACCACGAGGAAGGCGAGCGCGGCCGGCTGCACCCGCTGCGGAGCCTTCCACGCGAAGACCACGATCCCCGCGAGCGCCGCCAGGAGCAGCGCCATGCCCGCCGTGTTGATGGCGCCGGGGCTCATCTCGGGCAGGCCGCGAGCCCGCGCCGTGAGGTTGTAGACGAACCACACCGAGGAGAATCCGGCCTCCCGCTCCCGCGAGAAGGAGAGGAAGTAGGACCACGCCCCGAAGTCCCGCACCATCGCGGGCACGTTGACGGCGAGCCAGGCGAGGGCGGCCGCCGCCGTCGTGATCCCGAAGCCCTTCCAGTCCCGCCGGGGGCTGTCCGAGCGGAGCGCCCCGAGGAACACCACCCCGAGCAGCAGCAGCGGGTAGAGCTTGAACGCCGTGCCCAGGCCGATCATGACGCCCGCGAGCGCCCAGCGCCGCGCCACCACCGCCCACAGCGCAACCGCCGCGAACAGGACCGCATAGACGTCCCAGTTGATGTACACCGTGGCGATGACCGCGGGCGAGAGGGCGACGACGGCGCCGCGCTCGAGCCCCGATCCCCAGCGCGGCCGCTCCGCGGCGGTCCCGCGGAAGGCGCCCTGGGCCCGGAGCCGCTCCGCTGTCGCGGCGGTGACGAGCACGAGGGCTCCCCACGCGATGGCCGCGAGCACGGCGTTGATCTCGAAGAAGAAGAGGGTGCGGCCGGGTGAGTCGCCTCCGCCCGGCGTGAGGAAGGCGGTCAGCCCCGCGAACAGCCCGAGGAGCACCGGGTACTCGACCCGGGCGCCCGGGGTGATGAAGGGGAAGACTCCGTCGTCGAGACCGCGGCCCGTGAAGATGACGGGCCAGTCCGAGTAGCAGGCGCGGGAGAAGACGTCCGGCGAGCCCCAGTTGATCCCGAAGCAGGGCTGCTTGACCGCGTAGGCCAGCAGGGCGGCGAGTGCCGTGAGGAGGACGAGGACCCTCCGGTGCGTCAGCCAGGCGAGCGCGCCCGCCGTGCGCCCCGCGAACCGTCCGCGGGGGCCGCCGGCGAGCTCCGAGGCGTCCGTCCAGACGCCGTCCTCTGGCACCGGCTCGTGCGTCTCTGCTGTGCGCGCCATGCCTACAGCCCCGCCGCGACTCGATAGGACTGCAGCGTGAACATGGCCGTCCGCTGCCACCCGAACGCGCGGGCGTGGATCGGGGCGGCGTGGGTGAGCTGCTCGCGGAGCGCGCCGTCGGCGGCGATGCGGACGATCGCGTCCGCCCACCTCTCCGGGTCGTGATCCGGCAGGAGGAGCCCGGTGCGGCCGTCGCTCACCGACTGCGGCAGGCCCCCGACCTCCGCCGCGATGACCGGCGTCCCGCAGGCCTGGGCCTCGAGGGCCACGAGACCGAAGGACTCCGCGTACGACGGCATGGCGACGACGTCCGCCGCGCGGTACCAGTCCGCGAGCCGGCGCGCCTCGACGGGCGCGTGCAGGCTGACGCGGTCCTCGAGGCCGAGCTCGGCGATGCGCCCGGCGAGATCCAGCTCGCCGGCGCCCGAGGCCGCTCCCACGATCGAGAGCCTGATCGGCGCGGTCTGCGGGATGCGGGACATCGCCTCGACGAGCACCTGCGGACCCTTGAGCCGCTGGATGCGGCCGGCGAAGAGAACGTGGAACTCCTCCTCCGCGACGCCGAGGCGGGCGCGGGCCTCGCGGCGGCCCTCCGGCGTGAAGACCCCCAGGTCCACGCCGGGCGCCACGATGTCCACGCGGTCGGGATCAGCCCCGTAGAGCTCCTCGACGTCCCGGGCTTCGGCCCGCGTGTTGACGATGAGGCGGGCAGCCCGCTCGATGAGTCCGCGCTCGGCGCTCGCACGGCCGTCCGGCTCCGAGGGCTCTCCGGAGCCTCTGCCTCGCTCCTTCGCGAGCGCGAGCGTGTGCATCGTGTGGAGGAGAGGCGCGCCCCAGGCCTCGGCAAGGCGCTCGCCCGCGAGCCCGGACAGCCAGTAGTGCGCATGCACCACGTCATACGGCCCGAATCCCTGCGCGAGCACGGCCTCCGCGAACTCGCCGGCGTGCGCCGCCAGCTCCGTCTTGGACGCCTCGGGGGCGACGTCGAGCGAGACCACCCTCGCTCCCGGGGCAAGCTCGGTCACTCCCGGACCGGTCTGCGCGTCGGCTCGGGTGAAGATGTCGACGGCGACGCCGAGGGCCGCCAGCTCACGCGCGACGTGCGCCAGGTACACGTTCATGCCCCCCGCATCGCCGGATCCCGGCTGGTGGAGCGGGGACGTGTGCAGGGAGATGAGGGCTGCGCTCCTCACCGACGTCATCGATGCCCTTCCTCTCTGCGCCCGGCGCGGCCGGACGCGGGTGTCCGCCTCGGTTCCGGGCGGTCCGAACACGCAGAACCCCCACACCTTGACCTTACAGGCGTGGGGGTTCTGTCTCCGGTGCCGCCGCACGGCCTCGCTGTCATGAGGTCCGCGTGCGGCGCTGTGCCGCGGGGCACGGGTCTACCGGAGGTTGAACGGAACGGCGCTGCCGTGTCCGTGCGAGCCGCGCGCCCAACGGGCGTGCTGCTCCCGGACCTCCTTCCGCTGGCGATCCCGCTCAAGGGCGGTCTCGGCAGAGGTCTCTCGGCGGCCGAAGCTGAAGAACGCGGGCATGGGGAACTCCTTCTCTGAATCGAGGTCTCATCGGATGGTCGAGGCGGGCGAGGTCAGCGAACCGGCCATGACGAACTCGCCTCGGCCGGGCTTGCTGGTGGCGCGCGAGGGCTCGGCGAAGCCGCAGTGCACTGCGGCGGAGTGGTTCGTCGAGGGGCGGGCGCCGTCTCGGGTGACGGGTGCGGGCTGGGGAGCAGTGTCCGTGTGATGGAGCTGCACGAGTGTTCTCCGGTTCAAAAGTTCTGTACACAGGGCCCGTGTGGGCGGGAGGCGGATACCCCGTGATGACGCCGGAGCTGGTCTCAGACCGGCGTGGAGGGGAGTCCGCTGGCTCGGAGCGCCGGACTGAAGAACCGGCGCGGCGTGGCTCTGCTAGGAGGCCGTCCGAGCGGAGGCGAGGAGGTTGAGCGCATGGGCTGCGCCTGCGAACGACCGCGGGCGAATGCGCTGTCCTGTCCACTGCGTGTGCATGGTGAGGATTCCGGTGTTCATGTGTCTCGCCTCCTTTCCCTGTGAGCCCGGGCAGATTCCTCTGCCGGGGAGAGCTTTTGATTGAGAACTGTCAACCAATGCTTCGACTGTACCCGGCCAGGGCGAGGAAGTACAGCGAATTCAGAGAAATGTGGCGGATGTCAAGCCGGGTCGTCTGCCCGGATCAGCTGTCCCTGACCACTGTGACGAAGTCTTCGCAGACCACCCGCCGGGTGTCCGCCCCGCCTGAGCTGGCCATGGTCTTGAACTGCACCTGCTCGTCCCCGCCGGCCTTGACGGCGAACAGGTGGGAGGCCGTGCCGAAGACGGCTCCGTTGTCTCGGTTGGCCACGGTCACGGAGACGCTGTAGTGGCTCGTGTAGCGGGTCTTGTTGCGCAGCGTTCCCGTGAAGGTCCAGGCGCCCGAGGAGTCCACCGTGCACTGGACGTCGTGGAGATCTTCATCCCCCACCTCGGCGGCATGCTGCTCCTGCTGGGCCTTCTTGTACTCGGCCGAGGTGCGGGCCGCGGAGCCCTGCGAATCGCCCGAGGACTGCACTGCAGAGCAGGCCGAGACGGAGAGCACGGAGACAAGGCAGACGAACGCCGCTCCGATGCGTCTCGGAGCGGAGTGGAACGCAGTGTGCACGGCCGCTGACACGGATTCCCTCCCTGGTCTCCTCGAGGTGCGGCCCCGGGCGTTCACCCGGGAGTCATCCCAAAGTATGACTCGGGAGGTTGGGATTTGCCTGCAAGCCAGCCGAGGCCCCCGTGTGCACCGGGAAGGAAGCGGACCGCGCAGGTCCGCCACCGCTTCAGTCCGCCCCTCAGAGCCCCCAGCCCTGGATCGCGGGATCTCGCTTGTCCCAGCCGAGGTGGCAGAGGCGCGCCGTCTCGAGGAGGAAGTTCCGGCCGTGGACCGGATCCAGTCCGATCCACCGCGCCGCGAGGATCCGGGAGAAGTGTCCGTGGGCCACGAGGACGGCGTTGCCGCCTTCCGGCACCTCCGCCCGGACCCGCTCGATGATCCGGTCCGCCCGCGCGCCCACCTCTGCGAGCCTCTCCCCGTTCGGCACGCCCGAGTCCCAGAGGACGTAGGAGGGGTTCTGCTTGCGCAGATCCGCGCTGCGGAGGCCTTCGTAGTCTCCGTAGTCCCACTCGCGGGCGTCGTCGACGATCTCCGGCTCTCCGAGCCCCGCGAGCTCCGCCGTCCGCCGCGCGCGGGACATCGGAGAGGAGAGGACGAGGTCGAAGTGAAGGCCCATCGCGCGGATCCGCTCACCGGCCTCCTCGGCCTGGCGCACGCCGGTCTCCGTGAGATCGAGGTCCGTGCGACCCGTGTACTGGCCCGACTTGGACCATTCCGTCTGCCCGTGCCGCAGCAGCCAGAGGGAGGGGTAAGCGGGGATGCCGGGGTTGGGGTGGTCGTTCATCTAGGACTCCTTCTCCTGCCTGTCCTGCTCCTGCGCTTCCGGCTGCTCGGCCCACCAGGCCCGCAGGCGGCGCGTCGCCTCTTCTTCTCCGAGCGGGCCCTCGTCCAGGCGCAGCTCCAGCAGCCAGCGGTAGGCGCGCCCCACCAGGGGACCCGGCCGGAGGCCCAGCAGCGCCATGATCTGCTCGCCGTCCAGGTCCGGGCGGATGGCGGCGATCTCCTCCTGCTCGGCGAGCTCGGCGATCCGCCGTTCCAGGTCGTCATAGGCGGCCGCGAGGCGCGCCGCCTTGCGCTGATTGCGCGTGGTCACGTCCGAGCGCGTCAGCCGGTGCAGCCGCTCCAGCAGGGGCCCCGCATCCGTGACGTATCGGCGCACGGCGGAGTCCGTCCAGGACTGGTCCTTGTAGCCGAAGAACCGCATGTGCAGCTCCACGAGCCGAGCGGTGGCCTTGATGGTCTCGTTGTCGAAGCGCAGGGCCCGCATCCGCTTCGTGACGAGCTTGGCCCCCACGACGTCGTGATTGCGGAACGTCACCGCCCCCGAGGGCTCGAACCGGCGGGTGGCCGGCTTGCCGACGTCGTGCATGAGCGCCGCGAAGCGGAGCACGAAGTCCGGGCCCGGCACGGGGCCGTCCGCGTCCGTCTCGAGGTCCGCCGCCTGGCGGAGGACCGTCAGGGAGTGCTGGTAGACGTCCTTGTGGCTGTGGTGCTCGTCCGTCTCGAGCTTGAGGGCGGGGATCTCCGGGAGCACCTGGTCGGCGAGACCGGTGCGGACGAGGATGTCGATCCCCGTGGCCGGGTCCGCGCCCTTGACGAGCTTGACGAGCTCGTCTCGCACGCGCTCGGCGGAGATGATCGCC
The DNA here is from genome assembly GCF_020483305.1 of Arthrobacter sp. UM1. GTDB lineage: Bacteria > Actinomycetota > Actinomycetes > Actinomycetales > Micrococcaceae > Falsarthrobacter. The sequence goes on from NZ_JACWAB010000005.1 coordinate 38,777, forward strand.
AGCCGCTGCGCCATGGCCGTCATGGCCGCCTCCACCTCCGGCGAGATCTCCACGCCCAACTGGGAGGCGAAGCGGGCGGCGCGCATCATCCGCAGCGGGTCGTCCGAGAAGGAGTCTTCCGGCGCTCCGGGCGTGCGCAGGGACTTCGCCGCGAGGTCCCGGACGCCGCCGAACGGGTCCACGAGCTCGAGGGAGGGCAGGCGCAGGGCCATCGCGTTCACGGTGAAGTCCCTCCGGAAGAGGTCGTCCTCCAGCGAGTCCCCGAACCGGACCTCCGGCTTCCGCGAGTCCTCCCGATAGGCCTCCGCCCGATACGTGGTCACCTCGATCTGAAGGCCGGACTTCGTCAGGCCGATGGTCCCGAACTCCCGGCCGATCTCCCAGACGGCGTCCGCCCAGCCGGAGACGACGTCGAGGATCGCATCCGGCCTGGCGTCCGTGGTGAAGTCCATGTCTCCAGAACTCCGGCCCAGGAAGAGGTCCCGGACGGGCCCTCCCACGAGGGACAGGGCATGACCCGCGGACTCGAACCGGCGGCCCAGCTCGTACACCACGGGCGGGAGAAGGTCTTCGTCCGCCGCCATCTGGAGAATGTTCGCCATAGTCCTCTCAGTCTTTCATCTCGCCCCCGGACCGCGTGCCCAGTCCGCACGGCTCCTGACTGTGCAGGCGCACAGAGGCGGCCTCCTGGCTCCCCGATAGAGTGGGACGCATGCACAGGCCTCACTCGACACCCAAGCGCACGCCGCTCACGGTGTTCCGGGGGCTTTCCCTTCCCCAGCAGGCGCCGAACAGCTCCGGCGCGGTGGACGAGGTCTCGGCCGGGGGCATCGTCATGAACTTCGAGACGCCCACGCTGGACGTCGCCGTCATCGGACGCCTCAACCGGGCCCGGCGGCTCGAGTGGTGCCTCCCCAAGGGCCACCCCGAGGGCCGCGAGGACCTCCAGGCCGCCGCCGTTCGCGAGATCGCGGAGGAGACGGGCATCCTCGGCGAGATCCTCCAGCCGCTCGGCAGCATCGACTACTGGTTCTCCGCCTCGGGCCGGCGCATCCACAAGACCGTGCACCACTACCTGCTCCAGGCGGTGGGCGGGATCCTCACCACAGAGAATGACCCGGACCACGAGGCCGTGGAGGTCGCCTGGATCCCCCTGAGGGACCTCGGCGCCCGGCTCTCGTTCCCCAATGAGCGGCGGATCGCAGACCACGCCCGCGCCGTCCTGCCCCAATACCTGTGATGCCGTGCGCGCCGGACCCCCGGATGTCCGCACCCATCTCGATTTGATTGAATGCACGGTATGACTGATCCCTATGCGCCGATCTCGGGCGGCCGCACTCTGACCGACTGGACGGGCGGCTCCGACTCCCGTTTCGGCCTGGACGAGGACGCCGCGGGAGAGACGCGCGGGCGCACCGGCTCCCGCCGCGCCGGATGGGTCGTCCCGGAGCAGGGGGAGAAGGCCGCGGGCGCCGCGGGAGAGGCGAGCGGCGAGACGGACGGCCAGACCGCCGGCAGCCCTGCCGAGGAGCCGTCCGGGGCCCGCGCCGTCCGGTCAACCCGTGCCGGACTCGTCATGGCCTCGGGCACAGTCGCCTCCCGCGTGCTCGGCCTGGTCCGCACCGTGGCCCTCGCAATGGCCATCGGCGCCACCGGACACATCTCGGACATCTGGGATCTCGCCAACGTCCTGCCGAACCAGATCTACGGCATGATCGCCGGCGGCGTGTTCAGCGCCATCCTCGTCCCGCTCATCATCCGCGCCTCCAAGGCGGCGGACCGGGGCGCGGACTACCTCTCCCGGCTCACCACGCTCCTCATCACCTTCCTCGCGATCGCGACGACGCTGACCACGCTCGCCGCCCCCTGGATCATCAAGGCGATCGGGCAGGGGTACAGCCCCGCGCAGGCCGCCGTCGCCACCCAGCTCGCCTACTTCCTCCTGCCGCAGATCTTCTTCTACGGCATGTACGCGATCCTCGGGCAGATCCTCAACGCCCACGAGTCCTACGGCCCGTTCATGTGGTCCCCGGTGCTCAACAACCTGATCGCCCTCGCCACGCTCGTCTTCTTCATGGTCATGTTCGGCGCGGAGAAGAACGGGATGCACCACACGCTGGAGAACTGGTCCTTCCAGAAGAGCCTCGTGATCGGCCTCGGCTCGACCCTCGGCATCGTGGCCCAGGCCGTGGTGCTGCTCATCCCGCTGCGCAAGCTGCGGCTCGGGCTGCGGCCCAACTTCAAGTTCCGGGGCGTGGGGCTCCGCCATGCCGCCAAGCTCGCCGGCTGGACCGCCGCCACAATGGTCATCGGCAATATTCCGTTCTTCGTATATAACCGAGTCGAAGCAACAGTCACGAGCTACCGCGACACGCTCCAGGACAAGTCGCAGGTCATCGCCGGCGCCACGGCGCTCAACAGCGCCTCGCTCCTGTACGTGCTTCCGCACGCCGTCATCGCCGTCTCGCTCGCCACGATCCTCGTGAACCGCCTCTCTCATGCGGCGGCCGACGGCGACCACGCCCGCCTGGCCAACACCCTCAACGCGGGCCTGCGGACCCTCGGCCTGCCCATGATCCTCTGCTCAGCCGCGATGATCACGGTGGCCGGCCCGCTCGGATTCGTCTTCGCCTCCGGCGTGCCCCGGGCGGGAGCGCTCATCGGCATCGCCACGATCATCCTGGTGTTCTCGGCGCCGGTGTACTCGGCCTCGATCTTTCTCGGCCGCACCTTCTACACGCTCAACGATGCGAGGACGCCGTTCTTCATCGCCCTCGGCGTCGCGATCTTCGCCATCGGGATGTCCTTCGCCGTGTACTTCGTGCATCCGGAGCACAGGATCTTCGCCATCGCCCTCGTCACGAGCGTGGGCAATGGCCTCGGCTTCCTCGCCAACCACTTCTTCCTGGTTCGGATGCTCGGCTCCTACCGCCTCCGGACGGTCTTCGACGCGTGGTGCAAGTACACCGTGGCCGCCCTGGTGGCCTCCGTCTTCGGCGTGGGCCTCATGTGGCTGCTCGGCGGCTACGGGGAGGGCGGCTTCGCCTGGAGCGGCATCCTTCCCGCCCTCGCGTCCTGCGCGCTCGTCACGGTGCTCATGGGGCTCGTCTACCTCGGCATCCTCAGGATCTGGAAGACGCCTGAGCTCAACGACGTGCTGAACCCTCTGCTCTCGAAGCTGCGCCGGTAGCATAGGGGGAACAGCGTGCGCTCTCTTCCCCGTCACGGGCGCCCGTCTCACGGAAAGGCTTGATCTGTGACCAACTCCCTCGAGGTCGGCTCAATCATCGGCGGCCGCTACAAGGTCACCGGGCTCATCACCTCCACGTCGGACGGCGATGACGTCCTCTCCGGTCTGGACCAGGTGCTCAACCGCAACGTGAGCATCCTCGTCGCCTCCAAGCGCAATGCCAGCCAGGCGTCCCAGTCTGGCCGCGAGCTCGCCACGGGAGAGCGCCACAGCCCCATCCAGGTGCTGGACATGGTCATCACGGACGGGCGCCCCGCTCTCGTGACCAACCGCGCACGGGCGGACGAGCTCCTGGAGCTCCTCGTCAGCCAGGATGCGCCGTACGTGGAGCCCTTCTTCACCGAGTCCCTGGGGTCGGAGATCTTCGGCCAGAAGCGGGAGGCCACCCCGCAGGAGGACGAGGAGTGGGACGAGCACTATTACGACGTCGAGAGCGAGCGCCCTCTCATCGACCTGTCCTCGATGTCGGAGCGGGCCCGCGCTCGCGCCGCGGAGCGCGCCGTCGCCCGTGATGCCGCCGCGGCGCAGAAGGCTGAGGCGGCCCGCGCCAAGGAGACGGAGCAGAGCCGCGCCCGCGAGGCGGAGAACGCCCGCTCGCGCGAGGCGGAGAGCGCCCGTGAAGCGGAGCGCCCTCGCGTTGATCAGACGGAGGACCGCCGCTCCGCAGGACGGGGATACGACGACGAACGCCCGGCGCACCGGGACGCAGACCTCTCCAGCGCAGCGCCCGCAGCCGCCAAGCGCCCTTCGGTCCGCCCGCTCGGTCCCGAGGACGGTTCCTTCACTGATCCGGACGCCACCCGCAGCCATCCTGTCGCTCGTCCGGAGAGGGACTCTCATGAGCCCTCCCGCGTGGAGGACGCTGCCTCGACTCGCAGCGGGGCCCAGGAGCGGGGACGCCCCGGTGCCGCGGCCATGGCAGGCACGGCTGGACTCGCCGGCGCCGGCGCGGCCGCTGCCTCGGCAGGACGCGGTGGCCGCACCGGCCGTGAAGACCGCTTCGAGCAGGACGGCCGCCGGGACCGCCGGGCGGAGGCTGAACGCAGGCGCCCCGTGGCTGAAGACGAGGCAGGACGGCGGGGCCGCGGCTCCTACGCCGAAGACGGGGGCGAGGACAAGCGGGGACGCTTCTTCTCTCGCGCGCTCGTCGGCGTCCTGCTGGCCGCGCTGCTTCTGGGAGCGGTCTTCCTGGCCGTGACCCAGTTGAGCACGCTGTTCTCGAAGAACGGGGACACGTCCGCCAAGGACTCCGGTACCAGCGCCTCGCAGAGCGCCTCGCCGTCGCAGTCCGCGAAGCCGGGGCCGAAGCCGCAGATCTCCGAGATCCAGCGCCTGGTGCCCAGCAACCCCACCCTCGACGCGGGCTCGGACGGCACGCTGGGCCGGATCATCGACGGCAACAAGCAGAGCTCCTGGGGATCGCTCGTCTACACGAACCCGCAGTTCGGCAACCTGACCCAGAACTTCGCCCTCGTGTTCAAGCTGAAGGACCCCGCCTCGGTGAAGTCGTTCAACCTGAGCCAGCAGTACGGCAGCGGCGGCGCGTTCCAGGTCTACGTGAACAGCCAGCCCAGCCTCGAAGGCGCCACGCAGGTGGGCCAGGGCGGCTTCACCTCGGACCAGGTCAAGGTGAACCTCAAGGACAACCAGAAGTCCCAGTACGTCATCATGAACGTGACCGAGCTGCCCCGCCTCAACGGCGTCCAGGCGCAGTACCCGTGGGGCATGGTCATCTCCGAGGTGACGCTGGACTAGCCCGCCCGGCGTCGCGCCTGCCCGCGGGGGCGGGAGGGTGCGGCCGCGCTGACCGAGAGCCCGGGGAATACGGTTCCCCGCCTCGCTGTTGTGAGAACCTGACACGATCGAGAGAAAGGCTCATTGAGTGAGCGCTGAGACCACTGACAAGATCCACGATGTCGTCATCGTCGGCTCCGGTCCCGCCGGGTACACCGCCGGCATCTACACGGGCCGCGCCAACCTGAACCCCGTCATCCTCGCGTCCTCCGTCAAGGCGGGCGGCGAGCTCATGAACACCACGGACGTGGAGAACTTCCCGGGCTTCCCGGAAGGCATCATGGGTCCGGATCTCATGGCCAACCTGGAGCAGCAGGCTGAGCGTTTCGGCGCGCAGATCGAGTTCGAGGATGTGGTCGAAGCCGAGCTCGAGGGCGAGGTCAAGACGCTCACCACCGGCTCCGGGGACGTCTACAAGGCGCGCGCCGTCATCATCTCCACGGGGTCCGCCTACCGCGAGCTCGGCCTGCCGCGCGAGAAGGAGCTCAGCGGCTACGGCGTCTCCTGGTGCGCCACGTGCGACGGCTTCTTCTTCAAGGACCAGGACATCGCCGTCATCGGCGGCGGCGACTCGGCGATGGAGGAGGCACTCTTCCTCACGAAGTTCGCCCGTTCCGTCACTCTGGTCCACCGCCGCAACGAGTTCCGCGCTTCCCGTGTCATGGTGGACCGCGCCACGGCCAACGAGAAGATCCGCTTCGAGCTCGACGCCGAGGTCGCGGAGATCCTCGGCGAGAACAAGGTCGAGGGCCTCGTTCTGCGCAGCACGGTGGACGGCTCCACGCGCGAGCTGAACGTCACCGGCATGTTCGTGGCCATCGGCGCGGACCCCCGCACGGATCTCGTCAAGGGCGTTCTCGACCTCACCCCGGAGGGCACCATCGCCACCCAGGGCCGCTCGTCCAAGACGAACGTCTCGGGCGTCTTCGCTGCGGGCGACGTTGTCGATCCCACCTATCGTCAGGCCATCACCTCCGCCGGCTCTGGCTGTGTGGCCGCGATCGACGTGGAGCACTTCCTGGCAGACCAGAGCTGATCTCCCTCCGCTGTGCGCGGAGGAGAGTTGAGCCTCGGGGAGGGGTCCGGAAGACTCGTGGAATCCGTCGGACCCGTTCCCTCCGAACCTACGACGACGGCGCACGCAGAACCGGGCCGTCCGAACAGATGTTTTATGAATACTTTTGAGGATAAGGAGCAGACGATGAGCGCAGCACGCGACGTCACGGATGCAGATTTCAAGGCCGAAGTCCTTGAGAACGCGAAGCCCGTCATTGTGGACTTCTGGGCCGAATGGTGTGGCCCGTGCCGCAAGGTCGGACCGATTCTCGATCAGATCGCAGAAGAGCATGCGGAAAAGGTTGATGTTGTGAAGGTCAACGTCGACGACAACCCGGCAACCGCCGCTCAGTTCGGGATCACGTCCATCCCTGCAATGTTCGCCTTCAAGGACGGAGAGGTCGTGGCCCGTGCCCTCGGCGCCAAGCCGAAGCAGGCTCTCGAGCAGGAGTTCGCGGCAGTTCTCTCCTGACTCTGATGCTCTGACACGAGCACACCCAGGGGACGGGTCGAGGTTTAAGCCTCGGCCCGTCCCTTTTTGTTCTCAAGACCTGGCCTCGCGTGATCTGGCGTTTCACGTGAAACGGGCCCTCGAAACGAGGGCGGGCAGCTGTCTAATGTCTAGTGGCTCCTGGCAGCTGTCACTCTCTGGCCGATGATGTACACGCGCCCGGACACCCAAACATGCGTGGGCCCGACAAGATGACCACCCAGGCACTCGATGGCCATGCTCTCCCCACAGAGAGGGCAAACGCGGACGAGGTGTGCGCAACAGCGGAGACATGAACAAGGTCCACACTTCTCACGCCGTGGGGAACTTCGCGACTTGTCGTGTAGCGGCACCCTGAGCGCCATCCGAGGGCTAGCGGATTTACAGCATCGCAACCTCCCACTTTTCAAGTGCACGAAGATGAAACAGATCTGCGCGATGGTACGTACGTGAGCCCAGCGATCTTCTCGCCGCACAAGCCACTGCCCGGTTTCACGTGAAACGGTGGTGACCCCGCGCAGATCGAAGGTCGTCTATGAGCGGTGACAGTTTGCCGTGCCCCTCGAGACGTCGTCACGCTGGCACATACGCCCAAAGAGGCGGGACCTGGCTTCACCAGAGTGTGTTCACTCTGCAACCCCGCGCGCCAGTAGACGGGGGGGGTGAGCTGCCCAGAAGCACCGCGCCATCATGTGAGCGAACGACTTCCATCCGGATGCAGGCTCCCCTCTCAGCCAAAGCCGCAGCTCCCGATGACCGCAGAGGGGAAGAGGACCAAGACCTGCTCCGATTCATCGAGAACAGTGCTAGTTACCGCAGGCGCTTTCACGTGGAACGCACCCCTGTCATCTCAGCGCTACCGAACGCGATGATGGGGCACGTTGGATCACATCCAGCGCTAGGCCGAGTTCTACACAGCGCTATCCACACTGTTGACAACTGAAATAATGCGTACTCTCGATGGGCTTTATGGATAATGGTGATGTTCTACGTGAAACACATGACGCGGCCATGCTTCGAACAACGGATAAGCAATAGCGTCCGGCATCGAGGCAGCAGACGAGGGCAACGGAGGACTCGACCGAGTCCCGACCAGGAGTCCAGTGTCCGCCACTAGAGCGACACAGGTGACTCTGGACATGCACAAGCTGCATGAGGCAGACAAGGCAAAGCACGCACGGCACTCACATACGCCGATTCGATGCCCGCCTTGCCTGCCGACAAAAACCCTGAGACAGAGAGGTCAACGCCAGAACTCAGAGCGGCACTGGGGCGTTGCCCCATCGATGCACACCAGCGGTCCTTTTGTCCTCAAGCCCTTGATGACAGCGAACCTACGAGACACGCGTTCCACGTGAAACACAGTCACGGGCAGCTACACATAGAGAAAGGGCGACGCCTCCACAGAGAGGCGCCGCCCAAGAGCGAAACCAGGATCACTCGTGACTGATGATGTCCATGATTCGGTTCAGATCTTCGACCGATGCAAAGTCGATCTGGACCTTGCCCTTCCGCGCCCCCAGCGTGATTTTCACATTGGTATCAAGGCGATCCGACAGCGAGTTCGCCAGGTAGTCGAGACGCTCGTGCCTCGGCGTCTCTCGCTTTGGCTTCTTGTTGGGATCCGGCTGACGCAACGCGTCCTGTTGTGCAACCAGTTCCTCTGTCGCGCGTACAGACAGTCCCTCGTTGACAATCCTCTGGGCCAGCTCAACAACCTGGGACGGATCGCGGACACCGAGAAGGGCACGCGCGTGGCCGGCTGAGATGCTTCCAGCAGCAACCTTCAGCTGCACAATGGGCGGAAGCTTCATCAGCCGAATCGTGTTCGAAATCTGAGGACGGGAACGGCCAATCCGCTGTGAAAGCTCCTCCTGCGTACATCCAAACTCGTTGAGCAACTGCTGGTATGCCGCGGCTTCTTCCAACGGGTTCAGCTGGCTCCTGTGAAGGTTTTCAAGGAGAGCATCACGGAGGAGATTGTCATCCGTCGTCCGGCGGATGATCGCGGGAATACGCTCCAGTCCTGCCTGCTGCGTCGCTCGCCAACGACGCTCACCCATCACCAGCTCGAAGTCGGCAGACCCCGATTCGTCAGGGCGGACGACGACAGGCTGAAGGATTCCAATCTCGCGAATCGAGTGGACGAGCTCGTCCATCTCCTCTTCATCGAAGTTCGAACGCGGCTGCTTGCTGTTCGGCCGGATCGAGGCAACTGGAATCTCTGCAAACGTCGTGCCCGGCACCGGCATCAGTTGCTCGTCTGTCCCCAGGTCAGCGTCTCCCGCCCCAGGAGCATGTTGCGCACTGTCCGATGCAGGCTTCGTCGTCTTGGACCGCTCACCGGCCACAGACGCTCCGTGAGCGTCCTCGGAGGACTGAGAGGACCCACGGGCGGGTCGTGCCTCTTGGGAGCTGTCCTGAGGGCCCTGAGAGGTCTGAGTAGTCGACCCGTCCGTCCGAGTCGACTCCGGCGCTAGCGTCTCCTCAGTTGCTCCCGCCTCCTGCGGACTACGCTGATTCTTCTTCCGTGCTGTAGGCGTCTGCTTGGAGACGCGTAGCCGGTCCAGATTGATTCCGCTAGAGCTAACCTCTTCGGCGGCCTCAATCTCCTCTTCGGAGCGGCCGGGTGTGAAGAAGAAGTCAACCGGTCGGCCAGCCCTGGAACGAGGGGTTCGCCCGCGCGTTTCACGTGAAACGGAACCGCCCCCTCGAGCGGCGTCCCGGCCCTCGGAGGTGGCCTGTTCATCCTTTTTCAGGTCAACAGCAGACATGGATTTGGTGGCCCCAACGTCGTCCATGGCCTTCTCGCCTTCACTAGGACTCGAGGAGTTCCCTTCGCCGCTCCTGCGAGACGGCTTCTTGGCCCGATTCGCCTGGCCCTTCGTCTTCGAGCCAGCTTCCGGCGATTCGTCTGAGCCGACGGAGGAAGCCGGTGACTGTCCTGCGGAGGCTGCCTTGGCCTTTTCGGCAGCTGCTCTGGAGATCCGATCCGCGGCAGCCATGGTCGATTCGCTTGGTGTGACTGTCTCTTCGTCACCAGCGACGCTTGCGCTGCTGGGGATCAGGGCCCCGAGCCCCCGTCCGAGACCACTACGACGGCGTTCACTCATGAAGATCACTCCAGCTGTTTCACGTGAAACGGACACACGTGTCCGTGAAGGAAGTCGTTAATCATTTTAGGGCCTCTTTGGGCGACGTGGGCGCGAAGCGAACGCTCTGTGGACAACCTAGGGCAGGCGTCTCTCCGGATTGCAACCTAAGTGACTAGCTGCGTGCTTATTCATCCACCTGGAAATTTGTAGGGGGTCAATGCCCAGCTCAACGTCATGCTCCTTTCGCTCGGAGAAGGTCCACTTCAGGTGCGGCAGCGCATCTACTGCAAGGGCCGTTCAGACTCCGCTCCTCTGGCGACACAGCTATGAGGTCGGGACTCGGGCGACGATGACGGATTCCTACGCTACGCAGGCTCGAGGTATGGATGCTATCCAGATCTCCTACTTCACTGCACTGTGCCGGCATCCTCCTGGTTCCTGTCCTCATGGGCTACTCGACCTGGCAGTACAGCGCGTGTTTCACGTGAAACGTCGTCCTGCACCTCAGCCCCCTGCTCGTATGAACTCTCTTCTGCCGATCCCCAGTAGGTGCGACACCTCCTGGGCATGCGAGAGACCGCTCTCGGGTTCGACAAGTTCCCTCCCAGTCGCCGCGACAACGATTCCCTACGTTGTAGCTTCAGCAATTTGAGCTGTCGTAGAGACTCGACACAGCGGATTCAGTAAGAGGACCGCGCTTCTAAGGGTGATTGTCGCTCACTGCGTGCGCCTGAGTGCTGCACTCAGAAACTCCTATCTTCAAGCGCCTTTGGCCGGCGGCCAGAGGGTCGTTTGCTCCTCAGCTGCGGCTTTGAACTGAGAACGTGCCTTCGGGTGGGCATAGCTTTGGCATCGGTGAGTGAATGTCTTCCGGACCCTCTCCTCTTGTCCAGCTGGAGGGCCGGGTTTTCTATCCGTCACCAGAGCGGCGCGATGACCCGGCATGAGTTCCTCCGGACCTATACGCGCCTCCGCCTGCTATCCAGGCTCAGCCACGTTGCCGCGGTTCTCAGGACCGAGCTGACGTATGCCTCTACTCGACACTGTCGCGCTAGAGCGCGAAGGGGAATAGTCGCCGCCCACCTTCGGCACCCGTTGTGATCACTTCGGCGTTTCACGTGGAACGCCGTCCTCGGTCCAGGCAACGTTTCACGTGAAACGCTGCCAGTGAAGCAGAAGATTGGTTCGTTCAGTGGCACAGTCTGGAGAAGACCAACTTAGTTGGGTTGCCAATCATCCCGGGATGCCCCGAAATTGAGCAAACAGACCTCCTACCCAGCCACTGAGGAGTCACATCAGATCGACGAAGCCTCTCCAAGACCCTCGCGGACAGCTATGACGACCGGGCTACGCTCCACACGACGCCAGCACGCTCGATGCGCCGCACACTGTTCTCGCACAAGCGGAGTCAACCGCGGGCTCACACATGCAACCCTGCAGACCTGGGCAACGTGGAAAGGGACTCGTATATGTGTTTGCCTGCTCGTCGCCTGTTGGCCGGCCCCCACCTCCCCCAGGGGAGAACGAGCATTCTAAGCCGGCCGCTTCGCGCCCTTCTTGGCGATTTCCGCGGCGGCCTCCTGGTAGGAGAGAGCACCCGTAGAGCTGGGGTCATACGAGATCACCGTCTGCTGATAGCTCGGCGCCTCTGAGATGCGTACGGAGCGAGGCACAACAGCCTGCAAGACCTCATTAGGGAAGTGTTCACGCACTTCTTGCGCCACCTGGGCCGCCAGGTTGGTTCGGCCGTCGTACATCGTCAGCAGAATCGTAGACACGACGAGCTCTGCATTCAGATGCTTTTGGATCATGGCGATGTTGTTGAGCAGCTGGCTCAGTCCCTCGAGGGCGTAGTACTCGCACTGAATGGGGATGAGCACCTCTCGTGCGGCCACGAAGGCGTTCACCGTGAGAAGGCCAAGGCTCGGGGGGCAGTCGATGAAGATGTAGTCAAGCCGCGGGAGCCCCTGCTCTTCCCGGTACTCGGCATACTGATCGATTGCTCGCCGAAGACGCTGCTCTCGTGCCACGAGGGACACCAGTTCGATCTCCGCTCCCGCAAGATGGATCGTTGCCGGGGCGCACACGAGCGACTCGAGATCCGGGCACTGTTGGACCACGTCGGCCAATGGCATGTCGTCAATCAGAACGTCGTAGATGCTGTCCACGTCGGCATGGTGCTCGATGCCCAAGGCCGTCGATGCGTTGCCCTGCGGGTCAATGTCCACCACCATGACGTTCATGCCGGCCTTGGCCAGGGCAGCCGCGATGTTCACGGTCGTCGTCGTCTTGCCGACACCGCCCTTCTGGTTGCTGATGGTGAAGACACGGGTGTTCTCCGGCTTGGGCACCGGCTGCCCCATGAGCTTCTTCCTCCGCTTGTTCTCACTGGCGAGCTGCCGTGCAAGGGGAGTCGAATCGTCCATCGCTTCCATGAATTCCTATGCCTTCCATTCAGGCGTGAGAGCAGAGTCGTCGTCGCCCACCCATGTTTCACGTGAAACATGCGATGTACGACGGCGCCTCAACTCCCTTTGGTTGATAAAGCCGCAATGCACCCACACAAGGGGATGCACGGCTCAATGCGCTCCTTCAAGCCTAACGTGTCGGGTGCATGCGCTCCGCTTCGCGCTTCCAGCTGTGGACAGCTGGGGCGGACCGCGTCCAGCGTGCACCATCCGACCGACCCGCCGCCCACCGAAGCGGCCCTCCAATGAGGCCCCTTCCGCCGAAGAGGCTACTCCGCCGGAGCGCTGTCCTCCGCTGCGGCGGTCCCGAGGTCGATCTGCACGATCGTCGTCGGCTCGGCGAGGAGCTCGTCTCCCACCGTGTAGACGCGTGGGTTCCGGCCCTTGAGCTTCTTGATGTTCTTCCGCGCCTTCTCGATCTCCTCGGCGGCGCTGCGCCCCTTGAGCGCCAGGAGCGATCCGTTCCCGTGCAGGAGAGGCAGAGTCAGATTCACGAGGTTGGCCAGGGCGGAGACGGCCCGCGCTGTCACGATGTCCGCGTTCACGGATTCGAAGAACTGCTCGCTCCGGCCCCGCATCACGGTGACGTTCTCCAGCCCGAGATCGTCGATGACCTCCTGCAGCCAGATGCAGCGGCGCTCCAGAGGTTCGATGAGGACAAAGGAGACGTCCGGCCGGGCGATCGCCAGAGCCAGTCCCGGAAGGCCCGCCCCGGAGCCGACGTCCGCCACGGTCTTCCCCGCGGGCAGACACGGCCCGAGCGCCGCGCAGTTGAGGACGTGGCGCTCCCACAGACGGGGAACCTCGCGCGGGCCGATGAGACCCCGCTCGATCCCGGACGTCGCCAGGTGCTCCACATACACACGCGCCAGGTCCAGCTGTTCGCCGAAAAGCGCCTCGGCGGCGGCGGTCAGCTCCTCCGGAAGCGGTGCGTGCTCCGCGTTCACGCCAGGCCTCAGCTCGGCAGGACGACGACGTGGCGCTTGGAGCCCTCGCCCTCGGACTCGCTCGTCAGGCCGGCTTCGGCCACGACGTCGTGCACCTGCTTGCGCTCGTAGGGGGACATCGGGTCCAGAGCCACGGACTCGCCGGACTCCTTGACCTCGGCGATCGCCTTCTCTGCGAGCTTCTTGAGCCGTCCGCCCTGCTCCGCGCGGTGTCCGGCGATGTCCAGGATGAGGCGCGATCGCTCGCCCGTCTCGGCCAGGACGGCCAGTCGGGTCAGCTCCTGGAGCGCGTCGAGCACCTCGCCGTCCCGGCCCACGAGGGAATCCAGGGCGTGGTCCTCCTCCGCCACCACGGAGAGATAGGTGCGGCCGTTGCGGACCTCGATGTCGATGTCGCCGTCGAAATCGCCGATGTCGAGGAGCTCCTCGAGGTAGTCCGCGGCGATCTCGCCCTCGTCGACCGCCTCTTCCTCGGCCTCGAACTCCACGGCGTCCTGGGCCTCGGGGGCCTCGTCGTCGAGCACTTCGTTCGGAGTGGAGGTCTCGCTCACTTCTTCTTCCTGTTCTTTCGGACCGGCTGGTTGCGCACGGGCTTCGGCGCCGGCTCCTCGGCGCCGGCCGCAGCCTCGCCGTCGCGGTTCTTCGGCGTGCCGAGCAGGACCTTCTCCGGAAGGCCCTTGCGCTTGCGGCGCTCGGCCAGCTCACGGGCCGCCTGGGAGCCCGGGGTGGGCATCCGGCGGATGACGTACCACTGCTGCACCATGGTCCAGAGGTTGGTCACGGTCCAGTAGATGAGGAGCGCGATGGGGAAGTTGATGCCGCCCACGCCGAACACGACCGGGAGCACGTACAGAAGCATCTGCTGCTGCCGCATGAAGGGGCTGTTGAGCGCCTCCGCCGTCATGTTCTTCGACATGATCTGCTTCTGCGTGTAGAACTGCGTCGCGATCATCGCGAGGATCATGAGGATCGAGAGGACGACGACGGACACGCGGTTGTCGCCCGGCTGCGGGTGCAGCAGCGCGGAGGAGAGGAACGCGTCGAAGATCTTGGAGTCGTCGAACTGGCGGACCTGCTCCGGGTTGAGCAGGAAGATGGCGTGGCCCGCGTCGCGGCTCTTCGAGACAGAGTTGAGCACCTGGAACAGGGCGAAGAAGAACGGCATCTGGATGATGAGGGGCAGGCACGCCGCGAAGGGGTTGGTGCCGTGCTCCTTGTAGAGCGCCATCTGCTCCTCCGCCATGCGCTGGCGGGAGACCTGGTCCGTCTTGCCCTTGTACTTGGCCTGGAGCTTGACGATGTCCGGCTGCATCGCCTGCATGCCGCGCTGGGCCTTGATCTGGTAGAAGAACACCGGGATCAGCAGCGCGCGGATGACCAGCACGAGGCCGATGACGGCCAGCGCCCACGTCCATCCGTTCGAGGGATCCATCCCCAGCTTGGTCAGCCCCTCGTGGAACACCCACAGGATGGCCGACACAAGCCACTTGAACGGGGCCAGGATCGTGTCGAAGAAGTTGCCCATTTATTGCTCCTTGGCGGCCGCAGGGCCGTCGATGTAGTCATCAGTCCGCGCGTGATTGAGGACCAGAATGCGGGGAAGATTCTCGGGGGACCACCGGCGCGAGCCCGGCGGAACGTGGTCCACGCCGCCGGAGTTGAAGGGATTGCACCGCAGCACCCGCCAGACGGACATCCCGGTTCCCTTGACCGCGCCGTGGACGGTCACTGCCTCCAAAGCATAGGCGGTGCAGCTGGGATAGAAGCGGCAGACCTGGCCGTAGAGGGGTGAGATGAGCAGCCGGTAGAGCTTGAGCGCTCCGATGAGCACGAGGCGCGGGATGTCGACGACGAACGCCGCGGCCCGGCGCACAGCCTGCCCGGCCGTCATCGCCGCCCCCGGCGGCGCTCCGCCTTGGAGACAGCGCCGCGGAGCATCCGCTCGAAGTCTGCGGCGAGCTCCTCGAAGGTGAGCCCGGCGGCCGGCGGCAGGGCCCGCACCACGAGGCTCGCCCCCGCGGGGCGCTCCGCCACGAAACCGGCGGCCTTCTCCCGGAGGCGCCGCTTGACGCGGTTCCGGGTGACGGCGTTGCCCACCTTCTTGGAGACGAGGAAGCCGACGGTGCTCGGGGCCTCGCCGTCCGGGAGATCGGCCAGAAAAACGACTAAGTTCCGGCCCCCGAAGCGGGCGCCGGAACGTAGTGCGAAGCCGAACTCTGACGAGGTCCGGACTCGGTGCTGCCGCGGAAGCACGTCAGAGCCGCGCTGTGCCCGATTGGCTCACGCTGTCCCCGACTGGCTCAGCAGGGCTCAGGCAGAGAGGGCTGCGCGGCCCTTGCTGCGGCGGCCGGCGAGGATGGCGCGGCCTGCACGGGTGCGCATGCGAAGACGGAAGCCGTGCTTCTTGGCACGACGGCGGTTGTTCGGCTGAAAAGTCCGCTTGCTCACGGTGATTCTCCAAAGACTGGTGGAATGGGGCCACTCGCCCGCCAGACGGGGGAAGGGCGCTCATTGCTCGGCCTTCAGCACACGGCAGACGCGACGGTGCGCAAAAGACACATAGGACTGAACAACATTAGGCGGGACGGGTCGGGCCGGTCAAATCCGCCACGCCGTCGGCAGGCATGATGCCACTTGCCCACAAGTGGGGACAACTGTGCACAACCCTGTGGACAGCCCTATACTGGGAAGTCCGACCCCGGCCCGATCCCGACGCTCCAAGGACTGCCCGTGACTGAAGAACTCGTCGATGATCTCGGCAACCAGTGGCGCACCACAGTGCACTCCCTGGAGCATCACGTCACCCCTCGCCAGTACGGCTTCCTCATCCTGACCAAGGCCCAGGGCCTCATGGGGAACACGATCCTCGTCGCCGTGGCCAATGAGCTGACGCGGGAAGTCCTCCAGTCCCAGCTGCGGGACATCCTCGCGGAGAAGATCAGGGACGTCTTCGGCCAGGACCTCCAGTGCGCCTACGTCATCGACCCGTCGATCGAGCCGATCCAGCGCGAGGCCCCCGCCCGCCCTGCCGCGGAGGAGCCCGCGCAGCCGCCGTCGTCGTCGGAGCCTGCGGACGCGGAAGCGGGCGGCGAGCCCGAGGCGGAGGAGCACCCGGCGCCGGAGTCCTCGGCGGCCTCCCCGGTGCCGGCGCCCCCGAGCACCAGCCAGGAGTTCGGCCGGCTCAATCCGCGGTACATCTTCGACTCGTTCGTCATCGGAGCGTCCAACCGATTCGCGCACGCGGCGGCGTTCGCCGTCGCTGAGGCTCCCGCCAAGGCATATAACCCGTTGTTCATCTACGGTGACTCCGGCCTCGGCAAGACGCACCTCCTCCACGCGATCGGCCACTACGCCCGAAGCCTCTACAGCGGCATCCGCGTGCGGTATGTGAACAGCGAGGAATTCACCAACGACTTCATCAACTCCATCAAGGACGACGAGGGCTCGAGCTTCAAGCAGCTCTACCGCAACGTGGACATCCTCCTCATCGACGACATCCAGTTCCTCGCCAACAAGGAGGGAACGCAGGAGGAGTTCTTCCACACGTTCAACGCGCTGCACAACCACAACAAGCAGATCGTCATCACGTCCGACCTCCCGCCGAAGCAGCTCTCCGGCTTCGAGGACCGCCTGCGCTCGCGCTTCGAGTGGGGCCTGCTCACCGACGTGCAGCCGCCGGAGCTGGAGACACGCATCGCGATCCTCCGCAAGAAGGCCATCCTCGAGGGCCTCAAGGTGCCGGAGGAGGTGCTCGAGTACATCGCCTCCCGCATCTCCACCAACATCCGCGAGCTCGAGGGCGCGCTCATCCGCGTCACGGCCTACGCCTCCCTCACGCGGCAGCCGGTGGACGTGGCCCTCGCGGACCAAGTGCTCAAGGACCTCATCACCGACTCGGACGCCGAGAAGATCACGGTCCAGCAGATCCTCACGACGACGGCGGAGTACTTCGGCCTCACCGTGGAGCAGCTGTGCGCCAAGTCCAGGAAGAAGAACCTCGTGGACGCGCGGCAGATCTCGATGTACCTGTGCCGCGAGCTGACGGACAAGTCGCTCCCGGACATCGGTGCGGCGGTCGGCGGCCGAGACCACACCACGGTCATCCACGCCACCCGCAAGATCGGCTCCCTCATGGCCGAGCGGCGGCAGATCTTCGACCAGGTCACAGAGCTGACCAACCGCATCAAGCAGCAGCAGCGCGAGTCCTGACGCCCGCCGGAGGACCCCCGTCGGCCGCGCATGGCAGGGCACGAGGGCAGATCCCTGTCATGCCGGGCTTTTTAACAGCTGTGCACAAGGCTGTGGACAACTCGTCTTAAAACCGGCCTCGATCGGTGGACAACTCGAGCCGCGCTGTGCACGGCGTTCAAGGGCCCGAATCCTGTCCACACCGCTGAACACCGCTCAACGGGAGCTGCACACATCCTCGCTCACAGGCTCACGGGCCCCGGATCCCAGGCTCCACGCCGAGAGAGGCCAGTTGTCCACAGATTCAACAGGGGTTGTTAACACTCCCCTTCCTTGAATCCTTCGAATCCAAATAACATGTCACTCCCTCGGACGAACCGGCTGACGAGCCTTGCGAACCGCACTCCTCTCGGACAAACGTCGGACAGACGGGGGTCTGAGAACCTTGTCCACGTTCTCCGATCTCCGCCCTGCACGGTGTTCTGCAAGCGGGATAAGCTGTCACCTGGTAACTCTCGAACCACAGACCGCGGTCCCACCGCGCTCGAAAGGCGGAACGCGCGTGAAATTCACTGTCCAACGCGATGTCCTCAACGACGCCGTGTCCTGGGTGGCCAAGTCCCTGTCGCCCCGTCCGCCTGCGCCGGTGCTCTCCGGAATCCTCATCAAGGGCGAAGCGGGAGTGCTCACGCTCTCGAGCTTCGACTATGAGACGAGCGCCCGTCTCGAGATCGAGGCGGACATCCAGGAAGAGGGCACCATCCTGGTTCCCGGCCGCCTTCTCGCAGAGGTCATCCGCAGCTTCCCGGCCTCCGCCACCATCACGGCAGAGACCGAGGGCTCCAAGGTGCAGCTCACGTGCCGCTCCAGCCGCTTCGCCCTGGCCACCATGCCGGACGCCGAATACCCGGAGCTTCCCGCTCTCCCGGATGTCAGCGGAACCGTGGACGGAGCGGACTTCGCCACCGCCGTGTCCCAGATGACCGTGGCGGCCAGCAAGGATGACACGCTGCCGATTCTCACGGCCGTGCGCCTGGAGTTCGAGGCGGACAAGATCACCTTCCTCGCCACGGACCGCTACCGCCTCGCGATGCGCGAGCTGCCGTGGCGCCCCAACGCCACAGACATCAGCACCTCGGCGCTCGTCAAGGCCCGCACCCTGGACTCCGTGGCCAAGAGCCTTGCGAGCGGCGGAGACCTCTCGATCGCCCTCAAGGACGACGCGGACCTCATCGGCTTCGAGTCCTCCTCCCGCCGCCAGACGAGCCTGCTCGTGGACGGGGACTATCCCAAGATCCGCTCTCTGTTCCCCGAGTCCACGCCGATCCACGCCGTGGTCAACACCGCGGAGCTCGTCGGCGCCGTCAACCGCGTCAAGGTCGTCGCCGAGCGGAACACGCCCATCCGCCTCGCCTTCACGGACGGCGCCGTCACCCTGGACGCCGGCACGGGCGAGGACGCACAGGCCTCCGAGTCCATCAGCGCGCAGCTGGAGGGCGAGGAGATCACCGTGGCCTTCAACCCGCTGTACCTCAGCGAGGGCCTCGGCGCCTTCTCATCGGAGTACGTGCGCTTCTCCTTCACCTCGGCTCCGAAGCCCGCCATGATCACGGCGCAGCACGAGCTCGAGGGCGAGGACGAGGGAGACTACCGGTACCTCGTCATGCCGGTCCGCCTCCCGAACTACTGACCGCGGCCCCTCTGACGAGGGGCTGATCCCCCAATGAAGAAAAGTGGTTCCACAGTGCAACTCGGACTCATCGGCCTCGGAAAGATGGGCAACAACATGCGGGAGCGGCTGCGCCGCGCCGGCATCGAGGTGGTCGGGTACGACCGCAACCCGGAGGTCTCGGACGTCGCCTCTGTCGACGAGATGATCCAGAGGCTGCAGTCCCCGCGCAGCGTGTGGGTCATGGTTCCGGCCGGCCCCGTGACGGACTCGGTCATCACCGAGCTCGGCGAGAAGCTGGAGAGCGGGGACATCGTCGTCGACGGCGGAAACTCCCGATTCTCCGACGACCAGAAGCATGCCGGCCACCTCGGCAAGAAGGGCATCGCCTTCGTGGACTGCGGCGTCTCCGGCGGCGTCTGGGGCCTCGAGAACGGCTACGGCCTCATGGCCGGCGGCCGGGACGAGGACATCGAGCGCCTCATGCCGGTCTTCGACGCGCTCCGCCCGGAGGGCGAGCGCTCGGACAGCTTCGTCCACGTGGGCGAGGTCGGCGCCGGCCACTACGCCAAGATGGTCCACAACGGCATCGAGTACGGCATGATGCAGTCCCTCGCGGAGGGCTACGAGCTCCTCGAGTCGAAGGACATCATCAAGGACGTCACGGGCACGTTCAAGGCCTGGCAGCAGGGCACCGTGGTGCGCTCGTGGCTGCTCGACCTGCTGGTCCGCGCGCTCGAGGAAGACCCGCACCTCGACGCGATCAAGGGCTATGTGGAGGACTCCGGCGAGGGCCGCTGGACCGTCGAGGAGGCCCTGGCCCAGGCGGTGCCGCTGCCGGCCATCACGGCCTCGATCTTCGCGCGCTTCGAGTCCCGCCAGGAGGACTCCCAGGCCATGAAGGCCGTGGCGGCGCTGCGCAACCAGTTCGGCGGCCACGCGGTCAAGAAGGCCTAGCAGGCATATACGCGGCGGGGCATGTACATTGACCGACTCTCCCTGACGGACTTCCGGACCTACGCGCAGACGGATCTGCAGCTGGGTCCGGGAGTCAACGTCTTCGTGGGCTCGAACGGGGTCGGCAAGACGAACATCGTCGAGGCGATCGGCTACCTCGCCACGCTGGCCTCGCACCGGGTCACGAGCGATGCGCCCCTCGTCCGCTTCGGGGCGGAGCGGGCCATCGTCCGGGCCCGGATCGTCCGCGGGGGCCAGCAGAGCGTCCTCGAGCTTGAGATCGCCCCGGGCCGCTCGAACAGGGCCCGGATCAACCGCTCCGCGCCGATGCGCTCCCGGGAGATCGCGGGGATCGCACGCACGGTGCTCTTCGCCCCCGAGGACCTGGCCCTCGTCAAGGGGGAGCCCAGCCACCGGCGGCGGTTCGCGGACGACCTCATTGTGACGCTCTTCCCCTACCTGGCCAAGGCGCGCGGGGACTACGAGAAGGTCCTGAAGCAGCGCAACGCCCTCCTCAAGTCCGGCCGCCGCCAGTGGAGCGAGGGCCACGAGTCCACCATCGCGGTCTGGGACCAGCAGCTCGCCCGCGCGGCCGCGGCCCTGACCAAGGCGCGCCTGACCGTGCTGGCCGGCCTCGCTCCGCATGTGGAGGACGCCTACCACCGGCTCGCGGACGGCCAGAAGGCCACCGGCCTCGTCTACCTCAGCTCGCTCGCCGGGGACGTGGAGCAGCAGCGCTCCGCCCCGGATCCCGCGCACGCCGAGCGGCTCCGGGAGCTCGACGCGGCCGGCCTCTACGAGGCGTACCTCCGTGCGTTCGAGTCCTCCCGCCAGAAGGACCGCGAGCGGGCCACGACCACCGTGGGCCCGCACCGGGACGACATCGCCCTCATCCTCGGCACCGCCCCCGCCAAGGGGTTCGCGTCCCACGGCGAGACCTGGTCCTTCGCGCTGGCCCTGCGGCTCGCGTCCTTCCGCCTCATGCGGGAGGACGATTCGTCCGAGGCCGCCTGCCCCATCCTGGTGCTCGACGACGTCTTCGCAGAGCTGGACGCCCAGCGCCGGGCCCGTCTCAGCCGGCTGGTGCTCGAGGCGGAGCAGGTGCTCATCACGGCCGCCGTCGGCAATGACGTCCCGGAGGGGCTCGAGGGGCGGGCGTTCACGGTCACGCCCGGCGAGGTCGCGCTCGAGGGCGAGGCGGCATGAGCCACGCCGCCCCCGAGCAGCCGGCCCCCGAGCCGGATCAGTCCGGCGAGCCCGACGACGTCGACGCCGCCTGGGCCCTCCTCAACCGCGTGCGCTCCAACGCCGCCGAGCGCGGAGACCGCAGGGTGGACGCCCGCCAGGTGGCGCGCTCCCGCGCGAAGGTCAAGGACAGGGACCTCACCCGCGAGGCCCGGGCCAAGGACCGCGCGCGGCGCGGGGAGCACGACTCCTACTTCGGCCGGGATCCGCAGGGCATCGGCCGGATCTTCGGCCGCTTCCTCAAGGAGCGGGGGTGGAGCCAGCCGGTCGCCGTCGGAGGCGTCATCGCGCGGTGGCGGGAGCTCGTGGGAGCGGAGATCGCGGACCACTGCGAGGCGGTGGCGTTCGAGGACTCCACGGTCCGGGTCCGCTGCGACTCGACGGCCTGGGCCACAAACCTCAAGCTCATGGCTCCTCACGTGGTGCGGCAGCTCAACGAGCGGCTGGGCGACGGCGTGGTCACCCGCCTGGACATCACCGGGCCCGCGGCGCCGAGCTGGCGCAAGGGCTACCGCACCGTCCGCGGCCGCGGCCCCCGGGACACCTACGGGTAGGCCCCGGGGTACGGGACTCGGGACGCCGGGCGCGCAGAAGGCTCTCTGAGCGCCTCGACCCCCGTGGCGGACTCCCTCCCGCCGGGTGCCCCCTCAATCGCTTCCAGGTGAGGAATCCGGACGCTCAGGGCATGGACGGCCCCCATCCGAGGCGTCAGTTGGTAGAATTGCAGGGATTGACCGGGCGTCGTCTGAGCGGCGTTCGCCGAGACTTTTCAGGAGTTTGAGCCGGCAGTGGCAGAGAACAAGAACGAGGCCCCGTCCAACGCGGTCCAGAACGACTACGGCGCAAGCGCCATCACGGTCCTCGAGGGACTGGAGGCGGTCCGGAAGCGTCCTGGCATGTACATCGGCTCCACGGGTCCCCGGGGCCTCCACCACCTCGTGTACGAGGTCGTGGACAACTCGGTGGACGAGGCCCTGGCCGGCTACGCGGACATGATCGACGTGGTCCTCCAGGCCGACGGCGGCGTGAGCGTCAAGGACAACGGCCGCGGCATCCCGGTGGACATCCACCCCACGGAGGGCAAGCCCACGGTCGAGGTGGTCATGACCATCCTCCACGCCGGCGGCAAGTTCGGCGGCGGCGGATACGCGGTCTCCGGCGGCCTGCACGGCGTGGGCATCTCCGTGGTCAACGCCCTCTCCCGCCGGGTCCGCACCGAGGTGCGCCGGCAGGGCTACGCGTGGCGCATGGAGTTCGCGGACGGCGGCCGCCCCCAGGGCGAGCTCGAGAAGGGCGAGGCCACCGAGGAGACCGGCACCACGCAGACGTTCTACGCGGACCCGGAGATCTTCGAGTCCGTGGAGTACGACTTCGAGACGCTGCGCGCCCGCTTCCAGCAGATGGCGTTCCTCAACAAGGGCCTGCGGATCCGCCTCACGGACGAGCGGCAGCTCGAGGAGCAGGGCGAGGAGATCGCGGACGACTCCGAGGCGGAGGAGAAGGGCCCCCGCGTCGTCGAGTACTGCTACAAGGACGGCCTGCTGGACTACGTCAAGCACCTCAACGCGTCCAAGAAGGCGGAGATGGTCCACGAGGACGTCATCGCGTTCGAGACGGAGGACGAGGAGCGCAAGATCTCCGCGGAGATCGCGATGCAGTGGACCACGGCCTTCTCCGAGTCGGTCCACACTTACGCCAACACCATCAACACGCACGAGGGCGGCACCCACGAGGAGGGCTTCCGCACCGCGATGACGTCTCTCATCAACCGCTACGGGCGGGAGAAGGGCCTCATCAAGGAGAAGGAGGACAACCTCACGGGCGACGACATCCGCGAGGGCCTGACCGCCGTCATCTCCGTGAAGCTCTCCGAGCCGCAGTTCGAGGGCCAGACGAAGACCAAGCTCGGCAACTCCGAGGCCAAGGGGTTCGTGCAGCGCGTCGTCTCGGACCAGCTGGGCGACTGGCTGGACCGCAACCCGGTCTCCGCCAAGAGCATCATCCGCAAGGCGCAGCTCGCCGCCCAGGCGCGCATGGCGGCCCGCAAGGCCCGGGACCACGCGCGGCGGAAGTCCCCGCTCGAGTCGTTCGGCATGCCGGGCAAGCTCTCGGACTGCTCCTCGAAGAACCCGGTGGAGTGCGAGGTCTACCTCGTGGAGGGAGACTCGGCCGGCGGCTCGGCCAAGCGCGGCCGTGACCCGCGGACGCAGGCGATCCTCCCGCTGCGCGGCAAGATCCTCAACGTGGAGCGCGCCCGCCTGGACCGGGCGCTCGGCAACGCCGAGGTCCAGTCCATGATCACGGCGTTCGGCACGGGCATCGGCGAGGACTTCGACATGTCCAAGCTCCGCTACCACAAGATCATCCTCATGGCGGATGCGGACGTGGACGGCCAGCACATCACCACGCTGCTCATGACGCTGCTCTTCCGGTACATGCGCCCGCTCATCGAGCAGGGCCACGTGTTCCTGGCCCAGCCGCCGCTCTATCGCATCAAGTGGTCCAACGCCCAGCACGACTACGTCTACACGGACGCCGAGCGGGACGCCGCGCTCACGGCCGGCCGCGCCGCCAACAAGCGCCTGCCGAAGGACAACGGCATCCAGCGCTACAAGGGCCTGGGCGAGATGGACTACCACGAGCTGTGGGACACCACCATGGACCCTGCGCGCCGCACGCTGCGCCAGGTGACCATGGAGGACGCCGCCGCAGCAGACCAGATCTTCTCGGTTCTCATGGGGGACGACGTGGACTCGCGCCGCACCTTCATTCAGCAGAACGCGAAGGACGTGAGGTTCCTGGACATCTGATCCACCGGATGCCCTAGAACCCGCCGCGAAAGGAAGCCATGAGCGACAACACCCCCGAGAACCCGGAGAACGAGAACCCGGAGAACGGGACTCCCGAGAACGAGACCCCGGAGACCGAAGACCGGGAGCGCGAGCTCCCCGCGGACGCCGAGGAGGCGGGCCTCGAGGACGAGGCCCGGGAGATCAAGCCCGAGCCCGTCGTCGTGCCGGAGGGGCATGACAAGATCGAGCAGATCGACCTCCAGGAGGAGATGCAGCGCTCCTACCTGGACTACGCGATGGCTGTCATCGTGGGCCGCGCGCTCCCGGACGTCCGGGACGGCTTGAAGCCCGTCCACCGCCGCGTGCTCTACGCGATGTACGACGGCGGCTACCGCCCGGACCGCGCGTTCAACAAGTGCGCCCGCGTGGTGGGCGACGTGATGGGCACGTACCACCCGCACGGCGACCTCGCGATCTACGACGCCCTCGTGCGCCTCATCCAGGACTGGACGATGCGCTATCCGCTCGCGCTCGGCCAGGGCAACTTCGGCTCCCCGGGCAACGACGGCGCGGCGGCTCCCCGTTACACCGAGACCAAGATGGCGCCGCTCGCCATGGAGATGGTCCGGGACATCGACGAAGAGACGGTCGACTTCAAGGACAACTACGACGGCAAGAACCAGGAGCCCGTCGTCCTGCCGTCCCGCTTCCCGAACCTGCTGGTCAACGGCTCGTCCGGCATCGCCGTCGGCATGGCCACGAACATCCCGCCGCACAACCTCCGCGAGGTGGCGGACGGCGTGCAGTGGGCCCTCAAGAACCCCGAGGCGAGCCGCGAGGAGCTGCTGGACGCGCTCCTCGAGCGGATCAAGGGGCCGGACTTCCCCACGGGCGCCACGATCCTGGGCCACAAGGGCATCGAGGACGCGTACCGGACGGGCCGCGGCTCCATCACGATGCGCGCCGTGGTCAACGTGGAGGAGATCCAGGGCCGCACGTGCCTCGTGGTGACGGAGCTGCCGTACCAGGCCAACCCGGACAACCTCGCCATCAAGATCGCCGAGCTCGTCAAGGACGGCAAGATCAAGGGCATCGCGGACCTCCGCGACGAGACCTCGGGCCGCACCGGTCAGCGCCTCGTGATCGTCCTCAAGCGGGACGCCGTGGCCAAGGTGGTCCTCAACAACCTCTACAAGCACACGCAGCTGCAGGAGAACTTCTCCGCGAACATGCTCGCGATCGTGGACGGCGTGCCGCGCACGCTCTCCCTCGACGCGTTCGTGCGGCACTGGGTGGCGCACCAGATGGACGTCATCGTGCGCCGGACGAAGTTCCGCCTGCGCAAGGCGGAGGAGCAGGCGCACATCCTGCTCGGCCTCCTCAAGGCCCTCGACGCGCTGGACGAGGTCATCGCCCTCATCCGCCGCTCGCCGACGGTGGATGACGCCCGCAACGGCCTCAAGGAGCTCCTGGACATCGACGACGTCCAGGCCCAGGCCATCCTCGACATGCAGCTGCGCCGCCTCGCGGCCCTCGAGCGGCAGAAGATCCAGGACCAGTACGCGCGCCTCATGGAGGAGATCGCGGACTACAAGGAGATCCTGGCCACGCCGCAGCGCCAGCGGGACCTCGTCTCGGACGAGCTCCAGGAGATCGTGGACCGTTACGGGGACGACCGCCGGACGGAGATCGTCCGCGGCCTCGACGGGGACGTCAACATGGAGGACCTCATCCCCGAGGAGGAGATGGTGGTCACCATCACCCGGGGCGGGTACGTCAAGCGGACGAGGATCGACCAGTACCGCTCCCAGGCCCGCGGCGGCAAGGGCGTCCGCGGCGCCCAGCTGCGGGAGGACGACGTCGTCGAGCAGTTCTTCGTGACGACGACGCACCACTGGCTCCTCTTCTTCACCAACCTCGGCCGGGTATACCGGGCTAAGGCGTACGAGCTCGCCGAGGGCGGGCGCGATGCGAAGGGCCAGCACGTGGCCAACCTGCTCGCGTTCCAGCCGGACGAGCGGATCGCCCAGGTCATGGAGCTGCGGGACTACGACGTGGCCCCGTACCTCCTGCTCGCCACGCGCAACGGCCTCGTCAAGAAGACGCGGCTCGAGGACTACGACACCAACCGGGCCGCCGGCGTCATCGCGATCAACCTCCGCGAGGGGGACGAGCTCGTGGCCGCGCGCCTCATCTCGGAGAAGGACGACCTCCTCCTCGTCTCCCGCGAGGGCATGAGCGTGCGCTTCACCGCCACGGACGAGACGCTGCGCCCCACGGGCCGCGCCACCTCGGGCGTGACGGGCATGAAGTTCCGCGGGGAGGACCACCTCCTCTCGGCCGACGTCATCACGGACGAGGGCTACGTGTTCGTGGTGACCGAGGGCGGCTACGCCAAGCGCACCCACGTGAGCGAGTACCGCTCGCAGGGTCGCGGCGGCCTCGGCATCAAGGTGGCCAAGCTCGCGGACGAGCGCGGCGTGCTCGTGAGCGGCATGATCGTCGGGGAGGACGACGACGTCCTGGTGGTCATGAAGAAGGGCAAGATCGTCCGCTCCCGCGTGGACGGCGTGCCGGCGAAGGGCCGCAACACGATGGGCGTCATCTTCGCGAAGCCGGACAAGGGCGATTCGATCATCGCCGTGGCCAAGAACTCGGAGCGCCACCTGGACGAGGAGATCGAGCAGGCGCTCGCCGACTCCGAGGACGGGGCCGAATCCGGGGATGGCAAGGGCGATGGCGTACCGTTGACTACTGAACCCGCCCCCGGCGAGAGCGATCTCGTGGCGGCGGAAGCTGAAGGAACGTCCACGGAGGAACTGAGTGAGTGAGTCGAAGAGCGGGCGCGCAGGCGCGTCCCGCGCGGGAAACCGTCCCCAGGCCGGCCGTCCGATCCAGCGCTCGACGACGCAGCCGGCCTCCCGCGGGTCCCAGCAGCGTCCGGCCTCTCCGAGCCGTCAAGGAGCCCAGTCCCGTTCTGGAGCTCCGGCCCGTTCGGGGACCCAGTCCCGGCAGGGCCTCGTCCGGCCGGCGCCGAAGGCCAAGTCCCGCAAGGCGAGGCTCGTCGTCTCCAAGCTGGACCCGTGGTCCGTGCTCAAGATGGCGTTCCTCCTCTCGGTGGCGCTCGGCGTGGTGGCTGTCGTGGCCTCGATCGTCCTCTGGACGGTCCTGGACCTCACGGGCATCTTCGACCGCATGAACACCCTGATCGGTGACGTGGGCGGCCAGACGATGAGCAGCGTGGACGTGCGTCAGATCGCCTCGCTCCAGCAGGTGGTCTCCTTCACCACGATCATCTCGCTCGTGAACATCGTGCTCCTCACGGCCTTGGCCACGCTCGCTGCGGTCCTCTACAACATCTGCGCGTCCCTCGTGGGCGGCGTGGGCGTCACGCTCACGGACGACTGACCGGCGGGAGGCCGGCTCGAGGGCGACAGCCCCGAGGCCTGTCTTCCCGGCGGTTCTGCCGGCCCTCCTCGATTTGGCATTGCCAGGGAGGGTTCGGTAGAGTTGTCTCTCGGTCCGATGGACCGGTGAGGGCGTATAGCTCAGGCGGTTAGAGCGCTTCGCTGATAACGAAGAGGTCCCAGGTTCAAGTCCTGGTACGCCCACTCGATAGCCTTCCCAGCATGCTGATGACCAGCGCGGTTGCGGAAGGCATCGCCCATCTGGGGGCATGGCGCAATTGGTAGCGCATCTGCTTTGCAAGCAGAGGGTTAGGGGTTCGAGTCCCCTTGCCTCCACAACTGGATATGACAGCGGCGGCTGGCCTGAGGGCTGGCCGTCGCTTTTGTCTTCACCGGGTGACGCCCCAGGACGACGCGACCGGCGGAGACCAGGATCGCACGTCAACTGGGGTGCGGTGAGCACCCGCCCCGATACGATGGCCCCATGACGGTCTCCGAGCTCTCGACGAGCGCCCAGAACTACCTCAAGGTCATCTGGAGCCTGACGGAGTGGACGGACGAGCCCGTCACCCCCACGCTCATTGCCAAGCAGACCGGCCTGAAGCTCTCCTCCGTCTCGGATGCGCTGCGCCGGCTGAGCGCCCAGGGCCTGCTGAGTCACGCGCGCTACGGCTCGGTGGAGCTCACGGACACCGGCCGGACGCACGCGCTGGCCATGGTCCGCCGCCACCGGCTCATCGAGTCCTTCCTCGTGAGCGTCCTCGGCTACTCGTGGGACCAGGTCCATGACGAGGCCGAGACCCTGGAGCACGCGGTCTCCGACTTCATGGTGGAGCGGATCGACGCGTTCCTAGAGCACCCCACGCGCGACCCCCACGGCGATCCCATCCCGTCGGCGGACGGCACTATGAGCGTCCCGGATGCGGCGCCGCTCTCGGAGACGGGTGCGGGCGGGGACGTCGTCGTCGAGAGGATCTCGGACGCGGACCCGGACCTGCTCAAGTTCTTCGCGAGCCACGGGATCGTGGTGGGCGCGGTCCTGGCCGTCGAGGAGGGGGCTCCGTTCTCCGGGGCGCTCGAGGTCCGGGCGCGGTCGGCTGCCAAGAAGGGCGGCTCCAAGAAGCACGGCCACAAGGGCAAGGACGGCAAGGGCAAGGACGCGAAGAACGGGCCCGCCCGAGACCGCGAGGTCCTGGGCGAGCCCGTCCAGCTGGGACGCGAGGCGGCCTCGGCCCTCTACGTCTCGGTCAAGGGCGCCTGAGTCCCCCGCGGGCTGGGGCGGCGGGCGGCCGCCGTCGTCGTTCTCCGGCGGAGCAGGCCGTGACGCGGGCTGAGGAGGAAGACCGCCGCGAAGACCGCGCCCTGGGCGAGCACCACGAGGCCTCCAGGGGAGGCGTCCGCCCAGTAGCTCACGAGGATGCCGCCCGCCGTGCAGAGCGCCGAGAGCGCGGGCGCGAGGACGAGCATCCGGCTGAACCGCTCGGTGAGGAGCCGGGCGGTGGCACCGGGGATGACGAGCATCGCGACGACGAGCACCACCCCCACCACCTGGATCGCCATGACCGAGGTGAGCGCCACGAGCCCGAGCAGCAGCCACCCCAGCCGCCGCGGCGAGAGGCCGATGGCGAAGGCGTGGACGGGGTCGAACGCGAAGAGCGTGAGGTCCCGCCGCTTGAGCAGCAGCACGGTGAGGGACACGGCGGCGAGGACCGCCACCTGGAGCAGGTCCTCGCCCGAGGTGCCGAGGATGCTGCCGAAGACGATGTGGTTGAGGTCGGTGTGGCTGGGCGTCACCGAGATGAGCACCAGCCCGAGGGCGAAGAGCGAGGTGAAGACGATGCCGATCGCCGCGTCCTCCTTGACCCTTCCTCCTCCGCGGACCCCGCCGATGAGCCCGACGGCGAGGAACCCGAACACCACCGCGCCGACGGCGAACGGAATCCCCAGGATGTAGGCGAGGACCACGCCGGGCAGCACCGCGTGCGAGACCGCGTCCCCCATGAGAGACCACCCCACGAGCACCAGCCAGCAGGAGAGCACCGCGCACACCGTGGCCGCGATGATGCCGACGGCGAGGGCGCGGAGCATGAAGGGGTAGGAGAGGGGCTCGAGGATCCAGTCGAGGGGGCTCATGCGGGGGCCTCCCCGGCGGGGTCCAGGCCGAAGGCGAGGGCGAGACGCTCGGGCCGCACCGCCTCGCGGACTGGCCCCTGGTACAGGACCTTGCGGCGCAGGAGCACGGCCTCGTCCGCCAGCCGGGGCAGGGAGGCGAGGCCGTGCGTGGCCACGAGCACGGTGCGCCCGGAGGCGGCGAGCTCGCGGAGGAGCCCGGTCACGGCGGCCTCGCTCCCGCGGTCCACGCCGGCGAAGGGCTCGTCCAGGAGGAGGATCCGGGCGTCCTGGGCGATGGCCCTCGCCACGAACACCCGCTTCCGCTGGCCGCCGGAGAGGCTGCCGACCTGTCGGCGCCCGAGTCTCGAGAGCCCCGCTCGCTCCAGGGCGACCCGGACGGCCTCGCGGTCCGCCGCGCGGGGGCGCCGGGTGAGGCCGAGCAGCCCGTACCGGCCGGTCATGACCACCTCCTCCACGCTGAGGGGAAAGGACCAGTCCACCTCCTCGCTCTGCGGGACGCAGGCGAGGAGGCCCCGGGCCCGAGCGGCGGCCGGCGGCATGCCCGCGATCTCCACGGAGCTGGCGTCCGGGCGCAGCCGCCCGGTGATCGCGTTGAAGAGGGTGGACTTGCCGGATCCGTTCATCCCGACGAGCGCCGTGACCTGTCCGGCGGGGACGGCGAGGCTGAGGTCTTTGAGCGCGACGACGTCGCCGTAGCGGACGGTCAGGCCCCGAACGCGGATCGCGGGCCTCACGGGCGCCTGCCCGAGCCGCCTGCCGGTGCGCCGGAGCCCGCGCTGTCGCCCGGGCCCCGGCCGGTCAGGCCGCGCGCGATGACGTCCGCGTCATGCTGCAGCAGCGCGAGGTAGCTGGGCACGGGCCCTCCCTCGGCGGACAGCGAGTCCACGTAGAGCGTGCCCGCGAACCTCGAGCCGGCCGCCGCGGCCGCCTGCTTCATGGACTTGTCCGAGACCGTGCTCTCGCAGAAGACCGCCGGCACCTTGTTCTTCTTCACGAAGTCGACGACGCCTGCCACCTGCTTCGGCGTCCCCTCCTGCTCCGCGTTGACCGGCCAGAGGTACTTCTCCGTGAGGCCGGCGTCCTTCGCCAGGTAGGAGAACGCGCCTTCGCAGGTGACGAGCGCCCGCTTCTGGCTCGGCAGACCTGCCAGGGTGCGGACGAGCCCGGCCCGCACCTCGTCCAGGCGCTTCTTGTAGGCCTCGCCGTTGCGGCGGTAGTCCTCCGCATGCTCGGGGTCCAGCCGGCCGAAGGCGGCGACCATGTTGTCCACGTACTTCTTCCCGTTCGCCGGGCTCATCCAGGCATGGGGATTCGGCTTTCCGGCATATGCGTCCTCGGTGATGGACAGCGGCTCCACGCCCTCGGAGACGACGGCGTGCGGGGCGTCCGCGTCCCTGGCGAACTTCTCGAACCACCGCTCGAGGCCGAGCCCGTTGTCCAGGACGAGGTCTGCCTTGGCGGCTTTGCGGACGTCGCCGGGCGTGGGCTCGTAGTCGTGGATCTCTGCGCCGGGCTTGGTGATCGAGTGGACCTCGAGGTGGTCCCCGGCCACGTTCTCCGCCATGTCCTCGAGGACCGTGAACGTGGTGAGCACGGTCTTCTTCCCCTCGGCCTTCTTCTCCGACGGGGCCCCCGAGCACCCTGTGAGCAGGAGCGCCGCGGCGACCGCCGTCGTCGTCGCTGCCCCGAGCCTTCCCCTCAGCCGATTCCGTGTGCGCATCCCAACCGCCTTTCCTGCGTGAAACTCATCGAGGCGAGCGCCTCGGGCCCCGC
Source organism: Arthrobacter sp. UM1 (assembly GCF_020483305.1). Taxonomy (GTDB): domain Bacteria; phylum Actinomycetota; class Actinomycetes; order Actinomycetales; family Micrococcaceae; genus Falsarthrobacter. The sequence goes on from NZ_JACWAB010000005.1 coordinate 70,041, forward strand.
GCCCGACGGCGCGAAGGCGTGTCCAACTCTAATGTTTGTCTAGACGTAGTGACAAGATTGTCCTACCGTAGTTGTTCCGAGGGAGAGGCGAGCTGAGGAGGACGGATGCTTGACGGGGACGGGCCCAGGGCGGAGAGATCCCGTGCGGGGAGACTCCGTGCGGAAGGACCGAGCGCGGAAGAGAACCGGGCGGAGCGTCCGCGGGCGCAGGGGACGGAAGCCGGAGGGTCCGAGGTGCGGGAGCTCGCGCCGGAGGAGAGCCCGGACCTCGTCTACTTCTCGAGCGCCTCGGAGAACACCAAGCGGTTCGTCGAGGCGCTCGGCCGGGAAGCCGTGCGGATCCCGCTCAGGCCGAGGCGCGAGGGGATGATCCGCGTGTGCCGGCCCTTCGTGCTCGTGGTGCCGAGCTACGGCGGAGGGGACCTCGCCGGGGCGGTGCCGCGGCAGGTGCGGACCTTCCTCAACGACCCGGCGAACCGGGCGCTCCTGCGCGGCGTCATCACGTCCGGGAACACGAACTTCGGGGAGCACTACTGCATCGCGGGGCCCGTCATTGCGCGCAAGTGCGGCGTGCCGGAGCTGTACCGGTTCGAGCTGCTCGGGACCGAGGAGGACGTCACGCGCGTCCGCGAGGGCCTCGAGCGGTTCTGGGCGCAGCAGCCCTCAGCAGACGGCACTCCACCCACACCCCAGAACGAGCAGAGGAGAGAAGCATGAGCATGACAGCGAGCCGGCCGGAGCAGGGGGCGCCGGGGCGGGGAGCTCCGCAGCAGGGAGCTCCGCAGCAGGGCACACCCGGGCGCGGGACCGAGGACTCGGTGACGCCGCCGGGATACCGGCACGATCCGGCTGCACGGCTGCGGCCCGTCAACTGGAACCGGGTGCAGGACGACAAGGACCTGGAGGTCTGGAACCGGCTGACCGCAAACTTCTGGCTCCCGGAGAAGGTGCCGCTCTCCAACGACCTCCAGGCCTGGCAGAGCCTCGGCCCCGAGCAGCGGACCCTCACGATGCGCGTCTTCACGGGGCTCACCATGCTGGACACCCTCCAGGCCACGGTGGGGGAGATCTGCCAGATCCAGGACGCCCGCACCGAGCACGAGGAGGCGGTCTACACGAACATCGCCTTCATGCAGTCGGTCCACGCGCGCTCCTACTCCTCGGTGTTCTCCACGCTGACGAGCACCCCGGAGATCGACGACGCGTACCGCTGGGCCATCGGCAACGACCTGCTCCAGGAGCGTTGCAAGAAGGTCCTGCAGCACTACTACGGGCCGAGTCCGCTCAAGCGGAAGGTGTCCTCGACGCTCCTCTCCTCGCTGCTCCTCTACGCGGGGTTCTACCTGCCGCTGCACTTCTCCGTCCGGGCCACGCTCACGAACACCGCGGACATGATCCGCCTCATCCTCAGGGACAAGGCGGTCCACGGCTACTACTCGGGCTACAAGTACCAGCGCGGGCTCGAGGCGCACGGGCCGGAGACCCGCGCGGAGATGGAGGAGTTCACCTACGGCCTGCTCGAGGAGCTGTACGAGCTGGAGCTCCGGTACTCGGGCGAGCTCTACGAGCCGCTGGGGCTCATGGAGGACGTGGCGGCGTTCGTCCGGTACAACGCGAACAAGGCCCTCATGAACCTCGGCTACCCCGCCCGCTTCCTCCCTGAGGAGACCCGCGTGAGCCCTGAGATCCTTGCGGCTCTGGCGCCGGGCGCGGACGAGAACCACGACTTCTTCAGCGGCAGCGGGTCCAGCTACGTCATCGGGAAGGCGGAGCACACGAGCGACGACGACTGGGATTTCTAGGGTTTGGGATCCAGGGGGCGGAAGCGGCCCGCTGTCTGTTCAGTGTGGAGACCGCTCAAGACCTGCCGGTCGCCACGGCACAGCGTCCTCGGCTCGGAGTGGGCTGAGCGCATTGGTTCTGTTTCGTAGAGGTCCGCATGCGCGGCGAAGAGCCGTGGATGCTGGCGCGCGATCGCGCGATGGAATTCAGCCGGAGTCGTCGGCGGGGATCTGCTGGTCAGAAGGCATCTCAGGCGAAGAGATCAGCTCTCAGGTCTTCACTCGTTGCCTCAACGAGTTCGCCCATCGTGGCCGTCCAGAACCGAAGATACTCTTCGTAGGGGATGCGGTTGCGGTTGCCCACCTTGACGGCGCGCAGTTCGCCTGAGGAGATCTTCCGGGAGATCGTTGAGCGAGACATGCCGGTGCGGTCTGCGACTTGTGCGGGTGTCAGCATGCGTCGCTTCGCGGTGAGGGTGACGAGCTCTCCTTCGGCAGCGGCGCGCTGTACGTACGCTGCGATCTGGTTCAGCCAGTCAGGCCGTCCTGAAGCCGGGGCCTGTTCTGCGCGTACCTCTTCTGGGGTGATGGTCAGGCTGTCTGCTGTCATGATCCGAGTCTACCCGGTCTTGAACAGTTAGATCAGACTGTCTGTGCAGACCGTCCGCACTGTTCGTGGCGATGGCTGGGATCGAGAAGGTTTTCCTGCGGCCTGAAGGGCAAACAGAATTTCAAGGCAACCTATAGGAATTGTTAGTGTTCCGAGCATGAGCAACGATTCTCAGAGCCCCTATGAGGGCCAGGCCCAGTCTCAGTTCAACAGCTACGGCCAGGACTCCGGATCCGGCATGCCTGCGTACGGAGGCCACGATGGCGCTCAATACGGCCAGGGCGGCTACGGCTCGCAGCCCTACGGCCAGCAGCCGTATGGTCAGCCGGGCTATGGCGTCCAGGGGGCGACCCTGGGCCAGCCGGTCGGGGGCACCCCGGAGAACCTCGACCTGCCGCTCTATGGTGCAACCTTGCCGCAGGCGTTCACCCGCTTCTTCAAGCGGTATGCGAACTTCCACGGGCGCTCGAGCCGCTCGGAGTTCTGGTGGATGTCATTGGTCGTGATGGTTGTTTAGTACGGCCTGATGATCCTTATGGCCACTGTCGGCACGGATCGGACGACGGGCGATGCGAACCCGTTTGGCGTGCTTCTCTCGGGGCTTCTTTTCATTGTGATGGCCGGTTGTCTGGTTCCCAACCTTGCTTCTGGGGTTCGCCGCCTCCATGATGCGGGGATGTCGGGATGGCTCTGGCTCCTGGCGGTGTTTCCCTTCTTCGGCTCGATTGCCCTCATCATCCTGTGGGCGCTTCCCTCGAAGCCGGAAGGCAGGTTCTACGACGATCAGAACGCGCCTGGCGTTCGCGAACAGTTCGCCGGTCAGAGCGGTTTCGGCGGAAACGGCTACCAGGGCTATGGCCAGCAGTCCTACGGCCAGGGCGGCTACGGCAGCCAGTCGGGCCAGTACGGCGCACCCTACGGCAACGGCCAGAACGGCTCTTCGTTCTGATCTCCCGCTGACTGCTGCCCTGCAAGACAGACAGGAAGGCCCGGCACCCTCAGGGTGCCGGGCCTTCCTGTCTGCCTGTTGTGGGGCGTCGAGGGCCGCTCCATCGAGGACGGGCGCAGGGAGCGTTGTAGCGTTGTCCCCATGAGCAACAACGCCGCACCCGGTCCCTTCGCGGGACAGAATCAGCCACAGTTCAACAGCTACGGTACTCAGGGCGACTTCGGCGGGCCGCAGGCGGCCATGGACAACTCCGGCGGCATGCCGGACAACCTGGACCTGCCCCTCTACGGAGCGAGCATCGGCCAGGCCATCACCCGCTTCTTCAAGCGCTACTTCAAGTTCGCGGGCCGTTCCAGCCGTTCTGAGTACTGGTGGTGGCAGTTCTTCAGCTTCATCGTGGCCTTCGTCCTCGGGTTCGTCCAGTCCCTCTTCGGCGGTCCGACTGACCACATGAACGCTCTGGGCAACACCATCGAGGTTCTCTCCTACGTCTTCGGGTTGGCCGTCCTGATCCCGACCATCGCTCTCACGGTGCGGCGACTCCATGACACGAACAAGTCCGGGCTCTTTGCCCTCTTCTTCCTGCTTCCCCTCCTGGGCGGCCTGGTGCTCATGATCATGTGCATCTTCAACAGCAACCCGCTCGGCCGGCGCTTCGACGACGCCAGTGCTGCCGGCGTCCAGGGCTACGGCCAGAACGGTTCGGCCTACTGAGCATGACCCGCAGCCCCGTGGGAGGAACCCCGGACAACCTGGACCTCCCGCTCTACGGGGCGGGGCCCGTTCAGGCGGTGGTCCGGTTCTTCAAGCGCTGGCTGAAGTTCCAGGGCCGTTCGAGCCGCTCCGAGTTCTGGTGGAGCATGCTGGCCCAGTTCCTGGTCAACGCAGTGATGACGGCGGCGATGTTCTCGCTCGAGCTGGCGCTGGCCGGCGGTTCGCCCCGCGAGTTCATGCAGGGGCCGGCGGTGTTCGCGTTGACCCCGTTCCTCCTCATCCACTACGCCCTGCTCATCCCGTGCATCTCCATGATGGTCCGCCGCCTCCAGGACGCGGGCCTGACGGGCTTCCTGTGCCTGCTCCTCACGGTGCCCTTCGGGGCGCTCGCGCTGCTCGTCATGTGCTGCCTCCCCTCGAAGCTGGAGGGGGAGCGGTTCGACGACCCCAACGCCCCCGGCGTGCGCCACCTCTATGCGGGGACCGGAACGCCGTCGTCGTTCTGAGCTGAAAGGGGAGGCGGCCGTCCGCGGACGTGGCCTCCGCGTGCCGGAGACAGAGAGAGGGCCCCGGATCCGTGCGGATCGGGGGCCCTCGTCAGCTCGGCGCCTTGAAGGGGAGGCGCTGTGCCGGCTTACTCAGCGGCGCGCGGCTTCGGCAGCTCCGTGGTGGTGGTGCCGGGCTCCGGGGTGACGGCGCGGCGGGCCTGCTGGGCCTGCGCGGTGGTCTCCACCGGGGTCTCGCCGTCCTTCTTCGGCTCGACCGTGGCGCGCTTCCAGGGATCCTCGATCGGCTGAACGGCCTTCCAGATCGCGGCGCCCGCCACAGCGGCCGTCACGATGAGGCCGAAGACCAGACCGCCCTTGCCCTTCTGGGCGCGGGCGTTCTGCTTGGCGGCCTTGCGGGCCTCCTTGGCGGCCTCCTTGGCCTGGGCGGCGGCCTGCTTCTGCATGGCCTTGAGCGAGCGGCCCGTGTACTTCTTGGAGGCCTTCTCGAGGCCGGCCGGGATGGAGAGGGCCGCGATGCCCTCGGCCGTCTTGGCCGCGGCGTCCGCGCCCTTGGCCTGAGCCGGGGCGAGGTGCTGCGCCTGAGCCTGCGCCTTGGCGTTCTGCAGACGCGCCTGGGCGTCCTTCTTGTAGGACGCCGCCTGCTTCTTGGCGTCCTTGGAGTAGGAGTTCGCCTGCTTCTTGGCGTCCTTCGTGTACGCGTCGGCCTGCTTCTTCATCTGCTCCGCGCGCTCGGCCGCAGCCTCCTGGGCGTTGCCGAGGGACTTCTCGGCGCGCTCGAGGAAGTCCTGGCTCTTGGCCTCGACCGTCTCCACCAGGTTCTGCAGCTTGGGCTGCAGGGTCTCAACCTTGTCCTGGATCACCGGGGTCACATCGTCGAGCGTGTTCTGGACGCGCTCCTGAACCATCGGGGCGTACTTGTTGTACTGCTCTGCGACCGCGTCAGCGAGAGTGGCCGGTTTGCGCTTCTTCTTCACTTTGAACATCGGGTCTCCTAGGTTGGGTGGTTTCCGTCCTCAGCCTAGAGGGCCGGTGCCGCCAAACTCTAGGCGAGAGGCCTTTCTGACGCGGATTTTCAGGCTATGCCCATGTTCGCCGCCGTCGAACTCTGCCGCCGAGGGGCGGAACAGTGCGAAGATTGGGGGCATGAACGCTAACGCAACCCAGCAGGCCACGATCAAGACGAACCACGGCGACATCGTCGTCGACCTCTTCGGCAACCACGCGCCGAAGACGGTGCAGAACTTCACGGGCCTCGCGGACGGCTCGAAGGAGTGGACGCACCCCGCCACGGGCGAGAAGCAGTCCGGCACCCCCCTCTACAACGGGACCATCTTCCACCGCATCATCCCGGACTTCATGATCCAGGGCGGCGACCCGCTCGGCCAGGGCTTCGGCGGGCCGGGCTACCAGTTCGAGGACGAGATCCACCCGGAGCTGCAGTTCGACAAGCCGTACCTGCTCGCCATGGCCAACGCCGGCCCCGGCACCAACGGCTCGCAGTTCTTCATCACCACGGTCCAGACGCCGTGGCTGAACGGCCGCCACACGATCTTCGGCGAGGTGGCGGACGAGGCCTCGAAGAAGGTCGTCGACGAGCTCAACCGCGTCAAGACCGGCGGGGCGGACCGCCCGGTGGAGGACGTCATCATCGAGAAGATCGACGTCAAGTAAGGACGCCTCTTGACCCCGGACCAGCAGCGGCCGTGGTCTGAGCCGAGCGGGCGGCCCGTGCACAGGCGTGCGCGGGCCGCCCGCTCGTCCATGCCCGTCACCTTCGCCGTCATGGCGGTCTGCGTCGCAGTGCAGCTCGCCGAGTTCGCCGTGCCCGGCCTGGACTACGAGTACGGGCTCAAGGCGCGCTATGCCGCGGACGAGCCGTGGACGCTCCTCACGAGTGCGTTCCTCCACGACCCGTCCTCCCTGGCCCACATCGGGACCAACATGCTCTCGCTGTGGATCTTCGGGCGGATGATCGAGCCGATGGTCGGCAGCCTGCGCTTCGCGGGGCTCTTGTTGGCGAGCATTCTGGCGGGCAGCGTCGGCGTGCTCCTCTGGGAGAGCCAGGGCGCCTACACGGTGGGGATGTCCGGCGGGATCTTCGGCCTCATCGGCGGAGTGCTCGTGCTCCAGCTCCTCCTGCGGCAGAACATCGCCGGGACCCTCGCGCTCCTCGGGCTCAACGCCCTCGTCCCGCTCATGGTCCCCAACATCTCCTGGCAGGGCCACGTGGGCGGCTTCATCGGGGGACTGCTGTATTCGGCGGCTGTTATCGCCCCGTGGGCCCGGCGGCGGCTGCGGAGGATCCCTCAGCCCTTCGGCGGGCAGGCTCCGCCCCCGCCTCCGCCTCCTGCGGGGGCTTGACCTCCTCCTCTCCCGCGCGAGGGGAGGGCGACGACGACGCCGGGGGCCGCCCGGCCTTTCCCCACCGTCTGTTTGTCCCCGCTCATCCACACGCGTTGTCCACAAGCGCCTCCCGGTTCGGGAGGCGCTTTTTCACAACTGGCGCACAGATTCGGGGGTTTCGGCGAATCACTTCGGTGATGTTCGAGGGTTGTCCCCAGCTTGTGGATAACTCTGTGCACATGTGTGGAGGGCGATGGGGACGGTGCGTTCGAGGAGCGTTCGAGAGAGCTCTGTCCACTGTCGAACATCCGTGCGATTCCGGGGGAGAAGGGGGTTGTCCACACCTGTTGTCAACAGTGTGGGCATCTGACACGCCTGTGATTCCCCGCGTGTGTTTCCCGCCGTTCCGCGGCTGTGGAGGGCAAGGTTCAACCCGTTGTCCAGAGTTAATGCACACCTGTGGATAACTCGTGTGCACACGTGTGGGCAGGGGTGTGGGGAACTCGAGGGGAGGGGGGTTGCCGCGGCTCGGAGGACAGTCCTAGGCTGACGCCATGAACTTGTGAATCCCCGTCCTGCTCGGCTCGAGGCCTGTGCCCGCCGGGCGAACACCACCGACACGGGGATGTCTGTGTTCACTACACCTTCTTCCATCTCAAACGCTCGCGCTCTCGGCGGTCACCTCCGCCTCGACGGCGTCTCGCACTCCTTCGGAGACCGCCGGGTTCTGACCGACGTCTCGTTCACGGCGTCAGCCGGAAGCTGCGTGGGCCTCGTCGGAGAGAACGGCTCCGGCAAGTCGACTCTGCTCAAGATCGCAGCGGGTGCCCTGGACCCGGACGCAGGAGACGTGCGGGTCTCGATCCCGGGGATCGAACGGCCCCGACGAGGCCTGCTCCATCAGGCGCCGCCGTTCGGCCCGCGACAGACGGTCGGCCAGGCTCTCGACGAGGCCGTTGAGCCCCAGCGGGCCGTGGCGGCCCGGCTGGAGACTCTGGCCGCGCGACTCGCCGACGCTCCCGAGGATCCCGACCCGGCCCGCGCCTACTCCGCTGCCCTCGACGAGGCTGAGCGGCTCGACGTGTGGAGCCTCGAGGCGCGGGTGGAGTCGATGATGAGCGGTCTCGGACTCTCGGCTCTTCCGCGCGGGCGGCTCACGAGCGAGCTTTCAGGAGGGCAGCGGGCACGGCTCTCGCTCGCGTGGGTCCTCTTGAGCATGCCGGACGTGCTTCTCCTGGACGAGCCCACCAACCACCTCGACGACAACGCGACGGCGCACCTGGTCGAGGTGTTGCGGGGATGGAGAAGTCCCGTGCTGACCGCGAGCCATGACCGGGCGTTTCTCGAGGAAGCCGTGACCTCGTTGGTTGATCTCGAGCCGACGCCCCTGGCTCACAGCGCCGTGGAGTCCCTTCTTCAAGGAGGGGCCGGCACCGGGATCGGCACGATTCACTTCACGGGTCGCTTCTCGGACTACCTCGGCGAGAGGGCTCGGGTCCGAGAGCAGTGGGAGAGACAGTACCGCGCTGAACAGGAGGAGCTTGGTCTTCTGCGGGAGAAGCTGCGCACAAGCCACACCGTGGGCCATCCCGGCGCGGGACCGCGGACAGAGGCTCGCGGAGCCGTGAAGTTCTACTCCGACCGGAACGCGACGGTGGTCTCGCGTCGAGTGCGCGATGCCAGGAGCCGGCTGCTCGAGCTGGAGGCCGAGCAGGTGCGTAAGCCGCCCCGACCACTCCGGTTCGAGGGACTCGATCCTGGCGGGGCCGCCCGGCACGGCGAGGGCGAGCTTCTCGCCGCGATGCAGGATGTCGAGGAGGCGCAACGCCTCCAGCCGGTCTCCGCGGAGATCCGAAGCGGCGAGCGGTGGCTGGTCACTGGGGCCAATGGAGCTGGAAAGTCCACGCTGCTCTCGCTCATCGCCGGCCTGAGGGCGCCGTCGTCCGGCTCTCTCTGGCTTGGTCCCGGGGTGACCGTCTCCCTCCTCGCCCAGGAAACCGAGCTCGGAGTGCTGAGCGGTGCGATGCCGCATCAGACTGCCCGGGAGCTCTACGCGAAGCATGTCGGTGCTGAGCGAGCGGAGCAGAAGCCTCTGGCTGGATACGGCCTGTTCAGGGCGAGGGATGAGGATCTCCCTTTCGGCTCGCTCAGCCTGGGGCAGCAGCGGCGCCTCGAGCTTGCCGTTCTTCTCGCGGATCCGCCGGACATCCTTCTGCTCGACGAGCCCACGAACCATCTCTCCCTCACCCTCGTCACGGAGATCGAACAGGCGCTGCCCTCGTACCCCGGCGCCGTCGTCGTCGCCTCGCACGACAGGTGGCTGCGGAAGCAGTGGGCGGGAAGGCACCTCGAGATCGGGAGGAGCTGAGGGAGATCCGCGGGCGTCTTCTCGGGATGAGCGCGCGGGACTATCGTCAGTCTCGCGGGCCCGCACAACCTCGGTCCCCACCCCTCACCCCTGGGAGACGCCATGAAGATCCGCGGAGCAGTCCTCACCACGTCCGGGGCCGAGCGCCCGTACGCCGAGTCCCGTCCGCTCGAGATCCGCGAGCTCGAGCTGGATCCGCCGGAGCGCGGCGAAGTCCTCCTCCGCATGACGGCCGCAGGCGTGTGCCACTCGGACCTGTCCGTGGTGGACGGCAACCGCCCGCGGCCCCTGCCGATGCTGCTGGGCCACGAGGGCACGGGCGTCGTCGAGCGGGTCGGCGAGGGCGTCGAGGGGCTGGCCCCGGGCGACCACGTCGTCGCCGTCTTCCTCCCCCGCTGCGGCGAGTGCGCGCACTGCCGGACCGACGGCACGCTCCCCTGCATCCCCGGCACCGAGTCCAACAACGCCGGCTTCCTCCCGGGCGGCGGCGAGCAGGTGCGCCTTCACGACGACGACGGCGGCCGCGTGCTGCACCATCTCGGCGTGTCCGCGTTCGCCACGCACGCGGTGGTGAACCAGGCGAGCGTGGTGAAGATCGGCTCCGACGTCCCGCCGGAGGCCGCGGCGCCCCTCGGCTGCGCCGTGCTCACCGGAGGCGGGGCCGTGGTCAACGCGGGGAAGCCGCGGGACGGTGACTCGGTCATGGTGGTGGGTCTCGGCGGCGTGGGGATCGCGGCGCTCATGACGGCGGTGGGCCTGAAGAAGGGCACGGTCATCGGGGTGGACGCCAACCCCGGGAAGCTGGCCAGGGCCCGTGAGCTCGGCGCGGACGAGGCGTACTCGCCCGAGGAGCTGGCGGAGAAGGGTGTGAAAGCCGATGTGGTGGTCGAGGCCGCAGGCCACCCCCGCGCGTTCGAGACCGCCTTCAACGCGACGGCTCCCGGCGGCCGGACGGTGACGGTCGGCCTGCCGCACCCTGAGGCGGAGTCCGTCATCCGTCCGCTGCTCCTCACGGCGGAGGCGAGGACGGTCATCGGCAGCTACCTCGGCTCGGCGGTCCCCTCGCGTGACATCCCGCGCTACGAGGACCTCTGGCGCAAGGGCGAGCTGCCTGTGGAGGAGCTCGTCTCGGACCGCATCCGGCTCGAGGACGTCAACGCCGCTATGGACACGCTCGCGGACGGGAAGGCCGTGCGACAGGTCATCGTGTTCGAGGACTGACGCGCGGCGTCAAGGCAGGCCTGGGTTCCCGCGGGCGCACTCCTGCGCTGACGGCCTGCGGAGTGGCGTGCGCCCAGAGCGGCCCGTTTGAGGGTCGAGCCGGGTGCGTCCTACGATTTAGAGGTGACTAAACTCCACTGGATCCGCCTGCTCGGCCCGGCCCTCGTGGCGGCCGTGGCCTATGTGGATCCGGGGAACGTCGCCGCGAACATGACCGCCGGCACCCAGTACGGCTTTCTGCTGCTCTGGGTGCTCGTGCTGGCGAACGCCATGGCCGCCGTCGTGCAGTATCTGGCGGCGAAGCTGGGGCTCGTGACGGGCCGCTCGCTCCCCGAGCACCTGGCCTCGCGCCTGGGGACGCCCGGCCGGATCCTCTACTGGCTGCAGGCGGAGGCGGTCATCATCGCCACCGACGTGGCCGAGGTGATCGGCGGCGCGCTCGCCCTGCACATCCTCTGGGGCGTGCCCCTGTGGCTCGGCGGCATCCTGACGGGCGCGGTCTCGGTGCTGCTGCTGCGGATCCGGGACCGACGGGGACAGCGGCGGTTCGAGAAGGCCGTCGTCGCGCTCCTCGCCGTCGTGGCGGCCGGCTTCCTCTTCGGGGTGTTCCTCGCGCCGCCGACGCCGTCTCAGCTGGCCGGAGGACTCGTCCCGCGCTTCGCGGACCAGGGCTCGGTGTTCGTGGCGGTGTCGATGCTCGGCGCCACGGTCATGCCGCACGCGATCTACCTGCACTCGGGTCTGGCGGTCCACCGGCATGGGGCCGGCGCTGCGGGGGACCCCTTTCCGGTCCGCACCCGCCTGCGCGCCGCACGGTTCGACGTGGGCGTGGCGCTCGCGGTGGCCGGGCTCGTCAACATCGGGATGCTCGTGCTGGCGGCGACGGCGCTGCAGGGCGCAGACGGCACCGACACGATCGAGGGAGCGCACGCCGCGATCGCGGGGCGGTTCGGGGCGGTGGCCGGCGCGGTGTTCGCCGTAGGGCTGCTCGCCTCGGGGCTCGCCTCCACCACAGTGGGGGCCTATGCGGGAGACGTGGTCATGGGCGGCCTCCTGGGACGGACCGTGCCGGCATGGGTGCGCCGGGCGGTCTCGCTGGTTCCGGCCATCGGGGTCATGGTCTCCGGCGCGGATCCGACGGCGGCGCTCGTGGTCAGCCAGGTGGTCCTCAGCATGGCCATCCCGTTCGCGGTGTTCCCTCTGGCCTGGCTCACCTCGCGGGCGTCCGTCATGGGGCGGCTGCGCAGCGGGCGGATCCTGGCCGGAACCGCGTGGGCGTGCTCCGGCGCGGTGGCGGTGCTCAACGCGGTCCTGCTCTGGCTCGTGTTCACGGGCGCGGCGTAGGAGGCCGGAGGGCGGCGGAGAGGGCCGTTCTGACCTGGGTCGCTTGCGCACCCTGTTCTTCCGCTTGCGCACCCTCTGGTGTCAGGATTCGGCCGGAAAACTGACACCAGAGGGTGCACAAGCTCCCGGCGGGCCCGGGTCAGACGGCGGGGAAGGTGTACTTCTTGTTCTCGACCGTCGTCAGAACCAGCTTGGTGGCGCCGTCCGGGACGATGAACACCTTCGTGGCCGTGACCTGCTTCTTGCCCTTCCAGTCCAGGGGGAACTGCTTGGAGGGGTCCTGGCACATGTCTCCGAGGAGACCGTCCACCTCCTCCGTCTTCTTGCCCTCTGCCGTCCAGGTGCCCTGGAGTGCGATCGCGCCGCTCGGCTTCTCCGTCTCCAGCTTGAGCTCGTACGCTACGGCGTGCTTGCCCTTGTCCGGCGCGGCGGTGCCGGTGCATCCGCTGAACTTGGCGGGCGCCTTCACGAGCGTCACATGCGTGTCCGAGTTTCCGATGCGCACGCTCTTGCCCACGGTCATTTCCTCGCCGGGGCTCTCGTTGTAGGCGGCGCCTCCGGAGGAGCTCTGCGCCGAGCTGCCGTCCGAGCCGCCCTCTGAGCCGGAGCCTCCGCCGCACGCGCTCAGGCCCACGGCCAGGAGAAGGGCTGCTGCGGCCGCCGTCGTCTTCGTGTTCATGTGCTGACCCCCATTGTCATGCGCATTCTGCGGCGCGCTCTCTGGCGCCGATGGCTCTATTCGATTCGAAAGCCTAACAATTCTGCGGGCGCGGCCGGGAACGGCGGCCTCTTCACGGTGCCTGTTTCGGACTCGGGGCCGTGGATACTGAGGACATGGATTTCCCCACCGCCCGTGAGCTCGACGACGAGGACCTGCGCCTCCTCGACGCGGCCCGCACCGTCATCGAGGCGAACACAGACGCCGACTCCGCCGACGCCGACGGCATCCACACCGTGGGAGCCGCCGTCATGGACGCCGAGGGGCGCGTCTTCCCCGGCGTGAACCTCTACCACTTCACGGGCGGGCCCTGCGCGGAGCTCGTGGCCCTCGGCTCGGCGAGGGCCGGCGGCGCCCGCGAGATCACTCGCATCGCGGCCGTGGGCTGTCACGGGCGCGGCGTGCTCGCGCCCTGCGGCCGGGACCGGCAGGTGCTGTCCGACTACCACCCCGCATGGCGGGTCATCGTCCCCACGGAGGAGGGGCTGCGGAGCGTCGCCGTCGCCGACCTCCTGCCCGGGAGCTACCGAGGCCCCGAGGCGGTGTAGGAGCCTTCCGCGCGGATTCCGCTCCCCGTAGGCTGGCCGGATGCTGGTCAAAGCCTGTCTCAACGGAGCGCGCGGAGCGCACGAGCACCCGGCCTTGAGCGCGGACCCAGTCGCCATGGCCCGAGAGGCTGCGGCCGCAGCGGAGGCCGGCGCGGGAGCCCTTCACGTCCATCCCAAAGACGACGACGGGGCGGACAGCCTCGCCGCTGCGCACGTCTCGGCGTGGGTCCGGGCGATGCGCGAGGCGTGCCCGAACACGCCTGTCGGCGTGACCACCGGCGCCTGGAGCGCGCCCGACCCCGCACAGCGTCTCGCCGAGCTCCGCGCGTGGAGTGACCTGCCGGAAGAGCGGCCGGACTTCGCCTCTGTGAACTGGCACGAGCCGGGGGCGGAGGAGACGGCGGAGCTGCTTCTCAGCCGGGGCATCGGGGTGGAAGCCGGCGTCTGGCACGCGGAGGGGCTGCGAGCCTGGCTTGCCTCGCCGCTGCGGGGGCGGTGCCTGCGGGTCCTCGTGGAGGTGCAGGACATTCCGGCGCACGAAGTCGAGGACACTGCCCGCGGGCTCGTGAGTGCCGTCCGGGAGGCGGAGCCCGGACTGCCCCTGCTGCTCCACGGGGAGGAGCGGTCCGCCTGGACGGCTGCGGCGCTCGCGGTGAGTCTCGGCTTGGACACCCGGGCGGGACTGGAGGACTCGCTGGTGCTTCCCGACGGCACGCCTGCCTCCGGCAACGCCCAGCTGATACGGGCCGTCTTGGATTGAGCGGCTTGTGCACCCTCTGGTGTCAGGATTCGGCCGGAAAACTGACACCAGAGGGTGCGCAAGCTGAGGAAGCGGGTGCGCAAGCGCGGGAAGCCGGTGTGCCTGAGCCGAAGAAGCTGGCGCGAACGCGCAGGGGGAGCCGGTGTGCCAAGATGAACGCATGATCGTCGAATCTGCACTGCTCCCCGTCATCCCGGGCAAGGAAGAGGAGTTCGAGGCCGCGCTCGAGGAGGCGAAGTCCTACATCTCCGCCTCGAAGGGGTTCGTCTCGCTCGAGGTCTCGCGCGGCGTGGAGTCGCCCAGCACGTATCTCATGGTGGTGAAGTGGGAGACCCTCGAGGACCACACCGAGGGCTTCCGGGGCTCGGAGCTCTTCGAGAAGTGGCGGGCCGCCCTCCACCACTTCTACGACCCGAAGCCGGTGGTGGAGCACTACCGGCCGGTGGTCTCCGTCTGAGAGCCCTCTCCCACGCGAAAGCCTCTGCCGGACAGGCTCAGCCGGAACCTCTCCGTCAGAGCCGGGTCCGCGCTACGCGCTGACGGGCTGCGGCTCCGCCGAGTCCGCCGTCGTGCCCTTGTCCCGCATGCGGGAGGCGAGCACCACGCCGACCGCGGCGAAGACCGCGGCCACGAGGAACGCGGTCATGAGCCCGGCCTCGGCGGTGGACGTCTGCGCGGCCGGGCCGCCGTCTCCGCCCTTGAGGTGCACGAGCCGCGCGGCCTGCATCACGCCGGTGAGCAGAGCCACCCCGAGCCCGCCGGAGAGCTGCTGCAGCGAGGAGAGGGTCGCCGAGCCGTGCGAGTACAGGTGCGGCGGCAGCGGGTTGAGCGAGTACGTGAACGCCGGCGTGAAGATGAGCGCCAGGCCTGCCGAGAACACCGTGTAGACGGCGAGGCCGAGCCACATCGAGGTGGTGTGGTCGAACCGGCTCATGACCAGCGTGGACGCGAGCAGCACAGCGCTGCCGGTGACCACGAGCGGACGCGGGCCGATGCGGTCGAAGAGCCGGCCGACCGGCGGAGCCGCGAGCCCCATGATGAGGCCACCCGGCAGCATGAGCAGACCCGTGGTGAGCGAGTCCTTGCCGAGCAGCTGCTGCATGTAGAGCGGGAAGAGGATGATCGTGCCGAACATGGCGATCATCGAGATGGTCATGAGCGCGAGGCCCTTGGCGAAGGGCTTGTACGCGAACACGCGCAGGTCCAGGAGCGGCTCGCGGCCCTGCTGGAGCGCGATCTGCCGGCGGCAGAAGGCCGCGATGCACGCGAGGCCCACGACGAGCGCGCCGACGGTCACGGGCGAGGGGTGCACCGCGATCTCGTTGATCCCGTAGACGAACCCGCCGAACCCCGGAATGGTGAGGAGCACCGAGGGGACGTCCAGCTTGATCGCCTTCCGCTCGCCCACGTTCTTGAGCAGCGCGAGTCCCGCGCACAGCATGACGACGGCGATGGGCAGCATCATGATGAACAGCGCCCGCCATGGGAAGTGCTGCAGGATGAGGCCGGAGAGCGCCGGGCCGATCGCGGGCGCCACGGAGATGGCGATGGACACGTTGCCCATGACCGCCCCGCGCCGCGCCGGCGGCACGAGCTGAAGGATGGTGGTCATGAGCAGGGGCATCATGACGGCCGTGCCCGAGGCCTGGACCACGCGGCCGAGGATGAGCACGGGGAAGGACTGCGCCGCCGCGCACACCACCGTGCCGGCGGTGAACAGGCCCATCGCCAGGGTGAACGCCTGCCGCGTGGACAGCCGCGCGAGGAGGAACCCGGTGGTGGGGATGACCACGCTCATGGTGAGCATGAAGGCCGTGGCCACCCACTGGACCGTGGAGACTTCGGCGATGTGGAGGCTCGTCATGAGGTGCGGCAGGGCCACGTTCATGAGGGTCTCGTTGAGGATGACCACGAACGTGGCCGCGAGGAGGACGGCGATGACCGCGAACGTGCTGGGCGCCGGCGCGCTCTCCGGCACACGGGTGTCCTGGGGCTCTGGGGTGGGGGAGGGCATCCGATGAGTCTATCGGGTGTTCGGAGAACCCGGAACGGCCCGTGAGGAGCCTCACGGCTTCCGCGCCGCACCGGGACGGCAGGGCGCCCGGGACGGCAGCACGCCCGGAACCGGCGGCGGGCCCGTCCCGCGCAGGCCGTCAGCTCGAGGCGGGCGGCCCCACGAGGAGGGCGACGGCGGTCAGCGCCGCCACGAGCACCACGAGGACGAGGACGGCGACCCCCGGGCGGGCGAGCAGCTCGGCGAGGGCCCGCTCGGGCGCGGAGGACGCGGTCTGGGGCTCGCCGCTCGGGGCCAGCCGCCAGCGGGGCGCGATGGCGCGGTGCTTCTCCGCGTTGGCCTCGAACAGGAGCGTGAAGAAGGGCGGGACGGCCGAGGCCATGCCGAGGAGGCCGCGCTTGACGGACCAGCGGTTGTCGATCCACACGGCCGCCGTGACCACGATGAACGCGATGAACACGACGCCGTGGAGCATTCCGGCGATCCTCACGCCCAGGTCCGTGGTCTTGGTGCCGTACTTGAGGACCATGCCGACGATGAGCAGGGCCCAGGTCACGGCCTCGGACCGGGCGACGAAGCGGTACAGGGAGAGTGCTGGGGAAGTCACCCGTCGATTGTGTCAGGCGTTCCTGGGCGCGCCGTCGGGACGGATCTTGCCCGCGAGGTCGCCGAGGGCCTGCCGAGCCCTCGAGCGGACCCGCCGGGCGAGCTTGCGGGCCTCGATGAGCCGCCGCTCCGTGTCATAGCGCTTCGTCAGGGGGATGTCCATGCAGGAAGGGTGCTCCACGATGGTCTTGGAGAACTTCAGCTTGAAGCCCTCGAGCCGTGCGAGCTCGGGCCAGGCGGGGGAGCCGATGCCGGTGAGCGAGGCGCCCGTGCACCCCTGCTCGCGGAGGCTCTCGAGAAGCGTGGTGAGCAGCAGCGAGGGCGCGCCCGCCTTCTGCCCCTCCGAGGTCGAGGCCGCGTGCAGGTACGTCCCCCAGCCGCGGTGCGCGCTGCTCATCGCCCAGGCGGCGCATCCCTCGTATCCCGGAACCTCTGCGGTGTAGAGGCGCACCTCCTCGGGGAAGAGGGAGAGGAGCCGGCGGAAGTACCAGACGGGGAGGGCCCCGAACCCGTCTCGCTCGGCGGTCTGGGCGAGCACCGGGTGGCACTCCCGCTCGAACACGTCCTCCCGGTTCTCGGTGACCTCGCGCACGACGACGCCCTGGCGCCGCGCCTTGCGGACCGTGTTCCTCGCCGAGGAGGAGAAGGCCTTCTCCAGAGGCACCGGGGCGTCGGCGAGGGGCACCACGACCTCCCGCTCGAAGATGCCCCGGCCCATGGACGGGCGGACGCCCTCGAGGGCCTCGGTGTGGCGGATCCGGATGCGCAGGACGAAGGGGATGGGCGCGGGCTCGGACTGGAGGGCGCTGACGAGCGCGTTGAGGACCCCGGCCTCGGTGGCGGCGTCCGGCTCGCGGGCGAAGACGGGACCGTCGTCGGCGGCCGCCTGCCGGCTGGCGCCCTCTCCCCGCTCCGTGATGAGGCACGTGGCCACGGCCGCGCCGTCCTGGTCCTCGATGACGAACATGCCTCCGAGGCGGGCGAAGGGGTTCCCCTCGAAGATCCGGCTCCACGTGCTGCCCTGCTCGAACGGCACGGTGCACTCGGCCGGGAAGCCGGCGTGGACCTCGGCGAGCTCCTCAGCGGAGATCCGGCGGGCCGTGAAGGGCGTGGCCCGCACGGCGAGCGGCCGGGGCTGGGGGCGCCTGGGAGCTGAGAAGGCGTCGCGGGCAGAGGCGGTGAGACTGGAGAGGGCGCGCACGTGCAGGTCCTTGTCGTTCATATGACTCAGCGTTCATATAGCTGAAATGAAAATTCCCGCTCCGTCCTGACGGTCTGGAGCGGGAACCTTCAGGGCTTACGCCCGAGTCTACAAGCGCGTCACCCGTATTCCGGGATGTCGGCGCGGGTGGAGGCGGCGGCCTCAGCCGTTGCGCTCGGAGCCGGAGGCCGGCGCTTCCGTGCGCGAGGCGGAGCCTGCTGCCCCGGAGGAGTCCGAGCCGGCGCCCGAGCGGGACGCCGCGGACTTCACCGTGCCGAGGAGGCCCGACGCCGCGCTGCGGACCCGGCCGAGCGCCTGACGGGCCATGTCCGGACCCTCCGAGCGGGCCTTGAGGACCGTGCGGACCGCGGTGTAGCGGGCGGCGTTGAGCGGGACGTCGTAGAGCCGCGGGTAGTCCACGATCTGCTTGGAGAACCGGAGTTTGAAGTTCTCCACGCCCTTGAGCTCCGGGTACCGCTCGGAGGAGATGCCCGTGAGGCCCACGGCGAGATTGCCCGTCGCCGCGAGCTCGGACAGGATCCGGTGCATGAGCGCGAACATGGCGCTCGTCTCCTGCGCGCGCAGGTTGGAGCCGCCGTAGTAGTAGCAGCCGCGGTAGTGGAACTCGTTGGTCATCATCCAGCCCACGGGGATCTTGTTCTCCGCGTCGCCCGGGTCGTCCGTGGCAGGGGCGTAGGCGATGAAGAGGCGCGTGTTCTCCGGCGCGTCCTCGAGGCAGGAGCGGTACACCTCGAGCGGCATGAGGCTGAACGCGTCGCGGTCCGCCGTCTCCTGCATGATCGGGAAGCAGGACTCCTCGAACACCTGGCCGCGGTTCTCCGTGACCTCCCGGATCTCGACGCCGGCGCGGGCCGCGCGGTTGATGCGGGTCTTCGCGTTGGAGGAGAAGGACTTCTTGAGCTCGTCGGGGGACTTGCCCGCGACGTCGACGACGACCTCGCGCTCGAACATCCCCCGCTCGATGGAGAGCTGCGCTCCCTTGATGCTCTCCGGGTGGTGGAGGTGCATCCGGAGGTAGAGGATGTTCACGGCGGGGTCGGAGGCCACGTAGTGCTGCAGGGCCTCGACGGTGCTGCGCTCGAGCTCGGCGCTCGGCTCGGACGTGTAGGTGGGGCCGGCGAGGACCACGAGCGACTCGCGGATGCGGCGGATGAACCGGTAGACGGAGCAGAAGGCCACGAGCGTGTCGCCCTCGTAGAAGGCGAAGAAGCCGTAGTGCTGGCGGGCGGGGTTGTCGGCGTCGATGCGGGTCCAGGCTGCGGACTGCTCAAAAGGGATGTACAGCTCGGCGGGCTGCGCGTCGAGGACGGCCTCGTACTCGGTGAGCGAGAGCTTCTTGATGGTGACCGTGTGCTGGGGCATGCTGACCAATCTACTGGGTGGGGAAGGGACGAGTCTGCGCGCGGGGCCGATCCGGCCGAGACAGAGGAATCCCGCCCTCATGCCACTGGCACAAGGACGGGATTCCGTGATACGGCCTCGGGCTGATGGGCCCAGTCAGCGCCTTGGGGGCGGCGTGACTACTTGGCGGCCGGGATCTCGATGGTCTGACCCGTGATGATGAGGTCAGCGGAGATGAGCTTGTCCTGGTTGGCCTGGTAGAGAGCCTTCCAGCCGCCCTTGACGTTGAACTTCTCGGCGATCTTGCCGAGGGTGTCGCCGGACTGGATCGTGTACTCGACCGTGTCGGCGGACTGCTCAACCGGGGCCTGCTGCTGCGGGGCCTGGTAGCCGGCCGTCTTCTGGCCGGAGGTGTACCAGGAGGAGCTGCTGTTCTGCTGCGGGGCCTGCTGGACCGGAGCCTGCTGCTTCGGCGCCTGGTAGGCCTGCTGCTGCGGAGCCTGCTGCTGGACCGGGGCCTGGGCGGCGGCCGGGTTGGCGCCAGCCTTGCCGGAGAGTCCGAGCTTGGCGGAGCAGGCGGGCCATGCGCCCCAGCCCTGCTGGGCGAGCAGGCGCTCGCCGGCCTGGATCTGCTCGGCACGCGAAGCGTTCGCCGGGGAGCCGGACATGCCGACGCCGTTCCAGGACTGCTGCGTGAACTGGATGCCGCCGAAGAAGCCGTTGCCCGTGTTCGCGTTCCAGTTTCCGCCGGACTCGCACTGCGCGAGGGCGTCCCAGGTGGAAGCGTCCGCTGCCTGAGCGGAGGTGCCGGCGAAGCCCATGGAAAGGCCGGCGAGGGCGAGGGCCGCGGCACCGCCGCGGATCGTGCGGTTCATCGTGATGGTCTTCATGTGAATGCTCCGAGGGCCACCTACGCTCGGACCGTCCCCGGTCTTCGACGCGCCGCCACCAACCACTGTTGAGAAGAGGTCAGTTCCGGTATCTGCCATCTTGGAGGCGTGTGGTGTGGGCAGTACCTGCATTGCTTACTGTCCGGCTCGGGGAAGTAATGGGAACCGGCCGGTTTCCCCTCTCGACAGAGGGAGCACTCTCGTGAGCGCTCCACCTACGTTATCGGACCGTTACCGATTGTCAAAGACGCCCCTACCTTTTGTCGCGCGTTCAGGCAACGACAAACCTCAACTGGAGCCTGAACCTCGCCGAGTTGTCCACAGGGGTTTTCCACAGTGTGGATTGCTTACACCGATGTAGTTCCGGCCGTGCATCCCCGGAATCGCGGGGCAGCCGTCGCGCTGTCCACTTGTCAACAACGCTGTGGATAAAATGGATGGACCTCGGAGCCGCGTCGTCCCTGTGAGGTTCCCTGTGAGAAGGGCCATGTCGAGCGGCGATGCTTTGCCGAGACCTTTCCCCAGCCGCGGGAACCCGTTGTGACCTGACCGTGACCAGGGGTCGGCCAGACCCCCGCCCACGGGGCCCGGTCCGGCCGTGCAGCCCGCGGAGCCCAGATTCGGAGCCGTCCCCATGCATCTGCTCGATTCCATCGTGGCCCTCGTCGCCACCGTCGCCGTCGTGCTCGCCGTGCGCCCGCTCGCCGAGCGCAGCGGGATCAACGCGGCGCTCATCCTCACCGTGCTGGGCATCGGGGTCTCGTTCCTGCCCTTCGTGAGCGTGGCGCCGCTTGAGCCGGACCTCGTGCTCATCGGGATCCTGCCGCCCATCCTCTACTCCGCGGCGGTCAACGTCTCCGTGCCGGACTTCCGGGCCGAGGCGAAGCCCATCATCCGGCTCTCCGTGTTCCTCGTGGTGTTCACCGCCTTCGCCGTCGGGCTCACGGCGTGGTGGCTGCTGCCCGTCGGGTTCGCGGCGGCGCTGGCGCTGGGCGCCGTCGTCGGCCCTCCGGACGCCGTGGCCGCGATGGCCATCGGCAAGAAGGTGGGGCTGCCCCGGCGCCTCATGACCCTGCTCGAGGGGGAGTCGCTCCTCAACGACGCGACCGCGCTCGTGCTCCTCACCACCGCCGTCTCGGCGATCTCCGGGGAGACGACGGCGGGCGGCGTGGGCCTCGGCTTCCTCCTGTCCGTGGGCGGCGGCGCGGCGGTGGGGCTGCTGGCCGGGCTGGTGGTCAACACGGTGCACCGGCTGACCTCGGACACCACGGTCTCCACGGGCCTGTCCCTCATCACGCCGTGGCTCGCGTTCGTCCCCGCGGAGGAGATCCACGCCTCGGGCGTGCTCGCCGTCGTGGTGGCGGGCCTCATGATCGGGCACCGCGCGCCCGTGCTGCAGACCGCCTCCGCGCGCCTCAGCCAGAGCGTCAACTGGCGCACCATCTCCTTCATGCTCGAGAACGCGGTGTTCTTCCTCATCGGCCTCCAGGCGCGGCACATCGTCGAGGGCGTCAACGCGGCCGGCCACGGAGGCCTCGGCACGTGGCTCGTCTGCGCGGCGGTCTACCTCGCCGTGGTCCTGGCGCGGTTCGCCTTCCTCTTCGCCTCCTATATGGGGGTGTTCGCGCCGAGGCACAAGAAGCGGCAGCGGCTCGCGTGGCAGCAGACCTTCGTCCTCTCGCTCGCCGGCATGCGCGGCGTGGTGACGCTCGCGTCCGTGTTCCTCATCCCCGAGGAGACGCCGTACCGGGACGTGCTCGTGCTCGCGGCGCTGTTCGTCACCGTGGCCTCGCTGCTCGTGCAGGGGCTCACGATGCCGTGGTTCGTCCGGCGGCTCGGCGTGGCCGGCGCGGGCGTGCGGAACGAGATCCTCCAGGAGGCCCACATCATGCAGCGCCTCGCCGTCGTGGGCCAGCGGAAGGTCAAGGAGCTCAAGCAGGCCGAGGGGCGGCCGCGCGGGGAGACGGACCGCGCCATCATCGAGCGCCTGTACGTCCTCAACGACCTCATGGCCAACCGCGTCTGGGAGCGGCTCGGCAGCCAGGAGGGGGACGAGGCCCCGTCCCACCTCTACCGGCGCTGGCGGCTCGAGACCCTCAAGGTCCAGCGGGCCGAGGCGCTCGCGATGCGCAACGAGCGGTCCGTGGACTTCGAGGTCCTGCAGAAGGTGCTCGGCTCCCTGGACGTCGAGGAGGCGAGCCTCCAGGCCGCCGAGTCCGCCGAGACGGTCACGGGCGAGGAGGGCGAGGTCACCGGCGAGCGCTGCCAGCACCTCGCCGACACGGATGGCTGGGACCCCGAGCCGCTCTCCGACTTCTGCGAGGAGTGCGACGACGCCGGGCTCGTCCCCGTCCACCTGCGCCTGTGCATGCAGTGCGGGTTCGTGGGCTGCTGCGACTCCAGCCCGGGCAAGCACATGACCCGGCACTTCCACGAGACGGGCCACCCCGTGCTCCGCTCGTTCGAGCCGGGCGAGGCGTGGCGCTGGTGCAACGTGGACCACGTGGTCTGCTGACTCTCCGGGTGCCGTCTCTCCTCTGACCGGGGCCTTGTGCACCCGGTGCCGCCCGTTACGCACCCGGTACCGCCCGTTGTGCACCCTCTGGTGTCAGGATTCGGCCCCAATCCTGACACCAGAGGGTGCACAAGGCCGGACGGGGGCGGGTCAGGTGGAGCCGGTCAAGTGGGGCGGGTCAGGCGAGAACGACGACGGCGGCCGGCCCGCACCCGCCCTCTTGTGGCCCTTATCGCTTCTCGATATTATCGAGCAACGATAAGCGTCAAGTCGGCTGGGCCCTTGTACCGGGGCTCGCCGCAGGAGAGTCCGTCAGGGGAGGACGCCATGGATCAGGATGCAGGCCGCACCCGAGGCACGTGGGCCCGGGCGTGGCGGAAGACCCGGGAGGCCCGCGCCGTCCGGCGGGAGCAGGAGAGGCGCGCCCCGGGCGGCTACGCGCTGCAGCTCTCGGCCTTCTGGGCCCGGCTCGTCTACGTGATCACGGGCGTCGTGGCGTTGTTCGAGGGGATCCGGCTCCTCGGCGGCGGTCCGCTCCAGGTTCGGGTGAGCCGCACCGACGGAGGGGCGCTCCCGGATCTCCCCGGCTTCACCCAGACGGACGCGGTCTCCACGCTTGAGTGGCAGGAGCCCCCGGCGCTCGCGGTGGGGTTCGAGTGGGCCACGCTCGTGATCGTGGCCGCGAGCGTCATCGCCCCTGCGCTGGCCTATCTGGCCTTCGCCAAGGACGTCCGGCAGGGTCGGCCCTTCAGCACGGGATTCCGGAGGTTCGCGCACATCCTGGCCATGGCGGTCTTGGCCGGCGGGTACCTCCCTCCGCTGCTGGGAGCGTTCCAGTCTGCCCTGGCGATCAGCGCCTGGGACGCGGCGGCAGCGGCCTCGGCGGAGAAGAAGCCCGGTCTGACGGACGTGCAGGGGCACCTGACCTTCTTCGCTGAGCTCCCCGTGTGGCCGGTCGCTGTGGCACTGGGCGCCTTCGTGCTTGTGCGGGTGTTCGAGCACGGCCGCCGCCTCCAAGAGGACACGGAGGGCCTCGTCTGATGCCGGCCGAGGACACGGACCGCCTCCGCTGCCGCCTCGACGAGCTCCTCGCGGAGCGCGGCATGACCCTGACCCAGCTCTCGGAGCGCGTGGGCGTCAGCCTCGTCAACCTCTCCGTCCTCAAGAACAACCGCGCCAAGGCCATCCGCTTCTCCACGCTGACCGCTCTCTGCGACGCGCTCGGGTGTCAGCCGGGGGACCTCTTCACGGTCGAGCCGGCCTGAGGCTCGGACCCCACAGCCCTGGTGGACCCGGTGGCCGGTCTTCTGCACCCGGATCGTTCGGTTTCAGGGCCGGAATCCGAACGATCCGGGTGCACAAGCCGACTCGGGGCGGGTGCACAAGGCGAGTCGGGGTGCACAAGACGAGGCAGGGGCGGGCGCACGAGGCCGGACGGCGGCGAGGCAGGGAAAGGGGCCGCCCGATACGATCGCCCCATGAGCGGGACGGAGAGCATGAACGGCGGAGCGGACGGCGTGAACGGCAACAGCGGAGCAGGAGCGAGCAGGCGGAGCGGCGGACGGGCCGGTGCGGTCAAGGCGGACGTCGTCGTGATCGGGGCGGGACTCGCGGGGCTGACGGCCGCGGCGGAGGTCGCGGAGGCGGGGCGCCGGGTCGTCGTGCTGGAGCAGGAGGGGCCGCAGAGCCTCGGCGGGCAGGCGTACTGGTCCTTCGGCGGCCTGTTCCTCGTGGACAGCCCGGAGCAGCGGCGGCTGCGCGTCAAGGACTCCGCCGAGCTCGCGTGGCAGGACTGGGAGGCCTCCGCCGGCTTCGACCGCCCCGAGGACCACTGGCCCCGCGAGTGGGCCAAGGCCTACGTGGAGTGGGCGGCCGGCCCCAAGCGCGAGTGGCTGCGCCGGCAGGGCCACCGCCTCTTCCCGGTGGTGGGCTGGGCGGAGCGCGGCGCGGGCATCGCCACCGCCCACGGCAACTCGGTGCCGCGCTTCCACATCACGTGGGGGACGGGCCCGGAGCTCGTGGAGGTCGTCGCGCGCCGGTGCCGCGAGCAGGAGAAGCTCGGCAACCTCACCTTCGCCTTCCGCCGCCGGGCGGACGAGATCCTCACTGCGGGCGGCCGGGTCTCCGGGGCCCGCGGCACCGTCCTGGCGAGCGACGACGCTCCCCGCGGCGCCCCCACCAACCGCGACGAGGAGCGGCCGTTCGAGGTGGAGTGCGAGGCCGTCGTCGTCGCCTCGGGCGGAATCGGCGGCAACCTGGAGGCCGTGCGGAAGGCCTGGCCGGAGCGCCTCGGAACGCCGCCGGAGCACATGATCGCGGGCGTGCCGGCGCACGTGGACGGCCGCGGCATCCAGATGGCGCAGCGGGCCGGCGGCGAGGTCATCAACGCGGACCGCATGTGGCACTACGTCGAGGGCGTGAAGAACTGGGACCCGATCTGGCCGGAGCACGGGATCCGCATCCTGCCGGGGCCGAGCTCGCTGTGGCTGGACGCGGAGGGCCGCCGTCTGCCCGCGCCGCTCTTCCCCGGATTCGACACGCTCGGGACGCTCGCGCACCTGCGCGCCTCCGGGCACGACCACTCGTGGTTCATCCTCACCCCCAAGATCATCGGCAAGGAGTTCGCGCTCTCCGGGCAGGAGCAGAACCCCGACCTCACGGGCAAGTCCGTCCAGGCAGTGCTGCGCCGCGCCACCCAGGAGATGCCCGGGCCGGTGCGGGACTTCCTCGAGCGGGGCGAGGACTCCGTCCGCGCGGACACCGTGGACGAGCTCGTGCGGAAGATGAACGCCGTCCACGGCGAGGACCTGCTGGACGCCGAGACCGTCCGCCGCGAGGTCGAGGCCCGGGACCGCGAGCTGGACAACCCCTTCTCCAAGGACCTCCAGGCCACGGCCGTGCGCGGGGCCCGCGAGTACCTCGGGGACCGTCTCATCCGCACCGCCGCGCCGCACAAGCTCACGGACCCGAAGTCCGGCGGGCTCATCGCGGTCAAGCTGCACATCCTGACGCGCAAGACGCTCGGCGGCCTCCACACGGACCTGGACTCGCGGGTGCTGGGGCACGACGGCGCTCCCGTCGAGGGCCTCTACGCCGTGGGCGAGGCGGCCGGCTTCGGCGGAGGCGGCTACCACGGGTACCGCTCGCTCGAGGGCACGTTCCTCGGCGGATGCCTCTTCTCCGGGCTGCGCGCCGGGCGCGATCTCGCGAGCCGCCTGCGGTGAGGCGGGCTGAGACGGCCCCGTGCGAGGCGGGGCGAGCCGGGGTGCGACCGCCCCGGGAGGAAGCAGTCAGTCGAGGCCGCTAGGCTCGTATCCATGAGCCAGGTGATTGATCTGAACAGCGATGTCGGCGAGTCCTTCGGGCGCTGGACGCTCGGGGACGACGCAGCCGTCATGGAGTCGGTCTCCAGCATCAACGTCGCGTGCGGATTCCACGCCGGCGATCCGCTCGTCATGCGGCAGACCTGCGCCACCGCGGTGGAGCGGGGCGTGACCGTCGGCGCGCACCCCGCGTACCGGGACCTCGCCGGGTTCGGCCGCCGCTTCATGGAGGTGGCGCCGAAGGAGCTCACCGCGGACCTCGTCTACCAGATCGGCGCGCTGCAGGCCGTGGCCCGGGCCGCCGGCACCGAGGTGAAGTACGTCAAGCCGCACGGCGCGCTCTACAACGCGATCGTGAAGCACGAGGCGCAGGCGGAGGCCGTCGTCGAGGCCGTGGCGGACGTGGATCCCACGCTGCCCATCCTGACCCTCCCGGGCTCGGCCGTGCTCCGCGCCGCCGAGAAGCGCGGCGTCCCCACCGCCATCGAGGCGTTCGCGGACCGCGCGTACAACCCGGACGGCTCGCTCGTCTCCCGCTCGCAGCCGGGCGCGGTGCTCGAGGAGGCCGCCATCGCGGACCACGTCAAGCGCATCGCGGACGGCGAGATCAAGGCCGTGGACGGGTCCCTCATCAAGGTCGCCGCGAACAGCATCTGCGTGCACGGGGACTCCCCGGGCGCCGTCGCCATGGCGGCGGACGTCCGCCGCACGCTGGAAGACTCGGGCATCACGATCAGGAGCTTCGCATGAGCCACACGCCCACGGGCCCCACCGGATACCGGATCGTCTCCCGCCGCGCGGTCCTGTTCGAGTTCGCGGACCTCGAGTCCGTGGTCACCGCCCAGGCGGCCGTCTCCGCCACCCCCGTGCCGGGCCAGGTGGAGCTCGTGGCCGCTGCGCGGACGCTCCTGCTCGAGGTGGACGCCGCGGAGAAGCTGGCCCCCGCCATCAAGGACATCATGGCCCGCGAGGTGGTCCTCCGCGAGGCCGCGGAGGGCAAGCTCGTGACGGTCGAGGCGGTGTACGACGGCGAGGACATCGCCGACGTGGCCCGCATCGCCGGCCTGACCGAGGACCCCTCGGCCGCGCGCGACGCCGTCATCAAGGCCCACACCGAGATCGAGTGGACCGCGGCGTTCGGAGGGTTCGCCCCCGGATTCGCCTACATGACGAGCCCGGACGAGCGCCTCGCCATGCCCCGCCTCGACTCGCCCCGCACCAAGGTCCCCGCCGGCTCCGTGGCGCTCGCGGACGGCTTCTCCGCCGTGTACCCGAAGGCGAGCCCGGGCGGATGGCGGCTCATCGGCCGGACCAAGGCGCGCCTGTGGGACGTCACCAAGGACACGCCCGCGCTCATCCAGCCGGGCGACCGCGTCCAGTTCAAGGCCGTCCGCGAGCAGGTCTCGCTCCCGGCCCTGCGCCTGCCGAACTTCATCCGCAGCGCCAACCACCTCGAGGTCCGCGATCCGGGCATCTTCGCCACGATGCAGGACCTCGGCCGCCGCGGCCACGCGAACATCGGCGTGACCCGCTCCGGCGCCGCGGACCGCACCGCGCTCCGCCGGGCCAACGGGCTCGTGGGCAATGACGAGGGCGCGGCCTGCATCGAGTTCATCGGCGGCACCTTCCGCCTCGCCGCCCGGACAGACCAGGTGGTGGCGGTGACGGGCGCCGTCGTCGACATCGAGATCACCACGCCCGAGGGCGGCACCCGGCACGCCGTGACCGAGGCGCCGCTGCGGCTGCAGCAGGGCGACCGGCTGCACGTCGGCGCGCCGGAGAGCGGCCTGCGCAGCTACCTCGCGGTGCGCGGCGGGTTCGACGTCAAGCCGATCGTGGGCAGCCGCTCCACCGACACGCTCTCCGGCGTGGGCCCGGAGCAGCTCGCCGAGGGCACCCGCCTGGCGGTGCTGCCGCCGAACCCCAAGTCCTTCGTGGGCCAGGCCGGCGAGCCGCTGCACGGGCTCCCCGTGGCGGGCGGCGAGGCCGTGGAGCTCCGCGTGGTGCTGGGCCCGCGCAACGACTGGTTCACGGAGGAGTCCATCGCGGAGTTCTTCCGGGCCGAGTACGAGGTCACCCAGAAGTCCAGCCGCGTGGGCGTCCGCTTCTCCGGGCCGGCGCTCGAGCGCTCCCGCGAGGGCGAGCTCGCCTCCGAGGGCACGGTGGCCGGCGCCCTGCAGATCCCGAAGGACGGCTCGCCCGTGCTCTTCCTCCAGGACCACCCGGTGACGGGCGGCTACCCGGTGCTCGGCACGGTGATCGACGACGACCTCTGGCTCGCCGGCCAGCTCCCGCCCGGATCCACGGTCCGGTTCACGCCGGTCTCCTCCGGCGTGGGCGCCGCCGTGGCAGAGGCGTCCGCCCAGCCGACGGGGCCTGCGGGAGCCGACGAGCTCGAGTAGGGGGCTGGGGGCCTTCGGGGCTGCGTCACCAGACGGGAAGCCGGTTCGCACCCGAAAACGTGCCGCTTGGCGGTGACTTCGAGGGTGCTGCGCTTCTCTCTGGCCGTTCGCACCCGAAAACGTGCGCCTTCCCTCGAACCGCACCCGTCAACGTGCGCCTCTGTCGAACTACACCCGTTTCTGACGAATACACCCGTTTTCGCGCGGGTTTTTGAGCGGAAAAAGGGTGTGGTGGCGTTTACGGGTGTGGCGGGACGGCCCCGGACGTTCGAGGGGCTCGTTCGGGGCGCGCAGACGCAGGCGGAACGGGACAGATTCAGGCCGGACGGGAGCAGACCCAGGGGAAAGCTGGTTCTGGGGAACAGTCGTCCCAGGGGAAAAGCCGGTCCCGGAGAACGCCGCCCCGGGGCACAAGTTGCCCCCAGGGCAAGAAGCGACCTAGGGCAGAAGTCGCCCCGGGGCAAGAGCCGCCTCAGGGGAACAGGGGCGCGGAAAGGCGGAGAGCCTACTTCCAGCGCATCATCATGAGGAAGCCCACGGCGATCAGGCCGAAGCCCGCCGTGATGTTCCAGCCGCCCCACGAGGCGATGGGACCCTGCGTCTGCATGATGTAGAACGTCACGATCCAGAGCAGGCCGAGGATCATGAGGCCGAACATGACCGCCTTGTACCAGGTGGGCAGCGGCTTCTCATCGGCCTTGACGGGCTTGGAGGACGTCGGCGGGAGAGCGCGGTCCTGGAAGATCTCAGGGACGTCGTCCTGGTCCTTGCGCAGCACGCGCTCGCCGCTGCCCTTGGCGGACGAGGCGGTGTTCGCGCTCTTCTTGCGGGCCGGGCGGGATCCAGACTTCTTCTGCGACATGCTTTCCTTGATGCTGACGGGCGGACAGGGAGAGCGGGGATCCGCTCATGCACTTCGGCCAGTTTACGCGGACGGCCTGCGACAAGCTGAGTGCGCTCAGCCGCGCGACGACGCCGGAGACGGCCTGG
Organism: Arthrobacter sp. UM1; assembly: GCF_020483305.1. Lineage (GTDB taxonomy): Bacteria > Actinomycetota > Actinomycetes > Actinomycetales > Micrococcaceae > Falsarthrobacter. Next base: position 99,209 of record NZ_JACWAB010000005.1, read on the forward strand.
CCGGCGCAGGTGAGGTGTTCGGCGTTCCGGGGGAGGACTTCACCGAGGACTTCGCGGGCGCTGCAGGCGGCTTCGCTGCCCCGGCCGGGGGCTTCGCCGGAGCCGAGGAGCGCTTGGCGGGCGCCTTGTCCGGCGCCTTGCTCGGTGAGGGCGGCCGGTTCGGTGAGGGCTTCCGCCCCGGCGCGGACGGGCTCGGCGAACTGTGGCGGTCCTTCGGCTTGCCGGGGTCCGTCGAGACCACGAGCTTCACCTTGGTTCCCGCCTTGACCGACGAGTTGGGCCGCTCCGACTGCCTCGCCACCGTGCCGCCCGGCCACCCGGTGCCGCGGCTGTGCTCCACCTCGTAGGGGAGGCGGACGGAATCCGCCTCGAGGGCGGCTTTGGCGTCCCGGAGCGACATCCCCTGCACGTTGGGCACGGTGACCTCGCCCGTGGAGAGGGTCAGGATGACAGCAGTGCCGATCGCCACGTCCTCGCCCGGCTCCGGTGAGGTCTCCACGACGTCGCCTTCCGCCACCGTGGCGGAGTTCGCCCGCAGGGGCGGCCCGGCCTTGAGGCCGTGCTCCTCGAGGATCTTCTTGGCCTTCTCCTCCGAGACGCCCTTCAGGGTGTCCGGAACCCGGACATGGCTGGGCCCCACGGACACCACGACCACCACGGGCTCGTTCCGGTCCACCGACTGTCCCGCCGAAGGCGACGTGCTCACCACGTGCCCCTCCGGCACAGACTGCGACGTCCCGCTCTCGACCCGGTGCCGAAGCCCCTCCTTGGAGAGCGCCTTCACCGCCTTGGCCCTCTCCATCCCCGTGACGTCCGGGACGGTGAGGGTGGTGGGGCCCGCGGGCCGCTCCTGCGGGAGGGAACGGGAGAGCAGGTATCCCCCTCCGCCCACGACGACGACGGCGCCCGCCGCCAGCATGCCCATCGCCGTGCGGCGCGTCACCGCCCGGTGAGAGGAGGCCGGGTAGGGGCGTGGCGAGCCGAGCGGGCGGGACGGGCCCGAGGCGTTCGCGGCCTGGGCCTCGGGGCTTCCGGGAGGCAGGGCGTGCCCCTTCTCATCCCGAGGCTCGCTGAGGAGCTCGGCCAGGGAGGGGTCGGCCCCAGAGGGGTCAGTCCCCGAGGGGCCGGTCTCGGATCCGGTGCTCGGGCGCTCGGAAGCTGAATCCGCTCTCAAACCTGAGGGACCCTCAGTTTCGGAGCCCTCGCCGGAGGGCTGGTGGACCCTGCGCGGGTTCGGCGCACCGGTGGAGTTCATAACGTCTGATCTTATCCTGAGCCGGGCGGCCCGTCAGTCGGGTTCCGCGAACCGGTCCGCGGGCCGCCCGGTCAGGACGTCTCGGTCAGGAGGACGTCCCGGACGTGCTCGCGGACGGGCTGGCCTGTGAGCTGGCGCGTCCTGCAGGCTTCTGCGAGGGCTTCGGCTTGGAGGGGTCCTGCGAGGGGGCGGGCGAGGACTGGTCCGGGCTCGAGGAGGGAGAAGGCGAGCTCTTCGGCCCCGTGGAGACGACGTAGGAGACGGATGACCCGTTCTCCACCTGCGACCCTTCGGCCGGAGTGACCCGGATGACCGAGCCCGCGGGAACGCTGTCCGAGGACTCTTCTCCGGAGCGCTCCGCAGTCAGGCCGGCGCTCTGGATCGCGGCGATGGCCGCGTTCTCGCTCTGGCCCACGAGTCCGGAGGGAACCGTGACCCGGCCGGGCCCCGTGGAGTAGGTGATGTTGACCTGGGACCCCTTCTCCAGCTTCCCGGAGGGGTTCACCTCGGTCACCGTGCCCTTCCGGGCGTTGGCGTCCTCCTGGGCCACGACGTTGACGTTGAAGCCGAGCTTGAGCAGCTCGTCCCGGACGGCGGTGTACTCCCGGCCGATGTAGTCCGCGGGGTTGATGGTCACGGTGGAAGGAGTCGAGGGTTTCGAGGGCGTGGGCGTGGCGGACGTGGTCTTCGGCGAGGACGCGGTGCTGTCCTTGGGCGAGAACCAGCCCTGGATCTTGCCCGCGTTGAGCGCGGCCGCCACGGCAAGCGCGGCAAGGAGGATGAGGACGATGAGGGGGAACGTCAGCCGAGAGCGGCGGCGAGGAGTACGGCGCTCGTGGCGCTCGTAGGCCGGGTTCTCCCCGGTGTATCCGTGCTGAGGGGTGGGGCCGATCTCGTCGTCGTACCCCCGGTCCAGGGCGCGGCGCGCGTCCGTGGAGGAGGAGACCTGTTCCTCCTCCTCGGGAAGCGAGAGGGGACCGTGGCTCGCTCCGGCGTGGTTCTGCCGAGAGGCGTTCGCGGCTCCGGCGGCCGAGCTGCCCGCGGCTCCTGCCGCTGCGCCGGCTCCTGCTGCTGCGGCGCCGGCGGCAGCGCCCCCGAGCCTGGGGAGGGCTGAGGTCTTCGGGCTGCCGCCCGAGGCACCGCGGCCCGTGTCCTGAACCCGGCGGACCTGCCCGGTCTGTCCCGTGGAGGGGCCGTCTGCGTAGCGGGCGATGCCGGGAACGGCCGCCTCGGCCCGCGCGGGGCTGCCGGCGAGGAGGGCGTCCGCGGCCTCGGCGAGCTTGTGCGCGTTGGCGGGGCGGTTGCCGGCCTCCTTCTCCAGCATGGTCATGATGAGGCCGCGGGTGGCGGCGGGGAGGGCCTCAGGGAGCGGTTCCGGCTGGTCCTGCACCTGGGCGAGCGCGATCTGGATCTGCGACTCGCCGGTGAAGGGACGGTGTCCGGCGAGGAGCTCGTATCCGATGATGCCGAGCGCGTAGATGTCGCTCGACCCGGTGGCGTTCTGGCCCGTGGCCTGCTCGGGGGCGAGGTACTGCGCGGTGCCCATGACCTGGCCCGTGGCGGTGAGCGGGACCTGGTCCGTGAGGCGGGCGATGCCGAAGTCCGTGATCTTGACCCGGCCGTCCGGCATGCAGAGGATGTTGCCGGGCTTCACGTCCCGGTGGACGAGGCCAGCGTCGTGCGCCACCGCGAGAGCCTTGGCGGTCTGCGCGATGATGCTGAGCGTCCGCTCGTTGGAGAGGACCCGCTCGGACTCGATGACCGAGGACAGCGGCTTGCCGGGCACGAGCTCCATGACGAGGTAGCCGGAGCCCTCCTCCTCGCCGTAGTCGAAGACGTTGGCGATGGCGGCGTGGCTGAGCAGAGCGGTGTGGCGGGCCTCGGCGCGGAAGCGGGCGAGGAACGCCGCGTCGCCGGTGTACTCCTCCTTGAGGATCTTGATGGCGACGCTGCGGCCGAGGATGGTGTCTTTGGCCTTCCAGACCTCGCCCATGCCGCCGATGGCGATCCGCTCGGTCAGCTCATACCGATTGCCGCCGAGCGTGTTTCCCTTCATGGGCCTCACTTGTTCAACACCGCCTCGTAGATTTTCCGGGCCGCCGACGTCACGGCGTAGTTTCCGGAGTCCGTATCTGTGTGGGTGACCACCACGGTCACCGCGACCTGGGGGTCGTCCGCCGGCGCGAAGCCGGTGTACCAGGAGTTGGTCTCGTTGTTCGCGATCTCGGCCGTGCCGGTCTTCGAGGAGATCTCGACGCCGGGGATCGCCGCGCCCGTGGCCGTGCCGGAGCGCGTGGTCTCCTTCATCATGTCCTTGATCTCGGAGGCCGTGTTCTCGTCCGTGGCCCGCTGCAGCGTCTTCGCCTTGAACTGGCGCTTGACGCTGAGGTCCTGCCCGCGCACGGTCTTGACGAGCTGCGGCTGCATGATCTCGCCGCCGTTCGCGATGGCCATGGCCATCATGTTGATCTGCATGGGCGTGGCCTTGACGTTGTACTGGCCGATCGCGGACAGCGCCAGCTGGTCCTTCGAGAGGCCCTGCGGGAACTGGCTCGCGGTCACGTTCGTGGGGATCTTGAGCGACTTGCCGAAGCCGAAGTCCTGCGCCTTCTTCGAGATCGTGTCCTCGCCGAGGTCCATCGCGATCTTCGCGTAGGGCGTGTTGCAGGAGTGGGCCAGGACCCAGGTGAAGCTGGCCTTGGACTGCGTGCCGCAGGCGCCGAGCCGGTAGTTCGGCAGGTCCGTGGTGGTTCCGGGCAGCCGCAGGACGGGCGGGTTGTCCAGCTCCTTGTCCTTGCTGTACTTCCCCGACTCCAGCGCCGCGGCCGTGTCCACGATCTTGAAGACCGAGCCCGGCGCCAGGAGGTTCTCCGTGGCCGGGTTGGTGTAGGCCGAGAGGCCCTTGACGCCGTCGAGCTGCTGGAGGTTTCGGGCCACAACGTTGTTGTCATGGCTCGCGAGCTGGTTCGCGTCGAAGCTCGGCTTGGAGGCCATGGCCAGAACCTCGCCGGTCTTCGGGTTGGTCACGATGGCCACCGCCTGCTGTCCCTCGTTTCCCTGCGGCTCCGGCAGCGCGTCATAGGCCACCTTCTGCAGCTGCGGGTCCACCGTCAGCTCCACGGAGTCGCCGCCGGGCTCGGTGCCGGAGAGGATCTGGGCGGTCCGGTCGAAGAACTGGGAGTCCCCGGTCCCCGAGAGCTCGTCGTTGAGCGCGGACTCCAGCTGGGTGGAGCCGAGCGTCAGCGAGTAGAAGCCGGTCAGGCTCGAATACATCGGCCCGCCCGGGTAGTCCCGCTGGTACTTCCAGTCGTCATTGCTCGGCACGGACTGGGCCAGGGTGACGCCGTCGGCCGTGATCTGCCCGCGGTTCTTGGAGAACTCGGCGAGAATCCGCCGGGAGTTCCAGTTGTTGGCCTGCAGGGATCCGGCCTGGAAGAACTGCACCACGGTGAGCGAGCCGAGGATCAGCGTGAAGAGGACCACCGCGGCGATCCACGTGTTGCGAATGGCCTGGTTCATGCTGCGTCAGCCTCCTGTCGAGCGGGCCAGAAACGGCGACGGCGGCGGGCGTCCTGGTCCTCGTCCGTCATGGGGCCCGTGACGATGGGCCGGCGGGCGTTCTGCGAGATGAGCAGCAGCAGCGCCACGATGATCCAGTTCGCGAGCAGGGACGAGCCGCCGGCCGCCATGAACGGGGTGGTGAGGCCCGTGAGGGGCAGCAGGCGGGTCACGCCGCCGGCGATGGTGAAGAACTGGAGCGCCACGACGAACGAGAGGCCCGCCGCGAGCAGCTTGCCGAAGCCGTCCTTGGTGCCGAGGGCGGCCCGCATCCCCCGGGAGACGAAGAGGACGAACAGGACCACGATGGCCATGAGGCCGATGAGCCCCAGCTCCTCGCCGAAGGCCGTCAGGATCATGTCCGAGTTGGCGTACGTGACGATGTCCGGGCGCCCCTGGCCGAGGCCGGCGCCGAACAGGCCCCCGCTCGCGAGGCCGAAGAGGCCCTGGACCACCTGGTGGGAGCCGCCCACCGAGTCGTAGTACTGCGGCTCGAACGCGTACAGCCACCCGTTGATGCGCCGCGTCGCGTGGCCCACGAAGAAGTAGGCCAGGACCACTCCGGCGGCGACGAACGAGAGGCCGATGACGATCCACGAGATCCGGCCTGTGGCGATGTAGATCATCGCCATGAAGAGGCCGAAGAAGAGCAGGGACGAGCCGAGGTCATTCTGCGTGACGAGCACGCCGATGGAGATGAGCCAGGCCACCACCATGGGCGCGAGGTCCTTGAAGCGCGGGAACTGCAGCGGGCCGAACCTGCGGCCGGCCAGGAGGATGAGATCCCGGTTCGTGGAGAGGTACCCCGCGAAGAAGACGGCGAGCGCGATCTTGGCCACCTCGCCGGGCTGGAAGGTGCCGAACCCGACGTTGATCCACAGGCGCGCGCCGTTGATGGGCACGCCGATGGGCGGCGGAAGCATCGGAAGCAGCAGGAGCACGAGGGCCGCGAAGAGGCAGATGTAGGTGAAGCGCTGCAGGCGGCGGGCGTCCCGGAGGAACACGACCACCGCGGCTGCGACGAGGAGCGAGAGGGCGGTCCAGATGAGCTGCCGCCCGGCGTCGTCCCTGGCGCCGAACGGGATGTCCAGGCGGTGGATCATCGCGAGTCCGAGGCCGTTGAGGACGGTGGCGATGGGCAGGAGCATCGGGTCCGCGTAGCGGGCCCGGATGCGCAGGACGATGTGGATGAGCAGCGTGAGCCCCATGAAGACCCCCTGCCGCACCCAGAATCCGGGGCTGAGCGAGTCCAGCATGACCATGTCCACGTTCCAGTACGCGCCCACGCTGATGGCCCACGCGACCACGAGCAGCGCGAGCTCGAGATTGCGGCGGGGCTTCGGTGCAGTCAGAACCTCCATGGCTACCCTCCGCAGATGGTCGAGCGGTCAGTGGACGAGGAGGGCCCGGGCGCGGAGCCGGGGCTGGCCGAGTCGCTCTTCGAGGCGCTCGGCTTCGGGCTCGGCGAGGCGGACTCGCCGGGCTTCCCGCTCTTCGAGGGCGAGGGCTTCTTGCCGCTCGCGTGCCCCGAGGGGAAGCAGCTCTGGGCGCGGGCCATGGATCGCAGGCTCTCGACGATGCTCTGAGCGTGTCCGAGGTCCCGGGCGGCGACCGTCCGCTGCAGGTTCTGCCGCGCGTTCTCCGGCAGGACCGCGACGTCCACGTTGGACTCCTCCTGGACGTGCGAGAGGGAGATGGGGCCGAGCCGCTGGGCCACCCCGTTGTAGACGGCCACCTTCCCGTCATGCTCGCCGACGTAGTAGCGCGTCTGCGTCCACATGTAGCCGAGCGTGCCGACCACGGCGAGCAGCAGCACGAGGACGCCGAGCACCGCCGGCAGGAGCCAGGGGCGGCGCCGGGCGGGATACGCCTGGACGACGCTCTCCCCGTCCTCCTCCGAGGAGCCCTCGGTCTCGTCTGCGTCCTGGCCGTCCCTCGCGCCCTCGGCGGCGGAGCGCTGCTCCGAACTGTGGGCCGTGACCACGGGGAGCATGCCCGTCTCCGTGGCGAGCGAGGCGGCGCCCACGAGACGGTGCGGGCGCCGGTTGAGGTCTTGGCGCAGGATCGCGGCGCTCGGGGCCTCCGGATCGACGGGCGCCCTGTGGGCGCTCTGCAGGCGCTCCGGCGCCGGCACGGGGTCCGCGGGCAGGGTCTCGGCGTCCACAACGTCGACGACGGCGACCGTCACGTTGTCCGGTGCGCCGCCCTCGAGGGTGCGCTCCACGAGGATGTCGCAGATCTCGGTCAGGCTGTCCGTGGAGCGGACCACCTCCTCGATCTCCGCGAGGGAGACTACGTCCGTGAGGCCGTCCGAGCAGAGGAGCCAGCGCTCGCCGAGCTCGACCTCGAGCGTGGCGAGGTCCACCTCGGGGGAGGCGTCCGAGTCTCCGAGCACGCGGGCGATGACGTTGCGGTGCGGGTGGGTCTTGGCCTGCTCCGGCAGGAGGCGGCCCTCGTCCACAAGCCGCTGGACGAACGTGTGGTCCAGGCTGACCTGCTCGAACACGTCCCCGCGCAGGCGGTACGCGCGCGAGTCCCCGATGTGGGCGAACTGGATCCGGTCTCCGTCGATGAGGAGCGCCGTCAGCGTCGTGCCCATGCCCGCGAGATCGGGGCTCGTCTTGACGATCTCGTTCATGAGCAGGTTGGCGTTCTGGATCTCGTCCGCGAGATTCAGGGCGGCGTCATCCTGATCGCGGCGGTCCAGGGGCGCCAGCCCGAGGACCGCGGTGGCCGAGGCGACGTTGCCGCCGGCGTGGCCGCCCATGCCGTCGCCGAGCACGGCGAGGTAGCGGCCGGTGTAGGCGGAGTCGTCGTTCTTGCGACGGACCTGGCCCACATCGGTCTTGGCGGCGAAGGTGAAGGCGAGCTGCAAGGGCTAGTTCCTCAGCTCGAAGACGGTCTTGCCGATGCGCAGCGGCGTGCCGGGCTCCACGGGGATGGCGCGCACGAGCGGCTCGGAGCCCACGAACGTGCCGTTGGTGGAGCCGAGGTCCTCGATGAACCAGCGGCTGCCCTGCGGGAAGAGGCGGGCGTGGCGCCCCGAGGCGTAGTCGTCCGCCAGCACGAGCGTGGACTCCTGCGCCCGGCCCAGGAGGACGGGCGAGTCCGCGAGCTCGACGACGGTGCCGGCCTGCGGGCCCTCGGTCACCACGAGCTTGGTCGGCCGCACCCGGGCGGGAGCCGGAGGGGTGGCCGGAGCGGCGGAGGCGCGGGACGAGCTCCCGCGCGCGGCCTGGGGCGCCGCGGAGCCCGCCCTGCGGGGGCCGTTGACGCCGAGGTCCCGGCGCAGGGCGCCGATGATGAGGGCCACCATCACCCAGAGGAGGATGAGGAAGCCGAAGCGGATGGCGGTGACGGTCAGCTCGCTCACGTGCGCGCCCCCCGCCTGTCCTGGTCCGGATAGTCCGGCTCGAACCGGGCGCCGCGCTGATGCGTGCTCCGCGGGGGCCGCTCCTGGAGGCGGAACGAGACGCGCGTCCCGGCCAGGCTGAGGACGGAGCCGTCCGTCAGCTCCTCCTCGCGCTCCAGCGGGAAGCCGTTGAGGTGGGTTCCGTTGGTGGAGCCCAGATCACGGACCCAGTAGCGGCCGTCCTCCGCGATGATCTCGATGTGGCGGCGCGAGACGCCGTCGTCCTCCACCGAGATGTCCGCCGAGGAGGAGCGGCCGATGACGACCGACTCGCCCTCGATGGCATACCGCTGGCCCGCGACGGTGAGGATGCCCTGGTACTCGGGCTCCTGCGGCTCGTCATAGGCCGGGGCCGCGGCCGAGAGGCGGGTGTCCGCGTAGCCCTCCTCGAAGCCGTCCCGGGCCGAGGAGCGGTCCGCGGCCGGCGTCTCGGCGGATGCGCCGGAGAGGGCGCCGGGCTCGGCGTTGGACGGGGCGTGATCCGGAGCGGCGGGCGGCTCCGAGGCGAGGTCCTCTGCGTCTGCGGGGTCCCGGGGAGAGTCCTCCTCCGGCCGGTGGTCCCTGGCCTCCCGGTGGCGGTGCTCGCCGTAGGGGAGCGGATTGCCCTCGTTGTCCGTGAAGTCCGTGTCCACCTCGAACTCGTTCTCCCCGAGCTCGGGGTCCCGGACGAACTTCACCTCGACGTCCGCGGGCAGCGTGTAGCCCTGGTTCCGGGCGTGGCGGATGAGGACATCGCACAGCTCTTCCGCGAGCTGGGTTCCCCACTCCTTGGCCTTCTCATAGGCGCCGGAGCCGAAGCGGAACGTGGCGTCATTCGGCGCGATGCTGCGGTCTTTCCGAGAGACGATGGCGCGGTCTGTGGCGTTGCGCAGAGCGCTCGCGAGCTCGACCGGCTGCAGATTCCCCCCGCGGCCGCTGAACGGCTTGCGGACGGCCCGCTCGATCCGGCGCTCGAGGTTGTCGAGCAGTCCCATGGGACCCCCTTTCCATCGCATCTCGGGCGGCGCCCCCGGACGTGTCCCGGGCACGCTGTGCATGCGGCGCACCGAGGCCGCGTAGACCCGATACTACTGAAGCGTTCTGGGCGCCGCCTGTTCCAGCGCTGGATTGCGTGGACAGTTTTCTGTGCGAGCGCACAATGTCCACAGGCCGGCGGCGGGCCGTCGTCGCCCTCTGATCCCCGGCACGGCGGGGCGCTCGGGAAGGGGTGCAGAGAGACGGGGCGACGGCGAGAGGGGCGTGGCGGGAGTGAAGAGATCGGGTGTGCCGGGAGAGGGGGAACGCGAGTCGAGCAGCCGAGCCCGGGCACGATTTCTGTTCTGTGCGAGCCTGGGCTAAACTTGTCGAGTTGTCTGTGGGCAGTGCCCGCAGGTCTTCACGCGCGAATGGCGGAATTGGTAGACGCGCTGGCTTCAGGTGCCAGTGCCCGCAAGGGCGTGGGGGTTCAAGTCCCCCTTCGCGCACCGCGGCTCGGATCCGGAACGGATCCCGAGCACAGGCCCCGGTCACGGATGTGGCCGGGGCCTTCTGCGTTTCCGGGGTGGCGATGTTTCCGGGGCGGCTCCCGCACGTCCGTGGCCCGCGGTCACATGCCCCGGCGGTCCTGGGGGCCCAGCCCCCACGAGTCCTCGGCGAAGAAGAAGCCGATGGTCAGCATGTTCCTCAGCAGCTCCTGGAAGACGGTCGTGTTGAACGTGTCGGGGTCCGGCGTGGAGCGGAGGTGCTCGTCCATCCGGCGCTGATGCGCGGCCGTCAGCTCGGCCAGCTCCTGCACGCCCACCACGAGCCGGTCTTCAGGCCTCGCCCGCTGGAAGCGGAATGCGGCCTCGAGGCGGGACTCGCTCTCGAGGTCCACGGTGAGCCGGCGCTCCGCGTAGACGCCCTCGAGCGGGCTCTGGAAGCGGTCCGGGTCGCGGGCGATCCAGGACGCGGCCCGCGCGAGCCGATTGGCGCCCTCGTCTCCGGGCTCGGCCCAGTCGATGCCCTCGACGACCTCGGCGGCCGTCATGTCCTGGCCGTCGGCGTACCGGGAGACGAGCCAGTCCACGTCCCCGCTGGCGAAGGTCGTGGCGGGCAGGGCTGAGAGGTCGTCGATGAGGTTCCAGGCCGCCACGTCAAAGCCGCAGACGAAGCGCGCGAGGCGGTTCTCCGCGTAGTCCCGCCGGCTGGCCGCGAGGTGGCCCACCCCGGCCGCGCGCGTTCCCCGCCTGGCCATCGCGTCGACGGAGATCACGGCGGCGTCCGCCACCCACGTCTGCTCGAGGGATCGGGACAGGCCCTCGAAGGCCCGCTCGTGGCCCTCCTTCACGGAGGGATTGAGCCGGAGCCGAGACCGGAAGGCGATCCCGGCGCGGTCGCCGGGCGCCGTCGCGGGCTCGACCGCGAGGCGGGGCAAGAGGAGCGGATCGGTCTTGCCTCCCCACTCGCCGGGGAGCATGGGCGCCGCGAACTCCGTGAGAGCCGGGGCGAGCTCGGGCGGAGTCTTCTCGAAGCGCGGGAAACGGGGCGGGCTGCCGTGCTGAGCGGTCCAGGCGCGGACGATCTCGGCGGGACGCGGGGACATGCCGGCGGGGTCTCCTCGGGGCTTCGGGGCAGGCGGGCCCTTCGAGCCTACTGGGGCGCGGAGAGGCGCGGCGCGCGGCCGGGCGACGACTCGCGCGTCCCCGCATAGGCTGGCGGCATGGCACAGGCGCGCAGATTCGACCACGTGGGCATCACGGTCGCGGACATGAACCGGGCAGAGGCGTTCTTCGGGGTGATCGGCTTCGAGACCGAGGGCTCCGCGCACATGGAGGGCGAGTTCGTGGACACGGTCACAGGCCTCGCAGGCTCGCGGAGCGAGATCCGCGTCCTGCGGCTCCCCGGCGCGGAGACCACGCTGGAGCTCTCGGCGTTCGAGACGCCCGCGCACGAGCCCGGCCCCGAGGCTCCCCGCCCCACTCTCGCGGGTCTGCGGAACCTCTGCTTCGAGGTGGAGGGCCTGCCCGGCCTCGTCGAGGAGTACGCGAGCCGGGGCTACGGGCTGGTCGGCGGGATCGGCGAGTGGCAGGGCGCCTGGCGCATGGCCTACGTCCGCGGCCCGGAGGGGATCATCCTGGCGCTCGCGGAACGGCTCTGAGGGGCCGTTCTCCTCTGCGGCGCTATCGCCTGCTCGGCTGCCGCTCAGGCGCCCGCTGCGCCGGCGCCTTCTGCGCGGCCGGCTCCTGCGCGGCTGCCTCTTTCGCGTCCGCCTTCTTCTCGGCGGAGCGCGTGCAGCTGAGCCGGACGCCGTTGACGATCGCGTTGGCCCGCGCGCACAGCGCCGAGCCCTCGAGAGAGCGGGCCACGAGGATGCGCCGGCGGTCGTCGTCGGGAAGCGTGCGGAAGAGGAGCCCCCGGTCCACGAGCCCGTCCACGAGGCGGGAGAGCGTGGCGTTCGCCAGGCAGACCGCCGCGCCGAGCTCCTTCATGGGCACGGCGCGCTGCTCGCTCACTCGGCGCAGGATGCGCCACTGGTCGACGGTCAGCCCCGCCTCCGACTCCAGCGCGCCAGCGATGTCGCGGGCGGCTCGGCGGGCGGTGGTCAGAAACTCGTCGACGGCATCCGCTTGCTCTCGGGTCACACCACGACGATACTCGATGCGATGACAGCGGCCGAGGTGCTCATGGACCCCCTGGAGGTCCTGGTGCGGGGTCGGGGCCCCCGCCAGGTCAGGGTGGCGCTCGCCCTCCCGGGCGCCGGTCCCCTCGGCATGGCCCGTCCCGCGGCCATGGCGGCCGCGGTCCTCGCCGCGGAGACGGTGAACGACGACGGCGGCATCCGGGACCGTGACATGCGCCTCGTCCCCGTGGACGCGGGAGCGGGTCCTGCGGGCAGCGCCGCGGCTCTCGCGCCCCTCGTGGACGGGGGACTGGTGGACGCCGTCGTCGGATTCCACACGAGCGACGTGCACCGCGAGCTCGAGCGCGTGACGGCCGGCCGCATCCCCTATTTCTTCACCGCGCCTCACGAGGGCGGAGAGCGGCGCCCCGGCGTGGTGCGCGTGGGCCCGGGCCCGATGCGGCAGCTGGCGGAGCCGATCCGGCAGCTCAGCCGAGCGGGGGCGCGGCGCTGGGCGCTCGTGGGCAGCGACTACGTGTGGCCGCGGTCAGTCCACCGCGCGGTGCGGCGGGTCATCCGCGAGGCGGGCGGCGAGGTCGTGGGGGAGCGGCTCGAGCCGCTCGGCCGCTCCCGCCCGGCGGAGGCGGTCCGGCGCGTGGAGTCCTGGCGGCCGGACGCCGTGCTCCTCACGATGGTGGGGCGCGACCTGGCCCTCTTCAACCGGGCGTTCGCGGCCTCCCCGATGCTGGGGCGCGTCCTGCGCCTCTCGGGCGGCCTCGAGGAGACTGGTCTCCTGGAGATCGAGGGGGACCGCACGGGCACGCTCTTCTCCGCGATGGACTGGTACGCCGGGGATCCCGAGGACGAGGTCTCGGACCGGTATGCCCATCGGTGGGGCGAGGTGCGGCCGCCGCTCGCCTCGTATGCCCGCAGCTGCTTCGACGGCCTCATGCTCTTCGCCGAGAGCGCGTCCGAGGGCCGGCTGGACCCCTCCCGGCCGTGGGCGGGCCTGCATCCGGAGGAGGCGGGAGCCCTGGTGCGCCCGGGCGTGCTCGCGTGTGCGGACGGCGTGCTGCTGCGCCCGCTCGGCCGCTCCTGAGGGCGTCCGCTCCCTCCGCCCCTTCCGGCGCCTGCCCGGCCGCCCCGCGGGCGACCCCTGCCGACATCCCGGCGGCCTGACCCCGCCTTCTTGCCAGTGTGTCTTGCCTCACATACTCTTTCCACATGGAAGTGTTCCAGGAGGGAGCACCCTGAGAAGGCAAGGACCGCCATGGCAGAGCAGACCCCCGCTGCGCCTGATCGCACCGCTCCCGAGCACCGGCTCGAGGAGTTCGGCTACACCCAGGAGCTCAAGCGCACGCTGAGCTTCACCGACCTGCTCGTCTACGGGCTCATCTTCATGGTGCCGATCGCGCCGTTCGGCATCTTCGGCAGCGTCTACCAGACCTCCGGCGGCATGGTGGCGCTCACCTACGGGATCGGCATGGCCGCCATGATGTTCACCGCAAACTCGTACGCGCAGATGTCCCAGGCCTTCCCCATGGCCGGCTCCGTCTACACGTACGCGGGCCGGGGGTTCCGCCCCTGGGTGGGCTTCCTCTCCGGCTGGGTCATCCTGCTCGACTACGTCCTGGTGCCCTCGCTCCTCTACCTCGTGGCGAGCGTGGCCATGGCCTCGATCCTGCCGGCGGTCCCGGTGTGGGCGTGGCTCATCGGGTTCATCGTCCTCAACACGGTGGTCAACTACACCGGCATGGAGATGACGGCGAAGGTCAACAAGATCATGCTCATCGCCGAGCTCGTGGTCCTCGCGGTGTTCCTCGTCCTCGGCGTCGTGGCCCTGGCGCAGGGCAAGGGCAACGGCTTCAGCTTCTCGGCCTTCTTCAACCCGCACACGTTCACCCTGCCGCTCGTGCTCGGCGCGGTCTCGATGGCGGTCCTCTCCTTCCTCGGGTTCGACGGCATCTCGATGCTCGCCGAGGAAAACCAGGGCGGCTCCAAGAACATCGGCCGCGCGATGATCGGCGCTCTGGTCCTCGCGGGCGTGCTCTTCATGGTGCAGACCTGGGTGGCGAGCATGCTCGTGCCGGACGCCGCGAAGATCCTCGCCGAGGGCGACCCGGACGGCACGTCCTTCTACGAGGCGGCCCGCGTGGCCGGCGGAGGCTGGCTCGCCGTCCTCACCGCCCTCTCCACCGCCGTGGCGTGGGGCTTCGCGAACTCGCTCGTGGCCCAGGCGGCCACCTCCCGGCTGCTCTACGCGATGGCGAGGGACCGCCAGCTGCCCCGCTTCCTCGCCACGGTCAGCCCGAAGCACGGCGTGCCGGTCAACGCGACCTTCGTCGTCGCCGGCATCTCGCTCGTGGTGGGGCTCGTCATGGCGGCGCGCGACGACGGCATCACGCTCCTCGGCACGCTCGTCAACTTCGGCGCGCTGTCGGCGTTCCTCGTGCTGCACCTCGCCGTCATCAACCACTTCATCCGGCGTCAGAAGAGCCGCGACTGGCTGCGGCACCTCGTGTTCCCGCTCATCGGGTTCGGCATCCTGCTCTTCGTGGTCATCAATGCGAAGATCGCAGCGCAGGTGCTCGCGCTCGGCTGGCTGGGCGTCGGAGTCCTGGTCCTCATCGTCTTCAAGATCCGCAACCGAGAGCCGTCCCTGGCTGGAATGGAGGACGCCTGATGGCTGACGTCTTCACCCTCGACGCCGTCCCCGAGAACCTCGTCACCTCGTTCGGCGGGAACGAGCCGCGGCTGCGCGTGCCCGCGGGGTCCGTCGTCGAGCTGACCACGGAGGACTGCTTCGGCGGCCGCGTCCGCTCGGCGGAGGACCTTCCCTCGAGCGTCTGCGACCTGGCGGGCCTCAACCCCGTCACGGGCCCGATCTTCGTGGAGGGTGCGGAGCCCGGCGACACCCTCGCGGTCCACTTCGCGGAGATCCGCCCGCGGCGGGACTGGGCCGTCTCCTCCACGTTCCCGCACTTCGGCGCCCTCACGGGAACGGGGACGACGGCGATGCTGCACGAGCCCCTCGAGGAGCGCGTGTGGGTGTACGAGGTGGATGTCGAGAGGGGCGTCTGCCGGTTCCAGGCCCGGAACAGCGAGTTCAGCGTGGAGCTGCCGCTCGACCCGTTCCACGGCACCGTGGGCGTGGCCCCGGCCGCGGGGGAGCGGACCATGTCCGTCACGCCCTCCGCGCACGGCGGCAACATGGACACCCCGGAGCTGCGGGCCGGGACCACCGTCTACCTGCCCGTGCACGAGCCGGGAGCGATGCTCGCCATCGGCGACGGCCACTGCCGGCAGGGCGAGGGGGAGGTCTGCGGCACGGCGGTGGAGGCGGCGATGAGCACGACCGTCGTCGTCGACGTCCTCAAGGGTGAGCAGACCGCGTGGCCGCGGCTGCAGAGCGACGAGTTCATCATGTCCACCGGGTCCGCGAAGCCGCTCGAGGACGCGTACCGCGTCTCGCAGCGGGACATGGTGGGCTGGGTGGCGTCCCTGACCGGGCTGGACAGCCTCGACGCGCTGCAGCTCGTCAGCCAGGCCGGGCTGGCGCCTACGGGGAACGTGGTGGACCCGAACTACACGATGGTGGCGAAGATGCCGACGGCGCTGCTCGGCGGCCCCGACGCGGTCTGGGACGGCGTCCACGCCCGGCTCAGGGCTGTGGGGCAGGAGCACCTGGAGCGGCGGTAGGGGGTGCCCCTCACTCCTCTTCGCCGGCGTTCACGACGACGTCGGTGGGGCGCAGGCCTTGGGCACGGGCGGCCTTGACCGTCATCGCTGCGATCTCCTCCGGCGTGGTGTTGTGCAGGACCATGCAGTAGTGGCCGGTGTCGGGCAGCGGCTTGTCGGGGTCGACAGGGTCGACGAATCCGAGGGCTTTGAGCGCTTCGATGGTCCCTGTCGGGATCCGCTCGTCCTGAAGGGGGCTGTAGAAGACCTCGATCTGGGTTTCGTCGGGCCAGGAGAAGATCGCGATGTAGCGTCCTTCGGCGTAGAGCGCCTTGCGCCGGAACAGGCCGCCGAGAAGGGGCTTCTCGGGTCGGCGGAGCGGCAGTCGGTCTTCTCGCTCTTTGACCGCCGCCACCGCGATTCCGTTCCACTGCGGAGTGTTGAGAAGAGCGACGATGGCGTCGTAGAGTTCGGTCTCGTTGTTGACTCTCTGGTCAGCCATTCTGTCTTTGCTCCTTACGCACCTTGCGCCGTTCTCGGCGGCGCTGGCGTTGTTCTTGCTTGATGGGTCGGAACCAAGCAGGCACGAGGAAGAGGGGATAGGGCAGGGAGATGAGACCCCAGAAGAGCCAGACGGCGAAGGACACGGCGCTGCACAGCAGGCAGAGCGCGGCCGGCAGCGTCAGGTTCGCCGATTGGAGAAGCAGCGCCAGACCCATGAAGAGCAGAGCGCCGCCTACGCCGGGGATGCCGAAGAAGAGCAGGTGGTCGCGGGAGGAGTCCGCTGGGATTCTCCGGCGCCAGTCGCGTGCGGCAGAGGCGTCGCCAGTCCTGACCCCGACGCCGATGGTCACCAGCAGTCCCCCGATGACGACAAACGTGATGGCCAGGATCATGAGTTCCGCTGGTCTCGGTGAAGCTCCTTCGCGCGGCGCTTCCGAGCCTTCCACTCCTCGCGCTTTCGCTTATCTTTCCGGATCTGCTTGGCCTTGATGGGTTGGAACCAGGCCGGTGTGAGGGCCAGGGGATAGGGAAAATGGAATACTCCCCAAATGAATGTCGAAACCGCGAAGGCAACCATAGCCATGAAAAATGGCAAAATAAACAGCCCCCAGCCCAGATCATACGCGAGGATGCTGAGTCCGCAGAATATGAATATTCCGGACAGGCCAGGGATGAGGAAGAAGAAGCTCCTATCCTTAGTTCCGCCGTAACTCAGAGTTTCCTCCCAAATGGCGATTTGGGCAGCCCCTCGGGTTTTTCTGGCCACCCATGCAAGAATCCCGAGAACTACACCGACGCCCAGCGCGATGAGAGAGGTCGAACTTGCCATGAGATGCCCTTCTGCCGAGGTGCGGTTGGGGGAGTTGGGCAGGGGTCAAAGACTGCTTTCAGCCGTGGGCTTTGACGAAGACATCGTCCGGCTTCAGGCCCAGGACCTTGAACGATTCGATGAACAGAGTCGCGATCTGTTCTGGCGTGGGAAAGTCAAGGACGAGGCTGTAGCTGGCCTCGAGGATGTCGCCGCCGTCCGGGTCGGGGGCGTCGTAGCCGAGCTGGAGCAGTTTCTCGTGGGTTCCAGGAGGGACCCGGCCGGCTTTGACGGCGGCTGCGTCGACGACGACGTCGGCGCTGGCCTCCTTGACACGGTCTGTCCTGAAGAACACGTCGAACTGCATGCAGGTCTGGACCAGACGTGAAGGCTGGTAGATCGGCTCCGGTTTGGAGAAGCTCCAGCGCTTCTTCTCCGGGATGACAGGAGGAGGAAGGAGCTCGTCCCGCTCTTGCATGACGAGCACTCCGGAGCCGCCGAGCGTCTCGATGCGCTGGCGGATGTCTTCGTGCAACGAGTTCCAGATCATGGATGACTCCGCGGTGTGTGATGGGTCTGAATGAGCGTGAGGAGAGCCGGAGACGCCCGCCTGTGCGGCCGGTGGCGAATCAGGAATCGCTGCGGCCGGCGAGGACGTGGCGGAACTTGCCTGGTCGGGCCTCCAGGGCATGCCCGCCTTTGCGGCTCGTTTTTTGTCTTTCCGCTCTTGGCGGCGGCGCTCTTCGCGCCGGATCTGCTGTTTCTTGAGAGGGCGGAACCAGGAGGGGGTCAGGGCCAGAGGGTAGGGGAGCCCGAAACATCCCCACACCAACGTGATGAAACCGGAGACGAGCAGGCACAGGAACACGATGCCTGTCACGAACACATTGACGTTTCCCCCGGTGGTCAGGAGCAGCAGCCCGGAGAAGAAAAGCGTCGCCGCGAGTCCGGGCATGAGGAAGAAGACGGTCTGGTCTCGGGTCCCCGGGCGGCTGAGGATGTCTTCCCAGGTCGCGATATTGCCGGGGGTGCCGCGTCCTCTCATGGCCAGGGCGAGAGCGCCGGTGACGACTCCCGCGAGGAGGAAGACAAAGCCCATTGGGTTCACGATTCCCTCAGCGCTCCTTTGGATGGGTCAAGCACGGTCGGACGTCTCGTTGGACCGTCTGTCGGTCTTCGGGGTCAGGCGAGGGGGCCTTGGCTGTAGTCGGGTTCGCCGAACTTCTGCGTCCAGACGGCCTCAAGGACGTAGGGAAGCTGGCGGTTGTCTTTCAGGGTGGCCGGGAAGTAGTACGCGTTTTCTCCGATCATCTTGGAGTTTGCGGCCGTGAGCACACGGTTGAAGGTGCTGCTCTGGCGCTGCACTCGCGCGTAAGCCTCGGGCTTCAGGTTGACGATGGTGAATGAGTTGACCCCGTATCCCCACGAGCGCACACGCTTGACCTCCTCCCAGGCGATATCCGCTTCTGCCTGGGCTCCGATCTTCTCGCTGCCAAAGGACAGGCCGCGCTCCATGTCCACGAGGAGGCGGTTCCGGCGGGCCATCTGAAAGAGAAGCGACGGGATTCCGATGACTCCGAAGAAGAGGACTGCCGCGGCCCCGAAGATGACTACGACCCAGGAAGGGAATCGCATGGTGGGATGGGGGTTGAACAGGATCCACAGGCCCAAGGCGGTGAATCCCAGGGTGCCGAGCAGCGAAAGCCACATCCTGGTCATGTTGGTGGGAAAAACGGTCTGACCGGTCTGCTGCAGCTCGGTCATGTGTCGGTTCATTGCTTCTTGAGGGGACTGCGTCACGGTGGTCCTTTATTGTTTGCGAAATGGTGAATGCCACGCGGTGGCGTTGTGAGTCTAAGCGGAACCCACAGAGTCGAACAGCCCGGCGAGATCCGCGAATCGGAAGAAGACAGCACTTCCGGAGGCGGGGCAGAAGACGCTGTTCTCGCCGGATGCGGAGTCACTGGGCTGCTCGAGGAGGTAGCCCGTGCGGACGCCGTCTTCGAGAGCCACAACGCCGGAGAGGGTGGCAATGCTGTCAGGGTCAGCGGCCAAGGAGAAATAGATCCTCCATACACGTTCCCAACTCCGTGCGTGGAGTGCGTCCCTTATCCCGTCGCGGCTGTGGAAGAGGCTCTGGTCGAGTCCGCTGCTGAACGGTTCACCGGCATGTGCGACGCCGGCGGCGAGATCGAGTGTGCCGGAGGCGTCTGCGAGCACCATCGGCAGGTGATCCAGGCGGATGCTTCTCAGTCTGACGTTCCTGTCGTCGGCCTGTGCCACCGTGCCCAGATCCGCGAGGAAGGCGACCGTGGCGCCGTGCACCCAGAACGTGTGGGAGAGGAGTGTGTCTCCGACGGCGAGATTGATCGTGCCCATGGCGTCAGGCTCCGAGATGGCCGCAAGAGCCGGCCGGAGATCGTCGTCGCGGGTCAGCCCCTCGGGCCAGGCGGAGCCTGTGAGGAGACGGGCGAACTCTGAATCGGTCAGGGTCAGGGCTCCGTCAGTGAGTTTCACTGTTCCTCCTCGCTGCCGAATCCGTGGAAGCTGTCGAGCTCAGCGATGTATTCCCGCAGTCCGGTCAGTCGGACGGGAGACAGGCTCAGCGTGACTGTGAGGCACCGCTCTGGCGCTTGAGTGATCCACTGGATCATCATCACGGCTGCACCGTCCTCGGCGATGTGGTGGGCCGTGAGCCGGAACGCGTTCCCCGGTCGGCTCCCGCGGAGGCTCTGGGGGCATCTCTCGATGACGCGGAAGGAGTTGAGCGATTTCCCGAGGATGCGTTCGGCCTCCTCGACCCACGCTGAGAAGGGCCGGTCCAGCTTCGAGACGGTGAACGTCAGGTTCGAGCGGAGGGGAGGCGTCGTGGGCCCGGCAAAGGCGCGGACCTCCCCGCCGGGCACGTCGACTGCGGTCCAGTCCTCAGGAACGGGGAGCTCACCGCCCAGTTCCGAGGGAAACCGCCATCCCGTCGGCGTGCTGTTGTCGTGCCCTGACGTCATGGCGTCTGCCTCCTCGGGCCGCGTCCAGTGCGGGCGTCAGGAGAAGACGCTGGCGATGGCATCTTTCGCGTCTCCTGCCTTGTCGCTGATGGCGTCCTTTGCCTTGCCGGCGGTGTCCGCCACCGTGTCCTTGACCTCGCCCGCTTTGTCCATGGCATGGTCGGCGGCCTGGGAGACGTCATCCTTGACGGCGTTGGCCTTCTCGGTGGCCCATGCGGCGCCCTTGGCGGCCGTCTGCACTTCCCATTTGCCGAGGTTCTCGAGCTGGTCTCCGGCCCACTTGGTGGCGTGGCCGGCACCGTCCTTGAGCTGATTCCCGACCCACTCGCCAGCAGCGGATCCTGCGGCACCGCCGATCGCTCCGCCGATGACTCCGCCAGCCACGGCTCCGACGGGGCCGCCGAACGCGCCGATGGTGGCTCCGACCTGTGCACCAGCGACACCGCCGGCCCAGGCGCCTCCGCCTGTTGCGGCGCCGACGACGCCGGCCCGGCCGACCTTCTCTGCTGTCGACTTTCCGTCTTTGGCCGTGAACTCGTTGTACATGGCAGTGCCGACGGTCACGGCGGTCCCGGCCACCCCTGTGGCCTTCCCCAGCGTGCTCCACCCGGACTTGGGCAGGAAGTCACCCTTGAAGGTCGCCTTCTTGAACTTCTCTACGTCGATCGCGCCCCCAGCGGTCTTGGGCAGCTGCTTTTCTGAAAGGGCTTTCTGCAGGTCCTTGACCTGGTTCTTCTCGAACCCGAACGACTCCCAGTCGACCTTTCCCTGAGCGGCAAAGCGGAGGAAGCCCTCGGTCGCGGGGAGCTTGCCCGTCAACCAAGGATTCTTTGCAACTTGCGTCATGTACTTCGACAACGCACCCGCGCCCTGGAGGCCCTTGCCCATCACGTAGGAAGCCCAGTTGACTCCGTCCTTGCCGAACGGAGGCTTGAAGCCGAAGCGACTGTCCCACATCTTGCCGGCTAGGGAGGAGACCGCTTCTCCGGTCTTCTGAGCCGCTACACCCGCCGGAGTGGCGAGCGCTGCACTCTTCGCCCCTTCCACAGCGTCCTGCTGGATCCCGCCGTAGTATCCGGCCGAGGCGTCCTTGCTGCGGGGCTCTCCCGTCGGGGAGGGGATCCCGCCGAGGGCCACGATCGCCAGCGCGTCGGCATTCTGCTTGTCCGAGGAGAGGGTTGAGGCCTCCTGCTGGAGCTCGGCCCGCTTGGACTCGTTCTTGCCCTTGGAGTCCTTGTCTCCCTTGGACTCGTCCGAGGCGAGCGTGTCGAGGTCCGTGATGAGGGCCTGCCGGCGCTTGCGCAGGGACTCGTACGTGTCCGCCAGGGTGGAGAGGGCGCTGTGCGCCATCGTCCCCGCGCTCGAGAGCTCCGAGGCCTCGTTCGCCGGACGGTTGTAGGCGGAGTGGATGGTGGGCCCCACCACGGGATCCACATACTGTCCGCTGAGAGCCTGCCAGCTGGAGTTCGCGCTCGAGGCGGCCTCAGACGTCTGGCCGGCGGCGTTCTGGATGTCCTGGGCGTGGTCCCGGATGGGCTGCGGATCGTCGATGTCGACGACGCTGATGCCTGCGTGCACGCTCATCGCGCGCCACCTCCCGGCATGTCCGGGGTGCAGACCTGGCTTGCGGACGCCTGCGCGTTCCCTGAGGCCTCGGCGTCGCCCGCCTGGTGCGCGCTGATGGCGGAGCGGGTGCCCTCGGCGTTGTTGTGCCGTGCCGTCGAGACGGACGTGTGGGTCTTCTTCAGCACTTCCTCGGAGAAGGAGGAGACCGCGGCGGCCACGCCTCCGGCGTGCGGCAGCGCGTCCGAGGCCAGGAGATCGGCCGCGTTCACGGCGGCCTGCGCCTGGGCCTGCATGGTCTGCCCGTGGCTGTCAGCGGCGGCGACGGTGCCCAAGGCGGCACCGGGCTGCACGTCGAACTTCAACCCCATCTGAAATCGACTCCCTTGTGTCTGCTGCGCCGCCCCCTGCCGGGTTCTCCGGCCGAAGAAGACACGTGATTCAGGTTGCGCTTTCAAAAGGGAACCTAGCGAACTAACGGCCATGGTTCCACTTCGCCCTCGGGACGGGTCTCACGATCCGGGCGGCGACGACGCCCGCGTCCGCCGTCGTCGTCGCCCGAGAACGCGCGGGAGAGCGGCCCGGGGGAGGGCCGGGGCAGACCGGTCTCGCCTGCCCCGGCCTCCCGTGCTACAGCCGCCGCCCCGCCGCGGCGTTCTCCTCCGCGATGGCCCGCACGCGCTTGCGCACCACGAACCAGCCGATGACGAGGATCGGGATGAGGATGAAGGCGGAGCCGAGGGTGTAGGTGCCCACGGGGTAGTCGAAGGCCATGAGCAGCACCACGCCGAAGAGGAACGCGAACGTGAGGATGTTCGTGAACGGCGCGAGCGGCGCCCGGTAGCCGGGCCGCTTGAGCTCGCCCTTCTTGGTCAGGGACACGAACTTCATGTGCGCGGCCATGATCGCGGCCCAGCCGGCCATGGTGCCGAGCGAGGAGATGTTGAGGACGATGTTGAACGCGTCCTCGGGAACGATCGCGTTGAGGCCCACGCCGAGGAACGCCACCATCGCGGTGAGCGCCATGCCGCCGTACGGGACGCCGTGCTTGGTGAGCTTCCGGCAGAACTTCGGGCCGGAGCCGGCCATGGCCATCGAGTGGACGATGCGGCCCGTGGAGTACAGGCCCGCGTTGAGGGAGGAGAGCGCCGCAGTGATGACCACGAGCTGCATGATCGGCGCGATGCCGTCCACGCCGATCGAGCCGAAGAACGTGACGAACGGCGACTCGTCCGCGGAGTACGCCGAGGCCGGCAGGAGCAGGCAGAGCAGCAGGATGGAGCCCACGTAGAAGAGCGCGATGCGCAGGATGACCGTGTTGATGGCCTTCGGGATGACCTTCTCGGCCTCCTTGGTCTCGCCCGAGGCGGTGCCCACGAGCTCGATGCCCGCGTAGGCGAACACGACGCCCTGGACCACGATGAGCGCCGGGACCACGCCGCTCGGGAAGAGGCCGCCGTGGTCGGTGATGAGGTGGAAGCCCGTGGGGCTGCCGGTGGGCGTGCCGAAGACGACGAAGCAGACGCCCACGATGAGGAACGCCACGAGCGCCACGACCTTGATGAGGGCGAACCAGAACTCGAGCTCGCCGAACAGCTTCACCGAGACGATGTTCATGGACATCACCGAGACCACGACGATGAGTGCGCTGACCCACTGCGGAATGCTGTCGATGAAGTGGCTGTACTGCCCGAACCACTTGATGTAGATGGCGAGCGCCGTGGCGTCCGCGATGGCCGTCACGGCCCAGTTGAGCCAGTAGAGCCAGCCGGAGACGTAGGCGGTCTTCTCGCCGAAGAACTCGCGCGTGTAGGAGACGAAGGAGCCCGACGACGGCCGGTACACCACGAGCTCGCCGAGCGCCCGCAGGATGAGGTACCCGAAGAACCCGCACACCGCGTAGACGAGGAAGAGCGAGGGGCCGGCGTTGTGCAGCCCTTCGCCCGCGCCGAGGAAGAGGCCCGTGCCGATGGCCGAGCCGATGGCGATCATCTGGATCTGGCGCTTGCCGAGGCCCTTCTGGAGGCCCTGGTCCTCGGCCTCGAAGAGGTCGGGCTGGGCGTCCGGGCGGGCGGGGCCGTCCTGTGGGGGCGAGACGGTGTGGGACATGGGGTTCCTAACGCGGTCAGTGGATCGGCGTGACCTGTCGCGGGGCCGCGACGAGGGGAAAGGTCAGAGCTGAGACTGTACGTTACGTCACACTCGGCGAAAGTCCCGCATGGGTCCGAGTGTTGAGGTTCCCTTCGGATCGGCGGAGGGGGTGTCGAGGGGCCTGTGACCGCGGTCTCACGCGGAAGGCGGTGTGTCCGAGATGCCGGACGGAGATGTGCGCGGCGCTCTGGGCTTCGGATCCGGGCGGGGCTTTGGGGCCCTCAGCCGGCGTCCCGGGGCGGACCCGGGAGGGCCTCCGGCTGGCACTGAGGGCACCAGAACACGGCCCGCTCGCCGCCGGTCCCCGGCAGCTCGGCCCGCCGCACCGCCGCCCCGCAGTACAGGCACGGACGCCCGTCCCTCCCGTACACCCAATACCGCTCAGACCAGGACTCCGGGGTGGTCTTCCGCCGCCGGGCGCGGTTGGCGACGAGCACGTCCCTCGAGAGCCCGACGACGGCCGCTGCCGCCTCCAGCCTGTCCCGGATGACCTCGAGCGGCGTCCACGGGCTCATCCGGGCGAGGAAGAGGACCTCGGCCCGCAGCACGTTGCCCAGCCCCGCGATCCGCCGCTGGTCCAGCAGCGCCGCCCCGAGCGAGCCGTCCGAGGCTCCGCCGAGCGGTGCGGTGAGCAGGTTTGCGGCCCGCGCGGGGTCGAACGTCCGAGTGGTGCTGAGGGGGTCCTCGCCGAGGTGCGCGAGCGCTCGCGGAGCCTCCGCGGCGGGCAGGAGCCGCAGCTCCCCGAGCGAGGTCCCCACGAGCAGGCGGCGCCGGCCCTCCTGCTCGAGCGTGAGCACGGCCCGCACCCGGTGGGAGCGGAGGGCGCGGGCGGCGCCGGCGTCGTCGTCGAGCACCTCCCACCGGCCCTCCATGCGCAGGTGGGAGAGGAGCACGGCCGAGCGGGAGCCCGAGGAGAGGGTGAGGAGGAGGCGCTTGCCCTCGGCGCGGACGGAGTCGAGGCGCGCGCCCTCGAGGCGGGCGGTGGCGAGGGAGGGCCAGCGCAGGTCGCTGCCGGCCACCGTGGCGCCCTCGAGGGGGCGGAGGGCGGTGGCGAGGCGGAAGAGGGTGTCGCCTTCGGGCATGCTCCGATCCTACGGAGGTGAGGTCGGAGCAGCGGCGGGCGGTCGACGGCGGACAGTCCGCGGCGGGACTATCGTGGGCGGTGGAAACATCATCCCCTTAAGCAAAAGCGGGCCCATGCCCGGGAAGCGGAGGAGCCGTGTTCGGTGCAGTGCTCTACGGCAAGGACGACGTCCGGTACGAGGAGAGGGAGGACCCGAAGGTCCTCGAGCCCACAGATGCGGTGGTCCGCACGGTGGCCGCGTGCGTCTGCGGCTCGGACCTCTGGCGCTACCGCGGCATCAACGAGATCGAGGGGCCCACGCCGTTCGGGCACGAGTACGTGGGCGTCGTCGAGGAGGTCGGCGAGGCGGTGACGGGTGTGAAGCCCGGGCAGTTCGTCGTCGGCGGGTTCACCACCTCGGACAACACGTGCGCGGTCTGCGAGGCCGGCATGTCCAGCCAGTGCGAGAACAAGACCGGCTATGACGGCTGCCAGGCGGAGAAGATCCGGGTCCAGAACGCGGACGGCACGCTCATCGGCCTGGACCGCGAGCCGGACGAGGACCTCATCCCCGCGCTGCTCGCCCTCTCCGACGTCATGTGCACCGGCTGGCACGCGGCCGTGAGCGCCGGGGTCAAGGAGGGCTCCACGGTGGCGGTCATCGGCGACGGCGCGGTGGGGCTCTGCGCCGTGCTCGCGGCGAAGCAGCTCGGGGCGAGCATGATCGTGGCGATGAGCCGCTACCCGGACCGCCAGGCGGTGGCGCGGCAGTTCGGCGCCACGCACGTGGTCGAGGAGCGGGGCGAGGCCGGCATCGAGGCCGTCCGCGAGCTGACCGGCGGACTCGGCGTGGACTGCGTCCTCGAGTGCGTCGGCACGCACGAGGCCGTGGAGCAGGGCCTGGAGACGGCCCGGCCGGGCGGGATGGTCGGCTGGGTGGGCGTGCCGCACGTCGGCGAGATCGACCAGGCGCACATGTTCTGGCGCAACGTGGGCCTCCGCGGCGGCGTGGCCCCGGTCCGGACGTACCTCGAGGACCTGCTGGCCCGCGTGCTGGACCGCACCCTGGACCCGGGCCCGGTCTTCGACCTGACGCTCCCGCTCAAGGACGTGGCCGAGGCCTACAAGGCGATGGACGAGCGCCGCGCCATCAAGGTCATGCTCCGGCCGTAGGGGGAAGGGGCTCTTGGGGCCGGGCCGGGACCGTGGCCCCCCCTTGAAGCCGCTCGGCCCCCCCTGAAGCCGCTCGGCCCCCTGAAGTCGCTCGTCTGTTGCGAGTTGGAGGAATGAGAGCCGCTATTCCTCCAACTCGCAACACTTGAGCTGGAAAGAGCTGGAAAGAGCTGGAACGAGCCGGGCAGAGCTGGAAAGTGGGGGAGAGAGGGGCGTCAGCGCCCGGCGGCGTACTCCTCGTCGTCGGGCAGGACGGTCCGCTCGGGGATGACCCGGCGGTCCCAGCGGCACGCGACCCAGTACGCGGCCGAGGTGGCCACGAGGCCCACGATCCACGAGATGTCCGCGCCGCCGAGCGTCTCCACCATGGGGCCGGTGTAGAAGTCCGTGTAGAGGAACGGCAGCTGCGCGAGGACGCCGAAGGCGAACGCGCCGATGGCTCCCCAGTTCCAGCCTCCGTAGGGGCCCTTCGGGTCTGCGATGGCGGTGACGTCGTAGCGCTCCTTGGCCACGAGGTAGAAGTCGGTCAGGTTGATCGCGGACCACGGCGTGAAGAACGTGAGCAGGAACAGCAGGAACGCGTGGAACGTGTGGAGGAAGTCCTGCTGCCCCACGAGCGCGATCCCGGTGGCCGCCGCCATGATGAGCGCGATCCAGAACAGCCGCGCCCCGTTGGAGATCTCGCGGTGGCCGCGGAAGCCCGTGATCGTGGTGATCGTGGACATGAAGCCGCCGTAGGCGTTGAGCACGTTGACGCAGAGCTTGCCGAGCGCGATGACGAAGTAGATGAGCGCCGCCACGAGCCCCGAGCCGCCGAGGCCCACGATGAACGTCACCTCGTGCCCCTTGAACTGCGTGCCGGCGATGGCGGCCGCCGCGACGCCGAACATCATGGCCCACTGCGAGGCGAGCGTGGAGCCGAGGAGCGTGAACCAGAAGGTCTGCGCCGGGCGCACCTCGTAGGGGAGGTAGCGCGAGTAGTCCGCCACGTACGGCCCGAACGCGATCTGCCAGGAGGCCGAGAGCCCCGCCGCCACGAGGAACGAGGGCCACGTGAAGTGCGCGTTGCCGAGCAGTGCGCCGAGGTCCGCGTGGGAGAGCAGCCGGATGGTGAGGTAGAGGAAGGTCAGGCTGCTGATGACCGTGGCGAGCCGCCCGATCATGTGGATGAGCCGGTAGCCGACGACGGCGATCACCGTGGTCACCGCGCCGAAGACGAGGATCCCGGCCCAGTCGGGCATGTGCGCGAGCGCCGCCACCGACTCGCCCGCGAGCACCGTGCCGGAGGCGGAGAACCCGAGGTACATGAGGATGACGAGCAGCAGCGGGACCGCCGCCCCGTAGACGCCGAACTGCGCGCGCGAGGAGATCATCTGCGGCAGGCCGAGCCGCGGCCCCTGCACGGCGTGGAGCGCCATGACGCACCCGCCGAGCACCTGGCCGACGGCGAGGCCGACGACGGACCACACCACGTCGCCCCCGAGGACCACCGCGAGGGCGCCCGTGATGACGGAGGTGATGTGGAGGTTGGCCCCGAACCACAGGGTGAACTGGCTGAACGGGTGGCCGTGCCGCTCGGAGCGCGGCACGTAGCCGATGGAGCGCTGCTCCATGAGGGCCGGGGACTGGGCGCGGGGAGTGTGGGACATGGATCACAATCTATGGGCCGCCCGATCTGAGATCGTGTCTCGGATCACGGATAGTGTCCGGGATGTCGGACGAGATCCGGTCCGCGAGACGGAGGAAAACAGCCTCCGGGTTAACGCCGCATGAACTCCTGAAAGCGATTCGGCGACATTCCGGAATTCCGTCCTGGCGGTCCTCCGGAAAGCCTCAGACTTGGAGTATGGGTCCAGAACTGCTCATCCTCGTCCTCGTCGTCGTCGTGGCTCTCGGGTTCGATTTCACCAACGGATTCCACGACACCGGCAACGCGATGGCCACCTCCATCGCCACCGGCGCGCTCAAGCCGAAGGCCGCGG
This sequence comes from Arthrobacter sp. UM1, assembly GCF_020483305.1. GTDB lineage: Bacteria > Actinomycetota > Actinomycetes > Actinomycetales > Micrococcaceae > Falsarthrobacter. The sequence continues at coordinate 126,941 of NZ_JACWAB010000005.1, forward strand.
TGGGGCTCTCGGCCCTGCTCAACCTGGTGGGCGCGTTCCTCAGCATCGAGGTCGCCCTCACGGTGACCAACGCCGTCATCAACATCCAGGACAAGTCCGGCGTCCCCAAGCCGCAGTTCCTGGAGAACGGCGGACACCAGCTCCTGCTGCTCGTCCTCGCGGGCCTCGTGGGCGCCATCCTGTGGAACCTCGCGACGTGGCTCTTCGGCCTGCCGTCCAGCTCCTCGCACGCCCTCTTCGGCGGGCTCGTGGGCGCCGCGATCGCCGCGCTCGGCTTCGGCGGCGTGAACTGGGCCGGGGACGGGCACAAGCTCGGCGGCGTCGTCGGCAAGGTCATCATGCCGGCGCTGCTCTCGCCCGTCATCGCGGGCGCCGTCGCCGCCCTCGGCACGTGGCTCATCTTCCGCATCACCGCGAACGTGGCCGAGCAGTACAAGGAGCGCGGCTTCCGCTGGGGGCAGATCGGCTCCGCCTCGCTCGTCTCCCTCGCGCACGGTACCAACGACGCGCAGAAGACGATGGGCGTCATCACCCTCGCCCTCATCGCCTCCGGCCAGTGGCACAGCACCGAGGAGATCCCGTTCTGGGTCAAGCTCGCCTGCGCGAGCGCGATCGCCCTCGGCACCTACCTCGGCGGCTGGCGCATCATCCGCACCCTCGGCAAGGGCCTCGTGGAGATCGGCTCCCCGCAGGGCATGGCCGCCGAGTCCTCCTCGGCAGCCACGATCCTCGTCTCCAGCCACCTCGGCTTCGCGCTCTCGACGACGCACGTGGCCACCGGCTCGATCCTCGGCACCGGCCTCGGCCGGCCCGGCGGCGAGGTCCGCTGGGGCGTCGCGGCCCGCATGGTCCTCGCGTGGGTCATCACGCTCCCGGCCGCGGCCGTCGTCGGCGGCCTGACGTACTGGCTCGCCTCGCTCCTGCCGGGCGCGTGGGGCGCCGTCCTCATCACGGCGATCCTCGCGGCGTTCTCCGTCTGGATGTGGCGTCACTCCCGCAAGACGGCGGTGGACCACACTAATGTCAATGAGGACTGGAACGGCGAGCTCGCCCCGGCGTCCGCGACCGGCGCCTCCGATGCCCCGGCGTCCCAGCCCGCGGGGGAGCGCACCGCCGCCGGGCGCATCGCCTCAGCCGACTCGCGTCCCGCCCCCGAGCCCGTCGGCGCCCGCGCCGGCCGCACCCCGAAGGAGTAGTCCGTGCAGAACATCGGATTCGCGCTCGACGCAGCCTGGAAGGTCCTGCTCGTCAGCCTCGTCCTCGGCGCGGGCCTGCCCGCGCTCTTCGCGGCGGGCATCCGCTCGCTCGCGTGGGGCACCGCCCACGAGTCCTCGGGGGCGACGACGGTCCACCCCGCGGGGCGCGTCGTCGCCTACCTGTGCTTCGCCCTCGTCATCGCGGCGATCGCGCTCGGCATCCTCGTGGTCGTGTCCTCGGGCCTCGGCATGAAGGTGGACTTCTCCCACGGCCTCCCGATGCTGAAGAAGTCCAGCTGATGGCGCTGAGCCTCGTCCAGCGCGTGGTCGCCTGGATCCGCAGCGGGTACGCTGCGGGCGTCCCCGCGCCCGACTACCAGCCCCTGCTCGCCCTCCTGCGCCGCCGTCTCACGGAGCAGGAGGTGGTCCAGGTGGCCTCCGAGCTCGCAGAGCGCGGGCTGCTCCAGGACCCCAAGGTGGACGCCGGCGTCGAGATCACCAAGATCACGGACGCGACTCCGTCCGAGGAGGACGTGGCCCGCGTGCTCCACCGCCTCGAGGAGCACGAGAGCGAGCAGGACGTCTTCTGAGAGGCGCCGCGCAGATGAATCGCCCTGGGTGCTTCCCGGGGCTTTTCTGTGTCTTCCTGTGCGTTTTCCGGAATTCGGGGGGAAAACCGTGAAAATCGGACGCTCGCTCAATCAAGAGGCGGGTTAGTGTTTTGCCTGACAACCCCATCCCCCGGTGAGGAGAGATCCTTGAAGGCACGTCAGATCATCGCAGGAATCGGCGCGGGAGTCTCCGGACTCGCGGCCTGGGACCTGCTCCAGAAGAAACACTCCATCCTCCGCAACTATCCGGTCCTGGGCCACGCCCGGTTCGCCCTCGAGTTCATCCGGCCGGAGCTGCAGCAGTACTTCATCGAGCGCAACTGGGACGGCCGTCCCTATGACCGCGACACGCGCTCGATCATCTACGAGCGGGCCAAGGGCGAGCACGGCGAGCAGGCGTTCGGCACCGAGCGGGACGTCGTCGAGGAGGGCTACGAGTACCTCACGCACTCGTCCTTCCCGGTTCCGGAGCCCCAGGAGACGCCGCGCGTGCGGATCGGCGGCCCGGAGTGCACCAAGCCGTATGACATGGCGCTCGTCAACGTCTCCGCGATGAGCTTCGGCGCACTCTCCGCCAACGCCATCCGGGCCCTCAACAAGGGCGCGGCGATGGGCGGGTTCGCCCACGACACGGGCGAGGGCGGCCTCTCGAAGTACCACGAGGAGAACGGCGGCGACCTCGTCTGGGAGATCGGCACCGGCTACTTCGGCGCCCGCACCAAGGACGGCGCGTTCGATCCGGACATGTTCCGGGAGAAGGCGGCCAAGGACCAGGTGAAGATGGTCTCCCTCAAGCTCTCCCAGGGCGCCAAGCCCGGCATCGGCGGCGTTCTCCCGGGTGAGAAGGTGACCAAGGAGATCGCGGAGATCCGCAACGTCCCCGAGGGCGAGAAGTGCGTCAGCCCCTCCGGCCACACCGTGTTCTCCACGCCGAAGGAGCTCATCCAGTTCATCGGGCGCATGCGGGAGCTCTCCGGCGGCAAGCCCGCCGGATTCAAGATGTGCGTGAGCTCGCGCCACGAGGTCCTCGCGATCTGCAAGGCGATGCTCGAGCTCGGCAGCACGCCGGACTTCATCATCGTGGACGGCTCCGAGGGTGGCACAGGAGCGGCGCCGCTCGAGTTCGAGGACCACGTGGGCACCCCGCTCACCGAGGGGCTCATGATGTGGCACAACGCCCTCGTGGGCTCCGGTCTGCGGGACCGCGTCAAGCTCGGCGCGTCCGGGAAGGTCGCGGGCGCCAACGACGTCGTCAAGGTGCTCATCCAGGGGGCCGACTTCACCAACTTGGCGCGCTCCATGATGATGGCCGTGGGCTGCATCCAGGCCCAGAAGTGCAACACGGACAAGTGCCCCGTGGGCGTGGCCACGCAGAGCCAGCGCCGGCAGCGGGCCATCGACATCCCGGACAAGTCGCAGCGCGTCAAGAACTACCAGGCCTCCACCGTCTCCGAGGCCGTCAAGATGATGGCGGCCATGGGCGTCACCCACCCGAGCGAGCTGGAGCCGTGGATGCTCCGCCGGATCGTGGGCCGCGGCATGAGCCGCTCCTACCGGGACCTCTTCGACTGGCTCGAGGAGGGCGAGCTCGTCCGGGGCTCGCAGTTCAAGGGGTGGGCCCGCGACTGGGAGGCCGTGACTGCGGACTCGTTCCGCGTGAAGAAGGGCGCGGAGACCACGCCGCGCTGGAAGGAGTCGAAGTGAGCCGCAACGTTGCCGAGATGATCGTCGAGTCCCTCGTCGAGGCGGGGGTCAAGCAGGTGTGGGGCGTCGTCGGAGACGCCCTCAACCCCGTCACGGACGCGATCCGCCGCCGCAAGGAGATCGAGTGGATCGGCGTCCGCCACGAGGAGGTCGCCGCCTTCGCGGCGAGCGCGCAGGCGCAGCTGAGCGGGACCATCGGCGTGTGCATGGGCACGGTGGGCCCGGGCGCGGTGCACCTGCTCAACGGGCTGTACGACGCGAAGAAGTCCCACGCCCCCGTCCTCGCGATCTGCGGCCAGGTGCCCACGGAGCACATCGGCACGCAGTTCTTCCAGGAGGTGGACAACGACAAGCTCTTCGCCGACGTCGCCGCCTTCGCCCACACCGTCACCAACCCGGCCCAGCTGCCGGGCATCCTCGCGGAGGCGGTCAACACGGCCTACGGCGAGCGGGGCGTCTCCGTCCTGACGCTCCCGGGCGACGTCGGAAGCCTCGAGGCGGCCTCGGACGAGCCCGTTCACGTGGCCCCGCGCGCGGAGGGTGGCCCGGCCGCCGAGTCGCACATCGCGGAGGCCGTGGACGTGCTCGCGGACCGCGGGGCCAAGGTGACCATGCTCGTGGGCTGCGGCGCGGCCGGGGCCCGCGAGGAGGTCCTCGAGACCGCCCGCCTGCTCCAGGCGCCCATGGTCCTCACGCTCAAGGCCAAGCCGGTCCTGGAGAAGGACAACGAGTTCCAGGTGGGGCAGACCGGCCTCATCGGCAACCCCGGCGCGGTCAAGGCGCTCGAGGACTGCGACGTCCTGCTCATGGTCGGCACCGACTTCCCGTACACGGACTGGTACCCCAAGGGGAAGACGGTGGTCCAGATCGACCGCTACCAGGAGATGATCGGCCGGCGCGTGGCGGCGCAGCACGCCGTGGTGGGCGACGCCGCCTCCACGCTGCGCATCCTCAACGCCCGCCTGGCCGGCGAGACCGGCTCCGAGGGTCCTGCGGGGACTGCCGCCGCGGACAAGAAGGAGGCCAAGGCCGCGAAGGCGGCGGCGAAGGAGACCTCCAAGCGCTCCTCCCACCACCTCGACGCGGCGCGCAGGCGCTATGACGAGTGGCGGTCGATGCAGCAGGGCGTCACGGACCCGAAGCACGACTCCAAGCTCTTCGGTCGGATCCGCTCCGCCTTCGACAACCCGGACCGCCGGCTCCGCCCCGAGGAGGTGGCCGCCGCCCTGCACCGCCACGCGCCGCAGGACGCGGTCTTCACCTCGGACACGGGCATGAGCACGGTGTGGCTGTCCCGGTTCGTCGAGATGACGGGGACCCGCCAGCTCGTGGGCTCCTACAACCTGGGCTCCATGGCCAACGCGATGCCGCAGGCCCTCGGCGCGCAGGGCCTGGACCGGGACCGCGCCGTGGTGGCCTTCAGCGGCGACGGCGGCCTCATGATGCTGCTCGGCGACCTCCGCACGGCGGTTACGTACAAGCTGCCCGTCGTCGTCGCCCTCTTCAACAACGGGCGGCTCGGCATGGTGAAGCTGGAGCAGGAGCAGGGCGGCCTGCCGGAGTTCGGCACGGAGCTGGACAACCCGGACTTCGTGGGGCTCGCGCAGGCGATGGGCTGGCAGGCGCGGCGCGTGGAGAAGCCCGGCGAGGTGGACGACGCCGTCCGCCAGGCCTTCGCCGACCGCGCCAACGGGCCCGTGCTGCTCGACTTCATCACGAACCCGGACGAGATCGCCGTGCCGGGCAAGCCGACGGTCGGCCAGGGCTGGGGCTTCGCGATCGCCAAGGCGAAGGAAGTCCTCTAGCGCGGACGGCCTCCCCTCCGGGCTCCGCCCCCTGCTTGTGCACCCGGTCCGTTCGGATTTCAGCTCTGAAACCGAACGGACCGGGTGCACAAGCGCGTTGAGGGCGCCTCCGGGCAGGGCGTGCCGGACGGGGAGGGGCGTCGGAGTGGGTTCATTGGACAAAGGTTAGCCTTACCTATACCCTTGGCCTGAGCCGTGAGGTCTGACCTCGCGCTACCGTTCCACCGGCCTCGGCCGCAGCTCCACCCGGAAGGCACACCATGTCCGCTTCTCGTCCTTCTCGTCGACTCCTCCTCGGCGGCGCCCTGACCGCCGTCGGGCTCCTGGCCGCGGCCTGCGGGAAGGAGGAGAAGAGCCCCTCCGGCGCGAGCGCGTCCGCCGGCGGAGCCCAGAGCACCGTGAGCGTCAAGCACGCGCAGGGGACCACGGAGGTCCCGCTGAAGCCGAAGAAGGTCTTCGTGTTCGACCTCGGGGTCCTCGACACCCTGGACGCCCTGGGCGTGGAGGTGGCCGGCGTGCCCAAGCAGAACATGCCGGTGCCGCTCAAGAAGTACGAGGGTTCGAAGTACACGAAGATCGGCTCGCTCAAGGACCCGGACTTCGAGAAGATCGCCTCGGAGAAGCCGGACCTCATCATCGCCTCCTCCCGCTCCTCCAAGTCCTACGGGGAGCTGTCCAAGATCGCCCCCACGCTCAACCTCACGCCGGACCAGAAGGCGCAGGAGCGCACCTTCACCGAGTACGCCACGGCGCTCGGGCGCATCTTCGGCAAGGAGGCGGAGGTGAAGTCCAAGCTCGAGGACATCGCCGCTCAGGCCAAGGCCGTCAAGGACGCCGCCGGCTCGGGCGAGACGCTCTTCGCGATGGTCTCCGGCGGGGAGGTCAACGCCTACGGCCAGGACTCCCGCTTCGGCTACGTCTTCCAGACGCTCGGCCTCGCGCCGGTCAGCGGCATCACCAACGCGGACCGCCACGGACAGGCCGTCTCCTTCGAGTTCGTCAAGGAGAAGAACCCGGCCCGGATCTACGTGCTGGACCGGGACGAGACCTCCGGCAAGTCGGAGAACGGCAACGCGGCCAAGGCCACGCTGGACAACGAGCTGGTGAAGTCCACGGACGCGGCCAAGAACGGCAAGATCACCTACGTGGACGCCGCGAGCTGGTACCTCGTGGACTTCGGCCTGGGCAATCTGCCCCGCATGATCGCGGACATCAAGAAGGGGCTCTAGCGCGGTGCCGGACGCCGGCGGTCGCAGAGCGCGGCTGCAGGGGCGAGGCGGCGCTCTGGCGGCGGCTCTGGCCGCGGTTCTCGCCCTCGCCGCGGCCAGCCTGTTCGTGGGCGTGTCCTCGGTTCCCCTCGGGGAGGTGCTCGCGGGGCGCCCGGACGTCCTCGAGGTCTTCTGGGTCTCCCGCGTGCCCCGGACGCTCGCCGCGGTGCTCGCCGGGGCGGCCCTGGCGGTGGCGGGCCTGGTCATGCAGATGGTCGCCCGGAACCGGTTCGTGGAGCCGTCCACCGTGGGCACGGTCGAGTCGGCCATGCTCGGGATCCTCGTGGTGACGGTGCTGGCGCCCGGGCACACGCCGCTGGCCAAGATGGCCGTGGCCGCGTGCTTCGCGCTCGCGGGCACGTTCCTCTTCCTCGCCCTCGTCCGGCGGGTGCCCAGCCGATCGAGCCTGCTCGTGCCGCTCGTCGGGATCATGCTGGGCGGCGTGGTCTCGGCGGTGACCACGTTCTTCGCCTACCGCCTCAATCTCCTCCAGGCGCTCAACGCGTGGACCTACGGAGACTTCTCGGGGGTGCTGCGCGGCCGGTACGAGCTCCTCTGGGCCGTCGGCGCGATGGCGGTCATCGGCTATGCGGCGGCGGACCGCTTCACCGTGGCCGGCCTGGGGGAGGACGTCTCGCGCGGACTCGGGGTGGACCACCGGGCGGTGGTGCGCCTCGGCGTCGTCGTCGTGGCGCTCATCGCCGCCGTCACGGTGACCACGGTCGGCTCTCTGCCCTTCCTCGGGCTGGTGGTCCCGAACGCCGTGTCCCTCTTCGTCGGGGACAGCGCCCGGCGCGCCGTCCCCTGGGCGGCGGCCCTGGGCGCCGGGCTGGTCCTCGCCTGCGACATCGCGGCCAGGACCGTCCGCTACCCCTTCGAGGTGCCGGTGGGGCTCGTCATGGCCGTCGTCGGGGCCGCCGGGTTCCTCGCGCTGCTGGCCGGGCGGCGGCGGAGAGGCCTGGCATGAGCAGGCTCCGCGCCCACGCTGCCGCACGTCCGCCGGTCCGCTCGCGCGCCCACGTGCGGGGCCTCGCCCTCGCGGCCGGCGCCGCCGCCGTGTCCGCAGCGCTCTTCATCGGCTGGGACCTCACGGGAGCGGTGGAGTACATCCTGCCCCGCCGGCTGCTCAAGGCCGCGGCCATGGCGCTCGTGGGCGTGGCCGTCGCCGTCGCCACGGTGGCGTTCCAGACGGTGACGGCCAACCGGATCCTGACGCCCTCGATCATGGGCCTCGACGCGCTCTATCTCCTGGTCCAGACCTCGCTCGTGTTCCTGCTCGGCGGCTTCGAGTGGCTGACCGTCCCGGAGACGTGGCGCTTCGCAGCCGAAGCCGCGGTCATGGCCGCGTTCTCCCTGCTCCTCTTCCGCGCCCTCCTCGGACGGGGCGGCGCTTCTGCCGGCGCGCTCCACGCCGTGCTGCTCGCCGGGATCGTCTGCGGCGCGCTCTTCCGGGGCGTCTCGGGTCTCATGCAGCGCCTCATCGACCCGAACGACTACCTCATCCTCCAGGACCTCTTCTTCGCCTCGTTCAACCAGGTCTCGCAGGAGCTCGTGGGTGCGGCCGCCGTCGTCGTCGCCGTGGCGGTCGCGTTCCTCTGGAGGATGCGGCGGGTCCTGGACGTCGCGGCGCTCGGGCGCGAGACGGCCGTGGGCCTCGGCGTGGACCACGGGCGGGCCGTGACCCGGGTGCTGCTGGCGGCCTCGGCGCTCGTGGCGGTCTCGACGGCGCTCGTGGGGCCCGTGACGTTCTTCGGCCTCCTCGTCGCGTCCCTCGCGTACCAGCTCTGCCCCTCGCCGCGGCACGCATGGATCCTCCCGACGGCGGCCTGCCTCGCCGTCGCGGTGCTCCTCGGGGGCCAGTTCGTCCTCGAGCGGCTCCTCGGCTTCCAGACCGTGCTCGCGGTGGTCATCGAGTTCGCCGGCGGCCTCGTCTTCCTCGCCCTCCTCCTGAAAGGGGCCCTCAAGTGATCCGAGTCGAGCAGGCCGTCCTCGCCTACGGCGGCGTCGAGGTGCTCAAAGGCCTCTCCGCGAGCATCCCGTCCGGCGGCGTCACCTCCGTCATCGGCGCCAACGGGGCCGGCAAGTCCACCCTCCTGTCCGCGATGTCCCGGCTCGCGCCCCTGCGCAGCGGACGCATCACGGTGGGCGGGCTGGACGTCTCCACGGCTCCGAGCCGAGCGCTCGCCCGGATGCTCGCGGTGCTGCGCCAGGAGAACCACGTGACGCTGCGGCTCACCGTCCGCGAGCTCGCGGCGTTCGGGCGCTTCCCGCACTCGGGAGGGCGGCTGCGCGCGGAGGACCTGGAACGGGTCGAGGAGGCGCTCGGGTTCGTCTCCCTCGGCGCGCTCGCGGAGCGCCGGCTGGACGAGCTCTCGGGCGGCCAGCGGCAGAGGGCGTTCATCGCGATGGTGCTCGCGCAGGACACCGAGGTGCTCATGCTGGACGAGCCGCTCAGCAGCCTCGACATGCGCCACAGCGTCGAGGTCATGCGCCTCATCTGCACCCTTGCGGATGAACACGGCAAGACGGTCGTGGTGGTCATCCACGACGTCAACCTCGCCGCCCGCTGCTCCGACTCCCTCCTGGCTCTCAAGGACGGCCAGGCGGTCTGCCACGGCGCCCCGGAGGAGGTCGTCCGGCCTGAGGTGCTGCGCGAGGTCTTCGACGTCGAGGCGGACGTCCACCGCATCGGCGGCCGCCCGTTCGCCGTCCCGCGCTGGTGACCCTCCGGCGGGGCGCCCGGGCTCGGGGCTTTCGCGGTGCGTCCCCTTAGAGTGTCCACCCCTCGCGAGAAGATGGAGAGCACGACGACGGAGGCCGGCTGCGCCGGCCCCGCACACCCGAGGGAAGGGGCATCACCGGCATGATGGGCGGCCACCACGCGGCGAGCGGCGCAGCGGCGTGGATCGCGCTGAGCACAGCGGGAACCGGGCTCGCGCTCCTGCCCGCCCACCCGGCCGGGGTGCTGAGCGGGGCGCTCGTCTGCGCGGGAGCGGCGCTTCTGCCGGACCTGGACCACCGCAGCTCAACGCTGACGCGGGCGCTGCCCCCGTTCACCACGGTGGCGGCCCGGGCCGCGGAGGCGGCCGCAGGAGGGCATCGTCAGGGGACGCACTCTGTGGCGGGCCTTGCGGCCGTGGTCTTCCTGGCCGTTCTGGCGGGGCGCACGCCGTGGGCGCCGGAAGTCTGCGCCCTGCTTCTGGGAGCTCTGGCACTGGGCGCGCTCAAGGTGGTTCCCGGACCGCGGACCGCCTGGTGCGCAGCGCTCCTGCTCGGCCTGGGCGTCTCCCTGGGCCATCCCGGGAACCCCGCCTGGTTCCCCGTGGCTGTGGGCGTGGGCGTGGCGGCGCACATCCTCGGGGACCTGCTCACCCGGGGAGGCGTGGGCCTGCTGTGGCCGTTCAGCTCGCGGCGGATCGCGCTGCCTCTGCTCGGAAAAACCGGCTCATGGGTGGAGTGGCTCGTCATGACCCCGGTGAGCCTCTACGCCGTCTTCGGTCTGCTCAAGGCCGGGTGGGAGACGGTCCAGGGACTCGTGCCGGGCTGAGCCCCCTCTCGGGGCTGAACCTCCCGTGGGGCTGACCGGTGTCCGAGGGGCTCCTCCCCCCGGACATGAGAACGGGGCCGGCCGCGGCATCGCCGCGCACCGGCCCCGTCGAAGGGGGAAAGGCCCAGAAGGCTTACTTGAACGTGTCCTTGACGTCCTCGCCGACCTTCTTGGCGCCAGCCGAGAACTGGTCGCCCTTGCCCTCGGCCTGGAGCTGCTCGTTGTCGGAAGCCTTGCCGGCAGACTCCTTGGCCTTGCCCTTCAGGTTCTCAGCAGCGTTGCTGATCTTGTCTCCGAGTCCCATGTCTGCTCCTTTCCTTCGGCCGTTTTGGCGGCCGAATCAATTGGTGACTTCACCATAGACACCGGGGCCTGGCAAACGGCTGTGTACAGCCTGGCAAATTTTCAAACACGAGGCCTTATTCAAAACCGCGCATCACGCCGGCGCGTGTGCCGTTGTGGTGGAATGGGACGCGTGGCCGAGCCCCAAGCCCCTGACCCGCGCCCCCGTGATTCCGCCCGCCGTGACAGCGGCGGCGAGGGTCCGCCGAGCCCGCCCCGCGAGATGCAGATCGTGACGGAGCACGCGCCGGCGGAGCACGTCCTCGTCCACATCAGCGATACCCACTTCACCGGCTCCGGACTGCCCCTCTACGGCGTCGTGGACTCGGACGAGCGATTCGCGGCCGCGCTCCAGGGCCTCGTGGACAGCGGGCAGCGGGTCGAGGCGCTCATCTTCACCGGTGACCTCGCCGATGACGGAGAGCCGGACGCCTACCGTCGCCTCCGCGAGGCCGTGGAGCCCGCGGCCCAAGCCCTCGGCGCGGAGGTCGTCTGGGCTATGGGCAATCACGACAGCCGGGCGGCGTTCCGCGAGGGCCTCCTCGGCGAGGGCCCCGGCGAAGAGCCCGTGGACGCGGTCTACGAGGTGAACGGCCTGCGGATCGTCGTCCTGGACACCACCGTTCCGGGCTCTCACTACGGCGAGCTCAGCGATCACCAGCTCGCCTGGCTCGGCCGGGTCCTCGAGCACGCCGCCCCGCACGGCACCGTCATCGCCATGCACCATCCGCCCACGCCTGTCATCCAGCCGCTCTCCCAGCTCGTCGAGCTGCGCGGGCAGAGGGCGTTCGCCGACGTCGTGCGGGGCACGGACGTGCGCTCCATCCTCGCCGGCCACCTCCACTACTCGAGCTCGGCGACCTGCGCTGGGATCCCCGTCTCGGTGGCCTCGGCCACCTGCTATACGCAGGACCTCGTGGGGGAGGTGGGCCCGGACGGCGTCCGGGGGACGCGGGGCCGGGACGCCGCGCAGGCGTACAACCTCGTCCACGTCTTCGAGGACACGATCGTCCACACTGTGGTTCCGGCCGGCGGGGGAGCGTCGGTGGGGGAAGAAGTGGGGCCCGAGGAGGTGGCCCGCCGCCTCGCGGCCGCCGGGATCACGCCCCGCGCGCCCCGCGGCTGAGGGGCGGTTGCACGCAGCTGTGGGCCGGCTCCGCAGCGACAACGGCGTCACGCACGCCCCGCGCCTGAGAGGGGGCGGCAACACGGGCCTGAAAAGGGCCGTGAACACAGAAGGAGCCGGTATCGCGATGGGGGTTGGCCCAGTCTCGGAGGCCACGCGATACCGGCTCCAGCCGGTGGGGAACGTTTCCGTTCCGAGAACGACGCTACACGAACCACCCCGCCCCGTGCAATTGCTTCACAGTTGAACGTTCCTGCAGGGGTCACGTGAACGTTCCGCAGGCTCCACACGCCGCGCCGTGCGGCCAGTCCGGCCCCGGGCCAGGCCCCTTGGCAGGACCCTGGCCAGGCCCCTTGCCAGGCCCCGTGCCAGGCGGCTGGCAAGGCAACCCCGGGCCGCCGAACGGGAGGCTCGCCGCCCCGAGGCCCCGCCTGCCCCGCTGGTACCCTGTTTAGGCTCCCGAGATACTTCGCGGGCGCCCGCCCGACCGGGAGAGACCCCCATGTCCCCAGCCAGCCCGCCCCGCCGCCCTGCCGAGGGCGCGCCTCCGCGCGGCGAGCACCGCCCCGCCCGCTGGACCGGCGCCGTCGGGCTCCTCCTTGCCGTGGCCTCCGTCCTCGTGTTCGTCCACGAGTGCATCGACCTGCAGGTCTACCAGGCCGGCGCGCGCACCCTGCTCCAGAACCCCGCCGCGCTCTACGAGGGCGGGCTGCAGCTCGAGCTCCCCGCGCGCCTCCCGTTCACGTACCCGCCCTTCGCGGCCGCGCTCTTCATCCCCGTGAGCTTCCTGCCCGTCGCCTTCGCGGGTCCGCTCATGGCGGTGCTCTCGCTCGGGCTGACGTACGCGGTGATGCGCGCGCTCCTGCGCCGCCTCGTGCCGCTGCTGCCCGCGGGCTGGGCGCGCTTCGCCTCGCCGATGCTCTTGACCGGCGTCCTCGCGTGGACCGGCCCGCTGCGGAGCACCATGAGCTTCGGCCAGATCAACGCGATCCTCTTCGGCCTCGTCTGCCTCGCGTGCCTGCGCTGGGGCTGGGGGTTCCTCGCGGGGCTCGTCATCGGCCTGACCGCGGGGGTGAAGCTCACGCCGCTCGTCTTCGGGATCGTTCCGCTCGCGCGCCGCTCGTGGTCCTGCATCGCGGGCATGGCCGTGGGCTTCGCCGGCTCGATCGCGCTGACCTGGGCCGCGCTTCCCGCCCTCTCGCACCAGTACTGGCTCCAGGTCATCCGGGACACCTCGCGGATCGGCAGCATCGGCTTCTTCGACAACGTCTCCGTCCGCGCCGTGCTCGCCCGGTTCGACGCGGACAGCCAGATCGCCTGGCTCATCCTCGCGCTCCTGCTCATCGGGCTCGTCTACACGGCGCTGCGGTGCCTCCCGCGCGAGACGGACACGCTGACGCTCATCGGTCTCGCGTCCTCGCTCATGCTCCTCATCTCGCCCATCTCCTGGGCACACCACGCGGTCTGGCTTCCGGTGATCCTGTGGTCCTGGTTCGCGCTCGCGTGGCGGCTGCCCTCGGCGCGCCGGCCGCTCGCGGTGCTGGGGGCGCTCCTCGCGTTCACGCTCGGCGTGAGCAACCGCGTCTTCGCGGTCTTCCTCCCGGGCGGCGGGGATCCGAGCGGGTCCCCCCTCTGGGACGCGTACGTCTCCCTCCCGACGGCGGTCCTCGTGGCCTCCGTCGTCGTCATCGCGGCCGCTGCGGTGCGCCACCGGGGGCCGACGACGGCGGAGTGAGCGCCCGGGCGCGGAATCAGCCGCTCAGGGGCGCGGCGCGTGGACGGTCTGCTGCGCGTCGGTGAGCCCGCGCTCGAGGAGGAGGCGGACGGCGTCCGCGGCGTCGCCGACGAGGAACGGGAGCTCCTTGGCCTCGGCGGAGGAGAAGGGCTTGAGGACGAAGTCGCTGACGTCCATGCGGCCGGGCGGGCGCCCGATGCCCACGCGGACGCGGTAGTAGTCCTTGGTGCCGAGGGCCTTGGTGGTGTCCCGGAGGCCGTTGTGGCCGCCCTCGCCGCCGCCGCGCTTGAGGCGGACGTCCCCGAACGGGACGTCCAGCTCGTCGTGGACCAGCACGATCCGCTCGAGGGGGACGTCGAAGGCCTTGGCGAGCCCGGCCACGGGACCGCCGGACTCGTTCATGAAGGTGAGCGGCTTCGCGAGGATGACCCGCGTGCCGCCGAGGGAGAGGCGTCCGGCGCCCTGCAGCGCGCGCCCCTTCCAGCTGCGGAGGGAGATGCCGGCGTCCGCCGCGATCTCGTCCACCACCATCTGCCCGATGTTGTGCCGGGTGCGCTCGTAGCGGGGCCCGGGATTCCCGAGCCCCGCCACGAGCCAGAAATCGCTCATCGCGATTCCCTTGTCTCTCCGGAGTCCGCTTACTCGGAGTCCTCGGAGGACTCGGACTCGCCCTCGGACTCCTCGCCCTCGGCGGTCTCCTCGCCCTCTTCGCCCTCGGCGGTCTCCTCGTCCTCCTCGCCGAGGTCGACGACCGGCGGCTCGGAGATGGTGACGAGGACCGTCTCGGGATCCGTGAGGACCGTGACGTTCTTCGGGACCTCGAGGTCGGAGACGTAGGCGTGCTCGCCGATCTCGCGGCCCTCGACGGAGAACGTGAAGGACTCGGGAACGTGCGTGGCCTCGGCCTCGACGAGGACCGTGGCGGTCTCGAGGTTGACGACGGAGTTCGGCTCGGCCTCGCCCTCGACGGTCACGGAGATCTCGACCTCGACCTTCTCGCCACGGCGGACCGTGAGGAGGTCGATGTGGTCCACGGACTGGCGCATGATGTCGCGCTGCACGTCCTTGACGAGGGCGAGGTGGTCCTCGCCGTCGACCTTCACGTCGAGGAGGGCGTTGGCGTGGCGGACGGCCAGGGTGGTCTCGTGCTCCGGGAGGAGGACGTGGATCGGCTCAGCGCCGTGGCCGTAGATGACTGCGGGGATCTTGCCCGCGCGGCGGGCTGCTCGCGAAGCGCCCTTGCCGAATTCGGTGCGCTTCTCACCCGTGATGTTGGTGGTGGCCATGATGGCTTTCCTTCCGAGGGGAACATGTGCTCTGGGTGCCCGGGAGCGCAAACCACCGGCGGACACGGGGTCCGCACGCGGCCTTCGTCGATGACGGCTGCGGACGCTCGGAAAGCGACCGGCCCTCGCCTAGGCACCCGGCAAGTCTAGCGCATGGGCTCGGGCGTCGTCCCGGACCGGTCTGCGGGCCCTGCCGCCCGCCAGGTCAGGCGTCCGCCTGCGCCCCCGTCTCCCACGGCGCGGGCACGGGGAAGTAGGACTCGAGGAATCCGACGACGCGCTCCTGCCGCTCCTGCGCGGAGACCTCGGGGAAGCTGCCGTCGTTGAGGCAGAAGAAGTCCTGGTTCCGCTTGCGCAGGAGCTTGTCCAGCTGCGCGAGCCCGGAGTGCATCGTGGTGTCCACGTAGGTGACCTTGGCGCCGACCTTCTGCACGGACCGCCCGGTGAGCAGCGTGTAGTAGTGGTACAGCGAGTTGGTCACGGAGATGTTGTCCTTCTGGCGGAAGCGGCTCGCGGCCGTCTGCCGGAACTCGTCCTCGAACACGGCCTCCATCTCCCGCAGCACGGAGACCCGCAGCGGGGCGGCCGTGTGCTCGAGGTGCCGGGTGGTGATGCGGCCGAAGCGCTCGAAGAGCAGGCGCCGGTTCACGCGGGCGGCGTTCTCGAACCCGGAGCGGTCCAGGTGGTTGTCGCCGAGCCCGATCCTCGTGTCCGCCTCGATGAACTTGGTCACGCCGCCCGGGGAGAAGAACATGTCCGGCCCCAGCGGGCGGCCGAAGAACATGTCGTCGTTCGAGTAGAGGAAGTGCTCCGAGAGGCCCTTGATGTTCTGCAGCTGGGCCTCGATGGCCTGCGAGTTGAAGACGGGCAGGACGCTGGGGTCCTCGAAGTGGTCCGCGGCGCGGACGATCCGGATCTGCTCGTGGTCCGGGTTCAGCCACGCGGGCACGGCCGAGTCCGTGCAGATGTAGATGCGGCGGACCCACGGCGCGAACATGTGGATCGAGCGCAGCGCGTACTTCAGCTCGTTGATCTGGCGGAAGCGAGCCTCGGCGTCGTCGCCCTCGCCCACCACGGCGTTCTCCATGAAGGAGGCGCGGTAGCGCTGGAAGTCCTTGTCGTTGCCGTCCACCCAGGAGAAGACGACGTCGATCTCGAAGTCGATGTCCGTCGCGTGGTCCGCGAACATGTTCTCGATGGTGGGCCAGTCGTGCCCGAACCGGTGCACGGTCCCGCGGACCGCCTCGTCCGCGGGGATGGTGCGCCGGGTGAGCGAGTTCTCGATCGGCAGGTGCAGCTCGTCTCCCGCCCAGCGCCACAGCTCGATCTGCACGCCGGTGCCCTGGCCGTACTCGAGGCTGCCGTCCGGGTCCACGCGCGGGCGGTAGAGCCGGAACATGCGGGACTTGGTGGACTCGGCCAGCTTCCCGTCCGCCACGAGGAGCGCCGAGTGCTTCTTGGCGTCCACGGACATCGAGTAGAACGGCTCGTCCTGGCAGGCCGCCACGAGGGTCTTCCGGAGCGCCTTGCGGTCCGTCCAGGCGACGGCGATGACCGGCCGCACGTCGTTGCCGCGCACCAGGAGGTAGCGGATCCCGGCGTCCTCGAGCACCGTCCGCACGAAGAGCAGGTCCTCCACCATCGCCTCGTGCGGAGTCAGCCTCCGGTTGACGAGCGCGTAGCGCCCGTGGCTGCGGATGACGTCGTCGCGCCCCTCGAAGCGGTGGGCCGCGGCGGCGGACGTCACCTCCTTGACGTCGCGCTGCCTCTGCTCGGGCTCAGGGGAGGCGTGATAGACGACGTCGGGGGTCACGTCCTGGCTCATCGGTGCTCCGTTTCTCGAGGGGGCGGGGACGGGGCGCGGCATGCCGCGGGTCCCGGGGGCGGTGGCCCCTGGGACATCGTACGGCTCAGCGCGCGGCGGCTGCTCAGCGCCCGTCCGCGGCGGCCTCCAGATCGGCGATGACGAGCCTCTTCATCCCGAACATCGCCTGGAGCGCGCGCTGGGACCGCCCGTCGGTGTCGTCCGCGAGGAGCTCGGCCAGGCCCTTCGGCACGATCTGCCAGGAGACGCCCCAGGCGT
Organism: Arthrobacter sp. UM1; assembly: GCF_020483305.1. GTDB lineage: Bacteria > Actinomycetota > Actinomycetes > Actinomycetales > Micrococcaceae > Falsarthrobacter. The sequence goes on from NZ_JACWAB010000005.1 coordinate 143,644, forward strand.
CCTTCAGCCAGCCGCACTGGCTCTCGGTTCCGCCGCCTCCGATGAACCCGTCCCAGTAGTGGTCCACCTCCGCCTGGTCCTCGCAGAGGACCATCGTGGAGTAGGCCTCGGTGGGCGGGAACTGCGGGCCGCCGTTGAGGGCCTGGAGCGCGCGGCCGTCGAGCTCGAACTCGACGACGATCGCCGTGCCTCCCGGGAACGGCGCCTGCCCCGAGGGGTCGTCGCTGTACCGGCTCACGCTCGTGATCCGGGAGTTCGGGAACAGGGAGACGTAGAACTCGGCGGCCTCCTCGGCGTCGCCGTTGAACCAGAGGCACGAGGCGAGATGGGGCATGGGCTTCTCCTGACGGGTGGGGGACGGGGCGGCGGCGCACCTCGCGCGGTGAGCGCGCGGGGCCGGTGCGGTCAGTCTAGAGGGCCGCATAGTCTGGAGGGCATGGAGAGCATCGAGGCCCTGTCCGTGGCCATGGTCCCCGGCGTCAACCCGGGCAAGTGGCTGGACCGCTGGGCCGAGCGCAGGCCGGACGTTCCGCTCGACGTCTCCGTGGTGAGCGAGTCCGCCCAGCTCGAGGCCCTCTCCCGCAGCCACCTCCTCTTCGCCCGCTCCGGCGGCCGGCGCCCCGAGGTCCGCGGCGCCTCCGGCCTCCTCACGATCCCCCTCTACGAGGAGCGGCCCGTCGCCGTCGTCCCCGCGGAGCACCTGTTGGCGCTCGCGGAGGAGGTGCCGGTGCGGGCCGTCGGCGCTTCCGAGCTGCTCGACGTCGAGGCCCTCGGGTACGAGCAGGCCATCGCGCTCGCGGGCAACGGCGCCGGAGTGGCGGTGGTCCCGCAGGCGGTCGCCCGCGCGTTCTCCCGCAAGGACGCCGCGGTGTCCTTCCTCAACGACGACGACCCCGCCGCCGCAGGCCTCGACGCGCCCGAGGGGGACCTCCTCTCCGAGGCTGACGCGCAGAGCCTCCTCGAGCCGACGCGGGTCTGGCTGTGCTTCGAGCGCTCCTGGCAGGACGCGGAGACCGGGGAGAACCACCCCGTCATCGAGGAGTTCATCGGGATCGTCCGCGGCCGGCGGGAGAACAGCTCGCGCCAGCCGTCCGTGCGGGAGCGCGAGCAGGCCGAGGCCAAGCGGCGCACCCGGGAGCGCCAGTCCGGCCAGGGGGCGCGGGGCGCCTCGTCACAGAAGGGCGGGGGCTCGCAGAAGGGCGGCTCCTCACAGAAGGGCGGCGCCGCCCGGCAGGGCTCCAAGGGCCGCCCCGGCCAGCAGGGGTCGAAGGGCCGCCCCAACGGACGCTCCTCCCGCGGCAGCGGAAGCCGAGGCCGCGGGCGCTGAGCGCGGGGACACTGAGCTCGCCGGGGCTGAACCCGCGGGAGCTGAGCCCGCCGGGCGCGGGCTGCGGGGACTGAACCTGCGGGAAGTGGACCCGCGGGGGACTGAACCCGCCGGGCGCGGGCTGCTCCTTCGGCTGACCGCCTCGGAGTCTCCACCCGAGGCGTGCGGCCTCACCCGTGCCCGGGATCGAGCTCCGCGAGGCCGAACCGCTCCACGATCTCCGCTGCGATCTCACCCGGCGGACGCTCCACGGAGAACTGCGCGCCCCGCTCATCCGGCCCGAGCGGCTGCAGAGTCTCAAGCTGCGAGCGGAGCAGGGAGGCGGGCATGAAGTGCCCCTTCCGAGCTGCGAGCCGCTCCGCAATAACAGACTCCGGCCCGACCAGCTGCGCGAACACCACCTCACCGCCGGCAGCGCGCAGGACGTCCCGGGAGGCCCGCGAGAGCGCCGAGCACGCAACGACCCCCGCCCTCCCCTCCGCATTCTGACGGGAGAGCCATGCCGCGAGGCGCCGCAGCCACGGCGGCCGCTCCTCTTCCGTGAGGGGCGTCCCCGCCGCCATCGCCGCGATGCTCTCGGGGGAGTGGAACTCGTCCCCCTCGGCGAAGGGCATGCCGGAGCGCTCGCTCACCATCCGTGCCACGGTGCTCTTCCCCGTGCCGGAGACTCCGGCGACGACGACGTGCGGCCGCAGCGGGTTGGCGAATGCGGGCTCAGCAGGGGAGCTGTCAACCAGTGGAGGGGTCATGGGCCCATCCTGGTTCGTCTCTGGCATGAAGGCGAGGGGGGGCAGGGAAGGGCACGACAGCAGGAGGAGAGGCGGGGACCCACACGTGGGGCTACGGAGAGCGGAGGAGAGAGACGGAGCGAAGGAGCCTGACGGGGCTCGAATGCGGTGACCGAGGTCACCCGAAGTAAGGAGCTCTTCGATTTGCGTGGTCGGTGGCGGGTGTGTAGAGTTTTATCTCGCGCC
>NZ_JACWAB010000006.1 GCF_020483305.1 Arthrobacter sp. UM1
TGGACGGCAAGGCCGTGGCCAGCACTCCGGCCGGGCCCACGCCGGGCAACATCAACGGCTTCTTCCGCATCGGCTGCATGCAGCTGACGAACTTCCCCGAAGCGCCGGCCCGTGCCAACGAGTGCTTCGCCGGCAACATGCAGTACGCCGCCGCGTACAACCGCCCGCTCACGGCCACAGAGGTGCTCCAGCACTACCAGGCCGGAATCTGACCCCTCCCGCCGGACCCGGGCAGGCGGTGAGGCACACTGGAGCCATGGAGAAGCCCGTCGTCGCCGCGATCCTCATGGTCAAAAACGAGCACCACGTGGTGCTGGACGCCCTGCGCTCGCTGCAGCCCGTCGCCGACCACTGGGTGGTCCTCGACACCGGCAGCACGGACGGCACCCAGGACCTGCTCCGCGAGTACACGGCCGAGCACCCCGGGTTCCTCCACGAGGCGCCGTTCACGGACTTCGCCAGCACCCGCAACGTCCTGCTCGACCTCGCGGAGCCCACGTGCGACTGGATGGTCATCCTCGACGCTGACATGGCCTGGGACCGGGCCGATCTGCTGCGCAGGGAGATCGAGGAGGTCCACCCGCAGGAGTCCGTGGACGGCCTTGCGGTGCGGATCGGGGACACCGAGACGTACTGGCAGGTCCGCGTCTTCCGCACTGGCCGCGGGTGGCGGTACAAATACCGCACCCACGAGCTCGCCGTGCATCCGTCGGGCAACCCGGACCTGCGCTTCTCCGCCACGGAGGCGCTTCACTTCGCCACGGGCGGCTCCCGCTCCGACAAGTTCGAGCGGGACCTGCGCCTGCTGGCCCTGGACCTCGAGGACAATCCCGACGACCCGGTCACCCACTACTATCTGGCGGGAACGCATCGGGTTCTGGGGAACCACAGGGAGAGCGTCCGCGAGTACCGCAAGGCGATCGCCTTGGAGACGGACCCCGAGAGCGAGTCGTCGTACATCTCCCACTTCCACCTGGCGGAGCAGCTGGAGCTCGCGGGGATGCCCGACGCCGCCGTCGAGGACGCCCTCCTTCAGGCCTGCACCCTCCGGCCCGGCCGGTTCGAGGCCAGAGCGGTCCTGTACCGCCGGCTCGTGGAGACGCGCCGCTTCGAGGCGGTCCTCGAGCTCGAGCGCCTCATCTCCTCTGCGCCTGCGCACCCGAGCGAGTTCATGTTCGTCCGCCCTGCCGCACGCGCGGAGGCCCGTTTCGAGACGGCCCGGGCTCTCCACGCCACCGGGCGGGCGCGGGAGTTCGCCGAGGCCCGCGCCGCCCTCCTCGCGGACCCGGATGCCCCACAGGCGATTCTGGACACCGTGAAGGGTTGGCCAGACCACATTTCTTGACTAGTATTCATTTCACCTGATCCCCTTTGCTGCGCCGGGATCCGTCTCCGCAGCCCCATCCCCTCGGAGACGCCATGTCGCCCTCGCCCCGCATCCTCTCGCACGCCCGTACCGTCCTCGCCGCCGCTTCGCTCGGCGTGGGCGCCGTCGCCCTCGGCGCCCCGGCTGCGCTGGCCGCCCCTTCCGCCTCCAGCGCTCCCGCCCCCGTTCCCGAGCCGCAGGGCGCGGACAACGGCACACAGACCTACAAGTCGGGCAACTACTCCACCCAGATGTCCGACTGCGCTTGCGGCCAGTTCCTCTACGGCGGGCCGATGTCCCCCGTCTTCCCGCAAGGCCCGGAGTGGATCGGCGCGATCTCGGCCTTCACGGGCGTTCCAGGCGTCATGCCCACCGCCCAGCTCACGGACAAGTACGTCCCCGCGTCCGACGGCTCCATCAACCCCCTCCCCCAGGTGGGAGCGTTCGGGGGACTCGTCTTCAGCCAGGAGAAGACCGGGGCGTGGCCGATCTGCGTCAACACCGACGCGTACTCCGTCCCCGCGAGCAGCTGGCCTCAGCCGGAGCAGTTCTTCCCCGGAGCTGACGGGCGGACGGTCGAATACCGGCTGCGGGACTACCTCCCCGCCGGCACGGACTCGGCCACCGTGCGGCTCCTCTACAACGTCTCTGTGCCAGCCGTCGCCAACGGCAGCGCCGCCGTGGGAACTACGACGACCTGGGACCCGTTCACCGAGTGCCACGACGGCGGCTCGCTCGTCGACCAGAACATCCACGGATGCCAGGCTGTCGGGCTGCAGAACATCATCGTCTACCGGCCCTCCCTGGCCGTCGACGACGCCGCCACCACGCCCCAGAACACCCCCGTCACGGTCAAGGTCACCGGCAACGACACCATCGGCGTCGTGGCCCAGGGCGCCGTCTCCGGCAACACCGCACCCTCCCACGGCACGGTGGTCTACAACAACGACGGCACCTACACCTACACCCCCAACACCGGCTTCTCCGGCACGGACACCTTCACGTACACGATCACCGACAAGCGCGACGGCCACACGACGACGGCGACCGTCACCATCACCGTCCCGGCCGGACCGACGACGGCGCCGACCCCCGCCCCGAGCCCGACGACGACCGCCGCCCCGACCTCGCCGGCACCGACCCCGAGCGGCACACCCACCGGATCGCCCACGGCAAGCCCGGCTCCGAACACCCCAGGCTCCGCGAAGCCCGCCACCCCGGCGCCTGCCTCGTCGCAGGCGCCCGGACCCGGCACCACCACGCCGGGCAGCCCAGGCTCCGGGAACTCCGGCACCGGCGTCACCGGCCCCGGTGCCACGAGCACGGCACCCTCCTCTGACCCGGGCTCCTACGGCGTCGCCGGTGCCGACACCGGCGCCAAAGCCCAGGCCGAGTCCCGCCAGCGCACCTGGATCGGCGCCCTCGCGGCCGCAGCCGCCGTCGTCGCCGCCGGAGCCATCGCCTTCCTCGTCCGCCGCCGCAACGGCTGACCCCAGACGCCCGAGTCCGCCTCAAAGGAATCCCCATGACCTCCTCTCCCCGCCTGCTCTCGCAGGCCCGCAGCGCGCTCGCCGCCACTTCTCTGGGCGTCGGACTCGTGACCCTGGCCGCACCGGCCGCGCTGGCCGACGCCACCACGGACCCGGCACCGGCGCCGACCGGAAACGCAGCACAGCCAGGCACCCAGACGTACTGGACTAGCGAGCTCGACGGACGAGGCGCGGACTGTGTCTGCGGACGGTTCACCTCCGGCGGTCCCATGCAGCCGGTGTTCCCGGGCGAACCCCAATGGGTCGGCACTCATGAAGCCACCAGCTACTTCGGGGCACGGCCCGTGGCACAGCTGACCGATGCCTACGCGCCGGCCCGGCCAGGAACCCTCACTCCCCTCACTCCGGTCCCAGCGTTCAACCATCTCCAGTTCCTGAGCCCGAGCCTCAGGAACCACGTCGGCGGCCCGATCTGCACTGGCGGGATCAGCCCTGGCACCGGTGTCTCCAACGACTGGCTCTCGACGGCCCCGGAGCAGGCGAACTCGCTCACTCCTCAGGCGGATCTGCGCACGCTGCAGTACGACTACACCGGAGTGGTTCCGGACGGGGAGGACTCCGTCGTGCTGCACTACACGTACGCTCTGGCTGTCCCCGCTGTGGCAACATCTGAGAATCTCCCCACGTACGCCTGGACCTGGGATTTCGGGTTGACCACCATCTCCCGGGATCTCATCAAGGAGTGCCTGGACGGCGGCTCGCTTGTGGACCAGAACGTCCACGGGTGCGAGGCGACGGCCCTGCAGAACATCATCGTCTACCGACCCTCACTCGCAGCCGACGACGCCGCCACCACACCCCAGAACACCCCCGTGACCGTCAAGGCCACCGCCAACGACACCATCGGCGTCACAGCGCAGGGTGCCATCACGTCCAACACGGCCCCGCTCCACGGCACCGCGGTCTACAACAACGACGGCACCTACACCTACACCCCCGCCCCCGGCTTCTCCGGCACGGACACCTTCACCTACACGATCACCGACGATCGAGACGGCCACACGACGACGGCCACCGTCACCATCACCGTCCCCGCCGGAGCCACCACCCCGCCGACCCCGGCCCCGAGCCCGACGGCGACCGCCAGCCCCACCTCGCCCTCGCCGAGCGGCTCGCCCACCGGCTCCCCGACCCCGACCACGCCGGCGGCCTCGCCGACCCCGACAGCCCCGGGCTCCACGCCGAGCCCCGCGAACCCGGCCCCGTCCCCCTCGCAGTCGACGACGCCCGCACCAGGTTCCAGCAGCAGCGGATCCAACGGCACCGGGACCACAGGCTCGAGCGGAACGGGCACGGCCCCATCCTCTGCCCCCGGCTCCTACGGCGTCACCGGGGCCGACACCGGCGCCCACGCCCAGGCCGAGGCCCGCCAGCGCACCTGGATCGGCGCCCTCGCGGCCGCAGCCGCCGTCGTCGCCGCCGGAGCGGTCGCCTTCATCGTCCGCCGCCGCAACGGCTGACGCGAGGGGCTCCGCAGCGGCCTTGCTGCCGCTGCGGAGCCCCTGTTCCCTCTTCCCGGATGTCCAGCCCGGCTGCCCGCCCCTCGGGGAGCCGCCTCAACGGCGTCCGAACACGGAAAAGCCCCGGTCCGCATCTCGCGGAACCGGGGCTTTCTCGGCGGAGGATGGGGGATTTGAACCCCCGAGGGCGTGAACCCAACACGCGTTCCAGGCGTGCGCCATAGGCCGCTAGGCGAATCCTCCTTGGCTGCTGCTCGGCCGAGCCGGACAGCTCGAACAACTGTACCCGAGAGGCGCCCCGGAAGCCAATCGCCGGCGGATCCCGTCCCGGTGTGACACCGCCTCTCCGACTCGGCTACGATGGAATCCGGCTCCCCGCGTGGTGCCATCCTGCTGAACTCCCCCAGGACCGGAAGGTAGCAAGGGTAGGCGGGCTCTGGTAGGTGCGCGGGGGGTCTTTTTCATGCCCCGTCGGCTTTCTCCCCCCCCCCCCCCCCAGGACGGGCATTCCGTACGCTGGAGCGGTGACTGATTCCTCGAACGGCGCCGGCCGCTTCGCCCCGAGCCCCACGGGCGAGTTCCACGTGGGCAACCTCCGCACCGCGATGCTCGCCTGGCTCTTCGCCCGTTCGAGCGGACGCGGGTTCCTCCTGCGCGTCGAGGACCTGGACCGCGTCCGAGCCGGCTCCGAGGAGATCCAGCGGGAAGACCTGGCCGCCGTCGGCGTGACCTTCGATCCCCCGCTGCTCCGCCAGTCCGAGGAGCAGGGACGCTATGCCGAGGCCCTCCAGAGCCTCGACCGCCGCGGCCTGCTCTACGAGTGCTTCTGCTCCCGCAAGGAGATCGCGGCCGCGATCGAGGAGGCCGCGAGCGCCCCGAACGGCGGCCCGGGCGCCCACGCGCCGGCCCTCTACCCCGGGACGTGCCGGGACCTGTCCGCGTCCGAGCGGGAGCGCCGCCGCGAGCGCCTCGCCGAGCAGGGGCGTCGGCCTGCGCTGCGCATCGCCGCGGACGTGCGGACCTGGGCGGTCGACGACGAGCTCTGCGGCCGCACCGAGACCCCCGTGGACGACTTCGTGGTCCAGCGGAACGACGGCGCCTTCGCCTACAACCTCGTCAGCGTCGTCGACGACGCCTTCACCGGCGTGGACCAGGTGGTGCGCGGCGACGACCTCCTCGACTCCGCCGGCCGCCAGGCCTGGCTCGCCGGCGTCCTGGGCCTGCCCGTGCCGTCCTACGCGCATGTCCCCCTCGCCCTCAACGCGGAGGGCAGGCGGCTCGCCAAGCGCGACGGCGCCGTCACGCTGCGCCAGCTGTCCGAGCGGCTGGGCAGCACCGAGGCCGTCGTCGGGCTCATCCTGGACTCTCTCCAGCTTCCCGGAGGCCCCCGGACGCTCGAGCAGGCGCTCGACGTCTTCACCCCCAGTCGGGTGCCGCGCGAGCCGTGGGTGTTCACCGCCTGAGACCCTGTGGGGAAACCCGTGCGCAAAGTTGTCCACGTTCGGCTGATCCCCTGATCTCCGCCGCGTCCCTCGCGATAGGGTTTCACTGTGACTCAAGCCCTGTACCGCCGCTATCGCCCGGACACGTTCGAGGCCGTCATCGGCCAGGACCACGTGACGGAGCCGCTCAAGGCCGCCCTGGCCAGGAACCGGGTCAACCACGCGTATCTGTTCTCCGGTCCGCGCGGCTGCGGCAAGACCACGAGCGCCCGCATCCTGGCGCGCTGCCTCAACTGCGCGCAGGGCCCCACGGCCACCCCGTGCGGGGAGTGCGAGTCCTGCCGGGACCTCGCCCAGGGCGGGCCGGGGTCCATTGACGTCATCGAGATCGACGCGGCGAGCCACGGCGGCGTGGATGACGCCCGTGACCTGCGGGAGCGCGCCACGTTCGCGCCGGCGCGGGACCGCTACAAGATCTTCATCATCGACGAGGCCCACATGGTCACGTCGGCCGGCTTCAACGCGCTCCTCAAGATCGTGGAGGAGCCGCCGGAGCACATCCTCTTCATCTTCGCCACCACGGAGCCGGACAAGGTCATCGGGACCATCCGCTCCCGCACGCACCACTACCCGTTCCGGCTCGTCCCGCCGGAGACCCTGCAGAACTACCTCGGCCAGCTCTGCGAGCAGGAGGGCGTGCAGATCGAGCCGGGCGTGCTGCCGCTCGCCATTCGCGCAGGCGCCGGCTCGGTCCGTGACACGCTCTCCGTCCTGGACCAGCTCATCGCAGGCGCATCCGCCGAGGGCGTCACCTACGAGCGCGCCGTGGCCCTGCTCGGCTACACGCACGCCGCTCTGCTCGACGACGTCATCGAGGCCTTCGCCGCCCATGACTCCGGCTCGGTCTTCCGCGCGGTGGACCGCGTCATCCAGACCGGCCAGGATCCGCGGCGCTTCGTGGAGGACCTGCTCGAGCGCTTCCGGGACCTCATCATCGTCAAGGCCGTGCCGGAGAACGCCGCCTCCGTCCTGCAGGGGATGTCCGGGGACCAGCTGGAGCGCCTGTCCGCCCAGGCCTCGCAGCTCGGCCCCTCGGAGCTCTCCCGGGCCGCGGACGTGGTCAACGCGGCGCTCACGGACATGACGGGCGCCACGAGCCCCCGTCTGCACCTCGAGCTCATGTGCGCGCGGATGCTCCTCCCCGCGGCGGAGGAGACTCAGAGCTCCCTCGCGGCCCGCCTCGAGCGCGTGGAGCGGCGTCTTGAGTTCGACGGCGCTCCGGCCTCCTCCGGCCCAGCGCAGGCCGGAGCCCCGCAGGCCCAGTCCGGACAGGCCCAGCCGGGACAGGCCCCCTCCGCGCCCTCGCAGTCGGCTCAGCCCCAATCTGCACAGTCTGGAGCGCGGGCCGGCCTGAGCGGCGCAGCGGCTGCGCGCGAGGCCCTGCGCTCGTCCCGTGAGCGCAGCCAGGGCCGTGCCGAGGACGCCCCGCGGCCGCAGCCCGAGGCCCAGCCCGGGCAGACGCCACAGCCCGGGTCGCGTCCGGAGCCCGAGTCTCGCCCGGAGCAGCCCGCCCAGCCTCAGGCACAGTCCCCTTCCGCCCAGCGGACCTCCGCGTCTGCGGCCCCGCCTGCCCCCGCCCCGGCCGAGGACTCCTCCGCGCGGGACTGGGGCGGATGGCCCGCGGTGGCCGAGCCCTCTCCGGCCGAGACGGCTTCAGCGCCCGCCTCCGGCCAGGGAGACCGCCGTCAGGCACCCGCCGAGGAGCCGGCATCGCAGCGTCCCCAGGCAGAGAGCGCAGACGCTCAGCGGCCGAGCGCCCAGCACTCGGCGCCGCAGCAGCAGCCGCCCCGCCAGCAGTCTCAGCAGCCCTCGGGCCAGCCGGCCGGGCGCCCGCCCCAGCAGCAGCCGCGCCAGGAGCAGCCTCGCCCGGACGCCCCGCAGGGGCCAGCCGACCGTGAGCCCGCCCCCTCGGACGCCCCGGCCCAGCGGCCGGGACAGGGCCAGGAGCCGCAGCCGGTCAGCTCCTCGAAGCGCGGCCAGGAGCCGAGCTCGCGCCAGAAGGTGGACATGCTGCGGCGTGCTTGGCCGGACATCCTGGAGAAGCTCCGGGGCATCCGCCGCGCCACGGCGATCTTCGCCCAGCAGTCCCACGTGGTGGACGTCTCGGGCGACAACGTCGTCGTCGGCTTCCCGGCCGCAGGCGCAGAGCGAGGGTTCAACGCCTCCCATCAGGAGAACCTGGCCCAGGCCATCCACCAGGCGCTCGGCATCCAGGTGACCATCACGCCCATTCACCACGGCGGTGATGCCGGCCCAAAAGCCCAGGCGGCCCCGGCCGCTGACCGCAAGGAGGAAAGTCGCCCGTCTTCGGCGGCTGAACAGCGTTCAGGGCTCACGCAGAACTCGTCCCAGCCCCCGCGCGCTCCGGAGCAGGGAGAGCGCCGCAGGGATGACCAGGGCCGAGCGCAGCAGAGCTCCGGCCGCCCACCTCAGGGGCAGTCCCGTCCCACGCCGGAACAGCCGGGGCGTCCGGAACGGCCCGCCGGCGGTGCCGGACGACAGCAGTCCCCGCAGGGCACCGCTCAGGGCAGCGCGCAGGGAGGCTCGCCTCGCGGCCAGCAGCAGGGACCCCGGCCGGGCCAGCAGCCTGGCCCGCAGCGCGCCCCGCAGCAGGCGCCTCAGCCGAACGCTCAGGCTGCTCCGCAGCGCAGCCCCTGGGACGCCCGCGAGCCCATCCCGGAGGAGGACTCGTACTTCGAGGACCCCTACGCGCCGCAGGAGATGCCCGAGTCCACCGCCTGGGAGAACGTCCCGGAGAACGTGGACTACTCCTTCCCGGACTCCTCCACGCCCTTCGAGGACGAGCCCGCGCAGGCGCCCTCACACGCCCCCTCCCGCTCGTCCTCGCCCTCCGAGCATCGCGCTCACGGGCAGGAGGAGGCCGCGCCGAGGCCATCGCAGGAGCCCGAATCTGCGGCGCCCGCCCCCAGCGCGCCGTCGGCCGGTGCACCGTCGCCCGGTGCGCCCTCCCCGGATGCTCCCGCGAACGGGTCGCCTGACAACGCCGCACCCGCCGGCAGCGCCCCCGAGTGGCTCTCTCCGGAGGAGCTGGACTCCATTCCCGCCCCCGGCGGAGACGGAGCCGCGTGGGCGATCGCGTCGGAGCCGCGCGGGGATGCCCATCCGGCGGCCCAGCAGGCCCCGTCCAGCGGACGCGAACCGGCCAGCGAGGAGAGCCCCAACGCAGAGCCCGGCGTTCCCCAGGACACCGGCTCCAGCGGCGGAGAGCGGAGCCCGCAGCGCCGCATGAGCGCCGTCGAGCGAGCTCGTCAGGCCGCGCAGCGCGCGGCGTCCTCGGACCAGCGCGAGACGTTCGGCACCCCGGGCTCAGCCCCCTCCCCGGCCGGCCAGGCCAGCCAAGCGGGCCACGGGCAGCCTGCAGAAGCTCAGGGCCGCGAGGGCTCGGGCCAGCCCGGCGGGGCCCCTGCCTCCGAGAACGGCTCCGGCAACGGCAGCCGCATCCGGTTCGACAGGCTCGTGGCCGCACAGGAGGCCAAGGCCGCCCGGATCGCCCAGCGCTGGGCGCAGGAGGCCGCCGCCCATGCCCCTGCACGGCCGCAGGTGGAGGACGTCGCCAGCGACGACGACGAGATGCTCGAAGCGTCATCCATGCACGGCCGGGCGGCCATCGAGAGGATCCTCGGAGGCCGCCTGGAAGCCGAACGACCAGCAGACGGGATCGCATAGGACATGTACGAAGGCGCAGTCCAAGACCTCATCGACGAGCTCGGGCGCCTGCCCGGCGTCGGCCCCAAGTCCGCCCAGCGGCTCGCGTTCCACATCCTCGACGCGGACCGCGGGGACATGGAGAAGCTCGCTCAGGCCATCACCACCGTCAAGCAGAAGATCCGCTTCTGCGAGGTGTGCTTCAACATCACCGAGTCGGAGCTCTGCGCCATCTGTGCGGACCCGAAGCGGGAGGACGACAAGATCTGCGTGGTCGAGGAGTCCAAGGACGTGGCGGTCATCGAGCGGACCCGGACCTACCGGGGCAAGTACCACGTGCTGGGAGGCTCCATCAATCCGATCGGCGGAGTGGGCCCGGACCAGCTCCACATCCGCGAGCTGCTCACGCGTCTCTCGGACGAGCGCGTCCAAGAGGTCATCCTGGCCATGGACCCCAACCTCGAGGGCGAGGCCACGTCCACGTACCTCGCCCGGCTCATGTCCACGCTGGACATCAAGGTCTCCCGCCTCGCCTCCGGCCTGCCCGTGGGCGGGGACCTCGAATACGCGGACGAGGTCACCCTCGGCCGCGCATTCGAAGGCCGCCTCACCATCAGCGGCTAGCCGTCAGCGGCCAGCCTCAGGAGCGCGGCGTCAGAGCTCCGTCGTCGCGCTCTCGCCCGAGGGCCGCTGGCCCGTCACGCGGGACTTGACCATGCTCGCGAGCGCGGCGGCCTTGCCGCCCGGCTGGCCCCAGAACTGGGCCGACTCGCTCTCGAAGACGGCCAGACCCAGGTTGGGGTCCTCCTTGCCGCCCTCGAACCAGGCCTCGGCACCCTTGTTCCAGAGCTCGTCCACCTTGGCGCGGTCCTCCACGAAGCGGATGCGCCCCGCCACGGACAGCCAGGACCCCGTCTCGGCGAAGGCGAGGTTCACCTCGGGGTGAGTGCGCAGCGCGTCCGCCTGCTCGCCCTGGAGCCCCACGAAGAACCAGACGTCGGCGTCGTCCGTGACCTCCTGCGGGACCATCGGATGGCTGTGGAGACTGCCGTCCTCGGCCACGGAGGTCAGCATGACGAACCGCTCGCCGCGCATGATCTCGACAACCTGCTTCTGAGAGATCTCGGTCATGTGTGTTCCCTGCTTTCCGGTATCGCTTTCACGGGTGTCAAACACGGGCCCAGTCTCCCTGCGGCCCGTCCCCACAACCTAGACCTTCTGCCCTCTGCTCTCGACCCCCTTTTTACGAGCAGAGCGCCACCGCCCAGCCGCCCACATCGCGGACGGCAGACCGGCCTGTGCGGCCGCCACAGGGAGCGCCGATAGCATGGAACCGCCACCTCCAGTCTCAGAAGGAACCAGTGTGAGCCTCATCGTCCAGAAGTTCGGCGGATCGTCCGTGGCGGACGCCGCGGGAATCACGCGTGTCGCCCGGCGGGTCGTCGCCACCGCGAACGCGGGCAACCAGGTCGTCGTCGTGGTCTCCGCAATGGGAGACACCACGGACGAGCTCCTGGACCTCGCCGCGCAGATCACCGAGGACGCCCCGGCCCGTGAGATGGACATCCTCCTCTCCGCAGGCGAGCGCATCTCCATGAGCCTCCTCGCCATGGCCATCGACTCGCTGGGCGCCCGCGCCCAGTCCTTCACCGGCTCTCAGGCCGGCCTCATGACGGACGCGTTCCACGGCCGTGCCCGGATCGTGGAGGTCTCCCCGCACCGCCTGCAGACCACGCTGGACGAGGGCAACATCGCCATCGTGGCCGGGTTCCAGGGCATGAGCCCGCAGAGCAGGGACATCACCACGCTCGGCCGCGGCGGCTCGGACACCACGGCTGTGGCCCTCGCCGCCTCGCTCAACGCGGACGTGTGCGAGATCTACACGGACGTGGACGGCGTCTACACCGCGGACCCCCGCGTGGTGGCCTCGGCCAAGAAGATCGACCGGATCTCGAGCGAGGAGATGCTCGAGCTCGCCGCCTCCGGCGCCAAGGTCCTGCACCTGCGCAGCGTGGAGTACGCGCGCCGGTTCGGCGTCCCGCTCCACGTCCGCTCGAGCTTCTCGGACCACGAGGGGACGTGGGTCATCCCCAATCCAGACGACACGATCACCATCGAAAAGGGAGAGCCCTTGGAACAGCCCATCATCTCCGGCGTTGCGCATGACCGCTCCGAGGCCAAGGTCACCGTGGTCGGCGTCCCGGACATCCCCGGCAAGGCGGCGCAGATCTTCGGCATCATCGCCAAGGCGCAGTCCAACATCGACATGATCGTCCAGAACATCTCCACGAAGGGCTCGGGGAAGACGGACATCTCCTTCACGGTGCCCATCACGGAGTCCGCGGCGGCGATGGCCGCGCTCGAGGCTGCTCAGGAGAACGTGGGCTTCGAGTCCATCGACTTCGACGAGCACATCGGCAAGCTCTCCCTCATCGGCGCCGGCATGCGCTCCAACCCGGGCGTCTCCTTCACGTTCTTCGAGGCCCTGCACAAGGCGGGCGTCAACGTGGACATGATCTCCACGTCGGAGATCCGCATCTCGATCGTCACCGCGGCGGACAAGCTGGACACGGCTGTGCGCGCCGTCCACACGGCGTTCGACCTGGACGCGGACTCCGTGGCCACCGTCTACGGCGGCACGGGCCGCTAGAGGGCTCGGGCCCCGAAGCCCGAGGGGCCTACTGGCCTGCGTCCGGCCGCTTCGGGATGAGGTAGGTGCTGCCGTCCGGGCGGCGGACCGTCTCGTACTGCGCCTCCGTCTGCGCCTGCATCTCGGCGAGGGAGCGCTTGTTCTCCTCGGTCATCTCGTGGTCCCGGGAGCTGGACTCCGCCGGCCCGAAGAACATGCGGAGCTTTCCCGTGGCATCCATGAACTTCTGTGCGAAGCTGCGCTGCCCGCGGGAACGGCCCGCATCCTGAGACGTCGAATTGTTGCCCATGGGAGAATTCTAAAGCCAACGCTTCGGGAACCAAAGGGTCTCTTCCGCCCCGCACATCTCGTCCCGTCCGCATCCTGAGAGGAGTCCGCCCATGGCCAGCACCCCCGCCGCGACTGCCCGCGGACTCACTGTGCTGTCCGCCGACGAGGCCCTCCGCCGCAAGTCCGCCCACGAACAGGCCGTGGACGCCTACGCGCAGCCCTTCCTCGAGCGGCGCCACCGCGGCGAGAAGCACCCCGTCAACGACTTCCTCTTCACCTACTACACCCTCACCCCCGCCCAGCTGCGGCGGTGGCACCCGGGCGCCGGCGTCGTCGTCACCGGCCGGATCGCGCGCGAACAGCTGCGCTGGAAGCTCTACCGGGAGCTCTCGGGCGGGGAACGGGAGGCCCTCGGCCTCCCGGAGGGCACGACGACGGCGACGGCCGACCTCGACGCTTTCCTCGAGAAGCGGGGCCCGGCCCTGGAGTTCGCGCGCATGATCCTGCAGCGGACCCTGGAGCGGCCGGCGAGGCTCGGATGCTTCGGCCTCCACGAGTGGGCCATGGCCTACAAGTCGGAGACCAACGGCCACCGCCAAGAGTACCTGGACCTGCGGCTCGGAGCCGAGGGCACGGACGCGGTGGTCGAGGAGTCGCGGATCGCCTGCACCCACTTCGACGCGTTCCGCTTCTACGCCCCGGAAGCCGGGCCGCTCAACGAGATCCAGCCGACCCGGGAGACCCAGCGGGACCTCGAGCAGCCCGGTTGCCTCCACGCGAACATGGACGTCTACAAGTGGGTCTACAAGCTCGTGCCGCTGCTGCCGAGCGAGATCGTGTTCGAGGCCTTCGAGCTGGCCTTCCGCATCCGCGCGATGGACATGCAGGCGGCCCCGTACGACCTTGCGGGATGGGGCTACGAGCCCATCCGCATCGAGACCCCCGCCGGCCGCGCCGAGTACGTGCGGCGCCAGCAGGGATTCATGCGGGAGGCCCAGGACCTCAGGGAGCGGGTGCTGGAGCGGTTGGCAGAGGTGCCGCCGTCCGCCCTCACATCCAACCCCTGAAAGGTCGCTCTCACGTGAGCTATCGAGATTTCCTGAGTCTCTGCAGCCGTCAAGGCGGCATCGTCACCACCGCACAGGCACGCCGCATCGGCCTGAGCACAGATCAGATCCTGAGCCTCTCACGACGCGGAGACCTCAGAAGACTGCGCCGCGGCGTCTACGTCCACGAGGCGGCCCCTTTCGACTACCTCGAAGACGTCAAGGCTGCCTGGCTTTCCCTCTACCCGCACATGACGATGAGCGAGCGGCTGGCTGGTCCCGAGCTCGGCGTCCTTCGGGCTGAGTCCGCAGCCGAGCATCTCGAAATCGGGGATCTCGTTGTACACAAGCATTCGTTCTTCGTCCCTGCAGGGAAGAAGAGCCGCGCATGTGACATCGAGACACGCACGTCCCCGCTCACGACGGATGACATCACCATCGTGAAGGGGCTGCCTGTCACCACCCCCACGCGAACCATCGTCGACCTGCTCGAAGAGCCGTACGAGCCTGAGCACGTCGGGGCTGCGGTGTGGGACGCCAGAGATCGCGGGCTCGAGCTCGACGTCGAGACGATTCGACGGGCCCTCACTCGATACGCGTCCGGCTACCTCTCTGCAGAGGCGGCCGAGTACTTCATTCTCACTCGACGACCGCCCGGCATCGCCTGACCGGCGGCCGGTCTGCCCCGGTCGGCGTCAGACCCTACCGCTTCGCCGCGATGACGTCGCCGCGCCGGCCGCGGACGGCCCGGGCCGCCAGGGCGCCGAGGCCGGCGAAGACGGCGGCTCCGAGGACCAGGGGCAGGACCGAGGCCTGCTGGGAGCCGGGGGTGTAGGACTCGCGGAGGCCGCCGTCCGGACGGGAGGCCTGGCGGGCCGCGGCGATGCGCGCCGCGTGGCCGTTGGACGGCGGAGCCTGGAGCGGGTCGGCGTTCAGGTGGTCGGCGTGCACATGGTCAGCGGATCCGTTCTGATGCGTCATGCCGCCATTCTGCATGACCGGACCCGCCCGAGTCAGACCGGGCTTCCAGCTCAGGTTCAGCCTCAGCCGAGGACGTCCCCGTCCACGTACAGCCACCGGCCGCCCTCCCGGACGAACCGGCTGCGCTCGTGCAGCTCTCCCCTCTGCCCGTCCTGCCTCCACACGGCGATGAACTCGACGACGCCGTCGTCGTCGTTCACCCCGCCGCGGACGGTGTCGATGACCCGGAGGGCGCGCCACTCGGTCTCGGGGTCCAGCTCGAGGTCCGCCGGCCGCGTCGAGGGGTGCCAGGTGGCCAGGAGGTGCGCGGCGTCGAGAGAGCGGAAGGCCTCATAGCGCGAGCGCATGAGGCCTTCCGCCGTCTCGAGGGAGTCGGGGGTCAGTGCCACACCATCCGCACGAGGACGAAGAGCCAGACGATGTTGAAGACGCCCGAGGAGGCGTGGAGCCGGCCGAAGAGGCCCTTGCGCTCGTTCGCGGGGGTCTCGAGGGCCTTCTGCTGGTTCGGGATGACCCAGAAGAGGAGCACGGCGAGGGCCACCATCGTCATGATGAGCGCCTCCCAGTGCCACATCTTGAGGCCGCCGCCGCTGCCGACGAACGGGATCATGAAGCCCATGAGGGGGACGATGAAGGCCGCATAGCCGTAGATCCGCGTGATGCGGGCCATGGTCTGGGCGGTGCGGTCCACGCCGTCGCGGACGAGCCGGGGGAACATCGAGGTGGCCACGGAGAGCACGCCGAAGGTGAGAATGGCGGCGAGGATGTGAATGAAGAGGTACACCTTGTCCATGCGACCTATTCTCGCAGGAAAGGGGCCGAAACCGGCGGGACGTCCCCGGTAGACTCGGCTGTGCACTTCACGCCACCCTCAAGGAGAGCCCCGAATGGCCAGGATCGTCGTCGATGTCATGCCCAAGCCGGAAATTCTGGACCCGCAGGGAAAGGCCATTGCGGCGGCTCTGCCCCGCCTCGGCCTCACTGACTTCTCCCTCGTGCGCCAGGGCAAGCGGTTCGAGTTGACCGTCGAGGGCCCCGTGACGGACGCGCACCTCGAGGCCGCCCGCACGGCCGCGGAGGAGCTGCTCGCCAACACGGTCATCGAGGAGGTCGTGCGGGTCGAGGCCCTCCCCGAGGACAGCGCCGCCGGCGCGGCCGAGGACGCCTGAGGGTGAGCACGGTGGAGACTCCCCTCATCGGCCAGTACACCTCGGACGCGGGCGAGGACCTGAGCGGTGCCGTCGTCGGCGTCGTCACCCTCCCCGGCACTCTGGACGACCGGGACGCGGCGCGCGCCGTCCGGCTCGCGGGCGGCACGGCCGTCTCGCTGTGGCACAAGGACACGGACCTCAGGAACGTGGACGCGGTCATCATCCCCGGCGGCTTCTCCTACGGGGACTACCTGCGGGCGGGCGCCATCTCGAGCTTCGCGCCCATGGTGGACCGCGTGGTCAAGGAGGCGTCCTCCGAGGCGGCCCTGCCCGTGCTCGGCATCTGCAACGGCTTCCAGATCCTCACGGAGACCCACCTGCTGCCGGGCTCCATGATCAAGAACGACCACCTCCAGTTCATCTGCCGGGACCAGCGCCTGCGCGTGGAGCGCACGGACACCCCGTGGACCTCGGGCGTCGAGAAGGGCTCTGAGATCGTGGTCCCGCTCAAGAACCAGGACGGCCAGTACGTGGCGGACGAGGCCACGCTCGCAGAGCTCGAGTCCTCCGGCCGCGTGGTGTTCCGCTACGTCGGCTTCAACCCGAACGGCTCCCGCAATGACATCGCGGGCATCTCCAACGAGCGCGGCAACGTCGTCGGCCTCATGCCGCACCCGGAGCACGCGGTGGAGGCGGGCTTCGGCCCGTCCGAGTCCGCCCGCGGAGAGGTGGCCCTGTCCTCCGGCACGGACGGCCTGGCCCTCTTCACGTCCGTTCTCACGTCCGTCCTCGCAGGAAAGTAGAGCATGAGCAAGCAGTTCAACATCGACACCGTCGAGAACGCGGCCCAGACGCCCGAGACCGAGCTTCCCTGGGAGGCCCTCGGCCTCAAGGAGAACGAGTTCGAGGAGATCAAGAAGCTCCTCGGCCGCCGCCCCACCGCGGCGGAGATCGCCATGTACTCCGTCATGTGGAGCGAGCACTGCTCCTACAAGTCCTCCAAGGTGCACCTGCGCCAGTTCGGGGACAAGGTGACGGACGAGATGAAGAAGTCCATGCTCGTGGGCATCGGCGAGAACGCCGGCGTCACCGACCTCGGGGACGGCTGGGCGGTCACGTTCAAGGTCGAGTCCCACAACCACCCGAGCTTCGTGGAGCCCTACCAGGGCGCGGCCACGGGCATCGGCGGCATCGTCCGGGACATCATCTCGATGGGCGCCCGGCCTGTGGCGGTCATGGACCCGCTGCGCTTCGGCGCCGTGGACCACCCGGACACCGCGCGGCTCGTCCACGGGATCGTCTCCGGCATCGGCGGCTACGGCAACTCGCTCGGCCTGCCGAACATCGGCGGCGAGACGGTGTTCGACCCGGTCTACCAGAAGAACCCGCTCGTCAACGCGCTCGCCGTGGGCGTCATGCGCCACGAGGACATCCGCCTCGCCAACGCCTCGGGCGTGGGCAACCGCGTGGTCCTCTTCGGCGCGCGCACCGGCGGCGACGGCATCGGCGGCGCCTCCGTGCTCGCGTCCGAGTCCTTCGACGACTCGAAGCCGTCCAAGCGCCCCGCCGTCCAGGTGGGAGACCCGTTCTCGGAGAAGGTGCTCATCGAGTGCTGCCTCGAGCTCTTCGCAGAGAAGATCGTGGAGGGCATCCAGGACCTCGGCGCCGCGGGCATCTCCTGCGCCACGAGCGAGCTGGCCTCCAACGGCGAGGGCGGCATGCACATCGAGCTGACGAACGTCCTGCTGCGGGACCACACGCTCACCCCGGGCGAGATCCTCATGTCCGAGTCCCAGGAGCGCATGATGGCCGTGGTGACGCCGGAGAACGCCGAGGCGTTCGAGGCCATCATGGAGAAGTGGAACGTCGAGTACTCGTGGCTCGGCGAGGTCACGGACACCGGCCGGCTCGTCATCGAGTGGGACGGCGAGACCATCGTGGACGTGGATCCGCGCTCCGTGGCGCATGACGGCCCGGTCTACAACCGGCCGTTCGAGCGCCCGGAGTCCCAGGACGCGCTCGCCGCGGACGCCTTCCGCTCCTCCCCGGCCGGCGCGAGCCTTCCCTCCTCCGGCCTGGAGTACAAGAACGCGCTGCTCGAGCTCCTCGCGAGCCCCAACCTCTGCTCCAAGCAGTGGATCACGCAGCAGTATGACAAGTACGTGGGCGGCAACACCGCGCTCGCCTCGCCGGACGACTCCGGCGTGGTCCGCGTGGACGAGTCCACCGGGATGGGCGTGGGCCTCTCCACCGACGCCAACGGCCGCTACGCCTACCTGGACCCCTACGCGGGCGCCCAGCTGGCCCTCGCGGAGTCCTACCGCAACGTGGCCGCGAGCGGCGCGGTTCCGCTCGCCGTCACCGACTGCCTCAACTTCGGCTCCCCCGAGGACCCGGGCGTCATGTGGCAGTTCGCGGAGGCCGTCCGCGGCCTCTCGGACGCGTGCATGGAACTCGGCGTCCCGGTCACCGGCGGCAACGTCTCGCTCTACAACCAGACGTCCGGCGTGGCCATCCACCCGACGCCGGTGGTGGGCGTGCTCGGCCGGTTCGACGACGTCTCCCGCCGCACCCCGTCCGGCTGGCAGAAGAGCGCGGACGGCCAGGCCGTCTACCTCATCGGCACCACGGCGGACGAGCTGGACGGCTCCGAGTTCGCCAACCTCCGCGGGCACCTGGGCGGCGTGCCGCCGAAGGCCGACCTCGCGGCGGAGAAGCTCCTCGGCGAGATCCTCGTCAACGCGTCCCGCGACGGCATGATCGACGCCGCGCACGACGTCTCCGAGGGCGGCCTCGCCGTCACGGTGGCGGAGATGGCGCTGCGCTTCGGGGTGGGCGCGCGCGTCCAGCTCGCGGACGTCGCGGAGCGGGACGGGATCGACGCGTTCACCGCGCTCTTCTCCGAGTCCCAGGCCCGCGCCGTGGTCTCCGTGCCGCGCAGCGAGGAGGTCCGGTTCAACGACATGTGCTCGGCCCGCGGCGTCACCATCGCCCGCATCGGCGTGGTGGACGCGGAGTCCGAGGCCGTGGAGTTCGACGACTTCTCCGTCTCCCTCACCGAGGCCCGCGAGGCCCACGAGGGCACCATGCCCAAGCACTTCGGCTAGACCGCCGCGCCCCTCCGGGCCGGAACGACGACGACGGGCCCGCTCACCGGATCGCCTCCGGTGGGCGGGCCCGTTGCTCTGCGGGGCGCGCACCCAGGGGCGGGTCTGTGCGCCGATGACGAACACAGTTCGTAACATTCAAGGCGCTTTCCCTGGCATGTCAGGCTTCACCTCTCGTCACATTACGTAACATTCGAGTGACAGATACCCCGGGAGGGGTCTACGGTCGGAGACATGAACGCTCCCCAGACACCCGCAGACACCGCCCCGGGCACGGCCGCACCCTCGCACGGGGCGCCGCACGAGGTCCCGGTGCTCGACCTCTCCACGGCCCGCCTCGCGGACGGCTCCCGCAACCCGGAGTTCATTGAGCGGCTCCGCCGCGCCGCCCACGAGGTCGGCTTCTTCCAGATCGTCGGCTACGGCGCCGATCCGCAGGTGCCGCAGCACCTCCTCGACACGGTGGCCGAGTTCTTCCGCCGCCCGGAAGAGGAGCGCGAGGCGCTGACCAACCTCAACTCCCCCGCCTTCCGCGGCTACACGAGCCTCGGCAAGGAGATCACCCGGGGCCGCCCCGATTCGCGGGAGCAGATCGACTACGGCCCGGAGCGCCCGGCGCTCGACGTCGCCCCCGAGGACAACGCCTACTGGAAGCTCCAGGGCCCCAACCAGTGGCCGGCGGAGTACCCGCAGCTTGAGGAGACGGCCATGGCCTGGGCGGAGCGGATGTCCGGCGTGGCCCATGAGCTGCTCTCCCACCTCGCCGTCGCCATCGGCCTTCCGGAAGACCAGTTCACGGAGGCGTTCGAGCGCACCCCCGCCTGGATGGCCAAGCTGATCCACTACGTGGGCGGCCTCAAGGAGGCGGGCAGCCAGGGCGTGGGCAGCCACGCGGACTACGGCTTCATCACGCTGCTGCTCCAGGACCAGATCGGCGGTCTCGAGGTGCAGCCGCACGGGAGCAGCGAGTGGCTGCCGGTCGAGCCGATCCCGGGCGCGCTCGTGGTCAACCTCGGCGAGATGCTCGAGGTGGCCACGGACGGCTACCTCATGGCCACGATCCACCGCGTCCAGGCCCCGCCGGAGGGGGTGGACCGCTACGCCGTGCCGTTCTTCTACTCGCCGCGGCTGGACGCCACGATCGAGAAGGTCCAGCTCCCGCCCGAGTACGCCGCGGACGCGCGGGGCGTCTCTGACGACCCGGAGAACCCCATGCTCGCCACGTACGGCGAGAACGTCCTCAAGGGCTGGCTCCGCGCCCACCCCGGCGTCGCCGCGAAGCAACACCCGGAGCTCGTGAGCGGCTCCTAGCCGCACGGCGCCTGGCACTCCCCCGCCGAGAAGTGCCCCCCCTGGCCGCACATGCGAAGGCCCCGGACCGAATGGTCCGGGGCCTTCGCTCTGCGCAGCGGCGAACGGCCGGAGCGCGCTACTTCTCGTCGCTGAGGAAGTGGGCCGCCGTCGCCGCCACCGTGGTGACCGCGAGAACCGACGGCCAGGAGCCGATCTTCTTGGCCAGCGGGTGGGAGAGGCCGAAGCCGAGCGTGTAGACCGAAGCGAGCACGGCCGTGGTGCCGGCGCCGCCCTTGGCCTGCCAGGTGCGGCCCGCGTAGACGCCGGCCGCCGCGAGGACTGCGCCGCCGATCGGGCGGACCTTGGTCACGCGGGCGGAGAGGTAGCCGCCGAGGAGGCCGAACGCCACCACGGGAGCGGTCTTGACGGAGCGGGCGGGAGGAAGGGAGTCGAGAATGCTCATGCCCCCAGGCTAGGAACGCCGGGTGGGAACTCGCTGAGACCCGCGCCCGCGCTGGAGCGCCTCACACCGGCACGTCCCGGGTCGGGTGGAGCCGCTTCATGACCAGGGTCGAGTTGAGGCGCAGGACGCCGGGCAGGGAGCCGAGCACGCCGTCGTAGAGCTGCTGGTAGTGCTCGAGGCTCGTGGCGAGCACGCGCAGGACGTAGTCGATCTCGCCGAACATCCGCTCCGCCTCCACGATGTTCGGCTGGGCGACGACGGCCGCCTCGAACTCCGCCACCAGCTCCGGATCCGTGGCCTTGAGGTTCACGAAGACCACCGCCTCGAACTCGAGGCCGAGCGCCCTGGGGTCCACGACGGCCCGGTAGTGGTCGATGGCCCCCGACTGCTCCAGCTCCCGCACCCGGCGGTGACATGCCGAGAGGCTCAGCCCCACGCGTCCCGCCAGCTCCGTGACGCTGAGACGGCCTTCCTTCTGCAGATGAGAGAGAATCTCCCGGTCAAGCGCATCCATAGACGAGATTCTTGCACGCAATCTCGCGATCAGCCCAGAAGTCCGAAGCACATTTCGCGGCCAAATTCGTAGGATCTACACCGAATTCTCCCCACAGGCTCCACGAAGGCCTGCTCCACGAAGGCGGTGTCTCCCATGCAGATGGCCATGCTCATGCAGTTCTGGATCGTCGCGGCGCTCCTCATCCTGACGCCCGGTGCGGACTGGAGCTACGCCATCGCCTCCGGCATCCGCGGCGGCCGGGTGGGGCCTTCCGTCTCGGGAATGCTGGCCGGGCACGGGCTGCTCATCGTCGTCGTGGCGCTCGGGGTCGGCTCCCTCATCGCCGCGAATCCGGGCGTCCTCACGGCTCTGACGGTCTTCGGCGGCGCCTACCTCGTGTGGCTCGGCGTCGGCGCGCTCCGCGCTCCGGCCCAGCCGCTCGCGGGCAGCACGGGTCAGCCTCTCGCCGAGGCCACGGTCCAGCACGCGACTCCCGCCGAGGCCATGGCCGCGCCCCGCACCGCCCTCTCCGCCGGCGTTTCGCCCTCGGGCGCCCGCGAGTTCCTCAAGGGCCTCTCCGTGAGCGGCCTCAACCCCAAGGCCCTGCTCCTCTTCCTCGCGATCCTCCCCCAGTTCGTCAGCCCCCACGGCTGGCCGGCTTCGGCTCAGATGCTCTCCCTGGGCAGCGTCCACGTGCTCACGTGCGCGGCCGTGTACTTCGGCGTCGCGCTCGCCGCGCGCAGGCTCCTGGCCTCGAGGCCGACGGCGGGCGCCGTCGTGACCAAAGTCGCCGGCGGCGCGATGCTGCTCATCGGCGCGGGGCTCCTCGCGGAGAAGCTCGTTCCGCTGCTCGCGGGCTAGGGACGCGCCGCGGCGTCCGGCCCCTCCGCGGCCTGGTCCGCCTCGGCCTGCTCCTCGTCCGTCGCGGCGAGCTGTCCGCAGGCGCCGTCGATCTCCTGGCCGCGGGTGTCGCGGAGCGTCGTCGGGATCCCGGCGGACTCGAGGCGGTCGATGAACTCGGCCGTCACGTCCTTCTCCGAGGCCGTCCAGATGGACCCGGGCGTCGGGTTGAGGGGGATCGGGTTGACGTGGACCCATCCGCGGCCGCGTGCGTTGAGCTTGCGGGCGAGGAGGTCGGCGCGCCAGCCGTGGTCGTTCATGTCCTTGATGAGCGCGTACTCGATGGAGACGCGGCGGCCCGTCGTCTCGAAGTACTCCCGGGCTGCGTCGAGGGCCTCGTCCACCTTCCACCGGTCGTTGACGGGGATGAGGTCGTCGCGCAGCTCGTCGTCGGGCGCGTGGAGGGAGAGCGCGAAGGTGACCGGGAGGTCCTCGGCGGCCAGCTTCCGGATCGCGGGGACCAGGCCCACCGTGGAGACGGTGATGTTGCGGGCGCTCATGCCGAGGCCGTTCGGCTGCGGCTCCACGAACGTGCGCAGCGCGGCCATGACCCGCTTGTAGTTGGCGAGCGGCTCGCCCATGCCCATGAAGACGATGTTCGTGACGCGCTCCGCCGGGTCCCCCTCGGCGCGCGTGGAGCCACGGAGCTCGCCGCGGGCGATGGCCTGGTTGGCCGCGACCACCTGGTGGACGATCTCCGCCGTGGACATGTTGCGCGTCAGGCCCGCCTGGCCCGTGGCGCAGAACGGGCAGTTCATGCCGCAGCCGGCCTGCGAGGAGATGCAGAGCGTGATGCGCCCCGGGTAGCGCATGAGGACGGACTCGACGAGGGCGCCGTCGAACAGCCGCCACAGGAACTTGATGGTGTCCCCGTTGTCCGTCTCGAGGCGCTTGACCTCGGTGAGCAGCGGTGGGAAGAGCTCGCCCACCACGTCCTCGCGGCCGGCCTTCGGCAGGTCCGTCATCGCCGCGGGGTCCGTGGTGTAGTGCTGGAAGTAGTGCGTGTTGAGCTGCTTGGCCCGGAACGCCGGCCAGCCGCGCTCCTTCACCGCGGCGGCCCGCTCCTCCTGCGTCAGGTCCGCCCAGTGCGTGTCCGGCTGCCGGACGCGCGGGGACTTGAACTGCAGGAGCGGACGGCCCTCGGGCGTGGTGGCCTGGGTCCACCCCTCGGTGGCGGGGCGGACCTGGCGCTTGCGGGGACGGGAGGCGGGGGTTGCGGGTGTGGAAGCCATCGCCTCCATTGTCTCACCGGGGGAACGGCGGCGCACGTGCGCGTCGCGGGCACGGGAGCGGCCCCGGGCGCCGACGCCGGATCCCCACCAGGCGCCAACGCCTCCGGGCCGATCTCCGTCTGTGCGTCAGCCCGTCGGCTCGGACGCGTCCTCGTCCTGGAACGCGTTGACGATCGCCCGGTTGAAGGCCTCGAGGTCGCCCGGGTTGCGGCTCGTGATGAGGCCGTCGTCGAGCACCACCTCCTCATCCAGCCAGGTGGCGCCCGCGTTCTTGAGGTCGGGGGCTACGGAGGCGAAGGACGTCAGCGTGCGTCCCTCGACCACGCCCGAGTCGATGAGCAGCCACGGCGCGTGGCAGATCGCGGCCACGGGCTTGCTGTGGTCGAGGAACTCGCGGACGAGGGTCTGCGCGCGCTCGTCCTGGCGGACCCGGTCCGCGTTGAGCGTGCCGCCGGGGAGGACCAGGCCGTCGAACTGCTCGGCGCTCAGGCCGTCGAAGCCCGAGTCCGGCTGGAACGACTGCCCGCGGTCCCAGTCCCCGTTGAGGGCCTGGAACTCGTCGCCGTCCGGCGAGGCGAGCGTGACGCTCGCGCCCGCCTCCGTGAGGGCGTCGCGCGGAGAGGTCAGCTCGACCTCCTCCACGCCCTGGCTCGCGAGGATGAGGATCTTCCGTCCGGTGAGGGTCTGCTCAGTCATGCTCACTCCACTTCGCATCGCGTGCGTGCCCGGGAGCGCTTCGGCCCCGGGCCTTCCCCTCCACTCTTTCGCCACGGGGACGACGACGCAACACGCTCACAGCGAACCCGCAGGGCCGGGGTCCCCTCCCAGGGGTCAGTGCTGCTCGGTGACGCGGTCCGCCTCGCCGAGCCAGTGCCCGGGGGCGGCGGCTTCCCGGAGCGCGGTTCGGTTGAGCCGGTGCGTGGCCGTCTCGCCCTCGCCCGCCCCGACGCAGAGGTGCGCCTCCCAGCCGCATCGCCGGGCCTCGCGCAGGCTGAGGGCGGTGTGGTTGAGGGTGCCGAGCCCGGCGCGCGCCACGAGGACGAGGCTCGCGCCGCCCGCTCCGGGCCCGCGACTCCGGGACTCGCCGCCTCCAGCCGCATCGTCCCGCGGCCCGCCCTCCGCGAGCGCGGAGGCCAGCTCGAGCGGCCCGCCGTCCCGGCACACGTCCACGAGGAGCCCGCCGGCGCCCTCGACGACCACCCGGTCGAATCCCTCCCCGCAGGCACGGATCCAAGCGGCGGTCTCGGCCACGGAGGGGAGGCGGACGCCGTCGATCTCCGCGGCCATGCGGGGCGAGAGCGGCTCGCTGAGACGGACGCCCTCCCGGACCGCCGCGCCGGGGAGGAGCGCCTGCACGGTCGCGGCGTCCGACCGGTCCGGATCCTCGCCGGTCACGGGGCAGGCCGTCCGGCCGTCGGGGCCAAGACGCCCCACACCGGTCTGCGCGGGCTTGACGTAGACGGCCCGCTCGCCGAGCTCGGCGAAGACCCGCAGCAGCTCGGCGCTCGCGAAGGTCTTGCCCACGCCGGTGTCCGTGCCGGTCACGACGACATGCCGGCTCAGCGCCGCCACAGCCTCCCGGTCCAGGCTCATGCCGCGCCCTCCCGCTCGAGGAGGACCCGCGTGGGGGCGCTGAAGGAGGAGAGCTCGAGCCGGCGGCCGGCGGCCGCGAGCCGCGCGTCCGGCCACGCGGAGGCGATCCCCGCGACGATCTCCTCGGCCTCGAGCGGCGCGAGCAGCGCGCCCAGGCAGCGGTGCGCCCCTCCCCCGAACGCGAGCGAGGACGCTCCGCCCTGCCCGCTCAGGGTGACGTGAAGCTCCTCGCCCTGGCGGACGGTCCGGCCGCCGAGCCGGGTGTCCCGACTCGCCACCCGCCGCCACGCGGGGACGGAGGACTCCTCCGCGAGAACGCGCCGCGCGAGGCGAGCGGTGTCTCCGCGGGCTGCGGCGGCCCACGCGGACGGGGACTCCGCCGCCCGGGCCACCGCGGTGTTGACGAGCAGGGAGGTGGTCTCCTGCCCGGCGATGACGAGGAAGTACCCCAGCGAGACGAGCTGCTGCTCCGTGACCGGCACTCCTGCGAGCGCGGCCTCCCGGCGGACCCGTTCGAAGAGCGTCCCGTCCGGGGCGTCCGCGACGGCGCTCCGCAGCCAGGCGTGGAACTCGACGGCGGTGCGGGCGAGCTCCGCCTGCCGGTCCGCGTCCGGCCAGCCCCAGAAGAGCTCCAGGGAGCGCAGGCTCCACGGCTGAAGCACCTCCGGCGGCGGGACCTCCACGCCGGTCAGCGCGGTGAAGGCCCTCGGCGGCACGTGCCGGACGACCTCGGCGGCGAGGTCCGCCCGGCGCGCGTGCCCCAGCAGCTCCATCCGCTCGGCGGTCCAGGCGCGGATCGGGCCGCGCAGCGCCCGGACGTCGCGAGGGCTGAAGAAGGTCTCCACGGCCGTCCGCACCGCCGCGTGCTGCGGCCCGGCGTGGGACGCGAGCACGGGCGGGAGGCCGAACCGGCCACGGGCCAGGATGCGCAGGGCCTCCCCGCGGATCGGGGTGACGGCGGTGAGAGCGTTGTCCGGGGCGAAGTCGTCCCGCCGCATGGCCTCGGCGGCCTCGGCCGGGTCGGTGACCGCGGTGAGTCCCACCGGGCAGCGGGCGGCGGCGGAGAGGGCCTCGCCGTCGTCGTCCGTGCCGAGCCCCAGCGCCCTCGCCTCCCGCTCGAGGCGCCGCACGTCCTCCTCGCCGAGCGCCGAGGAGACCGAGAAGCGCAGCCGGGACCGCCCGTCCGGGACCGAGGGCGGGCGGAAGGCGCCCACGAGGATCCCCCTCCCGCGCAGCTCGCCGGCCGCGCGCATGCACTCCCCGGCACTCGGGACTGCCACGGAGACCACGGCCCCCGCGGGCGCCTGCGTGCCGAGGATCCCGGCCACGCGCTCGACGTTCCGCCGCAGCGCGCCGGGCAGCCCCTCGGGCCCGGCGAGCAGCCGCAGGGAGGCCCGGGCGGCCGCCGCGCTCGCCGGGGCCAGCGCCGTGTCGAAGATGAAGGGCCTCGCCTCGTTGACGAGGTGCTCCCGGAGGGCCGCGCTGCCGAGCACCGCCCCGCCCTGGCTGCCCAGCGCCTTGGAGAGCGTGACCGTCGCGGCGAGCCGCAGCCCCGGCATCTCCCAGAGCCCCAGCTCCGCGGCCAACCCGCGCCCCTCGCCGCGCAGGCCGAGTCCGTGCGCCTCGTCCGCGAAGAGCAGCGCGCCGTGCTCCCGGCAGGCCTCCGCGAGCTCCCGCAGCGACGCCGCGTCCGAGAGCACCGAGTACACGGACTCCACCGCCACGATGCACCGCGTCCCGGGCCGCGCCTCGAGCTCGCGGCGCACCGCCGCGACGTCGTTGTGGGGCACGACGACGGTCTCCCCTCGCC
This sequence comes from Arthrobacter sp. UM1, assembly GCF_020483305.1. Lineage (GTDB taxonomy): Bacteria > Actinomycetota > Actinomycetes > Actinomycetales > Micrococcaceae > Falsarthrobacter. Next base: position 26,537 of record NZ_JACWAB010000006.1, read on the forward strand.
CCAGCCGGCACCCGTCCCGCATGCTCGCGTGGGCGTGCTCGTCGAGGAGCACGGCACTGCCGGGCGTCGAGAGCGAGCCGAGCAGCCCCAGGTTGGCTGTGTACCCGGAGGAGAAGACGAGCGCCGCCTCTGCCCCCGCGAACGCCGCGAGCTCCTCCTCCAGCGCCCGGTGCTCCGCGCAGGTGCCGACGACGAGCCGGCTCGCCCGCGCCCCCGCGCCGTGCTCCTCGAGCGCGGCCTGGGCGGCCTCGATCACCTCGGCGCGGCGGGAGAGGCCGTGCATGTCGTTCGAGGCGAAGTCCAGCCACGGGCCCGAGTCCGGCGGGGTCTCCGCCGCCGGCGCGTCCTCACGGGCCAGTCCCCGCCGCGCCCGCACCGCGGAGCGGCCGGCGAGCCACGCGTCCCAGTCCGTCACGGCCGCTCTCCTTCACTCGCCTGTCCTCCGAGCTGCTCGTCCGCCGCCGCGCGGACGGCGGAGCAGAGGGTCGCGAGCTCGTCGTCGGAGGCGACGTACGGCGGCATGACGTAGACGAGGTCGCGAAAGGGGCGCACCCCCGCGCCGCGCTCCAGGCACAGCCGGGTCACGGCGGCGGCGTCCACGGGCCGCTCCGCCTGGACCACGCCGATCGCGCCGAGGACGCGGACGTCGGCCACGCCGTCGAGCTCTCGGCACGGCCCGAGCCCTGACTCGAGGGCCCGCTCGATCCGCCGCACGGCCGCGGACGCCGGGTCCGGCCCGTCGAGGAGGCCGAGGCTCGCCGAGGCGATCGCGCACGCGAGCGGATTGCCCATGAACGTGGGTCCGTGCATGAGGGCTCGCAGCGGAGAGTCCCCGATGACCCGCGCGGGGGCCTCGCCCACGAGGACCGCCGCGAGGGTGGCGTACCCGCCCGTCAGCGCCTTGCCGACGCAGCGGACGTCCGGTGTCACGCCCGCCGCCTCGCACGCGAAGAGCGTCCCCGTGCGCCAGAATCCCGTGGCGATCTCGTCCGCGATGAGCAGGATCTCCAGCTCGTCGCAGATCTCGCGCAGCGCCCGCAGGCACTCCGGCGCGTAGAAGCGCATCCCGCCCGCGCCCTGGACGAGCGGCTCGCAGACCACCGCCGCGAGCTCGTCCCGGTGCGCCCGGGCCGTCTCGCGGGCGGCATCCGCCCACGCCTCGACCTCCTCCGCCGGCGCCGAGCGCTCAGGCGGCCGCGGCAGGAAGACGTGCTCCGGAAGGAGGCCCGCGAACTCGCGGTGCATCCCGCCCTCGGGGTCCGTCACGGACATCGCGCCAGTGGTGTCGCCGTGGTAGCCGCCGCGCAGGGCCAGGAAGCGCCGCCGCCTCGGCCTCCCCCGGGCGGCTTCATGCTGGACGGCGAGCTTGAGGGCCACCTCCACGCTCACCGAGCCGGAGTCCGCGAGGAACACGTGCGGCGTGGCCGGCGAGAGCTCCCGCAGCCGTTCCGCGAGGACGACGGCGGGCTCGTGCGTCAGGCCGCCGAACATCACGTGGGAGAAGGAGTCGATCTGCGCGTGAGCGGCCTGGTCGAGCACCGGGTTGCGGTAGCCGTGGACCGCGGACCACCAGGAGGCCATCCCGTCCACGGCCCAGCGCTCGGCGCCGTCGCCGTCCCGCAGGAGCAGCTGCGCCCCGGCGGCTCCCCGGACCTCGGCGAGCGCGCTCGAGGCGCCGTTCTCCCGCAGCGGCGCGTACGGGTGCCAGAGCAGTCCGGCGTCCCGCTCGAGCAGGGAGCCGCGTCCGGCCGGCATCAGGCGTTGGGGGCTGAGGCCGTGCCCGCGCCGCGGCGGCGGATCTCCGGCGTCGTCGTCCCCGGAGCGCAGGAGCCCTCTTCGCGGAAGCCCGGCTCGCCGGGCTCCTCGCCGAGGACGTGGAAGCCGTTGTCCCGGATCATGGCGAGGTCCTCCTCCGCGGACTGGCCCTCGGAGGTGAGGTAGTCGCCGAGGAAGAGGGAGTTGGCGAGCTGGATCGCGATCGGCTGGAGGCTGCGCAGGTGCATCTCGCGGCCGCCGGCCATCCGCAGCTCGCGGTCCGGCGCAGCGAGGCGGACGAGGGCCAGGATGCGCAGGGCGCGCAGCGGAGAGAGCTCCCAGGTGCCTTCGAGCGGGGTGCCGTCGAACGGCATGAGGAAGTTGACCGGGATCGAGTCCGAGCCCATGTCCCGGAGGGCGAAGACCGCCTCGACGAGCTGCTCGTCCGACTCCCCCATGCCCACGATCAGCCCCGAGCACGCGCTCATGCCGGCATGCTGGGCTCGCTGGACGGTCTGGACGCGGTCGGCGTAGGAGTGCGTGGAGCAGATGTCCTCGTAGTGGGACTCGGCCGTGTTGACGTTGTGGTTGTAGGCGTCCGCGCCCGCCTCGCGGAGGCGCTCGGCCTGGCCGTCCTTGAGGATGCCGAGGCACGCGCAGACCTCGATGTCGGGGTGCTCGGACTTGAGGTCCTCGATCATGCCGGAGACGCGCTCCACGTCCCGGTCCGTGGGCCCCTTGCCGGAGGCGACCATGCAGACCCGGCGCGCCCCGCCGCCGATCCCGAGACCGGCCTGGCGCACGGCCTCCTCGCGGTCCAGCCAGGTGTACTTGAGGATCTCGGCGGCGGAGCCGAGGCGCTGGGAGCAGTACGTGCAGTCCTCCGGGCAGAGGCCGGACTTGAGGTTGACGAGGTAGTTGACCTTGACCGCGAGGCCGAAGTGCGCACGGCGGACCCGGTACGCCTCCGCCACGAGGGCGAGCGTCTCAGCGTCCGGGGTGCGGAGGACCTCGAGCGCCTCGGCCTCGGTGAGCGTGTGCCCGGCGAGGACGCGGTCCGCGAGCTCGCGGGGGCTGGCGGGGCCGCTGCCGCCGGCCCCGGCCCTGACGGGCGTTCCGGTCTGGGCCGACGCTCCGGCCTGGGCGGGCGTTCCGGTCTGGACGGGCGTTCCGGCGTGGGCCTGAGGGCGGGACGGGCTCGGGGCGGCTGCGTGCGTGGTCATCGCGGAGTCCTCACGGGTCTGGGTGTGCCACGGAGCACACTTGAACGGTGTTCAGTTGAGGATAGAACACCTCGTGAACACTGTTCAATTCCACGCCCAGCCACCCCTGACCTCTCTCTCGGATTTGTGGCGCGTTCCGTGCGAAATCCGGCCCTGAATCGCACGGAACGCGCCACAAACGGCGGGGGGGGGCTGGGCCGAACGGCGGGGGGCTGGGCCGAGGGACGGGAGGGAGAGGACAGCGGACCCCGCCCCGCACCCCGCCCGACTAAGCTGGCCCCATGGCCCTCTCCCGCGAACAGATCACCCAGGCTGCCCTGCGCATCCTGCGGAGCTACGGTCTCGCGGACCTGTCCATGCGGCGCATCGCGGCGGAGCTCAGCGTCCAGCCGAGCGCCCTCTACTGGCACGTGCAGAACAAGCAGGAGCTGCTCGTCCTCACGGCCACCTCCATCCTCGAGTTCTGCCGGGGCGAGGACGTCCCCACCCTCGCGCGCAGCATCCGCGCCGCCCTCTCCTCGGTCCGCGACGGCGCCGACGTGGCCCTCATCGCCGTGCCCGCCTCGAAGGAGCCGCTGCCGGGACTCGCCGAGCTGCCCGTCATGCTCCAGGCCGCCGGCCTCGCCGAGCAGGAGGCGGAATGGGGCGCCCGGACCCTGATGCACCACATCCTGGCCGCCGTCGCGGAGGAGCAGAACGCTGCGGCGCTCGGCGCAGACCTCGACCCCCGCGCCTCCGAGGCCTTCGACTTCGGCGTCCGCGCCATCCTCAAGGGCGTCGGCGCGGAGAAGGCCGCCGTCGACGAGCCCACCCTTTTCTGACCGCAGCACCGACGGGAGACGCCGTGACCCGCATCCACCTGCTCCGCGCCGTCAACCTCGGCGCCCGGAACAAGGTCCCCATGGCCGAGCTCCGCCGCATCGCCGAGGAGCTCGGCGCCACCGGCGTGCGCACCCTCCTCAACACCGGCAATCTCGTGGCCGAGACAGAGCCGGAGGGGTTCGCGGACGCCCTCGTGGAGCGAATCCGCTGCGAGCTCGGGGTGGGGACGGCGGACGTCGTCGTCGCCCCGGAGGAGCTGGCCGCCGCACTGGAGGCCCTCCCCTACGACGACGGCGAGTTCGCCACCGTCTACATCAGCGTGTGTGCGGAGGCACCCGAGGCAGAGGCCGTGAGCGCACTGCAGGAGCGGGACTTCGGCGGAGACCGGATCGAGGCTCGCGGGCGATTCCTCTACCTGGGGTATCGCGGGAACGTGCACCAGTCGAAGCTGAGCAACGCGCTGGTGGAGCGGCGGCTGGGAACCGTCACCACGAGTCGGAATGTCAGCACGCTGCGGAAGCTCGCGGCCCTGGCGGCGTAGCGCCGCACCCGGCGACCTGCCGCCGAAACCGGCTCGACCCGGCTCGCTCCGCGGCATGATGACGCCGATTCGGAGCTCTGTTGCCGACTTAACGGCACAGACGCTTGCTTTTTATTGTGATGTGTCTCACCCTCTTTCCAAGCGATCGGCACAAGGCCCTCGCTCACACCGCGGAGGTGAATCATCGCAATGAGCACATCAACAACCCTGGCGAGTCCGAATCGAAGGACGGCGGCGAGCGGGTCCGGCAAGCTCAGCGCCTGCGGGTTCTCGTTCTGAGTCGCGATGCTTCAGTTTCAGGCCCTTGAGCACCTTCGCATTGGAGTCGGCATCTTTCTGGCAGTACTCTATGCAGTTTCGGTGACTCGAGAGCTGAAGCGGTGCAAGGCCAGCCGACGCCACCATTACGAGGCCAGTGATGTCACGCTCCGCGGCGCTGTCGTTCCCGGTCTCGCCTGCCTCGCCGTGTGGATCTCAGGCTCAGGCACGCAAGACTGGCGAGTCGTCGCTGACGTCTTCATCCTCCCCTGGCTCATCGACGGCGTGGGACGCAGGCTCGGCGGTTCCGAGAAGCTCACGCTCATCGGCAGCGGGGCCATCGCCGTCCTCATGGGCGTGGCCCACGTGCTGACGCACTGAGGAGCCCAGGCCCTCGCCCTCCCCTCCCTTAAGCACCCGCTGGTGTCAGGATTCGAGCGAAATCCTGACACCAGCGGGTGCACAAGCGCGGACACCGGGTGCACAAGCGCCCGGGCTAGATGTTGAGGATGGCGACCTTGGCCGTCGGGTCCGCCTCGTCCAGGAACTGGCCGATACGCTCCACCTCGGCCTCCTCCCCGATCGCCTTGGCGGCGCGCTGCAGCGCCACAAGGCAGCGGAGGAAGCCGTGGTTGCCCTGGTGCGAGTACGGGATCCGGCCGGCGCCCTTCCACCCGGCCTTGCGCAGGGCGTCGAGGCCGCGGTGGTACCCGACGCGAGCGAACGCGTAGCTCGGCACCTCCTCGCCGTTGGCCCAGGCGAGGTCCGCCAGGAGGGCCCACGCGAACGGGGAGGCGGGGTGCTCGCGGGCGATGTCGTCCGGGTCTGCGCCCCGCTGGAACGCCTCGAGGACGTCGTCTTCCGCGGGAAGCAGCGTCTCCGCCGGGCCTGTGCCGGGCATGCCGAGGCTGCTGGACATGGCGCCCCCCTCGACTACTTGACGGACTTGCCGGCGGAGCCGAGGTTCTGGCAGGCCTCCACCACGCGCTTGGCCATGTTCTCCTCGGCCTTGGCGCCCCACACGCGCGGGTCGTAGGCCTTCTTGTTGCCCACCTCGCCGTCGACCTTGAGGACGCCGTCGTAGTTGTCGAACATGTGCCCGGCCACGGGACGCGTGAACGCGTACTGCGTGTCCGTGTCCACGTTCATCTTGATGACGCCGTAGGACACGGCGTCGGCGATCTCCTGCGCCGTCGAGCCCGAGCCGCCGTGGAAGACGAGGTCGAACGGGTCCTTCTTGCCGATCTTCGCGCCGACCTCGTCCTGGATCTTCTTGAGGAGCTCGGGGCGCAGCTTCACGCCGCCCGGCTTGTAGACGCCGTGGACGTTGCCGAACGTGAGGGCCGTGATGTAACGGCCGTTCTCGCCGGAGCCGAGCGCCTCCACCGTCTTCAGGCCGTCCTCGACCGTGGTGTAGAGCTTCTCGTTGATCTCGTTCTCGACGCCGTCCTCCTCGCCGCCGACCGTGCCGATCTCGACCTCGAGGATCATCTTGGCGGCCGCCGTGCGCTTGAGCAGGTCCTCGGCGATGCGGAGGTTCTCCTCCACGGTCTCGGCCGAGCCGTCCCACATGTGGGAGGAGAAGATCGGGTCGCGGCCCGCCTTCACCTCCGCCTCGGACGCCTCCAGGAGGGGGAGGACGAAGCCGTCCAGCTTGTCCTTGGGGCAGTGGTCCGTGTGGAGCGCGATGTTGACGTCGTACTTCTTGGCCACCTCGCGCGCGAACGCCGCGAAGCCGAGCGAGCCCGTCACCATGTCCTTGACGGAGGAGCCGGACCAGTAGGCCGCGCCGCCCGTGGAGACCTGGACGATGCCGTCCGAGCCCGCCTCCGCGAAGCCCCGGATCGCCGCGTTGAGGGTCTGAGAGCTGGTCACGTTGATCGCCGGGAAGGCGAACCCGCCGCTCTTGGCGGCGTCGAGCATCTCGTTGTACTTGTCGGGCGTCACAATGGGCATCGTCTGCTCCCTCGTTGTCGGCTGGACCGGCCTTTCCAGGCCGCCTTGCCACCATCCTAATAGCGCTCTCTGGACACGTCAGGGGAACGCCCTCGGGCGGCAGGCCGCCCGGAAACGGAACCGGAGGGCCCCGCAGCGCGGAGCCCTCCGGAATGGGGGTGTGGGAACGGCGTCAGCCCACCATGCCCATGATGATCTTGACGATCTCGGCGATGGTCTTGCCCAGCTCGATGAAGTGCTGAATGAGCGCGGTCCAGTCCATGGAACTCTCCTTGATTCGTGATTCGATCTGTGTCTACCGATCAGTAGCCACACCAAGAGATTCCGCCGGCAGGCCCGCCGAGTCAACGGTTCCGGGGCGATTTCGCCGAAGCGATACGGAACCGTGACGCTGCTTCACCTGCTGTTCACCGAACGGTCGGGAAAGAAAGCGCCGGAGCCGCGCACGCCCCCTGTGGCAGGGAACGACGACGGCGGCCGCCTAGGCTCCCTGCTGCCCGCCCTGCTGGCCCGTGATGTTGACGAGCCACTTCACGCCGAAGCGGTCCTTGACCATGCCGAACTCGTCGCCCCACATCTGCTTCTCGAGCGGCACCTCGATCTCGCCGCCCTCGACGAGCTTCTCCCAGTAGCCGCGGAGCTCGTCCGCCTCGGTGCCGGAGAGGGAGATCTGGATGTTGTCGCCGTACGTGACGGGGTGCTCGGGGCTCGGGGAGTCGGCGCCCATGAGCGTGAAGCCGGACGGGGTGGTGAGCATGGAGTGCATGATGAGGTCCTTGATCTCACCGGTCTCGCCCATCTGGCCGAAGGTCATCGCGTTGAGCTCGCCGCCGAAGACCTCCTTGTAGAAGTCCATCGCCTCGCGGGCGTTGTTCGTGAAGCTGATATAGGGGTTCAGCGTGGTCATGGGGATGCTCCTTCGAGGAGGTGAGGATTTCACGGCGCGGAGACTCCGGGCCGCACGCTCCCGAGGATATACCGGCTACACCCGCTGACCGAAGGCCCAGCGGCGGACCCACGCGTGCATCGCGATGGCCGCAGCGGAGGCGGCGTTCATGGAACGGGTGGAGCCGAACTGCTCGATGGAGAGCGTGGACTCCGCCGCCTCGACCGCCTCCGGCGAGAGCCCCGGCCCCTCCTGGCCGAAGACGAGCACGCAGCGCTCCGGGAGGTCGTAGGTCTCCAGCGGGACGGAGTCCGGGAACAGGTCCACGCCGAGCACGGTCAGCCCCTCCTCGCGCGCCCAGGCCGCGAAGGACTCCACATCCGGGTGGTGGTGCACGTGCAGATAGCGGTCCGTGACCATGGCCCCGCGCCGGTTCCAGCGGCGCCGCCCGATGATGTGGACGGCGGCGGCGTTGAACGCGTTGGCGGTGCGGACCACGGTGCCGATGTTGAGATCGTGCTGCCAGTTCTCGATGGCCACGTGGAACGGGTGCCGGCGGGAGTCCAGGTCCGCCACGATGGCCTCCATGGTCCAGTAGCGGTACCGGTCCAGGACGTTCCGCCGGTCGCCGCGCTCGAGCAGCTCGGGGTCGTAGCGCTCGTCCTCGGGCCACGGCCCCTCCCACGGACCCACGCCGACGATGTGCTCCGCGACGGCGCGCTCGGCCGCCGTCGTCGTCTCCTCCGATTGCATGAACACCAGCGTACGCAGAATCCGGATGGTGAGATCGCGTCTCCACATCCGAGACGATCCGTGTTTAGGTGGAGCGGATGCCAACGACGAAGGGGCTCCCCATGTCAGATTCCCGCCTTCAGGAGGCGGTGCTGCGCCGCATCGAGGAGAACTCGATCGAGGAGGCGAGGTTCGACGCGGAGTCGGCGCTCACGCTCGAGCGCCGCCTCGCCCGCGAGCCCGAGTGGGTGTGGCGGATGCTGACCACCGCCGCCGGGACCGCCCAGTGGTCCCCGTGCGTCCCCACGCGGGACATGGCGGGCACCGGCCAATACGAACTGCAGGAGGACCCCTCGAGCGATCCCGTGGACGGCTCGGTCACCGCGTTCGAGCCGCCCTCCCGCCTCGAGCACCACTGGGGCGCCGAGACCCTGGACTGGGAGCTCTCCCCCGCGGACGGCTACACGGACCTCAGGCTCACGCAGACGTGCTCAACCGATGACATGGTCCTCGCGTGCGCGGCCGGCTGGCACATCTGCCTCGCCACCCTGGAGACCCTGGCCGACGGCGACGACGCGTCCCCCGTGCTCGGCATGGAGTCCATGCCCTACGGGTGGGAGCGCCTGCGGGACGCGTACGCGGAGAAGTTCGGGCTCACGCCGAGCTGGACGCCGGGCGAGGAGCCTGCGCCGCAGTGACAGAATGAGGGTGACCGCCTGACCCGAGGAGCACCATGGCAGCCCCCGCCCGCACCCTGAACGACGTCGAATGCTGGCTCACCGACATGGACGGCGTGCTCGTCCACGAGAGCCACCCGCTGCCCGGGGCCGCCGAGCTCATCGACTGGTGGAGGGAGACGGGGAAGCGGTTCCTCGTCCTCACGAACAACTCGATCTACACGCCCCGGGATCTGCGGGCGCGCCTGCTCCAGTCCGGGTTCGACGTCCCGGAGGAGAGCATCTTCACCTCCGCGCTCGCCACGGCCGAGTTCCTCAAGCGGCAGCACCCGGGCGGCCGGGCGTTCGTCATCGGCGAGGCCGGCCTGACCACGGCGCTCCACGAGGCCGGATTCATCCTCACGGACTCCGAGCCCGACTACGTGGTGCTCGGCGAGACCCGCACCTACTCCTTCGAGGCCATCACCAAGGCCATCCGCCTCATCCAGGCCGGCGCGCGCTTCATCGCCACCAACCCGGACGCCACGGGCCCCTCCAAGGAGGGCGACCTCCCGGCCACCGGCGCGGTGGCCTCCCTTATCACGACGGCGACCAAGCGGGAGCCCTACGTGGTGGGCAAGCCCAATCCCATGATGTTCCGCGCCGCCCTCAACCGGATCGACGCGCACTCGGAGACCACCGCGATGATCGGCGACCGCATGGACACGGACATCGTGGCCGGCATGGAGGCGGGCCTGCAGACGGTGCTCGTCTACACGGGCATCACGAGCGAGTCGGACGTGGACGTCTTCCCCTTCAGCCCGGACTACTCCTTCGACGGGGTGGAAGACCTGGTCAAGCGCCTGCGGGACGAGGACGGAACGGACGGATCAGGGGAAGGCGGATCTGAGGAATCTGCGTCATAGTTCGTCACACAAGGCGCTCTCCGCCGCGCGAGCGGTCCGGCGAGGTCTAATCTGGCCTCACACTCGCACGCCTCCTGGAAGGAGCCTCGCCCCATGGCCAGTCTTCAGCCCTCGCACGCGGTCTTCCTCGTGCTGGTCCTCGCCCTGGTGGTCGTCCCCATCGCAGCGGTGGTCTTCGTGGTGACGCGCAGGCACCTCACCTCCAACGAGAAGATCCTCGGCTGCCTCCTGGCGCTCGTCTTCCCACTCGTCGGCTCGATCGCCGTCGTCATCATCGCCCGCCAGCGGGACAAGGCTCACGCGCACGAAGCGCAGCACCACGCGCGGCGCACCCCGCCGCGGGACGCCGGGCGGCACGCATGAGCAGCGCCCGCAGCCGCGCCCTGTGCACACGCTGGGCGTGGCCGTTGGCGGTCATCCACGCCGCGGCCGTCGTCGGGGTCCTGGCCCTGGCACGCCAGGCGCCGAGCGCGGGAAGCCCCGCCGCCCTCGTCCTCGGAGCAACAGCTCTGATCAGCACGATCCTGGTCTTCACCGCGCTCACGCGGACCGCGGGGAAAGACCGCGCCTAGCCCCCGAACACTTCCGGATTGACCGGGTTCTCGGGCTTCTCTCCCCGGGCCATGGCGATAGCGTCGCGGGCCACCATCTCCGCCATCGTGGAGCGCGTCTGCTCCGTGGCCGAGCCGATGTGAGGCAGCAGCACGGTGTTCGGTGCCTCGGCGAGGCCGTCTGCGAGCGCGGGCTCCGCCTCGTAGACGTCCAGGCCCGCCCCGGCGATCTCGCCTGTGTTGAGGGCCTCGACCAGCGCGGCCTCGTCCACCACGGGGCCGCGGGCGGTGTTGACGAGGATCGCCGTCTTCTTCATCCGCGAGAGCGCGTCCGCGTCGATGAGGTGCTTCGTGTCGTCGGTGAGCGGAACGTGGAGGGAGATGTAGTCCGCGGTCTCGACGATCTCGTCCCACGGCTTCTGCTCCACCCGTCCCGCGAACTCGCCGAGCTCCTCGTCGGAGACCTCGCGCTCGAGCGGCGGCCGCGGCGAGAACACCACCTTCATGCCGAACCCGAGCGCGCGGCGGGCCATCGCCCGCGCGATCCGGCCGAAGCCGGCGAGGCCGAGAGTCTGGCCCGTGACGTCGTGCCCCAGCATGAACATGGGCCCCGTGCCCTTGAACTGCCCGGAGCGGACCAGCTCGTCCGCCTCCCGGAGCCTCCGGGCCACGGAGAGGAGCAGGAGGAACGCGATGTCCGCCGTCGCGTCGGAGAGCACGCCCGGGGTGTTGCTCACGCCGATGCCGCGCGCGGTGGCGGCCTCGACGTCGATGTTGTTGAACCCGACTGCGTAGTTGCTGATGCCCTTGACCTGCGCGTCCTTGAGCGTGTCCGGGGTGACCTTGTCCGCCATCTGGGTGATGACGGCGTCGTAGTCCCCAGACGCGAGGAGCTCGGTCAGCCTCTCCGGCGAGGGCAGCTCGGGCAGCACCGTGGTCTCCCCCGCCTCGCGCAGGATGCTGAGGCCCGGCTCGGGGATCTCGGCGGTGACGAGGAAACGAGAGGTCATGGCTTCTCCTTCGAGCGAATCGGATTCTCGGACCGCGCGCCTCGCGCGGCGAGCGCGCAGGCGCGGTCCGGTCTCCCCTCAGGCTAGCGCGCGGGCCGCGGGCGGGCGTCGAGGATCGGCATGAAGTGGTGGGCCACGGGCCCGACGCCGAGCGCGTAGACCATCGTCCCCACGCCGAGGGTGCCGCCCAGGGCCCACCCCGCCAGAAGGGCCGCGACCTCGATCCCGGTGCGGACGAGCCGCGTGGACCGGCCGGTGACGCGGGTGAGGCCGGTCATGAGGCCGTCGCGCGGACCGGGCCCCATGCCGGCGCCGATGTAGCTCGCGATCATGATGCCGTTGAGCACCACGCCGCCGACGAGCATGGCGATCTGCGCCGCCAGCCCGTGCGCGGCCGGCATCCACGAGAGGGTCCAGTTGAGGGAGAGGCCGATGAGGACGGTGTTCGCGAGCGTGCCGAAGCCCGGCTTCTCCCGGAGCGGGATCCAGAGCAGGAGCAGGAGAACGCCGACGGCGATGACCACCGTGCCGATGCTGAGGCCGAACCGGTGGGCCAGGCCCTGGTGCAGCACGTCCCACGGCGGAAGGCCGAGCCCGGCGCGGAGGATGAGGCCGATCGAGACGCCGAACATCCAGAGGGAGACGAGGAGCTGGATGATGCGGCGGGGAAGTCGGCGGTCCATGGGGCCACGCTAGCGGAGCGGCGGCCCGAGGAGCGGGGCCGGGCCGAATGCCGGACGGTCTACAGCCCCAGGTCCTCCTTCGTGAAGACCGTGAGGTACGGGACGCCGGCCTCGGCCTCGATGCGCTCCTTGGCGCCCGTGTCCCGGTCCACGATGACGGCCACGGCCGCCACGGTGCCGCCGGCCTTGCGGACGCCCTCGACGGCGGTGAGGGCCGAGCCGCCCGTCGTCGACGTGTCCTCGAGGACCACCACCGTGCGGCCCTCGACTCCCGGGCCCTCGACCTGCCGGCCCATGCCGTAGGACTTGGCCGCCTTGCGGACCACGAACGAGTCGATCGGGCGGCCCGCGGCGGCGGAGGCGTGGAGCACGGCAGTGCCCACCGGGTCGGCGCCCATGGTCAGGCCGCCGGCGGCCTCGAACTCGAGACCGGCGTCGTCGAGCATGCCGAGCATGACGCGCCCGATGAGCGGCGCGGCCTCGTGGTGGAGCGTGGCGCGGCGCAGGTCGACGTAGTAGTCGGCCTCCTTGCCGGAGGAGAGGACCACCCTCCCGTGGACGATCGCCAGCTCCTTGACGAGCTCGAGGAGGCGGGCGCGGTCAGCGGCGTCGATGTGCGTCATGCTCGCCATTCTACGAGGGGATCTCACCGTGACGACGACGCCAGTGCGCACCCCGTCCGGCCCTCGACCGCCCCTGCCCGCGCTGCAGCGCACGGGACTACGCTGGTCGCATGACCTCGCTCCAGGAACACATCATCGCCGAGATGGGCGTCAAGCCCGAGATCAGCCCCGCCGAGGAGATCGAGAAGCGCGTCGGGTTCCTCGCGGAGTACGCGCGGACCACGGGCACGCGCGGCTTCGTGCTGGGCATCTCCGGCGGCATCGACTCGACCCTGGCGGGCCGGCTCGCGCAGCTCGCCGTCGAGCGCCTCCGCTCCGAGGGGCACGAGGCGGAGTTCGTGGCGGTGCGCCTGCCCTACGGCGTCCAGAAGGACGAGGCGGACGCGCAGGCCGCCATGGACTGGATCCGCGCGGACCGCGAGTGGACCTACAACGTCAAGCCGGGCGTGGACGGCCTCGCCGAGGAGTTCGAGAAGACCGCCGGCCAGCCGCTCAGCGACTTCAACAAGGGCAACGTCAAGGCCCGCGCACGCATGATCGCGCAGTACGCCCTCGCCGGGGAGAAGCGGCTCGTGGTCATCGGCACGGACCACGCGGCCGAGTCCGTCACGGGCTTCTTCACCAAGTTCGGCGACGGCGGCGCGGACGTCCTCCCCCTCTACGGCCTCAACAAGCGGCAGAACCGCGCGCTGCTCCGGGAGCTCGGGGCGCCGGAGCCCCTCTGGCAGAAGGTGCCGACGGCGGATCTGCTCGACGGCAACCCGGGCCGGACGGACGAGGACGAGCTCGGCGTCTCCTACGACGAGATCGACGACTTCCTCGAGGGCAGGCAGGTCTCCCCCGAGGCGGGCGCGGCCATCCAGCGGAAGTTCCTCGCGTCCCGCCACAAGCGCACGACGCCGGTGACGGTGTTCGACACCTGGTGGAAGCAGGGCTGAGTCCCGAGGAGGAGCGATGAGCACGCGCATCGACGCCTGGCTCTGGGCCGTGCGGCTGTACAAGACGCGCTCGGCGGCCACCGCGGCCTGCCGGGGCGGCCACGTCCGCGTCAACGACGAGCCGGTCAAGGCGGCCACGACCGTCGGCATCGGGGACCGGATCCGGGTGAGGAAGCAGGGGTTCGACCAGCACCTGGAGGTGACCGGGCTCATCGCCAAGCGCGTGGGCGCTCCCGTGGCGGCGAAGCAGTACATCGACCACACCCCCAAGCGGGAGAAGCCGCTCATCCCGCCGGTGCCCGTCCGCGAGCGCGGCGCCGGGCGGCCCACCAAACGGGAGCGGCGGCAGCTCGACGAGCTGCGGGGCTGGCGCAAGGAGTAGCGGGGCCCTCACGGCAGCGGGCATCTCGCTTCTGGGCCTGAGGGGGTTCTTTATATAGCGTTCGTCTGCTATGCTGGCGGGGCAGTCTTCCCTCAATTCCCCGCGAGGAGCTTCATGCCGCCCACCGTCCCCTTCCGCCGCTCGTCTCTGAAGAACCGCGCGGCCAGGCCCGTGCTCGCAGCATGGGCACTCACCGGCTCCGTTCTGCTCGCCGCCTGCGGAGGATCCGGCTCGGCTCCCGGAGCCTCGAGCAGCGCCCCCTCCGCCTCCGGCTCGGACCAGGCGGAGGCGAGCGCGCCGTCCTCGTCCGCCTCGGCAGGCGGGCACCACGGCAGCGGAGCGCACAGCGGCCACGGCGGGAGCGGACAGAACGGAGGCGGACACGGGCACACCCACGGCCACAGCAGCCCTGGCGCACCGGCCGGCATGGCCCCCGCCCCGAACGCCAAGTACCCCGTGGGCACGCAGGTCAAGCTGACGGCAGGCCACATGCCCGGCATGAAGGGCGCCGGCGCCAAGGTGACGGGCGTGTACTCGACCCAGACGTATGAGGTGACCTACACGCCCACCACGGGCGGGGCGCCCGTGAAGAACCACCGCTGGGTGGTCCGCGAGGAGACTGAGGGGCAGGCGAGCCACAAGGCCGGAGACCGGGTGGTCCTCACGGCCGAGCACATGCCGGGGATGAAGGGCGCGCGGGCCACGATCGAGAAGGTCGTGACCACGCCGGTCTACATGCTGGATGTGCGCGGGACGGACGGCTCGTTCATGCGGAACCACCTGTGGATGCAGGAGGACGAGCTGGCTCCGGCCGACCACTCCTGAGCGGGCAGTCCCAGGGCGGAGTCCTGAAGCCCGAGCCCCCGGCCGAAGCCGTCGGAGCGGCCCGCAGCCGCCCGGACGCGGGCGAGGGACCGGCTCAGACGAACGCGCTGACGCCCGTCACGCCGCGGGCCACGATGAGCGAGTTGATCTCGTAGGTGCCCTCGTAGGTGAAGAGGATCTCGGCGTCGCCGAAGATCTTGGCCATCTCGTAGTCGCTCGTGATGCCGTTCCCGCCGAGCATCGCCCGCCCGGCGGCCACGGACTCACGGGCGAGCCGCGTGGTGGTGGACTTGCCGAGCGCAGCCTGGACCATGTCCAGACGCCCCTCCTCCTGCACGCGGGCCAGCTGCACCATGAGGCCGAGCGAGGCGTGAGCATTGCCGAGCATCCGCGCGAGCGGCTCCTGCACGAGCTGGAACTTGGCCAGCTGGCGGCCGAACTGCTCGCGGGAGAGGGCGTAGGTGCGGGCCACGTCGAACGCGGCGAGCTGGATGCCCACGCCCTGCCAGCCCACCCAGGCCCGGGAGTCGCGGAGCAGCTCGTTGGCGGCGTGGAAGCTCGAGGCGCCCGGCAGGAGGTTCGAGTGCGGGACGCGGACCTCCTCCAGCTCGATGTGGGCGTTCTGCATGATGCGCAGGCCCACCTTGTTGCAGATCTTCTCCGCCGAGTAGCCCTCGCGGTCGGACTCCACGATGAAGGCCTTGATCTGGCCGTCCGCCTCGTCCCGCGCCCAGATGAGGGCGAAGTCGCAGATGGTGCCCATGCCGATCCAGCGCTTCGAGCCGTTGATGACCCACTCGTCGCCCTCGCGCCGCGCCGTCGTCGAGAGGCCGCCGGCGATGTCCGAGCCGTGCAGGGGCTCCGTCAGGGCGAAGGCGCCGGTCTTGGCGAAGGTGCGCAGGCCCGGGAGCCACTGCCGCTTCTGCTCTTCCGAGCCGAGGTGGTCGATCATGCCCACGATGAGCTCGTTGTGGATGCCCACGAGCGCGGAGAGGGACACATCCGCGCGCGCCACCTCCGCGTAGACGAGACCCTTGAAGAGACGGGACGAGCCGTCCAGCTGGAGCTCGCCGAGGCCGTGCTCGGCCATCGCGGCCACGAGGCCGGACGCGAACTCCTCGCGGTTCCAGGGCTCGATCGAGTGCGGGCGCACCTCCTCCTGGAGGAAGGCGCGGATCTCCTCGAAGCGGGCCTTCTCCTGCGGATCGAGGAGGTCCACGACGTAGCTGACGTCGGCATCGGCGTACGGAGGAGCCTCGACAAGCGGCTCGCTGGTCCGGGACGGGTCGGAAATCGTCATCGCTCTCCTCGGGCTGCAGGGTCGTCCAGGCGCCCGCTCCCCTGCCTCTTTCCGCTCACGGCGGGAAAAGGCGGGCCGCGACGGCGCGGTGCATGAAACGAGCCTATCCGAAGTGTGTCCCGCCTCACAGTGTGCATCAGTGCACGAGTGCTGTGCAGTTTCAGTCCCACTCGCATTGCGGACAGACCCTTGAACACTCTTGATTGTTTCGGTGTGATTGGGTTCACATCCTCAGGCCGCCGCAGGCCGGAACCGCAGAAGGAGAGAGGACCTCCATGACACCCACGGACACCGCCGCCGAGAGCCCGGCCCGCAACGCCGAGGCCTTCCGCGAGGCCCGGGACGCGCTGCTCGCCGTCCGCGAGGACTACGAGGCCGCCCGGCAGTCATTCGAGTGGCCGCGCTTCGAGACGTTCAACTTCGCCTCGGACTGGTTCGACTCGGTCGCCGGCTCGGAGCGCGGCGGGGACCAGGCCCTCGTCATCGTGGAGCAGGACGGCTCGTCCACGCGCCGCACCTGGCAGGACCTCAGCCGCCGCTCGACGCAGGTGGCCGCCTGGCTCACCGCGCAGGGCGTGCAGCGCGGGGACGCGATGATCGTCATGCTCGGCAACCAGGTGGAGCTCTGGGAGGCCATGCTCGCGGGCATCCGCATGGGGATCGTCATGATCCCGACCACCACGCTCATGGCGCAGGCCGACCTCCAGGACCGCGTGGAGCGCGGCGGCGCCCGCTGGGCCCTCGTGGGCGGCGCCCACGCGGCCAAGTTCGCCGAGGTGGAGGGCGAGTTCTCCGTCATCGCCGTCGGAGCGAGCGAGGAGGAGTCCGAGGCGGCCGCCGTCGCGCCCTCCGGATCCCGCACCGTCCTCCGCTACGAGGACAGCGAGAGCGCGCCGGAGGAGTTCGAGCTCGCCGAGCCGACGCGCGCGGACGAGACGCTCCTGCTCTACTTCACCTCCGGAACCACGAGCAAGGCGAAGCTCGTGGAGCACACCCACACGAGCTACCCGGTGGGGCACCTGTCCACGATGTACTGGATCGGCCTGGAGCCGGGAGACGTCCACCTCAACGTCGCGAGCCCCGGCTGGGCCAAGCACGCGTGGTCCAACATCTTCGCGCCGTGGATCGCGGAGGCCACGGTGTTCATCTACAACTACGAGCGGTTCGACGCGGCGGCCCTCATGGACAACATGGAGCGCGAGGGCGTGACGAGCTTCTGCGCGCCGCCCACCGTCTGGCGCATGCTCATCCAGGCGGATCTGACTCGCCTGAAGACCCCGCCGCAGAAGGCCGTCTCCGCGGGCGAGCCCCTCAACGCCGAGGTGATCGACCAGGTCCAGCGCGCCTGGGACGCCACGATCCGCGACGGCTTCGGCCAGTCCGAGTCCACCGTGCAGATCGCCAACACCCCGGGCTGCCGCGTCAAGATCGGCTCGATGGGCCGTCCGCTGCCCGGATACGACGTGGTCCTCGTGGACCCCGCCACCGGCGAGGAGGGGGACGAGGGCGAGCTCTGCCTCCGCCTCGACCCGCGCCCCGTGGGCCTCATGAAGTCCTACTTCGGCAACCCGGAGAAGACCGCCGAGGCCATGCGGGACGGGCTTTACCACACGGGCGACACGGCCTCGAGGGATGAGAACGGGGTCATCACCTATGTGGGCCGCGCCGACGACGTCTTCAAGTCCTCGGACTACCGCCTCTCCCCCTTCGAGCTGGAGTCCGTGCTCATCGAGCACCCGAAGGTCGCGGAGGCCGCCGTGGTCCCCTCGCCGGACCCGATCAAGCTCTCCGTGCCCAAGGCGTACGTGGTCACGGTGGCCTCGGCCGAGCCGAGCGCGGAGCTCGCGAAGGACATCCTCGAGTTCTGCCGCGAGCGCCTGGCCCCGTTCAAGCGGATCCGCCGCCTCGAGTTCGCCGAGCTGCCGAAGACCGTCTCGGGCAAGATCCGCCGCGTGGAGCTGCGCAAGGCCGAGGCGGAGCGCCACGGCGAGTTCGGCGAGGGCGGCACCGGCCAGGGCCTCGGCGTCGAGTACTCCGAGGCCGACTTCAAGGAGTAGACCGGGACGACGACGGGCGCGGCGCCCGCGGCGGGAACCGCGGGCGCCGCGCCTAAAATGGTCGTTATGCCTGTGCCCTCCCTCAGCCGGATGATCTACATCGACGACTCCGGGCGTCCCCAGTCAGGCCTCGTGGTGTACGGCTGGATCGAGTTCACACCGGCGCACTGGAACGGCGTCCTGCGCACCTGGCTCGACCACCGCAAGTCTCTGTGGCTCAAGTACTCCGTGCCCGCCTCGCAGGAGCTTCACATGACGGACTACGCGCTGGGCCGCGGCCGGATTTCAAGCTCGCCGAACGCAGAATCATCGAAGACCCGGTCCACACCGACTCGTCTGCTTCTCAGCTGATCCAGATAGCCGACCACGTAGCCTGGTCAGCCAACGCGGCGCTCTCCCCGATCAAGGCTCACGATTTCGCGCACCGCTGGTACGACACCCACCTCTCACTCCGGGACCCCCACCGACGGCCTCAAGCCATCTGAGCACGGGCGGATACAGCTAGACCTCCCTGATCCGCGTGAACGGGGGAGGTCTGCAGTCAGTATGTTACCGCAGAAGGCGGGCGCGGCGCCCGCGGCGGGAACCGCGGGCGCCGCGCCCGTCGTCGTGCAGGAGAGCCGGAAGCCCTACCGGCCCTTGAAGTCCGCCTCGCGCTTGTTCACGAAGGCGTCCATGCCCTCCTTCTGGTCCTCGAGGGCGAAGAGGGAGTGGAAGAGGCGGCGCTCATAGGTGATGCCCTGCGAGAGGGGCGTCTCGAACGCGGCGTTGACCACTTCCTTGGCCATCATGGCCACGGGCTTGGACTTGGAGGCGATGGCCTCGGCGGCCTTGAGCGCCTCGTCGAGGAAGTCCTCCGCGCCGACCACGCGGGAGACGAGGCCCGCGCGCTCGGCCTCGTCCGCCTTCATGGTGCGGCCGGTGAGGATCATGTCCATGGCCTTGGACTTGCCGACGGCGCGGGTGAGGCGCTGCGAGCCGCCCATGCCCGGGAAGACGCCGAGATTGATCTCGGGCTGTCCGAAGCGGGCGGTCTCGGAGGCGATGATCATGTCGCACATCATCGCGACCTCGCAGCCGCCGCCGAGCGCGTGCCCGGAGACCGCGGCGATGATCGGGGTGCGCAGGCGCGTGAGGCCCTCCCAGTCGGCGAACCAGTCGCTGAGGTAGGCGTCCACGTAGTCCTTCGACGCCATCTCCTTGATGTCCGCTCCGGCGGCGAACGCCTTCTCGGAACCGGTGAGGACCATCGCGCCGATCTCCGGGTTCCGGTCGAACTCCCGGGCCGCCGCCACGACCTCGAGCATGGTCGCCTTGTTGAGCGCGTTGAGCGCCTTGGGACGGTTCAGGGTGATGAGGCCCACGCGCCCGCGGGTCTCCACCAGGATGTTCTCGTAGCTCTCAGCCATGACTTCTCCTCAGAGGGATCGGATGGAAGGGATCGGGCCCGCGGCCCGGAAGCGGTCAGCCGTCGGCCGAGCACTCGGCCGGGCCGCCGGCGGTCAGCGCCCCAGGATCTCGTCGACGCGCTCCTGCGAGACGTCCTCGAGGCGCCCCGGGTTCCACTTCGGGTACTTGTCCTTGTCCACGACCTGCGCGCGGATGCCCTCGATCATCTCGCCCGAGCGGATGAGGTGCATGCCCGCCTCGAGCTCGGCGTCGAAGGCCTCGCGGAGCGTCTGCCCGGCGCCCTCCCGCAGCAGCTCGAGGGTGACGAACGTGGACGTCGGGGACTTCGACTCGATCGTGTCCGCCACGTCCCCGTGGCCTCCCTCGCGGAGGCGGGCGACGATCTGGCGCGGGTCGTTCCCCGCGAACGCCTCGTCGATCCACTCGCGCTGGGCGAGCAGCTCGGACTTCGGCGCCTCGCTCTTGAGGCGGGCGAGGACGTCCGCCACCGGCTCCTCCTCGACCGCCTTCATGAGCTCCTCGAGCTTCGCGCTCTCGACGACGACGTCGGCCAGCCCGAGCGCCACGGCGTCCGCCCCGGTGACCATCTCACCGGTGAGGGCCATGTACGTGCCGAGCTCGCCCGGAACGCGCGGCAGCAGGTAGGTGGCTCCGACGTCCGGGAGGAAGCCGATCCCGGTCTCCGGCATGCCCAGCTTGGTGCGCTCGGTCACGACGCGGACCGAGCCGTGCGCGGAGATGCCGACGCCGCCGCCGAGGACGAGCCCGTCCATGACGGCCACATACGGCTTGGGGTACTCGGCCGTGTAGTTGTCCAGGGAGTACTCGGAGCGGAAGAAGTGCTCGCTCGCGGAGCCGTCGCCGTCCGTGAAGTCCTTGTAGACCGCGACGATGTCGCCGCCCGCGCAGAGCCCCCGCTCTCCGGCTCCGTGGACCACGACCTGGTCCACCGAGTCGTCGTCGGCCCAGCCGATCAGGGCGGCGTGCATACGGGCGATCATGTCCCCGCTCAGGGCGTTGAGCGCCTTGGGCCGGTTCAGGAGGATGAACCCGGTGCGGCCGCGGCGTTCGGCGACGACGGTCGGCTCGCCCTCCTGGGCTGCGCTGCCGGCGTTCGCGTCCTGTCGATTCTGGTCCACGGGAGGCCTTTCGTGATCTGGGTCGCAATCACCTGTCAACCTACCAAGAACGAGGGGGTGCCGACAGTGCACGTGCACAAAGGGAGGGCCGAGGTGAATTGCTAGATTCGGGAGGGTGAAGATCGCAACATGGAACGTGAACTCCCTCCGCGCCCGCGCTGACCGGGTCGAGTCCTGGCTGGAGCGGGAGGACGCGGACGTCCTCGCCGTCCAGGAGACCAAGTGCAAGGATGAGAACTTTCCGTGGGAGCTCTTCGAGCGCGCCGGCTACGAGGTGGCCCACTTCGGCCTCAGCCAGTGGAACGGCGTGGCCATCGTCTCCCGGGTGGGACTGGAGGACGTCCAGCGGACGTTCCCCCGGCAGCCCGAGTTCGGCAAGGGCGGGAAAGACCCCGTCCAGGAGGCCCGCGCGCTGAGCGCCGTCTGCGGCGGGGTGCGGGTCTGGTCCCTCTACGTGCCCAACGGGCGCGGCCTCGAGGACGAGCACATGGTCTACAAGCTGAACTGGCTGGACGTCCTGCGCTCCCAGACGGAGGCCTGGCTGAAGGAGGATCCGGAGGCCAAGCTGGCGCTCGTCGGGGACTGGAACATCGCGCCGAAGGACGAGGACGTCTGGGACATCGAGCTCTTCCAGCGCGAGGGCTACACCCACGTCTCCCCGCCGGAGCGCGCCGCCTTCCAGGCCTTCCTGGACCTCGGGCTCACGGATCCCGTCCGCGCGGAGCACCCCGGGCCGGGCGTCTACACGTACTGGGACTACACCCAGCTGCGCTTCCCCAAGAAGGAGGGCATGCGGATCGACTTCCAGCTGCTCTCCCCCGCGCTCGCACGGCATGTGAAGAGCACGTACATCGACAGGGACGAGCGCAAAGGCAAGGGCGCCTCGGACCACGCGCCGGTGGTGGTGGAGTTCGAGGGGCTCGGGGAGTCCCGATGACCTCTCCCGCGGCGTCGCGGCCGTACAGCGTCCTGCGCCTCTACCTGCCGGCGGAGCACTTCTCCGGCGCCACGAGCCCCGAGACCATCGCGGCCGGCCTGGACCATGAGGCCCTCGAGGCCACGGCCATGAACCGCGAGCTGCCGGAGATCCTCATGTCCGCCTCGGAGCGGCGGCAGCAGCGCCTCTCCCGCACGCCCGTGTACCGGGCGCTCTTCGCCAACGAGCGCGTCTACGTCACGCCGGAGCAGCCGGAGGCCCGCCTCCCGGAGACGGCGCGGGCCCTCTACCAGTCCCTCGGCGAGCAGATGTTCGCCCGCATCGTCTCCCCTGAAGACTTGGAGGAGGCGCACGACGCGTTCGACGACCGCCAGCTGGACGCCGAGCTGAGCGGCGTGAGCGGGCGGCTCGCCCCTGCGGACCCGGCCGCGTCCCGCTACATGTGGGCCGCCTCCGCCTGCGTCCCCATCTCCTGGCTCGTGCTCTGGGCCGAAGAGGACGCCAAGCCCGTGCCTGCGGCGGGGATCATCCGCGTGGACGTGGACACCGCCCTGGCCAGGCTGCGCCGCGCCATCCTGACGCTGTCCTGGGCCGCGCTCCCCACGGACATCGTGGACGAGCTGGGACGGACCGAGGCCTGGCTGACGCCGCACGCCGACGGAATCGTCGAGCTGGACTACGGAGCCGCCTCCCGGATCCTGGGCTCGGACGACTCACCGCGGGATCTCGGCATCGCGCTCGCCGCCCTCGAGGATCAGGACACCGTGACGGCCACGGCCGCGTACCGCCGGTTCGAGCGGCGCTGGCGGGACGTCCACAACGCCATCGCCCGGGATCTGACGAGCGGCCTGTAGCCGGGACGCCATTTCTCCATTCGGATGTTATAGACCGGTCTACGCGCTTAGCTACTGCACAGTACTTCACATTTCAAGAAGTCTGCGACGTCCGTTCCCTTGTCCCGACTGGGATTCCCGCCCGGTTCACCCGGAGTTACCGAACCGTAACCTACGTTGAGGTAGCTATCAGGATGTGGGCGTGCTTACCGTACTGGACAGGCCATCGAAGGAGCCCGTTCACGGTGCGAGACCGTGGAGACGGCCAGCCAAGCCCCCTCGGGGGCCACGGCGGCCGCCCCGCAGCCGAGTACGACGCCCGGAGCTGTCTCCCTCGAAGTCCTTCACATCTGTACGGACCAAAGAGGAGCACCCCCATGAAGTGGAACACCAAGGCCGCTGCCGCCCTCGGCGGCGCAGCACTGCTGATCTCGGCCGCCGGCGCGCCTGCCCAGGCCATCACGCAGAACGACACGTACCCGGAGACGCCGTCGAACACGCCGAAGCTCCCCATCGTGAACACGACCCACGGCTCGGACCACATCAAGCCGAACGTCCTCAACCCGCACCCGGTGTGCAACTCCCTCGAGGACCGCCGCACCACCGTCTACAAGGTGACGGACAACTTCTCCCCCGTGGGCACGATCTCCGCCACGAACACCACCAAGGGCACCATCCCGCTGACGCAGAAGCTCTCCAAGACGCAGTCGATCTCCATCAAGGTCAACGGCAGCCAGACGGAGACCACGTCCATCAACGGCAGCGGCTCCAAGGACGGCGGCCAGGCCGGCATCGCCTGGTCGCTCGCCAAGATGGTCGGCGGCGAGGCCTCCTACGAGCTCTCCTGGGAGGTCGGCCAGGACATCGGACCGTACGACGTCCCGGCGGGCTACACCGGCGAGGCAACCTACGGCTTCCGGACGATCAGCATGCAGGGCACCCAGCAGTTCTGCAAGGCCAACGGCACCTGGTCCACGCCGACCGCCTGGACCGCGTTCGTCCCCGTGAAGAACGAGGTCCGCGTGAAGCTCTACGACAAGCCGTCTGACTCGGCCGACGCCGCCACGAAGTAAGCCCCACCGAGGACACCTGGAGAGAACACCATGACTGCATCTGTGAAGAACCGCATCGCCGCTGGCGCACTCGTCCTCGGCACGGCCCTCGCGGGCCTCGGCACGGCCGCCTCCGCTGAGGAGACGCCGGCGCCGGCCGCCGCAGCCCACGACCTCACGCCCCACGTGACGGTCTCGAGCGCGAAGGCGCCGGGCTACGCGGGCGCCGTCGCCATCCGCGTCAAGAACGTCGGCTCGGAGCGCTACTACGGCGAGTTCCCCGTGGTCAGCTTCCGCGTGGACGTGAAGACGGAGAAGGGCCCCAAGGGCGTGGACCGCCTCATGACGCCGGGCTGGTACAACGGTGCCTACATGCGGGACCTCGGCTTCAACGAGAAGACGTCCACCCGCTCGTTCGAGGTGACGCTGTCCAACCCGGTCAACAAGGGCGAGGACCAGCTCATCGGCACGCTCAACTTCGGCGACGGCAACACGTCCGAGGGCCGCCTGCAGAACTCCGTCTCGGTGACGCAGACGGGCCGCCTCGAGGACGACAAGTCCACGGGCAACGACCAGGACGTCAGCTCGCTGACCATGACGACGTCCGACTTCGGAAAGAAGATGCCCGGCCTGTTCTAAGGACGGCTTCGGCGCCCGCCTGCCCTCGGCGAGCGGGCGCCCAGCCTGACCGGGCTGGCACTCGCTGACAGGGCCCGCGCCTCTGAGGGACGACCTCGGGGGCGCGGGCCCTGTTGCGTCTGACGTCATCCGCTGCCGTTTCCGAGCATGAGAAAACCCCCGCGATGTAGAAGCTACGCGGGGGTTTTCAGTGGCTCCGACCGGCGTCGATCCGGTGACCTTTCGATTTTCAGTCGAACGCTCTACCAACTGAGCTACAGAGCCTGGCATCATCCGAGATGATCACCGAGATCACGACCGATGCTCCGAAGAGCGGATCGAATCGTCAATCTGAGCGACCCTGACGGGACTTGAACCCGCGACCTCCGCCGTGACAGGGCGGCGCGCTAACCAACTGCGCTACAGGGCCTTGGATGAAATCGGCTGTGAAGTTCACGAACTTCCTTGCCGTTCCAAGAGTTAGACTCTATCATGTGTTTCCGCGCCGTGCAAACCGACGGGATCCGCATTCCTGAATCCGCTTCCCTCGCCCCAGCCGAAGCCGAGATCCGGGACGTCCACCGGGGTGGAGTACCCCCAACGGGATTCGAACCCGTGTCGCCGCCGTGAAAGGGCGGTGTCCTAGGCCTCTAGACGATGGGGGCCTGAACACTGAGTTCGAGTCTCGCGGGACTCTCTCAAGTGGACTCGTAATAGTCTAAGGCACTCTCGCGCCTGCGCACAAACCCGGGCCTCCGCTGCCGTGCACCCGCACAAAGCCCGCCGATCCGCCGCCGCATAGACTTTACACGTGTCCACCACTCACGCCGCAGAACCCCCGCACCCAGACCCTCAAGGCCCGGGTCCCGAGGCCGCCGAGGCCGCCTCCCACGGCTCCGAGCGGGCCCGGGACTCCGAGCGCTCCCGCATCCGTCCCGTCGTCGCCTCGGCCGCCGTCGGGCAGTTCGTGGAGTTCTACGACTTCCTCGTCTACGCCTACGTGGCCTCCACCATCAGCCACCACTTCTTCGCGCCCGGGGATCCGCTCGCCGGCACGCTCAAGACGTTCGGGGTCTTCGCCCTCGGCTTCAGCATGCGCCCGCTCGGCGGCCTCCTCTTCTCCCACCTCGGGGACCGCCTCGGGCGGCGAGGCGTGCTCGCCGCGGTCATCCTGCTCATGGGCGGAGCCACCGCCGCCATCGGCGTCCTTCCCACCTACGCTCAGGCGGGGGCCTGGGCTCCGGTCCTGCTGACCCTGTGCCGCATGGTGCAGGGCCTCTCCGCCGGGGCTGAGACTATCGGCAGCAACACCCTCGTGGCGGAGCACTCCCCCGCCCGTCGGCGCGGGCTCTTCGTCAGCCTCTCGTCCACGTGCATCAACATCCCGGGCATCTTCGCGGCCAGCCTCGTCCTGGCCCTCACGCATCTCATGGGCGCACCCGCGTTCAGCGAGATCGGTTGGCGCCTCTGCTTCCTCCTCGGCGGCGCGTTCGCGCTCGTGGGACTCGTCATCCGGTTCCGAGTCCAGGAGTCGCCGGACTTCCGCCGGACCGTCCAGCGGGACGCCGTGCCCCGCGTCCCCGTGCTCGAGTCCCTGCGCCGCCACCCCGGCGCCATCCTGCTCGCGTTCGCCCTCTCGGTGCTCTCCGGCCTGGGGTTCTACACGATCAGCGGCTACATGAGCACGTACCTCACCACCACGGCGCGCATGGAGCCCACGGAGGCTCTGGGGTCGAACGCGATCGCCCTCGGCGCCCTGCTCGTCCTCCAGCCGGTGGGCGGGTGGATCTCGGACGCGTGGGGCCGCGGCCGGACGCTCACGGCGGGGGCGGCGGGCATCGCCGTCGCGGCCTACCCGGCCTACTGGCTGGCCGGCCACGGCACGTTCGCCGCGGCGGTCGCCGGGCAGGTGCTTCTGGCCGCCGCGCTCGCGCTGTACTTCGGGCCGGTGACGAGCGCTGTCCTGGAGATCTTCCCGCCGCGCCTGCG
The DNA here is from genome assembly GCF_020483305.1 of Arthrobacter sp. UM1. Taxonomy (GTDB): domain Bacteria; phylum Actinomycetota; class Actinomycetes; order Actinomycetales; family Micrococcaceae; genus Falsarthrobacter. The sequence continues at coordinate 52,639 of NZ_JACWAB010000006.1, forward strand.
CTTCTCTGCCGCGGCTCTCGGCTTCAACCTGGCGTACCTCCTCTTCGCCGGCACGGCGCCGTTCGTCAGCACGTGGCTCGTGAGCGTCTCGGGGAGCACGACGGCGCCGGCGGTCTACCTCGCCGCCGTCGCGGTCGCCGTCGGCCTCGTGACGCTCACGTTCCGGCCGCGGGGACCCATCGGACTCGCGGAGCCGTGCGAGCCGAACGAGGGTGGGAGCCGGCCGTGATCGAATTGACGGACATCGAGTTCGAGCTGGCCGTCAACGAGGCCATGGACAACCTGCCGCCGCAGCTGGCGGAGGCGGTCGCCTCGCTCTCGAACGTGGCCGTGATCGTCGAGGACCGCTACGTGCCGGATCCCGGCGAAGATCCGGACACCCAGCTCTGGGGGATCTACGAGGGCATCCCGCTGACGGAGCGGGTCTATGACGCCGAGATCGGCGCCCTTCCGGACGCCGTGGTGCTCTTCAAGGAGACCTTCCTCGAGGCGTGCGAGACCTATGACGAGGTGGTGGAGGAGATCATCACGACCATCGTCCACGAGGTGGCCCACCATTTCGGCATCACGGACGCGCGGCTCCACGAGCTGGGCTGGGGATAGAAAAGTCTGAGGCAGGGTATTCAGGATTCCCACACAGGGAAATCACAGCAGGCGAATTGAAGTGATCGGCGAAAAAGCACGGAAAAGGCCGGGCGGTGCGCCATGCTGCACCACCCGGCCTCAGCCGAGAATTCACTTTCCGTTCAGAAAGTCTGCTCTCCAGATCAGCGCGCCGGGCGCACCGAGCTGTAGAAGGAGACCACGTTCTTGCCGTCCTGGGAAGCCAGGAACTGCTTGACCATGCTGGTGATCTCCGCCGGAGTGGGCTTGTGGTTCACCGGGAGGACCACGTTCGCCGTGCCGCCGGCACGGTCGCCGCCCATGTAGTCGAGCTGAACGTTGACCGCATTCGGACGGTTCGGGAACCAGGCCCCCTCCGTGACGATCTTGCCCTGAACGTTCGGCATCGGAATCACGGTCGGCGTGCCCTGGTAGACGGTTCCCGCACCGCCGACGAGGCTGCCGCCGCCGCCGACGCCGACGTTGACGGCGCCGCTGACCAGGCCGTCAGCCGTGGTGAAGGACGCGCCCCACTGGTTGGTGCTGACCTGCACGCCTGCGGGTGCCGTGGCCACCATGCCGCCCGGGAGGGCGACCGTCCGCGCCGCAGCGGCCTGCTGAGCCGTAGCGGCGGCCGGGGCCTGCATCGGAGCGGCAGCGCGCTGGGCCACCGGGGCCTTCGCGCCCATGACGGACCAGCTGTAGGCCGGCTTCGGCGTCAAAGTAGCCGCGGCGCTGATCGTGCTGTGCGGGTTCGTGGTCCACGCGTAGGAGGAGCCGTTGGAGACCTTGGCGTGGACCTGGCGGTACGTGGCGCCTGCGGTCGGGTAGGAGACGGCCTGGGCCGACGTCGGGGCGGCAGAGGCCTTCGGAGTGACGGCGCCTGCGGCAGAACCCGCAGAGGCGAGGAGGATCGCAGCGACAGAAGCGGCAGCAGCCTTGGTGATGCGGGACATATCGATTCCCTTTCGGAATGGACTTCCCCGAATCATGAGATTCCGAGAAGTCTTGGTTTGAGACTTTCCCAGCAGTCTTCGCCGGGAACAACTCAATCCTAGGCGGCCAATATATCTATCGGTACCAATTCAAATCACAATACGGTCTCGATTGTGTGCCGGTTGCGTCTCGGGTTCCTGTGAACGTCCCCGCTCAGCCCCCGCAGGCCGGAATCAGCTGCCTCACACGACTGCGGCCCCCCTCGTCGAGGGGGCCCGCAGCGGCGGTCTGAGTGAAGCGGCGTCGCTAGAACGTCGGAATGTGCTTCGGCCCGAAGTCGGCACGGGAGGCGAGGCGCGGGTCGTCGTCGCGCTCCGGGACCACCATGATGGGGCCGCGGCCCTGAGAGAGGACCGCCTGGGACGTGGAGCCGAGCAGCATGCCCACGAAGCCTCCGCCGCCGCGGGCGCCGACCACCGTGAGGGCGGCCTTCTCGCTCTCCGAGGTGAGGACGCGGGCGGGAGCGCCGTCCACGAGGCCGGTCTGGACCTCGAGGTCGGGGAAATGGGAGAGGATCCACTCGCGAGCGGCGGCCAGCTGGGTCTGGACGTCCTCGCGGACGGTCTCCATGGCGTCGCTCGGCGGAATCCACGCCACCGTGCCGTTGAAGGGCGGCAGCGCGCAGACGAGCTTCAGCGCGGCACCGGTCAGCTGGGCGCGCTCCGCGGCCACGAGCGCCGCGAGACGTCCGCGCTCCGAGCCGTCCAGGCCGACGACGACGGTGTTCTCGCGCGCCACTCCCCGCTCGTCCTCATGGGCCACGCACTTGGGCACGACCACGGTGGGGCAGTGCGAATGGCCGGGGACGGAGGCCGCCGTGGAGCCGACGAGCAGGCCGATGAAGCCGCCGCGGCCCCGGGCTCCGAGCACCACCAGGTCAGCGCGCTCCGAGAGGTCTCGCATGACGCCGGTGGCGTCGCCGAACGCGGTGAGGGCGGTGGCGGCGACCCCTGCGGCCTCGGCCCGCTCACGGCCCTGGCCGGCCACGGCCTCCGCGCCGGCTTTGATGGACTCGTCCTCCGGCACCATGACGGCCGCTTCCATGCCGACGGTGCTGTACGTGGGGATGGAGTACGCCGTCACAATGCTCAGGGGGCGGCCCGAGCGCTTCGCCTCGTCCACCGCCCACTCGAGGGCGCAGTCTGAGCTCTCCGAGCCGTCATACCCGACCAGGATTCCCAGGCGATCAGCGGAATTCGGGGTGCTCGTGGACATGCTCTTGCTCCTTGCCTCGTGTCCTTTCAGGCTACACCCGCAGGGTGCGGAAAACCTGGGTCAGCGCTCGTCAGGAGGACGGACGGCGTGGGAGCCAGCAGGCTCGCCGCGGGCGGTGTGGGAGCCCCCGGGCTCGCCGCGGTCCGCCTGAATGAGCTTGCGGCGCGCGCCGAGTCCCACGGCGAGGGCCGCGACGAGGCCGAGCGCGATGAGCACCACCACCACCGTGGAGATCTGCTGGGACTGGCGCTCGCCGGCGGCCTCGACGGCCTTGTCCTCCGCACCGTTGCTCGGGGCCGGAGCGGGAACGCCGCTCTCCTGGACCTGGCCGCCCACGCCCTGGCCGGTGGTCACCGTGTAGGTGTAGCTGCCGGACTGCTGCGCGCCCGTCGTGGAAGAGACGGCGGCCCATGAGACGGTGTAGGACCCGGCGGGGGCCTGGGGCTTGAGGGGCTGGCGCACCAGCGTGCCGTTGAGCACCGGCTGGGCCGGAGCCCACTCGTGGCCCTTGGCGTCCTTGACGCTCACGTAGACGCTCGTCTGCACGGGGATGTCCGCGAAGGAGAGCTGGATCTCGGCCGGGCCGGGATTCGCCTGGGACCCTGCCGTGGGCTGTGAGTCCACGAGGTAGCTGTCCGCCCGCGCCGGGCCCACGGGGCCCAGGACTGCCGCGCAGGCGAGCAGCAGGGCCAGGAAGGCGTGCGCCATCCGATGACGCCCCGCCTGCGGGAGCGCCGGCTTCAGCGTGATCCGGTCCTGCACGCCTTCCAGATTACGCCTTGCGGCGCTTCAGTTCCTCGATGGCCTGGGGCAGCACGGTGTTGAGGTCGCCGACCACGCCGAAGTCCGCGATCTCGAAGACCTGGGCGTCCTCGTCCTTGTTCACCGCGACGATGACCTTGGACGTCTGCATGCCCGCCCGCTGCTGGATGGCGCCCGAGATGCCCACGGACACGTACAGCTGCGGAGAGACGGTGACGCCGGTCTGCCCCACCTGTGCGCTGTGGTCGATCCAGCCCGCGTCCGTCGCGGCACGCGATGCCCCGACGGCGCCGCCGAGCTCGTCGGCCAGCTGCTCGACGAGGCTGAAGTCGCCGTCGAGACCGCGGCCGCCGGCGACGACCACGCGGGCCTCCGTGAGGCCCGGGCGGTTGGAGACCGGCTTCGGGCTGCTGCCCGTGATCCGGGCGGCGGGGCGGGAGCCGGAGGCCTCGAGGGCCTGCACCTGCGGAGTGCTGGCCGACTCGGCCTTCTCCGCGTCCAGCGAGTTCGGCTTCACCGTGATGAAGACGAGGTCCGTCTGCGGGCGCACCGTGGTGGTGTAGCTGCCCGCGAGGACGGACTTGGTGACGGTCTGGTCCTCCGCGAGGGCCACCGCATCCGTGATGACAGCGGCGCCGCGGCGGACGGAGAGGCGGCCGAACCACTCGGTGACGTCAGCCGTGGACGGACCGAGGACGAGCGTGGCCGACGCGGCGTCCACGGCGGCCTCCAGCAGCGCGGTGTCCGTGGCGGAGAGGTCTTCTGCCGCCTTCTCCGGGGCGAGGACGCGGCCGACGCCGTACTCTCCGACGGCGGACACGAACCCGTCTTCAGCCGGAACGTGGGTGAGGACGGAGACGACGCCGCCGTCCGCGAGCTGGCGGGCGAGGGTCAGGATCTCGGACTCGGAGGAGGTCAGCTCGGCCGAGGATCCGAGGTCGACGAGGATGTTCATGGGTTCTCCCTGGTGCTCGGTGTCGGCTGGCTAGATGAGGCGCTCGGAGGCGAGGAACTCGACGAGCTTCACGCCGGCGTCGCCCTCGTCCCGGATGATCTCGCCCTGCTCGCGGGCGGGGCGCTCGTCCGCGGAGACCACCGCGATGGTGGAGGCGTCCCGGCCCACGCCTGCCGCGTCCACGCCGAGGTCCTCGAGGCTGAAGTCCGTGACCGGCTTCTTCTTGGCGGCCATGATGGCCTTGAAGTTGGGGTAGCGCGGCTCGTTGGCCTGGTCCGTCACGGACACGAGCGCGGGCGCCGCGACCTCGACGCTCTGCTGCACGGATCCGCCGGAGCGGGTGGCGGCGAGGGAGGAGCCGTCCTCCGCCCAGTCGAGCGAGTCCGCCTGGGTGACGAGCGCGACGTCCAGGAGCTCGGCGAGCTGCGCCGGCACCAGGGAGGTCTCCCCGTCCGTGGAGGTCATGCCGGTGAGCACGAGGTCCACTCCCCCGTGCTCCTCGCCGATCTTGGTCACGGCGGCGGCGAGCACCTTGGAGGTGGTCAGCGCGTCCGAGCCGGCGATGCCCGCATCCTGGACGTGGAAGCCGGCGTCCGCCCCGATCTGCAGCGCCTTCTTGACGGCCGCGGCGGCCTTCTCCGGGCCCACGGTGAGGGCGAAGACCGAGATCTCCTTGTCCTGGGCGGCCTCACGGAGGGCCAGGGCGGCCTCGATGGGGTACTCGTCCAGTTCGGAGAGGATGGACTCCTCGCGGTTGAGGGTGAGGTCGGAGGAGAAGCTCCGCCGCAGCTGGGCGTCCGGGACGTGCTTGACGAGCACGACGACGTTCATGTGGCTCATAGTTCAATCCTCACAGGGTTGGTCCTCACTCGGAAGCCCGCGCGGCCTGTTCGGCCCGGGCGATGGTGCGCTCAGCGTGGCGGACGAGCGGCGCGTCCACCATGCGGCCCTCGTAGCGGAAGACGCCGGGCTGGTCCTTCGCCGCCTCTACGAGCTTACGCGCCGCCTCCGCCTCCTCTTCGGTGGGCAGGTAGGCGGCGCGGATCGGCCCCGCCTGGCTGGGGTGGATGCAGGCCTTGGCCGCGAAGCCGCTGGCCACGGCGTCCTCTGCCTCGGCGGCGAGGCCGTCCAGGTCCGGGATGTCCACGTAGACGGCGTCGATGGCGGCGCGGCCCGCCGCACCGGCGGCCAGAAGGACGTTGGCGCGCGCCGTCGTCGCGATGTCCCGGTACGAGCCGTCCTTGCGGCGGCTCGACTGGCCTCCGAGGGAGGCCACGAGGTCCTCCGCGCCCCACATGAGCGCCACGACGCCGTCCTCCTCCGCCAGCTCTGAAGCGCGGACGACGCCGAGGGCCGTCTCGCAGAGGAGGATGACGCGGGCGCCGGCCAGGGCGGCGCGGATGAGCCGGACGGGCTCGGCGGACTCGGCCTTGGCGAGCATCACCGTGCGGAAGGGGGTGTCCTTGAGCGCGTCGAGGTCCGCCTCGAGCAGGCCCGTGTCCGCGGAGTTGACGCGGACCACGGTCCGCTCGGGGTCCGTCCCCGCCCCGGCCAGGTTCGCGCGCGCCTCGGCTTTCTTGTCCGGGGCGACGGCGTCCTCGAGGTCCAGGATGACGGCGTCCGCCCGCTCCGCAGCCTTGGCGAAGCGCTCGGGGCGGTCCGCAGGGCAGAAGAGGAGGGCTGGCCCCAGGGTGAAGGTCTGCTCGGTCATGCTCGGTCTCCTTCCGTCTCCTTCGGCGAGGACTGCATGAGCACCGAACGCACGCAGGTGGCGACGACGGTGCCGTCCTGGTTCTTCCCCGTGTGGCGCACGGTGATGATCCCCTGGCCGGGGCGGGACTTGGACGGACGCTTCTCGAGGACCTCGGACTCCGTGTAGAGGGTGTCCCCGTGGTGCAGAGGGTGAGGGAAGGCCACCTCGGAGAAGCCGAGGTTGGCCACGATGGTGCCCTGCGTCAGCTGCGCCACGGAGGCGCCCACAATGGTGGCGAGGGTGAACATCGAGTTCACGAGCCGCTCCCCGAACTCCTGCTGCTCGCTCCACGCGGCGTCCAGGTGAAGGGACTGCGTGTTCATGGTGAGCGTGGTGAAGAGGACGTTGTCCGCCTCCGTGACGGTTCGCCCAGGGGCGTGCCGGTACACGTCCCCCACCTCGAACTCGTCGAAGTAGAGGCCTCTCTGTTCGATGACGCGTCCCATGCGTCCGCCTTTCCGTCCGGGTATCCGGGCCCTAGAGTCCGAGCTCGCGGGCGATGAGCATGAGCTGCACCTCGGTGGTGCCCTCGCCGACTTCGAGGATCTTCGAGTCGCGGTAGTGGCGGGCCACCCGGAACTCGTTGATGAAACCGTATCCGCCGAACACCTGCGTCGCATCCCGGGCGTTGTCCATGGCCGCTTCGCCGGCGATGAGCTTGGCGAGCGCCGCCTCCGTCTTGAACGGCTGGCCCTTGAGCATGCGGGAGGCCGCGTCATAGTAGGCCAGCCGCGCCTGGTGGACGCGGGCGCGCATCCGGGCGATCTTGAAGGCGATGGCCTGGTTCTCGCCGATCGACTGGCCGAACGCCTGCCGCTCCTTGGCGTACCGGACCGACTCCTCGAGGCAGCCCTGCGCCGCGCCCGTGGAGAGGGCGGCGATCGCGATGCGGCCCTCGTCGAGGATCCGCAGGAAGTTGGCGAATCCGCGGCCGCGCTCGCCGAGGAGGTTCTCCTTGGGGACGTGGACGTCCTTGAGCGTCAGCGGATGCGTGTCCGAGGCGTTCCAGCCGACCTTGTTGTACGCCTTCTCCGCGGTGAACCCGGGGGTGTCCGTGGGGACGAGGATCGTGGAGATCTCCTTCTTGGGCTTGCCGTCCTTGCCCTCGGACATCCCCGTCACCGCCGTCACCGTCACGAGCCTGGTGATGTCCGTGCCGGAGTTGGTGATGAACTCCTTGGTTCCGTTGACCACCCACTCGCCGTCCTTGAGCTCGGCCTTGGTGCGCGTGCCGCCGGCGTCCGAGCCCGCCTCGGACTCGGTGAGGCCGAACCCGGCGAGGGCCTTGCCGCTCGCGAGCTGCGGCAGCCATTCCTCCTTCTGCTTGTCCGTGCCGAAGAGGTGGATGGGCATGGCGCCGAGCGAGACGCCTGCCTCGAGGGTGATGGCCACGGACTGGTCCACGCGAGCCAGCTGCTCGAGCGCGAGGCAGAGGGCGAAGTAGTCGCCGCCCTGGCCGCCGTGCTCCTCCGGGAACGGAAGGCCGAAGAGGCCCATCTCCGCCATCTGGGACTGGATCTCGTAGGGGAACGAGTGCTCCTCGTCATGCTTCGCCGAGACGGGCGCGACGACCTCGTCTGCGAACTCCCGGACCGCGTCCGAGAGCGCCTGGTACTCCTCCGAGAGCTCCCACGTGTTGAGCTCGATGTCCTGGTTCATGCTGGTCCACTCACTTCTGTTCAGGGGCCTCGTCTGAGGCCCCGCTCGGGGATGGGTGTGCGGTCTGGTCTTCCGGCTCGATCCGGGCGACCACCTGGTCCAGGGAGACCTGGTCTCCTGCGCCGACGAGAACCGTGACGGCTCCCGCGATGCTCGCCGTGATGCGGTGCTCCATCTTCATGGCCTCGACGGCGAGGACCGTCTGGCCTTCCTCGACGTGCGAGCCCGACTCGGCCTGGACGGCCACCACGGTGCCCGGCATCGGCGAGCGGAGCTCCGGCCCGGTCTCGCCCGGAGGGTGCTCGCGGTCCTGGAGCATCCGCGCCACCTCGCCGGCCCGCGAGCGCACCGACAGGGCGAACGTCCGCTCCCCTTCCGTCACGTGCACGACGACGCCGGCCGCCGTGTCCGCGCTGCCCTCGCCGAGGGCCTTGCTCACGGTCCGGTCCGACGTCTCGGACGGCCGGGGCCGCTGAGAGAGACGGGCGCCGAGGGCGAACCCGTCCCTGGTCCAGGCGGTGCCCCCGCCTGTGAACGCGGGCGTCTTCTCCTGTCCGGCGAACTCGCGGACGAGCTGCTCGAGCTCCTCGTCCGGCTCGGCCCACTCGATCTCGGGGACGATCCGCTCGATGAGCCCTGTGTCCAAGCGCCCTGCGAGGACCTCGGGATGGCTCACGAGCGCGTGGAGGAACTCGATGTTGGTCTCCACGCCGAGCACGACGGTCCGCTCCAGCGCGCCGGCGAGACGCTCGAACGCCTCGCGCCGGGTGGCTCACCAGGCGATGGCCTTGGCGAGCATCGGGTCGTACTCCAGTCCGACCACAAGGCCCTCGACGAGGCTGGAGTCCATGCGGATTCCGCGGCCGCGCGGCTCCTCGAGTCGCAGAACCGTGCCCTCGGTGGGCAGGAAGCCGCGGGCCGGGCTCTCCGCGTAGATGCGGGCCTCGACGGCGTGGCCGTTGAGCCGGACGTCCTCCTGCCGCAGCCTGAGGCTCTCCCCCGCCGCGATCCGGACCTGCTGCTCCACGAGGTCCACGCCCGTGACCATCTCCGTGACGGGGTGCTCCACCTGGAGGCGGGTGTTCATCTCCATGAAGTAGAACGTCTCCGGGTCCGCGTCCGAGACGAGGAACTCCACGGTGCCGGCGCCCACGTAGTCCACGGCGCGGGCCGCGTTGACGGCGGACTCGCCGATGCGCGCCCGCGTGGCCTCGTCCAGCAGCGCCGAAGGCGCCTCCTCGATGACCTTCTGGTGCCGGCGCTGCAGCGAGCACTCGCGCTCCCCGAGGTGGATGACGTTGCCGTGCTGGTCCGCGAGGACCTGGACCTCGATATGGCGAGGCGTCTCGATGAGCTGCTCGATGAGGAGCGTGTCATCCCCGAAGCTCTGCTTGGCCACGCGCCGGGCCGCCGCCAGCGTCTCGGGCAGGTCCTCGAAGCGGTCCACGCGGTGCATGCCCTTGCCGCCGCCGCCTGCCGACGGCTTGATGAGGGCCGGGTAGACCATGTCCCGCGCCGCCTCGATGAGCTCGTCGTCCGAGAGGCCTGGCTCCGAGACGCCGCCCACGAGCGGGACCCCGTACTCGGCCACCTGCTGCTTGGCGCGGATCTTGTCCCCCATAACCTCGAGCGCGTGCTCCCGGGGCCCGATGAACGCGATCCCCTCCCGCTCGCAGGCCCGGGCGAACTCGACGTTCTCCGCGAGGAAGCCGTAGCCGGGGTGGACGGCCTCCGCGCCGGTCTGGCGGGCGGCGTCGAGGATCGCCCCGATGCTGAGGTAGCTCTCCGCGGCCGCAGCAGGGCCGATCCGGACTGCGCGATCCGCCTCGCGGACGTGGAGGGCCCCGGCGTCGGCGTCTGAGTACACCGCCACCGACTCGATGCCCATGCGGCGGAGGGTCCGGATGACCCGGACCGCGATCTCGCCGCGATTGGCGATGAGGACTGTGCTGAACATGGGTGCTCCTACATCCTGAAGAGGCCGAAGCGCGGCTCGGGCAGGGGCTGGAGGGAGACGGCCGCGAGCGCCATCGCGAGGACGCGCCGCGTGTCCTCGGGCTGGATCACACCGTCATCCCAGAGCCGGGCGGTGGAGTAGTACGGGCTTCCCTGGCGCTCGAACTGCTCGCGGACGGGCGCCTCGAACTCCTCCTGCTCCTCAGCGCTCATCTCCTCGCCGGAGGCGGCGAGCTGGTCCTTCTTCACCGTGGACAGCACGGAGGCCGCCTGCGGACCGCCCATGACGGAGATGCGCGCGTTGGGCCACATGAAGAGGAAGCGCGGGGAGTACGCCCGGCCGCACATCGAGTAGTTGCCGGCGCCGAACGACCCGCCGACGACGACGGTGAGCTTGGGGACGCGCGTCGTCGACACCGCCGTCACCATCTTGGCGCCGTTGCGGGCGATGCCGCCGGCCTCCGCGTCCCGGCCCACCATGAACCCGGTGATGTTCTGGAGGAAGACGAGGGGGATGCCGCGCTGGTCGCACAGCTCGATGAAGTGGGCGCCCTTCTGGGCGGACTCGGAGAAGAGGATGCCGTTGTTGGCGACGATGCCCACCGGGTGTCCGTCGATGTGCGCGAACCCCGTGACGAGCGTGGTGCCGTAGTCCTTCTTGAACTCGTGGAACTCGCTCGCGTCCACGAGGCGGCCGATGAGCTCGCGGACGTCGTATCCCGCATTGACGTCGCTCGGGATGATCCCCGCGAGGTCCGAGGCCTCCAGGTCCGGCTCCCGAGCGGCGATGACGTCCCAGGCCGCGGTCTTCTGCTGCGGCAGCGTGTCCACGATGTCCCGGACGATCTCCAGCGCGTGCGCGTCGTCCTCCGCGAGGTGGTCCGTCACGCCGGAGCGCACGGAGTGCAGCTCGCCGCCGCCCAGCTCCTCGGGGGTGACCACCTCGCCGATGGCCGCCTTCACGAGCGGCGGCCCGCCGAGGAAGATGGTGCCCTGGTTGCGGACGATCACCGTTTCATCGCTCATGGCGGGCACGTATGCGCCGCCGGCCGTGCACGAGCCGAGCACGGCCGAGATCTGCGGGATGCCCTGCGCGGAGAGGTTGGCCTGGTTGAAGAAGATGCGGCCGAAGTGGTCCCGGTCCGGGAAGACCTCGTCCTGCATCGGCAGGAAGGCACCGCCGGAGTCCACGAGGTAGACGCACGGCAGACGGTTCTCCGCCGCGATCTCCTGAGCCCGCAGGTGCTTCTTGACCGTCATGGGGTAGTACGAGCCGCCCTTGACCGTGGCGTCATTGCACACGACCATGCAGAGCCGCCCGCGGATGAGCCCGATTCCGGCGATCACGCCGGCGCCCGGGCACACGTCCCCGTACATGCCGTTGGCCGCGAGCGCCCCGACCTCGAGGAACGGCGAGCCCTCGTCCAGGACCCGCGCGATCCTCTCCCGCGGGAGCAGCTTCCCGCGCTCCACATGGCGCCGGCGGCTCTTCTCCGGGCCGCCGAGCGCAGCGGTCTCCGTGCGCTCGCGGAGCTCGCTCCACAGGCGCGCGTTGGTCTCCGCGTTCCGCGCGAACTCGGGCGAGTGCCGGTCCGCCGTCGTCTCCAGGGAAGCCATAGCCAACCTTTCGGTTTCAGTTAGCGCCCGCTAACTGAGTTAGACTATAAACACGTTCGAGACCGATGTCCACAGTCCGTCCAGACTGGTCCGGAAGCCGGAGGGGAGGCGCCCATGGAGACCACCGCGCGCGGCCGCGCCAAGGCCCAGCGGCGCTCGCAGATCCTCGACTCCGCCGCGCAGCTGTTCGCCCGCTACGGCTACGCGCACGTGCCCCTGGACGCCATCGGGGAGAAGGCGGGCATCTCGGGGCCGGGCGTCTACCGCCACTTCGGCAGCAAGCAGGACATCCTCAAGGAGATGCTCAACGGGGTGTCCACGTTCCTCGTGGACGGCGCCCGGGTCATCCGCGCCTCCGCGGACACGCCGCTGGACGCGCTGTTCGAGCTCATCGAGTTCCACGTGGACTTCGCCGTGGCCAACAAGGACGTCATCCGCGTGCATGACAGAGACTTCGGCTCCCTGGACAAGCCCCACCGCTCAGAGGTCAGGGAGGCCCAGAGGACGTACGTGGCCGAGTGGCAGGACCTCCTGCGCCACGTGCACCCCCATCTTGACGAGGAAGAGCTGGAGACGCGGGCGTTCGGCGTCATCGGGCTCATCAACTCCACCGCCTACTCGCGTCCGCGCACCGGAACCACCACCCGGCACATCGAGGACGTGCTCACCCAGATGGCGCGCTCCGCCGTGGACGCGCCGGATCCTTCACCCTCACGGCAGAAAGAGGTCGCATCATGACGGACGGTTACTTCAGCGAGGAGCACGAGGAGTTCCGCGAGGTCGCACGGGAGTTCAACGAGCGCGAGGTCGCCCCGCACTACGCCGAGTGGGACGAGAAGCACATGATGGACCGCTCCGTGTGGACCGCGGCCGCGGAAGCCGGGCTCGTGGGCCTCGCCATCCCCGAGGAGTTCGGCGGCATGGGCCTCACGGACTACCGCTTCCGGGCGGTCATGGACGAGGAGTTCGTGCGCGCCGGCCACATGGCGCTCGGCCTCGCGCTGCACCTGCATGACGACTGGGTGCTCCCCCACATCCTCGCCTACGGCACGCAGGAGCAGAAGACGCGCTGGCTGCCGGGCATGCTCTCCGGGGAGCTCGTGACGAGCGTGGCGTTCACGGAGCCCGGCGCGGGCAGCGACCTGCGCGGGGTCCGCGCCAAGGCCGTGAGGAACGGGGACCACTACGTCCTCAACGGGCAGAAGACGTTCATCGGCAACGGCATCTCGGGAGACGCCGCGCTCGTGCTCGCGCGGACGGACGGCGGCAAGGGCCGCGGCAGCCGGGACAGCTTCAGCCTCTTCCTCGTGGAGAAGAAGGACCACAAGGGCTACACCGCCGGCAACCAGCTGGACAAGATGGGCCTCAAGGCCTCGGACACGGCGGAGCTCTTCTTCGACGACGTCGAGGTCCCCGCCGCCAACCTCATCGGCGAGGAGGGCAAAGGCCTGGACTACGTCGTGGAGCAGCTGCCCCAGGGCCGTCTCGCCATCGCCGTGGCTGCGGTGGCCGTGGGCAAGGGCGTCCTCGCGGAGACCGTGGAGTTCACGTCCAGCCGCAACGTGTTCGGCGAGCGGGTCCTGGACTTCCAGAACACCCAGTTCGAGCTGGCGGAGCTCTCCGCGGAGCTCGAGGCCTCCGAGGCCTACGTGCAGCGGGCCATCGAGCGCTTCAACGCGGGCGAGCTGGACGCGGTGGCCGCCTCCAAGGTGAAGCTGCAGGCCGGTTCCATGGCCAAGGACCTCGTGGACCGCTGCCTCCAGCTCCACGGCGGGTTCGGCTACATCGTGGAGTCCTCCGTGGCGCAGGCCTACATGGCGGTCCGGCTCCTCACGATCTTCGGCGGCACCAACGAGATCCTCAAGGACACCGTGGGGCGGAGCATTGCGGCGTCGGTGAAGGAAGGCTGAGACAGACACGTCGAGGGGCATTCTCTGCGTCCCAGCGAGCTCGGGGTCCAGAGAATGCCCCTCGGCGTCTTGGCGTCCGTGCACCGTCACGCAAACGACCCGGCTGCAACGTGGGAGCGCCTTCCGGCTCAGCGCCGGACTACACCTCGCGGAGCCTCGAAGTCTTCTCGAGATCCCGCAGTCCTTCGGGGAGAACTCGCTCCCCCGCCGCGTCGACCACCTTCAGTCCGAGCGTCTCAAGGACCCTCACCGCCTCAGCAGGGCAATCGCGGATCACGGCCGCGGTCTGGGAACGCCGATATCTGATTCGGCTGTTCACGAGGACCTTGCTCCATTCGGAGCCGGGCTTGATTCCGAACTCGGTCGAGACCATCTGAAGGACGTCTTCCAGCGCAGGCCGGAACCTCGGCCCTCCCACAGGAAAGTGGAGCGTAGACATCCGCCCAGCCGAGGCCGGCTTCTTAAGGGACGCACGAGCCCGGCCCCCATTGAGCCCAGCGATCCCCAAGAGCAGGGACATCTGGTCTCGATGCGCATGGACATGCAGATGAGCCGATGGGAGCCCGCCGCTCTTCCCGTCTTCATATTCGTATCGGAAGAGCGGATCTTTTCCGGGCTTCAGAGAGCCGTGCACCTTGATCGAAGACTCCCGGACGGCCAGAAAGGCCCGTTGCGAGTCCTGCTCGCACTTGTAGACGATCGACACCGACAAGCCGTTGTCATCCCGGATCGGAAGGGGGACCCCTTGAGCGTCCTCTTCCGTGATGATGAACCGGTCTTCGAGCCGCTTCAGTTCGCAGTTGACCGCTTTGCCCGTAAAGGCCGACAGGGTCGCAGCGAGCTCATCGGAGAATCTGCGGGCCTGGTCCGCAAAGACAGAGCTCACTGCTTGAGGAGCCAGGCGAGATCATGGATACGCCGATACAGCGAGTACTGCTCCGGCTCCAGCGCACCCGCGGCGGCAAGCTGTTCAGCCGCCTCCATGGGCATGGCCAGCTCGCCCTTGAGGGCCTCAACCTCTCGGAGCGCCTCAGCTGCAGTGAATTCGTAGACGATGGTGGTCCCCATGTCACCCTCCCCTCATGCCACCCCGCCTGTGCGTCCGGCGAGCGCGACCAATTCAGGTTAGCCGCTTCACCTGGGAAAAGCCACACACTCGTTTTCTCCTGTGCTATCAAGGCCCCCTCCCCTCCGCCGCGCCTCCTGGTCTAGAGTCGGACGAAAGCCGTGTGACCTGACGCACACAATCGGGCCTGCACGGCGCCGTCCGCCTCAACCGGACGGCGAGCACGACCCGCCCGGCGGCGGCTCCGCCCGCCGGCCTCACCGCAGAGGAGCCCCATGAGCACCGACCGCCCGGCAGCAGCGGCCGCGCCCGAGCCCGCAGACCGCGCCAAGTCCGCGCAGCGCCCAGCCCCCGCCCTCTCCCACGACACCGCTCTCCCCCACGACACCGCCCTCTCCTACGACGCCGGCCCCACCGAGACGCCGCTCCTCGAGCAGACCATCGGCCAGAACCTCCGAGAAACCGCCGAGCGCTTCCCGGACCAGGACGCCCTCGTGGACGTCCGCGCGGGCCGCCGCTGGACCTACCGCGAGTTCGTGCGGGACGTGCGCTCGCTTGCCACCGGCCTCGCCCGAGCCGGAGTCAAGACCGGGGACCGCGTGGGCATCTGGGGACCCAACTCGTGGGAATGGGTGCTCGTCCAGTACGCCACCGCGGAGATCGGCGCGATCCTCGTCAACATCAACCCCTCCTACCGGCAGCACGAGCTGGACTACGTCCTCAACCAGTCAGGCATCTCCACCGTCATCAGCAGCGCCAAGTTCAAGACGAGCGACTACCCCGCGATGCTCGAGGCCGCCAGGCCCAATGCTGCGGCGCTGTCCGCCGTCGTCGTCATGGGGACACCCGAGTGGGACGCGCTGTTCGAGGAGCCGGACGATGCGCTCCTCGCGGAGATCGGGAGCGCGCTCTCGCCGAACGACCCGATCAACATCCAGTACACCTCCGGCACCACCGGCCGCCCGAAGGGCGCCACGCTCACCCACCGGAACATCCTCAACAACGGGTTCTTCGACGGGGAGCTGGTGCACTACACGGAGAAGGACCGGATCGTCATCGCGCCGCCGCTGTACCACTGCTTCGGCATGGTGATCGGCTGCCTCGCGGCGACGAGCCACGGGGCGGCGGTCATCCTGCCCTCGCCCGCGTTCTCCCCGGCGGACACGCTGGACGCGGTGCAGCGGGAGAAGGCGACGAGCCTCTACGGGGTGCCGACCATGTTCATCGCCGAGCTCGCCCTCCCCGACTTCGAGTCCTACGACCTCTCCACCCTCCGCACCGGCGTCATGGCCGGCTCGCCGTGCCCGATGGAGGTCATGAAGAAGGTCATCGACCGCATGAACATGCGCGAGGTGTCCATCTGCTACGGCATGACCGAGACCTCGCCCGTCAGCTTCCAGACGCGCACGGACGATTCGCTCGAGCAGCGCGTCGGCACCGTGGGACGCGTGCACCCGCACGTGGAGGTCAAGATCACGGACCCCGGCACCGGCGAGACCGTCCCGCGCGGGCAGGCCGGCGAGCTCTGCACGCGCGGCTACTCCGTCATGCGCGGCTACTGGGACGACGACGCCAAGACCCGCGAGGTCATCGACGACGAAGGCTGGATGCGCACCGGCGACATCGCCGTCATGGACCAGGACGGGTACGCCCAGATCACGGGGCGCATCAAGGACATGGTCATCCGCGGCGGTGAGAACGTCTATCCGCGCGAGGTGGAGGAGTTCCTCTACACGCACCCGGACATCGTGGACGCGCAGGTCATCGGCGTGCCGGACGAGAAGTACGGCGAAGAGCTCATGGCGTGGGTCCGCCTGCGCGACGGCGCCGAGCCGCTCACCGCCGAGACCGTGGCCGCGTTCGCGGACGGGCAGCTCTCGCGGCACAAGATCCCGCGATACATCCACGTGGTCAACGAGTTCCCGATGACCGTGACCGGCAAGGTGCGGAAGGTCGAGATGCGGGAGCGGGCCATCGAGATCCTGGGGCTGTAGGCGCCTCGGCCTGCGGCGCCGGGGTTGGGCCCTGCGCGCCGGGTTCTGCGGGCGCCCGCCTATCCCCCGGTCAGGATCCGGAAGCCGACGGCGAGCACCACCGCGTTGTAGAAGAAGCTCAGCGCCGAGTGGACGAGGCCGTGCCAGCGCATGCGCGTCGTCGTCACCGTGACGTCCGAGGTGGCGAAGCTGGAGCCGAGCGTCATCGCGAAGTAGAGGAAGTCCGCGCCCGTGGGGGCGGGCCGTGCCGGGGAAGTCGAGGCCGCCCGTCGTCGGCGTGCCGCTGCCAGCACATCGCCGCCGAGTCGGGCGGGCATCTGCGCGGGACACTCGAGGGCCCGAGAGGCCGAGGGGCCGAGGCTGGCGGGAAAGGCGATGCGGCGAGCGACGGCGCACCGGCGCGACACTGGCGGCATCGCGGCCCTTGTCTTCTCTGCACCCGTCTCCGCCAACGCACCCGGTTTCTGACGCAGACACCCGTTTTCGCTCACGATTTTGAGCAGAAACGGGTGTGAACGGCGCAAGGAGCCGGGACAGGGGCGCCTACGGAAGCCCCCCCGGGCATGGCTGCGCGGCGAACGATGAGAGATGACAGCTGAAACCCGCACAACGTCTTGTAGACCAGTCACAGTGTCGTCTATAGTTGACATCACACGAAAGGAGCGCCGTGCCGAAGAACCTCCGCATGAAAGCGGCCCGGGCCGGGCTCGGCCTCTCGCAGTCCGAGCTCGCGGCGAGGGTCGGCGTCACCCGCCAGACGATCAGCGCCGTCGAGTCCGGGGACTACAACCCGACGATCCGCCTGTGCGTGGCCATCTGCCAGGCTCTGGGCCTCACGCTCAACGACCTCTTCTGGGAGGACCCGTCATGAACATCGCCAGCCGCACCCCCGACAACGCTTCCAAGAACTTCGACGAGCGCCAGCTTGCCGCCCGGCGCCGAGTCGGGACGTTCAGCTTCTTCCTCCTCGCGATCCTCGTCCTGGTCAACGGGATCATCACGGACTACACCGGCCCGTGGGCCTCACCGCTGACCCAGGGGCTGGTCCTGTTCTGGGTCAGCGTGGGATTCTTCACCGTCATGTCCATCTGGCATGGCGCCTTCCTCACGGGGAAGGGGGACTCTGCTCCCTACCGAATCCTCGCGGCGGTCACAGCTCTGGTCTCCTTCCTCTCACTGGCCAAGAAAGCGGTGATAGGTCCGAGCATCGACCTCGGCGGCCCCGGCCACGAGGGGACAGACCTGACCTTCCTCGTCATGGGCCTGTACTTCACCGCCGTCGTCGTCGCACAGTTCCTCCGGCAGAGGCGGGATCGGCGCGAGGCGTTCGCGGAGGACGACCTCGACTGACGGTTCGCAAGGGCGCGCAGAGCCCCGACGGTGCAACCTCCCCCTGTAAATCGTGCGGACCCCTGCGGAGGGTGCCGTCTGTTCCACACCCGTTTTCGCCACCGCACCCGGTTTCCGGCGTAAACACCCGTTTTCGATCACGATTTTGAGCAGAAACGGGTGTGAACCGCGCCAGGTGCACAGAAACGGGTGCGAACGGCACGAGGCGCACGGAACCGGGTGTGTACGGACCTGGACGCACAGAAATGGGTGCGGCCAGGGTCCAGGCGGCGCATGCCGAGCGAAAACGGGTGCAGCTGCGCCCGACTCGCGGCGGCTCGGGCAGGAGCGCGCGAGAGACAGGCGCCCCGCCCTACCGCGTCCGCCCTGCGCGGCGGCCCCGGGTCTCGAGGCCTTCGAAGGCGTAGCCCATTTCGTCGTCGAGCGCGGTGCGGCTGCGGTTCTTCGGGAGGAAGAAGACGTAGACCACGAGCGAGACCGCAATGCACGCCGTGACGTAGAGGAAGAACTCGGTCCGCATGCCGTGCTTGCTGAGGTATTCGCCGATGAGCGGGGTGGTGCCGCCGAAGAGCGAGTTGGCGATCGCGTACCCGAGGCCCACGCCGAGAGCGCGGATCTTCGCGGGGAACAGCTCGGCCTTCACGATCGCGGAGATGGACGTGTAGCCCACGGTGATGACGAGGCCGCCCAGCATGAGCAGGAACGCCGCGAACGGGGAGCGCACGCCGGCGAGGGTGCCGAGAATCGGCCAGGTGAAGAGCACGCCGCCCACGCCGAAGGCGATGAGCACGGTCTTGCGCCCCACCTTGTCCGAGACGAGGCCGGCGAGCGGCTGGAGCAGCATGAAGATGAACAGGGCCCAGAAGTTGATGACCGAGGTCTGGGTCTTGGGGATCCCGGAGACGTTGTTCATGTAGCTGAGGATGTACGTGGTGTACGTGTAGAACGCCACGGTGCCGCCGAGCGTCAGCAGCACGCACACGAGCAGCGGCTTCCAGTGCTGGGTGAAGAGGACCTTGAGGGTGCCCGCGTTCTGCACGTCCTTGCGGTCCGAGGCCACGGCGATCTGCTCGGTCTCGAGGGACTCCTCCATGCTGCGGCGCAGCCAGAGGACCACGAGCGCGGCCACGGCGCCGATCCAGAACGGGATGCGCCAGCCCCACTCGCCGAGCTGGTCCTGGGTGAGGACGTTCTGCAGGACGATGAGCGTGAGCAGGGCCAGCACCTGGCCGCCCACGAGCGTCACGTACTGGAAGCTGGAGAAGAAACCGCGGCGGTTCCTCGTCGCGATCTCGGACATGTAGGTGGCCGAGGTGCCGTACTCGCCGCCGAGCGAGAAGCCCTGGAGCAGCCGCGAGAAGTAGAGGATGATCATGGCCCAGAGGCCGATCGCGTCCTTGCCCGGCAGGAGCGCCAGGATGAGCGAGCCGGCGGACATGAGCGTGATGGAGAGCGTCAGCGCGGCCTTGCGCCCGTGCCGGTCCGCGTACCGCCCGAAGAACCACGAGCCCACCGGCCGCATGAGGAACGTCAGGGCGAAGCCGAGGTAGGCGTCGATCTGGCCCTGGACGGGGTCGTGCTTGTCGAAGAAGTGCGCCGCGAAGTAGGAGCTGAACGCGGCGTAGATGTAGAGGTCGTACCACTCGATGAGGTTGCCGGCCGAGCCCTTGAGCGTGTTCGCCACGGCCTGGCGCATCTGCTCGGGGGTGGGCTTCGCGGCCGGTGCGGTGTCCGTGTGCGCCATGGTGCTCCTTCGCTGGTGTGCCGTCGCGTGCGGACGCGGGCTTCCGGGCCGGGCCCGTCACGACGGCGCGCCGACTCGGGGCCCAGGCTGCGGGCTGCCGCGCCGGCACGCTGAACGCAAGACAGCTTAGGGCACCTGAAAGAACCCTGTGAAACCCAGGTCACACCGATAGGATCTCCGTATGGCCAGCCCCGCCCTCTCCCTGCGCGACTGCGGCCTCACCCTGGGCTCCACCGTCTGCGCTCCGCCCACCACCCTCGATGCGCCGGCCGGGACCCTCACCGCCCTGACCGGGCCGAACGGCAGCGGCAAGACCACGCTCCTGCGCATCGCCGCGGGCCGCGTCCCCCAGCACGGCGGCTCCGCGAGCGTCTTCGGCAGCGCGCCGGACTCCCGCTCGGCCGAGTTCCGCCGGACCGTCTGCGACGGCATCGACCCCGTGGACACCGCCTCGGACCTCACGGTCGGCGAGAACATCGTCATGGTCAGCCTCGCCTGGAACGGCGTCTCCGACCTCCGCGACCTCCCCACCGCGCCCGTCATGCTCGAGCTCGGCGTGGACGCCTTCCTCGACCGCTTCCCGCACGAGCTCTCCTCCGGCCAGCGGCAGATGCTCACTCTCTCGATGCTCCTCGCCCGCCCCTCCCGGCTCATGCTCCTCGACGAGCCCGAGCGGCACCTCGACCACGAGCGCCGCCTCATCCTCGCCCGCGCCCTGCGCTCGCTGGCGGCAGGCGGCCCCGCCGTCGTCGTGAGCACGCACAGCCGCGAGATCCTCGAGGCGGCGGACCAGACGGTTACCCTCGAGGCGCACCTCCCGCGCGCGGATCCGGATCACGACGACGACGGCCTCGCGCAGCCCGGCAGCGAGACCGGGGACGCGGCCCCGTGAGCGCCGAGCCCGACTGGCCCGAGCCCGCCGGCACGGCCTTCTCCCGCTCCCGGCGCGCGGAGAGGTACCTCGCCGGGGCGAGGCTCGCGCGGGGCAAGGAGGGCGGCCGCGTGGAGGCGTGGGTCTACACGTACACGGCGGTCATCGTGGGCGCGTACTTCGCCTTCCCCGCGGGCCAGGCGGTCTCCGCGCTCATCACCGCGGCCCTCGACGCCGCGGCCGGCGCCGTCCCCGACGCGCTCGCCGCGAGCCTTCTCCTCGGCGCGGCCCTCCTCTCCGCGCTGGGGCTCGGGACCGTGGTGGGCCCCGTCCGGGCGGGCAGCGCCACAGTGCGCCGGCGGCTGCGCCTCCCGATCTCCCGCGTGCTCACCCTCGGCCCCGGCTGGGCGGGGGTGTCGGCGGCGGTCAACGCCTTCGCGCTCGTCACGGCCTGGATGGGGATGGCGTTCGGCTCGCTGCGGCCGGCCTCCGTCCCGGGCATGCTCGGCTCGACCCTCCTCGCCGCGGCCGCCGCCCTGACCCTCGCCGCCGTGGGCGAGTGGGGCCGCCGCGTCCCGGTTCTGGCGGGGGCGGCGAGCGTCGTCGTGCTGGCGGGCACGGGGGTGCTGGCTCCGCTCTTCTTCGAGGCGCTCGCGCGGCCCCTTCCGTGGCTCGCGGCCGCTGTGGGGCTCGGGGCGCTGGACGCGTGGATCCTCACGCGGATCCGCGAGGACACGGTGCTCTCGGCGACGGACCGTGTGGACCGCTCGCTCGCGTCCGTCTCGGCGGGCCGTGCCGACGACGGCGCCCGCGGCCTCGTCCCCGCCCCGCGCGGCCTGCGTCGGACGAGCGCGTGGGATGGGCGCAGTCGCGGGACGGGCTGGGACAGAGGCGGAATGGGCCGGGCCGCCAGCGGGGCGGGCCGAGCCCAAGGCGGAACCCGCCGAGACGGGAGCGCCCTCGGGAGAATCCCCGAGGCACGCGGCTCCGCGCGTCTCGGCATTGCGCCCGCCCGGGCCGTGCGCCGAACGCTTGTGGGGCTGCTGCGCCGGCCGGGCTCGGCCGCGATGAGCCTCGGCTGGGTCATCGCGGCGGCCGTGCTGCTGGCGCTGCCCTCGCGCGAGGACTGGGCTTCGACGGCCTACGCGCTCATCCTCTTCGCGGCCTCCGCTCCCCTGTTCCAGCCCGCACGCGAGCACGCCGCCGTGCTCTCGCAGGGAACCGTCATGCCGGCGACGCCCCGCGGCCTCGGCACGATGACAGCTCTCCCCGCCCTCGTCACCGTCCTCGCCGGAAGCGCGGCCGGGCTGATCGCAGCGGACTCGGCCCGCCCGGCCCTGCAGGCCGTCACGGCCTCCGTGCTGGCCGCGGTCATCCACCTCGTGCGGGTGCGCATGTCCGCGAGCAGGACGCCGGACGCGGCCAGGCCGTCCTCCCGCGCCTCCTCGGAGGCCTCCCGGGGCGGCTCCCCCGCCGCTGCCGGCTTCCCGACGACGACGGCCGGCGACGTCGCCGCGCAGATCGTCCTCCCCGTGGCTGTCTTCACCTTCCTGTTCAACGCCCTCGTCCGGGTGCTTCCGGGGGCGTAGGGATCGCGGCTGGTCCAGGGGATTTTCGGCAGAGTGACGCCGTTTCAGCACCGGCTCGCCCTGTGACCGGCAGCACGCGAGGGGACTCCGGCGGCGAGGCGCCGATTCGGGGACGCCGGGGATCAGGCCTGCAGGGCGGATCCCACTGAGGCGCTATAAACAGTGCATGTGCATCACACCACAGCTGGTCAAGACCTGCGCCTGGGCGCTCTTCGCCGTGGACGCCGTGCTCTTCTTCATCCGAGGGTCGGTGTCGATCGCCCCGCTCACCCTGGCGTGGGTCACGATGTTCGCTGCCGGGGACATCATGCAGAGCAGGCAGGCGGAGCGGGAGGCCGGAACCGCTGACCGGCGCGAGCGGCGCGAGCGGCTCGAACGGCAGGCACGGGCCAGGATCGAGCGGGCCCGAATGGAGAGGGCCGGCTGAGGCTCAGCCCGTCCCCCGCCCCCGCCCCGTCCTTGTCCCGGATTTGTGGCGCGTTTCGTGCAGAATCGGGCCGGATTCCGCACGAAACGCGCCACAAACCGGAAAAAGGGGGTGGCAGAAGGGGGAAGAGGGCCGGGAGGAGAGAGACGCCCCCTACAGGATCCTCGCCTCGGTCTTCGCCCGGACCTCGTCCTCGGTGACGCCCGGGGCGGTCTCCACGAGCTTGAGGCCGCCCTCGACCACGTCCAGCACCGCCAGGTCCGTGATGATGCGGTCCACCACGGCCGCGCCGGTCAGCGGCAGCGAGCACTCCTTGAGCACCTTCGCCGAGCCGTCCTTGGCCGTGTGCTCCATGAGCACCACGCGCCGCTTTGCGCCGTGGACCAGGTCCATCGCGCCGCCCATGCCCTTGACCATCTTGCCGGGGATCATCCAGTTCGCGAGGTCGCCGGTCTCGGACACCTGCATGCCGCCGAGGATCGCCACGTCGATCTTCCCGCCGCGGATCATCCCGAAGGACATGGCCGAGTCGAAGTAGGACGCCCCCTTGAGGACGGTGACCGTCTCCTTGCCGGCGTTGATGAGATCGGGGTCGACGTCGTCGTCCACCGGATACGGGCCCACCCCGAGGATGCCGTTCTCCGACTGGAACATGACGAACCGTGACTCGGGGACGTGGTTGGGCACGAGGGTCGGGAGGCCGATGCCCAGGTTGACGAACGCCCCGTCCGGGACCTCGGCGGCGGCGCGGGCCGCCATCTCGTCGCGCGAGAATGCCATGGCTAGTTCCTTCCTCCGGGCGTCTCGGGCGCCGGCTCCCCCGCGGGACGGGTGGTGCGCTTCTCGATGGGCTTCTCGATGTCGGGGCCGACGACGAGGATGCGGTCCACGAACGCGCTCGGCAGGTGGACGGAGTCCGGGTCGATCTCGCCGGGCTCGACGATCTCCTCGACCTGGATCACGCACGTCTTGCCGCTCATGGCCGCGACGGGGTTGAAGTTCCGGGCGGCCTTGTTGAAGACGAGGTTGCCGTACACGTCCGCCTTCCACGCGTGGACGAGCGACATGTCCGCCACGATGGCCTCCTCGAAGACGAACTCCGTGTCCTCGCCGCCGTGGCGGATGGTCCGGGTCTCCTTCTTCTGCGAGGCCTTCTCCACGCTGCCGTCCGCGGCGTACTTCTGCGGCAGGCCGCCCTCGGCCACCTGCGTGCCCACGCCGGCCTGGGTGAAGAAGCCGCCGATGCCGGAGCCGCCCGCGCGCATGCGCTCGGCGAGCGTGCCCTGCGGCATGAGCTCCACCTCGAGCTCGCCCGCGAGGTACTGCCGCGCGAACTCCTTGTTCTCCCCGACGTAGGAGGACATCATCTTCCGCAGCCGCCCCGCCTCGAGGAGCACGGCCAGGCCGATCCCGTCCACGCCGGCGTTGTTGCTCGCCACGGAGAGGTCGTCGGCGCCGGAAGCCAGGACCGCGTCGATGAGGATCTGCGGGATGCCGTTGAGGCCGAACCCGCCTACGGAGAGCGTCTGCCCGGACGCGATGCCCTGCACCGCCTCCTCCGGCGTGCGGACGATCTTGGAGCCGGGCAGCTGCGCGAGCCGCTCGACCTTCTCCTGCAGCTCCGGCGAGAGCGCCGGGGGCTGGCCGGACGGGACCGGCGAGTGTGCTTCTGGGGTCATCGGGCGCCCCACCCTCCATCCATCGGGAACGACGAGCCGGTCACCATGCCGGCGTCCTTGCCAGCGAGCCACATCACGAGCGAGGCGACCTCCTCCGGCTGCACGAGCCGCTTGATCGACGCCTCGGCCAGCATGATCTGGCTCACAACATCTTCTTCCCTCATGCTATTCAGCCGAGCCTGATCGCGCACCTGCCCCCGCACGAGCGGCGTCTCCACAAAGGCCGGGCCGATGCAGTTGCTCGTCACGCCGTGCTCGCCGGCCTCGAGGGCGATGGTCTTGCTCAGCCCCTCGAGCCCGTGCTTCGCCGCGACGTAGGCGGACTTGTACGGGGAGGCCTGCAGCCCGTGGACCGAGGACATGTGGATCAGCCGGCCGAAGCCCCGCTCGTACATCCCCGGCAGCACCCACTTCGAGAGCAGGAACGGCGCCTCCAGCATGATCCGGTGCAGCAGCCGCCAGTCCTCCGCCTTGTACTCGTGGACCGGGTTCATCCGCTGGACGCCTGCGTTGTTGACGAGGATGTCGACGTCGGACGGCCGCTCCGCGAGCTCCCGCTCCAGGGCCTCGGTGTCGGAGAAGTCGACCACCCAGGCCTCGCCGCCGATCCGCTCGGCGACCCGGCGTGCGCCGTCGTCGTCGCGATCCGCCACGGTGACCCGGGCGCCGGCCTCCGCGAGCGCCTCGGCGGCCGCGAGGCCGATCCCCGAGGCTCCCCCGGTGACGACGGCGTGCTTTCCCTCGAAGAACGAGTCCATCAGTGCTCCTGTGCGTTGGTCTGGGGTGGGCTGGGCGGGCGCCCGGTCTAGACGGTGCCCTTCTCGGCGAGGAGGCGCTCGCGGTCCTCGTCGTCGATCTTCTCAAGGTCCGCGCCCCGGGTCTCGCGGAGCACGAGCACCGAGACGAACGTGATGGCGCACGCGATCGCGAGGTAGATCGAGACGGAGACCGGCGCGCCCGTGCGCTTGAGGAGCTCGAGCGAGATGATCGGCGCGAGCGAGCCCGCCACGATCGAGGTGACCTGGTAGCCGAGCGAGACGCCCGAGTAGCGCATCCGGGTGGGGAACATCTCCGCCATGAGGGCCGGCTGCGGCGCGTACATGAGGCCGTGGATGAGCAGGCCGAGGATGATCGCGAGGAGGATGACGAACGGGTTCTTCGTGTCGAACATCGGGAACGCGGCGAAGCCCCACGCCGCCATGAGCACCGCGCCCGCCGCGTAGACGGGCCTGCGGCCGAAGCGGTCCGAGGCGCGGCCCCACATCGGGACGGTGCAGAAGTGGATGACGTGCGCGATGAGCATCCAGAGCAGAATCGCCGAGGTGTCCATCTTGAGGAACGTCTTCAGGTAGGTGATCGAGAACGTCACGATGATGTAGTACGCGATGTTCTCCGCGAACCGCAGGCCCATCGCCGTGAAGACGCCGCGCGGGTAGCGCCGGAACACCTCGCCGACGCCGAAGGACTGGGCCTTGGACTCCTCGACCTCCTCCTGGACCTCCTTGAAGATCGGCGCGTCCTCCACCTTGGTGCGGATGTAGTAGCCGACGGCGACGATGAGCGCCGAGAGCCAGAAGCCGACGCGCCAGCCCCAGGAGTCGAACTGCCCGGTGGAGAGGGTCTTGGACAGGATGAGCAGGACGATCGTGGCGAGCAGGTTGCCGAGCGGCACCGCCGACTGCGGCCAGGACGCCCAGAAGCCGCGCTCCCTGTTGGGCGCGTGCTCGGCCACGAGGAGGACGGCGCCGCCCCACTCGCCGCCGACGGCGAAGCCCTGGAGGAAGCGCAGCGCCACGAGGAGGACCGGCGCGGCGTAGCCGATCTGGTGGAACGTGGGCAGGCAGCCCATGAGGAACGTGGAGACGCCCACGAGGATGATGGCGATCTGGAGCAGGTGCTTGCGCCCGTGCTTGTCGCCGAAGTGGCCGAACACGATGCCGCCGAGCGGGCGGGCCACGAAGCCGACGGCGTAGGTGATGAACGCCTTGATGATGCCGTCCGCGTCGCTGCCCGTGTCCGGGAAGAACTGGTGGCCGAAGACGAGCGTGGCCGCGGTGGCGTAGAGGAAGAACTCGTACCACTCGACGACGGTGCCCGCCATGGACGCGGCCACGACCCGGCGCAGGCCCCGGCTCGTGGCGCTGGTGTGGGGGCCGTTGCCGGGGGCGGGGGTGGCGGGGGCGGCGGGGCTCGACGCCGGGCCGCCGTGGCCCGGTCCTGTCGGGCCACCGTGACCGGGTCCTGTCGGGCGGCCGGCTCCGGGGGCGGCCGAGCCGTTTCCGGGTGCTGCGGTGGACATGGGTGGCCTCCTGGAGGTGAGTCAGCCTTGTGGGGGTGAGGTCTGAAAATGAACGTGACTCAGGTCACTATTTCCGGACAGAGTACCAGTGATCTGCGCACAGATGACAGGAGTTCCTTGAAGTAGTGCGTGCATTTGTGCACGCGCAGGGTGCAGGGGCGCCCCATTGGCCCCAAAAAACGTCCTCCCCCACTCGTCTCGCCCGTCTTGACCCGCCCCTCGCCCGCACCGCACCCTCTTCCGCTCACCTCCGGCGATCCACACCGCTTTCTGCTCACGCCCCCGCCGGCCCACACCCGCTTCCGCACGCCCCGGCGATCCACACCCGTTTCTGCTCAAAAACCCGCTCAGAACCGGGTGTATTCGCCTGAAAGCGGGTGCGAAGGCGAAAACGGGTGTGGCGACGGGAGTGAGGACGGCGTCGAGCCGAGAGAGCGAGGCCGGGAGATATGACCAGGACGGCAGACCTCCAGTCCCCTCCTAGACTGACGCCATGAGCAACCTGGAGAAGGACCCGCCGCTCCTCGCCTGCGCGGAGGCCCGAACCGAAGCGACGGCGGCCGCCCGGGGTGAGGCGACGGCGGGCGTCCGGATTGAGGCGACGGCGGCCGCCCAGGCTGGGGGCACTGCGGAGGACCAGGCCAACGCAGGCGACGGAGTCACCGCGCAGGATGGGCCCGGACCCGCCGCGGAGGACGGGCCCGGCGTCGTCGTCATCCGCCCGCGGGACGTTCCGCTCGGCGGACTGCGCGCCATGACCGTGCGGCGGACGCTGCCGGCGAGGGAGCGCTCGCTCATCGGCGCGTGGTGCTTCCTGGACCACTACGGGCCCGACGACGTCTCCCAGACCGGCGGCATGAACGTCCCGGCGCACCCGCACACCGGGCTGCAGACGGTGTCCTGGCTGTTCACGGGCGAGATCGACCACCGCGACTCCGCCGGCCACGCCGCCCGCGTCCGCCCCGGCGAGCTCAACCTCATGACCGCCGGCCGCGGCATCAACCACTCCGAGTTCACCGCCGCTGGCACCACCGTCCTCCACGGCTGCCAGCTGTGGGTCGCGCTGCCGGACGGCTCGCGCTTCACAGACCCGGGCTTCGAGCACTACGCGCCGGAGCCCCTTGAGCTTCCGGGGGCCACGGTCCGCGTCTTCCTCGGCAGCCTCCTCGGGGAGACGTCGCCGGTGACGGCATTCTCGCCGCTGCTCGGCGCGGAGATCCTGCTCGACGACGGCGCCACCCTGGACCTGCCCCTGAACCCGGGATTCGAGCACGGGGTCCTCGTGGACCAGATGCCGTCGGGCGGCGTCGTCGAGCCTGCAGGCGAGAGCGGTGCCGTCGAGGGGACGCCCGAGAGCGGCGTCGTCGGGCTTGCCGTGGAGGGCGGGGAGGCCCGGGAGATCCGCCCCTCTGAGCTCGCGGCCGTGGACGCGGGAGCCACGCGGATGACGCTGAGCGCGCGAGGCGGCCCGGCGCGGTTGCTCCTGCTCGGCGGCGAGCCGTTCGGCGAGGAGATCCTCATGTGGTGGAACTTCGTGGGCCGCACGCATGACGAGGTGGCGGCCTTCCGCGCCGAGTGGCAGGAAGAGATCGGGGCGCGGCAGGCGGAGATCGGCGCTGAGACTCCCGGGACCGCTCCCCGTAGCGGCGGCCCGGAGCACGACGACGGAGGCCGACCGCCGCACATCCCGGACACGAGTCGCTACGGCGCGCCGGTCACGGAGGAGACGATCCCGGCGCCCGCGCTGCCGAAGGTCAGGCTCCGCACCCGAGGGAACCGGAGGCGGGGCGAGCCAGGGCGCGGAGGGGACCGCAAGACGGGGCCGACGGGGGACCACAGCGCAGGGCGCGTTCGGGAGCGCGAGGCGGGGCAGAACGGGGACCGCTCGTGACCCCGGGACAGGACCGCCCGCCCCGGCATTCGGGCTTCGCGGCCCTGCTGCCGCACGGCGTGGAGGTCTCCGAGACGGGGATTGACTTCCCGCCCGCGCGGCCCAACGCCCAGGAGGAGGCGCTGGTGCGGGAGGCCGTCGGGAAG
Source organism: Arthrobacter sp. UM1 (assembly GCF_020483305.1). GTDB lineage: Bacteria > Actinomycetota > Actinomycetes > Actinomycetales > Micrococcaceae > Falsarthrobacter. Next base: position 81,121 of record NZ_JACWAB010000006.1, read on the forward strand.
CGACGCAGGGAGTTCGCCGAGGGACGCGAGTACGCCCACGCCGCCCTCCTGCGCCTCGGCCGCCCGGCGAATGCGATCCTCCGCGGGGAGCGGGGAGAGCCGCTGTGGCCGGAGGGCGTAGTCGGGAGCATCACGCACTGCGAGGGGCACCGGGCGGCCGCCGTCGGGCTCGAGGGAGACGTGCGCTCCCTCGGGATCGACGTCGAGCAGAACGAGCCGCTGCCGGAGGGGGTGCTGGAGATCGTGCTCGCGGCGGACGAGTCGCGGGAGGAGCTCGCGGCGCTCGGAGAGGCGGCGCGTCGGCGGACCGGGCACCCGGTCAGCGCGGAGCGGCTGCTGTTCAGCGCCAAGGAGTCCGTCTACAAGGCGTGGTTCCCGCTGACGGGCCTGTGGCTCGACTTCCACGAGGTGACGGTCCGCTTCGGCGAGGACGGGACGTTCGCCGCGCGGATCCGCCGTGACGCGGGGCCGATTCCCGAGGGCGTCCCGGGGCAGATGCGGGGCGCCTGGAGCGCGGAGGCGGGGCTGCTGAGGACGGCGGTGGCGGTCGGGGCTCAGGACTGGGACGGCGCGAGCTCTCGGCCCAGCCAGCTCACTAGAGATGCAAGGTTCTTCCACAGGTAGAAGTGATCCCCTTCGAAGACTTTGACTGTAACAGTGCCTCTGGTCAGCCGACTCCACCCCATGAGGGAACTCACCTCAAGATCCTCGTCGGCGCTCCCGCCTGCCAACAGCAAGTTAGCGGACACCGAGACGCCATCGTCTGGCCTGTAGTCAGAAAGAATCCGGCAATCAGCGCGCAACGGCTTAAGAAGAAAGTCCCGAGTCGCATCTCCCTCAAGAGCGCCGCTTGGAAGATCGGCGAGCTGCTCGAGAGCCCTCACAGACGCCAAGTCATCGAGATGCCGGGCTACCCGTTCTCCGGCCATCTGAGGCGGCGCACTGGCAGATGCTACAAGGCTAGCCACGCCAAAACCCCTCAACTCCGCCATACGGGTTGCCTCAAAAGCCACCACGGCCCCCATGCTGTGACCGAAGAAGGAGACCGGACGGGAATCAGACCAGTCGACAGCGTCAACGACTTCCCGAGCAAGGGCAGCCACCGACTCCGGCAGAGTGTCATCCCACCTGTCAAGACGCCCTGGATACTGGACGACCCACACATCATATTCTTCAGCCAGCAGTTCTGAGAACCTGAAGAACGATGACGCATTCCCCCCGGCAAAGGGAAACAGAACAATGCGATTTCCATCGCGCGGCCCCTCATGAAACCTGCGAAGACATGAGCTTGCTGGTTCAAAGTGATCAGTCATCGTGCTTCCTAACCGCGGTTCTCGTTTGCAGGCCATGAGCGTCCGGCAGGGAGCGGAACGCCGTCCTCAGCGCGAGTCCCGACGCTCCGGCGCGCCCTGACGGGCGGTTCATCCGGCTCCGCGCAACGCGGCTTCTGAAAGGGCGCTTCGCTGCCCTCTCTGAGCTTCGGAGCAACCACCAAAATAGGCACGATGGCACTCACCAGCATGAGAGCGATTATCACCAGCAAGGCGCCGAATGGGAAAGAGCCGAGGTGGGCTACAGGGCTTTTGAACAGTCCTATCCGGACGACCAGGTCCGTCCCCCAGACGATGAGACTGCCTACCGCGCACCCCGCCCCAGTCACGATCCCGGCCCACCAGAGCAGAGCAGAGCGTCGCTGACCGCTTGTCATTCCAATGCGAGCCAGAGCTTCGATTTCACCCCTGCGGGTGGAATACCACATGAGGACTGCGTTCGTGACGGCGAGCATCGAGAAGACACCGGCCGGCAGCAGCACTACCGCCACACCCTTGACGCTGTTGGCCGCATAAGCTCGCGCAGAGTCATCAGCCCAAGCATCGACCCCCTGAGCTTGTCCCACAGCGCCGCTCTTTTCTAGACGTTCAGCCAGTCCCTCGGGGTCGTGGCTTGTGAAATAGGCTCGCTCCACCGTCCCCCCAGGCATATGCTTCGCAGCCCATTCCCGTCCAAGCATGACCTGAGGAATTAGATCCGAGCTCCCGCCGACAATCGCAACGATCGGAAGCGAATGCCGCTTACGATCCGGTGTCACGAACGTAAGAGTCTGCCCTACTCGATAACCGTCGTCAGCAGCCTCTTGGCGACTTAGCGCAACGCCGCCGCTACGAATTCGACTGAGGTCGCCTGCAACCACGACGCCGCCTCGTGTCTTGGCCATCGCTTCCGGATCGATTCCTTCAGCATTCAGCTCAAGGGCAGTATCTCGATCCGTAGCGACAACAACCTGCCTAAGTGGAGCGTCAACGGCCCCGGCTCCCAGCCTCTGCGCGCCTTCCGGCGAGAAGTTCGGATGGATGGCAGTAGCCACAACATCGGCCTTCACCTCGGCTCGAGTAGCTGCATTTGTTGCATATGCATCCGAGGCGAGCGTTGCTGTCACAGCCCCGGCGATGCCGACAAAAAGCACCGCGGGCAACGCGACGACGGGGACAGCGTCGCGACTCGAACGCGCAGTCTCTGCGCCAAAATGGGCGACGGCGCTTGGGCGAACAGCCTTGACCACACCTGCAATCATATTTACCACTGCTGGAATAAGGACGGGCGCAAGAAGAGCGACACAGAGGCCCATGGCCATCGGCAGAAGGAGTCCAAGCCCGACTGCACCATCGCCAGGAGAGCCCGACGCAAGAAGTCCAAAGCCGCCGATGCCCATGAGTCCGAGCAGCGCGAACAGCCAGCGGCGTCTCGATATCCGGCGGGCAGGGATGATGTCGCGGCTGGCCAAAATAGGCGTGACGTCCAAAGCCCTTCGGGAACCCCGACGCGCGCCGAGGACCGAGACTCCCACGGTCACGAGAACCGTCAAGACAATCCCCAGAAGTGAAGGGGAATGCCTGAAGTCCGCTGACACGTACCCAGCTGCCCTGAGCGCCGAAAGAACCGGCGGAGCGAGGAACACGGAAATGATCGAACCGGCCAGAGAAGCGACAAGAGCCAGCGCCGCCACCTCGGCGCTCAACACCTTCCTCAGGACCCCTGAGGTAGCACCGAGCAAACGCAGAGCGCCAAGCTCTTTCACACGTGCGACCACGAGATACCCCACAGTCATCGAGAGCGTGGCTGCGGTGAGAAACAAGCAGACGACACCGACGGTGCCTGCGACGGAGAGCAGGTCCTCACGTCCTGAGCCCATCGGCGAATAGTGCTCCGTCGCCGCTCCTAGATTCCCATCGTTGTCCAGAGTCCCGCTTCCCGTGATGAGGACATCGAACCCGCCGTCGGGCGTCGAGAACGCAGTGATGAGGAGTTGCATGCAGGCACCAACGATCGATGATCCCACGAGAAGGGTGACTAAACTACCCAGAAAAAGAAGCCAGTGCTTACGGACAGTTGCAAAGACCCAGGTCAGCATCCCCTCAACTCCAGATATGATTGACCGCACGCGAGATTTGATCAGGATCTCCGCCTCTCACGACGTCAGCAATCGAGCCATCCGACATCACCACGACATCATCCGCCCAAGCAGCTGCCACCGCGTCATGAGTCACCATGATGGTGGTGGATCCGAGTTCTGATGCGGACTGACGCATGAGGGCCAAAACATCACGGGCTGTCCGACTGTCCAAAGCACCCGTCGGCTCGTCTGCGAAGATCGTGCCAGGTCGGCTGGCGAGTGCACGGGCAATAGCCACCCGCTGCCGCTGACCTCCGGAAAGCGTTCCGATTGGAGAACGCGCCTTATCAGCGAGTCCCACACGCTCCAAAGCGCCGCGAATGTCTGAGGTGCTCAATGGGCGTCCGGCAAGGCGCTGAGGGAGCGCCACGTTGCCATGAACGTCGAGGGCTTCAAACAAGTTGTAATCCTGGAAGATGAAGCCACAGGTGTCTCGCCTGACCAGGGCCCTATCGTCTTCGTCCAGCCCCGTCAGCGAATGCCCATCCAAGGAAACTGATCCGGAGTCCGGGACATCCAACCCGCAGAGACAGTTGAGAAGTGTCGTCTTCCCTGACCCAGACGGCCCCATGATCGCCGTAAATGATCCGGGGCGAAAAGCATACGTCACGCCCCGCAAAACGGCCTCTGACGACCTATCTCCGTACGATTTAACGACACCCTGTGCGGATGTCACTCCTCTGGACTGAAGGTGGTAAATGCTCATGACTCCATCAAATCGGCCCAAGCTGTTTTAGTCATTAGCCTCAGGGCCCGATCGCGGGTAGCGCTGACGCTACCCTCCCCCCTCTTCATCGGAACGGCTTCGAAGATACGTGAGGACTGCCGAGACGCGACGATCCACCTTCTCCTTCATCGGCAGCTTGGCGAAGATGCTGCCGACGTGCTTGCGCACAGCTGCTTCCGAAACCCAAAGCCGTTCAGCGATCGCGCCATTTGTCTGGCCCTGTGCCATCAGCTCCAGCACCTCTAGTTCCCGAGGGCTCAGGGCCGACAACCCAGCATATTGACGAGAGCGCCGCATCAAAGCGTGGACGATGTCGGGATCGATGATGGTCGCTCCCGCCAGCACGCCTTCAATCGCTGAGATGAAAGTCGCCACGTGCCCCACCCGTTCTTTCAGGAGGTAGCCGAGGCCACCGCTTGCATCCTGGTCCAAGATCTCCGGCAGGTACGCCACGGAAGCATATTGGGAGAGAATTAGCACAGGCATCTCAGGATGCTCACGGCGCAGGCAACGAACCGCCCGCAGCCCCTCGTCAGAGAAGTCAGGCGGCATCCTAACATCCGTGACAACAAGGTCTACGTCCGCTTGTTCAAGACCTGAGTGAAGGTCCTCCGCGTTGCCCACAGACAACGCGATCTCACACCCAGCCCTAGCCATTACAGCTGAAATTCCCTCTCGCAACAGGGGAAGATCTTCCGCCAGCGCCACTCTCACAAGCTCTCCTGTCGGTGTGCGCAGTTGTGGCACCCGACCGCCCGCCTCTTCGACAGAACTCAATCCATGCCTCCCCTTGGGACATCCGAATCAAATTCATGAACAGCAACTTCTCTGGGGCTGCTCGCCTCCAGCGGGCAAGACATCACCACGGAAGTACCACCACCCTGCCTCGGGCCGATCCGGAGACTTCCACCCAACGCCGACGCTCGAAGTTTCAATCCTTCCAGACCACCTCCCGGCCGCGACCTCGCTCCACCGACCCCATCGTCGTCGATCCTCAGCAACCATTCTCCTCCCTTCACTTCGCCGACTACTTCTGTACGGGAAGCCTCTGCATGCTTCATCACGTTGGCCAAGGCTTCACTCACCACAAAATAGCTGACCTGCTCCACCCGTCGCGGGAGTCGAGAACTCGTTGGAAGATCGACACAAACATCACCCGGAAAGTCGGCTATGAGATCCTGGACGGCGGGCGTCAGCCCGCGTTCCGTGAGAGCCCTTGGCAGGATGCCTCGGATCGTCTGTCTCAACTCGGCTAATGCTTCGTCGGCTTGTCTATGCGCATGGGAAAGCATCTGTCTCACTGTCTCGTTTTCGGCATTCGTCTCTGCAAGCCCCAGGCTCATCGCGAGGGCAACCAGCCTGTGTTGAACACCGTCATGCAACATTCCTTCAATACGACGCCGCTCCGTGTCGAACGCGTCCAGAAGGAGATCCCGCGAAGCTCGAAGCTCCAAGGCCTCGGCCTCCGCATCCTCAAGCCGAGAAACAGTCAGGGACCTGTAAAAGCCCACTTGGACAAGAGCGAGTCCCGTCGCTGCGTAGAGGAACCCTGCAGCGGCGGCGATCGAGAGGAAACAGAGAAGATAAGCCTCACCATCACTCCTCACCACCCAGTCGAAAATGCTGATCGAGTCCCAGCGAATGAGGAGAGGTGCGAGTGCTAGGCCTGCGACAGTCACCGACGCTAAGAGGAGAAAGGCGACGCTAACGGGGGCAAAGAGGAGTCCTGCTGCGATCGCGACTCCCACGACTGTCCTGCCGTCGCCTTCCCCATACCCTCGACGCAGCCTGCAGGCCAGGACTGGATCTACCAGATCAGTCTGCAAGGCCAAGAGACGCGACGCGGCCCGGGCTAGCGGCCCAGACCCCACCCCAGACGCCAAGAGGACGGCAATCGGAAACGTGGATATCAGGATGAACGGGCCCGCGACAGCAGTCGCCAGGACAAAGAGCAATGCCCTCCACGGCGACGATCCACGGAAAAAGACATGGGGCAGAGCCAACCGGATCGGTGGCCGCGATCCGCACGAGCCGCGCAAACCAGCGCCTGGCTTGTTCAGCCAAGGGTCACTCGAGTGCGAGTCCACCAACCAACGTCTCGGCATAATCGAAGACATATCCCTTTCCGATCTCGATGGGCTCAAGGGAAGCGAAGTCCGGGTCCAGGACGTCCTGGAATGTAACGTGTGCATCCCCAGCCAGGATCTCGGAGAACTCCACCCCCTCCACGTGGGAAGTCATCAATGGCCAGTCCTTCCGGCCCTGCTTCTCGTTGAGCTCTGACATCACCCACGGCGGCTGGACTCTGCTGTGCACAAGAGGAACATCGTGCAGAAGCGGCCTCTCTCTGACCGGCGAAGCCGCTTCGACAGAGAGGTCGATGACCCTACGGCCTTCCACTGACAGAGTCCCGGTATAGTTCCCAGACCCTCCGGGGCGAGGGCCGGTGCGGCCCACACGCTTCGGCCGCGTGGTACCAATTTCGCCAAACTGCTTGGGCATACCCTGCAACCAACCACGCATCATGGGGACGGCACTGTCTACCCAAGCATAGGGACATCTCGCCAACGCCCGACCGTTGTACTCACATCGAAGGAGGACGAGAAACTCGCCGAATTGGGACGATCGGGGTTCCCGAAGCTCGCGCCCGCTTGTCGAACACCATGCCCAGTCCGCAAAGACGAAAGCGGCGGCCCCAGGGTCAGCTCCCAAGTCAAGTTCAGCAGGAAGGAACGAGCGGGCCGCATCCGGGTCGACTCGTAGCTCCACCATAGTGACCTCGCCCGCGAAATGCCAGGGCGGCGGCGTCAACATGGACGAGACGCCTGAAGGCGAAAGAGGAAGACTGTACCCCCGCGGGCTATCCACGGCTTTGCTGTTCTGCCTCGTTTTCATGGTCTCCACCTAGTCTCTTCGGTTGCGGACTCTCACAAACGTCACGTTCATCCCCGCTCCAGCACCTCCCGGATCCGGCGGACGCTGAGCGCCAGGTTCTCCGGATCACGTGCGAGGGCAATCCTCAAAGACGTGTCCCCTTCCTCCGGTCGGGCCCAGTGAAACTTGTGGCAAGGGAGAACATAGACACCGGAGTCGGCCAGCTCAGACCACACATCAGAGGACGACCGGCGCTCCATGAAGACCCGCTCAACACTTCCGTAGACCTCATCGCCCTCATGGGTAACTCCGTCGAGCCCTCTCAGCCCCTCGCGGACGATCTCGCGGTTTTCGGCGATGAATTTCTGCAGCTCTACGAGACCCCCAGCGGTTCCGTCTTCGGCGAACCGGCGGACGAGCGTGAGAATCATGGGCGAGACTCCGAGGAGAATATCCGAGTAAACCTTCCCGACAGGGAGATTAAGGTTCGCGGATGTAACCAGCCAGCCGACCTTGAGATCAAGCGTCGGCCACAGTTTGCCTGTGTCTTCAACGACGGCCCATCGGCAACCGCTGTTCTCGAGAATCGAGTAGTGATCGTACTGCGCACGTGGGTCGAATCCTCTGAATGAGGTGTCGAGGCACAAGACAGCGTCAGAAGCGGCACAAATTTCAGCCAGCATGCGCAATCGCTTCTCCCCGAGGACTCGACCGGTGGGGTTGTTCGGAGTCGTGATAAACACAGCACCGACGCTCTGGACAAGGTCCTCAACCCGCGATCGCTCCCCTCCATGCAGCAGCTCTTCCTCGAATGGAACAAGATTGATATGCATCCCCTTGAGAATGTCCGGGATGTTGTCGAACGTCGGGTGTACCAGTGCGAGCGAGGACACCTCCGTCGCCAGTGCTCTAGCAAGGATCTCCATGGCGACGGACGACGCATAACAAGCGAAAATCCGGTCCTTGTGTTCGGCCGGGTATCCCGTCTGGCCGAGCATGCCGAAAAAGGCACGGTGCGCCCTGTACTCCAGCTCGTCGACAGGCGTCCGCTCAGATTCGCGGAAGACAGCGGGAAGATCGTCGATGATCGCCGCCTGAGAGCGTGTCTGCTTCTGCCTGGCGTGGCCGTCGGCCACATTCGTAACGTGACAGTTGATGGCGGCATACTCGAACTCAGTCAAGTTGGCCTCTTCTACGTCAACCGTTCCCGACTTGATGTTCACAATGAGACGTGAGTTCTCAACAGTCATGGCCTCTCCATATCTTTCGTAGTTCCGTTGTGGGTCTCAGCCACTGCACCGGTCGTGGTCGGCTGGTGAGCAGTGAGCTTGGAAATCCTCCGGATGGTCGGAGAAACTGTTGATGCAACGGCGACGATAGCCAGCCCCCCGGCCGCCGCTGCGAACGGGCTGACGACACCTCGCGTCGAGACCAGCACCGCCCCAAGGAGGGGCCCAGCGGTGGTGGCGAGACCTGTCGCCACACCTGTGAGGCCGCTCAGTCGCCCCCTCAACTCGTCTGGAGTGACGAGAAGCTGGTAACCCATGACGGTCGTGAAAGCAGTCGGGACAAAGAAGGCGACAAGCCCGAGTAGTATCCCGAGGAAGATGTCGGCAGGCACCAGCGTCATCGCTGCCACAAGCGTCACCAAAAGCCAAGAGAACCCGATGATGACCACCGAAGGCCTCATCAGTCTGTGAAGTCGCTCAGCGGCTAACGACCCAAGCAGTCCACCCGCTCCATAGAAGGTCATCATGATGCCGATTCCTCCGGCAGAGGTGTTGTTCTCACCGGCCTGGCTGAGCACGACGACCACGAGCCCAGTCGTGAGCAGCTGAGAAGAGCCAATCCACAAGATCGTGGCCCTCAAGCCAGAGTGCTTCAGAACCCACGTGATCCCCGACCAAGAGGACCCTTCCCTGCTCAGGTCCGACCCATCGTCTTTCGTCATAGCCGACTCTGACCGACCATTGGACGGAAGACGGAGAAGCGCAAGGGCAAAGAGGCTGAGCCCGATCACCCCTGTGTCAACGACGAACGGGAGCGCTGTATGAACGGCAAACAGGACGCCACAGACGGCCGGTCCCAGGAGGGCGGCAAGATAGGTCCGCGAGGTATTCCGAGCCAGCGCGGCGACGAGCTGAGACTTCCCCACAACGCTTGGCAAGGCGGCGTCTTCCGCCGGCGCAAAGGCCGAGGCGAGCGCTCCCTCCAGCGCTGCCACGAGGATCAGGACAGGGAAGGAGTAGCCACCGATCACTAGCACCATCGCAAAGGACCCGAGGACAGCAAAGCGAAGTAGTTCGGTGAGGAGCATGATCACCTTGCGTGAAAGCGTATCTGCAAGAAGCCCTGCCGGGATCACCCCGAGAATCTGCGCTGCCCCGTGCACTGAGGCCACTGCACCCAGCTCCCACGGAGACCCTGTCGTGCTGAGGATGATCAGCGGGAAAGCCAGATAGGCAATCTCCGCCGCGACCTCCGAAACGAAGCGGGAGGACCACAGAATTGTGTAGTTCCGATTCCGACTAAGCGGAAGAGCCTGCTCTTCTTCAGTCATCGGCTTTCCCTCCGATGGGCGGTGCGGCCGCTGAACTGGAACAGGTCCCACTCCCCGCCCGGATTGCTCTGGAGGAAACTGCCCCAGGCAAAGGGATTGTCGACACGCTCGCTGAGAATCCGAAACCGTCCCCCGCCCTCGTGACGAGCCTGTGCAGGAGTCTCACCGGCGAATCCGAACGACAGGCCACTCTCCCTCACAGTGACATGCACCTCGTCCGTGCCGTTGCGGAACACTCCGCCGAGCTCTTCAGGGAGCGTACTCTCCGGTGCGCTCGGCCCTAAGACGGGCTGCGCATCGGGGCAGAGCACGGCGGCGGTGTCGAGCCACGCATCAAGTCCCTGGGAAGAGTTCACGGTCAGCGCTACACCTCTGCCAGTTGCGGGATGGAAGCGCACATGCGCCCAGGCCCCGTCCGCCGTGCCGTCGTGGCCAAACCATTCGAGCCCCGGGCCGAAGCGGGCCCATCCCAGCCCCCAGTCGTCCGCAATGCCGAACGGACGGCTTGATGGACTTGCCGTCCCGACATGAGAGCCAACCTCACTTGGCCCCTGAGCGAATGCCTTCTGTGCGAATTCAAGAAGTCCCGCGGCACTGACCGTCAAGGCCCCGGCTCCCTGCTCTGCCCGATCGAGGGACTGAGTAACGGCTCTGGGGGCACCGGCGGGGCCGAGGACGTGGCCAACCGCAACCGGGCCCGGAACACCTGTCCCGCCTGCCAACCATCCTGTGTGAATACCCATCGGCTCGAAAAGCATCTCGGCTGAACACTGGCCCCAGGGCAGACCATAGAGCTCCTCAACGATGCAGCCAAGAACCGAATAGCCGAGATTGGAGTACGAGAAGACCTCCCCAGGGGCGTAGACTAGACCGCCCTCACGAACACACGATCGGGCAAGGCCTGAGAGGTTTCCGTGTCGCCCTTGCTCAGCAGTAGTGTTCGAGGCGAACCCTCCTCGATGGCTGAGCACCTCTGCGAACGTCGGCCAACGGCTCTGTCCCGAATCCAGCCCCCTGAAAATGGGCATGACTTTGTCGACCCTGTCTTCCAGGCTCAACTCACCGTCTTCGGCAAGCAGAAACAGGAGAGCCGCCGTGGCAGTCTTCGAGACGGATCCTGCGGGAAACAGGGTGTCCCCCGCTACAGGCATCCCGCACCCCGATTCGAGCTCTCCGAAGACGGCATTGCGCAAATCGCCATTTTCGCCGATGACACTCAACTGCGCACCTGGGATTCGATATCGCCGACAAACCTCTTCGAGAAAAGTTTCAAGTTCGCCGACATCGGGGACGCCATTGGGTAGCGGCGCCCCAGCAAAGCTGCTCATTAGCTGTTCCCCCTGTCCTCGGCTTCTGCCGTGAGCGCAGCTGCCGCTCCTGAAATTGCCGCTGCTAACTGGTCAGATAGGTCCTGCAGTGCCCCACGGCTGACAGCGCTAGCGTCACCGCGGAGCTCCCAACACAGAGCGCCGTCCTCGACAGCGGCAATCAATTCCAATGAGTGGCTCGGACCGTGTACGGGATGCATGGGCTCACCAATTCCTTGCAGAATCCGCACGACCCTCCCGCCCTCGCTCTTACCCACGTCTCCCTTTGAAGTCCGCTGTCCGTGGAAGTTGAACAACACAGTCGAAGCCGTCGGATCCACGATGGCGACATCGGCTACCGCCGAGTTGCGTGCGAGGACGCCGAAGCCGACTCCTCCTGCCGGCACTGCGCGCAGAGCACGTCTGGCGGTCCTCAGTCTTTGAAGCCACGTGTCGTGGTCGTCGTCACAGCGGAAGGTGACCGGGTAGATCACTGTGAACCAGCCCATGGAGCGAGAGAGGTCAGCTCCAGCCATGAGATCCTCTCGGCCATGAGACTCAATGTCGATGTCAAATGTGTCTGCCCCGCTCCAAGTGTGAAGCGCCCAAGCGAAACACGAAAGAACCGCATCATTGACTCGCATGCGCAGCCGCCGAATAGATCCGGCCGTGAGCATGCGAGTCCGCTCTGCCGAAACGGCTCCGGTAACTGTGACCTCTCCCGCTGCATCTGAGGGCAGGGCAGCGCGACCGGGAAGCGGAACAGGCCTTCGAGAACCGGCCCAGTACTCTCTCTCGTGTTCGAACTCACCGGACTCAGCAGCCTCATTGAGGAACTGCGCCCACACGCCGAAAGACGCGGGAAGCACGTCACCAGTTCTTGGCGGCCCGTCTGGGCCCCCACTCAGCTCCTCCAACAGCACTGTCCACGAGACAGTATCGATAACGAGATGATGGACGGAGAGGTAGAGCAACGGACGGTTTCGGGTGAAAATCCACAAAGCGGCAAGTGGCCCGTCGCCGAATGCACTCTCCCTATCCAGCCCCCGAGCCAACTGTTCAGCCTGACAAATGAGCGGGCTCTGCAGGTCATCGGGGTCACCCTCGAACTCGGACAGATCAGCCGTCACCCACCGAACGGGAACCGGTACCTCCGGAATACGCTGACGAAGCAGCCCGGAGTCCTCGTAGACTTCGACTCCCAGGATGGGATGCTTCCGCTGAATCTCTTCGATCACGCCAAGCACTTCGGAGGGTTTTGCCCCCGCGTCAAGCTCAAGAAGGACGGACTGCCGATACTGCGCTAGATTCGGCCGGGCCGACTCGACCAGACTTCTCTGCATCGGGGTCCACGGAATCTCGCCCATGCCGTCTCCGTAGGCTTCCCCACTGTCGGTAGAAGCAGAGGCGCGGAGGGCCTCGGCGATTCCCGCAACAGTCTGGTGGACAAAGATGTCTTTTGCGGTGAGCGCGTACCCGGCTTCCCTGGCCTTGAACACGAGCTGGATGGCGAGGATCGAGTCTCCGCCCAGATCGAAGAACCCGCTGTGGGCATCGATATGGGAATGGGGCACGCCAAGGACGTTCGAGAAGAGGCCCACGACCACTTCTTCCCGCGGCCCCAGCGGTGCGGACTCCCCTTCGGCGGGCTCTATTCGGATCTCAGGCAGCAGCCGTCGATCGACTTTTCCGCTCCTGTTGAGAGGCAGTGCATCGAGCACAGTCACCACCGCAGGGACAGCTTGGGCAGGAAGCTGACGAGCAGCCTCCTTCTTCACTTGAGCGCCCGTCAACGCGGAATCCCGTTCGACGACCACGTATCCGCACAGCATCTGACCACGTGCGGGATCGGAACGGACCAATGCTGCAGAGGCGACGACGCCCGGCACGGCCCGCAACCCGGCTTCCACCTGTCCAAGCTCGATCCGGTGGCCTCGGACCTTCACCATGTCGTCAGCCCGCCCTAGGAAATGGAGCAGACCGTCACCAGACCGGCGAACAACGTCAGCCGTCGCGTAGACCATTGGCGTACCACGGCCTTCCGACTTTCTTCGAGAGGCGTCGGCGTCTGTCCATCGGTCCGGCTGGAAAGCGAGACGGCTCTCCTCCGCTCGGTTCGCGTAGGCTCGGGCCACGCCTTGCCCCCCGATAAGCATCGTGCCGGGTACCCCGTCAGGAACAATCCGGCCTCGCTCATCGACAATGTAGACGGGTGTTCCCGGTGCCGGCCGCCCGATGGACACCAGACCGCCTGCACCGTAAGCGGATTCCCCTTCAGCTCGGATATCGCACAAAGTCGCGTCAACCGTGTTTTCAGTCGCACCGTAGGCGTTCACGACTCGAGTTTCAGGCCCGATCCAGGCAAGCAGGGACCGGCAATCTGCCGATTTCCAGCCCTCCGACCCCACGGCCAGAATTCGCAGGCTGTCAAGGCGCTGCCGCCGCCAGGCGAGCTCTTGGCCGATGAGAGTCGCTAATGACGGAACAGTGACAAGCAGGTCGGCTCCGCTCCGCTCCAGAGCGTCGACCAGCCGACTCGCGTCAAGGGCGTCCTCACGCGAGCAGACGACCATCCGTCCTCCCATAAGGGTTGACCAGATCAAGTCTCCGATGAACAGATCGACCGTGAACCCGGATACACACAGCGCTGTCGGCGAAGTCCCCTCGAGACCGTAGTACTGGTCCCAAAGGCGTGCCAGGTGCGCCAGGCTTCGGTGAGAGACGACAACGCCTTTGGGCCTTCCCGTCGAGCCAGAGGTGTACATGATGTAGGCGACGTCGTCGCTCGCCGGTCCGGGGCAGGAGGACGCAACGAGTCCGGTGCCGGAGACCGCCCCGCCAAGCCTCACGACCTCCGTTGTTTCCGGGAGAGCCACTTTCGCTCGCCCCTCAGTTTCGTCATCGACGATCACGAGAAGCGCTCCAGCATCAGACACCATGAAGGCAAGCTCACTGTCTGGAATCCCATCGCCTAGAGGCAAGAACCCTGCCCCAGCGCGCATGACGCCCAACATCGAGGCGACGCTGTACTTGCTTCGCCGTATCCAAATTCCGACGATGTCCCCACGGCCCACGCCTCGGGAGGAGAGCGCCGCAGCAACAGCCTCCGACTCTGCCACGAGATCGCTGAAGGTCCACGACCCGTCATCGTCTGTAACTGCCGCCGAGGCAGGTGATTCCTCGGCCCAGCGGTGAAGACGCATGAGGAGCGTCTCGTCCAAACTCTCAGGCTCGAAGGCCTTCGGCACCCGGCTCACAGCCAGATGCTCTTCGTCCGCGCCGAGCAGGGGAAGAGTCCCCAGTTCATTTTCGGGCGCTTGAGAGACCTGATCAGCCACCAGCCGGATGTGCCGTGCCATCTTCTCCACAGTCGACTTGTCGAACAGCGCCGTGCTGTAGCCAATCCGGCAGCTAATGCCCGCTGACCCAGCATCCGTGAAATCGAACGCAAGGTCGTCTGAGACTTCCGCCCCTTCGAGGTCGACAGGGGCCACCTCAATTCCCGCGTCGAGGAGGGCTCTCGGAGTATTCTCAAGAGTCACCATCACATCAACGAGAGGGTTGCGGCTCGGGTCCCTGTCGACATCCATGAGGTCAACGAGCTCGTCGAAAGAAATCCTGTGCTCGACAACGTCCAGGAATGCTTCCCGCGCCTTTCGAACAAGAGTTCGGAAGTCGACATCCTCATTGCAGTCCAGCCTCAGAACCGCAGTGTCCACGAAGAAACCGACACGATTTTGGGCCCCCGCCCCCTCTCTATTCGCCAGAACTGTCCCCACCGTGACGTCCTGCTGCCCGCAGAACCTGGCGAGCATGAGCGTCGTCACAGCGACTAGCGAAGGAAATAGTCCGCTGTTCACGTCGGAAGCGACGCGGCGCAGACCTTCCGCCGTTTCTGCGGGGATTTGGAACCTGACCTCACGCCCAAGAGAGCTTCGCAGCTCAGGGCGAGGGCGATCGACAGGGAGGCGGAGCGGAGTCATCCCCTCGAGACGAGCCTCCCAATAGGCTCTGGCCTCTTCGTGTGCGGCCTCTGAAGCGGCCTGAGCAAGAAGGGCGCAGGGCCGCTCAGCGGACTCGGACGACTCTGGCGCCCAAGCGTGCATCTCGGTCTGCGCTGCATACGCTCTCGAGAAGTCGCGGGCGATGATCCCCATCGACCATCCGTCCGTCACGATGTGATGGACGACAAGTACGAGGTGGTCTGTGCCTCCGGCGGGAGCACGGAGGAGGAGACACCGCAACGGCGGTCCAGCTCCAAGATCGAAAGGCTCGGCCTGAGCCTCTCCCGTAGCTGTCGCAAGCGACACAGTCTGAAGACTACGTTCTTCGATTTTCGGCGCCCAGGAACCTGCTGGCAGTTGGCGCAAGACAGGACGGCCGCTCGACTCCTCAACTAACGTGCGCAGTGCCGGATGCCTATCGACGACGCTTGCCAAGGCAGCAGAGACTGCACCGAATTCGAAACCGTCCGCGCGCCTGAGAGTAAGAACGGTGTTGTACTCGGCAGACTTGGGCGAAAGTTGCTGGTGGAACCAGAGCCTCCTTTGCGCAGCCGTGAGCTCAGGCTCACTGGCTACCGAATCGGACACTGCCGTTCCACAGTCGACGGATTTTCCGGAAGCAAGATCGGCTTTCTTCGCTGCCGCGTCCAAAAGACGGGCGAACGAGGCAGCGGACGGCGAATCAAAAACCTGGCGCGGGCTGAACCGATGTCCGGTTCTGCGTTCGACCTCGGTGACGAACCGCAATGCATCGATCGAGTTTCCTCCTTGCGAGAAGAAATCGGCGTTCGCTTCCAGTTCGCCTTCTGACATGCCCAGAACATCCGTCCAGGCACGGGCAGCGATCTCCTCCCATTTGCCTGACGGGAGGCGTCCGGTAACCTCTCTCATCTCGGCGTACGATGTCTTGTCGTCATCGGCGGCCAACGCCTCAAGCGCCGAGAAGTCCAGCTTGCCATTCGGGGTAAGCGGCCAGGACTCCACCATGACTACTTCGTCCGGAACTTCGTACGCCGGGAGGATCGCTTCTGCTCGTTCCCGCAAGTTCCGTGAACTGCTCTCCTCCCCCTTCGTTTCTGGACGGACGAACGCCACAAGTTGGCGTCCGTCGCCCCCGGCATCCTTCCCGGATCTTCCCCGCACTCGGACAACAGCCGCCTGCACCCCATCAAGAGACTCGAGAGCCTTCTCGATCTCGCCCGGCTCTATTCGGAATCCTCGCAGCTTAATCTGATCATCAACACGGCCGTGGTAGGCGATCTCGCCATCGCTGTTCCACGCAGCCCTGTCGCCAGTCCGATACAAGCGCTCACCGGTCCGGAACGGTGACGCAATGAATCGTTCCGCCGTTTGATCTGGTTGCCCAACGTAGCCGAGCGCCAACTGAGGACCACCCACGTAGAGGTCGCCTACAACCCCTGCGGAAACAGGCTGGAGAACGGAGTCAAGCACATACACTTGAGTCGCAGACATCGGGCTGCCGATCGGCACAGCGTCTGGAACAGCCTCCCCCGGGAGAAACCTACGGCTCGCGGCGAAAGTCGTCGTCTCAGTCGGACCGTAGCCGTTGACCAAGGTGAGCTCAGGAACCGCTGCACGCAACTGCCGCAAGACAGTGCTCTGCGCCGCCTCTCCACCGGTCCACAGCTCCTCAAGGCCTGTGAACGCGTCAACTGCATCTGCGACAAGCGCACGCAAGAGTGAAGTCGTCATGAATGTGAGCCTGACCCCTTGGTGCTGCACTGCATGCCGCAGCGCAGTGGGGGTCATCTCTCCCTCAAGCAGGACAGCACACCCTCCTGTGAGAATTGGAACCCACAGCTCGAGATTACTTGCGTCAAAGGCCAGAGGGGAGTGAACGAGCGTCCGCTTGGCCTGTGGTGTGGCGAAAAGGGGATCTGCGACGAACGATGAAAGTGCGCGGTGTGAGACTGCTACCCCCTTGGGCCGCCCTGTTGACCCCGAAGTGTGCATGATGTAGGCAGGTGCGTCCGCCGTCCGTACTGAACGTGTCGCCAACGCCGTGCTAGGCCCAACGAGTAGGGCAAGGCTGTCATCCAGCCCCCCTGACCCCTGCAGCTCCCATTCCTCACCGGTCAGTGAAACCGCTTCGTCTGCTCTCCCAGCGCTTGGCTGGTCAGTGACGATGGCTCTGACGCCTGAATCCCGAATGATTCCCGCGATCAAATTGGGAGGAGCCGACTCGTGAAGCGGCACCCACGCGCCGCCGACGCGGAGGATGCCGAGCAGCGCAGCCACCACTGGGCAGGAACGTCCTGCCAACACAGCCACACGGTCTCCTGCACCGATTCCGTACGCTCGAAGAGCATCCGCGCACTGCCGAGACGCGGTGTCAAGATCCCGATAGGTCCAGGTCTCATCTCCATGTACCAGAGCAGGCTCGGAACGATGAGAGGCCGCGACGCGCGCAAACCTCTCGTGAACGGCCTCCGCGCTCTCCGAGTCCCCTCCCTCGCCGAGTGCGGTCAGCTCACGAAGTTTCTGCTGACCAAAAACTGTCCGCCGACGGAAGCCATCATCACTCTGCCCCCACTCACGCAGCGTCTCCGTGAGATCGCTCAACAGTTCTTCGGCGACGCAAGACGGGATCAACTCGGGGTCAAAGCCCATAGTCACCCCCAGGCGTTCTCCGCCCCCGGCCGTCAGCGACAGTGCGAAGGAGGTGTCCTCTTCACCTCTCAGATCCACAACTCTCGGACCGGCCTCGGAACCTTCGGTCACCGGGTAGTTCTCGAAGACTGCGAGAGTGTTGAACAACTGCTCCCCCGCGCGACAGCCTGCTGCCCGGTTGATCTCATGCAGTGGCACGAACTGATGAGCTTCCGCCTCCATCTGACGCATTTGGAGGGTCCGCAGCCATTCTCCCGTCTCCGTGCCCTGGGTGACATTGACCCGTACAGGCACAGTATTGATGAACAGGCCCACCATCTCCTCGCTCCCCGGTACATCAGGGGTCCGACCAGACATCGTGGTACCAAAGACGACCTCACTACGCCCCGTGTGGGCTGCGAGCACGCGCCCCCATGCGGCCAGAAATACGGTGCTCATCGTGACTCGCTCACGACGTGCCCTCTCGATGAGGCTGTCAGTGTGTTCGCGGGATAACGCAGCCTCTGCCCTCGCAGAGCTTCGTCCCTCAGCGCCAGGCAACAGAGTTCCGGGCAGCGGCGTTGCCCCATCAATGCCTGCGAGGGCCTCGGTCCAATAAGCTATGTCAGAGGCGGTGTCCCTGCACCTGACCCAATTGGAGTACTCGCCAGTCCCCTCACGGCGCCTCGCACTTCCCGGCTCGCGATACTCGTCCAATACGTCGCCTAGAACCTTGGCAAAACTCCAGCCGTCAACCAGCAAATGATGGCAACCCCAAAGAATCTGCACTTCGGAGTCACTCAGCCGGACTATCGCCAGCCGGGCCAGAGGCCCCTGGGAGAGATCACCAGGGACTGAGCACCTGTTACGTGCCGCCAAGACCGAGGCGATTGCCTCTTCAGCCCCTCGTTCACGTAGGTCAAGCTGCTCCACCGGAAGCTCTAGCTCCGAGCGGACAACCTGCACCGGCGCGGTGAAGCCCGCCCAATGAAAAGTCGCCCGAAGGGCAGGTGTCTTCTCAAAAACCGTCTTCCACGCCTGCGCCAAGCGCTCAGGCTCGTCGATTCCCTCAAGACGTGCCTCCATGACGCTCATGTAGACGTCATCTTCTTCATCGTCCCGCCGGGACCCCACGGAGTGGAACAGCATCCCTTCCTGCATGGGCGTGAGCGCAGCGACCTCTTCGGCATCCGAGACGAGTTTGAACAGCTCCTCGACTTCAGTTTTTGGCAACCCGGAGCCAGGGACACCCGACGGCTCCTTAGCCCAGTGCCCGAGGATACGCACAATTGCAGACATCAGGGGCTCCGACCCAGCTGCCTCTTCGGCATCACCCGCAACAAGTCCGATGCGCAGACGACCCTCATGGAGTGCCACAGTGACATCCAATCCCATCCCTGTGGGTCGAGTCTCGGGATCTGTATCGGCATGTCCGAGAATGAGGGATCCCTTTGACCGATGCGCATCGATCCGCCCCAGATAATTGAAAGAAATACTCGGCTCCGTAGCTTCTGCCAGCACCTTCTCTCTCGCGATGTATCGGAGCGCGCCGTACCCAAGCCCGTGGCTGGGCACTCCCCCAAGCGTTGTAGCGACCGCCTGCGCCTTCTCCTCAGGACCGCCCCCAGAGAGAGGCTCAAGCACCACTGGATAGAGCACAGTGAACCACCCCACTGTTCTCGAGAGGTCTGCTCCCACGGGCCAGCCGAGCTCAGAGTCCAACTCCGTCTCACGGCCGTGCCCCTCCATCAGAACAGGCACAGCGGAAACGGAACGGACCTCGCAATAAGCCTCAGCAAAAGCCGCGAGAAGCAACGCTTCCACCCCCGCACCAGACTGAGCGGCAATGTCGAAGAGCCTGCGAGACTCCGCAACGCCCAGATCGTGCTCAGCTGCGCAGGGCGACACTTGCTCGACCGGCCTCCGAGAATCCTCGACTTGGGAGGAGATCTGCCTCCAATACGAGGCCTCTCCGTCGAAGCCCCCTCTACGAGTCACGTCTTCCAGCGTCTCGGCCCAGGCCGCCGCACTCGTAGTTCGTGCATCGAACTCGGGTATTTCACCACGCGTGGCGGCGAAATAGGCTCTTTCGAGATCTTCCAACAGGATCTGCCACGAAACTGCGTCGACGACCCAATGATGGGCGGCGATAGCAAGCAAGCCTGGGAAACTGCCGAAACGGACCAGCTCAGCGCTGAAGAGAGGGCCTCTTTCGAGGGAAAACGGCCCCCGGCTCCTGGACACTGCGTCCCTTTCAACTGATTTCGCGTCCGAACCGCGGAGTTCGCCCGCCTCGACAACCGTCAGCAACCTTCCGCCCATTTGATTTCCGAAAGGCTGGATCTCAGGAACGGGTTCTCCGTCTCTCCCATGGCCCACCACGGTCCTCAGCGCCTCGTGACGCTCGAGAAGACAGTCCAGAGCCTGTCCCAGGGCTACAGGATCGGTATCGGAGCGTACCCGCAGGGCTAGACTCTGGTGCGCCGTCTCCGGCATTCCCCCGCCCCCTTGCAGAAGATCATGCTGAACAGGCAAAAGGGGCGGATGGCATCCAGTCGAGTCCGCGCTGCCAAAAATCGGTTCCTCTGCCGCGAAACCGCTCATCGAGGCTAGAGCCGCAATCGTCTGGAACCTGAATACGTCACGGGAAGAGATGTGAATTCCATGTCGCCGGGCGCGTGTGACCACCTGAAGACTCAGGATGGAGTCCCCCCCGTAGTCGAAGAAGTTGTCCTCGACACTGATCTCCGATTCGGGCCGGCCGAGCACGTCTGCCCATACCGCCCGCAAAGCCTTCTCTGCAGGGGTCTTCGGCTGTGCTGATCGCATGGGCGACCTTTCCGGTCTCCCGGCAAGCAAAGTCTTTCGATCGGCCTTTCCGCTGGGCAGACGCGGGACAGCGCCCTCTACCGGCCACACGTCTGCAGGGACCGCGTGAGCAGGGAGAATCAGACGCAGGCGCCTCAGGATCTCTTCAGGAGACGGGCCGTCCGGGCTGAGACGCACGAACCCAATGAGCCGGGCTCTCCCTTCATCGGAGGCGTCAAGCGCTGCCACTGCCTCGACGACACCGTCCACCTCAGAAAGAGCATGTTC
Source organism: Arthrobacter sp. UM1 (assembly GCF_020483305.1). Classification (GTDB taxonomy): domain Bacteria; phylum Actinomycetota; class Actinomycetes; order Actinomycetales; family Micrococcaceae; genus Falsarthrobacter. Next base: position 101,750 of record NZ_JACWAB010000006.1, read on the forward strand.
GACATTCCCCAACTCCACTCGGAACCCGCGGACCTTTACCTGGTCGTCTGAACGGCCCAGAAACTCAATCGTCCCGTCCTCCCTGCGACGAGCAATGTCTCCAGTCCGGTACAGTCGTGCTCCGGCCTCCTCCGAAAATGGATCCGGTACGAAGGACCGCTCAGTCCTCTCTTTGTCTCCCACATAGCCTCGCGCCACTTGACGGCCACCGAGACAGAGCTCACCCGCCACACCTTGCGGTACCGGCTTGAGGTCGTGCCCCAGGACCTGAGCCTGAACCCCTGGAAGGGGGAAACCGAGAGGAAGATAGCCCCGCTCTCCCTTCAGCGAGTCTTCCGTGACATCCCACGCGAGAGAATCGACTGCAGCCTCGGTCACACCATAGGCGTTCACCACCTTGCAATCAGAGGGAAGCACCTTAAGCAGGAGCTCCGCCTCATCTGCCCGCCATCCTTCCGAGCCGACAGCCATCACCCGAAGACTTTCGGCATGCAGGCTCTCTTCATGGAGTTCTTCGGACAACACCCTTGCTATTCCTGGGACCGTTGCGAGGAAAGTGGGCTGCTGCTCGAGCACGAGACGTCGGAGGCGAGCCGGATCTTCGAGATCCTCTGCCTCCGCCACGACAAGCGACCCCCCGAACGAGACTCCGATCATGATGTCCCCGAAATAGAGATCCACGCTCGGCGAGGACACACTCAGCACCCGAGGCGGCTTCTCCGAGAAGCCGTAGCGCAGGTTCCAGGCCGCAAGCGTAGCGAAAGCCTGACTGTGCTCTACGACGACGCCCTTCGGTTCACCTGTACTTCCAGACGTGAAGAGAATGTAAGCAGGCGAGCTCGGGTCGACAGCTTCCGGGCTCTCCCAGCGAACGGACGAGGAACGTACATCATCCACTGTGACCCTAAGTCGCGCTCCTGAAACGCGATCGACGTGACGGCGTCGGCCTTCAGGCTCATCCGGAAGAAGGGGCACTGCAACACCCCCAGCGGCCCAGACACCCAGGACTGCTGCCACGGTCTCGGGGGTGCGCACCGCGTCGACGACGACGCTCTCCCCTACCGCAAGTCCACGGTCTCGAAGAAAACCCGCCACCGCCCGGGCCCGCTCTGCGAGATGGGCGCGGGACCACGTCTGATTCGCGCCAGACAAAACCTCGGCGTCAGGCTCCTGCTCTGCCAGGCGGAAAAAAGCTTCATGCAGTCCCTCGACGCATGCTGAGACCTTCACACCGTCAGTCCCGGCCGAAACCGCGGCGGCAGCCTCATCTTCGCTGAGCAAAGAAATCGATCTGATCGCAACCGAAGGATCGGCCGACGCGGCCTCAATCACCCGTTCTAGCTGCTGGGCCATGCGCTCTGCGTCAGAGGCGTCATACAAGTCTGCACTGTACTCCACGGAGATCGACAGCCCCCGGGACGTCTGAGCGATGTCGAACACGAGATCAAGATCCGTGGCCGTCGACGGAAGCGCAACGCGCTGTACAGCAAACCCCGCAAAATCTTCCCCGCCAGCGCCCAAGTCCGCATTCACCATCACCTGGGCTAGGGGCGGAACTGCAGGATCCCGAACCGGGTTAACACCCTCTACAACGTTCTGGAACGGTGCGTCTTCGTGGCGGAATGCTTCAAGGACATCCTGTGTGACGACTTCGAGCGCATCAATGAAAGACTCCACTTGAGGCAAGGGCGAACGCAGGGCTACTGTGTTTGCAAAGAAGCCGACTGATCGCTCCAGTTCAGGCTGTCTTCGTCCAGATGCGACCGTGGCAACTGCAAAATCTTCCTGTCCACTCAGTTTGGAGAACAGGACGAACCCAGCTGTCAGGACGCCCATGAACAGCGTCGCTCGACGCTCTCGGCACATGCTGGCAAATACCTCAGCTGTCGCGGGGGAAATTTCACGTCGAATGGACCCCGCGCGAGTTGTGCGCTCTGCAGGACGAGACCTCCGCACGGGCAAGTCCAGTACCGGGACACCCTGCAAGTGATCCGTCCACCATGCGATGTCTGACTCCCTCTCCCCAGCCACGCCTTTCGATGCCTGCCACACCGCGTGGTCGACTGCATCGACGGACGGAGCACTCGGTTCCTTCCCCAGGTACAGGGCGGAGAGGTCCTCTTGAAGGACCTTTGCGGACCACCCGTCAGAGATGATGTGGTGCATTCCCAAGACGACAAGAGAATCCTCGTCCCCAAGACAGTGCACAGATGGGCGAAAAAGCGGCCCAGTCTCGAGATCGTATATGTGTTCGAGCTCTTCTCTCCCAATGCGGTAGACCGCTTCTTCCGGTCGCTCCCCCTCTGCCTCCGGATAATGCCACTCGACGTGGATGTCCTCGACCTTTCCGGGCAGCTGAACACACGAATATTCTGAGTGCTCTAAGTCCGGCTCTTCTCTTGAGAAAGTAGTAGTCAGGACCGGATGGAGGCGGACCAGATCTCGAACGGCACGCTCGAATCGCTCAGGGTCGAGTATTCCTCGGATTCTCAGCAGCAGCGGCGCGTTGTACTGCCGGTCTTCCGGATTGCTCTGGTGCGCAAACCATAGGCGCTCCTGAGTTGGAGCCGCAGGAATCGGCGATGGCCTCTCGCTCTCGGGAACGGGTACCAGTCGGGTTGCCGTACCCGCCGATTCCTCGTCCTCGCCTAGTCTAAGGTCTACCGCCCCACCTGCCGACCGCTCAAGAAACTTCTCTCGCAAATGAGCCGGGAGAGCTGCAATACGTTGTTCGAGTGAATTCTCCACGATCCCAGTCCGTTCGTTGTGATGCAAATTTCCTGCAGATTTTTCTCTTCTATTCATCGCTCGCCGCCTCGAGCTGCTGAAGGATAAGATCGAGAACCGTATCTGCCAGCTTCGCTACAGTCGGATTTTGAAACACATCCCTCGGCGCAATCTCTACACCAAAGGCTTGAGTCAGTCTCGGCAACAGCCTGAGAGTGGACAGCGAGTCCGCGCCAAGAGCGAAAACGTCGTCATCAACTCCCATATCTGAAATCCCAAGAACGTCCTTCCAGGCCGTCAAAACTGCTTCCTCCGTCGGGTTAGAAGGAGATCTAAAGGCCGAGGCCACGCGGTGACGCCTTTCAACAGGAGGAAGAGCAGACCGGTCAACTTTTCGGTTGCTGTTTAGGGGGAACTCCCCAAGCATGACGAACGCTGCTGGAACCAAATACTCCGGCAGTGACTCCGCAAGCTGCTCCCGCAACTCGCCTGGAGTAGGCGCAGGCGCCCCTGGAGCCGCAATACAGTAGGCCGCGAGTTCGCGAACTCCTCCTGTCTCAGACGGGACGACTAGAGCGTCCTCGATTCCAGAAAGTGCCCGAAGGGCACTTTCCACCTCCCCCATCTCCACTCGAAATCCGCGGACTTTAACTTGCTGATCGACCCGCCCCACGAATTCGAGGTCGCCGTCAGGAAGCCAACGGACAAGATCCCCAGTGCGATACATCCGGGACCCTGGTGGACCGTAGGGGTCGGCGACAAACCGCTCTGCGGTCTGCGCCGGCGCACCTGCATAACCGAGAGCTACTCCCGCTCCTGCGATGTACAATTCGCCCGTGCCACCCCGGGGGAGCAGTGCCAGATCAGCCCCCAAGACACGGCAGCGGACGCCCGAAACCGGCCGCCCGATAGGCACGCCTTTTCCGGAGGGCCAGGCTCCGATCCTCTTCGTGGTTGCAAGAATGGTCGCCTCGCTGGGGCCGTACAGGTTCACGAGGTCCCATGTGCGAGGTCGGGAGGCAATCTCACCGGTAAGCGCTTCACCGCCAGAACCGACTGCCTTCAGACTCGGGAATTCTCCAGAGAGCTCTGCAGCCAGTGAGGTGGGTAGAGAGACGAAGTCGATTTGGAACCTGCGCAGCTGCTCATGCAGCGACGAGGAACCTGCGAGAGCATTGTTCCCTGCGAGAACGAGAGTCCCCCCTGCGCCCAACACTCCGAACAGGTCCTGAAGTCCTCCGTCAAAGGCGAGAGAACAAACGAGCAGCACCCGCGTGCCCGAGCCGACCCCGTAGAGTCGCGCCGCAGCGCTCGTCGTCACACGGGCCCCGGAATGAGAGACAACGACGCCCTTCGGCTTGCCCGTGGTGCCAGACGTGAAAACCATGTAGGCCGGAGCGCTCGGGGAGTTTCTCTCAGGAAGAGTCTCCTCGTGAGCTGGAGCCCGACTAAGATCGGAGACGGTTTCGACGCCGTCCAAGACTGGGTCGGAGTGAGCTGCGCCGGCTTCAGCGTCGACAAGAACCCATTGTGCGCCCACTGTTTCAGCCATGGAGCGAACCCGCGCAATGGGGGTTCCCACCTCCAATGGAATAACCACCCCTCCTGCACGCAGAACGGCGAACAAGGCGACAACCGCTTCCGCGCCCCGCGGCATGAGGATCAAAGCTCGGTCACCAGGAGAGAATCGCCGAGCGATCAGCCCGCGTGCACACTGCAGGACCTTTTCCCACAGGGCCTTGTAACTCCAACTCTGCCCGTCAGTGTCAACTAGGGCCACAGCCTCTGGATTCTCTTCTGCGTTTCGGGCAAGCGGCTCCCAGAGAAGCTCAAATCGATCAGTGGACTCGCCCCCGTCGCCGAGAGCCACAAGTTCGGCCTGCTCAGAACCGGTCGTCAAACGAATTGATCCCAACGTCTTTGCCCTGGTTAATCCCAGTAAAGCAATACGCAGAAGCCGCGCCAAGGACCGGACTCCGCATTCCGAAATCCGCCGGTCGTCGAAAGTCAGAAGCAGTGAGAACTCGTCGCCAGGGTACGCAACAATATTGAGGGGGAAGTTGGTTCCGCTGTAACCTTGCATTCCGCTTATGCTCAACCCATACGGAGCGTACTCCGCTGCAATAGAGGGATAATTCTCATAGACAATGACGGAGCTAAACAGTGACTCACCAGGCTTCAATCCGACCAGGCTCCGCAATGCCGACTGGCTTACATTCTCTACCGCACGCAAGGCGCTGGCTTCTTCTTGTAGGTGACGCAGGAATGCACCGGGGCTCCTGCCCCTCTCATAGTCGACACGGACGGGAAGCGTGTTGATGAACATCCCTAGAATGTCCTCCGCCCCAGCCACTTCGGACGGGCGTCCGGCAACGGTCGCGCCGAAGGTCACCGTATCCTCTTGGGTCAGGCGTGAGAGCACTAGACCCCACGCGCCCTGCAGGACCGTATTAACGGTCACACGCTCACGGCGCGCAAATCTCTCTAGGAGCTCCGTTTCCGATGTGGTGAGATTGAATCTAATCGATGAGTCTGCCACGACCTCTCCGTCGTCCGCGCCTGGACGGGAGAAGGGCAGTGGAGTCGACCCTTCAATGCCTTCCAGATAGCGTTTCCAGTCGCCCAACAGGCCGTCCTGCGACTGAGAGCGCACCCAGTCCACATAGGACCGAAACGACGGTCGAGGTCGGGCCGCTCTCTCCCGGTCCCCCGCGAAGCGAAGTAGGACCTCTGCAATAAGCTGAGCACCGCTCCAGCCATCCAAAAGTGCATGAGGAAAGGTCCAGATGACTCGAGCTGTGCTCGCGCCGGTTTGCGCGACCATAACTCTCATCACTGGCAATCTATCCAGGCGAAGGCCCCTGGCAGCGTCTTGGCGAACATATTCAGCCGTTTTCTCGCGAATATCGGACTCGCTGAAGTCCCGCCAGTCGCAAACCGAAACGGTTACACCCTCTGAGTCCTCATGAACGCGCTGAACCCCGCCGTCTGCTCCGTCGAGGTGAAGGGTCGTCCGCATGACCGGCCGCGAACGTGCCGTTTCCTTCCAGGCTTCTGCCAGGCGCTCCGGATCGTCAGTGCCATGGATGTCGAAACTGATCTGCTCAAGGTAAGCAGCCGCGCGCTTCCCCTCGTGTGGTCCCCCTCCGGCCCTCTGAACTCCCCCACGCCCCAGACTGTGGACCAATAAGCCCTTTTGCATCTCAGTCAGCGGAAACGGGCCCGTCTCTTCCTCGTCGCCGAGAGCCGAGAGCAGTTGCCGGATCCGGGTTCCGATAACATCAGCCAGCTCTGCAAGACGAGGACTCTGAGCGGAACGCCCCCCGCAGACGGCGGTGAATTCCAGTCGCCCACCCGAAACGTGGAACAGAAGATCAAGACCATGGAGTCGAGGAGCATCCGGTGAGGTAGCCAAGACAATGCCAGAAACAGACTCTGCCACTGCCGACTCGGTTTCAGTAAAACGGCCGAGATAATTAAACGAGATTGCCGGACGACCTCCGCTCTTTCCGATCTCGGCTCCAGCCTCGAGCAGCCCGAACCCAACAGGATTGGGAATCCTTTCCGCCTGGCGGCGGATCTCCTCGATACTCCCCAGTAGGTCCGTGCTTGAATACGCTCGGCCTGAGGCTGCCGCTGGACGAATGACTCTGAATGGGTGATAGCTCGTGAACCAGCCAACGGTACGGCTCAAGTCACATCCCTGGAACAGGTCTTCGTCTCTGCCGTGTCCTTCAATACCGACGGTAATCTCGTCATCGCCGAGCCAATCCATCACGGCCACAGAAGCCACCCCCAGGAGGACGTCCTTCATGCTGCCCCGGTGAGCTAGTCTCAAAAGCTCTTCGAGACGCGATGTCTCTGCCTGAGAGAATCTTGCCGTCACTGTGACTGCTTCCGATTCCCGGCCGGGCTCTAACCCAGGTGGTGGAGACAAGAGACCCCGCATGTGCTCAGCCCACTTCTCCCGGTCCCCCTCAAAGCGAGCCCGCTGACTATTTAGCGCAGTGGCCCATGCTCGCAGTCCCGTGCCCTCTGGCAAGATCCCGTTGCCTCCAGTTCTCAAATCGGCCCAAGCCTGTTCGAGATCTGACAAAATGATGCGCCACGAGACCCCATCGATGACAAGGTGATGGGCCACAAGAACCAGCTTTCGCTCGCCGCCAGCGCTGAGCACGACAGCGCGAAAAAGTGATGGTTCTCGAGCAGGCAGGGGTTCGCTTTGGATTTCGCTGATGACCTCATGGAGAGACTGGGTACGGGGAAGCGTCCTAACCTCTACATTGGGCTCCACCGCTTGTAGGGTCTCAATCGGTCCTCCCGGCCCAGTCTGCACCTGCAATCCGAGTCCAGGGTGCGCCTTGACGACCCTCCGCACTGCATCGATGATTTCGGCGTCTTCTACCTCCGTCCGAAGTCCCAGCACTACTGACTGATTAAAGGCGGCCCCTCCAGGCACCCCCTCGAAGTAGAGCCTATGGACGGGAAGCAAGGGCAACTCTCCCCACGGCTCGGTCTGGATGATTCCGGACTCCAACGAGGCCGTCTGCCCAGCAGCAAGGCCCTGGACTGTCTGTTCGCGAAACACCGCCTGAGCATTGAAGGTGAAACCCCTCCTGCGCGCAGCAGACACGAGCTGGAGAGCAAGGATCGAATCGCCGCCTGCTGCGAAAAAGCTCTCATTCCGAGAAGCCGGCGGAAGGCCGAGAACCTCTTCCCAGGCCTCAGCCAGCGCCTGTTCGCCGACACTCAAAGGCTCAGCATTTTCGACCGACGTCCTACCCTCACCCCAGGCGGGGAGCGGAAGCGCGCCTTCGTCGAGTTTCCCCCGAGAAGTCATTGGCCACTTATCTATCCAAAGGAACTCCGGTTGCATGTAGCCTGGCAGCATTCGGCTCGCGGCGGCGAGAACGGAGGCGGAGAGCGCCTCTCGAGCCACCATGTCCGGCCCCTCGGAAGAACAGAGTGCATATGCCACGAGCCTGGTGTGGCCACGGGCATCTTGTCGGGCCAGCACTCGAGTCCCGCTCGGCGCACCAGATTCTGCAAGAACTTGCTCCACTTCGCCGAGCTCGATCCGATGTCCGCGAATCTTCACCTGCGAATCGTTCCTGCCGATGAACTGAATCTCGCCAGTCCGGGTCCACCGGACTGTGTCTCCAGTCCGATAGACGCGGCCGAAGCACTCTGAGTTGAAGAACCTCTCCGTGGTCAGGCCCTCTTGACCGAGGTACCCCACGGCAAGACCTACCCCGCGCAGCCAAAGCTCACCTGGAATGCCTGGGGGAAGAAGCCGGCCTTCGTCGTCCACGATGAGAGCATCCATGTTGGGAATCGCCTGACCGATGCTCGGAGATTCCGGCATGCGTGGACTCTCAGGAGCAACGAGGCCCACTGTTGCGAGGACAGTCGCCTCAGTCGGCCCGTACGCGTTGTAGACCCGAAAGCGCCACGATTGTTCCGGTCGCCGCCGGAGCCTCTCGCCTCCGACGATAAGGGCATCCAGAGCTAGTCCGCTGGGTGTCCCCTCGCGATCGGCCCGCTCCAGCAACAAACTGATCTCATCGAACACGGAGTCAACTCGTGAAGTCACGACGATGGCATGCGTTACTTCCTCTTCTGCCAGCCAGCGAACTAGTTCGGGCGGATCACCCAGGACCCGATTTTCAGGCACCGTCAGCGTAGCTCCCGAAGCGAGGGTGCCCCATACTTCCAGCATGACGGGATCGAACCCCAGGCTGACCAGCTGAGCCATTCTTTTCCCAGGTCGGAGACCAAGTTCGCGACGAGCCCAGTGGCAAAGCCCGGCCAGCTGCCTGTGCGCCACGACGACGCCCTTGGGTCGCCCCGTCGTGCCCGAGGTGTAAATGACGTACGCAGGGTGGTCCTGGTCCGCTTGGAAAACCGCCCGTTCACCTTGATCCGCAAGGAGCCTCGACATGTCCACAACGCGTGGGCCCACAGGCACCGTTGTAGACGCGTTCGCTACGACTACCTGGGCGCGGGTGTCGCGGACAACGTAGTCAAACCGCGCGCGCGGTGTTTCCGGGGCCAACGGCGTGGGCGCCGCACCACAAAATCCGAGCGCCAGAAGGGCAACGACGAAATCAACCCCTGGCGGAAGAGCCACGGGAACGATATCGCCCGGAACTACCCCTGCCTCGCGAAGCCGATTTGCTCCGGCATGCGCCAGCTGCTCGAGTCTTCCATATGAAACAGAGCAACCTAGTTCTCTTAATGCAAGCTTCTGCGGATCCGCCTGAACCTGATGCAAAAACTGAAGGTGAACCGGCGATTCGTCAAAGGCTTCATGGCGCCCGTTCCACCCCTGGAGGATCCGCTGCTCCTCATGAGGCGACACGATTGGAAGGTTGCGTATCGCGAGAGTCTTAGAGCCTCCGCGCGCGTTCCCTACAGACATCTCCAGCAACGAGCCAAAGCGTTCCAAGAGGGCGCGAACAGTCTCTCTGTCGAAGATCTCTGCGTCGTACTCCAGCGAGACGTCCATGGAGTTCTGTGTCTTTGTGAACTCAAAGGCCAAGTCAAAGATGGCGGCATGCCTCGGAAGACAGACCGCTTCAACCTCCGCTCCGTCAAGCATGAGAGACGAATCCTGCTCGTCCTGTAAGACCGCGGACACACTAATCTCAGCGTAGCTTTCCCCCGGCCCCAGCTCATTCCAGGCTGCGAGGATGTCACCAACTGCCAGATCTCCTGCAGCGAACGCCTCCATCATTGAATCCCGGCTGTTCGCGACGACGCCACTAAAGTTCTCATCGGGATCCAGGGACCCCGTGATGGGAAGAGTGTTGACGAACGGCCCCACTGTTTCGTCTTCACGCGAATCGGTTCGTCCAGATACGACTACGCCGAGAGTGGGGTTCATCTGACCGGAATGCTGAGCTAAAAGGATCCTCAGAGCTGCCACTAGAACAGAGAAGACGGACGCGTGTTCCTCGGAGGCGAACAGCTGGCACCGCTCAAGAAGCTCGGGCGCGATCTTGGATGTCACCCGGTCTCCCGCTCTGGATCGGGTGAGAGGCCTCGGGCGATCCGTCGGCAATCGAAGAGGCTCTACTTCGCATAGTCTTTCCCCCCACCACTGCCGCTGATTTTCAAGCCGCGCCAAGTGAGAATCTTCGCCCCGACGGCGTGCAGCCTCTGAGTAGGATTCCCCAGGCGGCGCTGCGCTTGCTCGCCCGGCGCACTTGTCCGAATAGAGTTCGTTCAGACGACGATTAAGCAGACCCTGCGACCACCCGTCTGTGACGATGTGATGTACGTCGAGGAAGAGAACGAATTCGTCCTCTGCAAGCGAAATCAACGCACCGCGGAGAACCGGCCCGCTCTCGAGAGCGAACGGCTGTGCACAGTACGCCTCAAGCAACGCGTTCAGCTGTGCTTCGCGTTCTTCCGGGACCTGCCCTGTCAGGTCGACTACATCTAGGATCCTCCTCACCCTGGGATGTTCATGCACCCATAGAACTCCATCTACGTCTTCCGAGAAGGTTGAGCGAAGCAACCCGGTCTCATCAACCAGGGCGTCGACGGAGTCAATTAAACACTCAGTTTGTATGCCCCCTCGAAGCCTAAACGCCTGCGGGCAGTTGTATTGAACGGAGGCTGGAGCAGCGCAGTGTGCCCGCCAGAACTGCTGCTGTGCCGGGGCCGCCCGGTACTGGATCGCCCCTTGCCCCGTCGTCTGCTCGCTGGAAGAGGAGGCAAAATCCGGGGCTTGCCGCTGAGGCCCGCCTTTTCCAGAATTGGAGACAAACGTCCCTCCTCTCTCTTTTGCCTCGCTCACTGCAGCCGCGATTCCCGCCGGCGTGGGATCTGAGAATACAGTCTCGGCGGCGAGACAAACGCCGTATTGACGCTCGACGGCCGCAATTAGACGCATAAGCGAAAGGGAGTCACCACCGCCGCTTGTCAGGAGATTTGTTCTAAGTCCGGTTTGCGCTCGCACGGCCTGAGAAGACAAGCGGAGCACTTCCTGCTCGAGCTCCGATCCACTCTCGATTCTGTTCTGCTCAAGGCCGAACGCTTCAGCTGATTCCGGAAAAGGCAACGCTCGCCTGTCAGTCTTCCCATTCGGCGTTAGAGGAAAATCACGGACAGCGATGAAAAGCTGCGGGACCATTGAATCCGGGAGCGAATTTCCTACTGTCTCCCGCAACTCGATCTGGACGCCGGGGGGTAGGAGCCCTCCAGCGGGAGTGGACTCGCCCGACTCCACAACATATGCAATGAGACGCGGAGGGTCTTCATGACTTAAGACGGCGCAACAGTCCCGTATCCCTGGAGCCTGGAGAACGGCGTTCTGTATCTCACCGAGGCTGGCTCGATGCCCTCGGATTTTTACTTGGTCATCCTCTCTTCCACAAAATTCAAGCTCACCATCTGCACGCAGTCTTACAAAATCTCCCGTCTTGAACCACCGCTCGCCATTTTCATCAAATGTGAAACGTGTTGAATTATGGTGATCAGAATTGAGATACCCAGGAGACAGCCGAGCGCCCCCGACCCACAGTTCCCCAAGAAAACCAGGGGCTACTTCTTGATATTCAGAATCGACGATTCGTGTTCTTGTCGCTCCTACCGGAGTGCCAATAGGAAGCGGAGACCCTAAATCCTCCCCTTCGGGATTACCTTCGTAAACTGTCGAGAAAATTGTGTTTTCAGTTGGCCCGTAACAATTGAAAAGCTCAATGGCTGGAAACTTCTGCCGAACTCGCGCAAAGTGCCTTGTCGAGACGACATCCCCGCCTGTCATCAGTCGGCGGAGTCCCCTGAAAACCTCCACGTCAGCTCTGACGATTTCATGGAAGAGCCCCGCCGTCAGCCACAGAACCGACACTCTGTTGCGCCAGAGAAAATCCCCGAGGCTGGATACAGACATGACGTCCTGAGAAGCACCAACCACCAGAGAAGCGCCATTGGTCAGCGCCAGCCAAACTTCGAGGAGCATCGCGTCGAACGCCGGGGATGCGAGCATCGCTACTCGATCTTCCGAGCCAACAGCCACACGGCTATCATGTGAAAGCAGATCAACAATGCCTTGAGAACCGAGCCGCACCCCTTTGGGCCGGCCTGTCGTGCCTGACGTGTAGAGCACGTAAGCGGTTTCCCGGTCCCGAGCCAGAAGACGCCCCGGCGCCCTAGGGGCCTTTCGGAGGCTGAGTTTCTGACAGGCGGCGCCAGTTCCATCCGCCAGAGGCACCCGCTCTGGCCATTCATCCGGGCCATATTCGAGATCATCGAACCCCCCGTCTTCTATGAGGAGTCCGCAGCCTGAATCCTCAATAGCGGAGCGCGACCTACGAGCAGGGTGCCCCCTGTCTAGCGGCAAGACGATGGATCCCAGCTGAGCCAAGGCAACTAGAGCCGCGACTAACCCGGGGCCTCGATTGCAGTGGAGGGCAACGACCGTCCCCTGCCCCACGCCTTCGCCCTGCAACTGCTCCGCGAACGCGCCAGCCCATCTGAGTAGTTGTCCATACGTCCATTGGCCACTCTCGGCGACCAGTGCCACTCGTTCCGGTTCAATGCGAGCGACATTGAAAAATCGAGTAAAGACAGGGTGCTCCTCGATGGGAGCAAGGTCTGCGACCCCACGACGCATTGACACTCCAAAGATCAGGAAATTGGATTGCAGCACATAGATTTCTACGTCCCGTCATCCTGAGACAGGACACGACTAGGCAGGCCTCTCAAAACTGTCGTTCTACCCAGGAGTTTTCGATGTACGAGAGCACATCGCCCCGACTGGAGGGCCCGAACTCAGCCGACCAGCCCGCAGGCACCTCAAGCCAGGAAGGCCACAGCGAGTACTGGCCTGCGACATTTCTCAACGCAAGAAACTCGGATTGTTCGCTTTCGAACAGGGAGACTGTCATACCCGTCCCTCCTTCGTGGGCAAGCCTCTTGAGACAAGAGCCTAGGAGTGATCTGAGTCAAAGTAAAGAGTATTAATCGATTCGGAACAACTAGTTCATCCGGGCCACAGCTTCTTCGGCCTACGTTAACTTGGGGGAACAACTCTTCCCCTCCCCGTGTTAAGGGAACACGTCGTCGAGTTGCTGGCGCCACAGGGCCGACCATCAGCTCGGAACGCTCAAAGCCCGCGCAGGACGCGCCCCTGGTGCTCCCGCCCCCGCAACAGACCGAAAGGACCGAACATGACCCTCACCGACGGCACCGTGGCCGGAGACCCCAGCGTGAGCCCGTTCGACGGCAGGGCGGCCCGCCGGCCCTTCCTCGACAAGGTCCACCCGGGCGTCTACAAGGCGATGGGCGGCGTGCACACCGCGCTCGCGCAGGCTGCGAAGGACGCGGGCGTGGGCGCGGACCTCATCGAGCTGGTCAACCTGCGCGCCTCGCAGATCAACGGCTGCGCCTACTGCCTCAGCACGCACGCGCCGAAGGCCCTCAAGGCCGGCGTGACGCAGCAGCAGATCGACATCCTCCCGGCCTGGCGGGACGCGGATCTCTACTCCCCCGAGCAGCGAGCGGCCCTCGCGGTCTCCGAGGCCGTCACGCGGATCGTGCCGGACGAGGAGATGGAGGCGCTCGTCCTCGACGCCGTCGAGTTCCTCGGCGAGGAGAAGTACGGCGTCCTCGCCTGGGCTGCCACGGTCATCAACGCCTTCAACCGGATGTCGATCGTCTCCCGCTACCCCGTCCGAAAGGAACAGGCATGAACACCGACCTCACCTTCAGCGTCGCCTCCCGCGAGGACAACCCCGCTTTCGAGGCGCGCACGGCGGACGGCAAGCTCGCGGCCGAGCTCGTCTTCCACCAGCGCGGCAGCACCTACGTCTTCCTCCACACGGGCGTCGAGGACGACTACCAGGGCCACGGCCTCGCCGGAGAGATCGCCCAGTACGGATTCGAGTACGTCCAGGAGCAGGGCGGCAGGGTCAAGCCCAACTGCCCGTTCATCCGGGACACGTTCCTCCCCGAGCACCCGGAGTGGCAGGAGCTCGCGGTCGAGTCCGCCTGAGCGGGCGCGGGCTCCCCGCCCCTACATCCCCGCCAGCGCGGGCCGCTCGGCCTCGGGCGTCTCGCCGGGTGCCGGATCGTCCTTGTCCAGGCGGACGGACGCCCCGGCGCAGTACTCGCGGACCTTCTCCGTGTCCCACACCTGCGCGGGGACGGCGCTTCCGCGGAGGACCTTGGCGAGCTGGGCGTCCGGCTGGATGGGCTCGTCCGCGGCCATGAGCACGAAGTTCCCGGACCGCCGGCCCTTGAACATGGCCGGGTCCGCGATGACGGCGACGTGCTCGAACACCTCGAGCGCCGTCGCCATCTCCTGCTTGGAGTCCTTGAGCTCCGCGCGGTCCCCGATGTTGGAGAGGTAGAGGCCGCCCGGGCGCAGGATGCGCTGGACGCCCTCCATGAACTCCTGGGTGGTGCAGCTCCAGTCCGTCTTGTCCGTGGAGAAGACGTCGCGGATGACCACGTCCCGGGTGTTCGCCTTCATGCCGTCCACAGCCTTGCGGGCGTCCTCGTCCCGGATGCGCAGCTTCGGGGCGCGCGGGAGGTCGAACACCTCGCGGACCTTCTCGGAGAGGGCCGCGTCCACCTCGATGACGAGGCTGCGGGACTCCGGATACACGGCCAGGGACCAGCGCGGCAGGGAGCACGCGCCGCCGCCGAGGTGCAGGAAGTTCAGCTTGGCCTCGCGGTCTGTGAACCGGTGCTCGATTCCGGCCGCGATCCACTGCATGTACTCGAACTCGAGGCGCGCCGGGTCCTCCGCGATGTGGGAGGACTGCACTCCGTTGACCCAGAGCACCCAGCCGCCGTCGCTGTAGGGGTCCGGCTCGATCCGGGCGAGGCCCGTCTCGATCCGGAAGGACTGGGCCATGGGCTGCAGGTCGTCGTCGTTCTTCTTGCGGGGCATGGAAAGGTCTCCGTGAAGGTCGAGGTCGGTGGAGCGGACAGGACAGCGGGGGCGGAACAGGGGGTGCGGAACGGGGCGGACGGGACGCGGCGTCAGGCGCCTTCGGCGGAGCCCTGGCGGAGCATCCGCAGCTCGAACCGGTTGTCCCAGGTCTCGTCGAGCTGTTCGCGCTCGCCGGTCCGGCGGAAGCCGTGCTTCTCGTAGAACGCGATGGCGCGGTCGTTGCCCTCGAGCACCCAGAGGTAGGCGGGCAGGCGGCCGACGGCGGCGGCGAGGAGCAGGTCGGCGGTGCCGCGGCCCCGGTAGTCCTCGTGGAGGTAGAGCACCTGCAGCTCGGTCTCGGCCAGGGGCGCGGACTCGCCCTCCTCGGCCTGGCCCGGGCGCGCGCCGGACATGCCGACCACCCGATCCCCGTCCAGCGCCACGTGGAAGCGCATCCCGAGCTCCATGCCGGCCTCCCAGAACATGACGTCCTTGGGGATGCCGCGCTCGACGAGTGAGAAGACCTCCTCGCCCCGGAACGGGTAGCACTCGCGGTGGATCTCGAGCTTGGCCCGCAGGGTGGCCTCGATGTCCTCTCGGGTGCCCTCGCGGATGATGATCTGTGGCATGCGTGCGTCAGCGCGGGCTCTCGGGCCGGGCGCCGCTCCTCCTCGACGTGCTCGCTCTCGGGATTCTCGCTCTAGACGTTCTCGCTGGCCCCGATGGCGTCCTCGAGACGCTCCAGCTTGCCCTCGAGCTCGCCCGTGTACCCGGGGCGGATGTCCGCCTTGAGCACGAGCGAGACGCGGGACCCGTACCGGCCCACGGCCTCGGCGGCCCGCTTGACCACGTCCATGACCTCGTCCCACTCGCCCTCGACCTCGGTGAACATCGAGCTGGTGCGGTTGGGCAGGCCGGACTCGCGGACCACGCGGACGGCGGCGGCCACGGCCTCGTGGACCGAGGCGTCGTCGTGCTCGCCGCGGCCGGCCAGCGAGGGGTCGGACGGCTTTCCGGAGGGTGCAACGGAGAAGGCTGCGATCATGCCTCCACCCTATCCCCGTGCCCCGTGGCCGTGCACCGGCGCGTGACGGCCGTCGTCGTCGTGCTCCCGCGCGAAGAGCTCGCCGCTCGAGACGCCGTCCTCCACCTCCTCGAGGCTCCGGCCGCGCGTCTCCGGCAGGAAGCGCCACATGACGAGCGCCGCGAGGACGTTGACCGCGGCGAAGGAGAAGAAGGAGCCGGTGAGGCCGATCGCCGCGAGGAGGCTCGGGAAGGTGAGGGTGATGAGGGCGTTGGCGATCCACATGCAGAACACCGACACGCCCATGCCCACGGCCCGCATGTGCAGCGGAAAGATCTCGCTGAGCAGCACCCACGTGGCCACATTGAGGAACGTCTGCATGGATCCGACGAACGCCACGATGAGCACGAGCATGATGTACGGCTTGACCGGCCCCGCCGGCACGAGCACGGACGCGAGGCCGATGAGCACGTGGCAGAGCGCCGTGAGCGTGTACCCCGTGATCATCGTGGTCCGGCGGTTGATCCGCTCCATCATCCAGAGCGCGATGAACGCGCCGACAACGGCGATGAGCGCCGGCGCGATGTTCGCCACAAGGGCCGCGTTCTCCGCGAAGCCCGCGTCCCGCAGCACCACCTGGCCGTAGTACATGATCGAGTTGATGCCGGTGAGCTGCTGGAACACGCCGATCGCGATGCCCACGAGCAGGATCCGCAGCAGCCACTTCTGCCCGAGCACGGCCCCGAGCCCGGTCTTCTCCTCGTGCTCCTCGTGGACGAGCTCGCGGATCTCCCGGACCTCGGCCTCGGCGCGCTCCTCGGTCCGGACGGTCTTGAGGACGGCGAGCGCCTCCTCGAACCGCCCCTGGGCCATGAGCCAGCGCGGCGACTCCGGCATGCGGAGCATCCCGAAGAAGAGCGCGACGGCGGGCAGCGCCGCCACCGAGAGCATGATCCTCCAGACCCCCTCGAGGTGGCCCAGCGTGGTGCCGATGACCGCGTTGACCACGAGCGCGGCGAGCTGGCCGACCACGATCATGAGCTCGTTCCGCCCCGAGAGCGAGCCGCGGATCTCGTACGGCGCGAGCTCCGCGAGGAAGACGGGGACGACGGCGGACGCGCCGCCCACCGCGAGGCCGAGGAGGACGCGGCCCACGATGAGGAGGGCGACGTTCGGCGTCGCCGCGCACAGGACCGCCCCGAGGAAGAAGACGACCGCGAGGCCGATGATCGTGGGCCGCCGGCCGAGCGCGTCCGAGACGCGGCCCGCCGTGACCGCGCCCGCGGCGGCTCCGAAGAGCAGGGAGCTCGTGACGACGCCCTGGGTGACCTCCGTCAGGCCGAGCTCCCGCGACATGGGCAGGAGGGCGCCGTTGATGACGCCGGTGTCATATCCGAAGAGCAGGCCGCCCAGCGTGGCGACGAGGGCGATGAGCCCCAGGCGGCGCGAGGGCGCGCCGGAGACCGGGGCTGAGGGGGACTGGCTCATCAATGTCTCCTTTGACTGCTGACCTGCTGAACAGTATCCCTCAGCCTCGGCCGGGCGGCGGCGTGGGCGCGGTGTGCGTCAGCGCGCGTCTGCGCGGCGCCGGCCCGGCTGTCAGCGCGTCAGCGCGGCTCGAGGCCCGCCTTGCGCACGGCGTCGAGGAGGCCGCCCGCGGCGATGAACTGCTCGGCGCCCTCGATGTCCGGGGCCATGAAGCGGTCCTGGCCGGGGCCGGGGACGCTCGCGCGGAGGCCCTCGATGACGGACGCGGCCACGGGGCCGGGCTTCGCCGTCGGGAGCTCCTTCCCGTCCACGCCCGCCGGGCTGCCGCTCTGCGGGAGACGGTCGGAGCCGTCGCGGGCGGCGCCGGCGTCGATCCCGCGGAAGTCGATGGCGCGGGCTGCGGCGAGGAGCTCGATCGCGAGGACGCGGCGCAGGTTCTGCACGCTCGTGCGGAGCTTGCGGGCCGCGTGCCAGCCGAGGGAGACGTGGTCCTCCTGCATGGCCGAGCTCGGGATGGAGTCCACGGACGCGGGCGCCGCGAGGCGCTTCATCTCCGCCACGAGGCCGGCCTGCGTGTACTGGGCGATCATGAGGCCCGAGTCCGTGCCCGGGTCCTCCGCGAGGAACGGCGGCAGGCCGTGGGAGCGGGCCGGGTCGAGGAGGCGGTCCGTGCGGCGCTCGGACATCGAGGCGAGGTCCGCCACCGGGATCGCGAGGAAGTCGAGGACGTAGGCCACGGGCGCGCCGTGGAAGTTGCCGTTGGAGCGGACCTGGCCGTCCTCGAGCACCACGGGGTTGTCCACGGCGGCGGCGAGCTCGTGGGCGGCCACCTGGGCCACGTAGGCCATCGTGTCGCGGAGGCCGCCGGCCACCTGCGGGGCGCAGCGCAGCGAGTAGGCGTCCTGGACGCGGCCGAACGCCTTCTTGTGCGAGGCGACGAGCTCCGAGCCCTGGAGGATCGCGTACATGTTCGCGGCGGCGTCCGCCTGGCCCGGGTGCGGGCGCAGCGGGAGGTGGAGCTCCGGCGCGAACGGCCCGTCCGTGCCGCGGAGGGCCTCGACGACGAGCGCCGCCGTCACGTCCGCCGCCTTGACGAGCTCCTGGAGGTCCGCGAGGGCGAGCACGAGCTGCCCGAGCATCCCGTCCGTGCCGTTGATGAGGGCGAGGCCCTCCTTCTCCTTGAGCACGAGCGGCTCGATGCCGGCCTCCTTGAGCAGCTCCGGGACCGGGCGCTCGTTGCCCTCGCGGTCCTCGGCGCGGCCCTCGCCCATGAGGACGAGCGCGCAGTGGGACAGCGGGGCGAGGTCGCCCGAGCAGCCGAGCGAGCCGTACTCGTGGACGATCGGCGTGATGCCCGCGTTGAGCAGCGCCGTGTACGCCTCGACCGTCTCCGGGCGGACGCCCGTGTGGCCCGAGGCGAGGGTCTTGAGGCGCAGGAACATGAGGGCGCGGATGACCTCGCGCTCCACGCGGGGGCCCGTGCCCGCGGCGTGCGAGCGGATGAGGGACTTCTGCAGCTGCGCGCGCTTCTCCACGGGGATGGAGGTGTTGGCGAGGGCGCCGAAGCCCGTGGAGATGCCGTACGCCGGGGTGTCCGAGGCGGCCAGGGTGTCGATGTGCTCGCGGACCTGCGCGATCTTCTCGCGGGCCTCCTTGGCGAGCGTGATCTTCGCGTCGTAGCGGGCGACGGCGACGACGTCGCCGGCCGAGACGCCCGACGTCGAGAGGGTGACGGAGGTGGGGTAGGTCATGGCGGGGCCTTTCGTGCTCAGGGTCGGGGCGTGTTCGGGTGTCGGGCGTTTTCGGGGGGGGGCGGATCGGGGGCGGGGCGCGCCCGGGATCAGGGCGGGAGCGGCTCAGGGCCCGCTCATGCGACCCGCCTGCCCTTGCGGACCGTGCCCCACGTCATCGGCATGCCGGGACGGTAGGCGAGGTGGATCGCGGCGGGCGCGTTGAGGATGTGCAGGTCGGCGCGGGCGCCGGGGACCACGCGGCCCACGTCGGTGCGGCGCAGGGCGGTGGCGCCGCCGAGCGTGGCCGCCTCGAGGGCCTCCTCGAGCGAGAGGTGCTGCTGGAGCACGGCGGTGCCCACGCAGAAGCTCATGCTGGAGGTGTAGCTCGTGCCCGGGTTGCAGTTCGAGGCCAGGGCGACGACGGCACCCGCGTCCCACAGCTCCCGTGCGGGGGTGAGGGGCGCGCGGGTGGAGAGGTCGCACGCGGGCAGCGCCGTCGCCACCGTGGGCCAGGGGACGTCTTCCGCGGAGGTGCCGACCGCCGGAAGGCCGCCCGCCTCGCGGAACGCGCGGCCCGAGGCGCCGAGCCCCTCGATGTCCGCGCTGCTCAGGAAGTTGAGGTGGTCCACGCTCGCGGCCTTGAGCTCGAGGGCGAGCTGGGCGCCGCCGGTCTCGCCGAGCTGGTTGCCGTGCAGGCGCGGGGTGAGCCCCTTGGCCATGGCCGCCTCGAGGACGCGGCGGGACTGCTCGGGGGTGAAGGCGCCCTTGTCGCAGAAGGCGTCCACGAAGCGGAGCTTCTCCTTCGGCGCGGCCTCGAGGACGGCGTCCAGCATCGGCCCGCAGACGAGCTCGATGTACGCCTCCGGGTCCTCCTTGTACTCCGCGGGGACGAGGTGGGCGCCGAGGAACGTGACGTCGTCCACGAGCTCCGCGGCGATCCGGGCCGAGCGGGCCTCGTCCTCCACGTTGAGGCCGTACCCGGTCTTGGTCTCGAGGGTGGTGGTGCCTCCGCGGAAGGAGTCCTCGACGCGGCCGGCCACGAGGGCGCGGAGGGTCTCGTCGCTGGCCTCGCGCGTGGCCCCGGTAGTCACGCCGATGCCTCCGGCGGAATATGACTCGCCGGCCATGCGCGCCTGGAACTCCTTGGAGCGATCCCCGGCGAAGACGAGGTGCGAATGCGAGTCCACCCAGCCGGGCAGGACCGCGCGGCCCTCGACGTCGAGGCGCTCGTCCGCGTCCGGGGCCTTCGAGGCGGGGCCGACCCAGGCGATCGTCTCGCCCTCGATGAGCACGGCCGCGTTCTCGACGACGCTCCGCTCTTCGTCCATCGTCCAGAGCTCGGAGATGCCCGTGACGAGGAGGCTGGCGGGGGCGGCCGGGTTCGAAGCGCCGCCGCCTGCACCGGCTCCCGGGTTCGAAGCGGGGGTGGCCGGGGCCGGAGATGCGTCGTCGCCCTTAGGGGCGGATACGGCGTTCGGGGCGGCGGATGCGGCCTGGTCGGTCATGTGCCCTCCTGCTGCTCGATGCTTCGCTGCGCTGCCGGAACCGCGGGGACCGGCCGGTCCTTCTGCGGGGGCGCATGGCGGAGGGGCTCGTGACCCCTCCCGTGGACCAGCTCTGAGTGCGGATCCCTTCCCAGTATGGTGCGGATCTCCGCTCAGGTGAACGCCCGGCCCCCTCGGGTTGTCCGAAATACCGGACCAGAACTGTCGGGACCCGCTCCCCCGCCGAGCCCTGCCCACTCACACCGGGAAACGCTCACCCCGGCCCGTTCACACCCGGAAACGCCCCCTCCCCCGTCCGCTCACACGCGCTCACACCCGAAAGCGCTCAGCCCCCGCCCCGTTCACACCCGGAAACGCTCCCTCCCTCCGTTCACACCCGGAATCGACGAAAACACCCATAAACGAACGCGATTTTGAGCGGAAAAGGGGTGCGGTGACGGAAACGGGTGTAGGGCGCGCGAGCGGGAGACGGCCGCAGCCGGCATGCCGTGCTCAGAGTGAGCTGCGGCTCCGCGATGCCCGACTTCGCAGTGACAGAACCGGCTGAGGCGGAGTCGGGAGATGCGGAGCATCTCAACAACTGCTCTGCCTTCAAGCTCCGCCGTTTCACGCAGCACGCGTCGTCGTCGTTCAACCGCGCACACATCGCGCAGACGCACCGGACCAGAGCCCATCCCTGCCCCCCCCCGGGGAAACGCACACCTCCGCCGGTTCGCACCCGGAATCGCTCACCCCGCTCGTTCACACCCGGAACCGACGAAAACACCCATAATCGCACATGATTTTGAGCGGAAAAGGGGTGTCGTGGCGGGAAGGGGTGTGATCGCGGGGCCGAAGCGAGCAGGAACGGGTGCGACGGCGAAAAGGGGTGTGGGCGCGGGCGAGGGCCCGGGCGAGCATGGGGCAGGCGGGGCGGGTACCTGACCGCGGCGGAAACGGGTGCGGCCCCGACAGCGGGAAGACCGCTGACGGGGCCGCGAGGCGATGTGCCGACACCCGGGGCCGCGAGGCCGTGTTGACGGGGAGAACCTGGGGGCCGACACCCGGAGCCGGCACCGGGGCCGACGCCCAGCACCGGTGCCGCAGCCGGGGCTAGCCCTGGCCGCCGAACTCCTGCATCGGAACGCGGACGCCGCGCTCCTGGGCCACATCCGAGGCGCGCTCGTAGCCGGCGTCGACGTGGCGGATGACGCCCATGGCCGGGTCGTTCGTGAGGAGGCGGGTCAGCTTCTCCTCGGCGAGGTCGGTGCCGTCCGCGACGCCCACCTGGCCCGCGTGGATGGAGCGGCCGATGCCGACGCCGCCGCCGTGGTGGATAGAGACCCACGTGGCGCCCGAGGACGTGTTGACGAGGGCGTTGAGGAGCGGCCAGTCGGCGATGGCGTCCGAGCCATCCTTCATGGCCTCCGTCTCGCGGTACGGCGAGGCCACGGAGCCCGAGTCGAGGTGGTCGCGGCCGATGACGATCGGCGCCTTGACCTTGCCCTCGCGCACGAGGTCGTTGAAGAGCTTGCCCGCCTTGGCCCGCTCGCCGTAGCCGAGCCAGCAGATGCGCGCCGGGAGTCCCTCGAACTCGACGAACTCGCCGGCGGCGTCGATCCAGCGGTGCAGGTGCTCGTTCTCCGGGAAGAGCTCCTTGATGGCCTCGTCCGTGACCTTGATGTCCTCCGGGTCGCCCGAGAGCGCCACCCAGCGGAACGGGCCGAGGCCCTCGCAGAAGAGCGGGCGGATGTACGCGGGGACGAAGCCCGGGAACTCGAACGCGCGCTCGTAGCCGGCGTGGCGGGCCTCGTCGCGGATCGAGTTGCCGTAGTCGAACACCTCGGCGCCCGCGTCCTGGAACTCCACCATCGCCTGGACGTGGCGGGCCATCGCGTTCTGCGACTTCTTGGTGAAGCCGGTCTCGTCCGCCGCGGCCTCCTGCTGCCACTCCTCCACGGTGTACTCGGTCGGCAGGTAGGAGAGCGGGTCGTGCGCCGAGGTCTGGTCGGTCACGACGTCGATCTCGATCTCGCCCTTCTTGTGGCGCTCGAGCAGCTCCGGGAAGACCTCGGCGGCGTTGCCCACCACGCCGATGGACAGCGGCTTCCGTGCCTTCTTGGCCTCGTTGGCCTGCTTCACGGCGTCGTCGAGATCCTGGGCCACGGTGTCCAGGTACCGCTTGCCCACGCGGCGCTCGAGGCGCGAGCGGTCCACGTCCACGATGATGCAGACGCCGTCGTTGAGCGTGACGGCGAGCGGCTGCGCGCCGCCCATGCCGCCGCAGCCGCCGGTGAGCGTGATGGTGCCGGCGAGCGTGCCGTTGAAGCGCTTCTTGGCCACGGCCGCGAACGTCTCGAACGTGCCCTGGAGGATGCCCTGCGTGGCGATGTAGATCCACGATCCGGCCGTCATCTGGCCGTACATCATGAGGCCCTCGGCCTCGAGGCGGCGGAACTCCGGCCAGGTGGCCCAGTCCCCCACGAGGTTCGAGTTGGCGATGAGCACGCGCGGCGCCCACTCGTGCGTCCGGAGGATGCCCACGGGCTTGCCCGACTGCACGAGCAGCGTCTCGTCCTTCTCCAGGTCCTTGAGCGAGGCCGTGATCGCGTCGAACGCCTCCCAGCTGCGGGCAGCGCGGCCCGTGCCGCCGTAGACCACGAGGTCATCGGGACGCTCCGCCACCTCCGGATCGAGGTTGTTCATGAGCATGCGCAGCGGCGCCTCGGTCTGCCAGGACTTGGCGCTGATCTCCGTGCCGCGGTCGGCCTTGACCGGGCGGGGTCCGCTCTTCTTCGGGTTCTGCGTCATGGCGCACTCCTTCACTCGGGTCTCTGCGGCGGGCGGCCAGGGGTGCCGTCTCGGAACGACGACGACGCGTCCCGCATCACACCCCAGTGTCGCGGAGAACACAGCGCTCGGGGAGAAGCCGACCGGAGGAGGTGTCCGACATCCCGGACACCCCCTCCGCGTTCCCCGCCATGACGGGCAGGACCGCGGCAGAACCGCACCCCAGAGGGAAGGCGCTACGGCTGCTCCCCGCCGATGACGGACGCCTCCACGGTGATCCTCGATTCAGCGTTGGCGAGGGCGCGACCCGCCAGGGCGGTCACGACCCTGGCCGCACGCTCCTTGACCTCCGGGTCCACGGGCTCGTCCGCCATGAACCGGACCTCGAAGCGCCGCTGAGGACTGATGCAGATGTGAAAACAGAGTCATCCATGGCGATATATTGGCACAATCGTTTGTCCCGCGAGCGCTTCCGGATCTCGATGTGGACAACTCATGACAAACCGCATGGGCGCGCCCGCCCGCCGAGCACAAGGATGGGAACCATGGAACGCAGACACCTCATCTTCATCGCCCTCGTCATCAGCATCCTCTACGGCGTGCTCGTCCCGGTCTTCCGGGACACGCAGGCGTTCGTCGCGGTCGGCGCCGCCGTCGTCGCCATCGCCTGGGTGGCCGTGGGACTGCTCGCCAAGCGCTCGGACGAGCGGTGCGAGCGCCGCCGCAACCGGGACCGCAATCGGGACCGGATCGCCTGACCGCCCGCCGCCAAGACGGCGGCCGGCCGAGCGGCCCTCCCGCCATCACGGCCGCCGCCACCACGGCGGCCAGCCGGGCGCAGAGGCCCCTTTAGCGCAGACGCCGCTCGAGCTCGGCTGCCGCCTCCTGCAGGCGCTCGGCGATGCCGCGGCGGGCGTCGTCGTCGTGTCGGTGCGCCAGGAACGTCAGGGTGAAGGAGGCCATGGGCATCCCCACCCGGTCGCGGGCCGCGACCGCCACAGACGCGAAGTCCTCCGTGACCTCGCCCTGCTCCACGGCGAAGCCGCGCTCGGCGTCCTCCGCGAGCTGCTCGCGCAGGGCCTTGAGGCTCTCGGGCCCGGCGCCGGAGACGCGCGGCTCGAACGCGGAGGAGTTGGGATACAGCGCGCGGATCTGCGGGCTCGGAAGGCAGCCGAGCATCGAGCGGCCCGACGCGGTGAGGTGCGCGGGCAGCCGGACACCCACGTCCGTGATGAGCGAGGGCCGGTTCTTGGCGCGCTCCTCCGCCACATAGACCACGTCCGCGCCGCGGAGGACGGCCACATGGCCGGACTCGCCGACGACGTCGACCACCCGCTCCAGCAGAGGCCGCGCCGCCCGGGCCAGCGGCTCGTGGCGGGCGTACGCGCTCGAGAGCTCGAAGGAGGAGAGGCCCAGCCCGAACGTGCGCTCCTCGGGGAAATGGGCGAGGTAGCCGCGGGAGACGAGGGCGTCGAGCAGCTGATAGGCCGTGGAGCGCGGAATGCCGAGCGCGGCCGCCACCGTCTGGGCTCCCACGGGAGCGCGCCGGCCGGCCACGAAGCTGAGGATGTCCAGCACCCGCTCCGCGGCGGGGGACTTGCCCTGCGGCTTGGGCGCCGGTTCCTGAGTGGCCATTCCTCCACTGTAGGCGGCGAGGACCCGAGTCGGGCCGCGCTGAAGGAGCCCGCTTCATCCGCCGCCGCGCGGTGACTACGATCGAGGGTGTCCGCACCACCGCCGCAGCGCTTCAGGAGGACCGTTGACTGAGAACTCCCGCCCCGAATGGACCGGCCGCACCGACGGCCCCGGCCCGGAGCACGCCCGCTGGCACTCCACAGTTCAGGCTCGGACGCTGGACGACCTCTCCCGGGACGCCCGCCCCGAGGCGGACGGGTCCGGCCGCCCCAAGCGCGCGGTAGACCTCATCGGCTTCGCGAGCGACGCCGGGGTGGCCCGCAACAAGGGCCGCGTGGGCGCCGCGAGCGGGCCTGGGGAGCTCCGCAAGGGCCTCTCCTCCCTCGCCGTCCACGAGCCGCTCGAGGTCACGGACTTCGGGGACGTCGTCGTGGAGGACGACGCAGGGCTCGAGCCGGGCCAAGACCGCCTGAGCGCCGCCGTCGCCGACTCGGTGGCCCGGGGCGCCGTCCCCTGCGTCCTCGGCGGCGGCCACGAGACCGCCTGGGGCACCTTCCGGGGCATCCGCGAGGGCCTGAGGGCGCGCGACGACGCCGAGGGCCGCTCCGGCAGGCGCACGCTCGGCATCCTCAACCTGGACCAGCACTTCGACCTCCGCCGGGAGGAGCGCCCCACGTCCGGGACGCCGTTCCTCCAGATCGCCGAGCTCCTCGAGTCCGAGGACGAGGCGTTCCGCTACGGGATCGTGGGCATCAGCGAGCCGAACAACACCGCCGTCGGCTTCGAGACCGCCCGGGAGCACGGAGCCCGCTGGCTGCTGGACGAGGAGTGCACCCGGGAGACCGCCGTGAAGTTCGCGCGCGGGGTCCTGGACTCCGTGGACTCCCTCTACATGACCCTGGACCTGGACGTCCTCCCGGCGTCCACGGCTCCCGGCGTCAGCGCGCCCGCGGCCTACGGGGTCGGGGTGGACGTCATCCGCGCCGTCATGCTGGAAGCGGCGCGCTCGGGCAAGCTCGCGGGCTTCGACGTCGTCGAGCTGAACCCCGTCTATGACGTAGACTCCCGAACAGCTAAATGTGCCGCACGTCTCATCAACGACGTCGTTCGGGCTGTGTCCGGCACCTAACGTCGTCGCTGGGCCTCAGCGACTGACGCATTCCACTCGCGGACCCTGCCGCCAGCGGCAGCGGTCCTCCCTACGCACGTATTGGGAGAACCCATGAGCACTGCCGCTCACCCTGCGCCGGCCGCTGAGTCCTCAGCGGAGCTCTCGCGCAACCTCAGCACCCGCCACGTGCGGTTCATCGCCCTGGGCACGGCGATCGGCACGGGCCTCTTCTACGGCTCGGCCGAGACCATCCAGGCCGCGGGACCCGCCGTCATCCTCTCCTACCTCGTCTCGGGCTTCATGGTGTTCATCGTCATGCGCGCCCTCGGCGAGATGGCGGTCCGCTACCCCGTGGCCGGGTCCGTGGCGCAGTACGCCAACCGCTTCCTCGGCCCGCTCGCGGGCTTCCTCGTCGGCTGGATCTTCTGGATCGAGCTCTGCATGGTGGCCATCGCGGACATGACCGCCGTGGCCAAGTACATGGGGCTCTGGGCCCCGGACGTCCCGGGCTGGGTCTGGATGGCGGCGGCCATCGCCGTCATCGGCGGCCTCAACCTCCTGCGCGTGCAGGTGTTCGGCGAGCTCGAGTTCTGGTTCTCGCTCATCAAGATCGTGGCCATCCTGGCGCTCATCGCGGGCGGCCTCGTGCTCATCGTGGGCGGCTTCAACGTGGGCGGGACCACGCCGGATATCGCCAACCTCTGGAAGCACGACGGGTTCGCGCCCTTCGGCGTGTGGGGCATCATCATGAGCCTCGGCGTCGTCGTCTTCTCCTTCGGCGGCATCGAGACTCTCGGCATGACCGCCGGCGAGGCGGGCACCCCGGAGAAGTCGATGGCGAGCGCCGTCAACTCCGTGCCGTGGCGCATCCTGCTCTTCTACGTGGGCGCGCTCGCCGTCATCATGTGCATCTTCCCGTGGAACAAGGTGACCGGGAAGTCCTCCCCGTTCGTGGAGGTGTTCGCCGCGCTCAACGTGCCGGCGGCGCAGCACATCATGAACTTCGTGGTCCTCACGGCCGCGCTGTCCGCGATGAACGCGATCTTCTACGCGTGCTCGCGCACCATGTACGGCCTGGCCGAGCAGGGCCACGCGCCGAAGGCCTGCCTGCGCCTGTCCAAGGGCAACAACATTCCGATCATCCCGGTGCTCATGATGTTCGTCGTGGCCCTGTTCGGCATGTTCATGTTCCTGCTCATCCCGGACACGCTGTTCTTCTTCGTGGCGGCCATCGCCACGTTCTCCACTGTGTTCGTCTGGCTCATGATCCTCGTGGCCCATTGGAGGATGCGCCGCGAGATCGACGCGGCGGGCGCCCCGTCCACGGCCTTCCGGATGCCGCTCTTCCCGGTGCTCAACCTGCTCTCGATGGCGTTCATGGTGTTCGTCATGGTCATCCTCGCGCTCAACGAGTCCGGCCGCGTGGCCTTCTACGTGGGCGTCGGCGCCCTGGCCGTCCTCACGGTCTGCTACTTCGCCTTCGTCCGCGGCAAGGGCCGCGAGCGGATCGACCTTCAGCCCCGCCACACCGTGGACAAGGACGGCGTTCCGCACGACGACGGCGCTGCCGCAGCCGACGCCCGCCGCCGCGGGGACGCGGAGTCCGGGGCCGAGCGCCCCGCTCCCCGCCGCGCGCGCTGATCGGACGCCTCGGCTGAGCTGACGCCGAGCAGACGCGGAAAGGCCCCGCAGCCCCTCCCGGACGGAGGGAGACTGCGGGGCCTTCGCCGTGTGGGGACGGGGCGGCCGCTTCCATGGGGCTCAGCCGAGCTGCTCCTCCAGCCACGCCTTGAGCACGATCGGGTGGCAGTGCTCCCGGTCCTTCGTGGCGGTCAACAGGGCCACGTCCCCCTTCTCCGCGAGCGAGCGGATCTCCTCCAGGGCCTCCGAGCCGTCCTCGGTCTCGGCCGCCTCGTCCAGCTCGGAGCGGTAGCGCTTCTGGAAGTCCTCCCACTTGCGCTCCTCGTGCTGGAACCACTTCCGGAGCTCCGTCGAGGGCGCCAGGGCCTTGGCCCAGAGGTCAAGCTCGGCGTCCTCCTTCTTCACGCCCCTCGGCCACACGCGATCCGTCAGGACCCGCTTCGCGCTTCCCGTCTCGTCATAGACCCGGGCGACCTCAAACGCGTTCCTCTTCCCAGCACCGGACATGCGGCACCTCCTTCATCGCGGGCGCGCCGTCCCGTGCGTCTCACGGGCGGCGGCCGCTTCGAGTCTCGCAAACGGCTCGGCGTAGCGGAAGACGCCCAGGCGCGGCCAGCCCTCCTCCGGGGTGTCGCCGAGGCGCACGGCCTGGAACGCTGAGCCCCACGCCGGATCCGGGCTCCCGATCCCCAGCTCCGCGGCCGGGAGGAACCCGAAGCGCCGGTACCAGGTCGCGTCCCCGAGCACGCAGACGACGTCGTATCCGAACCCGCTGGCCCGCACGAGCGCCTCGCTCACCAGCGCAGAGCCGACGCCCCTCCCCTGGACGTCCGGGCGCACGCTGACCGGCCCGAGCCCCAGGGCCGCCACGGGGTCATCCCCCGCTCCCGGCTCCTGCGCAGACGTGCTGCCGGTGCCCGCGGCAGGGGCTTCATCGCTCTCCAGGTCTCCGCGGCTCAGCATCACGTGGCCGAGCACCTCCCCGTCCGCGTCCGCCACGAGGCTGAGGTCCGGGTCCACGGCGTCGCTCTCCCGCAGCCACTCGACCAGCCGCACCTCCCCCGGCTCGCCGGTGGCGTCCACGGGCGGCGCGGACCGCTCCGCTGACTCGAAGGCCTCGGCGGCCACCGCGCGCACCCTCGGCTCGTCCTCGGGCCGCTCGGCCCGGATCGTCAGGTCCGCGAGCTCCCCCGCCTCGGGCTGGCCCTTTCGTCTGGCTTCACTGGGTCTTCGGCTCATGACGACGACGGTAAGGGCCGACCCTCACCGCAGCCTGAATCCTCAGAGCGCCCTCAGCATCTTGAGCCGGGAGGCGAACCTCCGCATCGCCGGCACCTTGGCCGCCGAGACGCTCTCCAGGGCTCCCCGGACGAACTCGTCCCGGGAGACCACACTCGTCACGTCCAGCCGCACGTCCATGTCCACGAGGAGGTCCACCGCAGCCGTGAACCGCATGCGCGCCGAGAGCTCGCCGCCCTGCGCCGGGCCCTCGAAGGCCGGCACGCCGGTGACGGTCCAGTGTCCGAACCGGTCTGCCCAGCGCTCGAAGTCCACGGTGGCGGTCAGCTCGTCGCACAGCTGCGCGAACGTCATCTCCAGCTCGGACTCCTCGCGGGTCTCTCCGAGGACCACCCGCTCCGCCGGAAAGCTCCGGGATCCGGACTCGACCCGGTCCGCACCGCCCACGAGCCGCTCGCTGCCGGGAAGCCCGGCCGCGGCGCCGACGTCCGCCCGGCTCTCCCGTGCGGTCACGCTCCACGTCCCGGCGCGGAAGCCCCGGCCGGGCCGGGATGACGGGGACGGGCCGCGGCCACCGTCGTCCTCCCCGCCGATGGCATCGCGGTAGTCCGTCCCGGAGTCCACCTCGAGGGTCTCGAACTCCTCGCGGATGAGGGCGATCCCGGGCAGGAAGAGCTCGTGCCAGACGGGATCGGGGAGGAGGTTCTCGGGGACGTCGTTGCTCGTGGCCACGAGCGCGGTGTCCGAGTCCGCGAGGCGGCGCAGGACGGCGGTAAGGAGGGTGGCGCTGCCGGCGTCGTAGACGTGGATCTCGTCGATGAGCAGGAGCCGCAGCCCGGAGACCAGGTCCCCGATGGCAGCCGCCACGGCGTCCTTCTCCCCCTCGGAGCGGCGGGCGTGGATGCGCTCGTTGAGCTGGCGCATGAACGAAGTGAGGTGGGTGCGGCGCTTCGGCTCGAGCGGGGAGGCCTCGAAGAAGGCGTCCGCGAGCCAGGTCTTCCCGCGCCCGGCGGGGCCGTAGAGGTAGACGCCCGGGTGCTCGGGGGCTAGCTCCGCAAGGCGCCGCAGCGCGGCCTCCTGCCCGGGGTCCAGGCGGAAGCCCTCAGACAGAGCCGCCCGCCTCACAGCGGACTCGAGGTCCGTGCGAGGCGGGCGGCTGGTCATGCGGCGAGTCTAGCGCCGCGGAGGCAGTGCGTCTGCCGGGTCGGTCAGAGCCCCTCCGGACGGGCCGCCGAGTGCGCCCCGCCCTCGGACGGACGGACGCCGGAGGCCTCCTTGCCCTTGGCAAGCACGGAGTTGCGCATGCCGTAGGCGAAGTAGATGAGGAAGCCGATGACGAGCCAGCCCGCGAAGAACACCCAGGACTCCACCTTGAGGTTGAGCATCAGGTAGAAGCACAGCAGCGCGGAGACCACCGGGATGACGGGGCCGCCGGGCACGCGGTACGCGGCCTTGAGGTCCGGGCGGCGGCGGCGCAGGATGAGCACGCCGAGCGAGACCATGATGAACGCGGAGAGCGTGCCGATGTTGATGAGCTCCTCGAGGCGGTCCACCTGGGTGAAGCCGGCCACGAGCGCCACGATGACGCCGCAGATGATCTGCACGCGCGCCGGGGTGGCACGGGTCTCGCTCGTCACGGAGAGCGAGCGCGGCAGGAGGCCGTCGCGGCTCATGGCCATGACCACGCGGGCGAAGCCGAGCAGGAGGACCATGATGACCGTGGTGAGGCCCACGAGGGAGCCGATGGCGATGATCTGCGCGGCCCAGTCAGCGTGGACGAGCGAGAACGCGGTGGCCAGGCTGATCTCCTTCTGCTTGGCCATCTCGGTGTACGGCACCATGCCGGTCACGGCGAACGAGACGCCCAGGTAGAGGACCGTGGTGACGATGAGGCCGCCGAAGATGCCGCGCGGCAGCGTCTTGGCCGGGTCCTTGACCTCCTCGGCGCTCGTGGCGACGACGTCGAAGCCGATGAACGCGAAGAACACGATGGCCGCGCCCGCGATGATGCCCGCGAAGCCGTAGGTGGCCGGAGCCTGGCCGGTGATGAAGGAGACGAACGGCTGCTGGAGCGCCGCGCCGTCAGCCGAGGCCGGCGGCTGCGCCGGCGGGACGAACGGCGAGAGGTTCGAGCCCTTGAAGTAGAAGAGGCCCACGACGATGACGAACAGCACCACGGCGATCTTGATGATCGTGAAGACGTTGCCCACGCGCGCCGAGAGCTTGGTGCCCATGACGAGCAGGACGGTGAAGAGCGCCACGATGAGGAACGGCCCCCACGTGAACTCGAGCGGGCCCATCTCGAAGGTGGGCGGGACGTCCAGGCCGAAGCCCTTGAGGACCACGGAGAGGTAGATGCCCCAGAACTTCGCGACGACGGCGGCCGCCGTGAACAGCTCGAGGATGAGGTTCCAGCCGATGATCCACGCGAAGATCTCGCCGACCGTCGCGTACGTGAACACGTAGGCGGAGCCCGCGACGGGCATGGCGGTGGCGAACTCGGCGTAGCACATGATCGCGAAGGCGCACGTGATGGCCGCGAGCACGAACGAGATGGTGACGGCGGGGCCGGAGGTCAGGGCCGCGGTGCGGGCGCCGACGGTGAAGATGCCGGCGCCGACGGCGACGGCCACGCCCATGATGGTGAGGTCCCAGGCGTTGAGAGAGCGCTTGAGGCGGCGGCCCGGCTCGTCCGCGTTCGCCAGCGAGTCCTCGACGGACTTGGTGCGCATGAGTTTCATGAAGTCATCCTTGTGGTGGAGCGGCGCGGGGGCGCCGGCTTGCCCGCGGGCGCGAGCCAGTCTTCAAAAATATCCTGAAGGGCTGAGACACGCTTCACAGAGTTCCCGTTATCTTACATGCTGGACACCCCTTCCACCACGGCGTTCCCCCAGCACGGCGTGACAGCATGAGACCCATGCATCTGACCCGAGGAACGTGGCGCGTCCTGCTCGTCGCCATGGCGCTCTACTGCACGTGGGCGGTGGCTCTCGGCGGCCCCCGCATGGGCTACCTGGACCCCTTCACGAGCTATGTCTCCGAGCTCTCCGCCTCGGGGCAGCAGCACCGCTGGCTCTTCCGCACGGGAGACGCGGCCGCGGGCCTGCTCGTGCTCCTCGCGGCGGCGCCCCACGTGCGGCGCCCCTTCCGGGTGGTCGGAGTCCCCAAGGCGGCCCGGGACGGCGCTCAGGTGCGCTGGCTGGCCCGCCTGCGGACGGCCGTGCTCTTCGGACTCCTCCTCTTCGGCGCGAGCACCGTCCTGGACGCGCTCTGGACCTTCGCCTGCCCCCGGACCCAGGACACCGCGTGCCTGGCGGCAGAGACGGCCGGGGGTCTCCCCTGGCACCACGAGGCCCACATCGTCACCTCGACCCTCGTCGGCGTGGGGCTCACCCTCGTCTTCCTCGGTCAGATCGCGGCAGGAGTCCTCGCGTGCCGGATCGCCCGCGCCATGCCCTCGCTGCCCCGGCGCCGGATGCGGCAGATCCGCGCCCGCACCCTCGCCACCGTGCTCCTCTCGGCCGGCGCCGCCCTGACGCTCGGCGTGAGCATCCTCCTCGGGCCGCCGGTCTTCCCGGACTACGCCTCCTCGCCGATGCCGCTCGGGATCGTCCAGCGCCTCAGCCTCGTCTTCACGGTCCTCGCGCTCGCCGTCTCGCTCGCGCCCGGGGACCTCAGCGCTCCGCCTCCCCGCGCGGCGGCCGGCCCGCCCTCAGTGGTCATCCACCCGGGCCTCGGCGTCCCCCTGGACACCTTCGACGACGTCCGCTGGCGCCTCGAGGACCAGCACCTCATCCCCTGGCCGCGCCCGGGGATGGACGGCGCCCCGTCCCGGCCCGACGGCGACTTCCCCGGCTCCTGTGCGGACGCGGAGGCCCTCCTCGACGCCCTGGAGACGGCTGCGCCCGACGGCGGCCGGGTGGAGCGCGCCCTGCTCGTGGGCCATTCGATGGCCGGCCCCGTCATCGAGACGTTCGCCCGCCTCTACCCGGAGCGGGTGGCGGGCCTCGTCTTCCTCGACGCGAGCATCCCGCCCTCGGGCGGGCGCAGCAAGGGGACCGAGAGGCACGCCGTCGCGCGCTCGGTGCGCCGCGCCTGGCTCCGGCGGCCGCTGACGCGGGCGGTCTCCGCGGTGACGGGAGACCCGGACCGCTTCACCAACGTGGACGTGGAGAACGCCGCCTACCCCTGGTACATCGAGGAGGCCACGCGCGTGCGCGGCGAGCGCCCCATGCCGGACGTGCCGGTTGAGGTGGTCGTGGCGCTGCGGGGCCTGCCGTTCTTCGGCCTCTGGGCGCGCTGGCAGCGGGACTACGTCCGGCTCCTCCAGTCCACGGGCGCCCCGAGGACGCGGCTGCGGGTCATCCGCCCGTCGGGGCACATCGTGCAGAAGGAGCACCCGGCCCAGGTGGCCGAGATCGTCCGGCGAGTCCTCCGGGCGGCGGACGATCCGGCGAGCGGAGCCGCGAACGGGACCGGGCGAGGTGCCGCTGCGGGCGCCCCCGAGGGAGCCTCGGCGCGCTAGGGCATGCCGAGCAGCCGCGCGCCGGCGGCGGCGAGCGCCCCCACGATGACGACGACGAGGAACGGCGCCCGCAGCACGAGCGCGATCGCGGCCGCGCCGAGGGCCGCCACGCGGGCGTCCAGCACGAGCCTCTGGCCGGTGGCGAACGTGTTGGTGACGACGAGCGCCGCGAGCAGCCCCGCGGTCATGTACTGGCTGACGGCCAGGACGCGCTCGTTCTGGAGGAGCCGCTCCGGCACGAGGTAACGGAGCAGCTTGGTGCCGAAGGACACCGCTCCGGCGAGGAGGACCCAGCCCCACATGCTCATCGTCCGGCCTCCTGGTCCTCTGCGCTCAGCCTCTCCGCGGAGGCGCCGCGCGTCTTCCACGCTCCCACGCCCGCGGCCACGGCGGCCGCGATGATGATGGGGATGCCCGGAGGGGCGAGCGGCACGGCCACGGCGGTGGCCAGGGCCGCGACGGCGGCGACGGCGGCCGCGTCCCGCTGCTTCAGCCTCGGCCAGAGCAGGCCGAGGAAGGCGGCGCACGCGGCGCCGTCGAGCCCCCACGCCGAGGGATCGCCGAGGCGGGAGCCCAAGAGGGCTCCGAGGATCGTCAGCGCGTTCCAGAAGATCCAGACGCCGCCCCCGGCCACCCAGAAGCCGATGCTCCGCTCGCGCGGGGTGGGCTGGGCCGCGGCGGTGGCGGCGGACTCGTCGATGGTGAGGTGCGCGGCGAGGAAGCGCCGCCAGCCCTTGGGGCCCACGAGGGCGTTCATCTGCATCCCGTAGACCGCGTTGCGCAGGCCGAGGAGCGCCGAGGCGCCGAAGGCGGACGCGCCCGCGCCGCCGCCGGCGATGACTCCGATGAACGCGAACTGCGAGCCTCCCGAGAAGAGGACGACGCTGAGGACCGCCGTCTGGGCGAGGCTCAGCCCCGCCGTGACGGAGAGGGCCCCGAACGAGATGGCGTAGAGGCCCGTGGCCACCGCGATCGTGGCCCCGGTCTTGAACGCCTGCGTCCGCGTCCAGGGGACGGCGGGCATCAGTCGGCGTCGTCCGCGGGCCGGGCCTCGGAGTCCGGCCTGGGCTCGGGCTTGGTGAGGGTCGTGGCGCCCACGTCCACGAGGGCGTCCGCGGCCCGCACGAGGCCGAGGTGGCTGAACGCCTGCGGGAAGTTGCCGGCCATGCGCTGGCGGTCCGTGGCGTACTCCTCGGCCATGAGCTTCATGTCGTTCGCGTAGCCGCAGAGCTTGTCCATGAGCGTCTTGGCCTCCTCCACGCGGCCCGAGTAGGCGTACTGCTCCACGAGCCAGAAGCAGCAGGCGAGGAACGGGTGCTCGCCGGGCTCCAGGCCGTCCAGACCCGACTCCGTGCGGTAGCGCAGGATGAGGCCGTCCTCGTCCACGAGGTCCTTCTCGAGGCGGGCCACCGTGCCGAGCATCTCCGGGGAGTCGTAGGCCACGAAGCCCACCTGCGCGATGACGAGGAGGGAGGCGTCCACCTCCGTGGACTCGTAGGTCTGGGTGAAGGAGTTGAGCTCCCGGTTGAAGCCCTTGGCCCAGATCTCCTCCGCCAGGCCGTCCCGCAGGCGCTCCCAGCGGTCCGCGTCCCCGGGGAGGCCGTGCTCCCGGACGGCCCGCACGCCGCGGTCGAACGCCGCCCACTGCATGACGCGCGAGTGCGTGAAGTGCTTCTTCTCGCCGCGCATCTCCCAGATGCCGTGGTCAGGATCGTCGAGGTGCTTCTCGGCGAAGTTGAGCAGGGCGAGCTGCAGCGGCCAGGAGAACGCGTCCTCCTCCACGCCCATCTCGCGGAGCTTCTCGAGGACCACGAGCACCTCGCCGACGACGTCCGCCTGGTACTGGCCCACGGCCCCGTTGCCCACGCGCACCGGCTTGGAGTCCTCGTACCCGGAGAGGAAGTCCAGCTCGGTCTCCGGGAGGTTCCGCTCGCCGCCGATGCCGTACATGATCTGGAGGTCCTCGGGGTCCCCGGCCACGGCGCGCAGGAGCCACTGGCGCCAGGCCATGGCCTCCTCCTCGTAGCCGTGCTTCATCATGGCCTCGAGGGTCAGCGCCGCGTCCCGGAGCCAGCAGTAGCGGTAGTCCCAGTTGCGGCCGCCGCCGAACTCCTCCGGCAGGCTCGTGGTCAGGGCCGCGACGATGCCGCCCGTGCGCTCGTGGGTCAGGGCGCGCAGGGTGAGCAGGGAGCGGCGGACGAACCGGCCGTAGTCCCCCTCCACGCGGGCGCGGGAGATCCACTGCTTCCAGTAGCCGATCGTCGAGTCGAGCGCCTCGTTGAGGTCCACGGGCGCCGGAACCGGGTCGTGAGACGGGAACCAGACGAGCTCGAGGTCCTTCTTCTCCCCCTCGGTCACGGTGAACGTGCCGAAGTGGCGGTCGCCGTCGGCCGTCGGGAGGGCGTCCCCGCGCAGGATGAGCGCGTCCGGGCCGGCGATGGCCAGGATGACCTCGTTCTCCGGGCTCGTGGAGTGGTGGTGGGCCATGTACCAGGCGGCGGAGCGGACGGCGCTGCCGGCGGCCTCCGCGGCCTCGTCCGCGTCATAGGCGTCCGACATCGTGGCGCGGGAGACCCACGGGATGATCCGGCCGTAGCCGAAGCGCAGCCGGATGTCCTGGGTCATCTCGACGCGGCCGGAGAGCCCCTCCACGCGGCGCACGAGCGAGGGCCGCCCGTCCCCCACGGGCATGAAGTCGGTGACGAGCGCCTCGCCGTCGTTCGTCTTCCAGCGCGTCTGCGCCACGAAGGTCCCGGGGATGTACGCCCACTCCACGACCTCCGCGGACGCGTCCGACGGCGAGAGGGCCCAGCGCCCGTTGTCCTCGGTGCCGAGGAGGGACGCGAAGACCGAGGGGCAGTCGAAGCGGGGGAAGCACAGCCAGTCGATCGAGCCGTAGCGCGAGACGAGCGCGCCCGTCTGCTGGTCGGAGAGAAGGGCGTAGTCCTCAATGGGAGTCGACATAGATACAGCTCAGCACACAATCAGGGAGGGGTTCGAGAGCAGACGGCGGTGTCTGCGAGGGGGCGTGCGGACTGAGCCCGGTCCAGCGATCAGACCCCGAGGAGCTGGCGGCGCACGTCCGCCGGCCGGTTCGTGGTGATCTGCTGGACGCCGAGGTGCCTCATGAGCTCCACATGGCCCGGCTCGTCCACCGTCCATACTCTAAGCGTCACGCCCTCCGCAATCCACCGCGCCACCGTGTGCTCGTGGGCGAGGACCCAGTCCACCCCCGGCCCCGCCACGCCCGCGCGGCGCTGTGTGATGAGCTTCTCCCCCTGCGCGGCCGCTCGGCGGACGATCCGGGCCACCGCGTGGCACGCGAGCGGGCTGTAGTCGCCGAGGCTCCCGAGGCTCTCCGGATCGCCCCGGTCCATGAGCATGCAGAGGTGCTCCTCGCCCACCGTGGCGGCGAGGTAGTCCACGGCATCCGGGTCGAAGCTCATGAACCCCACCGAGACGCTGCCGAGCACGCTGGACTCCGGGTCCCAGCCCCGGCGCATGAGCAGCTCGAGAACCCGCTCCTCGAGCCGGAGCCCGAACGGGCTCGGGTGCTTCAGCTCGAGCGCCAGGCGCACGGGCCTGCCCGCGTCCGCGAGGAGGTCGAGGAGCTCGTCCAGGGTGAGCAGCTGCTCCTCGAGCCGGCCGTACTCCGGCGGGATGTCCGCGCCCTTCCAGCTCGCGAAGTCGAGCCTCCGCAGCTCCTCGAGCGTGAAGGCGGAGACGGCGCCCGCGCCGTTCGAGGTCCGCTCAAGCGTGGGGTCGTGGAGGAGGACCACCTGCTCGTCCCGGGTGAGGTGGACGTCGCACTCGACGCCGTCGGCCCCGTCCGCGAGCGCCTGGAGGTACGCGGCCCGCGTGTGCTCGGGGTACTGCGCGCTCGCTCCCCGGTGGGCGAAGATCTGGGGGCGGTATCCTCGTTGCATCTCGAATCCCGTCTTCACGGGACCACCGTACGGGCCGGGGGCCGCCGCCGGCGGAACGCGCCCCGCCCGGCCGGTGAACTCGATGTGAAGCCTCGACGACGAAGGACGCCGTGCCCTCCTCCCCGGTCACCCGCTCCCGCCCCTCTGACCCCGCTGCCTCCGACGGCGCCCCCTCGGCAGGCGGCCCGCGCGGCGACGCGCTCTCCGACGCCGCCCGCCGCTCCGCCCTGCGCCGCATGCAGGCCGCGGCCCTCGCCCTGCTCGCCGTCGCCGCCGTGGTCTTCGGGGTCTCCTTCGCCCTCCAGGGCGAGCACCCGGGGCTCGCCTACGTGCGGGCGGCCTCCGAGGGCGCGCTCGTGGGCGGCCTCGCGGACTGGTTCGCGGTGACCGCGCTCTTCCGGCGCCCGCTCGGCCTGCCCATCCCGCACACCGCGCTCATCGAGCGCCGCAAGGACTCCATCGGCGAGAGCCTCTCCGAGTTCATCGGGGAGAACTTCCTCCACCCGGACATCGTCCGCGCCAAGGTCGAGGGCTCCCGCTTCGCCCCGCGGCTCGGAGCGTGGCTCGCGCAGCCCGAGCACGCGGAGGACGTCGTCGCGCGCCTCTCCCCCGGCGTGCGCGCCGGGCTCGACCTCCTCGACGACGACGACGTCCACGCCCTCATCGCCCGCCTCGCCCAGAGGCACATGGTGGAGCCGGCGTGGTCTCCGACGGTCGGCGGCCTCCTCGAGCGGGTCGTGGACGCGGGGCACCACCGGGCGCTCGTCGACGTCGTCGTGACCCGGGCCGCGCAGTTCACGGCGCGGAGCCCGCACGTCGTCGAGCGGCTCGTGGGCGAGCGGGCGCCCGCGTGGGTGCCGGGCGTGGTCAACCTGCTCGTCTCGGACCGGGTGCACGCGGAGCTGGTCGGCTTCCTCGAGGCCGTGCGGACGGACCCGGACCACCACGTGCGCCGCGCGCTCGACGACTACCTCCGCACCCTCGGCCGCGACCTCCAGCGGGACCCCGAGGTCCAGGCCTCCTTCGAGGCCCTCAAGCGCAGCGCCATCAGCGACCCCCTGGTGCGCGAACTCGCCGCCAACGGCTGGGCCACGGTCAAGCGGTTCCTCGTGGACGCGGCGGAAGACCCGGGCTCGGACCTGCGGAGGGCGGCGACGGACGCCGTCGCCACCCTCGGGGAGCGCCTGCGCGACGACGAGTCCCTCGCCTCCCGCGTCGAGTCCAGCGCGGCCGGGACCGCCGCCTACGCGGTGGGGGCCTACCGGTTCGAGATCGCGAGCATCGTCTCGGACACGGTGCGCGCGTGGGACGCCCGCGAGGCGAGCGGGAAGATCGAGCTCCACGTGGGCCGGGACCTGCAGTTCATCCGCATCAACGGCACGGTGGTCGGCGCCCTGGCGGGACTGCTCGTCTACACGGCCGCGCACGCGCTGACGGGGGCCTGAAGACTCCCTGGGAGTGTGTGGGGTTCCCCGGGCGAACGCACTAGGGTGAAGGCGAAACCAGGAGCCGCGCGCAACGGCTCCGCTGCTGACACGATCGTGACTCAAGCGAAAAGGAGCATCCCCCGTGAACTTCTCCCTGAACCCCAAGGACTGGGCCCGCAACTCCGTCATCGACGAGAACGGGCAGCCCAAGGAGAACCTCCAGCGCGTCATCGAGAAGGCCATCGAGATCCAGCGCCCGTTCGTGGTCAAGAAGGTGCGGGAGCTGCGGGCCAAGCGGCCGAACGAGACGCCCGAGCAGACGCTCAAGCGGCTTGAGGACATCTACATGCGCACCGTGACGGTGGGCGGCGCGGCGGTCGGCGCCACCGCCTTCGTCCCGGGCATCGGCACGGCCGCGGCCCTCGGCTTCTCCGCCGCGGCCACCGTGGGCTTCCTCGAGGCCTCGGCCGTCTACGCCCAGGCCGTGGCCGAGATCCACGGCGTCCAGCTGCGGGACCCGGAGCGGGCCAAGGCTCTCGTCATGGCCGTCATGCTCGGCGAGGACTCGAGCAACATGCTCGCGATGCTCGGCGCCCAGGCCACCGGCCGCGGCAGGGGACCGCAGGAGCACTGGGGCAAGCTCCTCGGCCAGTCCGGCCAGTCCGGCATCTCCGGGCAGATCATGAGCACCCTGAAGCGCCGCTTCATCACGCGCTTCCTCACCCGCCAGGGCGCCGGCTTCGCGGGACGACTCGTGCCGTTCGGCGTGGGCGCGGCGATCGGCGGCGCAGGCAACCACATGATGGGCAAGTCCGTGGTCCGGGCGGCCCGCGAGGCGTTCGGCCCCGCGCCGACCACCATCCCGGGCGAGCTCGCCCCGGACGCGGCCGAGATCGAGCGCGCCAAGCAGAGCGGCTCCGGCGAGGGCGACGGCACCGACAACGCCACCCTCACGGGCCCCGACGCCCACCGGTAGCCTCTCTCCCCGCCCCGAGGCGGCTGAATCAGATGCAGGGCCGGTTCCGAGTGCGCTCACTCGGGGCCGGCCCTCGTCTATGCCCTCTCTCGCGTCCAGCCGCACCCGTTTCTGCTCGCCCGGTGCCAACCACACCCGCTTTCGCACACCTCAGCCCAACCACACCCGTTTCCGCACACCTCAGCCCAACCACACCCGTTTCCGCTCAAAAACCCGCTCGAAAACGGGTGTAAACGCCCCAAACACGGTGCAATGGCGAAAACGGGTGTGAACCCAACTCGGACACGGCCGCACTGGCTCGCTGTACCCACCGCGGTGAGACCTGACGCCGGCCTCCCACACCCAAGCCGAGAACCGCCGCACCGGCTTCTGCTCAGCCAGCCCAACCACACCCGTTTCCGCTCAAAAACCCGCTCGAAAACGGGTGTAAACG
>NZ_JACWAB010000007.1 GCF_020483305.1 Arthrobacter sp. UM1
CGTTTCCGCTCAAAAACCCGCTCGAAAACGGGTGTAAACGCCCCAAACACGGTGCGATGGCGAAAACCGGTGTGGACGGCACCGTCTCGACAGCCCGGTGTGGACGGCACCGTGTCGACAGCCCGGTGTGGACTCCCGTGTCGGCAGCCCGGGCTGGACGCACGCGGAGGAGGGAACTACTCCACGTCGGCCCAGACGAGCCGGTGCCGCGTGCTCCCGCCGGGCCGGCTGCCGACCAGGTCTGAGTCCTTCTGCCCGATCTCCGGCCAGAACACCCCCGCGCCCGTCACCGGCGTCTGCGAGGACGGGAGGACGTAGTCCAGGCGGAGGTTGCCGCCCCGGGCGTCGTCGCCGTCGAAGGTGTCGAGGCGGCTGTCCGTGGCGTGGCTCGCATTGGCCCCGCCCTGGACGTCGCTCGCCTCAACCGCGCCCTCGGATCCCGGCTCGGGATCCTGGAGGGACCTCTCCTTGAGGAAGGCCGAGACGGGCGAGGACGCCGCCCCGGAGTCGCCCGGATCCGCACCGAGCCCGGCCGCCACCACGAACGGCTCGCCCTGGCGCAGGCCGCCTCGGCCTCCGGCGTCGTCGTAGACGTAGCTGCCGCGCGCGGGGGTGACGAGGTCGCGGAGGAACGCGAGCTGGTCGCGGTGCCGGAGCTCCTCCGGCGAGGCGTCCGCGGGGTCGCTCGCGTGGGACGAGGCGGAGCCCGCCGCATCCTCCAAGCCGCCGAGCCCGTCCAGGGACGTGGCGACCACGTGCAGAGGCTTGCCCTCGCGCAGGACCGGAATGTCCCAGACGGCTGTCGAGGCGAGCGGCATGCGGGCCAGCTCGGCTTCGGTGTAGTGGTCGGCGGCCGCCTCGGTCGAGGGGTCGTCGGGGAGGTGCGGCGAGGGCAGGTCCTTCCAGCGGAAGTTCGCGAACGTGCGGACGCGGCGCTCGTCGATCGGCAGGCGCGAGGCCACCATCATGCCGCGCTGGCCAGGGAACGCCCGAGCCTCCGCGCCCGAGCCGCTGTCCGTGCTGCTGCCCGAGCCGCCGTGCCGTCCGGCCGACGCCGCGAGCGCACCCTCGAACGTGTGGCTGAGGGACGCGGGCAGAAGCGCCTCGAACGCCTCGCGGGCGCCGCGGTCTCCCACGTCGATGCCGGTGATGACGACGACATCCGCCTTCGACGCCTCGATGACCCCCGCCGCGGACCGCGCCTTGCGGCCGAGCGGGCTCGAGGGGTCCTTGATCTGCTCGGCGGCCTGGCCCGGCTTGTCAGCTGTGAGATCGACTTCGAAGACCGCGACCCGCGTCTTCTCGCCCGTGGGGGTGTGGGCGGAGACGGCGGTCCGGATCTCGTGGCCGCCAACGGGGAGGGCTTCCGCCGGGCCGTGCCGCGGCTGGACCTCGGCCGCCTGTGCTCCCGGCGGCCCCGTCAGCGCAAGGACCGTGGCGAGGACTGCCGCCGCGGCGGATCGCCTGCCTCGGCGGGGTTGTCGCGCTCTCGTCATGCACCGCCCTCCTCTCGTGCTCTGCGGGCGTGCTCTCTGAGCCGTCAAGACTCTAACCCCGGTTCGAGCCGATCTCGCCGGGTGTGACGACATTGAGACGCAAACGTGATCTTTCACGTTCTGAAACGCCCGGTGACATGACGTGTGTCATTCTTAATCCATGCTCCGCCCCCTCGATCCTGAGACCCTCCGCGCCCTCGAGCTCCTGCCGAAGGCCCGCGACGGCAGACTCGTCGACCTCTGGGACCTCGAGGGCTTCCGCGCAGAGCTGGCCGAGCGAGCCCGGATCGCCCAGGCCGCCCCGCGGAGCCCCCTCGTGGAGTGGACGACGACGGCGGCCGTGCGCCCCGACGGCTCCCCGCTCAAGATCCACATGGTGAGGCCGCGCGGCCACGGGCCCAGGCCCGGTCCCGCTCTGCTCTGGTTCCACGGGGGCGGGCAGGTGCTGGGCAGCGCCCTCCAGAATCCGGCCCACCTGGAGGAGCTTGCGCTCGCCGTCGGCTGCACGGTGGCCGCCGTCGAGTACCGGCTCGCCCCGGAGACGCCTGCACCGGGAGCGGCGGAGGACGGGGTGCTCGCCTTCCGGCACCTTGCGTCCGAGGCGGAGCGGCTCGGACTGGACGCCCGGCGCATCGGCCTCGCCGGGGAGAGCGGCGGAGGAGCGGTGGCCGCGGCAGCGGCGCTCATGATCCGGGATCTCCGGCGCGAGGCCGCGGGATCCCAGGAGAATCGGCGGGAAGAGGACGGGCAGGGCGAATGCAATCCGCCAGGAAAAGCGGAGGCGCGGGACAGCTTGCCCGAGTCTGGAATTCCACACCTTCCCGTCCCACGCCTGCTCGGGCTCGTGTACCCGATGCTGGACGACCGCAACGAGACGCCCTCCAGCCGAGAGATCACCGGCCTCGGCGTCTGGGACCGGGAGGAGAACCTGCGTGCATGGCGCCTCGTCCTCGGAGAGCGGGCAGGCGGGCCGGACGTGACGCCGCACGAAGCGCCCGGCCGGGCCGAGGACCTCGCGGGCATGCCCCCGGTGTTCATCGCCGTCGGGGACGCGGATCTGTTCCGCGACGAGGACATCGCGTTCGCTAGCCGCCTCCTCGCGGCGGGCGTCCCCGTGGACCTGCACGTCCTCTCCGGCGCGGTGCACGCCTTCGACGGGATCGCGCCTGACTCCGCGCTCACCTCCCGCTTCCGCCGCCTGTGGCACGGGTGGCTCCGGCGCGGACTGTGAGGGCGCGGGAAAAACTCCGGAAGGGCCAGAGACAACAGGACGTGGGTCAGACGGATCGGCACCAGAACACAGGCGTCCAGCAGGACCGAAGGCGGTGTCACCGTGTCCTGACGATTCGGTCCGGCGGCGTCTCGGCCGTGATCTCCCGAGCCATTGCACCGAGCGCGCGGCGTCTGCGTGTGGCTGACTCCTCGGCATACCGGGCGACCTCAGAGGCCGCTACCCGCCGATGAGAGCCGTGCATGTGCGCCCGCAGTCCACCCCGTTCAATCAGCCGGACCACCGTCATCCGGCTCACGCCAAGGAGGTCCGCCGCCTGCTGCGTGCTGATCATCTCGTCTCGAGGAAGAATCACGGCCCCATAACCTTCACTGAGCACTTCCGCAAGCCGCGCGAACGCGGCCCGATCCTCCCGAGACAGGTCCAGTCTCTCGATCGCCTCGAAAACTCGCTCAACCGGCGTGCCGTTCAGTGTGCGTCCCATAGGACATTTCTACTCCTGAACGCTCAAAACGCACAGCTGCGCCCGCATCGTGAAACGGTGGGGGCGCTCACCTCCCGCTTCCGCCGTCTGTGGCACGGGTGCCTCCGGCGCGGGCTGTGAGGGCGCGAGCCGTGAGGGCACGGAGAAGCCCCCGCCGAGGCGACTCGACGGGGGCTTCTGCGGTGGGCCCTGCGGGGTTCGAACCCGCGACCCGCGGATTAAAAGTCCGATGCTCTACCAACTGAGCTAAAGGCCCGCGGACCGTGTGCCCTGCCCGGCGTTCAGCACACCGGACCGGCCCGGTCCAACTGCTCCAGTCTACCCGGGAGGGGCGGTCGGCGTCGTCGTCGGAGGGCCTCGCGCGGCCGCTCGGGCGCGGCGTAGGGTGGGAAGCCCCGTGCGCCTTCCCCGCATCCACACCCCTGACCGAGAGGAAGCCCCGACGTGAAGATCGCCCTCGCCCAGTTCAGCGCCGTCGCCGAGCCCGCCGAGAACGCGGAGCTCATCCGCGCCCGCGTCCGCGAGGCCGCCGACCAGGGGGCCGAGCTCGTGCTCTTCCCCGAGGCCTCGATGCGGGGCTTCGGCCACCGGCTGGACACGCACGCGGAGGAGCTGGACGGCCCGTTCGCGGAGCACCTCCGCGAGACGGCGCGGGAGGCGGGTGTGACGCTCGCTGCGGGCATGTTCCTGCCCGGCGAGCACCGCACGGACCAGGACGGGAACGAGAGCTTCGCGGTCCGGAACACCCTGTTCGTCACGGACGGCCGCGGCAACGAGTCCGCCTACACCAAGATCCACCTCTATGACGCGTTCGGCTTCACGGAGTCGGACACCGTGGACGCCGGCGAGCATCCCGTCATCCACGAGATGGGCGGCGTGAAGATCGGCCTGGCGCTCTGCTACGACGTGCGCTTCCCCAACCTCTTCACCCACTACGCCCGCGAGGGCTGCCAGCTGACGCTCGTGCCCGCGTCCTGGGCGCCGGGGCCCGGCAAACTGGACCACTGGCGGCTGCTCGCGCAGGCCCGCGCCCTCGACTCCACGCAGTTCATCCTCGCGTGCGACCAGTCCGTGCCATCCGCCGCCGGCGTCGACGCGCCGGAGGGGCCCACGGGCGTGGGCCACTCGATGGCCGTCTCTCCGGACGGCCGCATCCTCGCGGAGGCCGACGACGCTCCCGCCCTGCTCGTCGTG
Organism: Arthrobacter sp. UM1; assembly: GCF_020483305.1. GTDB lineage: Bacteria > Actinomycetota > Actinomycetes > Actinomycetales > Micrococcaceae > Falsarthrobacter. The sequence goes on from NZ_JACWAB010000007.1 coordinate 4,406, forward strand.
GACCTGGACCTCGGCGCGGTGGAGAAGGCCCGCGAGCAGATTCCGGTGCTCGAAAACGCTCAGGAGATCCGCTGAGGATGCCCCGCGAGCACCACAAGCCGGTCAAGTTCGCGCCGGAGGTCTTCTCCTCCTTCGCCGGCGGGCCGGACCCCGCCTCCCTCGAGGAGGCCGCTCACACCACGGCTCGCATCGTCCTGGCCCGCGGGCGCGCCAACGAGGACCCGGAGGTCACGCGGCGGCTCATCGCCCTCGCTGACACCGAGGGCATCGAGGCCATCGCGGAGCTCTGGGCCCAGGCCGGCGCGGACTCCCTGCCGGGGGCGCTGTGGCGGCTCTACGCGCTGAGGGATGCGATCCGGCGGCAGCCCGAGCGCCTCGCGCTGCTCTTCCGCGAGGGATCCGAGTCCGCGCAGTACTCCACGGTCATCGCGGGCGTGGCCCAGCCGCCGGGCGCGGCCGAGGTGCGGGCGATGGCGGACGAGATCCTCGGCGGCGTCTACTCCGGCGAGCTGGACATCGCGCTGCGCCGGGCCGCGGCATTCGCCCGGACGGTGGCCCTGGGCCAGGCCTGGGAGGCTGACCGCATCGACTCCCTCTCCGCCCGCGCCGGGCAGAGCATGACCATCGGCGCTGCGCGGCTCGTCCGCACGGCCGAGGAGCTCGAGGAGGCGGCCCGCCTCTCGGGGCGCGGGGAGCTGCACTAGGGCGACCACGGCGCCGGCTCGTCCCATCAGGCGGAATGAACAGCCATCAGGGCCGCGATGCGGAGAGACAAGCCCCTGCGCTCTAGACCTCACAGGGTCTATTCTGGGGAGAGGTGGAACGTCGATGTGGAGCGGGTCGAGGACTGGCTGCTCAGCTTGGACGCCGACTCGTACACCCAAGTGATGGCCGCGCTTGAGCTGCTCGCTGAGCGAGGGCCCTCCCTGGGGCGCCCGCTCGTCGACACTCTCGCCCGCTCCCGTCACAGGAACATGAAAGAACTCCGGCCAGGGTCGGCCGGCCGCAGCGAGCTTCGCTTGCTCTTCACCTTCGATCCGGATCGCAGTGCAGTCTTCCTCATCGCCGGCGACAAACTCGGAACGTGGAGGCGCTTGCACGAGAAGAACATCCCCGCCGCCGATGACCTGTTCGACGACCACCTTCGCCGAAGAAAGGAGAAGTGACCGTGGCCCTCTCACTTGAAGAAATGCGAGCACGCCGGCCAGTCGACCGGACCCTGCTCAGCAAGCACAAGAACCGCATGATGTCAGAAGTCCGCGCCTACCGCCTGCGGGAGTTGCGGGAGGAGGCCGGCCTCACCCAGGCCGAAGTCGCCGAGCGCATCGGAGTCGGACAGCGTCAAGTCTCCAAAATCGAGCACGGCGACCTGGACTCCACCAAGATCAGCAGCATTCGACGGTACCTGGAAGCGATCGGCGGATCACTGGTCATCGAGTTCTCTACGGGAGAGAGCCGGACCCGACTGGCATAGTGCCACAGACATGATCTTGCACAGACGATTGCCTTTTTCATGTCGCTCGAGCTAAAATCTCCTTTCCTGCGTCATCGGCAAAGCGCCGCGGAAAGGAGAGAGCCCTGAAGGATCCCATAGACCGGCAAGAGGTACGAGACCCCCGCTGCAAGGTCTGCTCGCTTGGCCCCGAACCGAACTAGAAACAGCACCGGGCTGGATCCCATCCGGGTCTATTACTGGGCCGAGGCACTCGGCGTGGCATCCCAAGCTGTTCCCCACGCTATCCTGACTCCCCTGCTCCTCAGCAAAGGTGTTGACTTTTCTGGGATCGCGCTCCTCCAAGCAGGATTCAGCCTCACGATCCTCCTCACGGAGTTCCTCAGCGGGGCTGTCTCCGACCTGACAAGTCGACGGTCGATGTTCATTGCCTCTCGCGCTGTCCAGGGCGTTGCATTCCTCGTGATTTTCCTGAATGACAACATCGCCCTCCTCGCCTTCGGCTGGAGCCTTCTGGGCATCTCGGCTTCCCTGGCATCAGGAAGCCTCGACGCGGCACTGGTCAACCGCATCAAGATGACGGCAAGCCCCAAAGAAGACGCCACGGCACAGATCTCCCGCTTTGTACGGAGAACCGGTCAGATATCTCTCGCAGCGATGATGGTCTCTAGCGCCGTCGGGGCCTTCCTGTACTTCAGGGTCGGGCCTCTCATCTACGTTGTCTCTGTCCTGCTCTCGACCCTGTCCGCCGTGGTTGTGTGGGGGCTCTTCCCCCGAGAACAGTGGGGCCAAACCAAGTCTCCCGGAGCCAGGTTCGTTCTCCTTGCCTCCCTGTCGGCGCAGCTTCGCGAGTCGGCCGGTGAACTTCGCTCCAGCACCAGTCTTCGGAGGCTGCTCGTGCTCCTGCTGGTCATGCAGGTCTTCTTCCAGCCGCACTTCCATCTATGGCAAGCCTTCTCCCTCGGCAAGGGATTCGACGAACATCTTTTCGTCGTCCTCTATTGCGGATTCCAGGCCCTCGGAGTTCTCGTGGGGTTCATCCCCACGGAACGCCTGCGTCTTTCCGAAAACCCCGCCCTCTTGTGGCTGAGCACTCTCGGGCTCGTCCTCCTCAGCCTTCTTGCTTTCATCGTCGACTCGGGATGGGCGCTCCTTCCCTATGCAGCCTTCGTCTCGGTCTTCTGGGTCCTGTTGAACTACGCCAGCACGTCGCTCAGGGAATCGGTCTCGACCTCTCGCATCGGCGGGGTCATCGCGTTGACGTCAACGGTGAGCCGCATCGGATCCTTCGCAACCATGGCCCTAGTCTCCGCCCTCGCACAGCTTGCCGAGCCGAGCACCCTGGTTCCTGCGCTCTTCGCCGTTGCCGCCCTCGCCGCCGCTGCGGTCATCGCATCCGAGAGGAGGACGTGCCCCCTGAGCCCCTCCTACCCCACAGGATTCACGAGCGTCCCGGCCTTCTGCAGACCCCCGTTCTGGTCCTCGAGGTCCAGCATGTTCCGGGAGTTCCGCAGCTGGAGCCGGTTGAGGCAGGAGAGCTCGAACTCGGGCTCGAACAGCCCCAGCCACTCCGAGTCCGGATGCCTCCGCGCATACTCCTGCAGCACCGCCTTCGCCTCAGCCCAGAACTCGTCCTCGCTGAGCAGGCACTCTCCCGCGAGGATCGGGGCGAGGAAGCGGAGGAAGCAGTCGAACACGTCGGTGAAGACGCTGAGGGCCGCGTCCCCGCTCGGCACGTCCGCGCAGATCCGGTCCACGCCCTCGGGCATGCTCGGGGCGGCGGGCCCGCGGTCCGGCGTCGTGCCCTGACGCACCGCCTCGAGGCCTCCCGGGACGAGCACGGCGATCTCCTCGCCGATGTCCTTCATGACCACGCGGTCCACCGCGCCGTCCCGCAGGACCAGGATGACGTTCTCCCCGTGCGGCATGAACGCGAGCCGATGCACGGAGAGGAAGTGGACCACCGGAACGAGGTACGCCTCGAGGTAGCGCCGCACCCACGCGCGGCCGCTCAGGCCGGACGCGCGCACGAGCTCGCCCGCGAAGGACGCACCGTCCGCGTCCACGTGCAGGAGGGACGCCATGGTGGCGAGCTGCTCGCCCTCGGCCAGCTGCGCCACCGGGGACTCCCGCCACAGGCCGGCGAGCATCTTCCGGTACGCGGAGCCCTTCTCCGTGGCGGCCTCGTAGAGCGGCGAGCGGTAGCCCACGGCCGCCGTCTCGCGGATGAGGCCCACGCGGGTGCGGCGCAGCTCGGCGTCGGAGGCGAAGAGCTCCGCGAGCCACGCGTTGATGGCCGGCGTGTCCTTCATGTAGGCCGCCGAAAGGCCGCGCATGAAGCCCATGTTGACCACGGAGAGGGCCGTCTTGGCGTACGGCCGCTCGGGCCGGCTCACGTTGAAGAAGGTGCGCAGGGACTGCTGCGCCCGGTAGAGGTCGCGGCTCTCGCCGAGGATGACGATCTCCCCGCGCGCCACCTCGCCCGCGAAGGACTGCCGCACCTTGTGCTCCACCTGCCACGGGTGCGCGGGCATAACGGCGTACTGCTCCGGGTCCAGGCCGCGGGCGCGGAGAACCGCCTCGAAGGACGCGCGCTCCTCGCGGTCCCAGACCTCCTCCGCGAGCGCTTCCCACGTCAGGCCCGGCAGCGCGGAGAAGTGCGCGTTCTGCCGGGAGACCGCGAGCCAGACGAGCCGCACGTCCCGGCCGGACTCCGGCGCGAACTCGGCGAGGTCCGCCGCGCCCATGCCGTGCCGGCCGCTGTTGGCGATGAAGCAGGGGTGCCCCTCGGTCATCGCCGACTCGACGGCCTGGAACGCCTCCGCCGCGGGCAGGCGCCGGCCGAAGCCGTCCTCGCCGCGAGCGAGCCTGCGGGCGCTCGCGCCCTGGCGGTCCGTCTTGCCGGCCATCGCGGCGAGGGTCGCCTGGATCTCCTCGAGGTAGACGGGCAGCAGCTCGTCGGTGAGCGGCAGGCGGCTGCGCAGACCGAGCACGAGGTCCGCGGTCCGCGGCGCCTCCCCGGCGCCCGCGTCGCTCCCCGCCCTGTGCACGACGACGGACGCCGGGTCCACCGTCCAGTGGTCGAGGGCGTGGCGGGTCGCGGTGTAGGAGACGGCGCGGCCGTCGTCGAGCTCCAGGCTCCAGCGGAAGCCGGAGCCGGAGACCGGCGCGATGAGCCGCTCGTGCGCGAACTCCGCGAGCAGCTTGGCCGAGAGCCACCGCTCGGCGGCGTCCCAGTTCCCGGGGGTCAGGGCCGAGTCCGGGGTGAAGAAGCGGGTGCGCTCCAGGACGGAGAGGAGGGCGCGCTTCTGCTCGGGCTGGCCCTCCTCGTCGAGGAGGACCTCGCGGATGGGGCGGAATCCCACCCGCTCGTTGAGGGCGTGGACGGCCGTGTTCCTCACGTCCGGCTCCACGAGGATCCGCTCCGCGCCGTACTCCGCCAGGATGTGGCGGACGGCGGCGCACATGACGGCGGTCGAGTAGCCGGAGCGCGCCTCGCCGCGGGCGGGGCCCACGAAGAGGTGCATCCCGAGGTCGCCGCGCCGCAGCTCGGGCAGGCCCGCGAGGGGCGAGTGCGCCGGGTCGTAGACCTCGAGGAGGAAGGCGGGCTCGCCGTCCTCGAGGCCGAGCAGGGCGTCGTGCGCCTCGGCGTCGTCAATCTTCCGGTGCTCCGCGCGGACGTCCTCGACGCTCGCCGAGCCCATCCCCCAGAACCGGCCGCGCGGCTCGGTGAACCAGGCGTGGAGGAGGGGAGCGTCGGCGTCGGGATCGACGCGCCGGAACGCGAAGTCCGGGGCGGACGGAACGGCGGCAGCGGACGCGGGCGTCTCAGGCGAAGCGGACAGGACGCTGCTCATCGGCCTCCTCCCGGCGCTCCGAAGGTCTGGAAGGCGATGCTGCGCGGCACCTCGTACGGCGCGGGGCAGCCGAGGAGCTCCATGACCCGCCGCAGGATGACGGAGTTGCGGTAGGCGCCCATGCCGAGGTCCGGCGCGGTGAAGCCGTGGGTGTGCAGCTCGGCGTTCTGCACGAACACCTCGCCCGCGGGCTCGGAGACCGAGTACTCCCGGTCCACGTCGAACCTCCCGTCCGGCAGGCGGCGGATGCGGTCCTCGATCCCCGCGAGGACGTCCGCGGACCGCTCCCGGTACCCGGTGGCGAGCAGCACGGCGTCCGCCTGGAGCGAGCCGAGCTCGCCCGTCTCGGTGTGGCGGAAGCAGAGGGAGCCGTCCTCCCCGGAGCTCATGAGCTCGCACGAGGTGAAGAGGTCCACGCCGAGCGCGCCCTCCTCGAGCTCGCGGGGGCTGAGGCCGGCGGACTTCCGGTAGAGCTCGTCGTAGACCTCGTTGACCAGGTCCCCGTTGATGCCCTTGTAGAGGCTGTGCTGGCCGCCCACGAGCGCGTCCCGCTGCGCCTGCGGCATCGCGTGGAAGTGGTCGATGTACTCGGGGCTCGTCATCTCGAGCGTCAGCTTCGTGTACTCGAGCGGGAAGAAGCGCGGCGAGCGGGTGATCCAGGTGAGCCGCGCGCCGTCGCCCCGGGCGCCCCACTCGCGGGAGGTGAGGAGGTCCAGGAAGGCCTCCGCGGCGGACTGCCCCGATCCCACGACGACGACGTTCCCCGCCCCGAGCAGACGGTCCCGCGAGGGGAGGTACGCGCTCGTGTGGACCGCGATCCCGGCCTCGACGAGCGGCTCGGCGCTGGCCGGGACCGAGGGCTCGGTGCCGACGCCGAGGCTGATGCGGCGCGCCCGCACGGTGTGCCGGGACCCGTCCTCGAGGCGGACGGTGGCGGAGTAGAGCTCGCCGTCGTGCCGGAGGTCCTCGACGGCGGCGCCGAAGCGGACGGAGTCCAGCTGGTCGATCACCCACCTGCAGTACGCGGCATATTCCTCGCGGAGGATGTAGAAGTCCTCGCGGATGTAGAAGGGGTACATCCGGCCCGTGTGGGCGAGGTAGTTGAGGAAGCTGAAGCGGCTCGTGGGGTCGGCGAGCGTGACGAGGTCCGCCATGAAGGGAACCTGCAGGTGCGTGCCGTGGATGAGCATGCCCGGGTGCCAGTCGAAGGAGGGGGCGCGGTCCAGGAAGAGGGCCGTCAGCTCGAGCGGCTCCGCGAGCGCGGCGAGGCCCAGGTTGAACGGGCCCACGCCGACGCCGAGCAGGTCGACGCTCTCGGGGAGGCCCGCCTGGGCCTGCTCTGCCGTCTGCTGTGCTGCGGCCTCTGCTGCCTGTGCTGCTCTGTTCGCGGCGGTCATCGCGCTCCTCCTGCCATCGCGGCGGCCGCCGCGCGCTCTGTCCGGTCCTGGTGGACCGGGGTGTGGTCTGGTGTGGTGTGGTCTGGTGTGGTCTGCTCCGCGTCGTCCTCGGCCCGCACCGCGCGGGCCGCCTCGTCCACGACGTCCAGCACGGCCTCGACGTCCTCCACGGTCATGGCCGGGTTGAGGAGCGTCAGCTTGAGGTGGGGAACGCCGCGCACGCGGGTGCTCGCCACGTTCGCCCTCCCCTCGGCGAGGACGCGGGCCCGAATGCGCTCGACGAGGCCGTCGTCGGGCTCCTCCCCCTCCGGCGCCCAGCGGAAGAGGAGCGTGGAGAGGCTCGCGGGAGCGGCCAGGCGGAGCTCGGGGCGGCGCGCCGCCGCCTCCCCCGCCTCGCGGCCGAGGCGCATGACGTCCTCGACGAGCCGGCCGAGGCCCGCGCGCCCGAGCGTCCGGACGGACATCCAGAGCTTGAGCGCGTCGAACCGGCGGGTGGTCTGGAGGGACTTGTGGACCTGGTTGGGGTCCTCCTCGTCCGGGAGCCGGCGCGGGTTGAGATACGCGGCGTGGTGGCGCACGTGCTCGAGCCCCGCGCGGTCCCGCACGAGCACCGCCGAGCAGGAGACCGGCTGGAACCACGTCTTGTGGAAGTCCACGGTCACCGAGTCCGCGAGCTCGATCCCGGCCAGGCGCGGCGCGAGCTCCTCCGAGAGGAGCAGCCCCCCGCCGTACGCGGCGTCCGCGTGGAGCCAGGCGCCGTGCTCGCGGGCGGCCTCGGCGATCTCGGGCAGCGGGTCGATCGCCCCGGCGTCCGTGGTGCCCGCGGTGGCGACGACGGCCATCGGGACCAGCCCCGCCCGGGCGTCCGCCTCGAGCCGGTCCCGGAGGGCGGCGGGGTCCATGCGGAAGTCGGCCGTCGTCGGGATCCCGATCACGGCGGCGCGGCCGAGGCCGAGCAGCTCCGCCGAGTTGGCCACGGAGAAGTGGGCCTCCTCGCTCGCGTAGATGCGCAGGCCGAGCAGCTGCTCCGGCAGCGGGCGCTCGAGGAGGGAGGGGTCCTGGGCCGCGCGGGCGGCGAGGGCGGCGCCGCGGGCCATGAGCAGGGCCTGGAGGTTGGACTGGGTGCCGCCGGAGGTGAAGACGCCGTCGGGGTCCGGGGCGGGGGCGGACCCGGCGCTCGGTGCGGGGGCGGGCCCGGCGGCCGGGGCGGGGGCTGAGGCGGTAGAGCCGGCCGCCTCGGCACTGCGGCCGTGCGGCCCGGCGGCCGCCTCGGGGCCCCAGCCGATGAGGCCGGCCACCCAGGCGATCATCCGCCGCTCGATCATCGTGGCGCCCGCCGACTGATCCCACGTGTCCATCGACGAGTTCACACCCGAAAGCGCCGCCTCCGCCGCGAGCGAGGGCAGCAGGACCGGGCAGTTGAGGTGCATGGCGTAGCGGGGGTGGTGGAACCAGACGGCGTCGTCGAGGTAGAGGCCCTGCAGCTCGTCGAGGACGCCGGCGAGGCCGTGCTCGTCCGGGCCGAGGGGCGCGCCGAGGTCGACCTCGCCCACTCGTCGCTCCAGCTCCGCCGGCGTGGCGCCTGTGGAGGGACGGTCCGCGGCCGCCGCGGCCTCGGCGACCCGGGCCGCCGTCGTGCTGACCCAGGCCGGGTAGCCGTCCGCCGTGTGCTCCGCCAGCAGGCTGGAGTGGAGCGGGTTCTGGCGGCGCTCGTCCGCGGCGCTCGCCTGCGGGACCATCCCGAGGCCTCGCTCAGGGCCGCACCCCGGACCGTGCTGACCGTCCGTTCGAATGCCCGCTCCCATGCCTTCGCCCGTGCCCGCTCCGGTGCCTTCGGCCATGCCCGCTCCCGTGCCTGCTCCTTGGCCGGCTTGGCCGTGTCGGGGCGCCGCATGGTCCCGCATCCGCGTCCGGCTCTGCCCCGGCCCCTCGCGGCTGGCCCCGATCCCGGCGGGCTGGCTCTCAAACTGCACAGGCGTCCTTCCCTCTTGGTGCTGGTTTAAGCAACCCTAAATAAGGCTCGCCTAATACGTCAAAGCCGCGTTGCGTAATCTGCGTCACGCTTCCGAGCCGGCTCGTGGACACCGTCCGGGGCCCTGGCAGGGGCACCCCCGCTTGGCAGCCCGCCCGGAGGTCCCTCGGCGCCCCTCGCCCCTCGGCAGCCTCCTCGTCTGTTGCGAGTTGGAGGAAAGCGGGCCCCCATTCCTCCAACTCGCAACAGACGAGGAGGGGGGTGACGAAGGGAGCCCCCCCCCCCCCCTCCCCGCTCCACCCTCGGTGAACACTTGCGCGGTCGGGGGCAGGTGGTCGTACAGTGGAACGCGTGCCGGGCCGCGGCAGCCCCGGGCTCCAACATTCAGCCGCTTCGAGCGGCCTTCCGCCGAGAGGCGCTCCCGGTCCGGCACACCTCACTTCTCTCCCCCCTCCCTGGGTTTGTGGCGCGTTTCGTGCGAAATCAGGCCCTGAATCGCACGAAACGCGCCACAAATCCAGGGAAGCCCTGCAGGAGAGCCGCGGGAGAGCCGCAGCAGCCCCCGCAAGCCCCAGAGGCGACCCGGGGGGGGAGAGGGGGACCCCGAGCACAGACCCGGGCGCAACCCCGCCGCCCCCCCTGGACCGGTCTCAATCGTCCGAAACACCGCGTTTGGATATGCTTCACATGTGAGACACCGGTCAGTCATGGAGGACTCCTGCGCATGAAGTGGCGGTTCCGCGTTCCCCGCGAGTCGGTCGGGATCGACCTGCTCGCGGACATGTCGCGCGAGCTGGCCTCCTCGGTGCAGACCCTCGCCGAGATGCTGGGCTCCGAGGCGGACGAGTATCCCCGCCTCGTCGAGCAGATGCACGCCACGGAGGGCCGCAGCAACGAGCTCTTCTTCCGGCTCCTCACCACGATGCGCTCCTCCATCATCAATCGCCTCCCGCGCGAGGACCTGTACCGGATGGGCGAGCACATCAACACCGCCATCGAGTGCCTCGACACGGCCTCGGACATCCTCCTCACCCTGAACCTGCACCGCCAGTCCCCCCGCGCGGCCGAGCTGCTCGAGATCATCCAGCGCATGGCGGACAACAGCATCAAGATGTTCACGGGCTTCGAGAACATGGACGACCTCGAGGACATCTGGGTGGACAGCCTCCGCCTCGGCAAGCGCGCCGAGCACACGCGCCTCACGTGGCTCAAGGAGGTCCTCGAGGCGGGCAGCGGCCCCGGCTCCGGCCTCAACGCCGCCAAGCACACGCTCATGGCCGAGCGCCTCATGCTCGTCGTCGGCCATCTGCGGGAGCTGGCCATGGACGTGGGCGAGATCGTCGTCCGAGAGTCCTAGCCCGTGGACCTGCTCTTCACCGTCCTCGCCGTGGGAGCGGCCTGCCTGTTCGCCGTCGTCAACGGCATGACGGACTCGCCGCACACGTTCGGGCCGCCGGTGCGCACGGGCGCGCTGACGCCGCGGATCGCCGTAGCGCTGTCCGCCCTCCTGACCGGCCTCGGGGCACTCGTCTCCACGGGGATCGCGCTGCAGGTCATGGGCAGCCTGACCATTCCGAGCGGCCGCCCCGGGCACCTCATCCTCTTCGCGGGCGCCCTGAGCGCGGCGGCGTGGGGGCTCGTGGCGCACGCGGCGCGGATGCCCACGTCCTCGACGAGCGCGCTCATCAGCGCTCTCCTCGGCGCCTCGCTCGCCGCCGGACAGACGGGCCACGCGACTGTCCGCGCCACGGACCACTTCCTCCTCCTCAGCGTGGTGCTCCCGCTCGCGGTCAGCCCGCTCGTGGCCTACGGAGCCGCCTACGCCGCTGCCAACGGCCTCACGCTCGTCCGCCGCCGGACCTCCGCGCACACGGTCCGCCGGCAGTCGCGCCGCATCCAGGCCGTCACGTCCGCGCTCTACGCCACGGCGCACGGCGTGCAGGACGGCCAGCGCACCGTCTTCCTCATCACGGCGGCCCTCGCGGGGGCGGGGATGACGACGACGGGCGGCACGATGACCGCCGTCGTCGTGTCCGCGGCCGCCCTCATCGGGGCGGGCGCGCTGTTCGGCTCGTGGAGGATCGCCCGGACGCTCTCGCACAGGATGACGCGGCTGGACCCGCACTCGGCGGCGATCGGCACGGGCACGGCCGCGGTGCTGCTCCTCGGGGGCCTCGCGATGCACTGGCCGCTCTCCTCGGCGTACCTCTCCACGGCCTGCCTCGCCGGCGCCTCCGAGGCGAGCCCCTTCAAGCCGACCCGCTGGCGCGCGGTCCTCCAGATCCTGCTCTTCTGGCTCGTCACCCCGCTCGGGGCGGGATTCCTCGGGGCGTTCGTCTACCTCGCGTTCACGGCGCTGGCGGCGTAGGCCGGGCCACCTGGGCCGGGTTGCGTCGCCCGAACCGGCTCGCCCGAGCCGCCAGGCTCGCGCCGGGCCCGCGGCTCACGTCCACCATCCCTGGTTGTGCCGCTGGTCCCAGGGATCCCCGTGCTTCTCCCGGGACTTGGCCGCGCGCTCCTGTTGGATCTCGTCGACGGTCTCGCGGGTCATGTCCCCGAAGTCTTTGGTCTTGCGCTCGAACTCCGCCTCCGAGCCGGACGGCTTCCACGGGGCCATGATGAGCAGGTTCGGGAGGGATCCCAGGAATCCGGCGAGGAGGCCCCACCCCAGGAATCCGGGCGTTCCCGCCATGAGGGGCGCGAGCACACCGCCCACCAGGGTCATGCCCGCCACCTCGGCGACGGCCACGCGCGCGCCGTGCGGCACCGTCTTCTGCTGCTGCTTCTGCTCCGACCGGTTCATGAGGGCAGTGAGGAACGTGCCGAGAACACCGACCACGAGGCCGAACAGGACCGTCTCCCCGAGGCCGATCCGGTCCAGCTCGCCGACCAGGAAGGAGTTCACCAGCAACATCGCGCCGAACGCGGGGATCGCGTTGAGGACTCCAATGACGGAGGATCCGATCATCGCGTGTTTCACGGAAGCAGGCTCATAGCCCATCGCAGCAGCCACTCTCCGGAGACCGACGCGGGTCCGGCTTGGATCCGCTCGTCTCCTCTCGGTTCGGCACGGCCCACCTTAGTTCAGACCCCTCACCGTCAATCAAGGCCTCCCTCCGCCGTCGCCCGGGGCTCAATCCCCCTCCCCTTGCACTCCCCCGCGAACGCGGATACCTTCAAGCAACAGTCCCGTGACGAGATGCCGTTTCCCGCCTCGCAGCCCACACCTGCGAGCCGTTCGGACGGCCTCCGCCACACCGTTCCCGACCCTGAGGCGCCCGTGATCGTCACCGTCACCCTCAACCCGAGCATCGACAAGACCGTCGAGCTCCCCGGCCCGCTCGCCGAAGGGCGGGTCCAGCGCGCGGTCCGGGCCTCGCAGCAGCCGGGCGGCAAGGGCGTCAACGTCGCCGCGGCGCTCCGCCTGGCCGGCGTCGAGGCCCTCGCCCTCTTCCCCGCCGACGAGGCCGACCCCTTCACCGCCGAGGTCCGCGCCTCCGGCCTCGCGGCCCTTCCGCTCCCCTCCGGCGGGCCCGTGCGCACCAACACGGCGCTGGTGGCCCCGGACGGCACGACGACGAAGGTCAATGAACCCGGCACGCCCCTCAGCGCCGACCTGCTCGAAGAGGCCGCTCAGACCGTGGCCGCCCAGGCCCGGGGCGCCGAATGGCTGGTGCTCGCGGGATCGCTCCCGCCCGGCGCGCCCGCGGATCTCTACGCGGAGCTGATCGGCCGGGTCCGCGAGGAGCTGGGAGCCCCGGAACCGGGGAACACGGGGACGGGGAGCAGAGCGCCGCGGATCGCCCTGGACACCTCGGACGAGCCCCTCCTGGCCGCCCTGGCCCCGGACCGCCCGCGCCATCAGCGTCCGGACCTCGTCAAGCCCAACGGGCACGAACTCGCGGACCTCGCCGGGATGCCGGGCGAGGGAGACGCGCTCGAGGCCTCCCCCGAGCGGGCCGCCGAGGCCGCCCGGGCCCTCACCGCCCGCGGCGTCGGAACCGTGCTCGCCACCCTCGGAGGGAACGGCGCCGTGCTCGTCACGGCGGAGGAGGGGCCCGCAGCCGCGGAGGAAGCGCCCGCCGCCGGAGGAGCCCGTCCGGCCTCAGAGGCGCCCCTCGACGGCGGACAGACCCAGGCCTGGCACGCGATCCACGCGCCCGTGCCCGTCCGGTCCACCGTGGGCGCCGGGGACTCGGCTCTGGCCGGCTTCCTCGCGGCGTCCGTGGAGGGCCGCTCCCCTGAAGACAGCCTCCGCCGGGCCGTGGCCTACGGCTCCGCGGCAGCCTCCCTGCCCGGGACCACGGCGCCCCGGCCGGACCAGGTGACGGAGTCCGCCGTCGTCGTCGCCCCGATTCGCCCTGCCCACCCGCACCCGTGAGGAACCGCCATGAGTGACCTGATCACGCCGAGCCTCGTCTCCCTGGACGAGCCGCTCGGCTCCACGCGCCACGACGTCGTCCGCGCCCTGGCCGAGCGCATCGCCCGCGAGGGCCGCGCCTCGAACGCCGCGGGGCTCGAGGCGGACGCTCTCGCCCGCGAGGAGAAGACCGCCACGGGCGTGCCCGGCGGGATCGCCATCCCGCACTGCCGCTCCGAGCACGTGTCCGAGCCGACGCTCGGCTTCGCCCGCCTCCCCGACGGCGTGGACTGGGGCGCCAAGGACGGGCCGGCGGACCTCGTGTTCTTCATCGCGGCGCCCGCCGGGGCCGACAACGCCCACCTCGCGATCCTCTCCACACTGGCCCGCAGCCTCGTCCGGAAGGACTTCACGGCGGCGCTGCGCTCGGCCTCGAGCCGCGAGGAGCTGGTGCGGCTCGTGGAGGAGGTCGTGGCGCCGAAGAAGCCGAAGACGGAGACGCCGCAGGCCGAGCGGCCCGCTTCCGCGGCCGCCCCCGAGCGGCGCACCCGGCTTGTGGCCGTCACGGCCTGCCCCACGGGCATCGCCCACACGTTCATGGCCGCGGACGCGCTCTCCCAGGCCGCGGAGGAGGCCGGCGTCGAGCTCCACGTGGAGCCGCAGGGCTCCGGCACCGTCCGCCCCCTCGATCCACAGCTCATCCGGGACGCGGACGCCGTCCTCTTCGCCGTGGACGTGGACGTCCGGGACAAGGCCCGGTTCGCCGGCAAGCCCCTCGTCTCCGCGCCGGTCAAGCGCGGCATCGACGAGCCCGCCGAGATGATCCGCGAGGCCGTGGCCGCCGCCGGCGATCCGAACGCCCGCCGGGTGCCGGCGGCGGAGGGCGGCGAGACGTCCGAGGGTCGCGGGGGCTCCCACGGCAGCGCGCACGACGGCGCTCAGAGCAGCTCCCGCGAGAGCTTCGGCGGCCGCGTGAAGCGCGTCCTGCTCACGGGCGTGAGCTACATGATCCCGTTCGTCGCGGCGGGCGGCCTGCTCATCGCGCTCGGCTTCCTCCTCGGCAGCTACGAGATCACGTCCGTCGCGGACAAGATGGTCCTCGAGAACTCGCTGTGGAACCTGCCCCAGAACATCCCCGAGCACGCGCCGCTCGGCTCGCTCGGGGCGTACCTCGGCGCGGTGTCCTTCAAGATCGGGCAGCTCTCCATGGGCTTCCTCGTCCCGGCGCTCGCCGGGTACATCGCGTACGGCATCGCGGACCGGCCGGGCATCGCACCGGGCTTCGTGGCCGGCGCGGTGGCGGGCTTCATGGGCGCCGGGTTCCTCGGCGGCATCGTGGGCGGTCTGCTCGCGGGCCTCGTCGCCGCCTGGCTCGGCTCGCGGACGGTCCCCCGGGCGGTGGCCTCGCTCATGCCGGTGGTCATCATCCCGCTCGTCGCGTCCATCGTGGCATCCGGGCTCATGGTCCTGCTGCTCGGCGGGCCGATCGCCGCGCTCACCAAGGCGCTCAACGACTGGCTCGCGGGCATGTCCGGCACCTCCGCCGTGCTGCTCGGCGTCATCCTGGGCCTCATGATGTGCTTCGACCTCGGCGGCCCCGTCAACAAGGTGGCCTACTCGTTCGCGGTGGCGGGCCTCGGCTCGGCCGCGCCGGGCAACAACGCGCCGCTCCTCATCATGGCTGCGGTCATGGCGGCGGGCATGGTCCCGCCCCTGGGCCTGGCGCTCGCGACCGCCGTCCGGCCGAGCCTCTTCACCCCGGTGGAGCGCGAGAACGGCAAGTCCGCCTGGCTCCTCGGCTCGGTCTTCGTCTCCGAGGGGGCCATCCCGTTCGCGGCGGCCGACCCGCTGCGCGTCATCCCCGCCTCCATGCTGGGCGGCGCAGTCACGGGCGCGCTCTCGATGGGCCTCGGCGCGGCCTCCCGGGCTCCGCACGGCGGCCTCGTGGTGTTCTTCGCCATCGACCGCTTCTGGGCCTTCCTCCTCGCGGTCCTCGCGGGGATGGTGGTGACGGCGGCGGCCGTCGTCGTGCTCAAGAGCGCGGCTCGCCGGAAGCTGGACCGGGAGGCGGCCGCCTGACGGGGCACTCCCGCCCCTGCCCGCCCCCTGCCCCCCCTCCTGAACCGTTTGTGGCGCGTTTCGTGCGAAATCGAGCCTGATTTCGCACGAAACGCGCCACAAATCCTCCGAATGGAGGGGCGGGAGGAGGGGGGGGAGGCAGCCCCTTATCCGAAGCGGCCTGAGACGTACGCCTCGGTCTCCTCGTGGGCGGGGTTGTTGAAGATCTTCGAGGTGTCGTCGTACTCGATGAGCTTGCCGGGCTTGCCCGTGCCCGCGATGTTGAAGAACGCCGTCTTCTCCGCCACGCGCGCCGCCTGCTGCATGTTGTGCGTCACGATGACCACCGTGTAGTCCTCCTTCAGCTCCTGGATGAGGTCCTCGATGGCCAGGGTGGAGATGGGATCGAGCGCGGAGGCCGGCTCGTCCATGAGGATCACGTCCGGCTTCACCGCGATGGTCCGGGCGATGCAGAGGCGCTGCTGCTGGCCGCCCGAGAGGCCGGAGCCGGGCTTGTCGAGGCGGTCCTTGACCTCGTTCCAGAGGTTGGCGCCCTGGAGGGACTTCTCCACGAGCGCGTCCGCGTCGGACTTCGAGATGCGCTTGCTGTTCAGGCGCACGCCGGCCAGGACGTTCTCGCGGATGGACATCGTGGGGAACGGGTTGGGGCGCTGGAAGACCATGCCCACCTGGCTGCGGACGTTGACGGGGTCCACGCCGGGCCCGTAGAGGTCCTCGCCGTCGAGCAGCACCTCGCCCTTGGCGTAGGCGCCCGGGATGACCTCGTGCATGCGGTTGAGCGTGCGGAGGAACGTGGACTTGCCGCAGCCGGACGGGCCGATGAAGGCCGTCACGGAGCGCGGCGCGATGTTCATGCTGACGCCCTCCACAGCGAGGAACTTGCCGTAGTAGACGTTGAGGTCGGTCACGTCGATGCGCTTGGACATGGGGTGAATCCTTTTCTCGAATCCGGGTTGGGGCTGGGCCGCGCCGCGAGGCTCAGCGCCCGCCCTTCGGGGCGAAGTACTTGGCGATCATGCGGGACGCGAGGTTGAGCAGCATGACCAGGAGGATGAGCAGGAGCGCCGCGCCCCAGGCCCGCTGGGAGCTCGGATCCGCGTAGGACGGGTTGAGCGGGTTCTGGATGAGCGAGTAGATGTACACCGGCAGGGAGGCCATCCAGTCGTTGAACGCGTTCGCGTTGATGCGGGTCGTGATGCCCGCGGTGACGAGGATCGGGGCGGTCTCGCCGATGACGCGGGCGATCGCGAGCGTCACGCCGGACGCGATGCCGCTGATCGCCGTCGGCACCACCACCTTCATGATGGTGCGCCACTTGCGCACGCCGAGCGCGTAGCTCGCCTCGCGCAGCTCGTTCGGCACCACGCGCAGCATCTCCTCGGTGGAGCGCACCACCACGGGGATCATGAGCACCGAGAGCGCGACGGCGGCCACGATGCCCATGCGCGTGCCCGGCCCGGAGATCACGGCGAAGAGGGCCGCCGCAAAGAGACCGGCCACGATGGAGGGGATGCCGGTCATGACGTCCACGAAGAACGTGATGCCGCGCGAGAGGCGGTTCCCCCGGCCGTACTCCACGAGGTAGACGGCGGTGAGCAGGCCGATCGGCACGGAGATGAGCGTGGCCCAGAAGGTGATGATGACGGTGCCGACGAGCGCGTGGTAGGCGCCGCCGAGGACAGGTCCCGTGCCCGCCATCGCCTTCTTGTCGGCGAGGCCGGAGACGCCGTTCATCGAGGTCGTGAGGAAGCCCGGGGTGAAGAGGCCGGGGATGCCCTTCTCGAGCACCGTCCAGAGGACGGACACGAGCGGCAGGAGCGCGATAATGAACGCGCCCCAGACGAGGTAACGGAAGAGGCGGTCCGTGGCCTTCCGTCCGCCCTCGACTCCGCGGGCGGCGGCGTACATGCCGATGACGAACAGGACGGCCGCCACGATGCCCGTGAGGAAGAGACCGAACCCGGCGAGGGCCTTGAGCGCGAACGCCACGGCGATCGCGACGACGGCGACGACGGCCGGCACCCACTTCGGCAGGCGCCCCCGGGTGAGGTGTCCGCGGCGTGAGGTGAGCGCCGCGGTGCGCGGGTCAATGCTGTGTGACATCAGTTGGCTCCCGAGAATTCCTTGTTGCGGGTGACGACCCAGCGGGCCGCGAGGTTGACCGCGAGCGTGATGACGAACAGGACGAGGCCCGCCGCGATGAGCTCGTTCATGCGCATGCCGAACGCCTCGGGGAAGTTGAGGGCGATCTCGGCGGGGATCGTCTGGTTGCCGGACTTGATGAGGCTCGCGGTGAGCGCGCCCGAGGAGAGGACGAGCGTCACGGCCATCGTCTCGCCGAGCGCGCGGCCGAGGCCGAGCATGACGCCCGAGATGATGCCGGGCTTGGCGAACGGCAGCACGGACATGCGGATCATCTCCCAGCGGGTGGCGCCGAGGGCCAGGGCCGCCTCCTCGTGCAGGCGCGGGACCTGGAGGAAGAGCTCGCGGGAGATGGAGGTGATGATCGGCAGGATCATGACGGCGAGGACGATGCTCGCCGTGAGCAGCGTGCGGCCGGTCTCCGAGGCGGGGCCGCCGAAGAACGGCAGGAAGCCGAGGTTGTCCGCGAGCCACGCGTAGGGGCCGGCAAGGTTCGGGGCGAGGAACGCGATGCCCCACGCGCCGTAGACCACGGAGGGGATGGCGGCGAGGAGGTCGATCACGTAGCCGAGCACGGAGGCCGCGCGCCGGTGCGCGTAGTGCGAGATGAAGAGGGCGACTCCGACACCGATGGGGGTGGCGATGACGAGCGCGATGAGCGAGGCGACGACCGTGCCGATGACGAACGGCCAGACGTACGCGAAGAACCCGGCTCCGCCGGTGGAGGCGCTGGCCGGGGCGATGAGAGCGGGCCAGGCCTGGACGACCAGGAAGACGGCGACGCAGGCGAGGACGACGAGGATCAGGATGCCCGCGCCGAGGGACAGGCCGGAGAAGACCTTGTCGCCGGTGCGCCCTGCGGAGGAGCGTTTCGGTGCAGCTGTCGAAGAGGACACGTCACAATCTTTCGGTCGGAAGGAGTGGCGGGACGCCCCGCCGGGGCCTCACGGGGGAAAGGCCGCGGCGGCGTCGTCCACTGCGACGCGCACCGCGGCCTCACCGCCTGGGGCGCTTACTTGCCGGACTTGATGCCCTCGACGGCCTCGGTGGCCTTCTTGGAGAGCTCCGACGAGATGGGCGCGCTGCCCGCGGCCTCCGAAGCGGCCTTCTGGCCTTCCTCCGAGACGACGTACTTGGCCCACGCCTTGACCGTGTCGGCGGTCTTCGCGTCCTTGTAGGAGGAGCAGAAGACCTGGTAGGAGGCGAGGATGGCCGGGTAGGCGCCCTTCTCCGTGGTCTTGCGGTCGAGCTTGAGCGCGAGGTCCGTCTTGGAGCCCTCGTGCTTCGGCTTGGCGGCGTCGAGGGCCTTCGTGGCCCCTTCCTTGGACGGCTTGACGTACTCGCTGCCGACCTTGAGGCTCACGGTGCCGAGGTCGCCCACGGCGGACTCGTCGGCGTAGCCGACCGCGCCCTTGGTGCCCTTGACCGTGGAGACGACGCCGTCGGTGCCCTTGGCGGACTCGCCCTTGAGCGAGGACGGCCAGGACTGGGCCTTCTCCTCCGGCCAGGCGCCCTCGCCGGCCTTGTTGAGGTAGTCGGTGAAGTTGTCGGTCGTGCCCGACTCGTCCGAGCGGTGGACCGGCGTGATCGCGGTGTCGGGGAGGTCGACGCCGCTGTTCTGCTTCTTGATCTCCGGGTCGTTCCACTTGGCGATCTCGCCGCGCATGATCTTGGCGGTCGTCTTCGCGTCGAGCTTGAGCTCCTTGACGCCCGGGAGGTTGAACGTCACCGCGATCGGGGAGACGTACGTGGGAACCTCGATGATGCCGGAGGAGCAGGTCTTCTTGACCTGGGAGAGCTCCTCGTCCTTGAAGGACGAGTCCGTGCCCGCGAACTGGGCGCCGCCGGCGATGAACGCCTTGCGGCCCGCGCCGGAGCCGTCAGGCGAGTAGTCCGCCTTGGCGCCGGAGTTGGCGTTCTGGAACTGGGTCATCCACTCGTTCATCGCGGCCTTCTGCGCGGAAGAGCCGATGCCCTTGATCTGGCCCGAGACGTTCGAGCCCTTGGGGGCGGTGTCGCCGCCGCTGTTGCCCGAGGGGTTGTCGGAGCCGCACGCGCTCAGCGCGAGCGCCGCAACGGAGAGAACAGCCGCTGCACGGCCGATGCGAATCGCCTTCACGAGGTCCATCCTTCTGGTGGAACGAGGCGGAGCTGGGGGTTCGCTCCGCGAGGTACGCTCCAGAACTTAGGGTCGCCATGTGAATTGACGGCGCGGAGAGTGTGAACAGCCGGTGAACGACGGCGGACCATTCCCAGCCTGTGCCCAACCTCACATTTTCGTTCCCCGCGTCCAGGCGGGGCGAAGCCGTGCTCACTAGACTGAGTCGGGTGACGGCGAGAGTGAGCAGGGACGAGGAGCACGCGGAGGCGAACCGCGGGCTCTTCGCCGTCGCGCGCCGCACCCCGGGGCTCCTCGGAGCCCGGGCCCGCCAGGGCGTCCGCCGCATGAAGTCGGGCTTCCGCCCGGCCCTGCAGATGACCATCTGCGCGGTGAGCGCCTTCTTCTTCGCCCACTCCGTCCTGGGGCACCAGGGCCCCATTTTCGCCGCGACGAGCGCGCTCATCTCCCTCGGCTTCGGCGTGGACTCCCACCTGACCCGGGCCATCGAGGTGACGCTCGGCTGCACGCTCGGCGTGCTCATCGGGGACACCGTGCTCCACCTGTTCGGCGCGGGCGTCTGGCAGGCGGCGCTCATGCTGTTCTTCTCCATCATGATGGCCCGCTTCCTGGACCCCTCGCCCATCCTCGCCACGCAGATGGGCCTGCAGTCCCTGCTCGTGGTGCTCTTGCCGCTGCAGGCCGGCGGGCCGTTCACGCGCAGCATTGACGCGGTGATCGGCGGGTCCTTCGCCCTCGTGCTCATCGCCCTCTGGCCGCAGGACCCCCGCCGGGAGTCCCACTCGAGCGCCCGGGACGCCCTCAACGAGTTCGCGGGCATCCTCCGGGAGTGCGCGGGCGCGCTCGCCTACTCGGACTCGACGATGGCGTGGCACGCGCTCGTCCGCGCGCGGAACTTCCACCCGACGCTGGAGAAGGCGGGCAAGTCCATCTCCCACGCGGCCGAGGTGGCCCGCATCTCCCCGATGTACCGCACCCACCGGGCCGAGATCCTCAACCTCTCCGAGAGCATCAAGTTCATCGACCTCGCGGTCCGCAACATCCGCGTCTTCGCACGCCGCCTCTCCTCCGCGATCACCAACACGGCCCTCACCGCCGAGGCCCAGGGGCAGATCAGCCACGTCCTCGAGATGGCGGCCGAGGGCACGGAGGCCCTCGCCCTCGGCCTCGCGGAGACGACGGCGGGCGCCCGGGACCGCCAGCTGCGGCGCGCCCGGAGGTCCCTGCACGACGTCGCCTCGCGCCTCTCCCCCGAGGGCCTGGAGGTCTCCACGCTCGAGGGCGAGTCGCTCATCCTCATCCTGCGCCCGCTCATCGTGGACCTCCTCGAGTCCACGGGCCTCTCGCACGAGGACGCCCGGGAGCATCTCCCCTCCCTCGCCGTGCCCGACGACGGGCTCTGAGCCGGGCGCTGAGCTGGGGTCAGAGGCCGAGGTCAGAGCCGGGGTCCGCGCCGGGCGGCGAGCCGGCGCCAGAGCAGGGGGGGCTTCTCCGGCCCGCGTCGGCTTAGAGTGTCCACCCCTGGTGGAAGACTGGTGTGCATGGCATCGAAGAGCTCCCGCACCGGCAAGGGCGGCCCCGCGTACCGCTGCACGGAGTGCGGCTGGACCACGGTCAAGTGGGTCGGCCGCTGTCCCGAGTGCCAGGCCTGGGGCACCGTGGAGGAGGTCGGCACCGTCGTCGCGCGCACCACGGCGGCGGCCAAGGTGGCCGAGCCCGCCCGGCGCATCGCGGACGTGGACGCCCGCACGGCGGACTACGTGACCACGGGCGTCGGGGAGATGGACCGGGTCCTCGGCGGCGGCCTCGTGCCCGGTGCCGTCCTGCTCCTGGCCGGAGAGCCCGGCGTCGGCAAGTCCTCGCTCCTGCTGGACGTCGCCGCGCGCTCGGCCCGCGCCGGAACAGGCTCGGCCTCCGGGAGCGGGGAGCCGGGGCGGAAGGTCCTCTACGTGACGGGGGAGGAGTCCGCGGCGCAGGTCAAGCTGAGGGCGGAGCGGATCGGCGCGGAGGCGGACACGCTCTTCCTGACGGCGGAGACTGACCTCTCCCAGGCCCTCGGCCAGGTGGAGGCCGTGGACCCCTCGCTGCTCATCGTGGACTCGGTGCAGACGCTCTCCTCGCCGGAGGTGGACGGCTCGGCCGGCGGCGTCTCGCAGGTCCGGGAGGTGGCCGCGTCCATCATCAAGTCGGCCAAGGAGCGGGGCATGACCACCCTGCTCGTGGGCCACGTGACCAAGGACGGCTCCATCGCGGGCCCGCGCCTTCTGGAGCACCTCGTGGACGTCGTCCTCCAGTTCGAGGGTGAACGGCACTCCCGCCTCCGGCTGCTCCGTGCGGTCAAGAACCGCTACGGGCCCACGGATGAGGTGGGGTGTTTCGACCTCTCGGAGGCCGGCATCGTCGAGCTGACGGACCCCAGCGGGCTGTTCATCTCCCGGACCAAGGAGCCGGTGTCCGGGACGTGCATCTGCGTCACGCTGGAGGGCCGGCGGCCGCTTGTGGCCGAGGTGCAGGCGCTCGTGGCGGAGACGGCCAACGCCCAGCCGCGCCGGGCCACGAGCGGGCTGGACGGCTCCCGCGTGGCCATGATCCTCGCAGTCCTCCAGCAGCGGGCGCGGATGTCGCTGGCCAAGGACGACTCCTACGTGGCCACCGTGGGCGGAGTGCGCATCTCCGAGCCGGCGGTGGACCTCGCCGTCGCGCTGTCCGTGGCCTCGGCCAAGTCCGGCAAGCCGCTCCCCGAGCGGATGATCGCCTTCGGCGAGGTGGGCCTGGCCGGCGAGGTCCGCCCGGTTCCGGGCATCAGCCGCCGCATCCACGAGGCGTCCCGGATCGGCTTCACCCACGCCCTCGTCCCCGCCAGCCCGGACGGCCCGGGCACCCTTCCACCCGGCTTCCGGGTCAAGGAGGTCTCCACCCTGACCGAGGCGCTCCAGCTCTTCTTCTAGGCCCGGCCGGGCATGGAGGCCTCCGGGGAGCGGGCGAGGGGGGCGCCTGGGGCTCGTCCACGGGAACGGCCCTGGTTTCAACGGGCCCGCCCAGGCCACCCGGCACACGGGCCGCCCTGCACCCAGACCGCTCAGCACGCCGGCGGCCCAGCACACAAACGGCCCAGCACGCCAACAGCCCAGCACACAAACGGTCCCAGCGCACAGGCCGCCCGCATAAGATGGAAAGACGCTGCCAGGCGCTGCCGCACGGCATCCGCACTCACCCGCAGCGTCACCTGTCTCCTCTGCGCACCGCCCTCGCGCTCCCGCGCAACGCCCCTTCATCTGAGCCCCCGAAAGAGCCCATGCCTCCCCACGTCGAAAGCCTGCTGCGGGACGCCCTCCAGCGCGTCGCCCCAGGCACAGCCCTGCGCGAAGGCCTCGAGCGCATCCTCCGAGGCCGCACGGGCGCGCTCATCGTCTTGGGCGACGGAAAAGCCGTCGCAGACCTCTCCGCCGGCGGGTTCGCCATCAACACCGAGTTCACTCCGGCCCGGCTGCGCGAGCTCGCCAAGATGGACGGCGGCATCGTGCTCAGCCGGGACGCCTCGGAGATCCGCTCCGCAGCGGTCCACTTCATGCCGGTCTCAGACCGCGAGGCCACCGAGTCCGGCACCCGCCACCGCACCGCCGAGCACATCTCCGTGGTCACAGGCCTGCCGGTCATCACGGTGTCCGCGTCGATGAACATCATCGCCCTCTTCGTGGACGGCCGCCGCCACACCCTGGACCGCCCGGAGGTCATCCTCGACCGCGCCAACCAGGCCCTCAACACCCTGGAGCGCTACCGGGAGCGGCTCGAGTCCGTCATGGACCACCTCACCTCCCAGGAGCTCGAAGGCTCCGCGTCCGTCCGGGACCTCGCCCTCGCGCTCCAGAGGCAGGAGATGGTGCGGCGCATCATCGCGGAGATCTCCTCCTACGCCCTCGAGCTCGGCACGGAGGGCCGCCTCGTGACGCTGCAGCTGGAGGAGCTCGCCGCCGGCACCGAGGGCAACACGGAGACCCTGCTCCGGGACTACGCCGCGCTCCGCCTCCTCGCCGCGGACGCCGGTCCGCGCCTGCCTGCCGGCCTCGAGTACCTTCTCGACGCCGGCCTGGAGGAGGACGAGGTCATCGCCCGCCAGAGCGCCTCCCTCGCGGAGCTCTCCAACGCGGACCTCGTGGACCTCGGCTGCGTCGCGCAGATTCTCGGGGCCAACCCGGGGACCTCGTCGATCGACCAGGTCGTCGAGCCCCGCGGCCTCCGCCTCCTCGGGCACGTGCGGAACCTCCCGCGGGCCGTGGCGGAGCGGATCGCCGAGCAGCTCGGCGGCCTCCCGGGGCTGCTCGCCGCGGAGACATCAGAGCTCAAGGCGGTGGAGGGCGTCGGCGAGCACCGGGCCCGGATCATCCGCGAGACGCTCGGCCGCATCGCCGAGCACCACTAGCGCGGCCGCACCGACTCACCAGACGGCGGCACCGACCGGCCGCACCGACTCACCGGGCGGTGTTGCGGACTCGCCGTACTCCGCGGCCGAGACGCCGCCGTCGGGCCGGGCCGAACCGCCCTACTGGCCCCCGATGTCGAACGACGCCGGAGCCGAGGTCACCTTCCCGAGCTTGCCCACGAGCTGCATCGTGCCGGGATCGGCCTTGCCGCCGGCCGTCTTGCAGCCGGGCGCGCTCTTGTGCTGGTCCCACGTGAAACGGGCCGTCTCCGAGGCGCCGGGCTTGACGTTCTTGAGGAGGTCCTCGCCGCCGGTCTGGCAGTCCTTCGTGGAGAAGACCGGCGAGTTCCCGTTCATGACGCGGAACTCCATGCTCTTGGTGCCGAGGTTGATGACGCACGACTCACTCGACGTATTGGTCACCTTCATGATGAGCACCGGCTTCTCCCCCGGCTTGTAGCTCTGCTTGTCCGTGCTCATGTCCACCTGCACGAACTCGTCGTAGCAGAGCGGGTACTCCTCCGAGGAGGCGCTCGGCTTGGAGGTCCCGCTCGGCTTCGGCGTGGACGAGGCCGACGCGGACGGCGACGATGAGCCCTCGCTCTTCTGCGCAGACGGCGCGGGCACGGATCCGGACTCCGGCGGCTGCGATCCGCTTCCGCCCACGAGCTTGGAGATCCCCGCAATGAGCGCCCACACCAGCGCGATCACGAGCGCAAGCACCACCACAGCCGCGATCCTGCGGCGGCGGTAGACGTCCGGGCTCTGTCTCGGCATGGCACTGGCCTCCGGTCGGGGTGTGGGGTTCCCTCCGAGTCTACGGCGTGGAAGGACGACGACGGCGGCGCCCCGCCCCGGCCTGCCCCGCTCAGCCCCGCCCTCCCGGTTTGTGGCGCGTTTCGTGCAGAATCGGGCCGGATTTCGCACGAAACGCGCCACAAACGGAGGAGGAGCCCGCCCCCTCTAGGCTGGACAGGTGACCACCCCGGAGAAGCCGCCCGCCCCGCACAGCCGCAGCCCGCACAGCCGCAGCCCGCGCAGCCGCCCCTCAGCCGAGCCGGCCTCGTCCCCGAGCGTCTCCCCCGCCCGCGCCGCGTCCCTGCACCGCCGCACCCTCGCCTGGTTCGACGAGCACGAGCGGGACCTCCCCTGGCGCGAGCCCGGCACGAGCCCCTGGGGCGTCTTCATCAGCGAGATCATGTCGCAGCAGACGCCCGTGGCCCGCGTCGCTCCGATCTGGCGCGAGTGGATGGAGCGCTGGCCCACGCCGGCCGCCTTCGCCGCGGACCCGGAGTCCGAGGCCGTCCGCGCCTGGGGCCGCCTCGGCTACCCCCGCCGGGCACGCCGCCTCCACCAGGCCGCGGTGGCGATGGTCGAGGACCATGACGGCGCGGTCCCCTCGACCGAGGCCGAGCTGCTCGCCCTGCCCGGCGTCGGCGCGTACACGGCGGCCGCCGTCGCCGCCTTCGCGTTCGGGCGCCACGCCGTCGTCGTCGACACCAACATCCGGCGCGTCAACGCGCGCTGGGAGACGGGGAACGCGCTGCCGGAGCCGAGCCTGACGCGGCGGGAGTCGCAGCTTGCGGCGGAGCTCGTGCCGGACGAGGCATCCGGCGAGTCGGCCCGGTACAACGTGGCGGTCATGGAGCTCGGCGCGCTCGTCTGCACGGCGAAGGCGCCGAAGTGCGGGGAGTGCCCGCTCGAGTCGGACTGCGCGTGGGTGGCGGCGGGCCGCCCCGAGCCGCACTACACCCCCAAGGGCCAGGCGTGGGCGGGGACCAACCGGCAGATCCGCGGCGGGATCGTCGAGGCGCTGCGCCAGAGCGAGGACGGCCTCGGCCGCGAGGAGCTCCTCGCCCGCGTCTCCGAGGCGACGACGCCGACGCCCGCTCCCGAGCGCCTCGCCTCCTGCCTCGCGGACCTCCTCTCCGAGGGCATGGTGCGCGACGACGGCGAGCGCCTTCACCTCTGACCGGCCCGGCCGCGGAGAACGCGCCTCGGGACGGCCACCCGGCGTCACCTCTGTCCGGCCCGGCCCCTCGTCCGCGAGGCCACGTACACCGCCGCCTCCACCCGGGACGCGAGGCCCAGCTTGGACAGGGCGCTGGAGACGTGGGACTTGGCGGTCGTCTCGGCCATGTCGAGCGTCCGCGCGATCATCCGGTTCGAGAGCCCCTGCCCGATGCACTCCATGACCGCCGTCTCCCGCGGCGTGAGCTCCTGCGGCGGCCACTCTCCCGCCGGCTCGGGGTCCCGGTGCTCGGCGATGGTCCGCATGACCGCCTCGGTGATGACCGGATCGAGAATGCTGTGCCCCTCGGCCACGGCCGTGACGGCGTGGACGAGCTCCTCGGCGTCGATGGTCTTGAGCACGTAGCCCTTGGCCCCCGCCCGGATGGCGGCCACGACGTCCGCGTCCAGGTCGAACGCGCTGATGATGAGCACCCGCCCCGCGCCCGCCTCGACGATCTCCCGCGTGGCCTCGATCCCGCTCCCCTGCGGCATGCGGATGTCCATGAGCACGACGTCGGGCGCGAGGGCCTTGGCCATCGAGACGCCCTGCTCGCCGGTGGAGGCCTCGCCGACCACCGAGAACCCGGCGGCCTCGAGGATCATGCGCAGGCCGGAGCGGATGCTGCTGTGGTCGTCGACGAGGAGAAGGCGGCGGGCTGTCACGGTTCGCTCCTGGGGTTCGGATGGGAGGGGTCGGCTATGGCGGCGGGCGTCGGGTCTGGCGCGGCGGCGCGGGTCACAGCGGACACGCCGGCCGGCAGGCGCGGGATCTCGGCGACGAGGCTCCACTGGCCGTCCACGGGCCCGGCCGCGAAGGACCCGTGCGCGGCGCGCAGGCGCTCGCGCAGCGAGGCCAGCCCCAGCCGGGTCCCGGGCAGCGGCGACGAAGCCTGGTCGGGCCGGGCGCCCAGCGGCGGGTCCTCCTGCGCGCCGGTCGTCCCCGCCGGCAGCGGATTGGAGAGGCGGACGACGACGACGTCCTGTCGCAGCTCCCAGGCGACCAGCACGTCCGCGCCCGGCGCGTGCTTGGCGGCGTTGAGCAGGCCTTCGTGCACCACCCGGTAGACCAGCCTGGAGGTCTCCGGGGACAGGCCGTCGAGCGGCGGCCCCTCCAGCCGGGCGTTCTGGCCCAGCGAACGGGAGCGGGCGGCGAGATCGTCCAGCCTCTCCGCCCCAGGCTCGAGGTCGGGGGCGCGGCCGGGCTCAAGCCCTGTGTCGAGGGCGCCCCCAGGGCCGGCCTCGGAGCCCCTGAGCAGGCCCTGATGCGGCCCCGCCCCTCGGAGGAGCGTGATCTGCTTCTTCATCTCCCCGAGCGCTTCCACGGCCTCGGAGCGGATCTGCCCCACGATCTCTCGACGGCGCTCGTCCTCCAGACCCGCCATCGCGGCCTGGGACTGCAGGGAGATGGCCGCAAGACGAGCGGAGACGGTGTCATGCAGCTCGGAGGCGAGGCGGACCCGCTCCTCCGCGAGGAGGAGCTCCGCCCGGTCCGAGGCGTTCTGCACCGCCGCCACCGCTGCCTCCCGCTCGGAGCGGCTCCTGGCACGCTCGGCCTCGGCGATCTGATGGGCGCTCTGCACGTCGAGCCCCCAGAAGGCGGGGAGCCAGGCGGCGATGAGGAAGATGAACGCCATGGTGGCGGCGAACGGCAGCCCACTCGCCCCGAAAGCCAGTCCACAGGCACAGAGGGTAGCGGCGGCAAGCACCCCCAGGACAAGGCTCCGATGGGCCAGCCCCCAGCGCACGGCCGCGAGGTAGCAGGCATCGAAGAGGAAGAGCATCAGGGGAACGACGGCGCCCACCGCGAACGAGCCCACGGCAGACGCCACAGTCAGCGCATAGGCGGCCCGCGGCCATCGGTGGCGCAGCACGGCTCCCGCAATGCCCGGGAGCGAGACCAGCACCACTGGGAAGAAGCCGTCCGGGCTCCACGACCACAGCTTGTTGCCGGGTCCGGAGGCGGAGACGAGCACGACGGCCAGATAGACAGCACCGAAGAGGATTCCTGAGCGTGAGCTGGTTCTCCCCATGGTTTTCATGGTAACAGCCGGGAGACAAGGTAAATTGGCGTATACAACGTCATAAAAAAACGATCTTACTCAGTTCCCACAAGAGAAACAACCCCCTCTTAAAGAGGGGGTAGACCTCCTCCCAAAGGAGGAGAGGCTTCTGTGGCCCACCCCATAGCGTCGAGTTCTGCGTCATACAAATCGACGAGGGGATGAATTCGGATGGCTGAAGTCAGACTCAGAGGAATTTCATCTGAATCAGAAGCAGTCTTGGCAAGCAAGTGGTTCGGACCCACGAGCCGGGGAGCTTTCCTGACGAACGACATTCGGGAGAACGTTCAGGCAGGACAGCTCCTCGCCAAGAGCCAGGCCGGCGGTCTGCTGCTCTTCTGCGATGAGAACGATGTCCCCTTCGGGCTCGGGACGTTCACTCCGAAAGGGAACCCCCGAAACTATGAGGTCGCAGTCATCATCGGAGAGGAGAGCCTGTGGGAAACGGGCCGAGGGGCACTGGCGTCCTCCCTGCTCGTCGATCACCTGTTTCTGACACTTGATGCCCACAGAGTTTTCGCCATGACGCTGGCCGTCAACCCCCATGCCATCAGCACACTTTCCACCGGCGGATTCCTGCTGGAGGCGCGGCTCCGGGATCACTACTTCGTCGACGGCCGGTTCGAGGACTGCCTCGTCTGGTCTCAGCTGCGCGAAGAATACGACAAGACGGTTGAGGCCTGCCACCCCGAGTCCGCGTTCGTCACCGCACCGTCAATCAGCCCGGAGATGCGGACGCGCGCTGAGCGCCTGCTTCTGCGCATTGCCGAGGACTGCGCGTCGTGATCAGCACCCAGTCTTTGTACTGTCTCGCAAACCGCTTCGACTCCCTACCGCCCATGGAATGGACGCCGGACTGGTCCGATTTTTTCGGCGAGCGGACAATTCCGGGAATGCGTTCTTCCAGGCAGAGCATCTGGCAGAGGCACCTTGCAGACGGATTCGAACATCTGCCGGACGGGTGGAAGATCCATATCTCAAGCGGAATAAGGGAGGCGCGTCTCGTCCTCGACACTGTCACAGACATCTGCGTGGAGAACGGCGTCAGCTTCAAGCATTTGATTTCAACTTCGGTTCTCGCTGCGTTTACTTCAAAATGGGCCCCCCGCAGCGCGGCCGGAAAATTCGCGGTGGTCTATCCCCCTCCGCACCGCGCCTTCGAGCTCGCCCAACAACTTCACGAGGCTCTGCCTCAGAGGTCCGGCCCGTTCATCCTGTCTGACTTCGAATGGTCAGAGGGCTCGAGCGTCTTCATGCGGTGGGGCGCGTTCCGACGCAAGACCGCCTGGACACGTGAAGGCCGCCGACTTCTGCTCCTCGAAGACGAGCTCGGCACACGCGAAGACGTGCGGCGAGTTCCAGCAAGCGTCGACGCCCTGCCTCCGACGGCGCGTGAGGCTGCTAGCACTTTCCCTCGTCCGCCTCTGCTGACCCTGGACGCCGACGTTACCGAAGCTCTTCAGTTCACAGCCTCGGGTGGCGTCTACGGGGGAATGAGCAACGGTCGACCCGTCATCGTCAAAGAAGCCCGAGGCGGCATTGACGCACGGCCCGGACAGTGTCCTGCCACGGATCGACTGCAACACGAGAGTCGCGTTCTCACGGCGCTCGAAGGGCTGGAAGGAATCCCCCGTGTCATTGAGACAGCAGAGATCGGTGACAACACCTATACGGTGATGACCCGCCTCAGCGGGCATCCGCTGCGGAGCTGGGTCGCAACAGAGCACCCACTCCTTCACGGGGGGTCAGACGCCGACGCGCTCACCCGCTATGCGCGCCGCTGCGCAGAGGTGTCCTCCCGCTTGAGAACAGTCATCGCCTCCGTCCATGCCCGTGGCATTGCCCATCGGGATCTGCATCCGGGCAACGTCCTGATCTCTGACAAAGGCGCGATCTCCGTGATCGACTTCGAGACTGCTGGGCCGCTCGACGACAGGACGGAACCTCAGAACGGCTGCCCAGGGTTCATGTTCTCCGAGGCGAGCGGTCGGGAACGCGACGAGGCCTCCCTTGACACAATTTCGCACTGGATGCTCAACCCCGCCTGGGCCGGCAGCGTACACCTGGACTCGGCCAGCGCCCAAGCTGTCATCGAGACGACCCGGAGCGTCTTCGGCCCCAGTGCAGCCTCCGTCTGCGACTCGGCCGAAGCCCGGCTCCCTCTCCTCGCCTCCAGCCTCCCAGAGCCTTCCCCTGCTGAAGGCAATTGGGCTGAATCCCGACTGTCAGACCTCAACAGGCCCGTCCCCCTCAGCCCTCGAAGCGGGAGAGGGGCCCTTGCCGTCCACGGTCTTGCCTCTGGTGTGGGCGGATGCCTCCTCGGCGTCTCCGACTCGGCTCGGTCTCTCAGGGCTCCTTTGTGGCGAAAGTCGGTCCTCGACGTCGATTCGGACGACCCGGGCCTGTGGGACGGCTGGGCTGGCATCGCGGTCTGCGCCCACCTGCTGGGGGATTCGGATCTGGCGGCCACGGCACTGCAGCGTTCTCTCACCGCCTCGTCCGCCTGCACGGACCTGACCCTTTCCTCTGGGCTGGCCGGCGTCATGCAGGCTTCACTCACGCTCGGAGACTCGAAGACGGCTTTTGAGATCGCCGCTCGCATCGAATCGTGCTACCGCAGCGGGTCGCGTTTCCCGTTTCCGGGGCTCGAGTCCGGGTCAAGCGGCGTCGCCCGGGCGCTCCGCTCGCTCGCGGCGACACCGGGATGCCCGCCAGGGGTGCTCTCCCTCGCCCGTGAGATCTGCGAGGAGGACCGGCTCGCCTGCGTTCCGTCGGCAGACGGGCGCAGCGCTCAGGTCCGCTCTGGACGCAGGCTGCTGCCATATCTCGGAACAGGCGGACTTGGCGTGGCCGTCGCCCTTGCCGAACTCGGCGCCCCGGCCTCGGAGTGGGAGCCTCTGGCGGCACCGGCTTCATGGCCGATCGTCCTGGACGGCGGAGTCTCCGAGGGGCGCTCCGGCCTGACGGCAGGCCTCCTCTGGCTCAGCGCGGCGACTGGGGCCGACGTCTCATCGGCCGTCCGCCTCCAGAGGCGCCTCATGTCCTGCCATCTTGTCCGGTCCCCTGACGGCCTCGCTCTCGCCGGTGAGGGCGGAGCCCGGATCACGGGCGATCTCCGGTCCGGAACCTCCGGATGGCTCGCTGTCGAGTCAGCACTCGACGGGAGGGGCAGCGCCGCCTGGCAGGCCCTGTGCGTCCTCTTCGGCGGCCGCCCTGCCCAACAAGACTTCTCCTTCGGCATCGCGCCGGCGGAGAGGGGCCGCCTCGAGCGGTCAGTCCCAATCCACGATCCCACTGAAATCGGAAAGGAGTTGACATGAGCATTCTCGACCTTCAGAAGTTCGATGACGTCGAGCGCGAGGCCCTCGACCTCGGTTCCACGATCAGCAACGGCTGCTAGCAGCCGCGGCGTGGCGGGCGGATGCCGCCCGCCACGCCCCCTCCCCCTCTGTTCGCACAGTCTGCCTTCGCCATGCCGAGTGATGGAGAGAACCCGATGAAGACAACCGTCGAGCCGGACACCGTCCTGAGCTCAGAAGCCGCGCACCGCGCCCCTCGGCTGTACTGCCGTCGAGTCCAGCTGACGCTCGAAGACCTCGCCGAGCACGCTGACGCGGCCGCCTCGGCTCTGTCTGCATCAGGAGTCCGCCCTGGAGACCTGGTCAGACTGGACATGGACGATTCGGCTGAAGCCCTCGTCTGCTTCTTCGCTCTCGCGGCTCTCGACACGCGGATGATCCTGGGCGGCCAGGGCCCGTCCAGCGGGGAAGAGGAGGAAAAGCTCATCCTCGCTCCTCACATCAGGAAGCCGTCGCCGCTCCACAGGGGGCTTCGCGAGATCGTCAGCCTCCCTCCGGGTCCGAGCGAACGACTCCGCAGCGCCGGCGCTGAGCACACGAGGGCTCTGAACCTCGACGACGTCTTGCCTGAACCGTGGCTCAGCCGGGCGGACGGACTCATCCTGATGACCTCGGGAAGCTCCGGGAGTCCCAAACGCGTTCCCCGTCAGCCTCGTTCGTTCATGGACAACCTCCGGCAGAGCCAGCGGATCCTCAAGTACCGGCCGGACGACGTCCTCATGCCGATTGCTCCGCTGAACCATCAATACGGCCTCTCCGTGGTCCTGCACGCCCTCCTCGTCGGAGCCGATGTCATCATCGGATCCCCCTGGCGGATCTCCGAGAGCATCCGGCTCGGGAGACGGCACGGGGCGACCGTCGTCGAGGCCACCCCCGAGGTGTACCTCCGCGCCGTCGACTTCGTTGTCGGAGGGAAGATCGACAAGGAGGCGTTCGCCTCCTGGCGCCAGGCGGGAGTCGGGGGCTCGCCCACCGATGCGTCGGCCATCGCCCTGGTGCGGGAAGCCCTGGGCCTGCGCCTCTGCGACGGATACGGGTCGACCGAGGCCGGGAACATCGCGCTCGCAGACCCGGACGATCCCGAGGGCGGGCTGCTTCCCCTGGACTGCTTCACGATCACGGTGAACGACGACGCCGGCCGCGCCCGTCCGCCTGGAGAGCTCGGCCTCCTCGCACTCCACAACACCGAGACCGGCCATTCGTGGGAGTCAGGGGACCTTGCGTCTTTCAAGGACGGGCGCCTCCTCGTTGCAGGTCGGGCCAACGCCGTGCACCGCCGCGGCCTCGTCGTCTACCCCGCCGCCATCGAAGAGCGCCTCAGGGCACAGGGCATTCCCGCCCTCGTGACGTCGTACGGATCCGCTCGGGGCACACGCATCGCCGCCGTCGTCGAAGACCGCTTCCGACGCGGTCGCAGACACTGGTGGAATCGCATCCTCGGCGTCGAGGACTTGGCCGAGCTGCCCGACTCCCTGCTCATCGTCGATCGGATTCCACGGCTGGACCAGGGGAAGCCAGACCTCTGCAGACTCCGCAATGCCCTCACCGCCTCAGAAGCGCCGGCCGGCGCTCGGGAGACGGCGCTGGCCGCAACGGCGCGCTTTCTTCGCGGCCACCGCCAGGAGGCCGTGGACCTGCTCAGCGCCTACCAGACGCGCGAGGCCTCTGAGATCGAGGTGGACGGTGCGCTCGCGGCTCTGGACTCGGCCGCGGTGGAAGTCGCACTGGAGAACCCCCGTCCGCTCAAGCGCTCGTGGGTGTACATGCCCTCCAACGTCGTGTTGTACTCCTACGTTCTTTACGGACTCGTTCCCTCGCTCTGGACCGACGAGCTCCTCCTGCGTCCTTCGAGCCGCGCCCGGGAGCTCTCCGAGGAGATCCACGCCTTCCTTGCGCCTGTCCACGGTCTCAACGTGAAGCTGGCCCCCTGTTCCCAGACAGAGTTCGCGGCGCTCCGCACCGGCGCTCCAGGCCTGATCGTCTTCACCGGGCGGCACGAGAACGCCGTTCAGATCGCGGCCGGCCTCGAGCCGGGCCAAGTCATGGCCTTCTCCGGTCAGGGAACCAACCCTGTCGTCGTCGGTCCTGAGGCGGACGTCGGCACGGCCGCGGCAGACACGGCCCGAATCCGTCTCCTCAACGGAGGACAGGACTGCTTCGGGCCGGATCTCGTCTTCGTTCACGAAGACCGGTCCTCGGAGTTCCTCGAGGCCCTCTCGCAGCACATCAGCGAGCAGACTGAGAAGGTCGCAGGCGCGCCCGTGCTGGACGAGGAGACGGCCCGCGCCCTCCTCGGAGATCTGTGGGATGCGAGGGGTCGGATCCGAAAGGGAGGTGTGGTGAGGCTGCCGGAGGGGGAGCTCGACCCGACTGTGCGCGTATGGACGGCCCGCGAGAGGCCGTTGGTCACCGAAGTCTTCGCGCCGGTCTTCAACGTCGTCGTCTACGAGGACGAGGAGGACGTCATCTCCCTCCTGAGCGAAGAGCACTACCGCCTGCGGTGGATGGGGGCCTCGCTCTACGGAGTGAGCCGGCAGCTCTCCGCATGGTTCGGAGCCCGCATGACGACGTCACTGGGCCGTTCGCTCGTGGACGCCGACGATCCGAGGCTCCCGATGGGCGGGCTGGGAGCCCACTCCTCGGCGGTTCACACCGTCGGCGCCGAGGACCCGCAACCGGTGCTGCTCTCCCGAGTCGCCTCCGAGTACGGACACCTCATGGCAGAGCAGACCCGCGCCGAGCACACGCAGACGGAGACCCGGTCATGACGGGACCCGGGCTGGACCGGGGGTCTCCCTGGGCAACGGTCGCGGACGAGCTTGCGTCTCTGGGGACCGATCTCGTCTACGGGCTGCCCGACGACTCCATGGGATGCGCCGCCGCCTTCGAGAAGGCGGGCATCACTCTGGTCGTCACCGCCGAGCAGAGAACCGCGGTCTATGCTGCCGCAGGGGCTTCCCAGGCTCACGGTGGATTCGGCGCAGCTGTCGCAGGCCGAGGGCCGGCCACGGCAGCCCTCGTTCCCGCTCTCCTCGAGGCCTCCTCGCAGGGCTCACCGATCGTCGTCCTCGTCGAGACCGCCGGGGAAGAGGCAGTGCCCGGGCTCTCGTTCCAGTGCGTCTCTCCCGGGCCCCTCCTGCGCCCGGTCTGCAAGGACGTCGTCGCCTGGACTCCCGGGGCAGTAGTCGCAGCCAAGCAGAGAGCGGAGGAAGCGCCTGCAGGACCGGTCGCCGTTCTGGTTCCGACCGCCGTCGGAACCTCTTCGATCTCCGAGGCCGCTTCAGCGACCCTCTGCGGGGAGGCCGAGCAGGCCTCCGCCCGCTCTCGTCCCCCACGGCACACGGAAGCCGTAGAGGGGCCGGAGCTTCCGGTCTTCTCGCGCCCGGTCATCGTGGCGGGAGGCGGCTGCCGACGCGCGAGGATTGACGTCGCCGCCATAGCGGAGCAGACGAACGCTCCCGTGTTCGTCACGGCAAGCGGTCGGGGATGCGTCGACGAGGACCATCCCTCGTTCATGGGACTCGCAGGGCTGTACACCAGTCCCCCCGCCCGAGAGATCTGGCAGAGCGCTGACGGAGTCATCGCTCTCGGGTCCGAGCTCGAGGAGACCGCCGTGGAGTTCCTCCCGTCACATGTGCCCGTGCACCAGATTGCTCTCCACAGGTCTTCCTCCCGGTGGCCCGGCAGGCCGATCAGACGGCATCTCGTCGACGTGTCCGAATGGAGCGCGTCCGACGCCGCCCTCGCCGAGCCCGGATGGAGACGCCGGTGGGAGGACGCCCGTTCGCGCACGGCGGTCTGGGCCGAGGAGATGATCGCCTCGAAGCGGGTCCCTGCCATCCTGGACAAGATCAGCGCTCTCATCCGCCCGGGAGACTCCGCTGTCTTCGAGAACGGTGCCGCCGACATCTGGGCCTACAGCTGGCCGGTGCTCCGAATCCCGAGAGACGTGCCCGTCCTCGCCCTGTCAGAGCAGACCACGCTGGGCGCCTCGATTCCCGCAGCCGCAGCCCTCGCTCGCGCTCGCAGCGAGGGGCGGACCTGGTCCTTCAGCGGAGACGGCGCCTTCATCCGCTCGACGCTCGAGCCGATGGTCACCGATCAGCCGCGCACCGTCCACACCGTGTTCGACGACGGCGGCTACGGCTGGCTCGCGGAACAGGCTCGAGCCGTCGGGCTCGATCCGGAGCCCTACGCCTCGGGACGGCCCCGCCGCTGGCATGACGCCTGGGGACGGCCGATGAAGACCCTGCGCGTAGAGTCCGCTGCAGATGTGGAGCGGCTTGCACCGCACATCGAAGACTACTCCCGCGAGCACGCAGTCGTCCTCCACGTCCCCGTCGCGCCCGAGGACCGCAGCCTCCTCGCGCAAGGAGAGTGGTGACGATGTCGAACCGGTGCGATCTCGCGATCGTCGGAGGCGGACTCCGCCTGCTCTCCCTGCTGACGGCGTTCGCCGATCTCGTCACCGAGAAGAGCGGGAGTCCAGGGCGCGGCACCGGGCCTGTGCCGAGCGTCCTCGTCTTCGATCCCTTCCACCCCGCGCCGGGTGCGGTCTGGAACGATCGGGCCCATCGGGAGTTCCGCTGCAACGCGCTCAAGCCTGAGGCGGCTCTGCCCGCGCCCGGAGGCGGGACGCTCCTCGTGACGGGGGCTCTCGAAGCACAGGGCCTTCACGCGTCCGCGCAGGACAGCCCGCCTCGCAGCGCCGTGGGTGCAGCCCTCCGAGACCAGCGTGACGAGATCATCGGCCGCCTCTCCCCGCGGCTCGCTATCCGCCTCGTCCCCGCGAGAGTAGAGGAGGCCGTACCTGTCGGAGGCTCCTGGCTCCTCAGAGCCGGCGCTGAGAGCTTTGCGTGCCGCGGACTCGTCGACCTGTCGGGCTCCGGGTTCACCGGCTACACGGTCAGCGCCACCGATGCAGCCGAAAGTTCCGGCCTCTCGCTCGACAGCATACCGCCAGGTGCCGCCGCGACCATCGGAGGCATGGGGCTGGGAGCCGTCGACGTCGTCGCGGCCCTGACCCGCGGCCGGGGCGGAGCCTTTGCAGACCGTGGGGGCCAGCTGGCCTACACGCCGTCCGGGAGCGAGCCGGCCCTGGTTCTCATGTCTCGGACGGGCCGTCTTCGCCGCCCCTCGGACCCGGGGCGCCCTGGCCCGATCCCCGGTGAGCTGCCCGTTCACGTCTCCGACGCGTTCTGGAGCACATCCGCCGAGGCCGCCGCCCTCCAAGTACTCGCGCGGATCACAGGAACTCCCCGGCTCGACGGGCTTCACCGCGCCGCAGCCGAGTCCCCGGAAGCCCAGATCTCGGCCTTCGAACGCGAGCCAGCGCAGTCGAGGGCAGAGCTCCGATCCCGCGTGGAGGGCGTGGTCTCCGCCCTGGCCCGGGAGCGGCCGGCGATGCGGCGGATCCACCAGGACGCCCTCAGTCGCATCGCCACGGAGTACACCTCCGGCCCTCCCCTCGAACGCTACCGCGAATGGGGAGCCCTGATACGGGCGGGGATGCTCCGCTTCTCACGCGGGACGTGGGGGGAGACAGCCGTCTCCACCCCGTGGCGCATACGGGCCTTCCTAGGCGCCCCGGGACTGCCGTTCGACTCTCCCGCCGGCATGGCGGGCAGTCGGCGCGAGATCCCTGTCGACGCCCGGACGAAGCGCGTCCAGGGCTTCGACAGCTGGTGGGCTGGCGGACACACCAGCTCCCACCCTCTGCGAGGAGACCTTCCGACGACGGCGAACGCGGCCGAGTGGCAGGGCGCTGTCCGGCCGCTGGCCGAGGACATCGCGCGGAAGCTCGACTTGCTGGGCTCCTCCGTTCGATGGAGCAGCCCCTGCGAAAAGACGATATCGAGGAGGTTCGCGTGTTCCTAAGTTCAAGAATGACAGCACTGTCTCAGAAAGGACGGAGTCATGAAAACCGAGAAGTCCAAGGACATTGTCTGGAGCATCGTCTCGATTGTGGTCGGCGGCGGCGCCTGGCTGACCATGCAGAACATCTCATGGGGGATCGTGGATCCTGCGAAGGTCGGTCTCGTCTTCGCCGTCCTCGGCATCATCTCCCTTCTCTGGGCTCTGTTCAGCAAGTACGACGACAAGCCGCGAGAACGCGGGGGAGACAGCGACAGGTGAGGCTCGGTGCCCAGGGAGGTGCTGAGCTGTGATCAACCGCTGGAGCACTCTCAGAGTCGATGACGCCGACGTCATGGACCTCGGCGTCATCGACACGCCTTCTCTGGGCCGACATGCCGATGCACTCGCGTCTCGGCGCCCCGGTCCCCGCGAGCTCTTCCAGCGCTGGGACGCGCAGCAGTGGAAGATCGCGGACATCGATCTGGAAAAGGACATCCAGGAATTCCGCACACGAGTGCCTGCTCGCCTCCGTGAAGAACTGGAGCGGCTGATCTACACCTTCATCATCGGCGAGTACACCGGCACCGACCTTCTTTCCCCGGTTCTCCTCGGATGCCCTGAGGAGTGGGATCTCCTGTTCGTGACCACTCAGGCTTCAGACGAAGCCAAGCACACCGAACTCATGTTCAGGATCGGCAGAGAGCTGCTCGGCGTCGATGAGACGCCCGAGGCGATGCTGCGCACCGCGTGGGAGATGACCGAGCCGGCACACCGAGAGCTCTCGCTCATCGAAGGCGAGATCATGGGCGACGTCGTCAACAACCCGTCAGATTACGAGGCCTGGCTGCGCGGAGTGACTCTGTTCCACATGGTCAACGAGGGAGTCCTGGCCGTCAGCGGTCAGCGGCTCATCGTCAATCTCCTCGGGCGGGCCAGGATCCTTCCCGGCCTTCGGAGCTCCTTTGCCGCCCTGACACGAGACGAATCGCGGCACATCAGCTACGGCTGCCATGCGCTGCGCCTCGGCCTACAGGAGGGGCATCGCGAGGCCGTCGAAGACGTCCTCGAGCGAACTCTGCCGCTGGCCATGGAGCTCGCGGACTTCAGCGCACGCACAGGCGACGCGCTCTGGCAGCTCCAGATTCAGGGCGCCCGCCGAGTCTTCGCCCATGTCGGGATGAGCGAGACCTTCACCGACCATGTATTCACCTCCCTTCTCACCCAAAACAAGTCCGACAAGGAGACAGCCCATGTCCGTTGACGCCGTTCGCACCGAGCTCACCCCCTTTCTCGCGGAGGCTGCCGATCTCGCAGAAGATCGGATCCGCCCTGATTCCCACCTTCTCGAGGATCTCGAGATGGACTCCCTCTCTGTTCTGGAGCTGACCGTCTTCACGGAGGACACGTTCGGAGTCAGCGTCGAAGACGAGTTCAAGGAAGCCATCGGAAACCCAGACCTGCGCAAGGACATGACGGTCGACTGGCTTGCACGGCTCATCGACGAGCGGAGCAACGCTGATGCGGACTGATCCTCGGTCCGTTGTCACCGCAACCGCCGTTCTCACGCCACTCGGCGATTCGGTGACGGGCCTGTTCGACTCCCTGGTCGCCGGCGAATCCGGGCTGTCCTGGCACGAAGGCGACGAGACAGGCGTTCGCACTGCGGTCGGCGTCGTCGACGACT
This sequence comes from Arthrobacter sp. UM1, assembly GCF_020483305.1. Classification (GTDB taxonomy): domain Bacteria; phylum Actinomycetota; class Actinomycetes; order Actinomycetales; family Micrococcaceae; genus Falsarthrobacter. The sequence continues at coordinate 43,177 of NZ_JACWAB010000007.1, forward strand.
CCCTCATTGCGTCCGGCGACTTCCCCTCTCGCCTGCGACGTCATGCCGACCGATCAGCCCTCCTCGCTCTCTCCGCCGTTTCTCGGCTCCTTCGCACCATGGGCATCTCTCAGGCCGCGCTCGAGAGCAGAGAACCGTTCGGTCTCCCAGGAGAGCGGGTGGGCGTTGTCTGGGGATCGTCGTCGGGCACGCCGGGCGCGACCCAAAAGGCGTTCTCGGCGTTCGCAAGCGGAGGCAGGCAGTCCCTCAAGCGCATCGCCCCGCTCAGCGGGGTCTACGGCTCGCCGTCGGCCACGTCCGCAGTGATCGCGGAGCTCATCGGAGCTCGCGGCCCGAACATCATCGTGAACACGGAATGCGCCTCCGGCACCACAGCAACGGCCCTGGCCTCGATGCTCATCGAGTCTGGAACAGCTGACCTGGTGGTCTGCGGCGGTTCGGACGCCACCCTGGACGCCTTCAGCATCGCCCAGGTGGATCTGCTCGGCGCCACTCACTCGGCGGAGCACGAACTCCCGTCCCAGTGCTCTCGCCCGTTCGACGGGGACCGGAACGGGTTCGTCCCGGCCGAGGGGGCTTCGGCGCTCGTCGTCGAGTCGGCGGACTCTGCAGCCTCAGCCGGCCGGCAGAGCCTCGCGAGCGTTCTCGGATACGGAATGTCCACCAACAGCGGCCATCTGACCCAGCCCGATCAGGACGGTGCAGGGCTTCGAGCCTGCCTCGCCGCAGCGATGTCCGCAGCGGACGCGAGCGCGGAGGACATCGCCCTGTACAGCGCTCACGGCACGGGCACTCCGCAGAACGACCCGCTTGAGCTCTCCGCGCTCGAGTCCGTTCTCGGGAGCGCACGCTTCCGTCTCACCCCGGTGCAGGCGGTCAAGGCGAACATCGGCCACACGCTGGCCGCTGCGGGAGCCGTTGAGATCGCCCTCGCCATCGAGTCGCTCCACCGACGGCTGACGCCGCCGATTCTGAACTGCTCATCACCGATCAGAACGGATGCCCGGCTCATCCGAAACGCGCCGGCGGCCCTCGAAGCAGGCGCTGCTCTCTCCTGCTCATCGGGGTTCGGGGGCAGCAACGCCGCCGTCATCCTCGGGCTCCTCCCGGACGAGAGCAGGAGCTCCCCATGCTGACAGTTCTGTTCCCGGGGCTCGTCCCAAACAAGCACAAGAGCACGTACACCTGGCTGGAGACGGACCCCTATGCGCGAGACCTGATCCGGCAGGCCGAGGAGCACCTCGGCCCGGACCTGCTCGAGCGCCACACGAAGGCCGAGATCTACGACTGGAACGTCTACCAGGCCGTGTATCTCGTAGAATCCCTCTCCTTGGCTGAGGCGTGGTGCCGAAGGAACGGCGCGGACCCGGATCTAGTCGCCGGGCAGAGCTTCGGAAGCCTGGCGGCGGCAGTGTTCTCCGGAAGCATCGCCTTCCGAGACATGTGCCGGGTCATGACGGCCAGCACCGCAGCTGAGATCGAGTACTTCAAGCGCGCGGCTGAACCGCTGGCGTGCGTCTTCTTCAGCCGGTGCTCGCCCGCGCGGACAAGGCAGATCATCGACGAGATCACCGACCAGAGCAGCCCCGGATGGCTTGATGTGAGCGTGGTCCAGGAACGCGGAGTCATGGCGGTTTCCGGCTCGCGCAGCCTTGTGGACCAGTTCGCCTCACAGGTGAAGAAGGAGGGCGGCCTCATTTTTTACACCATCGACCGGGCCGAGCACTGCCCGGCTCTCGCCCCCCTGGCGGAGATCCTCAAATGCGAGGCGTACTGCACTTCAGACTTCTCTGAACCGGCCAAGCCCCTACTCTCTGACAACGGCGTCCTCCTCCACACGGGCGAGGATGTGGCCCGGGACCTAGCAGAAGGCTGGGGCCGTCGGCTTGTGAACCAGGAGCAGTACCAGACGATGACGTCGCTCGGCACGGAGCACCTCGTCATCCCCGGCCACTCCTCCCTCTTCGCCAGTGATCAGGGAGCCAGCGGCCGGAAGACGCTCGTCAAGGCCCGCACCATGCTCGAGGAAGGGGCTCACACGCGCCATGGCCGCTGATGCAGATGCGAGACGGCAGCTCTCGGGGCCGGCGTGGGCCGCGGCTCTCCTCAACGGCCCGCTCGAGTTCGCGGAGTTCATCATTCCCATCTGGGCTTCTTCCGCGCTCGGAGGCTCCCCTGCGGAGGTAGGCGCTGTTCTCGCCGTGTTCAGCATCGCGGCGCTCGCAACGCGCCGCCTCGCAGGAAGAACGTCGGACAAGCGTCCGGCGCAGACAGTGGCTGCTCTGGGTGCGGGCGGCCTGGCCCTCGGGTTCGTGGGCTACGCCACCGCGGAGACGTTGCCTCATGTCCTGCTCGCCGCTGGGCTGGCCGGTGTGTCTTCATCCTTCTTCTGGGTCGGGCTGAGGGCGTTCGTGGCCCGGAATTCGGCTCGCCCAGGGCAGGACTTCGCCCACCTGATGTCATGGGAGGAGACGGGCGCGTGGGTCGCCTTCCTCGCGGGACTCAGCGTTCTCAACTCAGCGGGCTACCCAGGCGTGTTCCTGGCCGCGGCCGGGTGCGCCGCCGCCGGATGCGCTGTGCTTCTGGGGACACGGGCGAGAAGCGATCCGGACGGCTCGGCGCCGGAGACTGGTGCTCACGCCCGCCCCTCACACCGGGGTCTGTTCTCGGCAACGATCGTCCTCGTGCACGGCGCCGAGGCGCTGATGGGCCTCGCGCTCCTGATCCACCTGCAGTCCCGCTTCGGACTGGAACTCGGACAGATCGCTTTGGTCTACCTGCCCGGCGCCATCGCCTTGGGCGTTCTGCCGGGTGTGATGCAGAGAATCCCCCAGCGCTGCGGATTCGCGGGGGCCATGACAGGAGCCGCGATTCTCAGCGCGCTCTTTGCAGTGGCCATGGCTTTCGGAACCGCCCCCGTGCACCTGGGGATCGCGTGGGTCCTCCAGGCCGCCGCTCTGTCTCTCCTCATCCCGGCCCAGCAGGCGCTGATCGCGGAGAACGAGCCGCGCTCCGCGCACGGCCAGGCCTTCGGCACATTCGAGGCCTGGGTGCTGGCGGGAGTCGCGGGAGGATCGTTGGCCGGCGGAGTGGTCTACCAGACCGGCGGATGGGTGCTGTGCTGTGTCGTCGCCGCCGCTGCCTCCGTCGCGTGCGCCCTGGCTGCTCCCCGCGCCGTCGCGAAGTTCACGGCCACGAAAGCCGCATAGGGCCGCGGGGCGGACGGCTGAGCGAAGCCGCCCCGGACAGACACAGCGGCCCCCTCCCGTGACGGGAGGGGGCCGCTGCCGCAATTCAGAAGCGGGTGAGCCGCGAGCGGTTTACGCGGCCAACGCCGGGCGCCTGAATCGGCGCGTGACGCTACTCGTTGTTGCCGAGCTTGTCACCGAGGAAGTCGGAGCCCTTGTCGATCTTGTCGCCGTGCTGCTCCTGCACGTTGTCGACCTTGTCGTTGAGGCCACCGAGCTTGTCGCCGTGCTGCTCCTGGAGGTTGTCGACGGCGCCGTTGACACCGCCCTCACCGTTCGCAGCGTTGCCCAGCGCGTCCTTGGCACCATTCTTGATGTCGTCGAAACCCATGTCGTCTCCTTCTGTCGAAGAAAGACCGCAACCATGTCGGGGATGATTCCGGTGGCGCTCATCTGCAGCGCTCTTGGTCTTCAACCTAGACCCCGGCGGCGGGGCGAGACAACTGTTTCAAAAGGAAAGGAAATCAAACGAGCGGTGAACCCGCCGTCACGTCCTCCGGGCTCCGGACTGCCGCAGCCCCTGCGCTCCGGACGCTCACAGTCTTGGGCTCCGGCCCGTCACAGCGCCCGCGCGCCACCCCTTTGCCGCCGAACCGTCACAGCGCCCGGATCATCCGCGTGTTGCCGAGGGTGTTGGGCTTGACGCGCGCGAGGTCCAGGAACTCCGCCACGCCCTCGTCATGGGAGCGCAGGAGCTCCGCGTAGACCTGCGGGTCGATCGCGTCCTGGTTGCTCATGACCTCGAACCCGTGCCGCCGGAAGAAGTCCACCTCGAACGTGAGGCAGAAGACGCGGCTCACGCCGAGCGCCCGTGCATCCTCGAGGAGCCGCTCCAGCAGCATGCCGCCGATTCCGCGCCCCCGAGCGGCCTCGGACACCGCCACGGTGCGAACCTCCGCGAGGTCCTCCCACATGACGTGCACGGCGCCGCAGCCGAGCAGCGCCCCGCCCTCGTCCTCCGCCACGCGGAACTCCTGGAGGGACTCGTAGTACGCCACGGCCTCCTTGGCCACGAGGACGCGGGAGTCCGCGAGCGGCGAGACGAGCTCGCGGATGGGCCCGACGTCGGACGTGCGGGCCGGCCGGATGCGCGCTCCCGCGCGGCCGCCGCCCCGGCCGGGGGCCGGCTCCGGGGCGTCTGCGGCGGTCTGGGCGGCGTCCGTGGGAGTCATACGTTCAGTATCACCGCTCGGACGCCGGATTTGTGAAGTCCCGCGCCCCTGGTTCAAGATGTTGGAAGCAGGATCAAGAGACCCAACGCGAAGCTCTGGCTGGTTGGGCGGCAACCCTCTCCCGTAGTGGGGTGCCCCAGATGAAGATCTGGCCGGGACGGAATGCGTCCCCGGCAAGTACGGCGGTTTCTCGCAGAGAACGCCTCGAACTCTGAAAGGCGAATGACTTTGCGAGCCGCCCAGTACTGATGCGGCCCTCTCTCACCGAGCCGGCCGCTCATCACGCTGCGGCCGGACAGTCATGAAGGAACCACCATGAAACTCTCCAAGACCCTTGCCGCTCTGACCGTGGCGCCCCTCGCCCTCAGCCTCGCGGCCTGCGCGCCCTCCCAGTCCTCCGGGGACGGCGGCAGCAAGGACGGCAAGACCGTGACCATCGGCATCGTGGACAACAACCCCCAGCAGAAGGTGCTCCAGGACCTCGCCAAGGACAAGGGCATCACGATCGTCTACAAGAACTTCCAGGACTACACCCAGGCCAATCCGGCGCTGAAGCAGAAGCAGATCGACCTCAACTGGTTCCAGCACCTCGCCTACCTCGCGGACTACAACCTCAACGCGGGGGACACCCTCACGCCGGTCGGGGCAACGGAGATCATCCCGCTCGGCCTGTACTCGCAGAAGCACAAGTCCCTGGACGAGCTGAAGCAGGGCGCGCAGGTGGCCATCCCGAACGACGCCACGAACGAGTCCCGCGCCATCAACCTGCTCAAGTCCAAGGGGCTCGTCACCCTCAAGCGGGACACCCTCGCGCCGTCGAGCCTGGACGTGGACACCTCCAAGTCCAAGGTCAAGGTGACCACCGTGTCCGCCGAGCAGACGGTCATCCAGCTCAACTCCGTGGACGCGTCCGTCATCAACAACACGTTCCTCAACCGCGCGAACATCGATCCCAACTCGGCGCTCGCCAAGGACAACCCGAAGGACCCCTCGGCCGTCCCGTACGTCAACGCGTTCGTCTCGCGCGCGGAGGACAAGGACAACGAGACCTACCAGGAGATCGTGAAGCTCTACCACGACCCCAAGGTCCAGAAGGCCGTGGAGGAGGAGTCCAAGGGCACCTCCGTGGAGGCCAAGAACCCGCAGTCGGAGCTCGAGTCCGTCATGAAGAAGTACCAGGACGCCCTCAAGGCCAACAAGAAGTAAAGGCGCCGATGTCTTCAGTGATCCAGGAGCCGGCGGCGAGCCGGAAGCCCGCCGCCGGCGATGCCATCGTCTTCACCAACACGACCAAGACCTTCCGCGTCGGCAAGAACACCGTCACCGCGGTCGACGACGTCAGCCTGAGCATCCGCAAGGGCGAGATCTTCGGCGTCATCGGCTATTCGGGTGCGGGCAAGTCCACGCTGGTCCGCCTCATCAACGGGCTCGAGCCCGCCACGAGCGGCTCGGTGCTCGTCAACGGCCAGGAGATCGTGGGACGCCGCGAGGGGCAGCTGTCCAAGGCCCGCTCGGACATCGGGATGATCTTCCAGCAGTTCAACCTGCTCACGTCCCGGAACGTGGCCCGCAACGTCGAGTTCCCGCTGGAGCTCGCCGGCTGGCCCAAGGCCAAGCGGAAGGCCCGCGTCAACGAGCTCCTCGAGTTCGTGGGGCTCTCCTCGCTCGCCAGGAACTACCCCGAGCAGCTCTCGGGCGGGCAGAAGCAGCGCGTCGGCATCGCCCGCGCGCTCGCCAACGAGCCCTCGATCCTCCTGGCGGACGAGTCCACCTCCGCCCTCGACCCGGAGACCACCGCCGAGGTGCTGCGCCTGCTCAAGCGGGTGAACGAGCAGCTCGGCATCACCATCGTGGTCATCACCCACGAGATGGACGTGGTGCGGACCATCGCGGACCGCATCGCCGTCATGGAGAAGGGCAAGGTCATCGAGACCGGCTCGGCGTTCGAGATCTTCTCCTCGCCGAAGACCCAGACCGCCAAGCGGTTCGTGTCCACGGTGCAGCACACCGAGCCCACCCCGGACGAGCTCGCGCACCTGCGCACCCGGCACCCGGGCCGGCTCGTCACCGTGGAGATCGCGGACGGCTCCAATGTGGGCCGCATCCTCTCCCAGGGGGCCGCCCGCGGCGTCCTCTTCGAGGTGGTCCACGGCGGCATCTCCACGCTGCAGTCCAAGTCCTTCGGTTCCATGACCGTTGAGCTCACGGGCGAGGACGCGGCCATCGACGCCGTCATCGCCGAGCTCTCCGCCGAGACCCACGTGAAGGAGCTGTCCGCATGAGCACCTCGTTCCTCACCACCCTCGGAGCTCCGTCCACCGACTGGGGCACCCTGCAGCAGCCGCTCCTCGACGCGGTCAACGACACCCTCTACATGGTGTCCCGGACGCTCGTCTTCGCGGGTCTGCTGGGCCTCGTCGTCGGCCTCCTGCTGTACTGCCTGCGGCCGGGCGGCATCCTCGGCAAGGGCGCGGTGGCCAGGGTTCTGCACATCCTGCTCAACATCCTGGTGAACTTCGTCCGCCCGATCCCGTTCATCATCCTGCTCGTGGCGCTGTGGCCGGTGACGCTCGCCGTCGTCGGCAAGACGATCGGCCCCAACGCAGCCATCTTCGTCATGACCGTGGCCGCCACGTTCGCGGTGGCCCGCATCGTGGAGCAGAACCTCATGGGCGTGGACCCGGGCGTCATCGAGGCGGCGCGGTCCATGGGCGCCAGCCCGTGGCAGATCATCCGCAAGGTGATCCTGCCGGAGGCTCTGGGGCCGCTCGTGCTCGGCTACACGTTCCTCATCATCGGCATCACGGACATGTCGGCGATGGCCGGCGCCATCGGATCCGGCGGCCTCGGCAACTTCGCCATCCAGTACGGCTACCAGCGGTTCGACATGCAGGTCACCTGGGTGGCCGTGGGCATCATCATCGTCCTGGTGCAGGTGGTGCAGTTCTTCGGCAACTGGCTCGCCCGGAAGATCATGCGGCGGTAGGGCCCACTTCCCCCTCTTTCCCGCCTTCCCCGAAAAGTGGCGCGATCCGTGCAGTCTGGGCTCTCAGATTGCACGGATCGCGCCACTTTTGGCGGAGGGGCCTACCTCTCCTGCGTCAGGATCTTCGCCGCCCTCGCGGACCGTGGTGCTGTAGCCCGTCCTCACCGCCGACTCGACGCTCGGGAAGACATTCGAGACCCCGGCCATCGTCTGGATTCCCCCGGTGGAGAACTCCACGTGGTGTGGCCAGCCGTTCCTCTTGGCGCATGCGTCGATCGCCTTGGTCTGCGCCGCACCGATCTCGGGCGCCTCGAACACGAGAGACGTCACCCTCGAGCGCAGCGGCTCCTTCAGCTCCGCCTCTCCCCCGGGCGCCGCGCACCCCGCGAGGACGACGGCGGCGGCCGCCGCCGCGACCGCCCCTGCTCGCACACGCCGCCTCATGACTCCGCCCGCAGAAGCTGCGCCGGGTCCACCCGGGAGGCGGTCCACGCCGGCACCGCCCCGGAGAGGCCCCCGAGCAGCGCCCCCGCCGCCGGGATGAGCGCCGTCCACCACGGCTGCAGGTGTGGCCAGCCCTGGACCAGTGCGATCACCTCGCCCGCGAACAGCCCCGCGCAGCACCCCGCGAATGCCCCCATCCCGCCGGTCAGGGCGGACTCCGCGAGGAACAGCCCCAGGATCCGCCGCCGCGAGGCCCCGAGCGCCCGGTCCAGGCCGATGTGCCGCCTCCGCTCCCACACCGCGGACTGCGTGGTGGAGTACACGCTGAACGCGGCGGAGACCGTGAGCACGAGCATCGTGATGACCACCATGTCCTGCGAGTCCCGGAGGAGCTTGCGCTGCAGCGACGCCGCGGAGATCGGCCGGGTCACGCGGGCCTGGGCCGGCTCGTAGGGCCAGGCGGCGGTGGTCACTGCGCCGTCGTCGGCCGCGAGCTCCCCCTCCGCCGCGAGGAGGAGGACGCGCTGGGAGCCGGCCGCCGTCCCGCCCCGGGCCGCCGCGCCGGTCTCGGCGGGGTGGATGAGGGAGGTGCCCAGGAGGGCCGAGCTGCCCTCGCCCGCGACGATCCCGGTGACGGTGTGCCAGCCGGATTCGAGACGCACCCGGTTCCGCCCGGCCTCGGGCCACACGCCGAGCGTCCTCGCGGTGGAGGTGCCGAGGAGGACCTGGCGGGGGTGGGCGTCGAGGCTCTGACCGCTCGGCCAGCCGCCCGCGACGAGCTGCCCGCCCTTCGCCTCGATCCCCCGCGCGGACGCGACCGCCCGGGTGGCCTCGGCCGTGGCGAGGCCCGTGGAGACGGGTTTGGGCCGTCCCTCGCCGAGCACCGTGTACGTCCCGGCCTGCAGGACGCCGGGGACCTGGAGGAGCCGTTCCGCGAGCGCGTCCTCGGGCTCCTCCCACCCGCCGACGTGCGACTCCACGGCCACCACGAGGGTGCCCGTGCTCAGCGAGGCGAGGTGCTCGCCGGTGCGGTGAGCGGAACCGCGGGTGACGGCGAGCATGACCACGAGCGTCGCTGCGCCCACGAGGATCGTGAGCAGGCTGAACCCCGTGCGCCGAATGCGCCGGGTGACGTTCCGGAACGCCTCACGCAGCAGCATCGCGCCCGGCCTCCTCGAGCCTCCCGTCCACCACGCGGACGGTCCTGTCGCACCGCGCGGCGAGCTCCGGCGAATGCGTCACGACGACGACGGCCAGCCCCTCCGCCGCCTGTCCCAGCAGCAGCTCGAGCACGGCCTCGGCGGTGGCGGTGTCGAGGTTGCCGGTGGGCTCGTCGCAGAGGAGCACCTCAGGCCGGCCCGCGAGCGCCCGCGCGATGGCCACGCGCTGCCGCTCCCCGCCGGAGAGCGTCGGCGGGAAGGCGTGGAGGCGGTGGCCGAGTCCCACCGAGCGCAGGGCCTCAGCCGCAGCGTCCGTCCGGCGCTGAGCCGGGCGGTCCCTGGCCTCACCGTTCCCTGCCCCGGCCCCGCTCCCCCGCACCGCGAGCGCGTGCTCCACGTTCTCCAGGGCGGTCAGGTGGTCCACGAGGTGGAACGCCTGGAACACGAAGGCGAGGTGCTCGCGGCGCAGCCGGGTCAGCTCGGCCTCCTTCGCGGTGGAGGCGTCCACTCCGCCGACCACCCGCTCTCCCGCGTCCGGCCGCTCCAGCAGCCCGAGCACCGCGAGCAGCGTGCTCTTGCCCGAGCCGCTCGGCCCCACGATCGCGAGCGACTCCCCCGCGAACACGTCCAGGTCCACCCCGTGCAGCGCCGCGGTGGCCGGCGGGTAGCGCTTCTCCACGCCGCGGAGCCGGATGACGGGCGTCCGGGCCCGGCGTGTCATTCGCCCGCTCCCGGCTTGCGCCCGCGGGCCTCCCCGACCACAACCTTCTGCCCGGCCATCAACCCGCCCGTCTCCGTCAGGGCGCACCGCCCCTGCGCGCACACGCCGGCTGTGACCTCGATGTCCCGGCCCTCAGCCGTGCGCACCCAGGCACGCCCGGCGTCCTGACGCAGCGCGGTGGACGGCACGACGACGGAGTCCTTCGCCGAGCGCCGCAGCACGATCGTGGCGCTGAACTGGGCGCCGGGCTCGGGCAGCGTCTGCGCGTCGGTGAGCCGGACGGCGAGGTCCACGGTGCGGCTGTTCGGGTCGCCTGCCGCCTGGCCGGAGCCCCCGGCACCGGTGCCGGGCTGAGCCGCTCCGGGCTGCGCCGCTCCGGTTCCGCCCGGCGCCTGACCCGCTCCGGGCTGCGGCGCTCCCGTGCCTCCGTGGCCCTGCGGCGCCATGTGGGCCGAGTCCCCGGCCTGCTGCTGACTGCTCGAGGGCGCGCTCTGCCCCTGCCCCTGCGCCGCCGGCACGGCCTCCACCACGCCGGTCCGCTGCGCTCTGCCGCTGCGGGGCTGGAGCACCACCTCCTCGCCGCCGTTGAGCTTCGCCGCATCGGCCCGCGGCACCGAGACCACGAGCTTCCGCCCGCCCGCCGCCACCGAGCAGAGCGGACCCTGCACGCTCTTGCGCAGCTCCCCGCAGGCGCTGAGCACCCTGAGCGGGAGCACGCCCGCAAAGAAGGCCTCGCCCGGGCGGAGGACGGCGGCGTCGTCGTCCTTGGCCTCGAAGATCGGCGAGCCGTCCGCGCGGACCGGGAAGTAGCCGAGGTTCCGCCACAGTCGGCCGAGGCCGCGCGCCGTCCACTCCCCGTAGACGCCCCGGACCCGTCCGCTCGCGTAGCCGAGGCTGGCGAGCGCGTCCTGGAGCTGAGCCACGTCGCCGCCGCGAGCCCCCGGCCCCAGCTGCCGGAACGCCCGCATCCGTCCGGGCAGCACCACCACGGGCCGGCCGTTCGCCTCCGCGAGGACCTGGCCCGCGCCGGCGCTCTGCCCGGCGCGGACCCCGTTCGAGGTGAACACGGCCGCGCCCTCGACCGGCGAGGGAACGTCTTCCACCCCGTCCTCCACGGTCTTGGCCTCGGCGGCGAGGGAGTCCACCACCTCGCCCGACGTCGCCGCCGCCGTCAGCTGGGTGACGGCCACCGTGGTGTCCGGGCGCTCGAGGCGGTCCCGCATGACGGCCACCGTGCCCACGATCCCCGCCGCCACCGCCACCACAAGGGCGACGACGGCGGCCAGCGCACCCTTCACCGGACGCCCGATCGGGCAGGGGCGGAGGTCATGGCTGCTTCCCTTCGGTCGAGCTGAGGACGGCGAGCGCCCGCTCGTGGGCCTGCTTCTTCTTCTCCGCGAGCGCGAGGAGATCGGACTCGTGTTTGTTCACCCAGTCCCCGGCGACCTCGAAGTAGGCGTCGTCGAGCTTCTGGGCGAGCTGCACCTGTTCCTGACACGTGCCGTCCGCGCTCGCGAGGCGCAGCTCTTCGCCGCTCGGCTTCTCGCCCGCGTCCCGGTACGGCTTCATGTTCTGGCTGACCCAGCGCTCGACCTGCATGACCCCGATGTCATAGCCGCGCCCCTTCATGCAGGAGGAGTACTCGTTCCGGACGTCTCCCAGAACGCCGAGGAACCGCGACTGAGCTCGGTTGGATCCGGAGTTGAGGACCCGGTTGATCACGTTCGAGAGCCGGATGTGGTCCTCGACTGACCCGTAGACTGCCGTCCGAGCCTCCGCGAGGCACCCGGTGGCCGGCTCGCTCACCACCGTGCCGCCCGGCTCGAGCTCCACACGGACCTGCAGAGTTCCGTCTCCGGCAGAAGCCTCAGGGTCGGCACCGTAGATCTTGAGATTCATGTCCTCCGGCAGATCAACGCTGCTCTGGGGCTCTCGGATCAGAACGCGATACCCGATGTCCTCGGCCTCCTTGGCGTTTCTGAAGACGCTGGTGAACCCGTGCAACAGAGGCGAGCCTCCCGGCAGGGTCACGCCGAGCTCACGGGTCCACCCGGCCTTGCGCGCGCATTCCCGCAGCGTCGCGTTGACGGCGGCCTCGGCCTCGACATCCGAGGCCACCAGCGAACGGACGGTGTGCTTCATGGCGTCCGAAACCGGCGGTCCTGCTTTCTCGCCGCATCCCGTAAGCGTCAGCAGCACGGCAGCCGCCGCGGCCCACCGGACACGTCCGGACAGTCTTCCCGAGTTCCCCAGCATGTCCTCTCCTCACTTGCTCAGAATCAGCTCGGCCCGCAGCTGGGCCTTCCGGATGACGTCTGCCGCGGCGGCGATCTCCGCCTCCCGCCCCTGCACCCAGTTCCGGGCGCTCCGCAGCACGGAGGCCTCGATCTTCGCCTGGAGGCCCGCTTCCGCCTGGCACGCGGCGTCCGCCCGGACCAGCTCGATCTCAGCCGCGTGCGGCCGCTCCCCCGGCTTCCTGTACTGGCCCCACTCCTGCCGCGCGTACGCAGACGCGTCTCCCAGGTCGAACTCCCGGCCGCCTCGGCGCATGCACGCCCCGTAGGCTTCCGCGCCTTCCCGCAGCGCCCGCCGGATCGCGGGGCCCGCACTCCGCGGCACGTCCTGCGCCCCGTATGGATACGCCACGGCGGTGAGGAAGTCGCGGTGGGTGCCGAACACGGCGAGCGCCCCCTCCGCCACACACCCGTGCTCCGGCATGGACATCCGGAACGTGTCATCCGCCGAGGTGAACCCGACCGTTCGCCCCTCGGCGTAGCTGCCCGTGACCTTCTCGTCCTGCTCGGCGGACATGTCTGCCTCCCCCGGCAGCGGGTTCCGCATCGTGGAGAGATACCCCACGCGCTCCGCGATCCGGGCATCGCCGAACAGCCCCGCCGGACCTCCCAGCGCCTCGATACCCCGGTACGGGGAGGTCACCTTCCGGTCCCACCCGTGCTTCGCCGCGCACGCCGAGACGGTCACATCCAGAGCGGCCTCGATCTCGGCCGAGGGGATGAGGACCGCCTTCACCTGGGCGCGCAGCGGCTCCTCGAACGGCCGCTCGAACACCCCGCATCCGCCCAGCGTCAGGACGACGACGGCGGCCGCCGTCGCCCTCAGCCTCCAGGACCACTCCCGCCGCGGAAGCGGGCACGGCCCCCGTTCACCTTTCATTCGGCAAGGATCCGCTCAGCTCGCTTTTGAGCTTCTTCATTGAGAACTGCCAGCGCGGCGATCTCGTTCTGATGTCTCTTGGCCCAGGAAGAGGCTCCCTCCAGAACAGCGTCATCCAGTTTTGCAGCCAGGCCGATCTTCTCCTGGCATCCAGCATCGATTCTGAGCAGCTCCAGCTCTTCCGCATGGGGAGGAGAACCGTGCGCACGATACTGACCCCATGTGCGTCCGGCCATTTCAGAAGCCTCGCCGATCGTAAAATCACGTCCATGCTCTTGAAGACAAGAGCGATAAGACGCTCCCATTGAGGACATAAGGTCCCTGATACGCGACTGGTAACCTAACGGCGCACCCCGAAGCTCATTTGCGAACCCACTCACCTTGATTGAGGCTTCAAGGCTTCCGTACACCTTGATCCGTGCATCCGAGACGCAACCGGTCTTGGGGACGGCCGTCCCTGCCCCCGTTTTCGGGGACGTGTAGCGAAACAGGTTCTCCGGTTCAAAGCTTCCTATGATGCCGTCAACCTGCTCCGCCGTCATCTCCGCACCCGAGTCCTCTGTCTCTCGCAGGGTCGCGGCATAGCCGATCCGTTCAGCGGAAGCCACGCTTGAGAAGACACCCGACACACCCGCTAGGGTCTGGAGCCCGCCAATTGAATACGGGACACGCTTCGTCCAACCGAATTTGCGCGCACAGATCGAAATCTCCTTCTCCATGGCCGCTTCGATTTCCGCCGAAGGCAGGAGAAGACTCCTCACCTGAGAACGAAGCGGCTCATCAAGCGGCCGCTCGAACACCCCGCATCCGCTCAGCGCCAGGACGACGACGGCGGCCGCCGTCGTCATCCTCAGCCTCCAGGACCACTTCCGCCGCGGAAGCGAGCGCATCCCCCGCTCGTCTTTCATTCGCCCAGGATCCGCTTAGACCGCTCCGTGGCGGCCTCGATCAGCTCGGCAGCCTTCATGATCCGAGCCTCGTTCTTTCGGGCCCAGCCGGCGGCGCCGAGGAGAATGGCATCATCGAGCCGACGGGCAATATCGAGCTCCGCCTGACAGCCGATGTCCACCCTCAGCATCTGCAGCTCCTGCTCGTGCGGCGGCTCGCCGGGGCTCCGGTACGCGCCCCACATCTGATTCGCGTGGCCCGAGGCAGCGCCGAGATGCAGGTCATAGCCGCCCTGGCGCATACACCCGCGGTACGCGTCAGAGACGTCCTGACTCACTCGGGCCGTATGCCGTGAGGTCTCCCGGGGCAGCTCTTTCATCTCCTCCGAGAGCTCGGACACGGTGTTCGCATTCTCAACACTCCCGAACACCGCCGCCGCGGACTCCGCCACACATCCCGTGGCTGGCACGGACCTGGGCGCTCCGGACTCCGAGTGCGCCGAGCCGCGCGGCTTCCCCTGCGGCGCACGCCCGAGGATCGCCTCCTCCTGCTCAGGTGTCAGGCCGGCGTTCACACCCGAGCTCTGGCGCAGGGTGGACGCATAGCCGCGCTTCTCCGCGGACTCAGCGGACGCGAAGACCTCCGGGATCCCCGAGATGAGCCCCGGGTGCGGGAGCGAGAACTCCACCCTTTCCGTCCACCCGTGCTTCTTGGCACATGCCGAGACTGCCCTCTCCATGGCCGCGTCGATCTCCGCGCGCGGCGCGAGCAGCCGCGCCGTCTTCGTCCGCAGCGGCTCCTCAAGCGGCCGCTCGAACACCCCGCATCCGCTCAGCGCCAGGACGACGACGGCGGCCGCCGTCGTCATGCTCAGCGCCCTGCCCGGCTTCCGCACCATGACCGCTCCTCCCCGAGTTAAGGATAATCATGACACGTGAGATCGAAGCCTGGGGAGCCCGCTCCGCTCCCTGAGACAGCGGCGCCCAGGCCAGCGGCCCCCGAGGAGCCCAGAGCCCGTAACCCGAAGCTCGAAGCCCAGACCGGGAGTCACACGACACAGCGCAGCGCCCAGCCCCGCATGGGGACTGGGCGCTGCGCTGTTCTGAGGAGGCGGAGCCGCTCGGGGCGTCCGCAGCGGGCGGCGCGAACCTGCCGGTCGCGCCGCCCCGGCCGGGCTTACGCCGTGCCGGCCGGGCGGTCGTTCTCCACGGCCCGGGCGGAGAGGCCGCCCTCGCCGTCGAACGCCGAGGAGCCGCCGGAGCGGGGCACCCGCGTGGTGTCCTTCTCGAAGTCGCCGAGCGGGCGGACCTTCTCTGGCTCGTCCGCCGAGTGGGCCTCGTTCTCCGAGGTCCGGGGCTCGGAGGAGAAGGTGAACTTCGCCTCGTCCCCCTCGCCCTCGACGTCCACGAGGATGTGGTGGCCCTGGACGATGTCGCCGAAGAGGATCTTCTCCGAGAGCTGGTCCTCGATCTCGGTCTGGATGGTCCGGCGCAGCGGGCGGGCGCCCATCGCCGGGTCGTAGCCGAGGTTGGCCAGGCGGATCTTGGCGGCGTTCGTCAGCTCGATGGTCATCTCCTTGTCGCCGAGGCGGCGGGCCAGGCGGGAGATGAAGAGGTCCACGATCTTGACGATCTCCTCCTCGGTGAGCTGCGGGAACACCACAACGTCGTCCACGCGGTTGAGGAACTCGGGGCGGAAGTGCTGCTTGAGCTCGTCGTTGACGCGAGCCTTCATCCGCTCGTAGTTCGTGGTGCTGTCCGTGCTGGACTGGAAGCCCGTCTGCACCGGCTTGGACGCGTCCCGGGTTCCGAGGTTGGTGGTCATGATGATCACCGTGTTCTTGAAGTCCACCACGCGGCCCTGCGCGTCCGTGAGGCGTCCGTCCTCGAGGATCTGCAGGAGCGAGTTGAAGAGGTCCTGGTGGGCCTTCTCCACCTCGTCGAACAGCACCACGGAGAACGGGCGACGGCGGACCTTCTCGGTGAGCTGGCCGCCCTCCTCGTAGCCCACGTATCCGGGAGGCGCGCCGAACAGCTTGGAGACGGTGTGCTTCTCGGCGTACTCGGACATGTCCAGGGTGATGAGCGCGTCCTGGTCCCCGAAGAGGAACTCCGCGAGCGCCTTGGCGAGCTCGGTCTTGCCCACGCCCGTGGGGCCGGCGAAGATGAACGATCCGCCGGGGCGGTTCGGGTCCTTGAGGCCGGCGCGCGTGCGGCGGATGGCCCGGGAGATGGAGCGGATGGCCTCGTCCTGGCCGATGACGCGCTTGTGCAGCTCGTCCTCCATCTTGAGCAGCCGCGAGGACTCCTCCTCCGAGAGCTTGACCACCGGGATGCCCGTGGACTTGGAGAGGATCTCGGCGATGAGATCGGCGTCCACGATGGCCGCCTGGTCCATCCCGCCGTTCTTCCAGGCTTCCTCCTTCTCCTGGCGCTTCTGCGTCAGCTGGGACTCCTTGTCCCGGAGGCTCGCGGCGCCCTCGAAGTCCTGGGCGTCGATGGCCTCTTCCTTCTGCTTCCGGACGCCCTCGATCTCCTTGTCCATCTCCTTGAGCTCCGGCGGCGGCGTGAGGCGCTGGATGCGCAGGCGCGCGCCGGCCTCGTCGATGAGGTCGATCGCCTTGTCCGGGAGGAAGCGGTCCGAGATGTAGCGGTGGGACATCTGGGCGGCGGCCTCGAGGGCCTCGTCCGTGATGGTCACCTTGTGGTGGGACTCGTACTGGTCCCGGACGCCCTGGAGGATCTGGTAGGTGAGGTCCACGCTCGGCTCGGCCACCTGGATCGGCTGGAAGCGGCGCTCGAGCGCGGCGTCCTTCTCGATGTGCTTGCGGTACTCGTCCAGCGTGGTGGCGCCGATCGTCTGGAGCTCGCCGCGGGCCAGCATCGGCTTGAGGATGTTGGCCGCGTCGATGGCGCCCTCCGCGGCACCCGCGCCGACGAGCGTGTGGATCTCGTCGATGAACAGGATGATGTCGCCCCGCGTCCGGACCTCCTTGAGGACGCCCTTGAGGCGCTCCTCGAAGTCGCCGCGGTAGCGCGAGCCCGCCACGAGCGAGCCGAGGTCCAGCGTGTAGAGGTGCTTGTCCTTGATGGTCTCCGGCACGTCTCCGCGGACGATCGCCTGCGCGAGGCCCTCGACGACGGCGGTCTTGCCGACGCCCGGCTCGCCGATGAGCACCGGGTTGTTCTTGGTGCGGCGGGAGAGGACCTGCATGACGCGCTCCATCTCCTGCTCGCGGCCGACGACGGGGTCCAGCTTCCCGTCCCGCGCGGCCTGCGTCAGGTTCCGGCCGAACTTGTCCAGCACGGTGGAGCCCGCCGGCTGTCCCTCGGCGCGGCCTCCGCCGGCGCCGACGCCCGCGTTGGCCGCCTCCTTGCCGCCGGGGTAGCCCTGGATCATCTGGACCACGGTCTGACGGACCTGGCCGAGCTCGTGGCCGAGCTTGACGATGACCTGAGCGGCCACGCCCTCGCCCTCGCGGAGCAGGCCGAGCAGGATGTGCTCCGTGCCGATGTAGTTGTGGCTGAGCTGCAGCGCCTCGCGCAGGGAGAGCTCGAGCACCTTCTTGGCGCGGGGCGTGAACGGGATGTGGCCTCCGGGGCCCTGCTGGCCCGGGCCGATCATGTCCTGGACCTGCTCCCGCACGGCCTCGAGGGTGATGTCCAGGGAGGCGAGGGCCTTGGCCGCGATGCTGTCCCCCTCGTGGATGAGCCCCAGGAGGATGTGCTCCGTCCCGATGTAGTTGTGGTTCAGCGTGCGCGCCTCTTCCTGCGCGAGCACCACCACTCGACGGGCCCTGTCAGTAAACCGTTCAAACACTCGGCACACTCCTTGCAGATGACTTTGGACTCGACTCTACGCAACACCCTGGTGAGGCCGCCGACTGTTCGCAAGCGGTGGAATCGGCCCGGACGCGCGGACGGCGCCGCCTCGCGGGACTGCGAGACGGCGCCGGCCGGTGGGGGTGTTGGAAAAAGGGCTCGCCTTAGTGGGCGGCCTCGTACTTGTCGAAGATGTCCTGGTGGATGCGGCCGCGGTCAGAGACGTTGAATCCCTGCTCCTTGGCCCATGCGCGCACCTTGGCCGTCTGGCTGGAGCGCTGTCCGCCCGAGCGGCCCGGGCTGCGGCGGCCGCGGCCGTTGGTCTTCATGGCCACCTCGATGAACGGCTTGAGAGCCTCGCGGAGCTTCTCCGCGTTCTCATTGCTGAGGTCGATCTGGTAATCGACGCCCTCGAGCCCGAAACGCATGGTCTGGTCCGCCGGACCGCCCGACAAGTCGTCTTCCAGGATGATCTGCACCTTCTGAGCCACTGTGGGTTTCCCCTCTTATCGACGTTGACATCCCGAAATCAGAATGCTGTTACCCGAACACTCTACAGAGAACAGCGCGCTCCGCGCATCTATTTCGCTCTGATCGTAATGTTCAGCGGGAAACTGTCAGGTTACCTAGAGAAAAAGCTCGGAAATCCCTAGAGGCGGCGGTCTTCGGATTCCCCTCGGAGATCCTCGGCCGCGCCCTCGCGAGCCGGGGCGCCCCCTGCGTCCGGCCTTCCCTCCCCCAGCGCGCCGGGCTCTGCGGCGGCGCCGCCGCGGCGCGGGACGGACGAGGGCGCCGGGGCCTCAGCGGCCGACGGCGCACGCCGCTCGCCCTCCTGCACGCCGTGCTTCTCCCGGTATTCACGGACGGCAGTGGAATAGGCGTCCCGCTCGCTCTTGTCCGAGCGGATCACGGCCCGGTACACGAACAGGAAGATGAGAAAGATGCCGACGGACGGGAGAAGAACGTCCACATACGGTCCGATCGCGCCCATGTCCGTCACGCCTCCGGCTTCAGCAGCGGGAAGAGAATGGTCTCGCGAATGCCCGCCTGAGTGAACAGCATGACCAGGCGGTCGATTCCGAGCCCGATTCCTCCCATGGGCGGCGCGCCGTATTCGAGGGCGCGGAGGAAGTCGTCGTCGAGCTGCATGGCCTCGTCGTCGCCGTCGGCCGCCTTGCGGGACTGCTCGGTGAGGCGCTCGCGCTGGATGACCGGATCGATGAGCTCGGAGAACGCCGTACCGCGCTCCATGCCGCCGATGATGAGGTCCCACGCCTCGATGAGGCGGGGGTCCTCGCGGTGCTGGCGGGCGAGCGGCTGGGCGGAGGGCGGGTAGTCGTAGACGAAGGTCGGGTTGAGGAGGGTCGGCTCCACGATCTCGCCGAAGAGCTCCACGACGGCCTTCTCGGCGTCCCACGCGGGATCCAGGGAGACCTCGTGCTGCTCGGCGACCTCCTTGAGCACGTCGAGGCCCGTGTCCGGCGTGATCTCGCGGCCCACGGCCTCGGACAGGCCCGGGTAGACGGGAAGCCAGCGCCACTCGGCGTCGAGGTCGATGGTCCCCTGCTCCGTCTCGATCTGGTGCGGGGCGCCGACGGCGTCCGCCGCGTTGAGGATGATCTCCTTGAGGCGCTCGGCCATGGTGAACTGGTCCGCCCAGGCCTCATAGGACTCGAGCGTGGTGAACTCGGGGCTGTGCGTGGAGTCCACGCCCTCGTTGCGGAAGACGCGGCCGAGCTCGAACACGCGCTCGATGCCGCCCACCACGGCCCGCTTGAGGTAGAGCTCGGTGGCGATGCGGAGAGTCATGGGCTGGTCGAACGCGTTGAGGTGTGTCTCGAACGGGCGGGCCGCCGCGCCGCCGTGGATGAGGTTGAGCATCGGGGTCTCCACCTCCACGTAGCCGTGCCCGTGGAGCGTGTCCCGGACTGAGCGCGTGATGGCCGCGCGCTTGTAGACCATGTCCCGGGCCGCGTCACGGACCATGAGGTCCGCGTAGCGCTGGCGGACCCGCGTCTCCTCGCCGAGCTCCGCGTGGATCATCGGCATGGGGCGCAGCGCCTTGGAGGCCATGCGCCACTCGTCCGCCATGACGGAGAGCTCTCCGCGGCGGGAGGAGATGACCTCGCCCTTCACGAACACGTGGTCCCCGAGGTCCACCATCTGCTTCCAGGAGGCGAGCGCCTCCTCCCCGACGTTGGCCAGGGACACCATCGCCTGGATCCGGGTGCCGTTGCCCTGCTGCAGCGTGGCGAAGCAGAGCTTGCCCGTGTTGCGCACGAACACCACGCGGCCGGCGACGCCCACGGTCTCGCCCGTGGTCTGGTCCGCCTCGAGGTGGCCGAACTTCTCCCGCAGCTCCGTGACGGTGTGCGTGATGGGCAGCGCCACCGGGTAGGGCTCGTGGCCCGACTCGAGGAGCTGCTGGCGCTTCGCGTAGCGCACGCGCATCTGCTCGGAGGCCTCGGCCGCCTCTGCGGACTGCGTCTTCGGCTCGGACTGGGGTGCGGCGGGGTCTTGAGAAGTCACAGTCCTCTATTCTAGGCCCGCTTTCCGGCCCTCACAGGGGCCATTGAGGTACGGGGAGCACGATGAGACGGAGGAACCGCGCCGCCGGCCCTGGACGGCATCGGCAGCCCGCAGCCACTCGTAGCGATCGAAGCGAAGGAGCGTGTCCAGCCCGTGAAGCACCGGCTCACCCAGCGCGTCCTCACCCTTCCAGACCGCGGGCGGCTCGAGCTCTTCTCCCTCGGCGAGGGGCCCGGGATCGTCGTCGTGCACGGAGCCATGGTGACCATCCACCAGTACCTGGGGGTCATCCACCGGCTCCACGCGGTGACGCGGCTGCCGGTGCACTTCTACAACCGGCGGGGGCGCGGCTCGTCCTCGAACCAGCCGGAGAACTACTCGCTGCGAACCGAGGTCCACGACGCCCAGGAGGTCCTGCGGGCCACCGGCTCCCGGACCCTGTTCGGCCACAGCTACGGCGGCGCCATCGCGCTGCACACCGCGCGGGCCCTGGGCCCCGATGCCCTCGACGCCGTCATCACGTACGACGCCGCAGCCAACGTGGCCGGCAGCTTCCCGACCCACTACCTCCCCCAGGCCCACAAGGCCCTGGAGGACGGCCGGCTCGCCCGGGCCACGGCGATCGCCGGCAAGAACCTCGGCACCGTCCCCTTCCTTCCGCGGCTGCCGCTGCCCCTGCTGACCCGCGTGGTCCGGACCGCCGCCCGCACCTCGGCCGGTGCCCAGCTCGAGTACCTCGCCGCGCCGACCCTCCGCGAGCTGGACCAGCTCCGCCAGAGCGACCGCTCCGCCGAGGACTACGCCAACGAGGTCCCCACGCTGCTGCTGGTCGGCTCGCGCTCGCCGGCCTTCTTCCGGCTGGCGTCCGAGTCCATCGCCGAGCAGACCAACGCCACCGTCACCGTCCTGGCCAACCTCCACCACGACGGCGGCAACCGCGGCCCCTTCCCCGTGGTCCGCGAGGTGGCGCGCTTCCTGCGCCACCAGCGCCGGACCTCACGCGCCTACCGCCCGGCGTAGGCGGTCTCGGGGGCGTTCGGGTTTCGGGCGGAGCAGACGCGTTCCGGGGGTTGCGCCCTCTCCGCCTCGGCCCGGGCCACGGTTGACACCCGTTTCCGCCCGTCCCGGCCCGCCGTCGCCTCCCTACCACCCGCGCCACACCCGTTTCCGCTCAGCCCAGGCATCCACACCCGTTTCTGCTCAAAATCGCGCTCGATTCCGGGTGTATTCGCCTAAAACCGGGTGCGATGGCGAAAAGGGGTGTGGACGCGAGGAGGAGGCCGCTCCGTGGGGCCACTCGAATCGAAATGAGCCCCGTCTGCTGCGAGGCACACGTTATGGGCCCTGAGTCGCGAGTTCGACACCCATTTCCGCTTGCCATCACGAAGCCGCCCAAGCAGCAACACGAACCACACCCGTTTCCGCTCACCCCGCGCCATCCACACCCGTTTCCGCTCAAAATCACGCTCGATTCCGGGTGTATTCGCCAGAAACCGGGTGCGATGGCGAAAGTCGGTGTGGTGACGGCGGAGAGGGGACGACGACGGCGGGCGCCGGGTGGCGTGAGCCGACGAAGCGAGGGAGGCGCCGGTGATGCGATCCGTCAGAACGACGACGGCGGAGAGACGGGCCGCAGCAGGAGAGGGGGACGAGCTGCAGAAGGGAGGGCAGCAGCAGGAGACGGGGACGAGCGGGGAGTACAGGGAGGGAGGAACGGGGAAGAGGGGACCCGGCCCAGAGACGCAGAAAAGCCGCCGGCCCCACGGGGTGTCCGTGGGACCGGCGGCTCGGGGCCGTCACATCACCAGATGGTGACTCGCTTCTCGGGCTCGAGGTACATGCCGTCGCCCGGCTTGGTGCCGAAGGCCTCGTGGAAGGCGTCGAGGTTCTTGGCCGGCTCGTTCGCCCGGAACTCGGCAGGCGAGTGCGGGTCAGAGGAGACCTGCAGCTCCACGGCCTCCTTACGGGCCTTCGCCTTCCAGATCGTGGCCCAGGCGAGGAAGAAGCGCTGGGCCGCCGTGAGCCCGTTGACCACCGGGGCGGTCTCCAGGGTGAGGCCGTGGTCGGCCAGGTACAGCTTGTACGCCTTGAGTCCGATCCCGAGGCCGCCGAGGTCTCCGATGTTCTCGCCGAGGGTGAGCTCGCCGTTCACGGACGCCTCGGGCGCTGCCGCCGGGTGCAGGCCGTCATACTGGCTGACCAGGCGGGAGGTCCGCTCGGTGAACGCCTCCCGGTCCGCCTCGGTCCACCAGTTCTCGAGGCGGCCGTCGCCGTCGTAGCGGGAGCCCTGGTCGTCGAACCCGTGGCCGATCTCGTGGCCGATCACGGCGCCGATGCCCGCGAAGTTCATGCCCGCGTCCCCCTCGGCGTCGAAGAACGGCGGCCGCAGGATGGCGGCAGGGAAGACGATCTCGTTGGCCGGCGGCATGTAGTAGGCGTTGACAGTCTGCGGGGTCATGAGCCATTCCTTGCCGTCCACCGGCCGGTCCAGCTTCTCCAGCTCCCGGCGGGTCTCGGACTCGTTGGCCCGCATGGCCGTGGCCACGAGGTCCGCCTGGACGGAGACGTCCGAGTAGTCCTTCCACTCCTCCGGGTAGCCGATCTTGGTCACGAACTTCTCGAGCTTGACGAGCGCCTTCTTGCGCGTCTCCTCCGACATCCACGAGATCTCCGAGATGGACTCGCGGTACGCGCGGACGAGGTAGTCCACGAGCTCGAGCATCCGCGCCTTGTACTCCGGCGGGAAGTGCTCCGCCACGAAGAGCGCGCCGAGGTCCTCCCCCACGGCGTTCTCCACGAAGGCCACGCCGCGCTTCCACCGCTCGCGCTGCTCGGTGGCGCCGGTCAGGGCCTTGGAGACGAACTCCCAGTTGCAGCGCACCACGTCCTTGGACAGGTAGGGCGCCGCGAAGTGGGCCGCGAAGTTCTTGAGCCACAGCTTCCACGTGTCCAGCGGGACGTTCTGGAGGAGCTCGCTGACGCCGTCGAGCGCCTCGGGCTGCCAGACGTTGAGCGTCTCCCGGCGCGAGGCCTCCGGGACCGCCCGGGCGATCCACGCGTGCAGAAGCGGCCAGCGCTCGGCGAACTCGCGGTCCGTGTAGGGGTTGTTGCGGGCCACCGCGTCCCGCGTGCGCACCTTGTCCCAGTGCGCCGCGGCGATCTTGGTCTCCAGCGCCATGGCGTCCGCCGGATCCCCCTCGATCCCCGTGAGCTCGAAGAAGGCGCGCAGGTGCTCCAGGTACTTCTCCCGGATCTCCGCGTACTCGTCCTCCCGGTAGTAGGCCTCGTCCGGCAGGAAGATGCCGCCCTGGACCGCGAAGACGCGGTTGAGCTCCGGGTTGTTCGGGTCGATGCTCACGAACAGGTTGGCCAGCGAGCCCACTCCCGCGGCGTGCAGGTCCGAGGCCACGGCCACGAACTCCTCCACGGTCTGCGCCGCCTCGATCTGCGCGAGCAGCGGCTTGAGCGGCTCGACGCCGCGCGCCTCAATGGCGTCCTCGTCCATGAACTGCGCGTACAGGCCGCCGATCCGCCGGGCCCGTGCGGCGTCCTTGCCGCCATCCGCACCGCCGGCCGCAACGTTGCCCTGCACCGCGGCCCGCTCGATGATGGCCCGCACGTCCGCCTCCGAGCGGTCCCGCAGCTCGTAGAACGCGCCGTCCATGCCGCGGTCTCCCGGGATCTCATGCGTGTCCAGCCACTGCCCGTTGGTGTGCCGGAAGAGGTCGTCCTGGACCCGGGTCCCCTCATCCGTGTACGGGAAGAGGACGCCGTCCGAGGCCTGTTCGCGAGTGTCATGAGAAGTCATGCGTTCAGACTAGCCACTCACCCTGGCGTTCGTCAGAGAGAAGCGTAGATTGTGGATATGTCCGTCGATTTCCGCACCCCGCCCCGTCTCCGCGACGGTGACCTGCTGCTCCGCGCCCACCGTCTCTCCGACGCCGAGGCCGTCCACGAGCGCTCCGTGGATCCCGTCTCCCTCGCCTGGACCACCATCCCGCGCGACTACACCCGCCAGATGGCCGTCGAGTACATCGAGCGGATGCTCTCAGGCCGGGAGACCACGTGGTTCTGGGCGCTCGACGTCAACGGCGAGTACGCGGGCACCCTCGACCTCCGCTTCTCCGGCCTCGGCGAGGACATGAAGCCGGAGATCGTCCGCGCTCGCGACGCGGCCGCCCGCCACGGCCGGCCCGAGCCGACGACGACGGCGGTCCTCGGCTTCGTCATGCACCCCGCCTTCCGAGGCCGCGGGCTCATGGGACGCGCCGTCCGCCTCGCCGTGGACGAGGTCTTCCGCCAGGGCCTCGTGGACCGCGTGCTCTGGCAGGCGGCCGCCGGGAACCGCGCCTCGTTCCGTTCGGTCCAGTCCGCCGGCTTCCCCGACTTCATCGAGGTTCCCGGGCTCCTCAGCGAGCGCGGCCTCCGCATGGACGGCTGGGTCAGCGTCCTCACCCGCGAGGACTGGGCCGCGCGCCGGTAGAACTGGCCTCCGGCCGCCCGTTCCGGCCAGCAGTCACCCCGTGCGCCGGCCTCCCGACCTCAGAGGTGCAGGTTGTCGAGCAGCCGCACCGAGCCGACCTTCGCGGCCGCGATGACGACGTCCCCCGGCCTCGCCCGCACTGCGTCCTCCGCAACGACCGTGTCGCCCCCATCGCCGGCGAAGTCAGTGGAGACCGCGCCCTCCGCAGAGCCCGCGCCAGGCGCGTTCCCCTCGCCCCGCACCGGCTCGAACGTCCGTCCGTCGACGAGCTCGAGGTAGTCCAGCCCGATCCCCTCAGCGGCGCCCAGGCGTTCGCGCGCGGCGGCGAGGCGGAGCGGGCCGCCGTCGTCGTGCTGGCGGCGCAGGTCCGCAAGGGTGCGCGAGATCTCGAGGGCCTGCTCGCGCTCCTCGGCGCTGAGGAAGCGGTTGCGGGAGGAGAGGGCGACGCCGTCGGCATCGCGGACGATCGGCACGCCCTCGATCCGCACCGGCATGTTGAGGTCCGCGACCATGCGGCGGATGATCGCGAGCTGCTGCGCGTCCTTCTCCCCGAACAGCGCCGTGAACTCGGCGGCCGCGCTCGGCTGGGCGGCGTGGAGGAGCTTGGCGACCACGGTAAGCATCCCGTCGAAGTGCCCGGGGCGGCTGGCGCCCTCGAACCGCTCGGCCATGGGGCCCGCGGAGAGGCGCACGAGCGGCTCGCCCTCGGGGTACATCTCCGCGGCGGTCGGCGCGAAGACGAGGTCCGCGCCCGCCTCCGCCAGGACCTCGCGGTCCGCGTCCAGCGTCCGCGGATAGCGCTCGAGGTCCGCGGGATCCCCGAACTGGAGCGGGTTGACGAACACCGAGACGACGACGACGTCCGCCACCTCCCGGGCCCGCCGCACGAGGCGTGCGTGACCGGCGTGGAGGGCGCCCATCGTGGGGACGAGGGCGAGCGTGGGACGGACGCTCGCGCCGGCGCCGGAGCGGGCGCTGTCCCCCGCGAGGTCGAGCAGCTCAGCCGAGGCGCTGCGCAGCTCGGCGATCGTGGTGACGAGGCGGGGCTTCATGTCGGCCACCCTATCGGCTCAGAGCGGCTCGGGGAGGCTCAGAGCAGCTCGAGAGGACTCGGAGAGGCTCGGGCTGCCTCGAGGGGGTCCCTGCGGCTGGCGCCCGTCACTCCCCGCCGAGCGTCAGCCGCTCGATGATCCGGCTCGCTGCCTCGGCCGAGATGCGCCCCGAGGCCAGGGCCCGCCTCGCCGTGGCCACGGCCATCTCCCGGTAGGCGGTGAGGAGGTCGGCTTCGTCAGGGCTGTCCGCGGCGCGGCGCTCCAGCGCGTCCGCGTGCGCCGCGACGGTCTGGGCGTCCCCGCGTGAGACCGGCCCCGTCAGCGCGGACTCCCCGGAGGCGAGCGCGTTCTCCAGGCTCGCGCGCAGCAGCGGCCCGAGCACGCGCGCCGGGTCCTCCACGCCGATCGAGCCGAGCAGCTGCGAGCTCTGGGCCACGAGCGTCACCAGATGGTTCGAGGAGTGCGCGAGCGCGGCGTGGTAGGCCACGCGGTCGGCGTCGTCGACCACCACCGGCTCGCCGCCCATCTCCACCGCGAGCGCCTGGGCGATCGGCAGGAACACCGGGTCCGCCGTCACGCCGAACGCGCAGTCCTGCAGGCGCGTGAGGTCGAGGCTCATGCCCGTGAAGGCCATCGCCGGGTGGACCGCGATGGGCACGGCGCCGAGCTCCCGCGCCGGCGCGAACACCTCGAGCCCGTGCATCCCGGACGTGTGGAGGACGATCTGCCCGGTCCGCAGGTGCCCGGCCCCCGCGAGGCCGGCCACGAGCTCCTCGAGGGCGTCGTCCGGGACGGCGAAGAGGACCAGGTCCCCGGCGCGCACCGCCTCGTCGAGCGGCAGCACGGGAACGCCGGGCAGGAGGGTCTCCGCGCGCTCCCGGCTCGCCTCGGAGACGGCGGTGACGGCGACGACGTCGTGCTCCGCGGCCCTCAGCGCAGCCCCGAGGACGGCGCCCACTCTGCCGGCGCCGATGACGGAGACCTTGAGGCGGCCTGGTTTCACGGGTGCTCCTCGGGGTGGGGATTCGGGCGCGGAACGGGGCCGGGACCGGAAGGCCGCCTCACGATCCGGGCGGAGTGCGCGGCCTCGACGGCCCGCGTGCGCAGGGCGTCGAACGTCTCGGCGGCCTCACGGGTCTTGAGCTTGGGCAGGTGGCTGGCCGCGAGCCAGGAGAGCCCGCCGGAGACGAGGTGGACGCGGGGCCGGGCCAGGCCGCACGCACGGCTCACAGGCCCCTGCTCGATCTCCACGGACTGGATGCGCCGCAGCGGGATGAACGCGAGCTGCCGGGTGAGCCACCCGGACCTCGAGGACAGGACGCCGTCTCGGACCAGGAAGCCCACGCGCTTGCGGGCGAACGGGGACATCCACTCGGCGGCGCGCGCCATGCGGGTGAAGCCGTCGTCCGGCCGCACGGCGAACTCGTCCAGGCGCCCGGCGAACTCCGGCAGGGCCTCGGCGAGGACGGGCTCGATCTCCTCGAACCGCGCCACGGGCAGGAGCTCGCTGCCCACGTTCTCGTCCGCCAGGTCCCCCGCTCCGCCGGGGCTGAGGTACTCGACGCCGTACCAGCCGAACGGCCGCCACAGGAGCGGCTGCCGGATGAACACGCCGTGGATGCGCTCCGGGCGCACGGCCCGGGCCGCCGTGGACGCCGCCCCCTGGGAGACCACGAGCCGGCCTCCGCGCGCTGCGAGCACGAAGTTCATGCGCTTGGGCAGCTTCGTCACCGTGTTGAACAGCAGGGCGATGAGAGTGGGCCCGATGCCCGCGCGGATCACCAGCAGCGCATCGTCCCGCCACCCCACGGGCAGGAAGGAGATGACGACGGCGGCCGCGACGGCCAGCGCCGCGATGATCACGCTGGGGCTGAGCAGAAGGGACCCGACCACGCGAGACGTCGGCTGCCGGAAGAGACGGCGCTCGGTGCCGTCCAGCACCACGGGCTCGCTCACCGGGGCCGGAGCCGTGGGCACGGCCGCGTTCTCAGGTGAGGCCTCCGCCTCGCCCGCTGCGCCCGGCAGAGCAGCTCCCCCGCCGAGCGGGGACGCCGTCTCGAGGGAGGGAACGGCGCCGTGCGCCGTCGTGCCCTCCTGCGCCCGGATCTCCTGCGTCTGGATCTCCTGGGCCTCGATGAGGAGCTCGGTGCGCAGACGCTTCGCCTCGGAGGTCTTGAGGAAGGCGAGGGTGAAGTCCGAGCCGGCCTCGCCGTCCGCGGTGACGAGCTTGAGCTCCGTCAGGCCGAGGATGCGGGCGGCCAGCGGCTGGTTCATGTCGACCGACTGGAGGCGGTCCAGCCGCACCTGGTGCCTCGACTGGAACAGCACGCCCTTGCGCAGATACACGTGCGAGCGCGTGATGAAGAAGCGGTGCTTGAGCCAGGACAGGTACCCGAAGACGAGCAGGAGCGCAGGCACGCCGAAGACGACCGCCGCAAACCAGGGGTTGATCTCGAGCGGGCCGTCCGGCTGGGTGACCCCCTTGCCCGTGAGGACGTCCTCCCCGAAGTTCTGCACGAGGTTGAAGAGGACCACCGCCACGATGATCCAGGCGTGCACGAGCGGCGAGGACCAGTGGACGTGGCGCCACTGCGAGATGTCCTCGGGAGCGGATTCGGGGCGGTCCTCGGCGGGAGGGAGGGCGGCTGGTGCGCCGTCGTCGGGCCGTGCTCCGCCGGGCTCGAACTCCTCGTGGGGCTGCCGCATCACAGCCCCGCGAGCTGGGCGCTGCCGCGCGAGACGAGACGCTCCTTGAGCGCCTCGGCGTCCTCGAGGGGCAGCCCCTGCACGGTGGCGCTCATGCTGGACGCGGCGGAGTGGAGCTCGACGCTCGCGAGCCCGTACCGGCGCAGGAGCGGGCCCTGGCTCACCTTGGCGTACTGGATGCGGCCGTACGGCACGGCCACCACCTCGCGGAACCAGGCGCCGGAGGCCACCATGTAGTCGTCCTCGAGCAGCGCGAACCCGTGGTTGCGCATGAACACCCGCACGCGGAACACGGCGATCCCCCAGAACAGGATCCACGGCAGGATGACGAGCAGCCACACCCACAGCGGGATCTGGGCGCCCTTGAAGACCATCGGGATGACGAGCAGCACCGCTGCGCCGATCGCCGCGATGACGAGCCACCCCAGCGAGCCGATGTACTTGGCCGTGGCCAGCTTGGGGTGGGGCCGCTGGAGCTCCACGCCCTCCGGGACGATCGAACGGGCGCCAGTCCGCGGGCCGCCGGATCTGGGCTCACCCGGCCTGGGCTCACTCGGCCCGGACTCGCCGGGCTCCATCTCGCTCGGCTCTGCTTCACTGGGCCTGGGGCTCACTGGGATCACCTTCCTCCGGCGGGATTCGGCAGAAGAACTCCACGGCGATCCCGACGCCGATCATGATGAGGCCCCCGACGATCACGGAGACACACGCGTTGACACTGTCCGAGCCGCCCTCCCCGAGGGAGCGGCCGAGGCCGGCGAGCACGCCCGTGTGCCAGCCGGCGATGAGCGCGCCCGCATGGGCGCAGGCCTGCCCGAGCACGAGGGTGCGGGCGGCCACAAGGGGGTCGATGGGCTGCCGGGCCCGCCCCGTCCGGGAGCGCCACACGGCGAACCCGAAGCCGAGGCTGACCGCGCACATGACGCCCATGGTGACGAGGGCGCTCCACGGGAAGCGCACGGAGGGGAAGCCCGCATTGGCCGCGAGGGCGTTGGCGATCCAGCCGAGGATCCCGGCCACGAACGCGAACGCCACGAGGGGCCACGGGCGGATGGCCTTCACGGCGACACCGCCCCGCAGGGACCGGCTCCGCCGTCGACTCCCGGCTCGGCTCCCGCGCCGGCAGCGGGGCCGCCCGCGGGGCCGCCCCCGTCCCGCCCGGCGGTCGAGTCCAGAGAGTCCAGCGGCCCGAGCCGCTCCACGCCGTCCGCGTCCGGCGCCTCGGCCGCGAGCTCTGAGACGAGCCGGCCGTCCAGCACCGCGCCCGGGTCCGCCCAGGACCACGGCGCCAGGACGAACGCCCTCTGCGCCGCGCGCGGATGGGGAAGGGTGAGCACGGGATCGTCGCTGCGGAGGTCCCCGAGCCGGATGACGTCCACGTCCAGCGTCCGCGCGCCCCACCGCACCTCGCGCGTGCGGCCGTGGGCCTGCTCCACACGCTGGGCGAGCGCCAGGAGGGCCCGCGGGGAGAGGGTGGTCTCCCCCGTCACCACGAGGTTGAGGTAGTCCGGCTGGCCCTCCGGCCCGCCCACGGGAGCAGTCCGCGCCGCGTCCGAGACCGCCTGCACGTCCACGCGCCTGGCCTCGCGGAGAAGGCGGACCGCGTCCCTCAGGGTCTCGCCCGAGTCTCCGAGGTTGCTGCCGAGGGCCAGGACGAACGGCCTCCGGGCCCTCGTCACGGTCACGCTCGCGTTGCGGAACGGCACCGAGATGGGCGCCTGCGGCTTGTGGACGGTCACGGTGACGGTCTGCGCGTGGGCGCCGGCGATCTCGAGGCTGCGCGCCGCGATAGCCTCGGCGAGCGCCTCGATGAGCTCGAACGGCTCGCCCGTGATGAGCGCGTGCACCTCCTCGGCGAGGAACCCGTAGTCCACCGTGTCCGCGAGGTCGTCCGTCAGCCCGGCCACCCCGTGGTCCGCGGCGACGACGACGTCCGCGCTGAACCGCTGCCCGACCCGCTTCTCATGCTCGAGGACGCCGTGGAACCCGCGGCCCTCGATCCCGGTCAGCGTGATGAGATCGCTCATGGCCGCTGCCCGTCTCGGCCGCGGCCGTCCCGGTCACGCCCGCTCAAGGCCTCCGCCACCGCGACGGCATCGGCGCTGCCCTCGACGTCGTGCACCCGCACGCCCCAGACGCCCCGCTGCGCGAGGAGCGCGGTGAGCGCGAGCGTGGCCGCGTCCCGCTCCCCCACCGGGCGGTCCTTGCCGCCCGAGGCGAGCAGGCGGCCGAGGAAGCGCTTGCGGCTCGCGCCGATGAGCAGCGGGAGGCCGATCGCCTCGAGCTCGCCGAGGCCGCGGAGGATGTCCCAGTTGTCCTCGGCCTCCTTGTTGAAGCCGAGGCCCGGGTCCAGGACGATCTGCTCCCGCGCGACGCCCGCGGCCTCGAGCCGGCGCACGCACTCGGCGAGCTCCGCGGCCACCTCGGCCGGCGCGCTTCCGTACTGCGCGGACGGGTCCTGGGACTTCACGGGCCCGCGGGAGTGCATGAGGATGTAACCCGCGCCGGTCTCGGCGATGAGGGCGGCCATCTCGTCCGTGAGGAGGTTCCCGGAGACGTCGTTGACGGCCACCGCGCCGGCCTCGAGCGCGGCCCGGGCGGTGGAGGCGTTCTTGGTGTCCACGGTGACGCTCGCACCGGCCTTCGCGAGGGCCCGGATGACGGGCAGGATGCGCTCGGCCTCGGTCTCGGGGTCCACGGGCTCGGCGTCCGGGCGGGTGGACTCCCCGCCCACGTCCACGATGTCCGCGCCGCCGTAGTGCATGGCCAGTCCGTGGCGCACGGCGGCGTCCGCGTCCGCATGCCGGCCGCCGTCGGAGAAGGAGTCCTCCGTGACGTTGAGGATGCCCATGACGAGCGTCCGCCGGGGCAGCTCGTTCAGCTTCTTGGGCGTCTGCGGTGCGCGAAGACGCATCATCGGGCCGGTGTTCGGACCGGTCCCGGGGGCTGCGGCAAGGGAGTCCATCGGGTCCTCGTCTCTCGTGTCGGAACGTGTGGCGGGCGGGGACGGCGGGGATCGGCGTGCCGGGGGCGCACGGCGGCGTGCTCAGGGTCAGCGGTGGGCGGTCAGGAGGCGTTGATGAGCGAGAGCACCTCCGCACGGGTGGTCGGCTGTCTCATCTGCCCGCGCACGGCCGAGGTGACCGTCTTGGCGCCGGGCTTCTGGATGCCTCGCATGGACATGCACATGTGCTCGCACTCGATCACCACCATAGCCCCGCGCGCGTCCAGGTTCTCCATGAGGGCGTCCGCCACCTGCGCGGTGAGGCGCTCCTGCACCTGGGGGCGCCGGGCGAACATGTCGACGACGCGCGCCAGCTTGCTGAGCCCCGTCACCTTCCCGGCGGCGCCGGGCAGGTAGGCGACGGCGGCGGAGCCGTGGAACGGGACGAGGTGGTGCTCGCAGGTCGAGTAGAACGGGATGTCCTTGACGAGGACGAGCTCCTCGTGGTCCAGGTCGAACGTCGTCGAGAGGATGTCCGAGGGCTGCTGGTGCAGGCCCTTGAACATCTCCTCGTACGCGCGGGCCACCCGAGCGGGCGTCTCCTGGAGGCCGTCCCGGTCCGGGTCCTCGCCGATCGCGGCGAGGATCTCCCGGACGGCGGACTCGATCCGGGGAAGGTCCACGGTCACTGCGGATAGCCTCCCTGGCCGGGACCGCCCTGGACCGGGCCGCCCTGAACCGGGCCCGAGGGTCCGCCGTGGCCTCCCTGGCCGCCGTCGCCCGGGATGCCGCCCTCGTCGCCCGGCAGGTGCTGGTCCCCCGGGTCGTGGGTCGGGTTGGGGAGGTCGCCGTCGCCCTGGTCGAACTCGCGGGGCAGGTGGGCGCCTGCGATCTGGTCCTGCGGGGCCACGCTGCTCGGGTCCGGACGGCCGGCGGCCTCGGCCTCGGCGCGCTCCTTGGCGGTGACCACGGGCGGGACCGGGCTCGGCGAGCGGGTCTCGTTGGTCAGCCAGAGCTCGCGCTCGGGCTGCTTGACGAGCTTGGCGAAGATCGGCTCGAGCTCGCGCGCGTTGAGGGTCTCCCGCTCGAGGAGCGCCAGGGACAGCTCGTCCAGCACCGCGCGGTTGCGCATGAGGATCTCGTAGGCCTCGGCGTGGGCGGTGTCGATGAGGCGGCGGACCTCGTCGTCGATCTGCTGCGCCACGTGGTCCGAGTAGTCCCGCTGGCCGCCGCCCTGCTGGGCGAGGAACGGGTCGGAGCTCTCGCCGCCGAGCTGCACCATGCCCACGAGCGAGCTCATGCCGTACTGCGTCACCATGCTGCGGGCCGTCTGGGTGGCCTTCTGGATGTCGTTGCTCGCGCCCGTCGTCGGATCCCGGAACACGATCTCCTCCGCCACGCGGCCGCCCATGGCGTACGCGAGCTGGTCGAGGAGCTCGTTGCGGGTCATCGAGTTCTTGTTGTCGTCCGGCACCACCATCGTGTAGCCGAGCGCGCGGCCGCGCGGCAGGATGGTGATTTTGGTGACCGGCGCGGTGTTGTTGAGCGAGGCCGCCACGAGCGCGTGGCCGCCCTCGTGGTACGCCGTGATCTTGCGCTCGAGCTCCCGCATGACCGTGGACTTCTTCTGCGGACCGGCCATGACGCGGTCGATCGACTCGTCCAGGACCGGGTCCGTGATGGCCGGGAGGTTCTCGCGGGCCGCCATGAGCGCGGCCTCGTTGAGCACGTTCGCAAGGTCCGCGCCGGTGAAGCCCGGGGTCTTCTTGGCCACGGAGACCAGGTCCACGCCGGGGGCCAGCGGCTTGTCCTTGGCGTGCACCTTCAGGATGGCCGTGCGGCCCTCGAGGCTCGGGGCGTCCACGCGGATCTGCCGGTCGAAGCGGCCCGGGCGCAGCAGCGCCGGGTCCAGGACGTCCGGGCGGTTGGTTGCCGCGATGAGGATGACGTTCGAGTCCCCCGAGAAGCCGTCCATCTCCACGAGGAGCTGGTTGAGCGTCTGCTCGCGCTCGTCGTTGCCGCCGCCGATGCCCACACCGCGGGAGCGCCCCACCGCGTCGATCTCGTCGATGAAGATGATGGCGGCCGCGTCCTTCTTGGCCGTCTCGAAGAGGTCGCGGACACGGGAGGCGCCCACGCCCACGAACATCTCCACGAAGTCCGAGCCGGAGATGGAGTAGAACGGCACCTCGGCCTCGCCGGCCACGGCGCGGGCCAGGAGCGTCTTGCCCGTGCCGGGAGGGCCGTAGAGCAGCACGCCGCGCGGAATGCGGGCGCCGAAGTGCTCGTAGCGCTTGGGGTTCTGGAGGAAGTCCTTGATCTCCGCGACCTCTTCCACGGCCTCGTCCGCGCCGGCCACGTCCGGGAACTTGACCTGCGGCATCTCGGCCGTGAACTTCTTGGCGCGGGACTTGCCGAAGGAGAAGGGCGAGTTCTGGCCGCGCTGGGGGCGGATGAGGAAGAAGTAGAAGAGCAGGCCGAACAGCACCACCGGGATGAGGTAGCCGATCAGCGTGGAGAAGAACCCGTTCCGCGGCGGCTTGTCCGTGTAGGACTTCACGCCGGCCGAGTTCACCGCCTTGATGACGTCAGGGCCGCGGAAGTCGCTGTAGTAGAAGGAGACCTTCTTGCCCTTGTCGTTGCCGCCCTCCTTGTAGCTGTCCTTCAGCGTGAGGTCGACCCGGTGGTCCTGGTCCACGATCGCCGCCTGGTCCACCTTCTTGTCCTTGAGAAGGCTCATGCCGACGTTCGTGTCCACGCTCTGCGTCCCCGAGGAGTTGATGAAGGGGAAGGCGAGCGCGAGCAGCACCAGCGCCCCGATGATCCACGGGAACGGGGTGTTGACGTAGTCGCGTAGCTGCTTTTTCATGCATGTCAGGCCCCCGCGAGGGGTCCTGGTCCTCCTGCTTCGCTGGACGTTCTGGCGTTGACTGCCTAGTCAAGCACCCGTATCTGCCAGGAATCTGGGATACGGGTGCGGCTCGCCTCTCGGCGAAAATCGGGACCGCGGCCGGGGCTGCCGTCCCGGTCTCCGGTCAGGAGTAGACGTGCGGGGCGAGCGTGCCGATGAAGTCGAGGTTCCGGTACTTCTCGTCGAAGTCCAGGCCGTACCCCACCACGAACTCCGTGGGGATCTCGTAGCCCACGTACTTCACGTCGATCTCCACCTTGGCCGCGTCCGGCTTGCGGAGCAGCGTGCAGATCTCCACCGAGGCCGGCCCGCGGGACTCGAGGTTGGTCTTGAGCCAGGAGAGCGTCAGCCCCGAGTCGATGATGTCCTCCACGATGAGCACGTGCTTGCCCATCAAGTCCGTGTCCAGGTCCTTGAGGATCCGGACCACGCCGGAGGACTTGGTGCCCGAGCCGTACGAGGAGACCGCCATCCAGTCCATGGTCACGTGCTTGTTCATGGCGCGGACGAGGTCCGCCATGATCATGACCGCGCCCTTGAGGACGCCGACCACGAGGACGTCCCTGTCCTTGTAGTCCTCCTCGATCTGGGCCGCGAGTTCTGCCACCCGCTCCTGAATCTGCTCCTTCGTGTAGAGGATGTTCTTCAGGTCGGACTCAACGTGGCTGGCTTCCACAGTGGCTCCTGCGTCTCGGTTCGGTGGGGCTTTCGGCGGGGCCGAGGACGCTCGGGGCGCGGCCTCGGTCTCAACGGCCTCCGGCGGCTAGGCCCGCTCGAAGACCACGGCTAGACCCATCTTGCCACTCAGGTCCGGGATTCGCTTCCTCCAGACCCGGACTCCGGGCAGCTGGACGGGCCCCGCCGAGTCCGTGCCGCCCTCCTCCCGCGGCAGCGCCAGCCGGGCCGCGGCGGCCACCCTCTCCCGGGTGATCGCCTCGGGGGCGTCCGGTCCCGCCGCCCGGCGTGCGGCGGCCAGGAGCACGCGGCTCCTCATCGCGGGGTGCATCTCCCGCAGCGCCGGCACGCTGAGGACGACGACGCCGGGGCCGCCCGACTCCCCCTCGATCAGAGCCCTCTCCGCCGCCTCCTCAGCGGCGCGGTCCAGGAAGTCTGCGTCCTCCGCCGCGAGCGCCGCCGTGCGGGCCAGGTTCTTCCGGACGCCCGGGAAGGCCAGCTCGAGCGCCGGGAGGGCCTCGATCCTCACGGCCGTACGGGGGCGGTCCGGGACCAGATTGCTCGGGTCCTGCCAGAACGGCAGCTCCTGGGCCTCGCAGAGCCGCTCGGTGTCCTCCCTCCAGAGGCCGTCCTCCGGGTCCAGGAACGGGCGCGCGATCCGCACCGCGCCCCACGCTCCCCACCGCGGGATGCCCGCGAGCGAGCGCGTCCCCGAGCCGCGGGCCAGGCCGAGCAGCACCTGCTCCGACTGGTCGCTCAGCGTGTGCGCCGTGAGGACGGGATCCGTGCCCGCCAGCTCCGCGAGCGCCGTGTACCGGGCCGTGCGGGCGGCGGCTTCGAGGCCCGGGCGGGCACCGCCGTCGTCGTCGGAGGGGACGCGAACGCGGAGCACGGAGGCCGGGAGGCCGAGCCGCTCGCAGGACGCGCGCGCTCGCTCCGCCGCCTCCGCGGAGCCGGGCTGGAGGCCGTGGTCCACGATGCCCGCGCGGGCCCGGACCGCGCCCTTGCGCTGCGCGAAGGCGAGGGCGGACGCCAGCGCGAGCGAGTCGGCTCCCCCGCTCACGGCCGCGAGGACGCGGGGAGGCTCGGCCGCGTCCCGGGGCCGCCCGCCTCGCGCGTCCTGCCGTGTCTCTGCCGCGCCGGGCTCCGCGCCCAGGTCCGGGCACAGCCCCGCGCCCTGCCCCCTGCGCAGCTCCGCGAGGACGCGGTGGACGCAGGAGAGGGCGCGGAGGAAGACGGGGTCGGGGCGGGACACGGTCAGCGGGCGGAGTCGGGCGCGGACTCGGGCGCGATGCCGGGGATGTCGCCGTTCGAGCCGCTGCCCCGGGCGCCCCGGCGGCCGGCCGAGGCGGGGGCGGTGCTGGGCGAGCCGCCGTCGAGGACGCGGTGGATCCAGGCCTCGGGGTGGTGGATCTCGTGCTCGGAGGGGAGGTGCTCGGCGCGCTCGAACACGCGGTTGAGCGCCTCCATGCCGCGCGCCTCGAGGACGGCGGCGCAGAACTTCTGGCCGTCGCGGTACTGGGCCGCCTTCTTCTCCATGCCGATGAACCGGAACACCGCCTTCTCGATCCGCGAGCGCTCCTCCGCCCGGCGGGTGAACCGGCGGCGGATCGTCTTGACGCTCGGGATGAGGGAGGAGTCCACGGCGTCCATGACCAGGTTCGCGTGGCCTTCGAGGAGGCTCATGACGCCGGTCAGCTCGGACATGAGGGCGCGGGCCTCGTCGGAGAGGAACATCTCGCTGACCGGGACGCCGGCGCGGCGATTGCGGCGGGCGCGCTGGACGGCGGCGACGAGCTGCGTGAACTCCTCGCTGAGGTCCTCCGCCTCGGAGGTGACGAGGTCCGTCAGCTCGCGGATCTTGGATTCCATGTGATCGCGGAGCCACGGCGCGGCGGCGAACTGGACGCGGTGGGTCTGCTCGTGGAGGCAGACCCAGAGGCTGAAATCGTGCTGGTCCACGTTGAGCTCGCGGGCGATCTGCGCGATGTTCGGCGCCACGAGCATGAGCACGCCGTCTGGGTTCTCAGGAGCGAACGCGTCGAACTGGCCGAGGATCCGCGTGGAGATGAGCGCCAGGACCGCGCCCATCTGGACGCCGGACGCCGTGCCGCCGACGGCGCTCGCCGCCGGGGAGGACTTCGCGAGCGCCCGCTCCAGAGTGGGGCCGGTCAGGCGGCTGAAGGAGTCGACGGCGGCCGTCAGCCACGCTTTGCGGTCCACCACGCGGACCTGGCTTGTGAGGCGCTGGGCGGCCTCGAGGCCCGTGATGGCGTGGACCTCGTCCGCGGAGACGCGGGCCAGGACGCGCAGCTGCCGGACCACGTCATGCGCCTCCTCCAGGGAGACGCGCGGACCCGAGCCGGCGAGCGCCCGGGACACTGCGCCCGAGACGCGCAGGGGAAGGCGGGCGAGGGATGCGGCAGTCTTCGTGCTGGTGCTGGTGCTGGTGCTGGTGCTGGTGCTGGTGCTGGTGCTGGTGCTGGTGCGAGTCTGCTCGGTGGGCGTGCCCTCTGCAGCGGGGCCACCCGTGGCCGAGGTGGATGGGGACGAGTTGGACTCAGTCATGCCCCCAGTATGGGCGCGGCCCCTGGGAGCGCGGTCAAGAGGAGCGCTGCCAGCCTCAGCCGCCCTCGGGCCCCGCCGGCCCGCCGCTGCGCCACCGCGATCCGGGCCGGCGCGATCCGGGCCAGGCTTGTGCACCCGGTTCGTTCGGTTTCAGGGCCGGAATCCGAACGAACCGGGTGTACAAGCCGCATCTATCCCCGGCCTGGTCTCGGGCGGCCCGCCTCTCCTGCTTCTCCCCGCCTCCCGGGCTCACGGAGCCTGTCCCGCAGGCTTGCGCACCCGCTTCCCCTGCTTATGCACCCGCTTCTTCTGCTTGTGCACCCTCTGGTGTCAGTTTTCAGGCCGAATCCTGACACCAGAGGGTGCACAAGGCTGGGGAGCACCGGGCTGGGCGGGAGGACAGGGCTGGCAGCACCCCAGGCTGGGCGGGAGCACAAGGCCCGGCGGGTGTACGGGCTGGGCGGATGTGCAGCGGGGTGGAACAGGAACGCCTTCAGCCTCAGTCGGTCTTCTGCACCCGGTTCGTTCGGTTTCAGGGCCGAAATCCGAACGATCCGGGTGCACAAGCGAGCGGGAGGGCCTCACAACAGGCACAGGCCGAGCAGGGAGCCCCGGCCCCCGGCTTTCCCAGCCAGTGCCTCGGCCTGATGCCCCGGCTCCGCGGCTTACGCACCCGGCTCCCCGGCTTACGCACCCGGTTCGCCGGCTTACGCACCCTCTCGTGTCAGTTTTCAGGCCGAATCC
Organism: Arthrobacter sp. UM1; assembly: GCF_020483305.1. Classification (GTDB taxonomy): domain Bacteria; phylum Actinomycetota; class Actinomycetes; order Actinomycetales; family Micrococcaceae; genus Falsarthrobacter. Next base: position 81,403 of record NZ_JACWAB010000007.1, read on the forward strand.
TGACACCAGAGGGTGCTTAAGGCTGAGCGGGGGCGGAAGCGGCTGCGGGAGCGGGTGCGCACGCGGCCCAGACCGGCTGCACACCCGTGAGCCGCCCCGAGAACCGTTCCAGAGCCGCCCCGCTCACGCCCCCGCCGCCACAATCCGGGCCGCGACCTGGTCCAGGGCCGCCTTCGCGTCCGGCAGCGCCCCCTCGACCCCGGTGTACGCGAGCGCGAAGGCGACGAGCCGGCCGTCCGCCGTCGTCGTATAGCCCGTGAGGACCGCGGTGGCGTTGAGGGTTCCGGTCTTGGCGTGGATGTAGCCGCGGGCGCCCTGCGCGCCCGGGGCCTGGAAGCGCGAGGCGAGTGTGCCGTTGAGGCCGGAGACGGGGAACTGCTCGGCCTCGGCGCGGAGGTGCGGGTTGGAGCTGGTCATGAGGGTGCGCACGGCGGAGGCGAGGGCGCGCGGCGTGACGTGGTTGCGGATGGAGAGGCCGCTGGCGTCGACGGCGCGGACGTCGCCGGGGTACCGGGTGATGTCCGGGAGCTTCTGCGCGAGGAAGTCCTGCACGCCCTTGGACGTGGCCGGGTGGCCGGACTTCGCGGCCGCGAGGCGGGCGAGGGTCTCGAGGACGTAGTTGTCGGAGTCGAGGAGGCCCTGCTCGGTCTGCTCGGCGATGGTCGCGGACTGCACCGAGGCGAGCGTCCGGCCGCCCGAGCCCGAGCCCTTCCCGCGCACGGCGGCCACGCTGACCGGGTGCCCGGCGCGCTCGCTCAGCCGCTTCTCAAGGGACCGCGCGAAGGAGTCCGCCGCCGTCATCCCCGGATCGGAGACGCGCGGGCCCTCGGTGGCGGACTCGTCCGTGAACGCCGAGTTGACGGCGAGCGGGGCAAGTCGGGTCATCTGGCCGGTGTCGAGGTCGCCCTGCGGCCAGGCGGGGTTGAGGGCCTCGGGGAAGAGGGAGTCGTCCAGCGTGACCGTGACGCGCGCGGGGACCTTGGCGCCGGAGGCCGCGTCGGGGGCCATGGCCGCGGCCGTCTTCTCGGCGAGGGTTCCGAGGCCGGCGCGGCCGCGGACGGCGGACGGGTCGCTCGCGCCGGAGCCGAGAAGCGCGTCCCCCGAGCCCACGAGGTTCACCTGCCCCGGCTTCTCCCCCGCCGTGACCGAGGTGCCCAGCGTGGCGTCCGCGTCCAGGGTGCTCAGGATCGCGGCGCCCGTGAGCACCTTGAGCGAGGACGCCGGCGGCAGCGGCTTGTCCCCCTGATTCTGGGCGATGGGGTCTCCGGAGCCGGCGTCGATCACCGCGGCGCGGATCGGCTGGCCCGCCACCCGCGGGGCGTCCGCCACGGCCTTGGTCAGCGCCGCAGCGGACTTCGCCGAGGGGCTCGCGGGGGCGCTGGCGGCAGAGGGCGACGACGACGCAGCCGCCTTCCCCTCCCCCGCCGGCCGCGCGGACGGCGCGGCCCAGGCGCGGGACTCGCTGGAGGCCGCGGGCGGGTCTTGCGGAGGGGAGGTCAGCTGGGCGAGGCCCCACCCAGCGGGGACGCCCACGAGGGCGGCGATGACTGCCACCGGCAGGACTCTGGCGCGCACAGCAACCCTTCAGGACGGCAACGGAAGCTATAGGCTTGATTCTATTGGGCGGCAGCCAGTTCTGGCCCAATTCTCCGGCTGCCGCGGTTTCAGAGGGCCACACCCGATTCGAGGAGCTTTTCCATGAGCCACGACGTCACGATCGAGATCCCGGCGGGATCGCGGGTCAAGTACGAGATCGACCACGAGACGCACCGCCTGCGCCTCGACCGCGTCCTCTTCACCTCCATGCAGTACCCGGCGAACTACGGGTACTTCGAGGACACCCTCGGCGAGGACGGGGATCCGCTGGACGCTCTCGTGTACCTGCCGGGCGTCGAGCTGCACCCGGGCGTGCTCGTGGAGTCCCGCCCCATCGCCGTGCTCAACATGACCGACGACGGCGGCGGAGACGCCAAGCTCGTCTGCGTCCCGGCGGACAAGCGCTTTGACCACATCAAGGAGCTCGAGGACCTCGACGAGTGGTTCAAGAAGGAGACCGAGCACTTCTTCGAGCGCTACAAGGACCTCGAGCCGGGCAAGTGGGTCAAGATCGAGGGCTGGCAGGGCCGTGCCGAGGCCGAGGCCGAGCTCGAGCGGTCCATCGAGCGCTTCAAGAGCCAGCCGCAGCCATCCGAGGAGGACGAGCCGCAGGGCCGCGACGTCTAGGCGAAGAAGCAGGTAACTGTTGAGCAACTGAACTTACCGACCCAAAGCAAGAAGCGCCTCTCCCACCTCTCAACGGGTGGGAGGGGCTTTCTCGCGCAAGGCCCGATGCGGAGCCATCAGCCGAACAGCCCATCCCCTTCTTCTAGCTCACACACGGAGACCACCTAGTCGACCGACCAGGGACTGCAATTCGCAATACTTCTCTCAGACTCAAGACCAGTGCTATACTAGTCATCGTGACGACCACTGACCTGTTGACCGCAACCGAAGCCGCAAAGATCCTTGGCGTTTCCGTGGGAGTAGTAACAAGACTCTCAAACCAAGGACGCCTTCGCTTTGAGCAAGTCGGGGCACGAAAAGTATTTCGAAAATCAGATTTATTCGAACTCCTCAACAGAGACAATCTTATCCAAAACCCCCAGGATCACTACCGCAAAGAGTCATTCAACCCCAAGTTGAAAGCGATTTCATTCTTCAGTGGCGCGGGCGGCTTGGATGTCGGACTGGAAAACGCGGGAATTGAGTCAATCCTCTATTGCGAGATGAATAAAGAGTGCCGCATGACCCTCGCAAAGAATCGACCAAATGCCGCACTCATCGGTGATATATCAAAATTCGACGGAAAAAAGATACGTGAATATGCGAGACTGGATGACGACGAAGAGGTCGACATCATGCATGGTGGGCCGCCATGCCAGGCATTTAGCACCGCCGGAGCCCGCCGCGCTTTTGATGATGCCCGCGGGAACATTTTCCTTCAGTTCCTGAAGATTGCGAAGGAGCTACGGCCGCGATACCTCGTTATCGAAAACGTCAGAGGTCTATTGTCAACACCATTCCCACTCGCACCTGGGGGCAAGCCCATCAAGGGGGGCGCCCTTAAGAAGGTTCTGGACGAGCTAGATCAGATGAACTATTCGACCTCATTCAATCTGTACAATTCCGCAAACTTCGGGGCGGCACAGATTCGAGAAAGAGTCATTATAATTGCGAAGCGTGAGGGTGCGGCCGCCCCCTTCCTAACCCCGACGCATAGTGATGAGGAAAAGTGGGGCCTTAAGCCTTGGGTCACTTTTGATGAAGCAACCGCTCATCTGGAGGGAACTGAGCACGATCATCTACAGTTTCCTGAAAGACGACTTCAGTACTTTCGCATGCTGAAGGAAGGCCAATACTGGACATCACTCCCAAGCGACGTTCAAGCCGCGGCAATGGGGAAAGCGTACGGGCTAACCGGAGGAAGAACCGGCTTCTACCGCAGAATCGCAGGAAACCGACCATCACCGACGCTCGTCACCAGTCCGATTATGCCTGCTACGGACTTGTGTCACCCTCGCGAGCTTCGCCCCCTGAGCGCCCAAGAATACAAGGCCGTTCAGGGATTCCCGGAGACTTGGTGGATCGCGGGATCTACGCGTGAAAAGTACCGCCAGATCGGTAACGCTGTACCGGTCAAGCTCGCGGAAGCTATCGGCAGAACACTAATCAATGACATGACGGGCAACGATTTCGAATCCTCAAAATGGGACAGCTTCCCCTATTCTCGATATCGCCTCACCAGCTCCAGATCTTGGAAATATCCGGGATAAATTTGGACACAAGAAAATAGGATCAGTTGTCAAGAAGTCTGGTGACTCAATTTGGAAATTGAACATTTTCCGGAGGTTCCAGCAACCCGCACACCTGGAACCCCGAATTGAACGAGGAGGATCAGAGAATACGATCCCTAAGGACTACCAAATCATCCAGACTTCCGCCAAGATCGTGACTCGACAGCTGATCCGTCAATTCGTTAGACAGGCGTGCCAGGGATTTCTCCCTGGCTGCTTGAACTCTAGAGCCATCGACATTGGAAAGTGGCATCAATAGACCAATTGAAGAGTTGAATCCGGCGAGCCACTGCCAAAACTTTGCACCCGTGATGTACCTATACTCGAATCCGTCCAAGTCACGGTTCTCCCTCTGAAGATCAGGGGATTTGTATACTCGAGTCTCGTCCTTACCAACCTTGCCATCGCGCACGATACACATTGCAGCCTTCACCGCCTGGCCCGACGCCCGCCGGCGACCCTTAAGCTCTTCCATCCGGGTACGCAACCCACGCAGCTCCTGAACGAAGCTGCTTGAATTTGTCGTATTTGTCTGACTCTTGAGCTCGAGAACCCACAGAGCCCCGTCCCTCTGAGTGGTCAAATCACCCGTATCAAGGGTGTCCGCTGAAATAGCTGAGAGGATTCGCTGCCAGTGCGTTCCCATGACAGTTTCCTCGGATGAAGACTCCTTCGCATGGAATGCTTCAGTCAGATACTCCAAGGCAGTAGTGCATCCTCGGGCCGCGAACATCGCGATATCCTTTTCCAACAGCTCTTTAAGACGCAGTTTCTCATAGAAACCAATTCGACGCTCCTGGTACTCTTTGATAATGCGTAGCGCCACGTCTTGGTGATCACTGAGTTCATCCGGAATTTCGGTGACTGGTTCATTGCTCATGCTCGCATGATAGTACGTGTGGGTCGCTTTGCATAGACGGGGTGACCCACTGTGCCCGTCCCTGCAACTTCGTGAGGCGACTAACAGCCCTGCACAGGTTCAGCCCTCCTCGAGTCGAGGCTCGGCAAGGCACCCCTGGCGCGCCCGACAGGTTGGCTTGCCCGCCGCTGCCTCAGGTTCATCCTTGCAGTTCAGGATGGGCTATTATGAATATCGTGCGAACAAATGTCTCCGCGTCGCCCTCTCGTTCACTCCGCTGCGACGCTCAGTACACTCGAGCGCTCATCCTCAACGCCGCGAAAACGGTATTCAGCTCGATGCCCCATGCTTCGCTAACTAATGTCGCATCGGCGGCTGGCGTCTCACGCGCAACAATTTATCGATATTTTGGGGGTCTCGATGGACTCGTTACTTCACTGAGAGAATATGAGTATTTTCGGGCAATTGAATCCATACGTGACGCACAACGAATCGCGACTTGCTCCCTTTCGAAGCTATATCGACTGACGTTCAACTTGATTGATAATGGGCACTTGTTTTCTGCCGTTTCTATCGATGGCCGTGGCGGCTCGCCCTTTGAGTCGCGAGATTCACGGATCCTGGAAGAATATCTCACTTCTCTGCTTATGGAGTGCCGGGAATCTGGACAAATTTCATCCCATTTAGATCTATCGTGGGTTTGCAGAGTTTATTTTGCGGTGGTTCAGTCTGCCGGCCAACTCCCGGATCAAATGGACTCGAATGAAAAAGCGACGCTGGCATTCCTGGCCTTCTTTCGCGGGAATGGAAGGGAGATTGATTTTTGACAACTCTTGTCGCACTCCACCGCCCCCACTCCCCACTTCTTCCCCTGCTCATGGCGCGCGTCCGTCCGCACCACCTCGAATCCCGCGGACTCAAGGTCCAGGCACACCTCCGCGACGGGCCAGTACCAAGCCTGGGCAATCGCGTGGTCGAACGGCACGCGCTTCGCGCCGTCGAAGAACCCGAGCACCAGTCGCCCTCCCGGCTGAAGAGCACCCGCGATCTTCTGCAGCGCCAGTCGCGCCGCCTCCGGCTCATGGTGGATGAGGCTGAACCAGGCGAGGATTCCGCTGTACCGGCCGTCGTCGGGCAGTTCCTCCACGGAGCCCCGCACGAACCGGCACTCGGGATACACACGCCGCGCGCTCTCCAGAAACGCCTCGGACGGCTCCATGCCGGTCACGTCCTTGCCCATCTCCCTCAGCAGCTCGGTCCACTGACCGGGGCCGCAGCCGAGGTCGAGAATCGGGCCCTCCACGTCCGTGAAGGCTGAGAGCACGAACTCAACATCGCGCTCATCGAGGGCGTCACGATGGCCGAGCTGCTCGGCGTATTCGGAGGCGCGTGCGGAGTAGGCGGCAACGGCGTCGGAGCTCATGCAAACAGCGTAGGCCGGAGTTCGCGGGCCCTCGGGCCTGACGGACGGCGCCACCTCCCGCACACGGGAAAACCGTTGCACACTCGTGACGCCGGAATCCCACATTCCAGTCCACCGGGCCGGCCTCCGGCCCCTAGGCTTTTGCTGTGACACCCCAGATCCACCCTGACCGCCGTCCGACGTTCGCCAGGACGGCGGGCTGCGCGGCCGCCGTCGTGCTCTCCCTCCTGGCCGCCGGATGCTCGGACTCGCACCGCGATTCCAAGCCCGGCACAGACAACAGCTCCAGCTCGCAGAGCGCCCCGACCACCACTCCCACGCCCGCCACGGACGTCCGCGAGCCCGCGGGCACCGCCCGGACGCTCCGCCCCGCGCCGGCCCCGCTCTCCCGCCCGGGGTCCAAGGAGTGGACGGAGGTCCTGCGCCGTCCGGACATCACGGCCGCGTTCGGCACGGCCTCCGCCGAAGCCGCGCCGAACCTGCAGTTCCCCTACGCCATGCGCGCGACGGACGGTCGCACGAGCGCCGTCCTCGTCGGCGTGAACCGGAACCGGGACACGCTCGCCTCGGCGGAGTCGTTCGCCACGCTGCGCTCCACCGACGCCGGCCGCACCTGGCAGCTCCTCAAGGCCTCCGTGCCCATGAGCAGCGCCTACCAGGACGGCCACGGCGGCGTCCTCTCCGTCAACATGCGCTCCTCCGCGGGCAGCACCGTCCGCGAGCGCCACCTCACCACGTGGACCAGCTCCGACCTCGGCGCCACCTGGACCCGCCATCGCGCCACCCTCACCGCGCCGTTCGCCATGGCGAGCGCGTACTTCCACCGGGACATCGTGCCCTCGCGGGACGGCAAGCGGCTCATCGCGGCGGTCTACGGGAAGCGGCCCGGCTCGCCGCGATACGAGGTGTGGACCGCGGAGTCGCAGGACCGCGGGGCGTCCTGGCGGATCGCCTCCACCGTGGCCAGCGACTCCTCCCTCGGCTGGGACTCCGGCCCCGGCCCGCAGACCGAGGGCTTCGACGAGCCCAGCCTCGCCCGCCTCGCCGACGGCCGCCTCCTCGCGGTGGTCCGCCGCTCCGCGCCCATCGACCCGGCGGTCTGCCGAGGTCAGGGCAGGGGCCTCGAGATCGTCACCCTCGAGAGCGACGACGACGGCCGCACCTGGACCAACCCCGACCAGATCACGGACGCCGGCAACGGGGTGCAGTACCGGACGGCCGCCCCGCATCTGGCGCAGACCTCCCGCGGCCTGCTCATGTCCGTGGGGCGTCCGGGGACGGCGCTGCTCCGCCCGGCTGCCGGGAACCTGCCCCGCTCCACCGGGCCGGCACCCGTCGAGTGGACCGCGCTGGACCAGTTCTCCCCGGGGACCACATCCGGCTACACCTCGATCGTGGAGGTGGCCCCGGGGCGCGTGCTGCAGTTCGGCGACCACGGCAGCAACTGGTGCTTCCCGGCCTTCTCCGGGCTGCCGCCGAGCGGGATCTGGATGCGGCAGCTCGAGGTGCCGACGGTGGGGCGGTAGGAGGCCTGCCTTCGCCGGCTCGGGCCTGCGCCCCCTCCCTCCGGCCCAAAAAGCCCTCATCTGTTGCGAGTTGGAGGAATGAGCGGCCTTTTTCCTCCAACTCGCAACAAACGAGGGGCGAGGGCGAGGGGGCGAGGGCGAGGGGCGCAGACGAGGCACCAGCCCGGACTAGCCCCGAAGTCCCCCTACTCCCCCAGCCGGGGCCCGCCGGACCCGTCCGCGAGGGACAGGAGCCGGGCGGCGGCCGGGCGGATGGCCTGCTCCTCGGTCCAGTGGGAGCGCTGGATGGCCTTGGAGACGGCCTGGGTGGAGATGTGCAGGGCCTCGGCCACGAACTTCTGCTGCCCGCGCACGCCGGGCACGAGCAGGTCCAGGACCCGCCACTCGGCCTCCGTGCGCGTGGCCACGATCATGCCGGTCAGGCGGAGCACGGCCTCGGCCTCGTCCGCGAGCGCCGTCACGGGACCCGTCACGGCGAGCGGCACCCGTTCGCCGGGCTTCTGCGCGCGGTTCACGGCCTGGCGGGAGGCCACGAGCCCGGGGCCCTCGCACGTGGCCAGGTCGATCCGCTCCTCACCCTCCGGCAGCTCCACCGGCCCGATCCCGATGCCCACGTGCCAGCGGCGCAGGCGCATCGCGAGGAGGGCCGCCTCGACCACGGCGTCAGCGCTCGTGAGGACGCCCTGGGTCTCGTCGCCGCGGCCGCGCTGGAAGGGGACGAGCGCCTCGACGTCGGCGAGGTCCTCGATGAGGTCGTCCACGAGATCCCCGACCTCGCGGGAATCGCGCTGATTGATCGTGACGACAAACATGCTTCTCAGTATGCCGGACGCCGCCCCGCCTAGCATGGCGGTATGGCCTTGATCCCCGTGATGCTCGCCGTCCTCGCCGGTCTGCTCGTGGGGCTCATCATGGGCGGGCTCGGCGGCGGCGGCGCGATCCTCACGGTTCCCGTCCTCGCGTACGGCTTCGGCATGACCGCGCACGAGGCCACGGCCAGTTCCCTGGTCATCGTCGGCGTCGGGGCGCTCGTGGGCCTCATCCCGCACCACCGGGGCGGGCACGTGATGTGGAGGCAGGGCGCGCTGTACGGCGTCCTGGGCCTCCTCGGCTCGTTCCTCGGCACCCGGCTCTCCGCAGGCGTGGACGAGAGGCTGCTGCTGGGGATGTTCGCGGCGCTGCTCGTCGTCGTCGCCGTCCTCATGGCCCGCACCGCGTTCCGCGGGCGGGCGGAGGGCGCAGGAGCCTCGGTGAGCGGCCGGTTCCTCGGGATGGACGGCCGGACGCTGGCGCGCGCGACGACGACGGCGACCGGCGTCGGCTTCCTCACCGGCTTCTTCGGGGTGGGAGGCGGCTTTGCGATCGTCCCCGCGCTCACCCTGGTGCTCGGCTACACGATGCGGCAGGCCGTGGGGACCTCGCTCCTCGTCATCGCGGTCAACAGCGCTGCCTCGCTGCTGTTCCGCGCCGGCGGGGGCGTGTCCCTCGACTGGGCCGTGGTGCTGCCCTTCCTCCTGGCCACGGTGGCGGGCTCGCTCGCGGGCGGCCAGCTCATGGCGCGCGTGCCCAAGAAGGCGCTGCGGCTGGGGTTCGCGGCCTTCCTGCTCGCGGTGGCCGTCTACACGGGGGTGCGGAGCCTGGTGTAGACGGGGCGACTACTCCTTGGTGAGCTCCACCGTCTTGGTCGTTCCGGCGATGGTCATCGAATAGGAGATCTTCCCGTCCTTGTATGTGAATTCCTTGGTCGGATCCGGAGAGCCGAGGATGGAAGGGCCGGTCTTCGAGGTGTCATTCTTCGAAACCCAGGTGTGAGTGCCGGGCTTGCTCGGTGCTGTATACGTTCCGGCCCAGTAGAGAGAGGAGCTCTTCTGCTTGGAGTCGACGATCGAGACAGTCATCGTCTTGGACTCGATCTTGGCCTGGAAGTAGTTTCCCTCATTCTCTGAGGACTTCCACGTGCCTTTGAGATCTGCAGGCTGCTCGGCCTTCTTCTCCTGCGGAGCTGAACCCGACCCGCCGTCTCCCCCTCCACAGGCTGCGAGGGGAGCAATAAGAGCGGGGACGATGAGCACCGTTGCCCATTTGCTGCGCTTCATGGCAAGACTCCTTTGTGTCGACTCGGACCGATCGTAGCGGAGCTCACATTCGAGTTTCACGTCCCAGCGAAGCCGCCCAGGGCGGCCAATTCCGAGGCGCAAGGGTGCTTGGCCCGCCAGCTCAGGTCAGGTTGTCCGCTGCTGAACCTCGTCCACCTCCTTGATGACATCCAGAACACGAACGGAGTACTCGATTCTCTTCTGGGCCACGATTGCACTGCCAAGGCTCAACAGCGTCATCAAGATGAATAGGAGCATCAACCCGAGTCTCCGCCAGCCCCCCGAGCGATCAGCAAACCCGATATACGCACCGAGTAAAAGCGCGAGAAAACTGACGAAAACAGCTCTCCAGTGCTCGATCGTCTTCAGCCGCGCCTCATGGCGGACACGCAGTACGGTCCGCACTTCAGGATTTCTCGCCTGAAGCTTCCTCTTCAGCTCAGCCCTTCGTTGCAATTCAGCTGACGAAGCGTCGAGATCATTCAGTTTCTTCCCCATAAACCCAGCATCAGGTCCAGGCACAGGGAAATCCACCCCTACGCCACGTGGCCGCCGATGAGCGTGCCGACCCCGTACGTGATGAGCATCGCGAGCGCGCCGCCGACGACGTTGCGGATCACGGCCCTCGTCGTCGGCGCCTGGCCGATGCGGGCCGAGACGAAGCCGGTGAGCAGCAGCGCCAGGCCGACGGCGCCGAGGCAGACCGGCACGCGCCAGTCCGGACCGGGCAGCAGGATGGCGAGCAGCGGAATGAGCGCGCCCACCGCGAACGCGAGGAACGAGGACAGGGCGGCCTGGACGGGCGAGGTGAGCTCGTCCGGGTCGATCCCGAGCTCCGCGTCCGCGTGGGCCTTGAGCGGGTCCTTCTCCGTGAGCTGGACGGCCACCTGGCGGGCGAGGTCCGGCTCGAGGCCGCGCTCCACGTAGAGCTCGGTCAGCTCGTCGAGCTCTTCCTCCGGCATCTCGGCCAGCTCCCAGCGCTCCTTCTCGAGAAGGGCTCGCTCGGAGTCGCGCTGCGTGGACACGGAGACGTATTCGCCCACGGCCATGGACAGCGCGCCGGAGACGAGGCCCGCGATGCCGGAGACGAAGATCGGCCCGACGGCGGTGGTGGCGCCCGCCACGCCCATGACCAGGCCGGCCACGGAGACGATGCCGTCATTGGCGCCGAGCACGCCCGCCCGCAGCCAGTTCAGCCTGGAGCCGTGTCCGGCGGTGTGGGCCTCGCCCTCGTGGGGCTGCGTCTGGGATTTCCGCGGCGTTTCACGCGACGTTTCACAGGCTGTTTCACGGGCGGGGCCGTCCGCCGTTTCACGTGAAGCCGACTGACGGCTCTGGGGGTCGAGCTCGGATGCCATGGGGACGTCCTCCGGGAGAGATAGGAAGGCGACCTCAGCGCCTCTGCCTTCAAGGATGCGGGGACGGAGGAATCGCCGCAATCTAGGGCAGGCTCGGCTCAGTGAGGCAAGGGTCCGCTTCCCGAGATGACCCCAGGCAGCGCCTACCGGATGTACTCGCGGAGGATGCGGGCGGCGCCGTCGTCGTCGACCTCCTCGGTGACCTCGTCCGCGGCCGCCTTGACCTCCTCGGGAGCCTGGCCCATCGCGACCCCGCGGGCGGCCCACTCGAGCATCTCGATGTCATTGCGGCCGTCGCCGATCGACACCGTGTTCTCCGGCTCCACCTGGAGCTTGCGCCGCAGGTTCTCCAGCGCACTCGCCTTGGTGGTGCCGGACGCGGCGATGTCCAGCCACGCCGTCCAGCCCACCGAGTAGGTGACGCCGTGCAGGCCGATGGACTCGACCGCCTGGCCGAACTCCTCCGCCGACGCGTCCGTGCTGAACACCACCACGCGCACCGCGGTCTTCTCGGCGAGCTGCTCGATGGGCAGGGTCTTGGCCTGCACGCCGAAGCTCCTGTCCTGGAACTCGAGGGTGGACCAGTACTCGCCGTGCTCGTCCTCGACGGCGAAGTGCGCGCTCGGCAGCTGCTCCCGCAGCGCCAGGATCACCCTGCCCGGGCGGAACGTCACGCGCTCCAGCACCTCGAGGCCGCCGTCCAGCTCCGGGTCCAGCCGCGCCGTCACGCCGCCGTTCGAGGCCACGATGTAGCCGCGCTCGATCCCGAACTCCTGCGCGATCGGCAGCGCCGCGTACAGCCCCCGCCCCGTGGCGACGACGACGTGGTCCCCGCCTGCCGCGAGCGCCGTGCCGGCCTGGCTGACGCCGTGGGACATGTCGCCGTGGTGGTTGACGAGGGTGCCGTCCACGTCGAGCGCGAAGAGGCGGGGCTCGCGGGGGTCGTCGCCGTGCGGGACGGCGATGCCGGTGGGGGCGGACTCGGGGGCGGTGCTGGGCTGGGCGTTGCTGGGCTGGGCGTGGGTCTCGGCGTTGCGGGTCTCGGCGCTCATGCCCTCATTCTCCCACTGGGCGCCTCGACCGCACCTGGATTCCGGCCCCTCCCGCTTGTGCACCCGGTTCTCTGGCTTACGCACCCGGTTCTCTGGCTTGTGCACCCTCTGGTGTCAGGATTCGGGCCGGATCCTGACACCAGAGGGTGCACAAGCATTTGAGGGTGCACTACCCCCTGGCCCGGCCTGCCACCCCCGCGGCCGCCCCGTACTTGACGGCCATGGCCCAGACACCGCGCCCTGTGGCCAGACGCGCTGTGACTAGAAAGTTGTCCACATACGTCGACGAACCGCCACGCGAGGCTGCTGAATTCGGGATTCTCGGCCTATGGAGACCTTCGGCGAAAAGAGCGTGAACCGCTATCACCTCCCCCGCGGACGGCTGAAGCGCATTGCCCCAGGATGCTATGTGGATGCGGAGGAATGGGCCCAGGCCTATCCGTCGGACCGCTTTCTGACCGCGGCCACAGCCGTAGGACGAGCCCACGTCCTCACCAGTCGGTCAGCCGCAGCGGTCTTGGGGTTGCCACTGGTCAGCATTCCCCAGGAGATCGACATCGCCGTGACGGGCCGGGGGCATGTGGGCCGCACACCACCGGGTCGGTTCCCCTTCGGCATGAAGCGCATCCGGTCCCTCTCGCCGCCGATGGAGTTCGGGGACCTCCTCATCACTCCTCCCAGCGAGTCCATCCTGCGCGCGGCTGGCTCCTTGCCCATCGGCGAGGCCGTGGCTCTCTGTGACGCTGCGCTTCGGAGACACTACGTCGATGAAGCCAGCTGGGCCCCCAGCGGCCCGGATCTGATGGTCGCACTCGAGGCAGCAACCTGGCGCGGAGGGCGCACGAACGCCCGTAGAGCCCTGGAGTTCGCGCGGCCACAGAGCGAGTCGCCCGGCGAAAGCATGTCCCGAGTCCTCATCATCGAATCCGGGTTTCGCGCGCCCGAACTCCAAGTGCGATTTTGTCTGAACAGCGGAGAGACTGCTCGCTGCGACTTCTTCTGGCGCGAAGCCGGGATCATCGGCGAGTTCGACGGCCTCATCAAGTATCAGCCTGGCCTCTCCGGTCAACGCTCGCCTGCTGAGGTGGCGATGGAGGAACGTCAACGCGAATCGGCCCTCCACGACCTCGGCTTCCGAGTCCTCCGGTGGACGTGGAGCGCGCTGCGAGGAGAACAGCCCCTCTTGCCGCGGCTTCTCAGGGACGCCGGGGTGCCACGAGCCTAACCGCCCCGCTTGTGCACCCGGTCCTGCCGCTTACGCACCCACTTCGTCCGCTTAAGCACCCTCTAGTGTCAGTTTTCAGGCCGATTCCTGACACCAGAGGGTGCACAAGGGAAGGAGCGCCCTGCGAACGGGGCAGCGCGGCTGTCTGTCCATACGACAGCCCGGTCCCCCAAAGTGCACGACGGCGGCCGCGATAAGATCACGAGACATACATCCGTTCGTGATTCCAGTCAGGACTGCTTTGCCCGCGCCCTCCCCTGCCCCCGTGCCCGATTCTGCTCCCACACCCGCTCCAGACCTCCTCCTCGACCTGCGCGGCACGCCCGAGGAGATCCGCACCGCCGCCCAGTCCAGCGCAGCCCTTCTCGCGGAGTCCCTCTCGGGCACCCTGCAGCTGGACTTCACGGGCGGAACGGACGGGCCGCTCCTAGAGCTGACGGGCACCCGCGGCAGCATCACGCTCGAGATCCGCGGCGGCCGCCTGGACGGCTGGGTCCGGCACCAGCAGACTCCGCGCGAGGACGTCCGCCGCCTCGACGCGGAAGACGCCCTCGGCCTCGACGACTCCCGCCCCCACAGCGTCGCCCTCACCGTGAACTCCGCCGGGACGCACGTCTTCACGGACGGGTACGAGGCCTTCTCCACCACCCAGTCCGCCTGGCTCGGGGACATCGGCCTGACCGGGATCAGCGTGGACCCGCATCGCCTCATGACGCCCCTTCGCTTCGCCGCCTGGGGCGGGCCGCTGGGGCTGGACGCCGTCGTCGCGCAGGCGGTGAGACCGGAGCCGCTCATCGAGTTCGCCGCTGCGGAGCTGTCTCCGCGGGACGCGCGCCGGGCCGGGGCGCTGGCCCGGGGGACTCTCCGCGCGGTCCTGCGCACGCGGGGGCTCGGCCAGGGCGGAACGGCGCTCGCGGCGCGGGGCGAACGCGGCGTCCTGAGCCTCGCCGTGGAGGACGGCGGCCTGCGCTGGCGCGTCACGCGGGACGGCGAGACGGTCGCGGACCACCTCGCGCCCGGCGGCTGGGACGACGGCGAGTGGCACGAGATCGCCGTGACCTCCGGCCGGGGCGCGCTGCAGATCCACGCCGACGGCCACCAGGTCCTCCACGCGCCCGGCGAGGCGTTCTTCGGGGACATCGGGCCGGTGGGCCGGGTCGTGGCGGGCCAGGACCTGGACGGCGCGCGCCTCTGGGGCGAGGTGAGGACGGCGTTTCTGCACCCGGAGCCGCTCTCGGACCACCAGCTCAAGCGGCTGGCCGGCGTGCGGCCGCTGCCCACGCAGGCCCTCTTCGACACCGGCCAGGACGGCGCCCGCAGCCACCGCATCCCGGCTCTGCTCGCGCTGGACTCGGGCGTCCTGCTCGCCGCGGCGGACCGTCGGGTCAGCATCCCGAACGACGCCCCGAACGAGATCTCCCTCGTCCTCCGCCGCAGCCTCGACGCCGGGCGGACCTGGGAGCCCGCGCGCGTGCTGCTGGAACGGCCCGGCACGCCGCGCCCCGCCCCGCGCCCCAGCGAGGCCCCCGCAAGCTCCCCCGGCACCCCGCGCCCCGCCGCCGAAGCGCCCGCCACCCCGCATCCCGCCGCCGCAACCCCCGGCCGCGGCCGACTCGGCGCGGCGATCACGGACTCGGCCCTCGTGCAGGACCGCGAGTCCGGCCGGCTCCTCGCGCTCGTGGACGCGTTCCCCGGAGGCATCGGCCAGCCGAACGCCGAACCCGGCACCGGCCACAACGAGCGCGGCCGCCTCCTCCTCCACACCCCCGCCGCCCTCACCAGCAGCCAGGCCGCCTTCACCGACAGCCAAACCGCCCCTGCCGACAGCCAGACCGCCCCTGCCGGCAAGCCCTGCGACCCCTGCGCCCTCGAGCCGGACGGCCGCGTGCTCCGAGAAGACGGCTCCGAGACCGGTCACCGCGTCAGCCCCGACGGCACCGTCACCCTCAACGGCCGCCCCGCCGGCAGCATCCACCTCGCCGCCGCCGACGCGCCGCCCGAAGGCCTCCTCACGGCCCGCACCTCGTTCCTGCAGCTCCTCACCTCGGACGACGACGGCGCCACCTGGTCCCGCCCCCGCGACATCACCGCCCAGGTCAAAGCCCCCTGGATGCGCTTCCTCGGCATCTCGCCCGGCAACGGCATCCAGGTGCGCCGCGGACCCCACGCCGGCCGCATCCTCGTCCCGGCCTACTTCAACGGGGAACCGGCCGCCGGGGCTCCCGCGGGCGTCACGCCGAGCACCTTCTTCGCCGCGGCCCTCCTCACCGACGACGCCGGCGCCTCCTGGCGCCTCGGCTCCCCCGCCAATCCGCTCTCCCCCGAAAGCACGACGACGACGGCCGCCCACGCCGCCCCGCCTGCGGCTGACCCCGCCGCTCGGCCTGCAATCCCGTCCACCGGGCGCCCTGCTTCTGTGTCCACCGCCGCTTCCGAGCAGGGAGGCGCAGCGGGGCACACCTCCCTCTACGAGTCGGCGCTCGTGGAGGGCGAGGGCGGATCGGTCCATGTCTTCGCCCGGAACCAGCACCCGTCCGGGAGGGTGGCCCATGCGATCAGCCGCGACGGCGGCGAGACCTGGGGTCCGCTCGAGTTCCTCGAGGACGTGCCGGAGATCTTCTCCCAGCCGAACGCCATCCGAGTGAGCCTGACGGGCGGCGGCGAGCCCGCGGAGGCCGTCGTCGTCGCGAATGCCTCGCAGCTGCTGCCCTTCCGGGGCCGAGGAGTCCTCCGCATCACCGAGGACGAGGGCCGGATCTGGCGCAGCCGGGTGCTCGTGCCGCGGCACTACGTCTACCAGTGCATGGCGCAGCTGCCGGACGGGAGCCTCGGCATCCTGTGGGAGCGCGAGTGGCAGGGCCTGTTCTTCACGGTCCTGCCGCTGGAGTGGCTGCTGGAGTCCCGGAGCACGGGGCTCTGAAGAGTCCGGCCGCCTCTCCCCCTTCAGCATTTGTGGCGCTTTTCGTGCGCTAGAGGGCCTGAAAATGCACGAAACGCGCCACAAATCGGGGGAGGGGCGGGATGAGCGGGGGGGGGGAGGGAGTCCCCCTACTTCCCCAGGAGCGGCAGCACCTCGAGGCCGCCCATGTACTTCTGGAGGGCCTTCGGCACCCGGACGGAGCCGTCGGCCTGCTGGTGGGTCTCGAGGAGGGCGACGATCCAGCGCGTCGTCGCGAGCGTGCCGTTGAGCGTGGCCACGGAGCGCGTGCCCTTCTCCGCCCGCTCGCGGATGTTGAGCCGCCGCGCCTGGAACGTGGTGCAGTTCGAGGTGGACGTGAGCTCGCGGTAGGTGCCCTGCGTGGGAACCCAGGCCTCGCAGTCGAACTTGCGGGCGGCGCTCATGCCGAGGTCGCCGGCCGCCGTGTCGATGACCCGGTAGGAGAGCTCGCACTTGGCCAGCATCTCCTCTTCCCAGGCGAGCATCCGCTCGTGCTCAGCCTCGGCGTCCTCCACCGGGCAGTAGATGAACATCTCCAGTTTGTTGAACTGGTGCACGCGGATGATGCCGCGGGTGTCCTTGCCGTGCGAGCCGGCCTCGCGGCGGTAGCACGTGCTCCAGCCGGCGTAGCGCTTGGGGCCCTGCTTGAAGTCGATGATCTCGTCCGCGTGGTATCCCGCGAGCGCCACCTCGGACGTGCCCACGAGGTAGAGGTCGTCCTCGGCGAGGCGGTAGATCTCGTCGTCGTGCGCCACGTCGAAGCCCGTGCCCTGCATGGTCTCGGGGCGGACGAGCGTGGGGGTCATCATCGGGACGAACCCGTTCTCGAGGGCCTGGTCCAGCGCCATCTGCATGAGGGCCAGCTCGAGGCGGGCGCCCACGCCCTTGAGGAAGTAGAACCGCGCGCCGGAGACCTTGGCGCCGCGCTCCATGTCGATCGCGCCGATGAGCTCGCCGATCTCGAGGTGGTCCCGCGGCTCGAAGTCGAACTGCGCGGGCTCGCCCACGGTCTTGAGGGTGACGAAGTCGTCCTCGCCGCCGGCGGGGATGCCCTCCACGATCCGGTTCGGGATGAACCGCGCCAGACGGTCCAGCTGCTCCTGCGCGGCGTCCGCGTCCGCATCCGCGGCCTTGACGTTGGCGGAGAGCTCCTTGACCTCGCCGAGGAGCGTCTGCTTCTCCTCGCCCTTGGCCTGGGCCACCTTCTTGCCGAACTCCTTCTGCTCCGCCCGCAGGGTCTCGAAGCGGGAGATGGCGGTGCGCCGGGCGGTGTCCGCCTCGATGACCTTGTCCACCACGGACTCGTCCGCGCCTCGCGCGCGCAGAGACTCCTTGTACGCAGCCGGGTTTTCGCAGAGATCCTTGACGTCAATCACGCGTCTGATCATACCGGCCCGTATACACCCGGGATCGGGCCGTCTGACTTAGGCTTGTCGCATGTCCCCCTCAGCTCTCTGGATCTCCATCGCCGTTCTTGCCGCGCTCGTGATCGTCGGCTGGGCCTTCTACCGCGTGGGCGTCAGCGCGGGCCGCCGCCGGGAGCGCGAGGCCATTCAGAGGACGGTCATGCCGGAGCTTCCGTCGTCGTCCTCCCGCGAGGGCGCGGACGCGGAGGCCGACGACGACGAGGGCCCCGCAGCCTGGCGCTGGCAGACGCACCGACAGGCCGCCCACGGGGAGTCGCCCCGGGTGGCCCTCATCCTCAACCCTTCGAAGAACGACGCGGAGCGGGCGCTCAAGCTCGTCCGCCTCGGGTGCGCGATGCGCGGCTGGGCCTCTCCGCTGCTCATCGAGACCACGGCGGAGGACCCGGGCGAGGGGCAGGCCCGCGAGGCCCTGCGCCAGGGCGCCACGCTCATCCTCTCCGCCGGCGGTGACGGCACGGTCCGCGAGATCGCCGGCGTCCTCGCGGACGAGGACGAGAACCCGGACCGGGTCCCCCTCGGGATCGTGCCGCTCGGCACGGGCAACCTGCTCGCCCGCAACCTGGGCATCGACGTCTCCAAGCTGGACTCGAAGGCGCTCGAGGTCGCGGTGGACGCGGCCCTCGAGGGCAAGGCGCGGCGGATCGACACGGCCGCCATCGAGATCGAGTCCGCGGACGGGAAGGTCTCCCAGGACACGTTCCTCGTCATGGGCGGGATCGGCCTCGACGCGGAGGTCATCGCCGCCACGAACGACGACCTCAAGAAACGCTTCGGCTGGCTCGCATACACGGACGCGGGCATCCGCCTCCTGCCGGGGGACCGGAAGTCCGTGGAGATCAGCATCAACGGCGAGGCCTACCAGCGCCAGAAGGTCCGCAGCGTGCTCTTCGCCAACCTCGGCAAGCTCCCCACGGGCGTGGACTTCGTCCCGGGCGCCGCGGTCGACGACGGCCTGCTGTCCATCGTGACCATGTCCCCGCGCGGAGTCGTCGGCTGGATGTGGATCGCGGCCAAGACCATCAGCCGCTCGAAGGCGGACATCCCCGTCATGGGCTTCCAGCACGCGCACAAGATCGCCATCCGCGCGCACGAGCCGATGGGCACCCAGCTCGACGGCGACCTCTCCGGCGAGGCCGTCCGCCTCGAGGCCTGCATCCGGCCGCGATCGCTCACCGTGCACGTGCCCAAGAAGGCCCCGAGCCTGCTGCAGCGCGCGTTCGAGCCGAGCTCGGGGCGGGACGCCCAGCAGGAGGCGGAGCAGGACACCGAGGCCTCGGAGGCCTGAGCCTCAGGCGCAGGGCGGCGTGCGCACCACGCGCCGGGGCGGCCTGCGGATCACGCGCCGGGCCGCCGCTCGGCGCTAGTCCTCCCCCGGCTCTCCGGCGCTGAAGAGCGACTCGAACCACTCGTCCGCCTCGCGGTACGCGGCGTCCGAGGTGTGGGCGGCCGGCGCCACCGAGACCCGGTCCGCCCGCGGGTAGGAGCCGAGGAACGTCACGGGCGTGATGCGCCGCAGCCCGCGGACGGCCGCGCCGATCCGGGCTTCGGAGACGTGCCCGTCCACGTCGATGGAGAAGAAGTAGGACCCGATCCCCTGGCCCGTGGGCCGGGACTCGATCCGGTTGAGGTTCACGCCGCGCGTGGCGAACTGGTCCAGGATGTCCATGAGCGCGCCGGGGTGGTCCTCCGGCAGCGGGATGACGAGCGTGGTCTTGTCCGCGCCCGTCGGCTCCGGCACCTCGCCCTCCCGGGCCACGAGGATGAAACGGGTCACCGCGTCCGTGACGTTGCCGATGTTCTCGGCGAGGACCTCGAGGCCGAGCTGCTCTGCCACGAGCGGCGAGCACACGGCCGCCTCGAACGGCGCCTCCCCGGCGGAGAGCTCGACGGCGGCGGCCGCCGTCGACCCCGCGGGGAAATAGGAGGCGTCCGGCAGGCTGGCGGCGACCCACTCGGTGACCTGCGCCCAGGCATGGCCGTGGGTGGCGAGGCCGCGGACGTCCGCGAGCGCCGTGCCGGGGCGGACGGCGAGGACGAAGGTGATGGGGACGAGGTGCTCGGCCACGATCCGCAGGCCGCGGCCACGGGCGATGGCGTCCAGCGTGGCGGAGACTCCGCCCTCCACCGAGTTCTCGATGGGGACCATGGCGGCGTCGGCCTCGCCGGAGCGGACGGCGTCGAGCGCCGCGGGGACGGAGGCGGCGGGAATGCGCTCGGCCTCCCGCGCGCCCTCCACCTGGAGCAGGGCCGCCTCCGTGAACGTGCCGGAGGGGCCCAGGTAGGCGTATCTCACGCGTGGCCCTTGACGAAGGCCTCGCCGGACTCGGACGTGATGGGCAGGCCGTTCTCGGCCCACTGGTCCATGCCGCCGCGGACGTTGACCACGGAGTACCCCTGGTTGGTGAGCCACTGCACGGCCTGGGCCGAGCGGCCGCCGCGCAGGCAGATCACGTTGTAGTCCGTGTCCGGGTCCAGCTCCTCGACGCGCAGCGGGAGCTCCCCGAGCGGGATGTGGACGGCGCCCTCGATATGGCCGGCATCCCACTCGTCCTGCTCGCGGACGTCCAGGACGGCGGCTCCGGGGCGGACGTCGGTGACGTCGACGCTCTCGACATCGTGCATGGCCTGTGCCTTTCTCTCGGCGGTCGGCTGACGCTCTCCAGCGTAGCGCTCCGGGGCGCGCCCGAGGGCTGAGCGCACGGGCAGGACGCGGGGCGCAGGGCGAGCGGGCGGCCGCGGAACTGGGCGGCAGAATCGTCTCACGTTGTGAAACAGTCCACATTCTGAGAACCTGGTTGATTGTGAGCACACCCATTCAACCCCCAGACAACGGCTTCACCGAGGCCCGAGCCAACGCCGCCTCGGACGAGACGAGCGCCGCTCGCCGCAGCGCAGCCTCCGAGCGAGCCGCCGGCGCGTTCGGCTCCGCAAGCCACCCCGGAACGCCGATCCGCGGCTTCTTCGGCCACCCACGCCAGCTCGGCGTCCTCTTCATGCTGGAGATGTGGGAGCGGTTCTCGTTCTACGGTCTCCAGGGCATCCTCGCCTACTACATCTACTACTCGGCGGAGAAGGGCGGCCTCGGCATCGACCAGGGCACGGCCCTCGGCATTGTCGGCGCCTACGGCGGCACGGTGTTCCTCATGACCATCATGGGCGCGTGGGTGGCGGACCGCGTCCTCGGCCGGGAGAAGACCCTCTTCATCTCCGGCATCCTCATCATGCTCGGCCACCTCTCGCTGGCCCTCATCCCGGGCGCGGCGGGCCTCCTCGTGGGCCTCGTCCTCGTGGCCGTCGGATCGGGCGGCCTCAAGGCGAACGCCACGGCCGTCGTCGGCACCCTCTACGAGCGCGAGGATCCGCGCCGGGACGCCGGATTCTCGATCTTCTACATGGGCGTCAACACGGGCGCGCTCATCGGCCCGCTCGTGACCGGCCTGCTCAAGGACACCAAGGGCTTCCACTGGGGCTTCGGCGCTGCAGCGGTCGGCATGGCCATCGGCCTGGTGGTCTACGCGATGGGCCGCCGCAAGTTCCCGGAGCACGCGTACATCCCCTCGAACCCCCTCGTGGGCTCGCAGCGGAAGCTGATCGCGCCGGTGATCCTCGGCGGGTTCGCGGTCATGGGGCTCGCCCTGTGGTTCGGCCTCGCCACGGACAGCATCGACTGGGTGGTCTTCACCATCGCCGTCGTCGCCGCAGTCGCGTACTTCGCCGTCATGCTCCGCGACCGGGACCTCTCGGACACCGAGCGGTCCCGCGTCAAGGCGTTCATCCCGCTCTTCCTCGCGGCCACCCTGTTCTGGTCCCTCTTCCAGCAGCAGTTCACGTTCATCGCGGTGTACTCGGATCAGCGGCTGGACCGGCACATCGGCTCGTGGGAGTTCCCGGCCTCGTGGGTGCAGTCCATCAACTCGGTGTTCGTCATCATCTTCGCCGGCGTCCTCTCGGTCATCTGGACCAAGCTCGGCAACCGCGCGCCGGGCACGCCGAAGAAGTTCTCCCTCTCCCTCGTCATCGTGGGCGCCGCGTACCTCGTGTTCCTGCCGTTCGCCAACGGCGCCTCGCTGACGCCGGTGCTCGTGCTGGTGCTCGTGCTGTTCCTCTTCACCATGGCGGAGCTCATGCTCTCGCCGATCGGCCTCTCCCTGGCCACGAAGCTGGCGCCGCTCAAGTACCCCACGCAGATGGTCGCGCTGAACTTCCTCGCGTCCTCGATCGGCACCACGCTCGCGGGCACGGTCTCCAAGTACTACGACCAGCACAACGAGGCCCCCTACTTCATCACCGTGGGCCTCACGAGCATCCTCGGCGGCGTCCTGCTCTTCGTCGGCTCCAAGGCCGTCTCGAAGCGCATGAAGGGCGTCCTCTGACGCTCGCCCTCCGCGGCGCGGCCTACCCCCCACCCCCCCCAGCTCGTTTGTTGCGAGTTGGAGGAATGAGGGCGGCCATTCCTCCAACTCGCAACAGACGATGAGGGGAGAAGGCCCGGGGAAGCGGAAAGAGGGGGAAGAGGCAGAAAAGCGGCGGCGGTCCGACTCTAGAGTCGGACCGCCGCCGCTTTCGCGTCTGCGCCGCTTACGCGTTCGTGGAGAACGACGGCGACGGCGAGGAGAACTCGCTCGGATCCATGGTCGCGCCCACAACCACCACGAAGACGATGAACAGGATCATGATCAGCAGGCTCAGGTAGTTGAGGACGAGGCCCGCGATGGCCATGCCACGCCCCTCCGGCTCTCGGCTGAGGGCGATGTGGCCCAGCACGACGCCGATGATCTGCGGCAGGAACAGGACCATGAAGCCGACGAACGAGGCGATGCCGATGACGAGCGAGGCGATGCTGAGGCCGCGCCGCGGCTGCTCGGCGACCACGTAGGGCGACGGCGCGTAGTGCATCCCGCTCTGATTGACGCCGCTGGTTCCGTACGGGGTGTACTGCGTTCGGCCCGGCTGGGTGCCCGGCTGGGCTCCTGGCTGACCCGGCTGCGTCTGGCCGTAGGACGGCTGCCCCTGGCCGTACGAGGACTGGCTGTACTGTCCCTGGCCGTAAGGCGACTGGCCGTAGCTGCTCTGTCCGTACCCGGGCTGGCCGTAACCGGGCTGTCCGGAGCGGTGGTCCCCGTACTGGCCGTGATCGGAGGAGTGCCCACCGAAGGAGGACTGGCCCTGGCCGGAGGACGCCCCGAAGGCAGTGTTCCCGGCTGCAGTGTTCCCCGCTGCAGAGGACCCTGCCGCAGAAGACCCGGCGTTCGAGGACCCCGCTGCAGAGGACCCGGCCGCAGAGGAGCGGGCCTCGTCAGCTGCGGACCATCCGAAGTCCGGGGACGAGTGGTCGGGCTCGGAGCCGGACGTGTTGTTCTCGCTCATGGTGAGTCCTCTTCTACTCTGAAATCTCGGAACTGGGAACGGGGTCAGGCCTGCGGGAGCGGCGGAGGAGCGTGCGCGGCACCTCGAACAGCCCGGGCCGGCCCCTCATCGTGAGCACGGCCGCGAAGGCGCAGCAGGTGCCGAGCAGCATCAGCGCCGCCGGAATGCAGGCCACGATCCTGGCCCAGGGGTGTACGGAGAACAGGTCGTACGGGACAGTGTCCCATCCGATGCCCCGGAATCCGACGCCCATCACAATGACAATGATTCCGGAAACCGCCGCAAAAGCCCACCTCAGCCGGCCGGTCACCTTTCCCACGCACAGCCACCCGTAGACCATGACCGGCAGCCAGGTGGCGTGGTGCGTCCACGAGATGGGCGAGATGAGGAGCATCGCCGTGGCGCCGAGCCCCAGCTGGGCCGGGAGGTCGATCCTCCCGCGCAGGCCCATGAGCGCCATGAGGGTCAGGGCCACGACGACGAGGACGCCGAGGAACCACACGCCCTTCATGTCCGTCCCGAGCCGGGCGATCACGCCCTCGAACGAGACGTTGTCGAAGTACCCGATCCCGCCCACACGGGAGGGGTCCCGGATCACCTCAAACCAGTACTGCTTCGAGAGCCCCGGCGCCACGGCCGCCGAGAGGAACAGAGAGCCGGCGAACCCGGTGAACATGCCCAGGACCGTCTTCCAGCGCCCCCACGCGAGCGGCACCAGCCCGAGGGCCAGCGGCGTCAGCTTCACTCCGCCGAGCAGCCCCAGGACCACGCCCGCAAGAAACCCGAGGCCCAGCCGGGTGCAGGCCAGATAGACGAGCCCGAACACGATGATGTTGATCTGGCCGAAGCCGAACGAGTCCCGGAACGGGGACATCCAGCAGAGCACCCCGAGGAGCAGCGGCGCCGTGCACCACGGCCGCACAGGCTCGGGCAGGACCGCGGCCAGGCGCGGAGCGAAGTCCCGGCACACGAGCCACAGCAGCCCCAGGCTCGCGCCCACGTTGACCACGGTTGCGGCCCACTGCGGCAGGAACGCCAGCGGCAGCATGACGAGCGCCGCGAACGGCGGGTAGGTGAAGGGGAGGAAGTGCCCGTCGTCGAGCGGGAGGACGGGAGCGTAGAGGCCGGAGGGGTTCTCCACGAACGCGCGGGCCCCCGCCCGGTAGACCATGAGGTCCTGGCCGTGGAGGCGGCTCGCCGTGAGCGCCCCGGCCACGAGCACGGCGCTCAGGACCCAGACCCACGCACCGGAGTGCGGCGCTCCGGGAGTTCGGCGCAGGCGCACCGCGTCCGCTCTCTGCCCGGTGCTCACGCCCATGCGCACTCCTTCACTGGTCCCCGGAGGCCGGTGATGCTCGAGCAGACCCCCTGCGGGTGCCGCGACACCCCGTTGTCATCCTATCGGCCGGACACTACTGTCTGGCGTGTGAGCGCACCGTCTGTGGACAACGATCCGTCTGTGTACCTGGTGGCCGACGTCGCCGTCGCCCGATCCGCCCGCGAGCGCGGCGTGCACCGCCTCTCCCTCCCCGAGATCGCGGACGCCGCGGTCTCCCACGGCGTCCGGACGGTCCAGCTGCGGGCCAAGGGGCTTCCGGAAGACGAGGCCGAGGAGCTCGTCCGGGCCCTCGCCCCGGCCACCGAGGGCCGCGCGCTCCTGCTTCTCAACGACTTCACGGCAGCCGCCCGCCGCCTCCGCCGCGCCGGAGTCCCGCTGGACGGGGTGCACATCGGCCAGACCGACGGCTCCCCGCTCGAGGTCCGCGAGCTCCTCGGGCCGGACGCGGTCATCGGCCTGAGCGCCGAGGCGCCCGAGCACTTCGAGGCGATCGCGCGGCTGCCGAAGGGCACCGTGGACGCGGTGGGCATCGGGGCGGTGAGGGCGACGACGAGCAAGGCGGACGCCCCTGCCCCCATCGGCTTCGAGGGCCTCGCCCGTGCGGCGGCCCGGGCGGCCGGGCTGGGCCTGGACGCCGTCGCCATCGGAGGGCTCGCAGCGGGAGACGCCGCGGCCGTCCTCGAGGCCGGAGCCCAGGGCATGGCGGTGGTCTCCGCGATCTGCGCGGCCGAGGACCCGGGCGCCGCGAGCGCGGCGCTGCGCCGGGACTGGGACGCGGCGCTCTCCTCCGCGGCGGCTAGGAGGCCAGCCCCACCACGAGGTTGATGACGGTGGCGGTGATCGCCGTCGCGTAGAGGTAGGAGAGCAGGCAGTGGACCAGGATCATCTTCCGCAGCGCCGGCGAGCCGACCGTCGTGTCCGAGACCTGGAACGTCAGGCCCAGGTTGAAGGAGAAGTACGCGAAGTCCGTGTACTGCGGCAGCGCTGAGCCCTCGAAGTCGATGGGCGCGGGAGCGTCCGCCGCGGCCGCGGCCTTCTCCCGGTAGTACTCCTCCGCGTACCGCAGCGTGTAGACGGTGTGGATGACGAACCACGAGCCCACGACCGCGGCCACCGCGAGGAAGCCGAGCCGCAGCACTCCCGGGCCGTGCGCGCCGCCCGAGTGCCCCAGGAGCGCCGCCACCGCCACGAGCGCTACGAGGGCGGCCGCGGTCACGATGAGGTGCGCCGACCCGGACGAGGGGTCCTCCCGCGTGGACCACTCCCGCGTCTGCCGTCCGTCCATGGGCCAGAGGTGCGCGATGCACTGCCCCACGTAGGCGAACGCCCCCGCCGCCCATCCGGCCGAGAGCGCGACGACGGCCGAGCCGTCCCCGAACACGGACTCTCCGAGCCCGGTCAGCCCCACGCCGAAGCCGACGACGACGCCCGCCGCCGCGCTGACCAGCAGCCGCGCCAGGGCCGAGGCCCGCACTGATGTCTTCCGATCTGCCACTCCGCCAGCCTACGGGCGGCGCGCCCCGGCTCCTAAGATGGGGAGCATGGCTCTTCCCTGGACCGTCCACGGCGACGGCGGCGCACCGCTTCCCGGCCGATTCGTCGCCCCGCTCGAGAGGCTCTCCTGGGGCCGCACCGCCGGCATCGGCGCGCAGCACGTCATCGCGATGTTCGGCTCGACCTTCCTCGTCCCCGCCCTCACCGGGTTCCCGCCCTCGACCACCCTCATGTTCTCGGGGCTCGGCACCCTCCTCTTCCTCCTCGTCACGCGCAACCGCGTGCCGAGCTACCTGGGCTCGAGCTTCGCGTTCATCGCCCCGATCACGGCCGCGATGGCCTCGCCGCACGGCGGGATGGGCGCGGCGCTCGGCGGCGTCGTCACGGCGGGCCTGGTGCTGGGGCTCGTGGGCGTCGTCGTGCAGTTCGCGGGCTCGGCATGGATCTCCCGGCTCATGCCGCCGGTGGTGACCGGCGCGATCGTCGCGCTCATCGGCCTCAACCTCGCCCCCGCCGCCACCGCGAACTTCCAGAAGTCCCACGTCACGGCGCTCGTGACCGTGGCGGCCATCCTTCTCTCGATCGTGCTCTTCAAGGGGCTGCTCGGGCGGCTCTCGATCCTCCTCGGCGTCATCGTCGGCTACATCGCCGCCGTCCTCCGCGGCGAGGTGGACTTCACCGCCATCGAGAAGGCCGGCTGGTTCGGCCTCCCGCAGTTCCACTCGCCCGTGTTCGTCCCCTCGCTCATCGTGGCGTTCCTCCCGGTGGTGTTCGTCCTCATCGCGGAGAACGTGGGCCACGTGAAGTCGGTGGCCGCGATGGCCCAGCAGGACCTCGATCCCTACGCCGGCCGAGCGCTCATGGCGGACGGCCTCGCCACGGTCCTCGCGGGCTTCTCCGGCGGCTCCGGCACCACCACGTACGCGGAGAACATCGGCGTCATGGCCGCTTCGAAGGTCTACTCGACGGCCGCGTACTGGGTGGCCGGCATCGTGGCCGTCCTGCTCAGCCTCTTCCCGAAGTTCGGCGCGGCGATCGCCACGGTTCCGCCAGGCGTCCTCGGCGGCGCGGGCACGGTGCTGTACGGGATGATCGGCCTGCTCGGCGTGCGCATCTGGGTGGCCAACCGCGTCTCCTTCGCCAACCCGATCAACCTCATGGTCGCGGCCGTGGCCCTCATCGTGGGCATCGGAAACCTCACGTGGACGCTCGGGTCCGTGACGTTCGAGGGCATTGCGCTCGGCACCGCCGCGGTGCTCGTGGGCTACCACGGCCTCACGGCGATCGCCCGGCTCCGCGGCACCATCGACGTCTTCGAGACCGAGGAGCGGCCGGTCGAGCACTCGGAGCTGGGCTGATGGCCATGGACCCCCTCGGCCGCACGGCCAGCAGCTCCCCCATCGAGCGGGAGTCCGACCTCTGGTGGGAGCGCCTCTCCGCCTGGACCTCCGAGGCTCTCGAGGCCGCCGGGTCCCGCATCACGGGCGAGTTCTCGGTGCTGCGGCGCACCCCCTGGCGCATCGAGGCCGCCGTGGACACGGGGCTCGGGCGCGTCCGGGTCGTGGAGACCGTGCCCTCTCACCAGTTCGAGGGCGCCCTCCTCGCGACCCTCACCCGCCACGCGGGCCCGGTGGCGCTGCGCGCTCTCGCAGTGGACCGGGCGGCCGGCCGCTTCATGGTGCACGACGACGCCGTTCCCCTCGCCTCCCCGCCGCAGCGCCGGGGACGCCGGGCCGCGGTCCGGGCGGACGAGCCGGCGGTGAAGGACCTGCTCCAGGCCGTGACGGCCTTCCTGCCGGCGTGGGCCGAGGCGCAGCGCGGTCTCGCCGCACACCGGACGGACCTGCAGATGTCCGGGACGCCGGCGATGGACCCGGCCTGGTTCCCGGCATTCACGGAGAACCAGCTGGCCTCGCATGCGGAGCGCCCGGAGGGCCACCCGCTCCACCTGTCTGAGGAGGAGGCGGAGGAGCTGTCCCAGCGGCTGCGGCCCGTGGTGGGCGACTCGGCCCGGACCCTCATGGCCTCCGACCTGCCGCTCATGCTGGACCCTGTAGTCCTGGCGACGCAGGGCCCGGCCGCCGGGGACCTCGCCTGGCGGGATGGAGCTCGGGAAGGCGAGCGGAACGGTGAGCGGAACGGCAAGCGAGGCGGCGAGCGGAACGGTGAGCGGGACGTGGTGGTGACCCGCTTGGCCGACGCCTCCCTGACCCATCCCTTCTCCCTGGTCCGGACCGTGCTGGAGGCCTGCGCCTGGCTGCCGGACGAGGCGGACGAGCCGCTGGCCGCCGCCCTCTCCGACTGGATCTCCCGCGTCTCCCGCACGGGAGACGTGCGCGGCTCCCTCCCGACCGTCGAGGCCGCCCTGCGCGTGGCCCCGCTCGCCGAATACTCGGCCCTGCTCCGCCTCTCCGCCTCTCCTCAGGCTGACCCGGAGGACCCGGACGTCCGCCAGGCGGGGGCTCGCGCGCTGGACTGCCTGCGTGCCGTCGGGACCGTGCCCTCCCGGTGGGAGCGGATCCGCGCGCTGCTCTGAGGTCAGCCGGCTCCGCGACCTTGCGGCCACGTCTCGTTCTCCCGCATGACCTCGGCGAGGACGTCAGGACGATCCGTCATGAGCCCGTCCACCCCGAGGGCCAGCAGGCGGCGCATCTCCGCCGGCTCGTCGATGGTCCAGACGTGAACCTGGATGCCGAGCGCGTGCGCCTGCCTCACGAACCCCCGCGTGACCACCGGAACGCCGCGATAGCGCACGGGCACCTGGAAGGCCGTGATCCCGCGAAGCCGCCTGGCCATAAGGCGTCCGAGCCCGAGGGCGCTCAGCACCCGGAACTCCGCCATGAGCCTCATGCCCGGCGACTGGGCGATGTCCCTCCGGCTCGTCAGCCGTTCGAGCTCGTCCACGCAGGCGATGCGGTGGGCGTCCTCGAAGGAGGCCACGAGGACGCGCGAGGCGAGCCCGTACCGGTGGACGGCCCGGGCCAGCGGCACGGCGCCGGCGGCGTCCTTGACGTCGATGTTGAAGCGGGCGTGCGGCCAGTGGAGCACAGCCGTGTGGAAGAGGTCATCGAGCGCGGCCATGGGCTCGCCGCCGATGCTCACGGCCCTCAGCTCCTCCAGCGTGTGGTCTGAGACGGGGCCGCTGCCGTCCGTGAGGGCGTCCAGAGTCTCGTCATGGAACACCACGGCGTGGCCGTCCCGGCTCGTCCGGATGTCCAACTCCAAGTAGGCGTACCCCGCCTCGACGGCCCGCTGGAAGGCGGGCAGCGTGTTCTCATCCCCGTGGGCCGCATCCCCGCGGTGGGAGAAGGCGAGCGGCCATCCCGCGAGCTCTCCGCCAGCGCGGTTGGCCAGATACGGGGCGCTGCCGGGCCGCGCTCCGGACCGACCGCCTGGCTGCCCGGCCGGAGACGCCCCGCGCGGCGTGGGCCTCTGCGACTGCTGCTCCCGGGCCCAGCGCGTCCGCGGCCCGCGCTTCCGGCTCACGGCCGCCCCTCCGGAAGGCGGCCCGTCTCCAGGAGGGACTCGATGACCTGGGCCACCCCGTCCTCCTCGAACGGAGGCGCGATCCGCTCGGCCTGCTCCCGGACGCGCGGGTGCCCGGAGGCCATGGCATAGCCGTGGCCGGCCCAGGCGAGCATCTCCAGGTCGTTCGGCATGTCCCCGAACGCGAGGACCTCCTGCGGAGCGATGCCGAGCGCGTGGGCGAACTCCTCCAGGGTGTGCGCCTTGGTCACGCCGGCACGGCTCACCTCGAACAGCGCGACCCCCGCCACCGAGTGGGTGGCGTACGCCGCCGGGGAGACGCCGGCCTGCGCCGCGTCCAGGAAGGCGTCCGCATCCGTGCTCTCCGGGTCCCGCGCGTACAGCTTGAGGACTCCCCCGCCGATCTCCTCGCCCCGGGAGCGCAGCATCTCGGCGATGTCCTCCACGTGCTCGAACTGCACGGGACTGGACACGGTGAAGGCGGGCTCCGCGACGGGTCCCGCGAGCGTGTCCACACCGAAGGCCGCATGGGGCACCAGCCGGCGAATGCCCTCGACCGTCTCCAGCGCGTCTGCCACCGGGAGCAGCTCCGAGGCGAGGACCTCCTCCGCCTCCAGGTCATAGACCACGGCGCCGTTGGCGCCGATGACGCGGCCGATGGTGTGCCCCGCCGACCCCATGTAGGTGCGCAACGGCCCGAAGAACCACGGCGGCCGGCCGGTCACGAACACGACCTCGTACCCCGCGGCCCGCGCAGCCCCGAAGGCCTCGACGGTCCGCTCGCTCATCTCGAACCGGTGGCTGAGGATGGTGCCGTCCAGGTCCGAGGCGATGAGCCGGATGCCCGTGGCCTCCGGCCCCAGGCCGGTCACTCGCTCTCGGCCGGGACGGTGTACGTCCCGATGAGGCGGGCGCGGCCGAGCGTGTGGCCGAACATGTTGAAGGCCATGAACGCCGGCGAGGCGTCCTCCGGCACGTCCAGCTTCTCCACGTCCAGGGCGTGGACCACCACGAAGTAGTTGTGCGGGCCGTGGCCAGCGGGCGGCGCGGCGCCGATGTAGCCCCGCGTTCCGCCGTCGTTCTTGAGGACCGTGGCAGAGGACGGGAGCTCCGCGCCCTCCTCGAGGGAGCGGAGGTCCGCCGGAAGGTTGCACGCGGCCCAATGCCAAAAGCCGGAGGCCGTGGGCGCATCCGGGTCCAGGACCGTCACGGCGAAGCTCTTGGTGCCCTCCGGCACGTCATCCCAGGAGAGCTGCGGGGAGCGATCCTGGCCGTCCAGCCCCATGATCCCCGAGACCTGCGGGCTCTTGAGCTCCTGGCCGTCCTGGAAGGACTCGCTGGTCAGGGTGAAGGACGGGACCTGGGGAAGGCGCTCATACGGATCGAACATGACAGCTCCTCACGCTGGGTTTCTCTTGGCTCTAACCTAACAACGAGGGGTGGACACTGTAAGAGGACGCAGAGGCCCGTTCAGGAACGCGACAGGCGCGGCCGGTACCGTGGTGTCCGAGTCTCAGCCATGCCTAGGAGTGTCATGCCCGCCCGACCGTCGCCCAGCCGCACCTCGCACGAGCACACGTCGTCGCCCGAGCTGAAGCGGGCGGTCGAGGCCTCGGTCGAGGAGTACGTCCGGCTGCGCCCGTGGCTGGAGGCCGTGACCGCGAACGTGACGGAGCAGATCCGCGGCGTCTTCGCGGACTCCGAGCTCAAGCCCCTGTTCGTCACCTCCCGTACCAAGTCTGTGGAGAGCTTCGAGGAGAAGGCGTCCCGGGTGCTCTCGGCCACCGGGGAGGACGAGCCGGAGACGCTCGTCTTCCCCGACCCGATCCGCAACCTCAACGACCTCGTGGCCGTCCGCGTCATCGTGACTCTGCCGCACGAGATCCGCGAGGCCGCCAACCTCATCAAGAAGGCTCGCTCGCTCTTCGACTGCCGTGGGGACCGGGAGAAGGACACGGGCTCCATCGAATCCGGCGAGTACGGCTACTCAAGCCGCCACTTGGTTCTGCGCACCCAGCACAACGACGTGGTCCGCGAGTACCAGTCCCAGCTCCCGGATGCCGACCCGAACCCGAACGGCGCCTACTTCTTCGAGGTGCAGATCCGCACGGTGTTCGCGCACGCCTGGAGCGAGATCGAGCACGACATCCGCTTCAAGAACGCCGACCGCCGCGCCTGGTCCCCGAACTTCGACCGCCAGTTCACCGCGACCGCGGCCATGCTGGAAAAGGTCGAGGAGACCTTCGAGGACCTCAACGAGAAATACGCCCGCGTCAGCGAGTTCTGGAACCCCCGCGGCGGCGGCGAGGAGCCGCTCACGCCCGCGCGCATCCGCGAGGTCTGGGAGACGCTGCTCCCCCACGTGGACCGCAAGTTCGACGACGACTGGGGCTGGGCCGCCGAGCTCGTCGCCGCCCACGGCATGGACCGCACGGACCAGCTCTGCGAGCTCCTCGAGGCCGAGCAGATCCGCCATGTCCGCAAGGCCCTCGACCACCGCTACTCCCCGGGCCCGGACCGCCTGCTCGACGACCTTCTCCTCTGGCAGTTCGGCCAGGACCACATCGAGCGCACCGCCGATGAGTCCGACGACGACGCCCGCCCCCGCCGCGCCTCCCTGACGCGACGCCTGCGGCAGATCCGCTCGTACCGGCGTCTGCACCCCGCCGAGTTCCCGGATCCCCTCCAGCCGACGACGGCCAACGCGACGGCAGAATAACCGGCCGTCGCGGGGCATCACAGGTCGGGGAGGGTGGCCACCTCTGACGGAGTGGTGTCCTGCTTCCAGCCCTTCCAGACAGGGCGCAGATACCGGCCGTGCTCGCTCAGGCCTTGGTAGGAGACCCGCCCGACGAGTGCGGGCCGGACCCAGTGTGCGTCTTTGGCATCAGCCGTGGGGATCACGTTGTCCACGGGAGGCAGCTTGCGGGCCATGTGGCGCAGCCGGGAGGTCATGGCCGCGAGCTCAGACTCTCTGAAACCAGTGCCGACGCGGCCGACATAGTGGAGTTCCAGGCCGCGGGGCACGGCGACGAGGAGCGAGCCGATGCGGCGCGCGTGGCTGCCCTTCCCGGCTCGCCAGCCGACGACGATCACGTCTTGCTCGACTGGGCCGGGGGCCGGCGCCTGGCTCTCGCTGCCCATGGTGCCCCTCTCCGACTGTTTCTATGCATAGTGGTGCACGAATGCGGGTGGGCGCAAGCCGGGACGGCCGGGCCAGGTCGGAGAAGGGGGTGGAGCTCTTCGTGCCGCGGCATGCGGCTGCGGGCGGGCGTGTTAAACGGGGGAAGGCCCGCCCCCAGAACAGCCACCCAGCAAGGGGGTGGCCGCCCGGGTGACGGGCCTTCCACACACAAAAGAATTGTCCGGCTGCGACCTA
>NZ_JACWAB010000008.1 GCF_020483305.1 Arthrobacter sp. UM1
GCCTAACCACACCCGTTTCTGCTCAAAATCCTGCTCGGAAACGGGTGTATTCGCCTGAAACCGGGTGCGATGGCGGAAAGGGGTGTAGCTAGTCGAGAGAGCCGAGGCAGACCGGGGGAATCGAGGCAAGCCAAGGGAACCAACTCAGACCGAGTCGAGGCAGGCCGAGGGAGTCGAGGCGGGCAGCGGCGGCCAGGAAGGCAGGGTTGCCGGGAGCGGGGGGGCAGAACTCTGCCGGACCGGATCACTCATCTGACTAGATCGCCGCCTTGGAGGGGATCATTTCAGCCTGACAGCCCAGTGCTCCCCCGCCTCGCTGTGGACAACTCGCTGAACGCCAGAAAGTTGTCCACGTTTGCTCG
The DNA here is from genome assembly GCF_020483305.1 of Arthrobacter sp. UM1. Classification (GTDB taxonomy): domain Bacteria; phylum Actinomycetota; class Actinomycetes; order Actinomycetales; family Micrococcaceae; genus Falsarthrobacter. Next base: position 363 of record NZ_JACWAB010000008.1, read on the forward strand.
GATTCGCCCGCGCCGTGCTCAGCCCCGTTGAGACGATCCTGTTCATGCACACAGAGATCTATTCGACGAACCCGGCGGTACGGCGGGACGCCAAGGCGGGAAAGATGCTCCGTTTGGCACCCGGACGGTACACGGACGCGGCTGCCTGGCGGGGGCTCGCACCCTGGGAGCGCTATCGGCTCTCCGTCCAGGCAAGTGGGGCGCGCCATGTGCTCACGGGCCGTTCGGTCGCGGTTCTCCTGGGGCTGGACGTCTGGCCGTCACCAGATGCGGTGGATGTCGGAACGTGGTCTGCGGGGCACGCGGGCCGAGCTCCGCGCTCTCGGCTTCCGCACCCGTTGCGCAGGCATGTGACGGCTCAGAGCCGAGCGGAACTGGAGGACTCCTCCGTCTTCATCGGGGAGTCCCGGTGCCAAGAGCCGGCTCTCGCCCTCGCCAAGGCTCTCTGTCTCATGGCCTTCCCCCAAGCCGTCATCACCGCCGACTCGCTGGCCCGCGCGCATGCTCTGGTGCACAGTCCCCATCTGCCAGACCGTGCAGAGATCCCGGACCGCCTCCACGCCCTCATCCCCTCCCTGGATGAGGTGGGCGCCAAGCTGGAAGGAGCGGGCTGGCGCCGGGGCAAGCCAGTCGCGCGCCGGGCCCTCGCCTTCGCTTCGCCCCTCAGCGAGTCTGCCGGCGAGAGTCTGTCTCGCGCCATCATGCACGAGCTCGGGTTCGCCACGCCTCTGCTCCAGCACCAGGTCCGCGGGGACTCGGGACGCACCTTCCGCGTGGACTTCGCCTGGCCGGAAGCGGGGATTGCGGGAGAGTTCGACGGGCTGGCCAAGTACACCGCGGAGGGCGGCAGCTCACGCGGGGCGCAGCAGAGGATCGCCGAGGAACGGGACCGCGAGCGCGAGATCGAGCGCGCCGGATTCAGGGTGGTCCGGTGGATGTGGAAGGACCTCGTCACGCCGGTGCGCCTGTTCGGGATTCTTCGGGAATCGGGCGTCCCGGAACGCGCCCGGAGAAGCCCTTCGGACGCCGCGTCGCTCAGGCTGAGCCGCTGGGCGCAGCGCGCATGAGGCGCACATGAAGATGGCGTACGCGGGGAAGAACGCGAGGCGTCGGGCCCCACGCGCTTCGCCGTCGGTCACACAGGCGCCAGCGTCAGATCCCTCGGCGCGCCGAGCCGAATCACCAGGTGTAGAAGCCCTGCCCGGACTTGCGCCCGAGCTCGCCCTTCTCCACCTTCTCGCGCAGCACAGCCGGCGGGGTGAACCGCTCGCCGAGGGTGGACGCCAGGTATTCGGCGATGCCCAGGCGGACGTCGAGGCCCACGATGTCCGTGGTCTTGAGCGGTCCCACCGGGTGCTTGTAACCGAGGACCATGGCGTTGTCGATGTCCTCGGCGCTCGCCACGCCCTCCTCGACCATGCGCATGGCTTCCAGGGCGATGGCGACGCCGAGCCGCGAGCTCGCGAAGCCGGGGGCGTCCTTGACGACGACGGCGGTCTTGCCGAGTCCCGCCGTCCATGCCCGGGCGGCGTCAACCAGCTCCTCGGCACTCTTCTCCGCCACCACCACCTCGATGAGGGTCGAGGCCGGCACAGGGTTGAAGAAGTGCAGGCCCACGAGGCGCTCAGGACGGTCCAGCGCAGCGGCGAGATCGCTCACGGACAGCGAGGAGGTGTTGGTGCCGATCCACGCGCTCTCTCCGACGGCGGCCTCGATGCGGCGCAGGGAGTCGACCTTGAGCTGGAAGTCCTCCGGAACCGCCTCGACCACAAGCTCGCAGTCACGGAAGTCGGCGGCGTCCGTGCTGACGTTCAGCCGGGCCTCGTAGTAGTCCGCACCCTGCTCCAGGAGCCCGCGGTCCCAGGACTTCTCCACGGCGTCGATGACGCGCTTGCGCGCCCCTGCGGCGGCCTCGTCGTCGCGCTCGACGACGACGACGTTGGCGCCCTTGACGAGGAAGGCGTGGGCGATGCCCGCCCCCATCCTGCCTCCGCCGAGGACGCCGACCCTGCCCGGAATCCGAGACTCGGGCACGCCGGCCCCTCCCGCGCCCGCAGGCTGCCGAACGGCTTCGCCGCCCTTCGCACCGCCGCTCGCCGAGGAGTTCGAGCCGTTCGGGGAGGGCTGAGGTGTCTGGGAGGACTGGCTGGTCTTCTCGCTCATCGCTTCTTCTTCCTCTCGAGGAACGCGGTCATGCGCTCGAACTTGGCCGGGGATTCGAACAGGGTGGCCTGGGCGGCCCGGTCCACCATCGGGTGCGCTGAGCGCGGCGCGTGGAAGACCTCCTTGGTCAGGCGGATCGCGAGCGGGTCCTGGGCCGCGACGGCGCCGGCGAGCTCGGCGGCGGCGGACTCCAGCTCAGCTGAGTCCACCAGGCGGGTGACGAGTCCCCACTCCAACGCGGTCTGGCCGTTGACCACGCGGCCGGCCAGAAGGATCTCGAGCGCCCGGGGCTCACCGACCAGCTCCTTGAGCCGCCAGGAAGCGCCGGCCGCGGCGAGGATGCCGAGACCGGGCTCGGGGTTGCCGATCCGGAGGTCGGGCGTGCCGATGCGCAGGTCCGCGGCGTACGCGAGCTCCGCGCCGCCGCCGAGGCAGTATCCGTCGATGGCGGCGATGACGGGCATGGGGAGCTTGGCGATGCGCTCGAAGACGCCGGAGTTGATGCCCGCCAGGGCGTCGTCCCGCCGACGCTCGCGCAACTGGGCGATGTCCGCGCCGGAGGCGAAGACACCCTTGTGCTCGCGGCCGTCGTCGTCCGTGTGCGGGGCCGAGCCCATGATGACGAGCACCTTGGGGTCCTGCTCGAGCTCCTGGCAGACCGCGTGGAGCTCGTCTACCATGGCCTGGTCGATCGCGTTGCGGACCTCGGGCCGGTTGAGGCGGACGGTGACGTGCTCGCCCCGCGTCACCTGGAGCGTGCTGAACTCGCTCACTTCACGCCCTCCAGCACCATGGCGCTGCCCTGGCCGACGCCGATGCACATCGTTGCGAGGCCCAGCGGCCGCTCCGCGTCGCCGAGCTCGCGCTCCATGCGGCCGAGCAGGGTGATGACGATCCTGGAGCCGGACGAGCCGAGCGGGTGGCCCAGGGCGATCGCGCCGCCGTCGCGGTTGACGATCTCCTCACCCAGCCCGAGCTCCCGCATGCAGGCGAGGGACTGGGAGGCGAAGGCCTCGTTGAGCTCGACGGCGCCGAGCTGGTCCACATCCACGCCGGCCTTCTCAAGGGCCCTCCTGGACGCCGGAACCGGGCCGATGCCCATGACCTCCGGCGAGACGCCTGCGCTGGCCGAGGAGAGGATGCGGGCGCGTGCCTTGAGACCGTACTTCTCGACCGCGGCGTCCGAGGCCACGATGACGGCCGAGGCGCCGTCGTTGAGGGAGGACGCGTTTCCGGCCGTCACGACGCTGCCGCCCTTGACGACGGGCTTGAGCTTGGCGAGGACCTCGGGGGTGGTGCCGGGGCGCGGGCCCTCGTCCGTGTCCACCACGGTCTCGGACTTCCGGGTCTTCACCGTCACGGGGACGATCTCGTCCTTGAAGCGGCCGGCCTCGATGGCAGCCAGGGCGCGGGCGTGGGAGCGGACGGCGAACTCGTCGCAGTCCTCGCGGGAGACGCCGTACACGCGGGCGACCTCCTCGGCCGTCTCGGGCATGGAGAACGTCATCTTGCCGTCGCGGTCCAGGTCCCCGCCCTCTGCGAAGCGGGAGTTGACGAACCGCCAGCCAATGGCCGTGTCGAACTGCTCCCCCGGCTTGGCGAACGCGGCGGTCGGCTTGGCCTGCACCCAGGGAGCGCGGGACATGGACTCGACGCCTCCGGCGACGACGATCTCGGCGTCGCCGGCCCGGATCATCTGGGAGGCGAGGGCGATCGCGGACATGCCGGACGCGCAGAGGCGGTTCACGGTGATGCCGGGGACCGTGTCCTCGAACCCGGCGAGCAGCCAGGCCATGCGGGCCACGTTGCGGTTCTCCTCGCCGGCGCCGTTGGCGTTGCCGAACACAACCTCGTCCACGGCCTCAGACGGAACGCCGGCGCGCTCCACGGCCTCCTTGATCGCCAGGGCGGCGAGGTCGTCGGGGCGAACCTGTGCAAGCGCTCCGCCGTAGCGGCCGACGGGCGTGCGAACGCCCCCGACGAGAAACGCGTCTGCCATGTCTTCAAGCTCCTCGAGAATTACTGACCGATCGTTCACTAAAGGTTCTCACCGATGTGCGCCAAGACACAAGACGACCCCTCGGGTTCCGAAGAATCCGAGGGGCCGTCTCAGAGAGCGGACTGCGCTCGAGCCGCGTGCGGCTGGTCAGCGCGGTGTCCGGAGAAGCGGGCGGAGCCGCCTCCCGCGAGGGGTCAGACGCTGCTGGTGTGACCCGAGGCAGCGTCGTCGTGCCCCTGGTGCTCAGCGTGCTCGATCACGGACTCGTGCTCGATGCGCGCCTGGCGGTCATACCACTCCTGCTTCTGGCGCTCCGGGTAGCTCTTGCGCACGAACACCCAGCCCACGGCAAGGAGGATGAGGAAGACCGGGAGCGAGGCCACCGTGAAGAGGCCCATCGGGAAGACGGTGCCGTCATCGAGCTTCGTCGTGTTGAAGGTGATGAGCACGAGGATGCCCGCGATGGCGATGAGGCTGATGATGCTGGCCGGCGCACCGCCCGGCATCGGGAGCTTCGAGGCCTTGCCGTAGCGGCGGCGCAGCGCGATCTGGGACAGGAAGATGGCCGCCCAGGACAGGAGCACGCCCACGGAGGCGGTCTCGAGGGCCAGGTCGAACGCCGTCGAGCCCTCGCCCTTGCCGCCCGTGACGACGAACGCCACGAAGATGCCCACGAGGTAGAACACGGCGATCGCAAGGATCGAGGCGTACGGGACGTGGCGGTTGGACATGCGCGTCAGCCACTGCGGAGCGTGGCCGTTGTGCGCCATCTGGCGGAACACGCGGCCGATCGAGTACAGGCCCGAGTTGCAGGAGGAGAGCGCGGCGGTCACGACGACGAGCGTCATGAGCGTGCCGACCCAGCCCCAGCCGAGGCGCTCGAACACGGAGACGAACGGCGAAACGCCCGCCTTGTACATGTTGGACGGCAGCAGGAGCGCGAGCAGCGTCACCGAGCCCACGTAGAACACGAGGATGCGGACCACGACGGCGCGGATGGCCTTCGGGACCTCCTTCTCGGCGTCCTGCATCTCGCCGGCGGTCACGCCGATCATCTCGATGCCGTTGTAGGCGAACACCACGCCGGAGAGGACGAGGATCATGGCGAAGAAGCCGTTCGGGATCATCGAGCCGCCCACCGCGGTGAGGTTGTGGATGCCCGCGGTGTGGCCGGCGATGTTGGCCTGCGTCACCACGAGGAACGTGCCGATGAGGAGGAACGCCACGATGGCGAAGACCTTGAAGACCGAGGCCCAGAACTCGAACTCGCCGAAGATCTTCACCGAGATCATGTTGACCGAGGTGAGGAGGACGAGCGCGATGATCGAGGAGACCAGCCAGCCGACGGACGGCAGCAGGTTGTTGATGTAGAGGCCGATCGCGATGAGCTCGGCGATGCCGGTCATGCCCCAGTTGAGCACGTACGCCCAGCCGGAGATGTAGGCGCCCTTGCCCCCGTAGAACTCGCCCATGTAGGAGACGAACGAGCCGGAGGTGCGGCGGTACATGATGAGCTCGCCCATGGCGCGCATGAGGAAGAAGCCGAGAAGGCCGGCGATCGCGTACGAGAAGATGAGCGCGGGGCCCGTGGACACGAGGCGTCCGCCGGCACCCATGAAGAGGCCGACGCCGATGGCGCCGCCGATGGCGATCATCGTCACCTGGCGGCTGCTCAGCGCCTTCGCGTAGCCCTCCGCGGAAAGCTCGTACTCGTCGATGCCGTGCTGCTTCGGCTCGGCGGAAGTTGAGGACATGTGAGTCTCAATTCTTGAGGAACGGGGGAAGAACTGGTTTCCGCTCCCCAGGCATCCTAAGGAGCAACCTCTCTAGTGTGAACCACGCCACCCGCAATTGTGAAACTGACAGCTTGTCTGACCTCTCGGGCCGGACGGGCACCACCCTCTCATGAACGGCCCGCGGCCCGCCCGAGGGCCCCTCGCTACGATGGATCCTGTGAACACCTCATCGCGCGAACTCCCCCGCCAGGTCTCCGATACCTTTGATCCCTCCGCATGGCGCGAGGTCGAGGGATTCGGCTTCGACGACATCACCTACCACCGCCAGGTGGAGCGGGACGCCGCCGGTGAAATCGTGAAAGACCTGCCGACGGTCCGCATCGCGTTCGACCGCCCCGAGGTCCGCAACGCCTTCCGCCCCAAGACGGTGGACGAGCTCTACCGGGCGCTGGACCACGCGCGCATGACCCCCGACGTCGCCTGCGTCATCCTCACCGGCAACGGCCCCTCCCCCAAGGACAGCGGCTTCGCCTTCTGCTCCGGCGGAGACCAGCGCATCCGCGGCCGGGACGGATACCGCTACGCGGAGGGAGACACGCGGGAGACCATCGACCCGGCCCGCGCCGGCCGCCTCCACATCCTCGAGGTGCAGCGCCTCATGCGCACCATGCCCAAGGTGGTCCTCTGCGTGGTCAACGGCTGGGCCGCAGGCGGCGGCCACTCGCTCCACGTGGTCTCGGACCTCACGATCGCCTCGAAGGAGCACGGCCGGTTCAAGCAGACGGACGCCACGGTCGGCTCCTTCGACGCCGGCTACGGCTCGGCCCTCCTCGCCCGCCAGATCGGACAGAAGAACGCCCGCGAGATCTTCTTTCTCGCACGGGAATATTCCGCTGATGACATGGTCCGCATGGGCGCCGTCAACGAGGCGGTCCCCCACGCGGAGCTCGAGAAGACCGCGCTCGAGTACGCCCGGGACATCGCCCGCCAGTCCCCGCAGGCCATCCGGATGCTCAAGTTCGCGTTCAACATGGCGGACGACGGCCTCGCCGGCCAGCAGGTCTTCGCCGGAGAGGCCACGCGCCTCGCGTACATGACGGACGAGGCGGTCGAGGGCCGGGACGCGTTCCTCTCCAAGCGGGAGCCGGACTGGTCCAGCCACCCGTACTACTTCTAGAGCCGAGCCGGGCGACCGGACGAGGCTCCGCGGGGCCCGGCCGGACGCGACGGCGCGAGGGAAGGACACCCGTGGAGCTGATCCCGATCCACACTCCCGAGGGGCATGACCCGCTCACGCTGCTCGATCCGCTCGAGCGCGCGCTGGCGGGAGACGGCCCCGCCGTCGCGCCCCACCACGAGCAGGACCTCGCGTTCCCGGATCCCCTCCCGAACGACGACGTCGCCGCCGTCGTCTGCACCTCCGGGTCCACGGGGACGCCGAAGAAGACGATGCTGACCGCAGACGCCCTCGCCGCGTCCTCCGCCGCAACGGCCGAGCGGCTCGGGTTCGAGGCCCAGTGGATGCTGGCCCTGCCGGTGCACTATGTCGCCGGTCTGCAGGTGCTCGTGCGCTCGGTGCACGCGGGGACGCGGCCCGTCGTCGACCCCTCGGTGCTCCGGGGCGGCTTCACCGCGGAGGGCTTCGCGGAGGCCGCCGCGGCGATGACGGGGCTGAAGCGGATCGTCTCTCTCGTCCCCACCCAGCTCTCCCGCCTCCTCGAGGATCCGGAGCAGGCGGCCCTCCCGGCGCTGCGCCGCTTCGACGCCGTGCTGCTCGGCGGCGCCCCGGCCTCCCCCGCGCTGCTCTCGGCGGCGAGGCGCGAGGACGTCCGGGTGGTCCAGACCTACGGCTCCGCCGAGACCTGCGGAGGCTGCGTCTATGACGGGGTGCCGCTGCCCGGCGTGGAGATCGACCTCCAGGAGGGGCGCATCCTCCTCGGCGGCCCCATGGTCGCGGCGGGCTACCTCGGGGCCCCCGAGCTGACGGAGCAGGCCTTCCGCTCCGACGGGCAGATGCGCTGGTACCGCACCTCGGACAACGGCCAGCTCGGCGAGGACGGCCGCCTGCGCGTCACCGGGCGGGTGGACGACGTCATCATGACGGGCGGCGTCAAGGTCTCCGCCGTCGCGGTCCGCGACGTCCTGGAGACGGTTCCCGGCGTGCGGGCGGCGTTCGTCTCGAGCGTCCCGGACCCGGAGTGGGGGCAGCGCGTGGTGGCGTTCGTGGCCACCGCCCGTCCCACCTCGGAGATCCTCGCCGAGACCGAGGCGCGCCTCGCGGGCCCGCAGAAGCCCAGGCTCCTCCTCACCGCCCCGCACCTCCCGTTGCTGCCGAACGGCAAGGAGGACAGGGTCAGCATGAACCGCGCGCTCGCCATGGCGGCGAGCACCGGGGCCGGCTGAGACCCCGGCCCGTGAGCAGGGACGACGACGGCGGGCCTGCGCACCGAAGCCCGCTGACGGGCGGTTCCGCCGCGTTCGGCGTAGGATCGGACGCTGGGCACACCGCGCACGTGGACGCACCGCTCCCGTGACGCCGCCCGAGAAAACGCCGCACGAGAGAACGAGGACCGCGCACATGGCCACAGCCGCCGAGTGGGCTGAGGGAGCCCGCCCGAGGACCCTGCCCATGGCGTTCGCACCCGTCATCGCCGGAACCGCCGCCGCCTACCAGGCCGACCCGTCCGGATGGCTCGAGGCCGGCCCGATCCCCGCGTGGGTCCGCGCCGTGCTCGCCGCGCTCGTCTCCGTCCTCCTCCAGATCGGCGTGAACTACGCCAACGACTACTCAGACGGCGTGCGTGGCACCGACGACGTGCGCGTGGGCCCCGTCCGCCTCACCGCCTCCGGGCTCGCCGCTCCCGCCACGGTCAAGCGGGCCTCCTTCCTCTGCTTCGGCCTCGCGGGCGTGTTCGGGCTCGTCCTGACCGCCGCGTGCGGGCAGTGGTGGTTCATCGCCGTGGGCGTGCTCTGCGTGCTCGCGGCCTGGGGGTACACCGGCGGCTCGAAGCCCTACGGCTACATGGGGCTCGGCGACGTCATGGTCTTCCTCTTCTTCGGCCTCGTGGCCACGCTCGGCACGGCGTACACGCAGGTCCTCGCGCTCTCCGCGGGGGCGTGGGTCGGCGCCGTGAGCGTGGGCCTCTTCGCCACGGCCCTCCTCATGGCCAACAACGTCCGGGACATCCCCACGGACCGGGAGGTCGGCAAGATGACCCTCGCCGTGCGCCTCGGTGACTCGAAGGCCCGCTGGGCGTTCGTCCTCATGTGCGCCGTGGGCGTGCTCCTGCCGCTCGTCCTTGTCCCGCAGATCGGCGCTTGGGCCCTGCTGCCCCTGCTCTCCGGGGCGCTGGCCGCGGCTCCGATCCGCGTCATGCTCTCCCACGGCCGCCTCGAGCGCGCGCAGCTCATCCCGGTGCTCAAGACCACGGGCATCCTCTCGCTCGTCTTCAGCGTGCTCCTCGCAGCAGCCCTTGTGGCGGGGGCCTGAACGGGCCTGAGCGGGCCTACTCGCTCCAGAGGCGCTCGTACTCCGCGATCCGCTCCTCGCCCTGCGGCCCGAGCTCCACGGTCACGGAGGCGATGAGGGACTCCACGAGCGCCATGACCCCGATGATCGAGTCGAACGGCGAGCGGGACTCCACGTGCACCGGCAGCACGAGGTCCGCGAACTGCGCCACGGGCGAGCGCCACGCGTCTGTCACCGCCGCGACCACGGCCCCGCGCTCCGCGAGCCTCCGCGCGGCCTCCTCCGTCTGCGCTGTGTGCCTCCGGACGTCGAAGACGACGGCGACGGCGCCGCGCGGCACGTCCATGACCGCCGCGCGCCCGGAGATCCCGTCCGTCCGCAGCGCGTCCACCCCCGGCCGCAAGAGGGCGAGGTGGGAGCACAGGTAGTCCGCGGCCACCGCCGTGAACCGGCCCCCGAGCGCGACGACGGGCCGGCACGGGTCGGCGAGGAGCGCCGCGAGCCGGTCGAACTCCGAGCGGGGCAGGTCCGCCTGAGTCCGCTCGAGCAGCCCGCTCAGGCTCGCGTGCATCTCCTCGACCAGCCCGACTGCGCTGCCGCGCGCCTTGGCCTCGTACTGCCTGAGCGGGGAGCCGAGCTCGTTCCCGAGCTCCGCCTTGAGGGCGCGCTGCAGGCCGGAGAGCCCCTCGAACCCGAGCCGGTCCGCGAACCGGACCACGGTGGGCGCGCTGACCCCCGCCGCGGCGGCGAGTTCCGCCGCCGTGCCGAGGCCGGACCCCGGATAGCGCTCAAGCACTGCCCGCGCCACCTTCCGCTCCCCCGCGCTCAGCTCGGAGAGGCGGGCGTGGATGGCGGACTTGACGGTCATGGCGGGGCTCATGCCCTCAGTCTCCCAGCCCGCCCTGGGGATCGGCGTCCCCTCGGCGGCCCTCCCGCCCGTCCCGGGGGCTCTCCTCGAGACCGCCGCAGGCCAGGGCGGCGTACGCGGCCGCCATGGCCTTGGCCACCGTGATCACGCTCGAGTCCGGCGGCAGGAAGTGCGGCGAGTGCAGGTGCGCGTCCGGGTCCCCTCCGCAGGTCTCGACGCCGACGAAGCACATCGCAGACGGCAGACGCTCGGAGAAGAAGGAGAAGTCGTCCGCGCCGCAGCTGCGCATGGGCTCCACCACGCGCAGGCCGGCGGCCTCGAGCCAGGGGTCGATCGCCCGGACCACCCCGGCGTCGTTCTCCAGCACGGGCTCGCCGCGGACGATCTCCACCTCGGCCCGGCACCCCGCGGCCTCCGCGCCCGCGCGGGCGAGGCGCTCGACCTCGGCGAGGAGCAGGGCGCGGACCTCCGGGCTCATGGCGCGCACGGTCCCCGTCACCCGGATGGAGTCCGGGATGACGTTGGCGGCCTGGCCGCCGTGGACCGACCCGATGCTCAAGGCGGCCGCCTGCATGGGGTCCACGCGGTTGCGGACGAGGGAGAGCAGGCCGGCCATGATCTGCGCGGCGGCGGGGACAGGGTCCTGCGCCAGATGCGGATAGGCGCCGTGGCCGCCGCGGCCGATCACCTCGATGCGGAACTCGTCCGCGGAGGCGTTGATGCCGCCCGCCCCCGTGGAGACGCATCCTGCGGGGACCCCGGGGTGCACGTGCATCCCGAGGACGGCCCGGACCCGGTTGGCCTCGAGCAGACCGGACTCGGCGATCTCCTGCGCGCCGGAGGGGTACGTCTCCTCGCGTGGCTGCGCGAGCCCGACGAGCGGCACGGGCAGCCGCTCCCCGAGTCCCGCGGCGGCTCGCATGAGCCCGGCGAAGGCCGCCTGGTGGACGTCATGCCCGCAGGCGTGCATCGCGCCGTTCCGGGAGGCGAAGGGCGCCCCCGTCTCCTCGGCCACGGGGAGGGCGTCCAGCTCCGTCCGCACCGCGACGGCCGACCCATCCGGCGCGCCCGCGCGGCAGACGAACCCGTGCTCGGCCACGGGCGTGACGGGCAGCCCCACGGCCTCCGCCAGGCGGGCAGCGGTGGCCGCCTCCTCCCCCGAGACCTCCGGGTGGCGGTGGATCTCGTGTCGGAGGGAGACAAGCTCCTCGGCCTGTTCGTCGATGGCCGCCCAGAGGAGCTGTGCGAGTTCTCGCGTGTGCATCGTCGCCTTTCGAGTGTCGGTGGTGGCAGGCGGGTCCGGTCCGGTCCGTGACCGGCGCCGGGCCCGAGGCGGGACAGGGCCCAGGAGGGGTCAGCCGCCGAGCCGGTAGACCCGCGCGGCGTTCTCGCTCGCGATCATCCGGAAGACGCGCCGGGCGTCCTCCGGGGACCAGTCGCCGCCCTCCGTCCACCGGCGGGCCGCGGACTCGTAGCCGCGGCGGAAGAGGTGCGCTCCGAGCCAGTAGAGCTCGGCCAGCCCGAACGCGTCGCTCGAGAAAAGCGCCTTGTGGAACGGGATGAGCTCGAGGAACTCCTCGACGACGGCCCCGGACCGGGCGCCCGTGTAGTTCACCGCGAGTCCCACGTCCGCGTAGACGTGCGGGAAGACGTGGGCCAGGAACCCGGCCTCCCGGTGGAACGGGTAGCAGTGGAGCAGGGTGACGTCCACGCCGGCGCCGCGGAGCGTCCGCAGCCACGCCGTCATGAGCAGGGGGCTGCAGCGGTGGAGGTCCACGTCGTCGTCGCCATAGCCCACATGGAACTGGATCGGCTTGCGGAACCGCACCGCCTCCTGAAGGAGGAAGCGGATGACGGTCTCGCTCTCAAGGCGGCCGGAGCCGCTCTCCCGCCAGGCGCGGACCTCTCGGCGGACGTCCTCCTCGGCCGGGGCCTCGGGCGCGATCTCGAGGCCGCAGCGATAGGCCGCGATGGACTTGAAGCCCACGGCCTCGCGTTGGCGCTCCTCGAGGGCGAGGCGGAAGGCGGCGCAGAAGTCGTCGTCCGCCCGAGTAAACTCGAAGACCTCCTCGGCGATCCGCTCGAGCCGCACCACCTCCGCCGCGCGGCCTCCTGCGAACGCCGCAGTCTGCTCCGGGTCCGTGATGGCCCCGCCGCGGTAGCCCGTCTCGACGACGAAGGCCCCGATCCCCGCTCCGCCGAGCAGGCGCCGGTTGACCTCGTCCGCGCCGAGGGCGCGCCGCCGCTCGAGGTACGCCTCGGGGGACGCGTGCGGCTCGAGCCCGAGCACCGGCGCGCAGCGGGAGCGGATGAGGAACCCGAGCTGCGAGTCGAAGGCCGTGGCCCCCTCGGGCGGCGGGGCGGAGGACTCGCTCGCAAGGCCCTCGAACTCCGTCCGGGAGAGGTCATGGGCCATGACGCCGTGACAGTGGTGGTCGGTGAAAAGGCCCTCGGCCAGGGGGCGGTCCATGGAGCTCCTCTCTCCTCGCCGGTCTCGGAGGCCGGATACGGCGCCGCCGTTCAGGACGGGCGCCGGGCGTTGGGCGGGTGCGGGCGGGTCAGTACGCCCGCGCATACCGCTCGCACTTCTCCGTGCTGGAGAAGTCCCGCAGCTGGTCGATCTCGTCTCGCTTGATGCTCGTGTGCACGCGCAGCAGGTCCGGGTGGAACCAGCCGGCCGCCGTCGTGTCCTGCTCAAGCGCGGTGAGCGCCTCCTCGAGGCTGCGGGGCAGGGGGCGGATGTCTGCGGACTCGCGCTCGGACTCGTCCATCTCCTCGACGTCGCAGTCCACCACCGTGGGCGCCGCGAGCTTCTCCCGCACGCCCTCGAGGCCCGCGCGGATGAGCGAGCCGAGCACGAGCCACGGGTTGCCCGTGCCGTCCCCGGCCCGGAACTCGAGGTTGAGCTGGGACGCCGGGTCACGGCCCTCCATGCTGACCGTGGGGCAGATGCGCAGGAACGCCTCGCGGTTGTGGCGGCCGAGGAACGCGTTGGCCGAGCTCCAGCGATGAGGGGCGAGGCGCAGGTAGGAGACGTCGCTCGGCGCCGCGATCGCGGCGAGCGCGGAGGCATGGCGGAGGACGCCGGCCGCGAAGGATCCGGTGAGCTCGGAGATCTCCCCCGAGCGGCTCGGATCATGCATGACGGGCTTGCCGTCCCGGTCCAGGAAGCTGAAGTGGATGTGCACGCCGTTGCCCGTGCCCTCGGGGTCCAGCAGGGGCGCGAACGTGGCGTCCCGCCCCACCGAGTGGGCGAAGTCCCGGACGAGGTCCCGCAGGGCCACGGCCCGGTCCGCCGCGGTGAGAGCGTCCTCGGGGCGCATCGTCACCTCCCACTGGTGCTCGCCGTACTCGGGCAGCCAGGTCTCGGGGCGCAGCCCCGAGGACTGGAGCATGTTGACGAGGTCCGTGCCGAACGGCTCCATCCGGCGGAAGGCCTGGAGGGAGAAGGGCGGCTCGGGGCTCTCCTCGCTGCGGAGCATGAACTCGTGCTCGAAGCTGCAGAGAAGCGTCAGGCCCGTCTCCTCCGTGAAGTCCTGGACGGCGCGGCGGAGGAAGGTCCGCGGGCAGCAGGGCCACTCGCTGCCGTCCGTGTTCTTGATGTCCGCCATGTAGAGGTGCATGCGCGGGCGGTTCGGGACGCCGTCCACCACGAGCCGCGAGCGCTCGTCCGGGACGAGCCGCAGGTCTCCCGTGGACCCGAAGCCGCTCGTCTCCACGATCTTGCCGAACGGCCCGATCCCGAGGTTGGCCGGAACCCAGCCGCAGCCGGTCTCGAGGTCCACCTCGTCCACGAGCATCGAGCGCCCCCGCGTCTGCGCGGCGAGATCGTTCGTGGCGATGAATGCGAGTTCCTGACGTGCCATGTCTCTATCCTTCCTCAGTGAGGAGTCGGTCTCCGATGCGGCGTGCGAGGTCCGGCCGCGCGAGCGCGACGACGAGACCCACGGCACACCATGCCCCTGCGATCCAGGGGAAGTACGTGTAGGGCGGCTCCTGCCCGATGACCTGCACCGCATAGACATAGGCGAGGTAGGCGAGGGCGAGGACGGGGAAGACGATCTCCCAGGTCGGGATGCCGTGGCGCCGGCCGAGGATGGCCTTGACGGCCCCGGCCGACGTCATCGCGTAGGCCACGATGAGGCAGAGCACCGCGATGGTGGCGTACCAGTAGTACGTGTCGAACGCCCCGACTCCGAAGACGGCGAGGGCGCCCGCGAGCAGCAGGGCCGCCGCGCAGACCGCGGTCACGGCGGTGCGGGGAACCTCCGAGGGCCCGTGCACGCGGCCGAGCGCGGCCGGGCCGAACCCGTCCCGGGCGAGGGCGAAGAGGAGGCGGGAGGCCGCCGTCGTCGAGCTGAGGAGCGAGGCGAAGGCCACCGCGAAGCCGGAGAACGCGAGCAGCTGGGAGTACCCCGGGCCGATGTACGCGGCCGCCATGTCCGTCAGCGAGGACTCTGAGGCCGCGAAGCGCTGCGCGCCCGCCTCCGAGATCCCGAACCCGGCCGTCTGCGCGTACATGACGAACACGTACACGAGTCCGCCGACGACGACGGCTCCGCCGAGCGCCGCTGGGATGGCCCGCTTGGGGCTGCGGGTCTCCTCCGCGAGCGAGGTGCAGGACTCGAAGCCGGCCCAGGAGAGGAAGGCGAAGACCGAGGCCGTCATGATCGGGGACACGCCCGCTCCTCCGCCGGTGAAGGGCGAGAGGCTGAGGGGCTCGTGCTGCGGCGCCTCCCCGTGGGCCACCTTGACGAGCACGACGACTCCGAGGACGAGCATGAGCGCGATGCCCACGGCCCCGATGACGAGCAGCACGGTGGTCACCGCGGAGGTCTGGCGCAGGCTGACCACGAGGGCCAGCACGGCAGACACCGCCATGACGAGCGGCCACGGGACGCTGATCCCCCAGCCGGTGGCGGCGAGCCAGGACTCGAAGAACGTGCCGCAGGCCCCGAGGATGCAGGCCGCGAAGAACAGGTAGGTGCCGAGCAGCGCGAAGCCGGCGAAGAAGCCGGAGCGCGGACCGATGGTGACGCCGGTCAGCGCGTAGACCGAGCCGGCGTGGGTGTACTTCGAGGTGAGGCGGGCGAAGGAGTAGGCGACGACGAGCGCGCCGGCGAACGCGATGACGAACACGAGGGGAACGGCGGTCCCCGCCAGGCCGGCGACCCCGATCCCGTTGAGCGCCATGGCCATGACCGGCCCCATGAATCCGAGAGAGAGCGCAGCGGCCTCCACGGATGTGATCTTGCGGCGCGAGCCCTGCTCTGAGGACATGTCCCCTCCGGATGATCTAGGTCACAATGACTGGTTCACCGATTCATTCATTACATCGATCCGGAGTCAAGCATTTTTGTGAAACGTCCATTACATGAGAGGGGTTGCCTCGTCAGGCAGGAGTCCCCGCACCCAGGTGTCTACATACGTCGACATTCCATCATGTCTACGAACCTAGACTTTCTAGGATGTCTACGATCGTCTACATTGATGAATGTCGATATTCCTCGACACCCGCCTGCTCGACCCCCTGGAGGAGACGTGTCCCGTTCCGTCCGCACAGCGCGCGAGCTCGGCGCCGTCATCGTGGACGCCCGGCACCATCACGGCCTGACGCAGCAGCAGCTGGCCGAGAAGGCCAGGGTGTCCCGCAGCTGGCTCATCGGCGTGGAGCAGGGTCAGCGCAAAGGCGCCGAGCTGAACAAGATCCTCGGCCTGCTCCGGACGCTCGGAGTCTCCCTGAGCCTCGAACTGCCCCCAGAGGACAGATCTGACGCAGAAGCGTCCGCGCAGGACGCGGCGACTGTCTTCGGACCGGAGGTCACGGAGGCTTTCAAGGACTACGTCCGGGAGTGGGCGGCTCCCTCCAAGATCACGGTTGAGCTGGAACGCCGCAGGCAGGAAAGACTCGCTCAAGGGGCGGGCCCCAGTCCTCACATCGCGGGCTCGGCGTCCACCCCGCAGGAAGGCTGAAGCCCCTTCACATGCCAGTGCACCCGGATCGTTCGGTTCTGGGGCCAGAATCCGAACGATCCGGGTGCACAAGGGCGGTCAGCGGTGCCTGGGCGGGGGGGGGGCTGAACCCCCGGCCGCTCTACAGCCGGTCCTCGGCCTCCGCGTCGTCGGCCTCGGACTTGAGGCGGTGCGGCTTGTTCGGCGAGTAGCGCCGCTGCAGGTACCCCGCCGCCTGGGTCCGGAGCTTCGGGAAGAACAGGTATCCCACGGCCCACGAGACGAGCAGCGCCACGACGGCGGCCATGATCACGCCCACCTTCAGGTACGCGCAGGCGAGGAAGACGACGACGGCGACTCCGAACCGGAGCAGCGTGAACTTGATGAACGGCATGGGACTCTCCTGGGGATCTGCCAGCCGGTCTACTTCAGGCCCGAGTAGGAGTGCAGGCCGGAGAAGAAGACGTTGACGACGGCGAAGTTGAAGATGATGCACGCGTAGCCCACGATCGAGAGCCACGCGGAGCGGACGCCGGTCCAGCCGCGGGTGGCCCGGGCGTGGAGGTACGCCGCGTACACGGTCCAGATGACGAACGTCCAGACCTCCTTGGTGTCCCAGCCCCAGTAGCGGCCCCACGCCTTGTCCGCCCAGATGGCGCCGGCGATGAGCGTGAACGTCCAGAGGATGAAGGCCACGATGTTGATGCGGTACGCGAGGTTCTCCAGCGCGAGGGCGGAGGGGACCTTCCTCAGGACGGGCATGGTGTCCTTGCCGGTGGCGTCGATCTTCGCGGCACGGCGGGACTGCAGCAGCTGGAGGACCGCCATGGCGAACGTCAGCGTGAAGAGCGAGGACGAGAACACCGCGATGGACACGTGGATGACGAGCCAGTAGCTCTGCAGCGCCGGCACGAGGTTGCCCACGGGCGTGGGGAAGCCGATGGCGGCGGCGCAGAGCATGAGCGTGACGAGCCCCGTCACGAACGTGCCGAGGAAGCGCAGGTCCTTCTTGACGAGGGCCGCGAGGAACACGATGGCCACGATGAACGCGCCGGAGGTGCAGAACTCGTACATGTTGCCCCACGGCACGCGGTGCACGGCGATGGCGCGGCTGATGACGGCGGCGCCGTGGATGAGCGCGCCGATCACCATGACCGCCACGGCGGCGCGGCCCTGCGGCCTCAGCTCGCCGCGCGTGTAGTTCATCTCCGAGTCGGCATACTGTCCGCCCGCGGGGAGCGCCGCGGAGCCCCCTCCCCCGGTGGCCCCGCCGACGGCGACCGCTCCCGTGCCCGCGCCGGTCGCCACGGGCCGGGCGGCGGCGGACTTGGCGAAGTCCAGCGCGAACATGATGAAGGAGACGGCGTAGCTGGCCGCAGCGAAATAGATGAAGTACTCGGCGTACTGCCCGAGCTGCTCGTTCACCGGTGCGATCATGCGCGATTGTCCGTTTCGTCAGTGGTGGCGGCCTGCGTGTGCGCCTGGGGGCCCGCGGGGAACGCCTTCTCCAGGAGCTCCCGCACGGCCTTGCCCTCGTGGGCCAGGCGCGGATCCTCGCCGCGGGCCAGCAGGCCGTAGGCGACGGCAACTGTTCCATTCTCCCCGTCCCGGAACGTCACCCACAAACGACGGCGGGCGATGAACAGGGACGCGATGAGGGAGAAGAACGCGAGGCCCGCGAAGACGGCCGCCAGACCCTGGCCCGGGTCGTGGTGCACGTCCACGGCGATGTACCGCTTGAGGCCCGAGAACTCGATGCTGCCCTTGCCTCCCGGGAGCTTGGCCGTCTGGTTGGGCTTGAGCACGATCCCGTTGCCCTGCTTGCGGCTGTTGAGCTCCTTGAGGCTCTTGGTGTCGAGAACGTACACGTTCTGCGGCTTGCCCTTGTCCAGCCCCAGGTCCCCCTCATACGAGTTGAGGGTGAGCGTGGGCGCGTACGGGTCCGGGTCCGCGGAGTAGGAGACGTTCTGGGCGTTGCGCGCCGTCGTCGGCAGGAGGAAGCCGGAGAAGGCGAGCTGGGACGGCTGGGCGTCCGGCACCTTGAGGACGAACAGCGAGGTGTACATGCCGTCCTGCGAGACAGCGACGGCGGGCCCCTGGTAGGACACGTCCCCCTTGCCGTCCTTGACCGTGACGATCGGGGCGTAGCCGTTGCCCACGAGGTAGACCTGGTCCTGGCCCATCTTGAGGGGCTCGTTGACCTTGAGGGCCTGCTTCTTCTCCTGGGAGCCGTAGTTCGTGGTGACGTCCGCGCGGAAGTCGAGCGGCTGGCCGTAGTGGGTCTTGGACTCGCGGTCGAACTGGACGTGGAACTTGTCCAGCCGGATGGAATACGGCGTCAGCTTCTCGTCCGAGAACCGGCTGCCGGGAGAGAACGTGTCATAGGAGACGAGCGTGTTGACGAACGTGTCCCCCTCCACGATGATCCGCTGGCCCTTGTATCCGTACAGGCCTCCGATGGCGACGGCGATGAGCACGCCCACGAGGCTCACGTGGAAGACGAGGTTGCCGAGCTCCTTGAACAGTCCCCGCTCGGCGCCGACCGAGGCCGGGCGGCCCTCCGCCGCGGGGCGGACGTCCACGCGGTACCCGCGCTTCTTCAGGGCGTCGGCGGCGCGGCGGGCGGCGTCGTCGGCCCCCTCGGGAGCGGAGAGGGAGAGCTCGCCGTGCTCGGGCAGGCGGGCGAGGTTCGCGGGAGTCCTCGGCGGCTTCGAGCGCCAGTGCTTGTAGTGCACGCGGGCGCGCGGGATGACGCAGCCGATGAGGGAGACGAAGAGCAGCAGGTAGATCGCCGAGAACCAGTAGCTCGAGAAGACGTCGAAGAACTGGAGCTTGTCCAGCACCGGGAACACGTCCGGGTGGTCGGCCTTGTACTGGGTCACCTTCGTGGCGTCCACGGAGCGCTGCGGGAAGATCGAGCCCGGCACGGCGGCCACGGCGAGCAGCAGGAGGAGGAACAGCGCCGTGGACATGGACGTCAGCTGGGTCCAGAAGAAGCGCAGCCAGCCGAGGACCCCGAGCCTGGGCTGGGCGACGTCGCGGGAAGCGTGAGCCATCGTCGAGAGATTCCTTAGATCGGGGCCGTGTATTCGGAGACGAACCAGTTTTGCAGGGCGTTCATCCAGTCTGTCCACCAGCCGAGCGCCATGAGCAGGCCGAGGAGCACGAGCAGGACGCCGCCCGCCCGCATGATCGCCGCGCGGTGCCGGCGCAGGGCCCTGATCCGGGCGAGGCCCCGCCGGACGCCGAAGGCGATGACGATGAACGGGACGCCGAGGCCCAGGCAGTACGCGAGCGCCAGGAACGCGCCGCGGCCCGGGTCCGTGCTGCCCGCGCTGGACATGGCGAGGACCGCCGCGAGCGTGGGGCCGATGCAGGGCGCCCAGCCCAGGCCGAACGTGGCCCCGAGCAGCGGAGCGCCGATGAGGCCCCGCGGCGGCTGCCACCGCACCTTGGCCTCCCCCTGCAGCCACGGGATGACGCCCATGAACCCGAGGCCCAGCACCATGACGAGCACGCCGAGCAGGCGGACGATCCAGTCCCCCTCCCCCTTGAGCCAGAGGAAGACCTGCCCGAACACGGCGCCCGCCAGGACGAACACCGCCGAGAAGCCGAGGACGAACAGCGCCACCGCCGGCACCACCCGGGACTTCCGCCCGGAGTCCAGCTCCTCGCCGGAGAGCCCCGTGACGTAGCCGAGGTATCCGGGCACGAGCGGCAGGACGCAGGGCGAGAGGAAGGAGACGAGGCCCGCCAGGGCCGCGACCGGCGCCGCCACGAGCAGCGAGCCGTCCCGGACGAGCTCGGCGAAGCCGTTGCCCGCGGACGCGCCCACGGCGCCGAGGAGGGGGTGGAGCACGGTCATCACGCGCTACGGAAGGTTGGACTTGATGAGGGTGGAGAGCGTGCCCTTGTCCGCGATGCCGAGGATGCGGGCGGCCACCCTGCCCTCCGGGTCGATGACGAGCGTGGTGGGGACGGCCGTGGGCGGCACGAACTTGGACATGGCCATGAGGACCTTGCCCTCCAGGTCCCGCACCGAGGGGTAGGAGATCTTGAAGGTGCGGTCGAACGCGTCCGCCGTGGGCTTCTCATCCCGGACGTTGACGCCGAGGAACTCCACCTTCTGGCCCTTGAACTCGTCCGCGGCCTTCTTGAGCGTGGGCGCCTCGCTGCGGCACGGCCCGCAGGCGGCGTACCAGAAGTTCATGACGAGGACCTTGCCCCGGTA
The DNA here is from genome assembly GCF_020483305.1 of Arthrobacter sp. UM1. Classification (GTDB taxonomy): domain Bacteria; phylum Actinomycetota; class Actinomycetes; order Actinomycetales; family Micrococcaceae; genus Falsarthrobacter. The sequence goes on from NZ_JACWAB010000008.1 coordinate 20,781, forward strand.
GTCCTCCGCCTTGACGGTCTTGCCCGTGAAGAGGGGCGCCTCGAAGGAGACGGGCTCGCCGCGCTTGTCCTTGCCGTACTCCTCGATGGAGCCGTCACCGGCGATGTAGTTCTTGCCGTCTCCGGACCGGGCCTGCTTGGCCAGGTCAGACTTCTCTCCGCACGCGGCCAGCGGAAGCACGAGCGCGGCGGCGGCGACCCCGAGGGCCGCACGGCGGCTGCGCTGGGGGCCGGACGGCACACGGCGGTCCTCGGGCAGACGGAAGGCAGGCATACCCTCCAGTATGCCAACCCAATCTGAGAACTCACTCACCGGGGTCAGCCCTCGCGGGCTCTCGCCCTCTGCGTCAGGCTCCCGGGATGCTCGCGGCCCCGTTCGTCAGCTCCCGGTTCGGCTCGTCGTAGCGGACGCCGGTCAGGGCCCCGTCCGCGAAATCGAAGCTCGTCACCGAGGTGAGCGAGCACTCCCGCTGCCGCGGATCGTGCCAGAGGCGCTTGCGCTCCGCAGACAGGCGGGCCATCCAGATGGGCAGCTGGTGGCTCACGACGACGGCGGCCACCCGCGTGCCCGGCTCCCTCACCCCGGCGGCGCGCTCCGCGCTCTCGCGGGCCGCGTCGATGGCCCTCGCCATCCGGGAGGCCTGGGACGCGTAGGACTCGCCCCACGAGGGGCGGAACGGGTTCCAGAGGAGCGGCCAGTACCGGGGGTTGCGCACGCGGGAGGTCATGCCGCTGAGGCCCTGGAAGCTGTTGCCGGCCTCGATGAGCCGCTCGTCGATGTGGACGGGGAGGCCGAGGGCGCGCGCCGTCGGCTCCGCGGTCTCCCGCGCACGCTCGAGCGGCGAGGAGACGAGGTAGGTGATGTGCTCCCCCTGCGCCGCAAGCATCATGAACCAGTCCGCGGCGCCGTCCGCCATCCGGCGGCCGAGCTCGGAGAGGTGGTAGTCCGGCAGGCGCCCGTAGAGGATGCCCTCCGGGTTGTGGACCTCGCCGTGGCGCAGAACGTGGACCGTGGTGCGGAGCTGGTTCGTCATGGACACGAGTCTGCCAGGTTCGGGGCGCAGTTCGCTGGGCTTTCCGGCGGGTGCGCCGGCCGAGGCGTCGTCACCCGCCCCCGGATCAGGCCGGGTCGGGCCCTGCTCAGCCCTGCCGTGCGGAGAGGAGGCGGCGGAAGCGCACCGGGTCGATCACCCAGAAGTCCCGCGGGACGCCGTCGATGACGAGCACCGGGATCTCTGCCGCGTGCCGCGGGCCGAGCTCGGGGAAGTCCTCCACGCGGGCCTCCAGCGGGGCCAGGCCGAACTCGGCCGAGACCTCCTCCACCACGGGCTTGGCCTGGGCGCAGGCGGTGCAGCTCGCGCTCGTGACGAGGACCACGGGCCCCGCCTTGAGCGGATCGGCTGCGTCAGAGGGAACGGCGTCCACGGATTCTCCTCGGTCGGGGGCCCGGCGGCGCGGGCGCTCGGCGCTGCCCACGGGATGGGGCGCGCAGGCTGTGCGGCGGAAGGGATGGAACAGGTCAGCGGAGACAGCAGAGGCCGGCCTCCCGTGAGGAGAGCCGGCCCTGCTCAGACGAGCGCCTCGAGCGAGGCGCCGCGTCCTACTTCTTGTTGCGGCGCTGGTGGCGCGTCTTGCGGAGAAGCTTGCGGTGCTTCTTCTTCGCCATACGCTTGCGGCGCTTCTTGATCACAGAGCCCATGCGGTTCCTCACAAACTAGTCGGTGCCGGCGGCCCGGGCTGCGCGGCGCAGCCGTGCTCGGCACGCTCGGATTCGCTCTCGCGAAACGAACAATGGTCCACGTCCGGGTTGCCGCTGTGGCGTTAACCCTTTGGACACCCGACTTTCGAGCATACCTTTGAAACCCGGCTGGGAGCGAATTGCCCTCCGGCGCGGGTCACGAGCCGGGTCAGCGACCGTTCCGCCGGCGGGCCAGCCGGGAGAGGCCCGCGAGGTTCTGGAGGAAGGAGGGCGCCCCATCCGCCTGGGCCTGCTGCCCCGGCGTCTGCGGAGCGGCCGGACGGACCGGGCTCGATCCCCCGTGGGCCGCGGCCGCCGCCGCAGGCGGTGCGGGCTGCGCGGCGGCAGCGTCGTCGTCGTCCGCTCCCCCGGAGGCGGCCGGGAGGTCCGTCTCCGTGAGCGCGGTGGGGACGGGATCGGGGCGGACGGTGAGGTCCTCGTGGAGGGCGCCGGCGGGCTTGGCGTTCGCCGCGATCTCGCCGGACCACGTGCTGAGGAGCGTGAAGGCCTCCCGCGAGACGCGGTAGAGACGGCGCTGGGCGTCGGGGCGCATGAGGATGACGCCGGCCTCGCGCAGGATCTTGAGGTGCTTGGACGCGGCCGGCTGCGAGATGCCGACGATCTCCACGATCTCCGTGACGGACAGCTGCTCCGAGCCGAGCGCGTCCACGATCCTCCGCCGCGTCGGCTCGCCGAGGCTGCCGAGGATGCTCTCGAGACGCGCGTGAGTGGAAATCCGTTCCGTCATGGATCCAAGCCTATCGAGCCGGTCCGCTCGCGCCGGGAAAGGGCGGACGTGATGTCAGCCGGGCTGCTCGCCAGCCCGGCCGAGGCCTCGTGGGCCGGGCGTCAGTCGAGGCGGCTGTCAGTCGAACCAGGGGTCCAGCCCGTGCAGGGGCAGGACCTCCTTGCGGGTGGCCATGATGGCGCGATCCACGGCGTCGTTCGGGTCGTAGCCCACCTCCCACGAGCGCCACCACGTGTCCGCGTCCTCGCCCATGAGCTCGGGCGCATCCTTGCGGTACTTCTCCTTGACGTAGTCCCGCCAGGACTGCGGCGTGGGCTCCGAGACCCCGATGGGCGCGCCGGCGACGACGCCGCACAGGTGGCTCCACACCCGCGGGGTCGTGTTGACCACGTCGTACCCGCCGCCGCCCGTGGCGATCCAGCGGTCCTCGCAGAGGTCGTGCGCGAGCCCCGCGATGGAGATGGCCGCCATCCGCTGCGCGTCCACGCTGACCCGCAGGTTGGAGAGGGGGTCCTCCGTGTGGGCGTCGCAGCCGTGCTGGGAGACGATGACCTCCGGCTCGAACGCCCCCGCCACCTGCGGGACCACCGCGTGGAACGCCCGCAGCCAGCCGGAGTCCGAGGTCCCCGCCGGAAGCGCGATGTTGACGGCCGTGCCCGGGGCGTCTCCCCCGCCCGTCTCGTAGGGGAAGCCGCTGCCGGGGAAGAGGGAGACCGTCATGACGCGGGGGTCGTTGAAGAAGATCGACTGGGTCCCGTCACCGTGGTGCGCGTCCACGTCGATGTAGAGGACGCGCTTCACGCCGGACTCGAGGAGCTGGGCCACCGCGCCCGCTGCGTCGTTGTAGATGCAGAAGCCCGAGGCCGCGGAGCGGGAGGCGTGGTGCATGCCGCCGGCGAAGTTGACCACGTGCTTGGCCTTCTCCGAGGCGATGAGGTCCGCCGCCTGGACGGATCCGCCGAAGATCGTGGCCGCTGCCACGTGCATGTCCGCGAAGGCCGGGTTGTCCATCGTCCCCAGCCCCCGCTTCTCGTCCGAGCGGCGGGGGTCCGCGCTGACGAGCTGGACGGCGTTGATGTACGCCGCGTCGTGCACCAGCTCCAGCTCCCCGTGCGAGGAGGTGTGCGGGCGGGCGCGGGTCACGTTGGGGAGGTCGAAGACCCCGAGGTCGTAGGCGAGCCGGGCGGTGAGGTCCAGCCGCATCGGATGCATCGGGTGCCGGTGGGCGAACTTGTAGCGCAGCAGCGAATCCGAGTAGACGATCGAGGTGGGGACCGCCGGATACGCGAAACCCGTGGGACTGTACATGTCGGACAGGCTACGCTAAGGGCTGGGGTCTGTGGATCCCGGCCGACGACGGCGAGGCGCCGGAGCGGCCGCGGCCAGCCCTGCGAGACGCCCCGTTCCCCACGGAAAGCCCACCGATGACCCCGTCCCTGCGAGGAGCCGCATGCTGACAGACGACTCGCGCCAGCGGGCGGCGACGTCGACAGCCGTCGCGGCGCCTGCGCGGCCTCAGCGCACCGTGCTCTCGAGCTTCGTCTCGAGCCGGAACCTCATCGAGTCGGCCATCAACTCCTCCCCGGCCCGGCTCGCGATCATGGCGTTCATCCTCATCGTGCTGCTCTTCACGACCCTGCTCATGCTGCCGGCCTCGTCCCGGACGGGCTACGTGACGCCGCTGCACGACGCGATGTTCACCGCTGTCTCCGCGGTCTGCGTCACGGGGCTCACGGTGGTCTCCACCGCGGACCACTGGTCCGGGTTCGGGCAGGCCGTCATCCTCCTCGGCATCTTCATCGGCGGCCTCGGCACGCTGACCCTCGCCTCGATCCTCGCGCTCATCGTCTCCAAGCGGCTCGGCGTGCGCGGCAAGCTCGTGGCGGCCGAGGCCATGAACTCGAGCAGCCCGCTCGGCGAGGTGGGCACGCTGCTGCGCACCGTCATCGCGGTCTCCATCTCCTGCGAGGGCGCCATCGCCCTGTGGCTGTTCGTCCGGTTCCTCACGCTCGGGGAGTCGCTGCCGGACGCCGCCTGGCACGGCGTCTTCTACGCCGTCTCCACGTTCAACAACGCCGGGTTCACGCCGCACTCGGACGGACTCATCCCCTACGAGTACGACCTCTGGATCCTCATCCCCATCATGATCGGCGGGTTCATCGGCTCGCTGGGCTTCCCCGTCCTGCTCGTGCTCATCCAGAAGCGCCTCGCGTTCCGCCGGTGGAGCCTCCACGCCAAGCTGACGGTGCAGATGAGCCTCGTGCTCTTCGCCGTCGGCGCCGTGCTCTGGGGGCTCATGGAGTGGGACAACAACCGGACCATCGGGCACCTCAACCCGTTCGACAAGTCCGTCCACGCCATGTTCGCCTCCGTCATGGCCCGCTCGCTCGGCTTCAACATCGTGGACATGAACCACCTCAACTCGGACACGATGGTCCTCACGGACATGCTCATGTTCGCGGGCGGCGGCTCGGCGTCCACGGCGGGCGGCATCAAGGTGACCACCATCGCCGTCATGTTCCTCGCGATCCTCGCGGAGGCGCGCGGCGACCAGGACGTCAAGGTCTACGGCCGCACCATCCCGCCGGGGGCCATGCGCGTGGCCATCTCGGTCATCGTCATGGGCGGCACCATCGTGGCCGTGGGCACCCTGCTCGTCCTGCGCATCTCGGGGCAGAGCCTGGACCGGGTCCTCTTCGAGGTCATCTCGGCGTTCGCCACGTGCGGCCTGTCCACGAACCTGTCCGCGGAGCTGCCGCCGAGCGGCAAGTACGTCCTCACCCTGCTCATGTTCTTCGGCCGCGTCGGCACCGTGACGCTGGCCGCCGCGCTCGCCCTGCGCGAGCGCCGGGCCCTGTACCACTTCCCGGAAGAGAGGCCGATCATTGGCTAAGACCCCGAAGACCGAACGCGAATTCGACGGCCCCGTCCTCGTCATCGGCCTCGGCCGGTTCGGCGCGGCCACCGCTCAGCAGCTCGTCAAGCAGGGCCGCGAGGTCCTCGCGATCGAGCGGGACCAGGAGCTCGTCCAGAAGTTCTCCGGCCTCCTCACCCACGTGGTGCAGGTGGACGCCACCAACATCGAGGCCCTGGAGCAGCTCGGCGCCCAGGAGTTCACCTCCGCCGTCGTCGGCGTGGGCACCTCGATCGAGTCCTCCGTGCTCATCACCGCGAACCTCGTGGACCTCGGCGTGGAGCACATCTGGGTCAAGGCGATCACGCCGTCCCACGGCAAGATCCTCACCCGCATCGGCGCGAACCACGTGGTCTACCCGGAGGCGGACGCGGGCACCCGCGCCGCCCACCTCGTGGGGCGCCGGCTCCTGGACTTCATCGAGTTCGACGACGGCTTCGCCATCGTCAAGATGTACCCGCCGCGCGAGGTCCGCAGCATGACGCTGGCCGAGTCGCAGATCCGCCGGAAGTACGGCGTGACCGTGGTCGGCGTGAAGTCGCCGGGCCAGGACTTCACCTACGCGCAGGCGGACACGTTCGTGGCGGGCGACGACACGCTCATCGTGGCCGGCCAGGTGCAGCTGCTCGAGCGGTTCGCGGCGCAGGTCTGACCGGCCGGTCCGCTTCCGCCTCTTCAAACGCTTGTGCACCCCCTGGTGTCAGGATTCGAGGGAAATACTGACACCAGAGGGTGCACAAGCAGGCGAACCGGGTGCACAAGCCGCCTGGGCAGGCCCCCGGCCCGTCCGGGGCCGGTCCGCCCCTACTCCCCCTCGGAGAGCTCCTTCTCCATCGCGGCGGCCCGCTCGGACGCGGCCCGCTGGCCGGCGGCGATGGCCTCGCGCATGCCGGCGTCGTCGAAGGACGTGATGGCCTTGTCCGTGGTGCCGCCCGGGGAGGTGACGGCCTTGCGGAGGGCGGCTGCGTCGTGGTTGGCCCCGAGCATCGCGCCCGCGCCGCGCACGGTGAGCGCGGCGAGCTTCTTGGCGAGGTCCTCGTCCAGGCCGAGCTGCGCGCCCGTGTCCGCCATCGCCTCCGCGAGGTAGAACGCGTAGGCCGGGCCGGAGCCGGAGACCGCGATGAGCGCGTTGATCTTCTCCTCCGGGATGCGGACCACCTCGCCGGCAGCCCCCAGGATGGACGCCACGGCGGAGACCTGCGTCTCGCTCGTCTTCGAGTTCTCGGAGAGGGAGAGGACGCCCATCTGCAGGGTGCTCGGGGTGTTCGGCATGCAGCGCACGATCGCCGCGTCCGGCAGGGCCTTCTCCATCATCGCGATGGTCACGCCTGCGGCCACGGAGACCACCACGGTGTCCTCGTCCACTGCGGGCGCGATCTCCCGGCAGAGGTCCACGATCCCCTTCGGCTTCACGCCGAGCACGACGACGTCGGCCCATTCGGCGAGCTTCCGGTTCGCCTCCTCGTCCTCGCTTGCCGCGAGCACGGTGAGGCCGGTCTCCTCGGCGAGGGCGGCCGCGGACTCGCGGGAGTTGGTCGTGGCGCGCACGGACTCGGCCGGGAACCCGGCGGAGAGGACGCCGCGGAGGATGGCGCCGTTCATGTTGCCGGTGCCGAGGAAGGCGATGTTCTTCGAGGTGCTCGTATCGGTGCTCATACTGCGAGTCTGTCCCACTGGCGGCGAGCACGCCACCTGCTCCCGCGCTCCGGCGCCGGAATTCCGCTGGGAGCATGCTGAGACTTCGGGGAACACCCCGTGAACGCAGCGGGGATATCTGGACGCGCGCTCCGTGGATCCGGCCTCCGAAGGCCCAGACGGCCGGATTTCCCAGGAAGCGCCCACACTCCGCTTGGCTGTGCTGAAGGATCGGCTCCTAGAGTCGAAGACGCCTCATGGAGGTGTGAGTGATGAGTCGCCGGGACGGTTGGAGAGCCGCCCGGCAGAGCAGGCCCGGACGGACCGGTTGAGAGAACCCGGTCCCCGTCCGGGCCTTCTCATGTCCGCGGGGGTCAGACCCGCGCCGTCTCCTTCCCGGACCGGCTCACGTCCGGGCGGGCCAGCGGATGCGCCGCGGGAAGCGGGCCACGGTGCTCTCCCGGTGGGAGATCGCGAGCACCGTGCAGTCCAGCGCGAGCACCGTCTCCAGCAGGTCATCCTCCGTGCGGCGATCCAGGGCGGCCGTGGTCTCGTCGAGCACGAGCAGCCCCGGCTCCAGCAGCAGGGCGCGGGCTAGCGCGGCGCGCGCCCGCTGTCCCCCGGAGAGCGAGCCTCCGCCCTCGCCCGTCTGGGTCTGGAGCGGAAGGGGAAGGCCCGCGGCCCGGAGGGCGTCCTCGAGCATCGCGTCCGTGGCCTCGGGCCGGGCCAGGCGGAGGTTCTCCGCGAGTGTCCCGTGCAGCAGCCCCGCCTCCTGCTCCACGAGCTGGACGAGCCGCGCCCTCTCCCCCGCGGGCATCCCCGTGGGCGAGGCCGCCGAGCCGTCGGGCAGAAGGAGTCGGACGGCGCCGTCGTCGGGCGCCCAGAGCCCGGTGGCCAGGTGCGCGAGCGTGGACTTCCCGGACCCCGAGGGCGCGGAGAGCGCCGCCTTCTCCCCCGGCCGCAGGAGCAGGTCCGGGAGGGGAACGGGGGTGCGGCCGTCGTAGGAGAAGCCGACCCCGACGGCCTCCAGCCCCACGGGCCCGGCGGGCGCGGAGGCCGACGGCGTCGTCGTCGCCGCAGCCCCTTCGCCCGCCTCCGAGACGCCCTCGGGGACGCCCTCGGAGGCGAGGCGCTGCCCCTCGGCCACGCGCCGGGCGCTCGCGCGCAGAGGCTGGACCTGCGCCGTCACGGCCACGGCCTGGGAGAGCGGGGCGAGCACCGCGAGCGCCCCCGTGGCGAGGCACGGTGCCCAGACGGCCGGCAGCCCCTCGACCCGGAAGGCCACGAGGAGGACCCCCACCACGGTGAGGCCGGCGACGGCGTCGCGGAGGTCGTCGCCGAGCTGCTGCCAGCGGCGGAGGCGGGCGTCGAGGGCGTCGCTCTCGGCGGCCGCGCCGAGGACGGTCCGGCGGGCCTGCTCGGCCTGGCCGAAGACGAGCACCTCCCGCGTGCCGGCGAGGACGTCCAGAACCCGTTCGGAGAGACCCGCCGCAGCCTCCTGGCGCTGCTCCCCGAGCCGGTGGGACGTGCGGCCCGCGAGCCAGGACACGAGCACCACCGCGGCGAGCGAGCCCGCGCAGACGAGCCCCAGCCGGAGGTCCGCCGCGAAGGCCGCGGGCAGGGCCGCCCCGGCGATGATGAGCGCGGAGCCGATCTGCGCCACGGTGTGCGCGTAGAAGAACTCGAGCTTCTCGATGTCCCGCATGGCCGTCCCCGCGAGACGGCCCGTGTGGACGCCGGCGCGGGAGGGCACGCCGCGGGCGAACCCGTCGAAGAGGGACATCCGCAGGACCGCGAGGACGCGGTAGGCGATCGAGTGGGAGACGTCCATCTCGTGCCACGTCAGGAGGGCGCGCAGGAGCACGAGGGCGGGCAGGGCGGCGATCCAGGCGGGACCGTCGAGCCTCCGCTCGAGGACGGCGGTGGCCACGATGTGCGCGGTGACCACCGCGAGGGCCGCGAGCGCGAGGCTGCTCGCGAGGCTGACGGCGAGGGTCCAGGCGATGCCCCGGCGCTCTCCGCGCAGGGCGGGGACGAGGGCCGCGAGGTCCGAGACGGTTCTCATGCGAGCCTCCCTTCGGCCAGAACGGTCCGGGTCTCGGCGGCGGCGAGCGCCTCGGGCCGGTGGGCGATCATGAGGACGGTCCGCTCCCGGGCGGCCCGGCGGAGGGCCTCGAGGACGGCGGCGGCCGAGGCGTCGTCGAGGGCGCTCGTCGGCTCGTCGAGGAGGAGGGCGTCCGCGCCGGAGAGCAGCGCGCGGGCGATGGCGAGCCGCTGCCGCTGCCCGCCGGAGAGCCCGAGGCCTCCCTCCCCGAGGACGGCCTGCAGGCCGCCGGGGCGGGCGCGGACCTCGCCGGCGAGGGCCACCTCCTCCAGGGCCTGCCACAGCTCGGCCTCGCTCGCATCCGGGGCGTCCGTGCGGAGGGTCTCCGCCACGGTGCCGGGGAAGAGGACGGAGTGCTGCGCGACGACGCCGAGCCGCTGCGGCGCGGTGACCGTGCCCTCCCAGGGCTCGAGCAGGCCGAGGAGGAGGTCCGCGAGGGTGGACTTGCCCGCGCCGGACTCGCCCTCGAGGGCGTGCAGCCTCCCGGGCTCCCAGGCGGCGCTCGCCCCGCGGAGCACGGGGGCGCCGGGCTCGTAACCGAAGACGAGCCCCTCGGCGCGCAGGCCCCGGGCGGGGTCTCCGAGGACGCGGCGTCCGGCCGGGGCGCTGGCCCTGACAGGCCCGTCCGTCTGCGAGGCGCCCTCGCCGGAGGCGCCAGGCGGGGACGGTCGGAGCGCCGTCGTCGTCGCCCCCGCCGCCTCGAAGGAGGAGAGGGCCGAGAGGCCGAGGTAGCCGGCGTGCCACTGGGTGGCGAGATCGCGGACGGGGCGGAAGGCCTCGCTCGCGAGGACGAGCACCGCGTACGCCCCCGCGGGCCCCGGCGCGTCTCCGCGCAGGGACTGGACGGCGGCGAGCAGGGCGGCGGCGCCGAGGCCGGCCTGGATGCCGAGGTCGGTCAGGGCGGTGTCCGCGAGGGAGACGCGCATGGCCGCCACGGTCCGGGCGTGGAGGGCCCGCGAGCGCTCCTCGAGCCGGGCGCGGACGCGGCCCACCGCCCCGAGCGAGCGGAGGGAGGACATGGAGCGGAGGGACTCGAGAACGTCGGCGCTGAGGCTCTCGTAGGTGTCCCAGTGCTGCTCGCCCGCGGCGGCGAGGCGGGAGCGCCACCACCGGGGGCCGAGCACCGCAAGCGCGAGCCCGGCGAGGACCGCGAGCCCGGCCCACGGGTTGAGGACCGCGAGCACGATGACCACGGCCGGGCACAGGATCCACACCTGCAGCGCGGCGGGGATGTAGCGGCTGAGGTACGCGTCCAGCCCGTCCACGCCGTCCGTGAGGGCCAGCCGCCGCGCGCCGAGCCGGGCGTCCGAGGAGTGCAGCGCCCCGGGCGCCACGAACGCGCGCAGGAGCCTCTGCCGCATCTCGGCGCGGGCGGCGTCCCCGAAGGCGGCGGCGCGGCGCGCCACGGCCTGCCCCACCGGAATGCGCACGACGACGGCCGCCGCGAGCCCCCAGAGGAACACGGGCCGGCCGCTCAGGGCGAGCGCGAGACAGAGGGCCTGGGCCCAGAAGAGGAGGGTCCGGGCGCAGGTGAGGGCGGTGAGCACGGCGCAGTCGCGGCGGTGCCCGGCGGTGAGGTCCCACATGCGGCCGTCCACGATCCGGCGGATGCCCGCGTCCGCGAGCGCGGCGAGGCGGGTCATCGGGCGCCTCCCGGGGCCGGGAGCGCCGTCCTGCTCGCCGGGGCCCAGGCGAGGGCGTGAAGGAGGACCGGGCCGCGGGCTGCCTCCTCCGGGGATACCGTGCAGCCGGAGACCGGGCGGGCCTGGCGGCCTGCGGCGAGCCCCTCGAGGAGGCTGCGGGCGGCCCGGGTGTGGACGTCCCAGACGCCCTGCCGGGTGGGCGCTCCGTGGAAGAGCTCCACCTCCTCGCAGAGGTCCAGCCAGTGCTGGTCCGCGAACCGGGCGCCGAGTCCGGGATGCGGGACGGCGCTCTCCTGAAGAGTGCGAGCCGGAGCAGTGCAGGCCGGGGCGGTGCGGGCCGGGGCGGGCCGAGCCGGGGCGACGAGCTCTGGGGGCTGCGGCGAGCGGCGGGAGGCGAGCAGGCGGAACACGCCCTCGCGGGCGGCCGTCTCTGCGGAGGTCCCGGCGGCGAGACCAGCGGCGAGGTGGACAGTGAAGGAGCAGACCTCCTCCTCTCCGGCCGCGCGCCAGGGCCCGGCAGGAGCGGAGGGCGTCTCGTCGGAGGAACGGGCGCTGTCCGCGCTTCCCGGCTCCCCGGCCCCGCCCGCGAGCCGGAGGTCCCGGATCCCGAGCGCTGCGTCGGCGAAGGTCGCGGCGTAGGCGGCGTCCGCGAGGACGAGGGCGGGGGCTCGGTGGCCGTACGTCGCCCGCGTGCGCTGCTCCAGGGCCGTCAGGGTGATGCGCACCGTGCCCTCCTCGACTGAGGGCGGAGTCCAGCCGGGGGCCTTTCGGCGCGCGAGCTCCTCCCACGCTGCGGAGGCGAACCGCCGCCAGCCGCCCGTCTCGGGGTTCGCCACGAGGTGCTCCCCGGGCAGGTCCACGTGCCACTGGAGCGGGTAGCGCCCTCCGGCGGAGGGGACCCAGCGGCGGCGGACGCTCGTGGGCCGGCCCGCCGCGTCCGTGTGGAACTCGGCGCCCCAGGCACAGCCCTCGACAAAGCGGAGGGCCTGCGCAGAATGATCTGCCTGGGCGGGCGCCCCGTCGGCGGGAACCTCGCCGGCTCGCGCGTCGACGCCCGGGCGGAAGCCCCGAGGCACGTGTTCCGCGCCCAGCGCGGCCCAGTCCCCCTCGCGCGGGCCCGGCGGACCCGGCGCGGGCAGCGGCCTGTCCTCGAAGCAGCTCAGCATTCCCTCTCCTCTCACATGTGCGGCGCCGGGGCCAGGAGCAGGTCCTCCGGGCCGCCGGGCACGCGCCAGCCCCGCTCCTGCGCCGCCTGCCGGTAGCGCGGCATCCCGTAGTAGCCGAACGCGGCCGGCGCATTCGGCACCAGGCCGGGGACGATCACCCGCGCCACCGCGAGCCCGGTGGGCCGCACGTCCGGCGTCGTGAGGTCCTTGACGATGACGGAGCGGCCGCTCGCCGCGATCCGCCGCCGCAGCTCCTCCGGGGGCACGTCCGGCACGTCCTCGATCCGGACCGTCCGGCCGCCCGGGGCGCTCCACCGGCGTGCGAGCGAGTGCAGGCGCTCGTCCTGCCAGACCTGCACGTGCGCGCCGAGGTCCCGGACGCGGCGCATGTGCTCCCCGGCGGAGTCGAGGTAGCGGCCGTCCGCCCGGTGCTCCAGGTGCAGCCCCTTGGCCATGAGCCCGGCCTCGATCGCCTCGAAGACCCAGCCGTCCGCCTCCGCCGTGCCCTTCGTGTAGATCCATGTGTGGACGGCCTCGAGGACGGCCTTGCGGGCGGCCTCCTCCGCCGTCGGCTTCGCGGCGAAGCCCGCCGCGAAGAGTCCCGTGGCCGGGTCGCGGACGAGCGCCGCCATCGCGGGCGCGAACTCCGAGGGCATGACGACGACGCTCCACTCCAGATCGCACCCCCGCATCGCCTCGGCCACGCCGGGCAGGGAGGCGGGGTCCACGGCGTCCGCGGGGCCGTCGAGGTGCCACCAGACCTCGAGGGCGTCCCGCTCCGCCACCTCGTAGAGGGCCCGGCTCACGGCGTCCTCGAGCCCCTGGCCCGTGGCGATCCCCGCATAGTTGAGGTGGTGCACGCGGGGCAGGTGCCGCCAGCGGCTCAGCCTCCAGTTCAGGTAAACGAGGCTCGCGGGGACGAGGACGTCCCGCTCGCCGCCGTCGGGCAGCCGCTCCCGGCAGGGCGCCCACAGGGCGGGGGTGTCCTCGGTGAGGTCCTCGTACTCGAATCCCTCGCGCTCGAGCTGCCAGGGCGCGAACCGCGGCAGGCCTTCGAGCTCCACCACCTCGCGGCCCTGCTCCCGCAGCTCGCGGCGCGTGCCCTCGGGCAGGTCCTCCGGCAGGAGGTTGCCGCAGTAGCGCTCGCACGCCTCGGCGACGGCCGCGATCCTCGCCTGCTCCCGGTCCCCGAAGGTGGTTCCGAGCGAGACCCGGTCCGCGGGCCACTCGCCGAGCCGGCGGGCGTCCGCCACCTCGGCCGTGAGGGAGACGTAGGCGTCCGGGGCGCCTTCGGGGCGCAGCACTTCGCGGACGCGGCGGATGATTCCGGTGTGCTCGTCGACGAGCGAGTCGAGGGGCCAGTGCGTCATCGGTGTCCTTCCGTGGTGATGAGCCGTCCGCCCTCGGCGCGGAGGCGGACGGTGCGGGCGGGGTTCCGGGCCCAGCGGCGCACGACCCCCATGAGGCCGCCTGCCGGCCGCAGCGCCTCCCGGTCCGGGTGGCCGGGCGGGAGGCCGCCGGCGAGCGTGTGCCCCCACGGCCCCCAGAGCGAGGAGACGGGTCCGCCCCAGGCGGCCTCCAGCTCACGGGTGTGGTCCGCGAAGAAGTCCGCGTCCCCGCCGACGGCGAGGAGCGGGTGGACCGCGTTCCCGTACCGCTCGGCCGGCGGCACGCGGGGCGAGGACCAGAGGGCGCGCCAGCGCTCGTCGTCGAACACGGCCTCGGGGCCCTCCCGCTCGGCGAGGGCCGTCAGGCGGTCCAGCTCGCTTGTCTGAAGGCCGGGCTCGGAGCGCCGGCCGAAGCCGTGCTCGGCCCACCAGCCGATCCGGTCCCGGATGTGCGGGGTGCCGTCCGCGGCGTGCGCGGTCTCCCACCGTCCGAGGGCGGGGACCATGGCGACGACGCCGACGACGCCCGGCGCTCTCCCCCACGCGAGAGAGGTCTCCAGGGCGCAGTGGGCGCCGTAGGAGGATCCGGCGAGCAGGATCCCGGAGCCGCCGAGGCCCTGGGCGGTCAGGGCGACGAGCGCCTCGGCGCCGTCCCGCCCCTCGCGGGCGTAGGGGTCCCACACGCCGTCCGAGGAATAGCGGCCGCGGACGTCGAGCACGGCGGCGGTCCACCCCGCCGCGGCCCAGGACCGGGCCTCCGGCAGATGGCGGCTTGCGCCGTAGGGGGTGCGCAGGAGCACGAGCCTCCCCGGGTTCGCGGCCCGGACGAGGAGCCCGCGCAGCACGGCCCCGTCCTGAAGCTCGGCGTGCAGGGGCTCAGCGTGCAGGGGCTCGGGCTCACGCGGCTCCGCCTCTCGCGCCGCGGGCGCGCTCACGCCCCGAGGGCCGCACAGGCGGCAGGAGCGGGGGAGGCAGCAGAAGGGGCAGCGGGAGCGGCCGATCCTGCCTGGCCGGGAGCCCCAGGGCTCACGGGCTGGGGCACGTCCGGCACGGGCACCACCGGGTGGCGGCTCAGCCTGCCCGTGGCGAGATCCGCCCGGACGGCGTGCGGGCCCGCAGGGTCGTCCAGCGCTTCTGCGATCCAGGCCAGGGCCAGGGGCAGCAGTGCCGCCTCGAGCAGCACCTCGCCGGCGGGCCCAGGGCCGTGGGGCCCGGTCAGAGGGTCCCACCCGCGGCTCTCCTCGCGGGCGAAGGCCTCCGGGGCGCTCGAGGCGGCGAGGCGGCGGCGCATGAGGTCGCGGACCGTGGCGCGCCGGGCTGCGCCGGACGCCGTCAGCGGCATCGCCCAGAGGACGCCCTGCTCGCGGAAGACGCCGATCCCCGCGTCTTCCACGCCGCGGTCCAGACTGCGGGCCCAGGCGTCGAGCTCGTCGGCGTCCTCCCGGTCCAGGAGACCCCGGACGCGCAGCACGCGGGCGGGCCGGCCGTCGTCGTTCCCCGGAGCGCCAAGGGGATCGCTCCCCGGAGCGCCGCGGAGAAGGGCCCCCGCCAGGGCGTCGAGCCGCAGAAGCGTGCCCGCGGGCAGCCCTTCGGCGTCGATGCGGCCGAGGGCGGGACGCCGACGGGCAGCGCGCTCGGCGAGGGCGGACCGGAGGGTCTCGGGGTCGCGGGCGGCGGGGCCGAGGCGGAGGAAGGCGCCGTCGTCGGCGCGGATGACGTCCGGGGCGGGGTCGGCGGCGGGAGCGTCGGCGGACTGGGCGGCGGGATGTGTGGTGCGGCGGGGCGCCACGGCGGCCTCCTCGGCGGTCTGGCTGGCGGCGGACGGGGTCAGGAACGGGGAGAGCGGGCCCCCGCAGAGTGCGAGGGCCCGCCCCATCCCCATGCGGAGGCCGTTACGCCTCGAAGGGGTTCTCCACGAGAGCGTTGCTGTGCGACGCGGAGAGATGCGCCAGGTGCTCGGTTTCCTCGACTTCGCGGATGACATCGTTCGACATGATGTCCACCTTTCATTTCGATTCCTGTCCGGGCCTGGCGGCCCGAACCGTGCAAGTCCGCTGCAGCTGGACGATTGCTACTCTAGTTGAGAATCTTTCTCAATAACAACCCAAGGAGCAGAACCGTGTCCCAGATCGTCGTCGCGGACCAGCGCGCCGGGCGGATCGACCTCCTCGATCCCGTGTCCGGCCGCCTCACCGAGCTGTCCGCCGCGTCCGTGCTCGCGGAACACGCAGGCGTCCTCCCCCTCGCGGACGGCTCGTTCGCGTACGCGGACGACGACGCCGGCGCCGTCGTCATCGCCGACCCCGCCCGGGCCGAGGCCCTCGCACGCGTGCCCGCGGCGATCCCGGCCGAGCACCTCGCCGTCTCCCCGGACGGGACGCGCATGGTCCTCACGAGCGGCCTGGGCGCCAACATGGAGGCCTTCAGCGACCAGGTCACGGTGCTCACCCTCCGCGAGGGCCGGTGGCGCTCCCGGCGCGTCCGCTGCCGCACGGGCGAGCCGGGGGCTGCCGCCCTGGACGCCGGCCTCGTTCTCCGCCACCGCGAGCCGGGCGGCATCGAGTTCATCCCGTGGTCCGCCGTGGACGCGGCCGGTCCGCACGTGCCGGTGCTGCGCGGCGAGGTCTGCGAGGACGTCTCGGACATGGCCCACGGCGACGTCCTCGATCCCCTCACCGGGGTCTTCTACACCGCCTCCGAGCGCGGCGTGGAGAGCTTCGCCGTGGAGGGCGCGGGGGCGGAGGGCGCGGGGGCGCCGGGACCTGATGCGCAGAGCGGCCGGCCTGTTCCCCGCGGCATCCTGCCGACCTCGGCCGGGCGAGCCTTCTTTCTCCGGTTCTGCGGCCGGCGGCGCCAGCTCGCGACGACCCTCCGCGGCGGCCCCGCCGACCCGAAGCGCTGGGCCGAGTGGACCAACTCCGTCTGGATCGCGGACCTCGAGACCGGCTGCGCCCTGGAGACCGAGATCGGACCCGGGCTCGTGTTCCGCTGCGCGCTCTCCCGCAGCGCGGTGGCGGTCTCGCGGCTGCACCCGGACGGCGACGAGCTCGTCACGGTCAGCCGCGAGGACGGCTCGGTCCTCTCCCGGCGTCCGCTCGAGCCGATGGAGCGCGGCCCGCGCCCCGGGCGGGAGCCATGGGACGCCGCGGACCGGCGCGCCGTCGCCGCAGATCCGCACGGCGAGCGGGTGGCCGTCACCCGGGGCGGCCACGGCGAGGTGCTGCTCGTGGATCCGCTGGGCGGCGAGCCGGACGTGCTCGTGCGGACCCCCGGCCCCCTGAACGACGGCGGCCACCTCGCCTGGCTCCCCGGCCCCTCGCCGGCGGAGCTGCTGGACGGGGTCGGCCGATGAGCGTGGACGGAGCGGTCGGCGGCGGCCGCGAGGCGAGCTGTGGCCGCGCGCCCGCCGATTCCGCTTTCGAGGGCTTCCTCGCCGATCTCCGCGCCTCCGCCGCTCAGCCCCGCTGGTCCGCACCCGTGCGCGCGGGCGCCCTGTGGGCCCACGCGTTCCGCCCCGGTGGCGAGGACGCGCCCCGGCTGTTCCTCGCCTCTCGGGACGAGCTCCTGGCCGGCCGTCCGGGCCGTGCGGCGCCGGTGCCGTGGGGTGAGGAGTCCGTGCTCGTGTCCGTCGCCGCGAAGGGCACTGAGCACGACGACGGCCCTGTCCTCCTCGCCGTGGTCCGCGACGCCTCCGGCGCCGAGCGCCGCCACTGGCGGGCCGCGGTCCGGGGCGGATCCCTGCGCTGGGACGCACAGCCGCTCACGGCAGAGCAGGCCCGCGCCGCCCCCGACCGCAGACTCCTCGACCGCCCCCGGCCGACGCCGGTCCGGCAGCTCGCCGTCAAGAGGCGCGACGGCCGCCCGGCGCTGTGGCTCTGCGAGGAGGACTCGTGCCGGCTCCTCGCCGAATGGCCCTGGGGAACCCGCATTGCGGACGCCTCGCTCGACGAGCAGGGCGCCTGGGCCGCCCTCGACTCCGCGGAGGGACCGAGCCGCCTCGCATGGATCCCTTTCGACGCTCCCTGTTCGTCTCCCTCCTCGCACCCGTCCTCGGACGCGCACGAGCACGCCCGCTTCCGCCTCGGCAGCGGCTCCGCCGGCGAGCCCGGCCCGACGTGGATCCGCTCGCGCGCCGTCGTCCCCTCGGGGACCGAAGGAACCGGGGCTCCGATTGCCCCGGCGGCCGAGGCGTCCCCCGGCGGGGAGGGACCCGTTCCCGCCCTCGTGACCGTCTACGGCGGATTCGGAGTGCCGCACTGGCCCGAAGCGGAGCCCACCGTGAGGCCGTGGCTCGCGCGCGGCGGCATCGCGGTCACGGCGCAGGTGCGCGGCGGCGGCGAGTACGGGAGGCGGTTCGCGCTCGCAGGGCGCGGTCCGGGGAAGCCCCGCGGCGTCGAGGACCTCCTCCGCGTTCTGGAGGACCTCCGCGAGCGCGAGCCGAACGCCCGGCCGGTGCTGCTCGGAGCCTCGCACGGAGGGCTGCTCGCCGCCCTCGCTGCGCTGCGCCGGCCCGATCTCGTGGCGGGCCTGGCCCTCACCGCTCCCCTGCTCGACGTCCGGGACCTCTCCGAGCACCCCGCCGGCCGCTGGTGGGAGGAGGAGTTTGCAGGGTCGCCTCGCGAGGAGTGCTCGCCCCTGGCCGTTCTGGAGGGGACGACGACGGCGCTGCCGCCGCTCTGGCTGTGCCTGCCCGCCGCCGAGGAGCGGCTCAACCGGGAGCACCCGGAGCGCTTCGCGGAGCTCTGGGCCCGGCACGGTCCGGCGGAGGTGCGGCGCGAGCCGGCCACGGCGCACGCGGACGCCCTGCTCAGGGTCCTCGACGAGCGGGCGGCCCGAATGCTCGCCTTCGCCTGGGAAGCCGGGGCGGCCGGCGGGCGGGCGCAGCGGACTGGCGGCGGGCGGGCTGAGGCTACTCGGCGCCGTCGGCCAGCTGGCCCAGGTGCCGGCGAGTGAACTCGAGCGAGCGGGCGAGCATCTCCTCTCGCTCACCCGCGTGGCGGGCCTTCCGCGTCCCGACCTCCACCACGGCCACGCCGCTGAACCCGGTGCGGGCGGCGAGCTGCAGGGCCTCGGCGACGTGCTGGTCCCCGTCCCCGGGGAGGAGGTGGTTGTCCGCGGTGCCGCCGTTGTGGCCGTCCGTCACGTGGATGTGGCGCAGTCGCGGGCCGAGGGCCTGGAAGGCCGCCCGGGAGTCCGCGTGGGCGAGCGCGGCGTGGGAGAAGTCCCAGGTGACGTGCTCGTACTCGAGGGGCACCGGGTCCCAGTGCGGCAGGTACATCTCCACCTCGCGGCCGGCCACGCGCCACGGGTACATGTTCTCCACGCAGATCTCGACGCCGTGCTCCTCCTCGAGCTCCCGGACGCCGTCCCGGAACCCGGCGGCGTAGCCGGGCTGCCAGCGGAAGGGCGGGTGGGCCACGACGGAGTCCGCGCCGAGCTCCTTGGCGAGCTCCACGCTGCGCTCCATCTTCTGCCAGGCCGAGCCCCAGATGTGCTGCGTCCAGAACAGCGTGGGCGCGTGGACGGCAAGGATCGGCTGGCTGTGCCGGTCTGAGAGGAGCTCGAGCTTGGCGATCTCCCGCGAGTCCGGCAGGTGCGTCACCATGACCTCGACGCCGTCGTAGCCCAGGTCGCTGGCCGCGGAGAACGTGTCCGCGACTCCCCTCGGGAAGACGCTGCTGGTGCTGAGGCCGACGGGGATGGCCATTGCTCTCGCCTTTCAGTGTGCGGGGCGGTACGTGCGGGCGTGCTGCTCCGCGGGGGACTAGAACTGCACGTGTCCGACTCCAACGTACGCCAACGGCTCCTCGGACTCGATCATGAGGGACTCGAACCGGCGCAGGATGATGCCCTCGCGCAGGGCCCAGGGGCAGATGGACATCGAGTCGATCCCGAACGCGTCCATCGCGCCGAGCGCCACGAGCGCGCCCGCAAGGAGCTGAGGAGCCCTCACCGTGGAGACGCCGGGCAGCTCGGCCCGCTCGTCGATGCGCATCGCCTCGATGCGGCGCGCCCAGAGGCGCAGGTCCTCGCGCCGGAGCTCACGGCGCACGTACAGCCCCGCCGACGACGGCGCCGCGCCCGTCACCCTGGCCAGCGAGCGGAACGTCTTGGAGGTGCCCGCCACGAGGTCCGGCGTCCCGAAACGGGAGAAGTGCCGGGCCACGGGCTCCACGAGCTCGGCGACGTGCTCTCGGGCCTGGCGCACGGCCTTGGGGCGCGGCGGATCGCCGGGAAGGTGGGACCGGGTGAGGCGGCTCGCGCCGAGCGGGACCGACTCGGCGGCCACGGGCAGGGCGTCGTCCCCCACGGCCATCTCGAACGAGCCACCGCCGATGTCCAGGTTGAGGATCTTCCCCACGGACCAGCCGTACCAGCTGCGCACGGCCTGGAACGTGGCGGCGGCCTCTTGGGGCCCGGAGAGCTCCGTCAGACTGACGCCGGTCTCCCGCTCCACGGACGCGAGCACCTCGGCGCCGTTCGCGGACTCACGGATCGCGGACGTGCAGAAGGCGAGGAAGTCCTCGGCCCGGTGCTCCCGGGCGAACTCGCGGGCCTCGCGGACGAACCCGATGAGCTCCGCCTGCCCCTCGGCCGTGATGGCGCCGTCCGCGTCCAGGTGGCGGATGAGGCTGAGCGGACGCTTGTGGCTGCCGTACGCCACGGGCTGGGCCCCGGGATGCGCGTCGACGAGGAGGAGGTGAACCGTGTTGGATCCGATGTCCAGAACGCCGAGACGCATCGGGGCCCTTACTTTGCCGTACCGGTCTTCTTGGCGGAGGACGAGGTCCGCTTCGCGGTGCCCGTCTTCTTCGCCGCGGTCTTCGCGGTGCCCGTCTTCTTCGCGGCCGGCTTCTTGGCGCCGGTGGAGCGGGACGGCCGCTTGACCGGCCCGCGGGCGCGCTTCTCCGCGAGGAGCTCCACGGCGCGGTCCCGGTTCAGCTCCTCGATGGTGGTGTTGCGCGGCACGGTGATGTTGGTCTCGCCGTCCGTGATGTACGGGCCGAAGCGGCCCTCCTTGACCACGATCTTCTTGCCCGAGGACGGGTCCTCCCCGAACTCCGCGAGCGGCGGCACCGCCTTGCGGGCCCCGCGCTGCTTCGGCTGGGAGTAGATCTGCAGGGCTTCGTCGAGTGTGATCGTGAAGATCTGCTCCTCGGACTCGATGGAGCGGGAGTCCGAGCCCTTCTTGAGGTACGGGCCGAACCGGCCGTTCTGGACGGTGATCTCCTCGCCGCTCTCCGGATCCGTGCCGAGCACCCGCGGCAGGCTCATGAGCTTGAGCGCGTCCTCGAGGGTCACCGTGGCGATGTCCATCGACTTGAACAGGGAGCCGGTCCGGGGCTTCTCCTTGGCCGGCTTCTTCTTGGGCTTCGGCTTGCCGTTCTTGTAGTACTCGGTGGGCTGCGCGTCCAGGTAGGCCTGCAGCTCCTCCTCGGTCATCTCCGGGATGACCTCGGTGACGTACGCGCCGTAGCGGCCGTCCTTCACGACGACGTCCCGGCCCGTCTCCGGGTCCTGGCCGAGCACCTTGTCCCCGTGGGACGCCTGCTCCAGGAGCTCCTCCGCCTTCTCCGGCGTGAGCTCGTCCGGGGCCAGGTCCTCGGGGATGTTGGCGCGCTGCGGGTCCCCCTCGGGGAGCTCGCCGGTCTCCGTGTCCACGGTGCGCTCCAGGTACGGGCCGAACTTGCCCACGCGGAGCACCACGCTGTCCGAGACGGGGATGGAGTTGACCGCGCGGGCGTCGATCTCGCCGAGGTTGTTCACCACCGGCTCGAGGCCCTGCTTCGAGGAGCTGCCGTAGTAGAAGTCCCGAAGCCAGTCGTTGCGCTTGGTCTCGCCGCGGGCGATCGAGTCCAGGTCCCCCTCGAGGTCCGCCGTGAAGTCATAGTCCACGTATGTGCCGAAGTGCTCCTCGAGCAGCCGCACCACGGAGAACGCGATCCAGCTCGGCACCAGGGCCGAGCCTCGGGTGCGCACGTAGCCGCGGTCCATGATGGTGGAGATGGTGGCCGCGTAGGTGGAGGGGCGCCCGATGCCCTTCTCCTCGAGCGTCTTGACGAGCGAGGCCTCCGTGTACCGGGCCGGCGGGCTCGTGACGTGCTCCGCCGCGTCCAGGTCCCGGCCCTCGAGGCGGTCCCCTTCGCTGACGTTCGGCAGGCGGGACTCCTTCTCCCGCTCCCCGGCGTGGCTCTCCTCGGACGAGGAGTCCGTGCTCTCCTCGTACGCCGCGAGGAAGCCGCGGAACGTGATGACCGTGCCCGAGGCGGCGAAGACGGCCTCGCGCGGCGAGTCCTCCCGCGTCTGGGCCGCGAGGCGCAGCGATGCCGTGGATCCGGTGGCGTCCTCCATCTGGGAGGCCACGGTCCGCTTCCAGATCAGCTCGTAGAGCCGCAGCTCGTCCCGGGAGATCTTGGAGGCCACCGCAGACGGGCGCCGGAACGAGTCTCCCGCCGGGCGGATGGCCTCGTGGGCCTCCTGCGCGTTGGCGGACTTCGAGGCGTAGACGCGCGGCTTGGACGGCACGGCCTTCTCGCCGTAGAGCTCCTTGGCCTGGGCCCGGGCCGCGTTGACGGCCTGAGAGGAGAGCGCCGTCGAGTCCGTTCGCATATAGGTGATGTAGCCGTTCTCGTAGAGGCGCTGGGCCAGCTGCATCGTGGTGCGGCTCGAGAAGCGGAGCTTGCGGGACGCCTCCTGCTGGAGGGTCGAGGTGGTGAACGGCGCGGCCGGGCGGCGGCGGTACGGCTTGGACTCCACCGAGGCCACGCGGAAGTCCGCGCCCTCGAGCGCCGAGGTGAGCGCAGCGGCGCCCTCGCCGTCGAGCAGGACGGCCTTGCCCTTGATCCGGCCCTGGTCGTCGAAGTCCCGGCCGCTGGCCACCCGCGCGCCGTCGAGCGTGGCGAGCTTCGCGGTGAAGGCCCCACCCTTGGAGGAGTCCACCGGCTCGAACTCGGCGGTGAGGTCCCAGTACTCGGCGGCCGTGAAGGCCATGCGCTCCCGCTCGCGCTCGACGACGAGGCGCGTGGCCACGGACTGCACGCGTCCCGCCGAGAGGCCTCGGGCCACCTTGCGCCAGAGGACCGGCGAGATCTCGTAGCCGTAGAGGCGGTCCAGGATGCGGCGGGTCTCCTGGGCGTCCACGAGGTCGTCGTCGATCTCCCGGACGTTCTGAAGGGCGCGGGTGATGGCCTCGCGGGTGATCTCCGTGAAGGTCATGCGGTGGACGGGGACCTTGGGCTTGAGCACCTGGAGGAGGTGCCACGCGATGGCCTCGCCCTCGCGATCCCCATCAGTCGCGAGATAGAGCTCGTCCGCGCCCTTGAGCAGGCGCTTGAGCTCGGTGACGGTCTTCTTCTTGTCCGGGTTGACCACGTAGTACGGCTCGAAGTCGTGCTCCAGGTCCACCGCGAACTTGCCGAGGGGGGACTTCTTGAGCTCCGTCGGCAGCTCGGACGGCTGCGGGAGGTCCCGGATGTGGCCCACCGACGCGGTGACGTCGAAGTCCTCGCCGAGGTAGCCCGCGATCGTCTTGCTCTTCGCAGGGGACTCCACGATGACGAGCTTGCGTCCGCTCGATGCAGCCTTGGTGGGCACGATTCTCCTTGATCACGGGGCTCGGGCGCCGTCGTCAGCCACCCGCACCATGACAGATTACATGTCCGCATGAGGGCCCCGGACCCGGGGGCCGCCTCCCGTGCTCCCGCTCGGGGCGCGCCTTCCGCGCGCTCTCGGGGAAGCCGGACTCGGAGGCCTCAGTCCTCCACAGGGAGGGCTCTCATCCCTCCACAGGAGCCTGGGCGTCGGGGTCCGGGACGAACGAGAGGTAGTAGTCGATCTTCTCGATGTCCGAGCCGTCTCCGCCCGCGGCGTGCGAGTCCGCCGCCGCGCTCTCGGCGTTCGTGCGGCGGAACCGGGAGAGCAGCTCCCAGATCTGGTCCGCGACCTCCGCCCTCTGCTCGGCCGTCAGCCACACGCTGCCCTGGTTCGTGGCGGGCAGACGGCGGGCCTCCTGGAGCGACTGCCCGTGCAGCGACTCGCCCGGCCGGCTGAGGTGCTTGGACATGCGCTCTCGCAGCTGGTTGATCTGCATGTCCACGAACCCGAGCGCCGCCGGGTTGGAGCTCGCCTCCGAGGTGTCGATGGTGAGGTGGGAGCCCGCCGAGCGCCAATGCCGCTCGCGGCCGTCGCCGTGCCCCTCGGCGCGCCGGACGAGCCCCCAGCGCTCGAGCGAGCGGAGGTGGTAGCTCATCGCCGACGGCGTGAGGCCGAACTTGCGGCCGAGCTCGGTTGCCGTGAACGAGTCGTCGGAGTCGAAGAGCTCTTCGATCACCTGGAGTCGCACGCCGTGTGCAAGCGCGCGGATGGCCTTCGGGTCAGAGAGGATGACGGCGTCGTCTGCCGCGCCCTTCTCCCGGTCCCGGCCAGAGGGGACGCCAGGAGTCTGCTCTTCAGGGGTCATGGTCAGACATTGTAATCACCGTCACGTCCCGCCGCTCAGCCCTCGACGGCGGGCAGCACGAGGAAGCCCTCGTCCACGAGCTGCAGGACCTCCGGAACGAGACGCTCGGCGAGCCCCTCTTCCTCGAGGATCGCCTCGAGCGCCCCGGCGATCTGAGCGACGGAGAGCTCCCCGTCCGCCGCCGAGACGAACCCCGCGAGCTCGCTCGAGAGCAGGCAGGTCCGCCGCAGTCCGGCCCCCTGGCGGAGCAGGATGACGCCCGGGTGCTCCGCTCCCGGCCGCTGGTGGCGCTCCTCCGTGACGTCCTCGGCGACGACGGCGAACAGCTCTCCCGCCTTCCCCGCCGCCGCGGCCCGAGCCGTCTGGGCGCGGCGCTCGAGGGCCGCGGCCAGGCTGGGACCGACGGGCTGTTCGATGGGGTGGGTGATCTCCTCGAAGACCGATCCCGTCCGCCACGCGTCCTCGGGGCCGCGGGGCCGGCGCAGGAGCACGAGGCCGAAGCCCACCCGGGTCACGCCGCGGGAGGCGAAGTCGTCCCGGTACTCCGCGAGCGCCGCCTCCTGCGCGCCCGCGTCCCAGGTGCGCACGGCATCGGAGAGCCACGTGAGGGCGTACTGGAGGGTGTCGGTCTCCTCGCGCTGGATGAACCAGGCGTCCGCATCGCCGCCGGACGGCTGGAGGGCGGAGGCCGTCTCGCGGGCGGACGCCTCCCAGGCGCGGGGCGCCGAGTCCCAGGGCTCGTCCCCGACGATCTCCCAGTTGCCGAGCAGCTGCGCCACTCCGCCCGGTTTGAGGACCCGGGGCAGAGTCTGGACGAGCTCGGCCACGAGACGGTCGCCCGGCAGGCCGCCGTCCCGGTACGTGTAGCGGGAGGAGTCGGTCCGGGCGTTCCTGGGCGTGATGACGAACGGCGGGTTGGAGACGACGAGGTCGAAGGCCTCTCCCTCGACGGGCTCGAGCAGGCTGCCGCGGAGGAGGCGGACGCGCGGCGCGCCGTCGACCTCCCTCAGCCGCAGGCGGTCCGCGTTGAGGAGGAGGTTGAACGCGGTGTAGTTGAGCGCCCGCTCGGAGAGGTCAGTGGCGGTGACGCGATCGCAGTGGGCCAGGAGGTGGAAGACCTGGATGCCGCAGCCGGTGCCGAGGTCCAGAGCGGAGCGCGCAGGGGTCCGCACGATGCTCCGCGCGAGCGTCAGGGACGCCTGCCCCACGCCGAGGACGTACTCGGAGTCCAGGGCCTTCTCCGCATAGTGGCTGCCGAGGTCGGAGGCCACCCAGATGAGGCCGATGTCGTCCCCTTCATGCGGGCGCAGGTCCGCGAGGGGACGAAGGGATGCGCCCGCTGGCGCCTCGGCGTCCTCGAGGGCCAGGAAACCGAGGCGGGCGAGCCCCTCGAGCCCCGTCCTGGGGAAGGCCGCTGCGAGCCGCTCCGCCGGCTGCGGCGTGGCGAACACCCACCAGCCGGCCATGACGGCGCACGCCCTGCGCTGTGCTTCTGCCCGTTCTCCGGCGCCGGACGCCGAGGCGAGGCTGTCTTCCTCCGCCCCGGCGACCTGCGCCGCCCTGTCCTCCTGCGCCCAGAAGTCGGCGAGGAGGAGGCGGCCGGGCGCGAGCTGCTCGGCGTGGAGGGCTTCGAAGGCGGGCGCGCCGACGATCCCCTCGACACCCTCCGAGCTGTAGTCCGCGGCGGCGAGATCGGCGCGGAGGGACTCCAGGTCCTCGGCGCGGCTGGAGTCCAGCGGGCCGGAGAAGTCCCACGCAGCGGTCACGGCCGCGCCTTCTCCCGCGGAGGCGCTCATGCCGCGCGCCGTTCCCGGCAGACCTCGCACGGCTCCGCCGCGCTCCGGTCCTCGTGGCTCTCGCAGAAGGGCTGGAGGGTCCGACACCCCGGGTCGCTGCAGTTGCGCAGGAGCGAGGTGGGAGCCTCGCACTCGGCGCAGCGGCCGATCACCGCGGCGTCCTCGGTGAAGTCCATGCTCATGCGGCGGTCGAAGACGTAGAGCGAGCCCTCCCAGAGCCCGGAGTCCCCGAACGCCTCGCCGTACCGGACGATCCCGCCCTCGATCTGGTAGACGTCCTTGAACCCGCGGTTCACCATGAGGGCTGAGAGCACCTCGCAGCGGATGCCGCCGGTGCAGTAGGTGACCACGGCCTGGTCCTTGAGATGGTCGTACTTCCCGGACTCGAGCTCCGCGATGAAGTCATGCGTGGTGCTCACATCGGGGACGACGGCGCCCTTGAAGCGGCCGATCTGGGCCTCGAAGGCGTTGCGGCCGTCGAAGAACACCACGTCCTTGCCGTCCGCCTTCTTCTCCTCGACGAGCTCGTGCACCTGCTGCGGGGTGAGGTGCGTGCCGCCGCCCACGACCCCGGACTCGTCCACGCGGAGCTCGTCCGGTGCGCCGAAGCTGACGATCTCATCCCTGGCCTTGACCGAGAGCCGCGGGAAGTCCTCGGCGCCGCCCTCGGAGTACTTGACGTCCATGTCCCGGAAGGCCGGGTGCTCACGCGTCGTCTTGACGTACTGCTTCACCGCGTCCAGAGGTCCGCCCACCGTGCCGTTCAGGCCGTGCCGGGAGACGAGGATCCGGCCGCGCAGTCCCAGCTTCTCGCAGAGGGCGCGCTGCCAGAGACGCACCGCCTCGGGGTCCTGGAGCGGGGCGAAGGCATAATACAAAGCGATACGGTTGAGAGCCACGGGCACAATTCTACGCGGGACGTCTCGTGAGCTCGCGATCGGCAGAATCTCGGGGAATCCGGCGTGAGGACCGAGCGAGACCGGATTGTGACCTGGCAATTCCCGGGGAACCGGGGACGGGTACCGTGAACAGGGGTACATTCGACTCATGGACGCACAGAACCTCGAACAGCTCGTGACCACGTGGATGGAGGGTTGGGCCCATGCTCGGGGGTACTCCCCGAAGACCCAGGGCCGAGCCTTCCTCGTGGAGCGCCATGACCGGGACGGACTCGTCGAGAAGCTCATCGTCTGCCCCAGCGCAGACGAGCTCCGCGAGCTGAGCTCGTCCATGGACTCGGTGGACCACCTCACGGTCATCACCCAGGACCTCGCCGAGACCCTCGCCCGCGGGCAGTCCGCCGGACTCGCTCCGCGGCCGGAGCCGGACACGCTCATGGTCACCGACATCCAGCAGCATGACGTGGAGCCGCCCCTGCCTCCGGGGGACGGGATCGAGCACGAGCTCGACCGCCCCGACCCGCACGTCATCCGGATCCTCGTCACCGTCAACGGCCAGGAGGCCGCCCGCGGCACAGTCGCGGTGGTGGACCAGGTGGCGGTCTTCGACAAGATCGGCACGCAGGAGGCGTTCCGCCGCCGCGGTCTCGCCTCGTACGTCATGCGCCTGCTGACGCACGCGGCCCTGGACGCGGACGTGGAGACGGGGCTCCTCGCCGCCTCTCCGGACGGACGGCACCTGTACCAGCATCTCGGGTGGGACGAGGTGGCCTCGGTTCCGGTGTTCGAGTCCGCCCCGCTCTCCGAGGAGAAGCCCGTGGCGCACGGCGCTCCCGAGGACAGCGGGGTCTGAGAGCCCCTGCGGAGTGCTTGAATCGGAGAGTGCCCACCACTCTTCTCGGATCGCTCGGCCTCGCACCTGACCGAGGCCCCGACGATCCTGAACAGCTTCGCCACCTCACGACCCTGCCTGCGCGCTCCGCGACGGCGAGTCCGTGGCCAGACTGGGCCGACTCGCGCGTCGTCGAAGCGTTCGGCAGGGTCGGGGTGGCGTCTCCCTGGACGCACCAGGCGGCCGCCATGGACGCCGCCCACCGGGGCGAGCACACGATCATCGCCACGGGAACCGCGTCCGGAAAGTCGCTCGCCTACCAGGTGCCCGTGCTGGACGCCGTCCTCCGCGGCGAGGAAGAGGACGCCGTCTCCCTCGACGCCCGCGGCGCGACGGCCATCTACCTCTCCCCCACGAAGGCCCTGGCCGCAGACCAGGAGGACTCCCTCCGCGGGCTCGGCCTCCGCGGCGTCCGCGCCGCCGTCTTCGACGGGGACACGGAGCCGAGCGAGCGCGCATGGGTCAAGAACCACGCGAACGTCGTCCTGACCAACCCGGACATGCTCCACTACGGGATCCTGCCGAACCACGTCCAGTGGGCCAGGCTCCTCCGCCGGCTCTCCTATGTGGTCATCGATGAGGCGCACACCTACCGCGGGGTCTTCGGCTCCCACGTGGCCAACGTCATCCGCCGTCTCAAGCGGATCTGCGCTCACTACGGCTCCGAGCCGGTGTTCATCGGCGCCAGCGCGACGACGGCCAGCCCAGCCGACTCCTTCGGCAAGCTCATCGGGGAGACCGCGACGGCGGTGGACGAGGACGCGTCCCCGCGCGGCGAGAAGCACGTGGTCCTGTGGGAGCCCGCGCTCACGGAGTTCTCCGGGGAGAACGGCGCCCCGGTGAGGAGGTCCTCCATCGCCGAGACCTCGGACCTCATGGCGGACCTCATCTCCTCGCACACCCGGACCATCGCCTTCATCAAGTCCCGCAAGGGCGCGGAGGTCATCTCCTCCGAGGTGTTCCGCCTCCTGGACGAGGTGGACCCTGCGCTCAGCCTGCGCATCGCCGCCTACCGGTCCGGGTACCTGCCGGAGGAGCGCCGGGAACTCGAGCGCCGGCTCCGCACCGGGGAGCTGCTCGGCATCGCCTCGACTCCTGCCCTGGAGATGGGCATCGACATCGCCGGTCTGGACGCCGTGCTCGTGGCCGGATGGCCGGGAACGCGGGCCTCTTTCTTCCAGCAGATCGGGCGTTCCGGACGCTCCAACCAGGAGTCCCTGGCCGTCCTCGTCGCCTCCGACGACCCCCTGGACACCTACCTCGTCCACCATCCGGAGGCGATCTTCGGCGCGGGAGTCGAGGCCACCGTCTTCGACTCTGAGAACCCCTACGTCCTGGGGCCGCACCTCTGCGCCGCGGCCGCGGAGATGCCTCTGCAGCCGAATGAGCTGGAGCGCTTCGGCGAGACCACGGCCGAGGTGCTCGAGCTGCTCGTGGCCCAGGGGTTCCTGCGGCGGCGTCCCGCAGGCTGGTTCTGGACGCATCCGGAGTCCGCGGCGGGCATGGTGAGCCTCCGCTCGGACGGCGGCGGGCCGCTCAGCATCATCGACGTGGAGACCGGCTCGCTCCTCGGCACCATGGACTCCCCGCAGTCTCACTACCAGGCCCACGAGGGCGCGGTGTACGTGCATCAGGGCGAGTCCTATCTGGTGGACGAGCTCAACGAGCGGGACCACCACGTGCTGGTGCACCGGGCCAACCCGGACTTCTACACGACCGCCAGGGACGTCACGAGCATCGAGGTCCGCGACGTCCAGCGGACACGGGAGTGGAACGGCGCCCGGGTGTGCTTCGGCGAGGTGCTCGTGCAGACCCGCGTGGTCTCCTTCCAGCGCAAGGCTGTGGCCTCCGGCGAGGTCCTGGGCGAGGAGCCCCTGGACCTCGACGCAAGGGACCTCGTCACCAAGGCCGTCTGGTTCGAGCTCACGCCTCAGCTGCTCTTCGGCGCAGGCGTGGAGGAGCCCCAGTTCCCCGGCGCCCTCCACGCGGCCGAGCACGCGGCGATCGGCCTGTTGTCTCTCGTGGCCACGAGTGACCGCTGGGACATCGGCGGCGTCTCCACCGCCGTCCATCCGGACACCGGTGGACCGGCGATCTTCGTCTATGACGGCCATCCTGGCGGCGCGGGCTTCACCGAGCGGGCCTTCGAGGCGGTGGCCGTCTGGCTCGAGGCGACGGCCAAGGCCATCGAGGCCTGCGAGTGCGAGACCGGATGCCCTTCCTGTGTTCAGTCTCCGAAGTGCGGAAATCGCAACAACCCCCTGTCCAAGTCGGGAGCGCTCAGGCTCCTCCGCGGTCTTCTCAAGGCAGAGCCGGTGGACGGCTCGGGTGAGGAGGCGGGCCCGCGCGGGACCTCCGCTCCGGAGTGATCAGAAGCAGGCCCCTGGCCGCAGCCACGCGGACCGTCACCGTCTCACCTTCCAGGGAGCACTCTCGGAGCACGGCGCGGTTGGCCTCGGCCGTCCGCGCCGCCACATCACAGGGCTCCCCGGGGACCAGACCCCGTGCGGCGTCGGCCGCGGCGAGGGCCGCCAGGTCCGCCGCCGCGGCCGACTGAGCTGCGGCTGCCCGCGCCTGGGCGAGGGCAGCCGCCCAGAGGACGAACGCGAGCAGCACGGCCGAGATCCCGAGCATGAGAACGGACGCTGAGCCGTCCTCCGCGTCGCTCTCCCCGTTCGGTCCCCGGCTCACGGATCTTCTGCGTTCTCTGGAAGGTCCGCGTGGGTCTCATGCTCGGAGGCGTCCGAGTCCCGGTGATCCTCGGCCCGAGCTGCGGCCATGGCCTGAACCGTGCCGATGCTCCACGGTCCCACTCGCACAGCGGGGCGGGAGACGCGAACCTCCTCGAACTCTCCTGTGCGAGTCCTGCTCCACTCGCTGCCGGGACTGGCATGCTCCACCGCCTGGGCCACGGACGCCTCCGACGCACCGCGGGCGACCTCTCGCGCGCCGGCCCGCGCCGCCTCCTGCACGCTGGCAGAGCTGTTCCCTGCCGCGAGAACCGCGATGAGCAGCCCGGCCAGAAGCACGACGGCGGGCAGGGTCAGCGCGAACTCCGCCGTCACAGAGCCGCGGTCCTCGGCAGAGTGCGGCGCTCGGCCCTCTCGGGTCATTGGCTGGACAGGGCGCGCTCGATGACGCCCTGGAGCAGCTGCTGAACGGGACCGGACTTGATCACCACGGCCAGAATCCCCGCGAAGGCCACAGCGGCCAGGGTCAGGATCGCGTATTCGGCGGTGGTGGCGCCGAGCTCGGGGTCATCGGGGCCGGGCACCCGTGCAAGGGCCGCCTTCTGCCCTCCGGGCACGGCCGGCCCGGGTGGCACGGCCGGCCCGGGCACCGCAGGCACGGGTGGCGCAGGGGCGAGCTCTTTCGACGTCGAGCGGGCACAAGGACACTGGGACACGGATCTCTCCTTCAGTCGGGATGGAATGTGATGGCATCTGGTTCTGGTCTGGCCACGCGGCGGATTCGGCCTGCGCGCTCACGGACCGCTCCCCAGCCCGCGGAGCAGGCCGAGAGCGAAGACGCCCACGCCGAGGGCCAGAAAGGCAGGAAGAAAACACAGGGCAAGCGGAATCAGGAGCTGGACTCCGGCCCGCTCCGCCTGCCGTCGAGCAGCCGCAGACCAGGCGCTGCGGTGAGCCCGGGCGGCGTGAGCGAAGAGGGCGGTCCCTGCCGCGCCGCTCTCCACCACGGGCCCCAGCGTCTGGCGAACGAGCCGAGCGGCAGGAGCCAACCGACCGGCAGCGGCGTCCGTCTCCGCCCGGGCCCACGCCTCGTGCCAATCCAGTCCGACCGCGAGACCGCGCGCGGCGCAGCGCATCTGAGCCGCCGCGGAGCAGGTGCGCCCCTCGGCGAGGACGTCCAGCGCAGCGGCAGGCCCCATGCCTGTGCGCAGGAGGGCTCCGAGCAGCACCAGGGTGAGACCCGGATCCATCCCCTCCGCCGGGGCCTCAGCGCCCTCGGAAAGGCGCTCTGCGGAAGCGCCGGCCATGAAGCGAACGAGACGGGCAGTCATGCGACCACCTCCCGAGCCCGGGCCAGGATGGCCCTGGTGGCGGCCCGGCCCGCAAGGATGAACCCGAGCCCGGCACCGGTGAGCAGGAGCCCCGGCACGGAGAGAAGGGCCTCCACCCAGGACGGCCCCAGCAGAAAAACGCCGAACACAGCACCGATGGCTGGCAGCCACAGAAGAAGCCTCGCGGTGGCCTCCGGCCCGGCGAGTGCTGACTGCACGTGCTCTTCCGCCTCCACACGGTCTTGAACGGTCGAGGCCAGGTGCCCGAGGGTTTCCGCCGCGGGGATGCCGTGGTTCGCAGAGAGCCGCAGGCAGAGCGCGAGATCCGGAAGGAGACTCCCTCCGCCCGCCACCGGGGACGCGGCTGCGGAGGCGGTCCTCCAGCCCCGACGTCCGGGCGAGCTCCCTTCCGCATCCTCAGGCAGAGCCGCGAGCCAGTCGGCACCTGATGCACCGAGCCGCTCAGCCCGCGCCGCCGAGCGGAGCACGCCCAGGAATCCCGATCCTTCCGCATCGGCGAGATCTCTCTGGCCCTCTGCCGTCCCGGCGATGCGTTCCACGGCATCCCACACGGGAACGCCCGCGCTGACCAGTCCTGCGATGCTGTGCAGGTGCATCGCGGCGGCGCGCTGCACGTCCAGTGCTGATCGCCCTCCTGCGCGACGGCCCGGGCGAAGCACTCCTCGCCCGCCTCGCCCCGACGAGCCGAGGGGGCTCGGCTCGAGGCTGCCCCTCGCCGTATTCGGCCAGTCCCCGTGGCCCGCTTGCTGCGCCTTCAGAATCCGCACAGCGCCTCCAGCCTCTCCATCCCCTCGCGGGCGCTCCACGCCCCGCCGTGGAAGACGAGGGCGGGCACCACCCGCATCCGCGGCTGTCCGGACTCGTCCGGGCTGGCCTCGAAGACGCCGATCTGCTCGATCCTCCGGCTCCCGCGGTCCCGGCGCACGTGGATGACTGCGTCCAGGGCCGAGGCCGCATAGAGCGCCGTGGTGGACACGTCCATCCCGGCGAGTGCCCCGAGAGCGGCCAATCGCGCCGGCACCGCGTCCGCGGAGTTCGCGTGCAGAGTCCCGCCGGATCCCTGATGCCCCGTGTTCATGGCTGTGAGGAGCTCACGGACCTCGGCGCCGCGGCACTCGCCCACCACCAGGCGGTCCGGCCTCATCCGGAGGGCCTGCCGCACCAGCTCGGCCACGGACAGCTCGCCCTCGCCCTCCGTGTTGGCCTCGCGGCTCTGGAGCGAGACGGCGTGGGGATGGCGCGGATCCAGCTCGGCGGCGTCCTCCACGAGGAGGATCCGCTCGTCCTCCGGGACCAGCCCCAACAGGTGCCCGAGAAGCGTGGTCTTCCCGGACCCCGTCCCGCCGGACACGAGGAAGTTCCTCCGCCGCCGGACCACCGCCTCCAGCACGTGGCGCGCGTACTCGTCCTGTACGCCCTCCCCGAGGAAGGACTCCAGCGACGTCCGCCGCGGGCGCGCCACGCGGACGGAGATGAGCGTCCCCCGGCTGGCCACGGGCGGAAGCACGGCGTGGACTCGGCAGCCGCGCAGCTGCACGTCAGCGCAGGGGCGGGCGTCGTCGATCCTCCGGCCTCCCAGAGAGATGAGGCGCTGGGCCAGCCTCCGCACCTCCTCCTCGGAGGAGAAGCGGGCCTGGATGCGCTCAAGCCCCTGGCCCCGGTCCACCCAGATCTTCAGGGGGCCGTTGACGAGGATGTCGGTGACGGACGGGTCGTCCACGAGGGGCTGCAGAGCGCCCAGGCCGCGAACGTGCGCCGTGACCGCCGGAGCCGCG
This sequence comes from Arthrobacter sp. UM1, assembly GCF_020483305.1. Taxonomy (GTDB): domain Bacteria; phylum Actinomycetota; class Actinomycetes; order Actinomycetales; family Micrococcaceae; genus Falsarthrobacter. The sequence continues at coordinate 53,979 of NZ_JACWAB010000008.1, forward strand.
GCGAGCACGCCGTCCGAGCCCAGCAGCCTCCCCTGTGCGGCGAGCGCACGGCCGATCTCCACCGGCCCGAGCCCCGCGTCCGCCTGTCCCGCGAGGCGGCCGCGCACACCGGCGACCACTCCGCTCTCCTCGAGCAGGGCCAGCCGCTCAGACACGGCGCATCGCCTTGGCGCAGAGCCGGGCGATCTCCGGACGGGAGGTCAGCGCAGAGAGCGCCCCGGCGTCCTCCGCGAGCGCGATCTCCTTCGAGTAGGCGAAGACGCCCAGCCTCGGCAGCCCCACGAGATCCGCCACGAGCGGGGCCGAGGGCTGGCTCAACCCGCGGCGGCGCTGGACCACCACGCAGGCCGCCTTCTCCGGCCCGACGCGTGCGGCCATGTCCCGGGCGCACTCGATCCCCCGCTTGGTGGGCGCGACGAGGAGCAGGATCTCGTCACAGGCCTCGGCCACGGACGGGTCCACGGCCGGAGATCGCCCGAGGTCCAGGACGACCGTCTCGAACGCAGAGCGGACCGCGGTCAGGATGCTGTCCCGCGACCCCTCGTCCGGAAAGGCCCCGCTCGGAGACCTCCGCCCCAGCACGGCCAGCTTGTCCACGGTGGGCAGCTCGGCGGCGATCTCCGTGGGGTTGAGCTTTCCCTGCACGCGCCCGAAGTCCTCCCACCCCAGGCCGAAGGCGTCCTCGGCGGCGAGCGCGTCCATGACTCCGTAGCCGTGCGCGTCCGCCTCGGCCAGGAGGACCGAGGCCCCGGTGCGCGCCCCGTACAGTCCGAGCAGAGCCGCCAGCGTGGTGCACCCCAGCCCGCCTGATCCGGAGACGACCCCGATGAGACGGCCCTGCGGCCCCGCGCCCTGCCGGAGCAGTCGGCTCACGAGCCACGGCGCCGCTTTCGGCAGCACTGCCACGGGCACGCCTCCCGCCCATTCCGCCGCGGGCCAGGCGGCATCTTGGGCGTCCTCCCGGCAGACCACCACGTCCGGCAGGGTCCTTCCCGCCTCATAGCAGCTCTCCGGATCCGTCCACCACGCCAGGGGAGGCGGCCCCTCCCACTGCTCGGGCCGTGTCACCACGCCGAGCTCACAGGACGCCGCGGCCACCACGGCGGCAGCCTCCTCGGTGAGGTTCCAGTCCCGCGTGACCAGGACCAGCGGGGCGGTCTGCCGCTGCTCGGGAGGACTGTACGGTTCCCGGAACGGCTCGGGATAGGCGGTGAATTCATCAAAGCCGCGAGGCTCGCACGGGGGCTCGGGTTCGGCCAGGGCGGCCAGCTCGTCGTCGTTCATGCCCTCCACCCCACCGCGGGAAGGGACCCGCGGGTGCCGGGCCTCCGCGAAACGTGGACAGCGTTCCCGCCGCGCCGCGGCGGAACGGCCTGTGGAGGACCTGCGCCCGTCCCGCGTCCCGCACCGCCCGCGCCGCACGCCACCCCCAGCCCGCGTCTCGCCACCACGTCCGCCCGCGCCATACTGGAGGCATGATCCTCGCCGCCGCTCGCACCCCGGAGGGCTATGACGTCCAGCCCCTGGACGCGAGCGGCCGTCCCCTCGCGGCGCCCAGGACCCTCACCGTGGACCGGCTCATCCGCATGGCCCGCCACCCGGACTACGCCTCGGCGCTCTGGGTGTTCGACCGCGTCCGCTACCCCGCCGTCGAGCTGCGCCTCGCCGGACTCTCCCTGCCCCGAGCGCACGATCTCTGGCTCACCCGCCGCATCCTGCGGAACTCGCCGCTCGTGCAGCCGAGCGACTACACCCGCGCCCTCCGCTCCCAGTCCGAGCCGCCGCTTGCCGCGGATCCCGAGGACCGCCCCTGGATGACCGAGGAGCAGGCCTCCCAGGAGACGCTCTTCGAGGGCTTCGGCGGCCAGAGCGGCCACCGCTTCCCGGGGCTGCCCCACGCGCTCGCCCGCGGCCACAACCGGCCCGTGGCCCAGACCCTCGCGGAGGTGGTCGCCGAGTTCCAGGCGCAGACCGCCGCCGTCGCCGCGAGCTCGGACCCCCGCCGCCTCGGGCTGCTCGTCCGGGCGGAGTCGGCGGGCGGGCTCGTCGCCGCGGATCTCGAGGTGGACGGGCTCCCGTGGGACCGCGCCGAGCACGAGCGCCTCCTCACCGAGCGCCTCGGCCCCCGCGTGCCCGAGGGCGTGCGGCCGCGCGAGCTCGAGGGCGTGCGGCCGCGCGAGCTCGAGCGCCGGGCGCAGGAGATCGAGTCCCTCCTCGGCGTCGGCAAGGTCAACCCGGACTCCCCCGCGGACGTCCTCCGCGCTCTCAAGCGGGCCGGCTTCCAGGTCTCCTCCACGCGCAAGTGGGAGCTGCGGCCGCTGCAGGACAACCCCGCCATCGCGGCGATCCTCCAGTACAAGAAGCTCGCCCGCCTCGCCACCACGAACGGCTGGCACTGGCTGGACACGTGGGTCCACGGCGGGCGGCTGCGCAGCGAGTACGTGCCCGGCGGCGTGCCGAGCGGCCGCTGGGTCTCGCTCGGCGGGGGCCTCATGCAGCTGCCGCGCGAGCTGCGCGCCACGGTGCGAGCCGAGCCGGGGCGCAAGCTCGTCGTCGCGGACGTCTCCCAGCTGGAGCCGCGCGTCCTCGCCGCGATGAGCCGGGACACCGCGCTCGCCGAGGCGGCCCGGGGGCACGACCTCTACCAGGCCATCGCGGACGACGCCTTCGAGGGCCGCCGCGACCACGCCAAGATCGCCGTCCTCGGCGCCATGTACGGCGCGACGACGGGCGAGGCCGGCGCCTACGTCCCCGTGCTCACGCGCGCATACCCCCGCGCGGTGGCGCTCGTGGAGGAGGCGGCGCGCCGCGGCGAGCAGGGCCTCGCCGTCCAGAGCTTCCTCGGCCGCGGCACCCCCGTGGACGGGCTCTCCGAGCGCGAGGCCGAGAGCCTCGACCCCCTTCCCCGCGAGCGGCAGGACGCCTCGGCGGCGCGCGCCTACGGCCGTTTCGCCCGCAACTTCGCGGTGCAGTCCTCAGCCGCCGAGTGGGCGCTCTGCTGGCTCGGCACCCTCCGCACCCGCCTCCGCCAGGAGTTCCCGGGCACGGCCGAGCTCGTGTACTTCCTCCACGACGAGGTCATCCTCCATGCCGACGACGACGCCGTGCCGCGGGCTCTCGCCCTCGTCCAGGAGGCGGCGGACCAGGCTACGCGGACGCTGTTCGGCGAGATCCCCGTGGACTTCCCGCTCACGGCTGCCGCGGTGCAGGTCTACGCAGAGACGAAGGAGTAGGGAGCGAAGGCGGGGCCTGAGAAGAGACGAGGGCACCGTTTTTGCAGAAGCTTCTCCGGCAAGATTCCGCCTCTTTGGCGCTCTGTTTTCCTGGCCTCTGGCGCTGAAGGCGCCGCCTTCCGATGCTCATGCCCACACTCATTCGACGGGCTGCGCCCCGAATCTTCAGGGATTTTCCCGATTCAATGGCCGTTCGCACCCTTTAAATCCAGAAGGAAACCTACACGATTTCTGAGGTTCCCTCTCGAAATGGGCGGCAATGAGGCCACAGGAAAGTGCAGTAACTTCATCCATGTGGCGCTCGCCAGCTCTTCCCGAACACCAGAAAAGCAAAGGAGCTTCTCGTGAAGAAGAAACTGGCCATGCTTCTCATGGCAGGCACCGTCGCGGCGCCTCTGGCGCTGACGCCGGCCACACCCGCCAATGCTGCATTCGACTGTGGGTACAGAATGTGCATGTGGGACCACCTGAACTATTCAGGATCCAAATGGAACTTCAGCCCAGACCAAGTCAACTTCGTCAATGCCGCAAACGAGCGAGCGACCAGCTTGCACAACAACCACGGACGGCAAGTCCAAGTGTACAGCGATGCAAATCTCCAGGGCAGGCGGTTTGGGATCAGCCCTTGGATGGGAATCAATGATCTCCGCCAGTACGCAGACCACCCCGGCACACCCGCTTGGATCAGCAACTGGAATGACAAGATCTCGAGCTATGTTCGATTCTGACCGCTTGGAATGAACATTCCACACGGGGAGCGCCCCCAGCAGAAGACGCGAGGCGCTCCCCGCCCCCATACCGCAATCAATGAACTTGAAAACTTGCTGAAACAGAGCCCTCAGTTGAAAAACAAATCACATCGGACTACGTCCCCCTCAGCAGAATTAGTCGCCCTGCTGTGCGCAACCCTCCTCTCGTTGACCTCCTGCTCGGTTGCCACTGATGGGAGCCAAACGCTTTCTAAAGGACAAGCAACCGCCCACCTCAACCCGAGCAAGGGCCACATTGACTTTCCAATCGACCGCTTTGGGCCTTCAGTCGAAGAGATGAATCTCTATAGTGAATTCGCCCATGAGAAGACAAACAGATGCCTGAGAGAATCGGGGCTCCCCGCCGAGGGCCGACGGTTCACAGAACGCAGACCGCGATTTGAAGACCGGATTTACGGAATCTGGCACGAGTCAAATGCCGCAAAATATGGTTATGTCCTTCCGCCTCACCCCTCCGACAATGATGACCAATCGCAGGGCAGCGGAAGCGCCGAACTTCGCGAATACGAGAGGTGCTCAAAGGAGTTCTTCAACAAGCACGGGGACATTGAGGGATTTGATTTCACCTCTCTCAACGAGAAGCTCCGCCTCAGGGCCTACGCCGCAGCAGTCCAGGACCCCCAATGGAACCGGACCGTCTCCGCCTGGAAGTCCTGCATCCGCGACGCCGGCTACTCCATCAAAGACGACCCCGACACCTGGTCCCCCGAAGGCACCCTCGAGACCACCCCCGAGAGCATCCGCATCGCCCTGGCCGACATCGCCTGCAAGAAGAAGCACAACGTCATCCAGACCCTCGCCGACCTCGAAGCCGCCTACCAGGACACCGTCATCACCGAGAACGAAGCAGCCCTGAAACAGCGGCGCGAACGCATCGACACACAGATCGCCGAAGCCAAGGCCTACCTTGCCCAGAACCCCACCCTCGAAACACCGACTCCATGACCGCACTCCACTCTCGACCCCGGCGACTCAACCGGCCTTGGCTCACCGCGGGCTTTGTGCTCGCCGTCGTCGCCGCGCTGATCGGCTCGTTCCTTCTGGGCGGCGCCCTCACCACCCCCACGGAGAAAGCGCTTAACTCTGCCCCGGAGAGAATTCAGGCGTTTGCCTCGGCCGAGCGCCGCGCGGTGACCGCCCACGCGCCGTTCACCGGCAAGATCACCCGCGGAATCGAACAGCCGCTCCTCACGGAGCCGCCCTCCGGTGTCTCTGCCACCGTCACCCACATGGCTGTGGCTGAGGGCCGCACCCTGCATGCCTTCGACTACCTCGGCGAGCTCGCCGGCGTCCCTCTCTTCGCTGTGTCTTCTCGGGTCCCGCTCTACCGGGACCTCAGACTCGGAGACCGGGGCCGGGACGTGCTCGCCTTCCAGCGAGAACTGGCCTCCAGTGGCTTCCCCGGGGTGCGGGCCACGGGAGTCGTCGACGAGGTGACGTTGGAAGCCGTTCAGCTCATCCACACGAACCAGCTCGTTCCTCCGCCCGCCAGGACGCGCAAGGAGACGGTCATCCGTCTGGCCTCCTTCGTGAAAGCCGATCTTCGGTCTGCCACGGTGATCCGGACGGCCGCCGTCGCGAGCACGGTCGGCGAGAAGAACCCGTTCCTCACCGTCTCCTCCGGCGGGCTGGCGGTCTCCGGGTTCGCCACGCTGCCCCTCGCGGACAGTCTCAGCCCGGGAGCGAGCGTCAAGCTCGCTGCGGGCACGGTCACGGGGACGGGCCGAGTCGCCGAAGTGGGTCCGTTCGCCAAGAACGAGGAGCAGGTGCTGGGCCGCGCCGTCACCGTCCACCCGGACCCCTCGTTCGCGTCTCTGCCGGACAACCGAACCGTGACCGTGGAGCTCACCTCCGCTGCACCACCCGGACTTGCCGTTCCGCTCATCGCGCTCCGGCAGCATGAGGGCGGCTACGCCGTTCTGGCCGCCAAAGACCGGGATTCCGAGCCCTCGCTCGTCCGTCTCAACGTCACCTCTCAGGCCGAGGGGTGGGCAGCCGTCTCCGTTCTGGAGGGCGAGCTCTCGGAGGGCCACACTCTGTGGATTCCGTAACGCTGCCCCAGCCTTCCGAGCCGGTGCTGCGGCTGGAGAGTGTCCGAAGGGTGTTCGGGCCGGCCCCGGAGACCGTGGCCTTGGATCATGCGTCTCTCGAGGCTTTCGCGGGCGAAGTCCTCGCCATCGTGGGCCCCTCTGGCTCCGGCAAGTCCACGCTGCTCAACATCATGGGCCTTCTGGATCGTCCCACAGACGGGCGCGTTGAGATCCTCGGCACCGAGGTCTCGACCCTGACCGAACGGGAACGGGACCGCTTCCGTGGAAACCACCTCGGCTTCGTGTTCCAGTCCAGCCACCTCATGGGACACGAGAACACACGTGTCAATGTCGCGCTCGGCCTGCGCCTCCAGGGCCGCCCGTTTCGGGAGCGAGTGCACCGCGCCGTGGAGCTCTTGCACGAATACGGCCTCGGCCACCGCGCGTCTTCGCCCTCACGGCTGCTCTCCGGCGGGGAGAGGCAGCGCGCGGCAGTGGCCCGAGCTGTGGCCGGAGCTCCCGCGCTCATCCTCGCCGACGAGCCCACAGGCAGCCTCGACAGCGCCAACGCCCGCACCGTCATGGGTCATCTGCGCTCGCTGGCCGAACAGGGCGCTGCCGTCGTCGTCATCACCCACGACCCGTCTGTGGCGGCCTGGGCAGACCGCCGCCTCGAGATGCTGGACGGACGCCTTTCCGCCGGGCAGACAGAGAACGCTGTCCCGCTCGCCGCCGAGGGCCTCCCCTCCGCCTCTCTGCTGCCGACGACGTCGCAAGCCGCCCGCCCGGGCAGGGCACGGTCCGCGCGGACGGGGCCCCCACGGCGCCGACCCGTTGGAGAGCCCATGACCCGCCGTCTGGCCACCCGAGCGGCCGACTCCGCGTCTGACGCCGTGAACGCCGTCTGGGCCTCTGCGACGCGCGGCCTTCTGCTCATTCTGGCGTTCGCCCTGGGGGTGGGAGGACTCGTGGCATCCACCGGCCTCGCTGAGACCGCTCGAGCACAAGTCTCCGACAGGATCGACGCCGCAGCCCTCAGCCGCTTGGCCTTCACGGACGAGCGGAAGCCCGCTCCGAACGCCCACGAGCCCGGTCACAGCGCACCGCAGGCGGAGCAGTACCGCGCCGTCCCCGAACCCTCCGAGCTTCACGCAGTCGAGGAAGCCGTCTCCAGACTGGCGGGTGTGGTGAGCGTGGGCTTCGAAGGCCTCGATCCCGTTCAGGGGGTCACACGCGTCGTAGGGCTCCACACCGTTGACAGGCAGAAGCCCGTCAGCATCGCCGCCGCGAGTGCGGGGCGGATGCGGCAGATCGACCCGGCACCGCTCCCCCTCTGGGACGATGAGGCTGGCGGGGACCAAGCGGTCCTCGGCGCGGACGCCGCGCAAGCCCTCAGTGTGGACCGGGCCGCACCCGAGGTGACGGTTTATGTCGGAAGCGCCCACACCAGCGTGGTTCGCGTTCTCGCTCCGCGCGGCGATCCCCTCGTGGACTCCCGGGTCTTTGTGAATCCGGCCGCTGCGCGGAAAACCGGCCCCTTCCGGCTCTCTTACACGGTTGAAACCCGGCCGGGCTTCACCACCGCGCTCGCCGAGGCGATTCCGCGCACCCTCAGCCCGGGGTCCCCGGGCGCGATCCACGTTCAGACCACCGCCGACCTGCGCTCGCTGCGTCGAGGTGTAGGCAGTGACCTCTCGGTCATGGCAGGCGTTCTCTCGGCTGTCCTCCTCCTCTTGGCCTCGCTCTCCGCAGCCACGAGCATGCACCTCTCCGTCGTCAGCCGCACGGGCGAGATCTCATTGCGCAGGGCGCTCGGACAAAGCCGCGGATCAGTCGCCAGACAGTTCATTGCAGAGGGGGCCGTTATGGGCCTCGCGGGCGGGACCCTGGGCATCCTGTTCGGCATCCTGGCAGTCCTTGCCCTCAGCCTCGTCAACGGTTGGACCCCTGTGCTCGATCCTGCAGCGATGACCTCACTCGGCCTGGCCACGGGAACAGGTGTGGGGGCTCTCGCGGCCGCGCTGCCGGCGTCGAAGGCCGCACGCATCGAGCCAGCGGCCGGACTGCGTCTGTGAACAGCTGACCCCTAATACCCCCGCGGGTCCACCGTCCGGCTCCCGGCCACGGGCTCGGACCAGCCGAGCTCCTCGAGCAGCGCCTCCACGAGGTACCCCGTGAACCCCCAGACGAGCGTCTCCGCCACCTCGAACCCGGGCCCGCGGAAGACGTGGGAGTCCCGGCGCAGCTCCGTGGTGACGCGCAGGCTCGCGTCCGCCAGGTCCCGCACGGGCACGGTGAACACGCGGGCCGTCTCCCCCGGGTCCACGGGGGCCAGCAGCCGCGGCGCGTCCCACCAGGCGAGCACCGGCGTCACGAGGAAGCCCGAGATCGGCACGGGCACCGGGTCCAGCGCGCCGAGCACGGTGTAGTCCTCCTCGAGCAGCCCCGTCTCCTCCTCGGCCTCGCGGACGGCTGCGGCCACCGCGCCGGAGTCCGCCGGGTCCTGGGATCCGCCCGGGAAGGCCACCTGCCCGGCGTGCGTGCGGAGCGTCGCGGCGCGCTGGGTGAGGAGCACGCTGACCTCCCCCTCGACCTCGCCGAAGAGCATGAGCACGCTCGCCTGGCGCCCGGAGCGGGCCGCGGACCTCGCGTAGTCCCGGTTCAGGCGGGCGAGCCGCGCCACGGGGCCGGCTGCGGCGCGCTCCACGAGGGCTTCGAGCTCGGAGCGGGCGGCACGGGAGTCAGTCGGGGCGGGCACACGGACACCCTACGCCGAGAGCGGGTATCCCATCGCCCGCAGCTCGCGCCGGGTCTTCCCTGCGAGCATGAACTCCCGCAGCTCCTCGCGCCCCGGCGCCAGCTCGTACCTGCCGAGCGCCTGCGCGCCGAGCGGGTCCGTCTCCCCGATCCCGTAGCTGGGGCAGAGCTTCGCGATCGGGCAGATCCCGCACGCCGGCCGCCGCGCGTGGCAGATGCGCCGGCCGTGGAAGACGAGGTTCTGGGAGAGCACGGACCAGTCCTTGCGCGGGAACAGCTCGCCGACCTCCCGCTCGACCTTGACCGGGTCCTCGAGCTCCGTGAACCCGAGCCGCCGGGCCAGCCGCCCGAAGTGCGTGTCCACGGTGATGCCGGGGACGCCGAACGCGCCGTGCAGCACCACGTTGGCCGTCTTGCGCCCCACGCCCGGGAGCGTCACGAGGTCCGCCTGCCGCGGCGGCACCTCTCCCCCGAACCGCTCCACGAGCGCGCTCGCGATCCCCATGATGCTGCCCGTCTTGGCCCGGAAGAACCCGGTGGGCCGCACGATCTCCTCGACGTCCTCCACCCGCGCCGCCGCGAGCGAGGCCGCGTCCGGGTAGGCGGCGAACAGCCGCGGCGTCACCTCGTTGACGCGCACGTCCGTGGTCTGGGCGGAGAGCACGGTGGCCACGAGCAGCTCGAACGCGTTCTCGAAGTCCAGCTCCGGCACCGCGTACGGATAGAAGTCCGCGAGGATCCGGTTGATCTTCCGCGCGCGCCGCACGAGCCCCAGCCGCGTCTCCTCCCGCGCCACTACGCGCGCTCGATCCCGCGGAGGTCCGCGAGCGTGCCCCGCGCCCCGTCCTCGAGCTCGACGACGAGCGAGTCTCCCCAGTCCTCCCGCGCCAGGATCCAGATCCCGGGCCGGGCATGGCCCACGACGACGCCGGTCCGCGCGTCCCGCACCGCCCTGCGCTCGGGCACCGCGAACCAGAAGGGCTGCCGGGAGTTCGGCTCCCGCCGGGTCTGGGGACGCTCCTCGCGGGCCCCCTGGGACCCGGCGCGGCCCAGACCGCGGGCGCTGTCCCCGCGTCCGGCCGGGCGGCTCTCCTGCTGCGCTCCGGCGGAGCCTGCGGCGGGGAAGGCCGTCGTCGCCGTCGTGCTCCCGAGGCTCGGCAGCGCGGTGGTCTGGAGCATGGCCGCCACCTTGGGGTTCGCGGCGGAGGCGCGCGTGGTGAAGTCGTGACCGAGGTCCCGGGAGAAGGCCGGGATCCAGCGGGCGAAGGCGGTGGCCGCCGTCATGGCGGCGGCGGCGAGGACCGCGAGCGCCGTCGGGAAGGACATGTCCTCGGACGCGAGCACCAAGGCGTACAGGAGGGCGTTGAGGGAGACCGCCGTGGCCCACTGCTCCACGTTGAGGCCGGCCACGCGGCCGTTGACGCCGCGGACGAGCGGGCGCAGGAGCATCCACATGCCGATCGCCACCGGCATGAGGAAGAGGGCCACGTGCCCGTAGAGGCTCGGGGCGGAGCTCGCGTTGACGGCGAACGTGCCGCAGACGGCCAGCACGGCCACGGCTCCGGCGAGGACGGCCTCGCGCAGGCTCCACACGGCCACCGCCGTGCGCCGGGACTCCGGCGGGACGAAGTCCGGGTCCGGACCGTTCGGCACGGCGCTCACGCTCGAGCGCTCCCTGGCGCGAAACGACACACTCTCTCCTTGATCATCGGCTGTGGCGGATCGGGGCTGTCCAGGCTATCGGAGAACGCTGGGCGTTCGGCGTGCGCTGGCGCTCCCTCACCTGCTAAGACTGGCTTAGAGTGAGGAACAGTGATCCCCGTCACCAGGGGGATCGATCGGAAAGGATCACAGCAATGAGCGCCGAGCAGGACACGGCCCAGGGAGCCGAGCAGACCTTCCCTCCGAGCAAGGAGTTCGTGGAGAACGCCCGGTACGGCCAGGAGTTCGTGGACTCGGGCAGGGACCCGGAGACGTTCTGGGCGGACGCGGCCCGGTCCGTCGTGACCTGGGACAAGGAGTTCACCCAGACGCTGGACTTCTCTGACGCGCCCTTCGCCCGCTGGTTCGCGGACGGCACGCTCAACGCCGCGTACAACGCGCTGGACCGCCACGTCGAGGCGGGCAACGGGGATCGCGTGGCCATCCACTTCGAGGGCGAGCCGGGCGACTCCCGCTCCTACACGTACGCGGACCTCACCCGCGAGGTGAAGAAGGCCGCCAACGCCTTCGCGGAGCTCGGCGTGGAGAAGGGGGACCGCGTGGCGGTCTACCTGCCGATGATCCCGGAGGCCGTCATCACGATGCTCGCGTGCGCCCGCCTCGGCGCCGCGCACAGCGTGGTCTTCGGCGGCTTCTCGCCGGACGCGTTCCGCCAGCGGGTCGACGACGCCGAGGCCAAGCTCGTCGTCACCGCGGACGGCTCCTACCGCCGCGGACAGGCCACCCGCCTCAAGCCCACCGTGGACAAGGCCCTCGAGAAGCCGAGGCACACGGTGAAGAACGTCGTCGTCGTGAAGCGCAACGGCGAGGACGTCCCGTTCAACCCGGACCTCGACCTCTGGTGGCACGAGACCGTGGACAAGGCCTCCGAGGAGCACACCGCCGAGGCCTTCGAGGCGGAGAACCCGCTCTTCATCCTCTACACCTCCGGCACCACCGGAAAGCCGAAGGGCATCCTCCACACCACGGGCGGCTACCTCGTCCAGGGCGCGCAGACCTTCCAGGCCACGTTCGACCTCAAGCCGGAGACCGACGTCTTCTGGTGCACCGCGGACATCGGCTGGGTCACGGGCCACACGTACGTGGCGTACGCGCCGCTCGTCTCGGGCGCCACGCAGGTCATGTACGAGGGCACGCCGGACACGCCGCACAAGGGCCGCTTCTGGGAGATCGTCCAGAAGTACAAGGTCACCACCCTCTACACGGCGCCCACGGCCATCCGCACGTTCATGAAGTGGGGCGAGGAGATCCCCGCCGAGTACGACCTCAGCTCCCTCCGCCTCCTCGGCTCCGTGGGCGAGTCCATCAACCCGGAGGCCTGGCTCTGGTACCACCGGGTCATCGGCGCCGGCCGCTGCCCCATCGTGGACACCTGGTGGCAGACCGAGACCGGCTCCCAGATGCTCACCCCGCTGCCGGGCGTCAACGCGCTCAAGCCGGGCTCGGCGCAGCAGCCGTTCCCGGGCATCGAGCTGGACGTGGTGGACGAGATGGGCGAGTCCCTGCCCAACGGCCAGTCCGGCTTCCTCGTGGTGCGCAAGCCGTGGCCGTCCATGCTCCGCGGCATCTGGGGCGATCCCGAGCGCTACAAGAACACCTACTGGTCCCGCTTCGAGAACATGTACTTCGCGGGCGACGGCGCCAAGCGCGACGACGACGGCGACATCTGGCTGCTCGGCCGCGTGGACGACGTCATGAACGTGTCCGGGCACCGCCTGTCCTCCACCGAGATCGAGTCCGCGCTCGTGGGCCACCCGTATGTGGCCGAGGCCGCGGTCATCGGCGCCAAGGACGAGACCACGGGCGAGGCCGTCGTCGCGTTCGTCATGCTCCAGGACGAGGGCGAGGAGGCCGTGAAGAACGGCGAGGACGTGCAGGCCGTCCTGCGCGCCCACGTGGGCCAGGAGATCGGGCCGATCGCCAAGCCGCGCAACGTCCTCGTGGCACCGGAGCTGCCGAAGACCCGCTCCGGCAAGATCATGCGCCGCCTCCTCAAGGACGTGGCGGAGGGCCGCGAGGTCGGCGACACGATGACCCTCGCGGACCCGAGCGTCATGCAGCAGATCGCCGCGGACATGCGGGACAAGCAGAAGTAGAGGCCCTCTCCTTTTCCTTCCCGCTTGTGCACCTGCCGGCCCCGGCAGATGCACCCGCTTGTGCACCCGCCTCTGTTGCTTGTGCACCCGGATCGTTCGGTTTTCCAGCCGATTTCCGAACGATCCGGGTGCACAAGGCTGTCCAGGCCTCTGAACACGCCCTAGCTCAAGCACGCCTCACCCCGCCTCCCTCGGGAGTGACCGTCCCACCCGCTTGTGCACCCGCCTCCGCTGCTTGTGCACCCTCTCTTGTCAGGATTCAGGCCGATTCCTGACAACAGAGGGTGCACAAGGCTGTCCAGGCCTCTCAACCCCTACTGCTCCACCGCCCGCGGGCGCACCTGCCCTTCCCGCGTGCGCGCCTGCCTCTCTCGCTCGTGTCCCCCTCCCGCGTTATGCACCCGGATCGTTCGGTTTTCAGGGCTGAATCCGAACGATCCGGGTGCATAACGCGGTTCAGGCCTCTGAACACGCCTCAGCTCAAGCCCGCCTCAGCCCGCCTCCCCCGCCCAGGCCCGCACAGCGCCCGCCCCGGACCGCACGGCACCCCTGCTCCGGCCCCGCACAGATCCCGTGATCCGGTCCGACGCCCCCGTTCCAGCCCCGAACCCCCCGGGCGATACGCTGAGGGCATGGAGCGCATCGCCGTCCTCAACGGACCCAACCTCAACCTCCTCGGCACCCGCGAGCCCGAGGTCTACGGGACCCAGACCCTCGCCGACATCGAGGCCCTGTGCCGCGAGGCCGGGCAGGCGACCGGCGTCGAGATCGAGTTCATGCAGTCCAACCACGAGGGCGAGCTCATCGACGCGATCCACGCCGCCCGGGACGCCAAGGGCATCGTCATCAACGCCGGCGCCTACACCCACACCTCTGTAGCCCTGCGGGACGCGCTGAGCGGTGTGCCCGCCCCCGCCGTCGAGGTCCACCTCAGCAACACCCACGCCCGCGAGGAGTTCCGGCACCATTCCTTCCTCTCCCCCGTGGTCCGCGCCGTCATTCTGGGCGCGGGGGCGCAGGGCTACCGGTTCGCGATCGAGCTGCTCGCGGGCGAGTAGCGGACGAGGTCCCTGGCAGCCAGCGGAAGGGCACTGCCCCCGCTTCACCTGTGACTTCTCACTCAATGTGAACGTTTCAGGGTGTAGGAAGCCGCCAGGCCTTTCCTTGCACAGATGTGCGGACTATCTTTGTCTCCATCGGCGACATTCCAGGGAAGGCAGGCGTTGTGACGAGCGTCTTTGACGTGGCTGCGGACATCACAGAGCGAGCAGGCGGCTCCATCGAAGCACTCAAGCTGCAGAAGCTATGCTTCTACTCTTTCGGATGGCACGCCCACCTCACGGCACAGCCCCTGTTCCCTGAGACGTTCTACGCCCTGCGGCTCGGGCCTGTGGTCGGAGAGCTCCTGCACGCACACTCCGGTCAGCGGCAAGTAGACGGTTCCACGATCTCGGCGCATCGGAAAACCGCTGACGAGCCCCCGCAGGCACTGGACGAGTACACGAAGGATGTGCTGGGCGCCGTCTGGAAGGCATACGGGAGCGCCTCGAGCTCACAGCTTGTCAGGCTCACCCACACCGAGAGCGCCTGGTCTGATGCCTGGAAGTCCCGAGGAGCCTCGCAGCGGGGAGAGCTGCCCCATGCGGACCTGATCTCCTACTTCCTCGCCCGGGAGCCGCGCCCAGACGAAGGACTCGAGCTGCCTCCTCCAGCGGTCTTCCGCGTCTCACCCACCGCCCTCGTACAGCTGGAAAAGCAGGAGGGGCCGCACCTCCGCTTCGCAGACGCTGTTCGCGCATACGGCTCTGCACTGTGAACAACGAGGCTCTGAACCGTGTATTGGCAGAGAAGGGGCTTCAGCTGCGAGCGCTGGACGAGGACCACTGCCTCGAAGCATTCGACTGCGGACAGGACCCCCGAATGACGGACTGGTTCTGTTCGACGGCGCATCGCTGGCAGCAGGAGGACCTCTGCCGCGTGTGGGTCATCTCACCCCTTGACAATGAGTCAAAGCCGTTGGGCTTCTTCACGCTCTCAGCCGCACAGATCATCCCAGCACAAGTGGCACGATCGGAAAGGGCCGCCCATTCGGCCAACAGGCCGTGGGCCAACGCCCTCCAGGGTGCGTTCCCGGCACTCCTCTTGGGAAAGTTCGCACTGGACCAGGACGTTCAGGGGAGCGGCTTGGGGGCGATGCTGATGCTGGGCGCCTTTGCGAAACACGTCCAGGCCTCTGACGCGGCAGGGATCAAATTCCTGATCCTCAATGTGCGCGAGGAACGGCTGGTCTCCTACTACTGCACCGAGTACGGCTTCATCGCTTCCACCTCAACCGCCACAGACCCTGTGCGGACTGCCTCGCAGTCCTCCCGAAGGCGCCAGAGCGTCACGCCCATCGAGAAGAAGAGCATCTCCACTCCGCTGTATCGCTCCACCGCGGCGATCCGGGCCGACCTGAACGCGGTCCTGGAACCGTAACGGCCCCTCCCCTACCCCCGCACGCAGGTGCCGTCGCTGACGGGCTCGGTGAGGTGCGGCGCCTGGTCGATGACGGGCCGCAGCTCGTCCATGGTCAGCGCGTAGCCCACGTTCGCCTGAGACGTGGACTTGGCGAAGACGGCGCCCACCACCTCGCCGTCGAGGTTGACGAGCGGACCGCCCGAGTTGCCCTGCTCCACGTTGCCGGAGAGGGAGTACACCTGGACCCCGTGCCGCGTGGCGCCGTCCTCGCCGCTGACGGCGATGTTCGTGAGCCCCTGGACCGCGGCCGCCCGGATCGCGAGCGGACCGCCGAGCGGGTACCCGAGGAACGCGGCGGACTGCCCGGATGCGGCGCCGGAGCTCAGCTTGAGCGGCTGCGCCTCGAGCCCGTCCGTGGCCACCACGGCCAGGTCCTTGACGGGGTTGTAGTACACCACCCGCCCCTGCACGGCCTCCGCCCCCGGGATCTCCACCACCACGTCCTGGACGCCGGCTACGACGTGCGCGTTGGTCACCACCCGGTCCTTCGCGACGACGAACCCGGAGCCGTACTGCGACTGCGAGCACTGCGCGGCCACGCCGCTCACGCGGACCGTGGAGGCGCTCGCCGCCTTGACCGCGTCCGTCTGAGCGGAGGAGTCCGCGCCGGCCCGGACGCTGCCCGGCAGGACGCGGCCGTGGATCTTGGGCAGGTTCTCGGCGATGGCCGGCGAGCGGAGCTGGGCGAAGAGGGACTGAACCGCGGCCGGGGTGTGCTTCTGGATGGTCTGCAGCACCGGCGAGGCGGAGACGGCCCTGGTCACGGAGCTCATGCCGAGCGAGTTCGCGCCGAACACGAGCATCGAGATGAAGAGGATGGACATGGCGAAGTGCAGCGCCGCTCCCCCGATCCCGTCGAGGAGGCGGACGGGCCGCCACGGGAACGCACCGCGGACCGCGTGCCCCACCCTGGCGCCCAGGCTGGAGAACAGGGAGAGGAGCAGGACCACGAGCACCACAACCACGATGAGGCGCAGCGACTGCGAGTCGATCTTCGAGGCCGCCCACGGCGCCGCCGTGAGCGAGGCGGCGATGCCCACGACCAGCCCCATGAGCGCTCCGCCCGCCGTGAGCAGGCCCCGGCGGTACCCGGCCAGCACCACGAGGGCGATGCCGAGGATCACTGCGCCGTCGAGGAGCGTCACGTGGTTCATGGGTGCGTCACCGGGCCTTTCCGAGCGCCGTCGGGGTCCAGGCGCCTCCCCAACTCTGACAGTCTTGCCCGCCCGTTCGCTGAACGAAGGCAGGAAAAAACCTTCACCCCCGTGTGTGACGGGTTCAACTCGCCCGCGGAATCAGGCAGAATGAAAAGGAATTGATCCGCGTGGCCGCCGCGCTGGCGGGCCCTCTGTGAGAGCCCGAGCCCCCGACCGGCCATGAAGCCAGCCATCCCTTCAAGGAGAAGTCATGGAACTCGAGGTCCTGCGCCGCGCTCCGCTCTTCGCGTCCCTCGGTGACGACGCATTCCACCTGCTCACCAAGGAGCTCGCAGAGGTCAACCTGAGCCGCGGCTCCTCCCTCTTCAAGGAAGGGGATCAGGGCGAGGAGCTCTACTTCATCGTCTCCGGCAAGGTGAAGCTCGGCCGCAAGGCGCCGGACGGCCGCGAGAACCTGCTCGCCGTCCTCGGCCCGGGCGAGCTCTTCGGCGAGATGGCCCTCTTCGACCCGAGCCCCCGCACGGCCACCGCCACGGCCGTCTCCGAGACGCGCCTCGTGGGGCTCAAGCACTCGAACCTCCGGGACGTCCTCCAGACCCGCCCCGAGGTCTCCATGCAGCTGCTCCAGGCGCTCGCCCGCCGCCTGCGCCGCACCAACGAGTCCCTCGCGGACCTCGTCTTCTCGGACGTCCCCGGCCGCGTGGCCAAGGCGCTCCTGGACCTCGCGGACCGCTTCGGCCGCCCGGCCCCGGACGGCATCCTCGTCCCGCACGAGCTCACGCAGGAGGAGCTCGCGCAGCTCGTCGGCGCCTCCCGCGAGACGGTGAACAAGGCCCTCGCCGAGTTCGTCCAGCGCGGCTGGCTGCGGCTCGAGGCGCGCGCCGTCGTCATCCTGGACCTCAACCGCCTGCGCGGCCGCTCGCGCTGACGCACGCGGGCTGACCCGCCGAGCCCGCGCTCGGCCGGCACAGACAGAGGAAGGGCCCCGGCTGGTCACCAGCCTGGGCCCTTCCTCTGTCTCGGGGCGATCCCCGGGGCGCGTCGCCGCCCCGAGACTCGGGCTCGCCGCTACTCGAACTCGACGACGAGCTCCACCTCGACCGGCGCGTCGAGCGGGAGGACGGCGACGCCGACGGCGCTGCGGGCGTGCACGCCGCGGTCGCCCAGGACCTCGCCCAGGAGGTTGCTGGCGCCGTTGACCACGTGCGGCTGCATCGTGAAGGAGACGTCGGAGGCCACGAAGCCCACGACCTTGACGACGCGCTTGATGCGGTCCAGATCGCCGATGACGGACTTGACCGCGGCGAGGGCGTTGAGCGCGCACGTGGCAGCGAGCTTCGCAGCGGTCTCCTGGTCCACCTCGGCGCCGACCTTGCCGGTGGCCTCGAGCGAGCCGTCCACGAACGGCAACTGGCCCGCCGTGTAGACATGGGTGCCGGAGATCACGGCCGGGACGTAGCTGGCCACCGGCGCGGAGACCTCGGGAAGGGTGTAGCCGAGCTCGGAGAGCTTCTGTTCAACGGAGGCTGAGGGCACTGTTTTCTCCTTGGATCAGGGGGTGCGGGGGCGGGGCGGCTACTGCTTGGGGCGCTTGAAATAGGCCACGAGCCCCTTGCCGTCCGGGCCGGGGACGACGGCGACGAGCTCCCACCCCTCAGAGCCGAAGTTGTCCAGGATCTGCTTGGTGGTGTGGATGAGCAGCGGTGCGGTCAGATATTCCCAGGTGGTCATAGTCCTTCAGCGTAGTCGCGCTTGTAGACTTGTGCCTATGGCTTCAGCGAACCGGGGCACGAAGAGTCCTCTCCTCAACACGGCCACCACGCTCGGGAAGTTCTTCTCGTTCCTCCTCGTGAGCGTGGTCTGCGGCGTCCTCACCGCGGGCCTCCTCGTCCCCCTGGTCGCGGCGGCCGGCACAGGCGCGAGCCGGTCCATCCAGTTCTTCGACGACCTTCCGGCGGAGTTCTCCCCGCAGAAGCTCTCCCAGGCCTCCCGCATCGAGTCGAGTGACGGCAAGCTGATCGCCGAGATGTACTCGGAGAACCGCGTTCCGGTGAAGCTGAACCAGATCAGCCCCAACATGACCAACGCCCTGCTGGCCATTGAGGATGACCGCTTCTACCACCACGGCGGCGTGGACCCCAAGGGCATCGCGGCGGCCCTCTTCTCCAACTCCACGAGCGGAACGTCCCGCGGCGCCTCGACGCTGACGCAGCAGTACGTGACCAACGTGCTCAACGACATCCGCATCTCCAACGGCGAGACGCCCACGTTCAACGGCTCCAAGACCATCCTCGACAAGCTCCAGGAGGTCCGCTACGCCGTCTCCGTGGAGAAGAAGATGAGCAAGGACCAGATCCTCGAGGGCTACCTCAACGTGGTCCAGTTCAACGGCCGCGCGTACGGCGTGGAGGCCGCGAGCCAGTACTTCTTCGGCAAGCCCGCCAAGGACCTCAACGTCCAGGAGGGCGCACTGCTCGCGGGCATCGTCAACGGCCCGTCCGTGTATGACCCGATCGCCCACCCGAAGGCCTCCAAGAA
The DNA here is from genome assembly GCF_020483305.1 of Arthrobacter sp. UM1. Taxonomy (GTDB): domain Bacteria; phylum Actinomycetota; class Actinomycetes; order Actinomycetales; family Micrococcaceae; genus Falsarthrobacter. The sequence continues at coordinate 72,802 of NZ_JACWAB010000008.1, forward strand.
GCGCCGGGACATCGTGCTGCACCGCATGCTGGAGACCAAGCGCATCACCCAGGCGCAGTACAACGAGGCCGTGAAGGCGCCCATCGAGCTCAAGGTGACGCCGCGCTCCCAGGGCTGCTACGGCTCCAAGATGGCCCCGTACTTCTGCCAGTGGGTCACGTACCAGTTCCTCGCGGACCCCGCCTACGGCAAGACCGTGGCCGAGCGCAAGAAGCTCCTGGACCGCGGCGGCCTGACCATCAAGACCACGCTGGACTCCCGCCTCCAGGGCCAGGCCCAGAACGCCATCAACGGCACGGCGGACGTCAAGCGGACGGACCCGGACGTGGGCCACTCGCTCGTCTCGGTGCAGCCGGGCACGGGCCGCGTGCTCGCCATGGCGCAGAACACCAACTTCGGCGGGGCGCAGGATGACCCCACCTCCACGGACCTCAACTTCAACGTGGACTCCAACATCAACGGAGACCCGGCCAGCCCGGGCGGCGGCGCCGGCGGCTTCCAGCCCGGCTCCACGTACAAGCCCTTCACCTTCACGGAGTGGCTCGCCGAGGGCCACTCGATGAACGAGATCGTGGACGGCTCCCGCAAGACCTACGGCGTGGGAGACCAGTCCTTCGGCGGCTCCTGCTTCGCCAACGGGAAGTACACCATCCTGGACCAGTGGTCGCCGCAGAACTACGGCAACGAGAACTACGGCAGCTTCTCGGCCCTCTACGGCCTCGCCCGCTCGCTCAACACCATCACGTTCGCCACCGCCGCCAAGGTGGACCTCTGCAAGATCCAGGCCACGGCGCGCAAGATGGGCATCCACAAGGGGGACAGCACGGACCAGAACCGCGATGCCCTCAGCGAGCAGCCCTCGGCCCTCCTCGGCACGGACAACATCGCGCCGATCACGATGGCCAACGCCTACGCCACCTGGAACAACAACGGCAAGCTCTGCCAGAACCTGGTGTTCGACTCGATCACGGACCCCTCGGGCAAGAAATACCCCGTCCCGTCCAAGAAGTGCGAGCAGGTCATCCCGGCGGATCTGGCCCACGGCACGCTCTACGCCCAGCAGCAGGTCATGAAGAACGGCTCCGGCCGCGGCAAGCAGCTGGACGTGCCGAGCGCGGGCAAGACCGGTACCAATGACTTCCGGTCCCAGACCTGGTTCATCGGCTCGACCACGGGCCTCACCACCGCCGTCTGGCTCGGCAACTACAAGGAGTCCTCGACCTCCATCGCGGACAAGAGCATCAACGGCCGCACGGATCCGGAGCTGGACGGCTCGGGCCTCGCGGGCACCACGTGGCAGGCGTTCATGAAGCAGGCCTCGCCGCTCTACCCGCACGGGGACTTCCCGAACCCGCCCGCCAACATGGTCAACGATCCGCGCTGGCCCACCCTGGCCCGGAACCAGATCCAGTGACGGTGACCGCTCCCAAGGCCCTCGCCCTGACCGCGCTCTCCGCGGTTGCGGCGGGGGCCGCGGTCTTCGCCGCCGCCGTCGTCGAGACCCGTCGCTTCACCGTCCGCACCGAGACCGTCCCCGTCCTGCCGGAGGGCGCGGAGCCCATCCGCATCCTGCAGCTCTCGGACATCCACTTCGTCCCCGGCCAGGATTCCAAGGCCGCGTGGCTCGCCGCCCTGGGCCGCCTTGAGCCGGACCTCATCCTCAACACCGGGGACAACCTCTCCCACATGGGCGCGGTTCCCCCGCTCGTCCGCGCGCTGGCCGAGCTGCCGCGCGTGGGCGGCTTCTACGTGCCGGGGTCCAACGACTACTACCCGCCCAAGCTCAAGAACCCCTTCCGCTACCTCCGCGGTCCGTCCAAGGCGCCCAGGGAGCGGGAGGCGGAGCTGCCGTGGCGCGAGCTCTTCTCCGCGTTCCGGATGCTCGGCTGGGACTCGCTGACCAACCGCCGCGCCTCGGTCACGCTCAAGGGCACCCGCGTCGAGTTCTCCGGCGTCGACGACCCTCACCTCGGCCTCGAGGACGTCCAGGGCTTCGGGGATCCGGAGGCCCAGGTCCGCATCGGCGTCCTCCACGCGCCCTACGTCCGGGTGCTGGACCGGCTCGCCCTCGCCGGGGCCGACCTCCTCATCGCCGGCCACACCCACGGCGGCCAGGTCTGCCTGCCGGGCGGACGCGCCCTCGTCTCCAACTGCGACCTCCCGCCCCAGCTCGCCCGCGGCCTCAGCCAGTGGCCCCCGGCCGGGCCCGCCGTGACCGCCTCCCCCGCCTCCGCCGCTTCCTCGAACCCACCGGTCTCTCCAACCGCTGCGCCTGTCTCCCCCGCCCCCGGCGCCGCAGCCTCTCCCGTTTCAGCGCCCACCGCTTCCGCCCCTGAGCACGACGACGCCGGCCGCGCCACCCCCTCCCAGCCCGTCCGCCGGATCCCGCTCAACGTGTCCGCCGGCCTGGGCCAGTCCCGGTTCGCCCCGGTCCGCCTCTTCTGCCGCCCGGAAGCTGTGGTCCTGGACCTGGTCCCGCGCGCCTGACTGCGCCCGCGGCCTCCGCTCACGGCCTGGCCGAACCGCCGCCCCGGCCTGACCGAGTCCATCTCTCCGCCAAGCCACTCCTCCCCACACCCCCATTCCTTATGCACCCTCTGGTGTCAGGATTTGCCGCGAATCCTGACACCAGAGGGTGCACAACTCGTCCTACCGGGTGCGCAAGGAAAAGAACCGGGTGCACAAGCCGCTGAGACCTCTTGAACCTCCGGGTGAGGCCCGGCGGATCCCAAGCGCAACCGCGCACGAGGGCATGCGAGGGCGGGTAGCCCAGGACCGGGCCCAGGAGACAGGCCAGCCCAGACCCGTTCAGGCCCGTTCTCCGCCTTGAACACCCGGATCGTTCGGTTCAAGCCCCGAAAACCGAACGATCCGGGTGCACAAGCCTCTGAGGGCACGTCCGAGGGCACACAAGCCCACACCGAAGCCCCAGTCCGAGTCACATCAGCCACCCCACGGCCCCGCCCGTACCGGATAAGCCCTCCCGCAGGCCCCACCCGAACCAGACGGGCCCTCCCAAGGCCAAACCCCACCACCCCCCCCCACAACCCATAGATTTCTCCCAACCACTCCTACCCAAGCACCCTCCCCGCCGGTAAAGTGAAAGACCTGATGAAGACTCAGGCGTCCCCCGAACCCCTGGCCGCACGGGCTGAGGCTCTGCCGCGCCCGGAGGAGGGGAAGCCGGTCCCGTACCTGTGGCGGGCCTACGTCCGGCCCACGGCGGGCCGGCTTGCCCTCGGAGCGGCCAGCGCCGCCCTGGCCGGCATCGCCGCGCTGCTCATCCCCCAGGTCCTCCGCCGCGTCATCGACGACCTCGGCTCGCATCCCTCCGTCTCCGTCCTGCTCGTCGGGGTCGGCCTCATGACCCTCCTCGGCCTCATCGAGGGCGCCATGTACCTGGCCCGCCGCCAGTTCACCATCAAGCCGGCCGTGGCCATCGAGCGGGCCATGCGGGAGGACCTCTACGCCCGCCTCCAGCGTCTTCCCGCCGGTTTCCACGATGCGTGGTCCAGCGGCCAGCTGCTCTCCCGCTCCATGTCGGATCTCAGCCTCGTCCGGCGATACCTCGCGTTCGGCGGCGTCATGACGGTCTCGAGCGCCATTCTCATCGCGGTGGGCCTCGTCATGATGTACCTCCTGGACTGGCGGTTCTTCCTGCTCTACGCCGTGATCGTGGTGCCGATGGCGCTCGCGTCCTTCGCCTTCCGCACCCGCTTCAACCGGGCTTCCCGCCGGGTCATGGACCTCCAGGGGGACCTCGCCACCACGGTGGAGGAGTCGGTTCAGGGCATCCGCGTCCTCAAGGCCTTCGGCCGCGCGGACTTCACGGCCCGCCAGCTCGTCCAGCAGCTCGCCGGCCTCCGGAAGGCGGAGCTCTACAAGGCGTCCACGCTGGGCTGGTTCATCGGCCTCATCACGGCCGTTCCGGCGCTGACCATGGCGGCGGCGCTCATCGGCGGGATCGTGCTCGTGGCCCGGGACCAGATGACGCCGGGCACGCTCGTGGCCTACTTCGCCACCGCCGCCGTGCTCACCAACCCGCTTCAGGACATGGGCCAGCTCATCGGCATGTTCGTCTCCACCAAGGCGGCCCTGCAGCGCCACATCGAGATCATGGGCGTGGAGCGGGACATCCGCTCCCCCGAGTCCCCGGCCCGTCCCGCCTCGGAGGGCCGGCTCGAACTGCACGACGTCGGCTTCCGCTACCCCGACGCCAAGCCGGACTCGGAGCCCCTGCTCACGGGGGTGAGCCTCAGCCTCCGCCCCGGCGAGACCATGGCCCTCGTGGGCGAGACCGGCTCCGGCAAGTCCACGCTCCTCAACCTCATACCGCGCCTGTACGAGGCAGGGGAGGGCCGGGTCCTCGTCGACGGCGCCGACGTCCGCGAGCTGGACACGGATGACCTGCGCACGCGCATCGCCGTCGCGTTCGAGGACGCCACGCTCTTCTCCGACACCGTGGAGAACAACGTCCTGCTCGGCGTCCGGGACCAGGACCCGCAGGCGCGCAGGGCCGCGCTGGAGGAGGCGCTCGAGGTAGCCCAGGCGCACTTCGTGGAGCGGCTCCCCGAGGGCGCGCAGACGCAGATCGGAGAGGAGGGGCTCAGCCTCTCGGGCGGGCAGCGGCAGCGGCTCGCGCTGGCCCGGGTGGTAGCGGCCAAACCTCGCATCATGCTGCTGGACGACCCGCTCTCCGCGCTCGACGTCAGCACCGAGGAGCGCGTCATCGAGGGCCTCGGCCGGGTGCTCGCGGACACCACCACGCTGATCGTGGCCCACCGCCCGTCCACCGTGGCGCTGGCGGACCGGGTCGCGCTGCTGGAGGACGGGACGGTGACCGCCGTCGGGCCCCACCACGAGCTCCTGGAGTCCAACGAGCACTACCGGCACGTCATCGCGAGCCTCGACTCCCAGGACACCCTGGAGGACGTGCTCGACGACGACGCCTGCCGCGACGCCGAGCAGCACGGACGGGAGGGCCGATGACCCGCGCAGAGACGAGCGAGCTCACGCCGGAGGAGGCCCGGGAGTCCCGCGCCCGCGCCTACCGCCTGCTGGGCCGGACGCTCAAGCCCCGCTGGCCGTTGCTCACCGCGGCGGCGGTGACCTCCGTCATCGCGGCGCTGCTCGAGGCGCTGACGCCGCTGTTCCTCGCGAAGGGGCTGGACGTGGGCCTGCCTGCGATGCGCCGCGGGGACGCGCAGCCGCTGTGGGTGATCGGGATCGTGTTCGCGGTCTCGTGCGCCGTCATGGGCCTCATGTTCTGGCTGTCCACGTGGCTGACGGCCAAGCTGTCCCAGTCCTTCCTCATGGAGGTGCGGGAGCGGCTGTTCCGCAAGGTCCAGCGCCTGCCGATGGGCTTCCATGAGACGTACACCTCCGGGCGGGCCATCGCGCGGCAGACCTCGGACATGGACTCGATCCAGGAGTTCCTGGACGGCGGCGCCTCGGACGTGATCGCCACGTTCCTCTATCTCGTGTTCACGCTGGGGCTCGTGCTGGTCCTGGACCCGCCGTCCATGCTCGTGGTGCTGGTGTGCGGCGTGGGCGTGGCGCTCCTGCTGCGCTGGTACCTCCGCCGCTCGGAGGCGGCGTTCCGGGCCACGCGGACGCACTCGGCCCGGCTCATCGTGAAGTTCGTGGAGACGTTCACCGGCATCCGCGCGGTCCAGTCCTTCCGCAAGGAGCCGGCGAATGACGCGGCGTACTCGGCCGTGGCGGCGGACTATCAGAAGGCCACGATGGGGTCGATCGGCCTCTTCGGCGTCCTCCAGCCCTCCATCGTGACGCTCGGCAACCTCTGCATGGTGGGCGTGCTCGCGTGGGGCGGCGTCCGGGTCATCGAGGGCTCGCTCACGGTGGGCGCGCTCGCCGCCGTCACGCTGGCCACGCGCCGCATCTTCGCGCCCGTCCAGGTCATGCTCATGTACCTCTCCTCGCTCCAGTCCGCGCAGGCCGCGCTGGAGAAGGTCTCCGGCCTCCTCGAGGAGCCGGAGACCGTCACCGACCCCGAGCGCCCCGCTCCCCTCCCCGAGCCGGCGGGCGAGGTGGTGTTCGAGGACGCCTCCTTCGGCTACTCCCCCGAGAAGCCCGTCATGGAGCACCTGGACCTGCGGATTCCCGCGGGGCAGACCGTGGCCGTGGTCGGGCAGACCGGCGCAGGCAAGTCCACGCTGGCCAAGCTCATCAGCCGGTTCTACGACGTCACCGGCGGCGCCGTACGGCTCGACGGCGTGGATCTGCGGGACATGCGGGACGAGGACCTGCGCCGCCGCGTGGTCATGGTGACGCAGGAGTCCTATCTGTTCTCCGGCTCGGTGGCGGAGAACATCGCGCTCGGCAAGCCTGGGGCCTCGCCCGAGGAGATCGAGGCCGCGGCCCGGGCCGTGGGCGCGCACGAGTTCATCTCGAGGCTGCCGGACGGGTATGACACGGACGTGAACAAGCGCGGCGGGCGCGTCTCCGCGGGGCAGCGGCAGCTCATCTCGTTCGCCCGCGCGTTCATCGCGGACCCGGCCGTGCTCATCCTGGACGAGGCCACGAGCTCCCTCGACATCCCGAGCGAGCGGCTGGTCCAGGAGGGCCTGGCCACCCTGCTCGGCGAGCGGACTGCGCTCATCATCGCGCACCGCCTCTCCACGGTGGCCATCGCGGACCGGGTGCTCGTCATCCGGGACGGGCGCGTGGCGGAGGACGGCTCGCCTGCGGAGCTCGTGCGGCAGGGCGGAGAGTTCGCCCAGCTGGACGCGGCGTGGCAGAAGTCCCTGGCGTGAGGGGGGGGCCAGGCCCGGCTGAACACGCCTGGACAAGACTGAGCACGCCGGGCAAGGCGAAGGGCACCTCCGAGCGCGTTGAGTCTCGCAGATGCCCTTCTTGGTACGATGAGATATCCTTGTCCTCACCTTTGTACAGAAAAGTGTACGCTCATCAGTGAGCGGATGCAAGGCAACGGGGAGGCTTTGTGGCTCGGCGAACCGAACTTCACAGACAATCTGTCCTGACAGCGCTGAGCACCCCGCGGATCAAACCCTATATGGACCGTGCCCAAGGAAACCGCAAAGAAGCCCTCTGGCTCTACCAGTGGAATATTCGCGCCTCCGAAGCGGTCTACGCTCAATTGAGCGTGCTTGAAGTCGTCTTGCGCAATGCAATGGACCGAGAGCTGCGAGACTGGCATGCTCAGCGCCGTGGCGACCCAGGCTGGCTCCTCGCTCGCCCCATGGAACCCCCGCTCATGGGCCTTGTGAAAGACAAAGCAGATCGAGCTTTCCGGCATGCGGAGAACGCCAAGAAGGCTGCCGCCAATCTAGACGGCGCCCCTCCGACGCACGATGATGTCTTGGCCCAGACCATGTTCGGCCTTTGGAAAGACCTTCTCCCCAATCACGCTCAGAATTCCGCACCGGAAGCCCCCGCCAACGTCGGCCGCCAGTTCCTCTGGGATCAGGCGCTGAAGCACGCCTTCCCCGAGGGGCCCGAGGACGGCGGCAAGGCCGTTTACAGCATCGTCACCAGGCTTCACGAGCTCCGCAACCGTGTCTCTCACATGGAGCCCCTGCTGCGCGCCAACCTCTCGCAACGCATGCAGGACGCCCATCGCCTCCTCGGATTCATCGAGCCGGCCGTCCGCGAGTGGGTTTCGGGCCAGAACAGCGTGCCCGCTCTCATGCGAGAGCGCACCGCGCGCGGCCTCTAGCCCAACCGCGTGAGGGCCCTCGTCGCCGCCCGCCCGATTTTGCAATCCCCCGCCGTGCGCCGTAAGCTAGAGAAGTTGGTTTTGCTGAGCCTGACTCGTGGAGCCAACAGACCTCGGGGTGTGGCGCAGCTTGGTAGCGCGCCTCGTTCGGGACGAGGAGGTCGCAGGTTCAAATCCTGTCACCCCGACCATCACAGAAGGGCCGCAGACATCGTCTGCGGCCCTTCTGCTTGTCCCGGCCACAAACCGCTCGTGCCTGCTCCGGCCACAACGGTTCGCTCGCCGGGACCCGAGGCTACTGCTTCAGCCCCGCGAGCCGCTTGTGCAGCGCGTCCCGGTCCACGGTGAGGCTGAGCATCATCTGCTGCAGCTGGGCGAACTGCGGGGTCGCGCGATACTCCTGCGCGATCGCCGCGGCCTTCTGCTCCGTCAGCTTCCCCGTGATCGTGACGTCGTGCTCCCCCTGGAACCCGAACAGCGCCTTCTCCTGCGTCAGCGCGAACTGCGTGGGGAACTGCACCAGGGAGGCGGGGTCCTGCGGGGCGAGCAGCCCCATGGCGAACACCGCCGTGCCCGGCTTCTTGCCCTGGTGCACGCCGCTCGCCACGCCCACGCCGCTGACGCCGAGGCCTGCCCCGGCCTGCGCGCCCGGCGTCCGCTGGGCGGCCAGGGTCTGGTGGCGCGGCACCTGGATGCTGTCCTGCCCCATCGGCTTGGCGGTGAGGGCGGCCTGGACCTCGCCGTTCTCATCCCGCACGAGCGTCAGCGCCGCACTCTTCTCCTCCACCGTCCATCCCGCGGGGTAGGAGAACGCGAACGCCCGATCCTCGGACACGTACCGGATCATGCCGTTGGCGTCCGGCTTCGGCTGGTTGGGCTTCGGTGCCGAGGGCGCCGGCGGCGCGGTGGTCTCGCGAGCGGTCGGCTTCGGCGAAGCGCTCGGCTTCGAGGACGGCGCGCTGCTGGAGGGCGACGACGACGGCGCCGCAGACGAGCCCGCCGCATCGCCCGAGGTGGACGCCGAGGGGTCAGAGCTGCTCTGCGCCTGGCCGTTGTCGGTCTTGAGCCCGCAGCCCGTGAGGGACAGGGCCAGGACGGCGGCGGCGGAGAGGGCCTGGAACCCCAGGCGCGGACGGGTCTTCAGTGGAGCCATACTGCGAGCATGGCACTCAATCGCGGTCTGCGCGAGCGGAAAGGGCACAATTCCCCGCTTTTGATACCAAGGTGTGACTGAATCCAGGGGTCAATAGCACGTCGGGCCGATAGCATCGTGAGAAGAGAGTCATCACTCAGAAGGAGAAGCACATGAGCCACGCGAGTGGGGGCAGCGTGCCAGGCCAGTCAGGCCCGGACGGACGGCAGCCGGAGCACCAGGAGCAGCAGAGCTGGGGCCAGCCTCAGGGGCAGCAGTCCTGGAACCGGGGTCAGGGAGACGCGTACGGACACGCACCGGAGTACGGGCAGCAGCCGAATTGGGGCCAGCAGCAGACTCCGTACCCGCAGGGGCAGTCATCCCCGCAGAACCAGCCGTACCCGCAGGGGCAGCCCTATCCCCAGGGCCAGCAGTTCGGGCAGATGCAGCCGTACCCGTACCAGGGCGCCTCGCCGCAGCAGCAGGGCTACGGAGGACCCGTGGCGTTCCGCGAGCCCTGGAAGCGGCCTCACGCAGACTGGGGCAGCGCGATCAAGTTGTGGTGGAGCAACCTCTTCGTCTTCCGCGGACGGGCCTCCCGGTCCGAGTACTGGTGGATCATCCTGACCTGGGCCCTCGCGTACTTCGCCATCTCGATGATCACGCAGATGATCACGTCCGCAAGCCTGGGGGCGAGCACCTCGAGCAGCAGCAGCATGTCGGACGCCGAGGCGATGCAGCGGCTGACTCAGCTCATGTTCAACCCCGGAACCATCATCGGCTATCTCATCCAGCTGGCCCTGGGCATCGGCCTTCTCGGCATCTCGGTGCGCCGTCTGCATGACGTCAACCGGTCCGCGTGGTGGTACTTCGGCTTCATCATCGGCAGTGTCATCGCCAACATCCTCACGATGATCCTCATCTTCTCGATGTTCGCCGAGCTGGTGAAGGCAGTCGGAACCACGGGAACGCCCAACATCGGCGGTCAGATGCTCGGAATCATCCTGATCGGGCTGCTCCTTCTGGGATTCTCGATTCTGCTCATCGTCTGGCTGGCCTCTGACTCCAAGCCGGAGGGCGCACGGTTCGACCTCATGGGCAGCGGCCGCCTTCCCTCTCCCCCGGTTCCGGGACCGCTTCCCGCGGAGGCCCAGGTCGGCCAGCACAGCCAGGGCCAGGCCTTCCAGCAGGGTCAGCAGCCGCAGCAGTGGCAGGACTCCAGCCAGTGGGACCGCTCCAACCAGTGGCAGAACACCGGGCACGAGCAGAACAGCTGGCAGAACTCCGGTCAGGGGAACAGCGAGTGGCAGAACCCCGGCCAGGGGCAGGGCCAGTGGCAGAACCCTGAGCAGGGTCACGGTCAGTGGCACGGCAACGGCGAGTGGCCCCAGCAGGGTCCCGGTCAACGACCTGACTCGGGTCAGGACCGCCCGAACAACAGCGGGCAGTAGAAGCCTGGAGATTCCAGCCCGGGCAGTTCAGTACCGTCACCTTGACGTGGCCTCACCCGCTGAGGCGCCCGTCAAGTTAGAGGACTGATCCGGCACACAGACAGGAGCGGCGCCCCGCAGACGATGATCTGCGGGGCGCCGCCCCTGTTGCGCAGGAAACCGATCCTTTCCTAGAAGGTGTTGGTTTTGCGCGGAATGATCGTATTCCACTTCTCCGGAACGTACCCGTTGACTCGGATCCTGTTCGTGATGCCCCTGTCCACTGACATCCCTCGGAAGTTGATGTTCGTGTACTTGTGGATGCCCCAGGTGTCAAAGATCTCCTTGGGGTGAACGATGACATCCCAGATCCAGGTCACGTCGCCCTCGTTATAGATCCGGTTCCTGTCCGGTTCGTAGACAAGAACCGGACTCGAGAGCTCCCGGTTCGCCCTGTCGTAGGTGATGTCCCGAACTCCAGGGCGGCCACCCCCTTTGGCCCGCAGAATCTCGACACGGATGACCTCGGTGTGGTTGTCCACCGGCTCATTGCATCCACCCTGGGGCCGCTCGTTCTTCTTGACGGCGATGTGGAAGGCAGCGTGCGAGCCCATGTTTCCGGGATCTCCGAAAGACCTGAAGTTGTCCGTGAAGAGATTCCACTTGTTCCACGGCGTGCACTGGCCCCGCGTGCGCGTCGGGCTGGTCGGCTGTGTGGGCTGAACAGGCCGGGTCGGCTGCGTGGGCTGAGGCGTCCTGTTCTCAGGAACAGCCCTGGGCTTCTCTGGAGCGGTTGCCGGCCGCGGAACCACCTTGTTGCAACCGGGGTTCTCTTTGTCCCAGGCGGCGTCGTCGGCCTTGTACGCCGCGTATGCCTGGTCTGCCTTCTTCTTCTGGGCATTCCACTTGGCCAGCTTCTCCTGGTACGGGTCCCAGACGTTCTTGCGCCATGTCACACAGGACGGCTTTTCACGGTTCGGCGTGTACTCCTGGCATTTCTCTGGGTTGCGCGGCTTCGCAGGCGCCGCCGGAAGGACATCTGCCGCCTTCTTCACCCGCGCAGGCCGGGGACGGGTGATCTTCGACGTATTGCACGCCGGCTTGGATGAGGGTTGCGAGGCCGCCGACGCCGGCGCAGCCGTCGACAACGCGACCACCGGCACGGCCCACGCGGCAGAAACCGCCACGCGGCGGCTGGTCGTAGGCAGGGACGTGCCTCCCGCCCGATGGGGCGGGGACGATTCAGGGGTATGTGTCACGGGGGTGACCCTTCTTCTCAGGACAGCGGCCCAGCGCCGCATGTCGAGGAATTAAAGTACACGCTCGCTATGTAAACTTTGCGGCGCAATTCCCTTCCCGCCTCACCCAGCACCGGTCTCAACAGCTCACTTCCCCGTCATGTCGTGTCAATCACATTCAGGGACGGCCCGTACCGGCAACGAAACACCGCTCACAGAGCGAGACAGACACCTCTCCCCCTCGAAAGCGGGAGCGCCCCGCAGGCGATGGCCTGCGGGGCGCCACTGGCGTCAACAGCGCTGGATCACCATTCGTTGTTGCCCGGGTGGTTGACCCACGAATCGATGAACTTTCCGTTCAGACGGATATTGTTCGCGATCTCATCACCGCTGCCCGACCTCCTGCCTGTAACAGTGAAGTAGGTGTAGTGCTGGTTGAGGCTGAAGACGTCGCGCGGCTTGAAGCGGATCTCCCACATGTAGGTGACCTCTCCACGCTGGTAGATCTTTCCCTCTTGCGGCTTGTAGATCTCCAACCGCTTGGTGTAATTCGGCCGGGTGGTATGCAGCTCTTGCTGCCTCCAAGTCCACTGATTTCGCGGCCCTCCGCCACGGGAACGCAGGACCTCAACGGTCATCGTCTGTTCCGCGTGCTCGTCTTGTGCTTCTGGGCACCCGCCGTTCGGCCGCTTGTTCTCCGAGACCGCCAGATGGAAGGCAACATGGGTTCCCGGATAAGCCACGGTGCCGAATCGGCGAACATTGTCGAACACCGAGGTCCAGCGGTTCCACGGCGTGCAGCTCTCGGCATCCGGCCGTGGCCGCGTCGGCCGAGTCGGCTGCGTGGGCTGGGTGGGCTGCGCGGTCGGCTTAGTAGTCGGCTTTGTCGTCGGCGTCGGCGTGGGCTTGGGAGCGGCACTCGACCGCGGAACCACCTTGTTGCAACCGGGGTTCTCCTTGTCCCAAGCGGCGTCGTCGGCCTTGTACGCCGCGTACGCCTGATCCGCCTTCTTCTTCTGGGCATTCCACTTGGCCAGCTTCTCCTGGTACGGATCCCAGACGTTCTTGCGCCATGTGACACACGACGTCTTTTCACGGTTCGGCCTGTACTCCTGGCATTTCTCTGGGTTGGCCGGCTTCGCAGGCGCCGCCGGAAGGACATCTGCAGCCTTCTTCACCCGAGCAGGCCGAGGGCGGGTGAGCTTCGATGGGTCGCACTTGCCGACCGACGCCGCCGAAGCCGGCGCAGCCGTCGACAGCGCGACGACCGGCACAGCCCACGCGGCAGACACAGCCACGCGGCGACTCGTGAGGGGCATGGAGGAGCGCTCCGTCCCTGTTGCCGGGGATGGATTGGGGGTATGTGTCACGGGGGTGACCCTTCTTCTCAGGACAGCGGCACAACGCCGCGTCTCGACGAATTAAAGTACACGATCGCTATGCAAACTCGTGACCATGGTCAGGAGCCCTCACCGCCCGACGACAGTCTCAACGGCCCCTCCCTAGCCATGCCGCGCCGAGCAGGCTTGCAAACAGCGTTAATCGGCAACGAAGCGCCGTCCGCATCGCAAGACCGGCTCTCGCCCCAGCAGGGGCCCCCGCGGAGACAGCCCACGGGGCGCTCCCGAATGTCGCGATCTAGACGACTTCGACTCGCTGGTCAGTAGATGGAGTGTCCGCCCTTTGAAACGAGCCGGTGTCCGTTCAGACGCACCCAGTTGGTGATGTTGCCGCCTGCCGCCTTTCCATAGACGCCCAGCACGGCGCCGCTCCCGGACGCAGTTCTCGTCTTCGCCAATTCAGGAACGTTGATCCGAACCCTCCAGCTATGGCTGACGGTCCCCTTGGTCAGGGGACGCTTCTCGGGGAAGGTGGGCGTAGAGAGCGTCTCTACGAAGAACAGCCCATCGCGGAACTGCTTCAGACCTTGGCCTCGCGAACTCGACGGGTCGCCCGTTTCGCGGATGACTTCCACCAGCAGATAGTCCGTGCTGTTGTCTTCGGGGGTCGAGCAATACCCAGCACCCGGGTGACTGTTCGGCGCAGCCTTGACATAGAACCTCATGTGGGAGAGGCGACCGGGGAGACCTTCACGAGAGGCATCGTGAAGGTACTGGAGATCCCACTTCTTCCACGGCTTGCACACGGCCGGCTGGGTCTCCGTGGGCTGCGTTGGCTGGGGCGCCGGCTTAGGCTTGGGGGCCGCCGGTGCTTCCTGCGGCAGCACGACCTTGCTGCAGCCCGGGTTCTCAGTCCTCCACTTCTTGTCATCCTGCTTGTAGGCAAGATAGGCGTCCGACTGCGCATCCCACGCAGCCTTAGCCTCCTCCTCGGCTTTCCGCTGCGCCGTCTCCCTTCGCCAGGCTTGACAATCCTCGCTAGACCGGCCGGTTGGCACCCTCGGACAACTGACAGGCCGCCTCCTCGGAAAAGTTGTCACGCGCGGCTGTGGGCCGCTGGGCTCTTTGACCAGGTACGGCCGCGGACGTGTGAGGTTGTTCGGGTCGCAGACCTGCTTAGGAGGCTGGTTCGACGCCGCGGAAGCAGGCGCAGCCGTCGACATTGCGACAACCGGCACGGCCCACGCGGCAGAGACCGCCACGCGGCGGCTCGTGAGAGGCATGGAGGAGCGCTCCGTTCCTGGTGCCGGGGATGGATTGCGGGTATAGGTCACGGGGGTGATCCTTCTTCTCAGGACGGCGGCCGGGTGCCAGCCGTCGACTCATCAAGGTACGCATCCGTTCATTCCCCTGATGGGCTGAGAGGCAGCCTTCACATCTCAATGGCCCAGCGAGCACCACGCCCCCGCGGAGCCGATCGGACGCGACGCGCGCAAACCGGCAGCCCCTTGCCGGACAACGTCCAGTTGGCTCAATCAGTCACCCCACAATCCCCCGTCCATCCACCGGACCCCATGCATACAAGCGCCCCGCAGGCTGCAGCCTGCGGGGCGCTCCGGTTCAACGCGAGCAAGACGTTTTCAATCAGCAAGTCAGTAGAGCGGGTCCCCATCCGTTGACACAAGCCGTTGTCCGTTCAGACGCAGCCAGTTGGTGATCTTGCCGCCTGCCGCTTTTCCCTCGACGTCCAGGTGGGTGCCGCTGTCCTTGAAAGGAGTTCTCGCTTTCGCCAGCTCGGGAACGTTGACCCGGATCCTCCAGCTATGGCTGACGGTCCCCTTGGTCAGAGGAGGGTCCAGGGGGTGGGCGGCCGCGGAGAGCACCTCCTCCACGAACACTCCAGCACGGTAATTCCTGAGACGTTGACCCCGGATATGCGTAGGGTTGCCTGTTTCGCGAACGATTTCGAGGAGCAGGTCTTCCGTGCTGTTCTCTTCCGGGGTCGAGCAGTATCCGGCACCCGGGTGGCTGTTCTGCTCAGCCCAGATACGGATCCTCATGCGGGAGGCAAACCCGATGCGACCTCTTCGAGAGACATCATCGAGGTACTTGATCTCCCACTTCTTCCACGGCCTGCACACCGCCGGCTGGGTCTCAGTGGTCGGCTCTGGGCTCGGCTGGGGCTGGACCGGAGGCTCCTTCGGCGTCACGACGTCGATGCAGCCCGGGTTCTCCTTCAGCCACCTGTTGTCGTCTTCCTTGTACGCGAGGTACGCGTTGGACTGCGCATCCCAGGCAGCCTTGGCCGCCTCCTCGGCTTTGCGCTGTTCAGTGTTCTTGCGCCACGTCTGACATGCCACGCTCGAGCTACCGGTCGGCACGTCCGGGCAGTTCGCAGGCCGCTCCCCCGGAACGGTTGTCACCCGCGGCTGACTGCCCTCGGGCTCCTGGACCGGGCGAGGCCGTGGACGCGTGAAACTGTTCGGGTCACAGACCTGCTTCGGGGGCTGGTGTGATGCCGCCGAGGCCGGCGCCGCCGTCGAGAACGCGACGGCGGGCGCAGCCCACGCGGCAGAGACAGCCACGCGGCGACTCGTGAGGAGCCTGGCGGAACGCTCCGCCCCTGGTGCCGGGGATGGATTGGGGGTATGGGTCACGGGGGTGATCCTTCTGCTCATGACGGCGGCCGGATGCCACCCGTCGACTCATCAAGGTAGGTATCCGTGACTTCTCCAGGTGAATGCTGAGACACCCTTCATTGATCAACCTCGCGATGAGTTCAGTGCGCATGTGCGCCGGTCAGCCGCGATCCGCACAAACCGGCAGCCCCTTGCCGGAGCCCCTCCGGCTGGAACCACCCGTCACTGCACCTCGCCCGTCCACCGACCGCCCCGCAGGCAGGCGCCCCAGAGGCACAAGCCTCCGGGGCGCCTGCGAGCCTCAGCGAGGAGAGCCGCGTTCGGCCAGGGATCAGAAGTAGGTGTCCCCCTTGTTCTGGAAGGTGACCACGGAGCCGTCGATCCGAAGCTGGTTGTTGATGCGGTCACCCGCGCCGCCGTCGCGGGCGTGCAGGGTGATGAGCGCCTTGTGATTCCTGAGCTGCCGGTAGAGCGCCGCAGGGTTGAGCTCGAACTGCCAGTGCCAGACGACGTCGCCCGGCTTGAAGGCTTCCCCCGTCTTCGGCTCCTTGACGAGGCGCTCCTTGAGGTAGTTGGCCCGCGGGGCGTTGATGCTCATCTGGCGCACCTTGCGGATCTGGTTCTGACCGCCCTTGGCGCGCAGCACCTCGAAGTTGCTCACGTAGCTGGTGTTCTCCACCGGGGCTGCGCAGCCGCCGACGGGCTGCGTGTTCTCCCGCACCTCCACGTTGAGCGAGACGGTGACGCCTGCCCAGCCGTCGATGCCGCCCTGGATGATGTCCGTGTAGTGGACCGACCAGCGGTTCCACGGCGTGCACGCTTCCGGCGTGGGCTGCACCGGCTGGGTCGGCCGTGTCGGCTGGGTCGGCTTCGGCGAGGGCGAGGCCACCGGCTTGTCGGAGCGCGTCACCACGTTCTTGCAGCCGGGGTTCTCGGCATCCCAGGCGGCGTCGTCCGCCTTGTAGGCCTGGTAGGCCTGCATCTGCTTCAGGTACTCGGCGCGCTGCTGCGCCAGGGCATCGCGGTTCCGGCGCTCGGTGCGCCAGGTGCGGCAGGTCGCGTCAGGACGGTTGTTGCTGTCCGTGCAGCCGCGCGGCTGCGGGCGCAGCGTGGGCACCACGGGCTCCGCGCCCTTCGGCTTGGAGACCCGGTAGGGACGCGGCCGCGTGATCGCGGACTGATTGCAGGGCGGCGTTGAGGCGGCCGAGGCCGGGGCCGCCGTCGTCGCCATGACGGCCGGGACGGACCACACCGCCGCCGCGGCAACGCGCCGGCGGGACGTGGAGACAGAAGAGGTGTTCGGCAAGATCCTGCCGGTTTCGGAGCGCACTGCTCCCTGGGAGGGGGTGGGGGTCACGGGGGTGATCTTTCGACTCGTGCGAGATGACGGGTGTCATCAGGACGAGACAGCAAGGTACACGGTGGTTTTTTATTCCGCCAAGAAGATGAAGCTTTGTTACGGACTCCTACGCCCGCAGCCGGTGTGCTATAGACCCGGCTGCGCTGGCCGCTGGGCCCCCCGCTGCGCCTCCCGCCGCGGTGACTCGAAGCGGCGGCCCGTGAGGCGCTCGTAGGCCTCGATGTAGCGGGCGCGGGTCTTCACCACGATCTCCTCGGGCAGCGCGGGCGGCTCCTCGCCGGAGGCCTTGTCCCAGCCGGAGTCCGGGCCGGTGAGCCAGTCGCGGACGAACTGCTTGTCGAAGCTCGGCTGCGCCCGCCCCGGCTCGTAGTCCTCCACGTCCCAGAAGCGCGAGGAGTCCGGGGTGAGGACCTCGTCCCCCAGGGTGATCTCGCCCGAGGCCGGGTCCACGCCGAACTCCACCTTGGTGTCCGCGAGGATGATGCCCCGCTCCCGCGCGATCTCCTCCGCCCGCGCGTAGACGTCCAGCGTCAGGTCCCGCAGGGCGGCGGCGTTCTCCGCGCCGATGCGGCGCTCGGTCTCGGCGAAGGTGATGTTCTCGTCGTGCTCCCCCACCTCGGCTTTGGCGCTCGGCGTGTAGATCGGCTCGTCCAGGCGGGAGCCGTCCACGAGCCCGTCCGGCAGCGGGATGCCCGTCACGGTGCCGGACTCGCGGTACTCCGCAAGGCCCGAGCCGGTCAGGTAGCCGCGCGCGATGCACTCCACCGGGAACATGTCCAGCTTCCGGCAGACCATCGCCCGGCCGGCCACGGCCTCCGGGACGTCCGTGGAGATGACGTGCCCGCGGACCGGGCGGCGGCCCTCGGAGGGCTCCGCGAGGCGCTCGAACCACCAGAGGCTGAGCGCCGTGAGCACCGCGCCCTTGTCCGGGATCTCGCTCGTCAGGACGTGGTCATAGGCGGAGATGCGGTCCGAGGCCACCACGAGCACCCGGTCCGTGACGGACGCGTCCTCCGGCTCGTAGAGGTCCCGCACCTTGCCCGAGTACACGTGCCGCCATCCCGGCAGCTCCGGGGCGGTCACCTTCAGGCCCCGCTGGGACTGGTCTTCCGCTGCGCTCATCGGCGTCTCCTCCATGTCTGCCTCGACGTCGTCGTTCCTCAGGGCCTCGCGGCCGGCGGTCTAGAGCCCGGCCTCGCCGGAGGGGCTGGCGCCCTCGCGGTCTCCGGGGTGGTCCCCGCGGAAGCCGATGGGGCCGGCCACGGAGATCTCGCCGTCGATCGCCTTGCGGGCGATGTCCGTGCGGTGCTGCTCGCCCTCCCAGCGGATCTCGTCCACGCCGGCGTAGGCGTTGTCTCGGGCCTCCGCGAGGGTCTTGCCCTGCGCCACCACGGCCAGGACGCGGCCGCCGGAGGTCACCGTGCGGCCGTCCTTCTCCGCCGTGCCCGCGTGGAGCACGGAGGCGCCGCGGGCCTCGGCGGCCTCGATGCCCTCGATCGGATCGCCCTTGCGTGGCGAGTCCGGGTAGTTCCCGGCGGCCATGACCACGTCCACGGCATAGCTCGGGGCCCACTCCAGCGGCGACTGCTCGGACAGGCGCCCCTCCGCGGCCCGCCGCAGGAGCACGCCGAGCGGCGAGCGCAGCCGGGAGAGGACCGCCTGGGTCTCCGGGTCGCCGAACCGGACGTTGAACTCGATGACCCGCAGGCCGCGCGAGGTCAGCGCCAGCCCGCAGAACAGCGTGCCCACGAAGGGGGTGCCGCGCTCGGCCATGACGCGCAGCGTCGGCTCGACCACGCGCTCCATGATCTCCTCCACGAGCCCCTCCGGCGCCCACGGCAGCGGCGAGTACGCGCCCATGCCGCCGGTGTTGGGGCCGCTGTCGCCGTCGAAGATGCGCTTGAAGTCCTGGGCGGGCTCGAGGGGGACGGCCCGCTCGCCGTCGCACACCGCGAAAAGGGAGACCTCCGGGCCGTCGAGGAACTCCTCGATGACCACCTTTCCGCCCGCCTCGAAGCAGGAGCGCGCGTGCGCGAGCGCCTCCTCCAGGTCATCCGTGACCACCACGCCCTTGCCGGCCGCGAGGCCGTCGTCCTTGACCACGTGCGGAGCGCCGAACGCCTCCAGCGCATCCCGGGCCTCCTCCTCGGTGGAGGCCACGCGGGCCATCGCGGTGGGCACCTCGCCCGCCGCCATGACCTCCTTGGCGAACGCCTTGGACGCCTCGAGCTCGGCCGCCGCCTTGCTGGGGCCGTAGACGAGGAAGCCGGCCTCTCGGAGCGCGTCCGCCACGCCCGCCGCGAGCGGGGCCTCGGGGCCGACGACGACGAGCTCGGCGCCCAGCTCGCGCGCCAGCGCGGTCACGGCCTGGGGGTCCTGCGCGTCCACCGGGTGGCAGGGCGCGTCCTGCGCGATGCCTGCGTTTCCGGGAGCAGCATGGACCTCGGAGACCGAGGAGTCCTGTGCGAGTGCGCGGACAAGGGCATGTTCGCGGCCGCCGGGGCCGATCACCAGGGTCTTCACGTCCCCCACCCTACCGGGGGCTGAAAAGTTGGGATTTTCCCAATTCGCGGGTAGCATTCCTCCATGAGCACGATCGCCACGCGCGCCAAAGCCCTGGTCGAGGCCTCCCCGCGCACGCAAGCTGACATCGCCGCCTCCATCGAGATGAAGCCTGACGCCTTCTCGCGCGCCTTGAACGGCAGCCGCGGATTCGGTGCGCTCGAGCTGGCGGACCTGGCACGCGAGCTGGATGCGGACCTGCACCAGCTCATCACTGGCGAGCCTGATCCCTCGCGCCTGCTCGTCTCGGCGCGTCACAGCTATGACCACGCGACGGGCAAGCGGGCAGTGGCCTCGCTCGAGCAGGACAGAACCGTCCTGGAGTCGATTCGCCTGGTCTACAAACAGGCTGATCCGGTCCCGCCCTCGCCACGCCTGCCCGGCTCGGGGGAAGAGATGCGGACCGCTCTCGGCCCGGGCTTTCCCCGCGAGCTGGGCGTCCAGGCGGAGAGCATGGGAGTCGATGTCCTTCGGCTCGAGGAGATCGGCACCGCATGGTCTGGATCCCTGCTCGGCCGCAATCTGATTGTGGTGCCTTCCTCGACGAACTGGTTCCGCCAGAATTGGGATCTCGCTCACGAGCTCGGCCACCTCGCACTCGGACACCCGGGCACCGGTCTGGGCGAACAGCCGGTCGCGGCGCTGGAAAGCCGGGCGAACGCGTTCGCCGCTGACCTCCTCCTCCCAGAGGACGCTGTGCGAGCGTTTGCCGAGGACAACCCCGGACCGGGGGACCTCGCTTCTTTCCTCTGGACGAGCGGAGTCTCGGCGGCGGCCTTGTCGACGCGGCTGAACGCACTCCGGATCGGCCTGCCGGCCGAGACCCGCAACCTGCTGGACGGCGCCAAGACCCAAGCCATCCTGCGCGCACACGGAGGCTTTGCCCACGGCCCAGGCGAACTCGACCCGATCACAGCACGCATGGAAGCCGCGAACCTCCGGCGCTTCCCAGCCTGGCTGGTGAACACGCACACAGAGCGCGTGGCGGCCGGATCCCTGGCCAAGGGATCACTCGCGTGGATGCTCGGCACACCGCCCGAGGACCTGGAGCTCGATGAGCCGGACCGTGAAGCCCGGCTGTCCGTCCAGGAGCTCGAGGACCTTCTCGGCTGACACCATGGCGCTCCTGGTCTTCACCGACACCACCGCTCTCATCAATCTGTTCCTCGTCCGGCAGCTGGACCTGCTGGAGCAGATCGCCCCGGGAAACGGACGGTGGACGCAGACGGTTCGGCGAGAATGTCTCCACCGCGAGAAGCGAGAACGCGAAAACCCCTTAAGCAGGGTCCAGCTGGACGGACTCACTGAAGCCGTGGACAGTGTCCTCGGGGAGCCGCTGACGCCGGAGGAATCCGAGCACCGCGCGATTCGAGACCTGCGGCGGTCCATGGCCTCCCCCGGTGATGCGGAAGACCAGCATCTGGGCGAAGCCGAGGTCATCACGATCATCCGCAAGCGTTTCCTGGAGGCCCTCCTTGTCACCGACGATGCCGGCGCGGCGAAGCATGCTCAAGGAAATCCACGGTGCATTGACACCTGGGACATCCTGCGGTTTGCCCTGAGGAAAGGCCTGGTCAGCGAAGCCCAGCTGCACCAGTTTCGCAGCGACCTCCGCTACTACGGGAGGGTTCCTGCCCGAAGCTTTGTCCATGACCCGGAGGA
Source organism: Arthrobacter sp. UM1 (assembly GCF_020483305.1). GTDB lineage: Bacteria > Actinomycetota > Actinomycetes > Actinomycetales > Micrococcaceae > Falsarthrobacter. Next base: position 93,864 of record NZ_JACWAB010000008.1, read on the forward strand.
GTTCTCCCGCTGGCTCCACCGCTGACCCGGACTCGTGCCCGCTCGCTTGTGCACCCTCTGGTGTCAGGATTCCGCCCGAAAGCTGACACCAGAGGGTGCTTAAGGGGGAGAACCGGGTGCGCAAGCGGGAGAACAGGGTGCGCAAGGAGTGCAAAGGCCTCCGAAGCGGCCATAATGGTCAGCATGGCTGAAACCTTCCGAGCAGACGAGGCCGTCGAGCTGGCCCAGTACGTCCGCGGCGAGTTCGTCGAATCGCGGCACATCGGCTCCGCCGTCGTGATCGGGCCGGACGACGAGACGCTGGTGCAGCTCGGCAACACCACCGCGCCCGTGTTCGCCCGCTCCACGGTCAAGCCGTTCCAGGCGATCGCCGCGATGGAGCTGCGCGTGCCCCTCCGCGGCCCGCAGGTGGCGCTGGCGGCGGCGAGCCACAGCGGCTCGCTCGAACACCAGGACGTGGTCCGGGGCATGCTCGCCAAGGCGGGGCTCACGCCGGAGGACCTCCGCTGCCCCGCCGCCTGGCCGGAGGACGAGGCCGCCAAGGAGGAGGCCCTCCGCTCCGGACTCGGCCAGACCCGCCTCGCCTTCAACTGCTCCGGCAAGCACGCCGCGTTCCTCTGGGCCTGCACCGAGAACGACTGGGACACGGAGACCTACCTCGACCCCGAGCACCCCGTGCAGCAGCGCGTGGCCAAGGTGATCGAGGAGTACACGCAGGAGAAGCCGAGCGCCTGGTCCGTGGACGGCTGCGGCGCCCCTGTGCCGGCCGTGTCCCTCCGGGGCCTCGCGGCCGCGTTCAGCACCCTGGCGCAGTCCCGGCTGGACCTCTCCCGCAACGCCCGCGCCATGACCGTGGCCACCACGATGCTCGACTACCCCTGGGCCGTCCAGGGCCACGGCCTCCCGAACACGGTGGTCATGGAGGACCTCGGCGTCATCGCCAAGCTCGGGGCCGAGGGCCTGCTCGTGCTCGGCGCGGAGGACGGCACCGCCGTCGCCCTCAAGGTCCTCGACGGCTCGCAGCGCGCGACGACGATGGTGGGCGTCTCCCTCCTCGCCGCCGTCGGCGCGATCTCGCAGGAGCAGGCCGGCGGGGTCCTCTCCAAGGTGATGAAGCCGGTCATGGGCGGGGAGCGGCCGGTGGGGTCCCTGCGCCTCGGCGAGCCCGTCGCGGACCTCTTCCGCTGATGCCGGCCAAGCGCAGGATCGAGCCCGCCGCGGGCCGCGCCGCGCTCGAGGCCTGGTCCCGGGATCCCGAGGGCGCGCCCCGGCCCACGCTCGCCACGGCGGTGCGGTACCTGCTCGAGGAGCTGGCGATCGCCCACCCCGGGAACTCCGTGGAGGTGCGGGTGCCGCCGTTCGGCGTGGCCCAGTGCATTGAGGGGCCGCGGCACACGCGCGGGACGCCCCCGAACGTCGTGGAGACGGACGCCGCCACGTTCATGGGCCTCGCCTCCGGGCGGCTCACATGGGAGGAGGCCACCGCCTCGGGGCGGCTCTCCGTCTCCGGCACCCGCGCCGATGTGTCCCGGCACTTCCCCCTCTTCTAGACTGGACGGCATGCCGAGCGATTCCCCGCAGACCCCTGTCCAGCCCGAGCCCCGGGACGCCGAGCGCCCCGAGCCGGGGGACGAGCGCCGCGTGCAGGAACCCGCACCCCGGGACGCCGAGCCGCAGCAGGCCCGCGTGAGGACGGCGCCCCGGATCATGCCGTTCGTGGGGCTGGGCGCGGTGCTGGGCATCCTCGTGGCGCTCTTCAGCGCGATGCTCGGCCCGGGCAGCGAGGACTACTCGCGCGGCGCGGCCTTCGGGTACTTCGCCATGCTGTTCGGCATGATCGGCGCAGGCGTCGGCGCGCTCGCCGCGCTCATCCTGGACCGGATCAGCCTCAAGCGCTCGGAGTCCGTGCGCCTGCGCCCCGTGGAGGAGGCGGAGGAGTCTCGCGAGCCCGCGGGCCGCGCAGCCGAGCCGCGCACTGACGGGCCTCGCGCGGACGATTCGGCCCCCTCAGCTCCGTGAGAGAATAGGCCACATGGCACGCGGCGACGGACAGCTCAACCATGACCTCCTCCCGGATGAGAAGGGCCCGCAGGACGAATGCGGCGTCTTCGGCGTCTGGGCCCCCGGCGAAGAAGTCGCCAAGCTGACGTACTACGGGCTCTACGCCCTGCAGCACCGCGGCCAGGAGTCCGCGGGCATCGCCGTCTCGGACGGCAAGCGGATCGCCGTCTACAAGGACATGGGCCTCGTCTCCCAGGTCTTCGACGAGTCCACGCTCAACTCCATGACCGGCCACATCTCCATCGGCCACTGCCGCTACTCCACCACCGGCTCCTCCCACTGGTCCAACGCCCAGCCGACCCTCGGCGCCACGCACCACGGGACCGTGGCGCTCGCCCACAACGGCAACCTCACCAATTCGGCGGACCTCATGGACATGATCCGCACGACGACGGGCGTGCCCCAGCGTGGCGAGATCGCCCAGGGCAACACCACGGACACCGCGCTTGTGACCACGCTGCTCGGCGGGCTCGAGACCGAGTCTCTCGAGGACGCCGCCATGGAGCTGCTGCCCAAGATCCAGGGCGCCTTCTGCTTCGTCTTCACGGACGAGCACACGCTCTACGCCGCCCGTGACGCCCACGGCGTCCGCCCGCTCGTCCTCGGCCGGCTCGAGCGCGGGTGGGTCGTGGCCTCCGAGCAGGCGGCCCTGGCCACCGTCGGCGCGAGCTTCATCCGCGAGGTGGAGCCGGGCGAGCTCATCGCCATCGACGAGAACGGCGTCCGCTCCCAGCGCTTCGCCCAGCCCACCCCGGCCGGCTGCGTGTTCGAGTACGTCTACCTCGCGCGTCCCGACGCGGAGATCAACGGCCGGTCCGTGTACGAGTCCCGCGTGGAGATGGGCCGCCAGCTCGCGCGGGAGAACGCCCATGAGGCCGACGTCGTCATCCCCGTCCCCGAGTCCGGCACCCCCGCGGCCGTGGGGTACGCGGAGGAGTCCGGCATCCCGTTCGCGCACGGGTTCGTCAAGAACGCCTACGTGGGCCGCACGTTCATCCAGCCGTCCCAGACGCTGCGGCAGCTCGGCATCCGGCTGAAGCTCAACGCCCTGCCCTCCGTCATCCGGGGCAAGCGCGTGGTGGTGGTGGACGATTCGATCGTCCGCGGCAACACGCAGCGCGCCATCGTGCGGATGCTGCGCGAGGCCGGCGCGGCCGAGGTCCACGTCAAGATCTCCTCCCCGCCGGTGCAGTGGCCGTGCTTCTACGGCATCGACTTCGCCTCCCGCGCGGAGCTCATCGCCTCCGGCGCCTCCTTCGAGGAGATCCGCGCCTCGATCGGGGCGGACTCGCTCGCGTACATCAGCGAGGACGGCATGATCGCCGCCACCCGGCAGAAGCGCGAGCGCCTCTGCACGGCCTGCTTCACCGGCGAGTACCCCATCCAGCTCCCCGAGGACTCCCGCCGCGGCAAGAACATCCTCGAGCGCACGCCGGACGGCGAGCCGAACGACGGCGAGCACGAGGGCTCCGACGGGTGCGACCCGGGACCCGACGCCGAGTTCGCCAACGTCCTCTCCCCCGTCGAATCCGCACCTCTGAAAGGCACCCATGACTGAGCAGAATGACGCGATCACCTACGCCGGCGCCGGCGTCGACGTCGAGGCGGGAGACCGCGCCGTCGAGCTCATGAAGTCCGCCGTCAAGGCCACGCACAACGAGTCCGTGTTCGGCGGCGTGGGCGGATTCGCCGGGATGATCGACGCCTCCGCGCTCCTTTCCTTCACCAAGCCCCTGCTCGCCACGAGCACGGACGGCGTGGGGACCAAGGTGGCCATCGCGCAGGCGCTCGACCAGCACGACACCATCGGCCAGGACCTCGTCGGCATGGTCGTGGACGACATCGCCGTGGTCGGCGCCAAGCCGCTCCTCATGACCGACTACATCGCGTGCGGCAAGGTGGTGCCGGAGCGCATCGCGGACATCGTCCGCGGTATCGCCGAGGGCTGCCGCCTCGCCGAGACGCCCCTCGTCGGCGGCGAGACGGCCGAGCATCCGGGCCTCCTCGCGGAGGACGAGTACGACGTCGCGGGCGCCGCGACCGGCGTGGTCGAGGCCTCGAAGGTGCTTGGGCCTGAGCGGGTTGCCGCCGGCGACGTGGTCATCGGCATGGCGTCCTCCGGACTGCACTCCAACGGGTACTCGCTGGTCCGCCGGGTGGTGGAGCACGCGGGGGCCAAGCTCGGCGACCACATCGACGAGTTCTCGCGCACCCTCGGCGAGGAGCTGCTCGTGCCGACCCGCATCTACACCGCAGACTGCCTGGCGCTGGCCGAGGCGGACGCCGTTCACTCCCTGTCCCACGTGACGGGCGGAGGCCTCGCGGCGAACCTGGCACGCGTGCTTCCCAAGGGCCTCACCGCCGTGGTGGACCGCTCCACCTGGAGCATCCCGCCGGTGTTCGGCTGGGTCCAGTCGGCGGGCCGCGTGCCGCTGGCCGACCTCGAGCGGACCCTCAACCTCGGCGTGGGCATGGTGGCCGTGGTGCCGGCCGAGGCCGAGCAGCGCGCCTTGGCCCTCCTGGCCGAGCGGGGCGTGCCCGCCTGGCGCATGGGCGAGGTGGCCGTGTCCTCGAGCCTCACCGGGGCCGAGTCCGCCGGCGACGACTACGTCCAGGGCGCCAAGGGCGTGGACGGCGGCGCCGTGCTCATGCAGGGCCGGTACGCGTAGGGGGATTCGGACCTACCCCCCCCCACCACACACACCTCCACCTCATCTGTTGCGACTTGGAGGAATAAGGGCGCTCATTCCTCCAAGTCGCAACAGATGAGGCGGTGGGGGGGACCCGGACGCAACCGGGCTACCGAGCGGAACTGGGCCTACCGGGACGAGACCGTGAACGGCTGGACGAACAGGCCGGCCGATCGGGTGGCCCTGGAGCCGGCAGGCCCCGAAAAGCACCAGTTGGAGCCGAGGTCGCCGATCTGAAGCAGCTCGGACCCGCGCCCGGACGGCACCACCGAGGTGTAGCCGGAGGTGACGGAAGGCCCGGTGTCGGCGTGGAGGGTCCACGAATCGCCGGTTCCGTCCTCTGACACGAGGAGCTGATTGAGCGGACGGCCGACGCTGAGGAGCAGCTGGCCCGTCGGCAGCCGGACCAGATGCGGGTCAGCCGAGCCCACCCGGTGCCCGTCCACCCGCACTCTCCGTGCGGGACCCCACGTGCGGCCGCGGTCCTTGGAGACCACAGTCATGACGGAGGCCGTGCCGCGATGCCTGCCGCGGCAGATACGCGGATTGACGGTTGCCTGCACCCGGTAGACGGCTACGAGCTCGCCTCGGGAGTTGAACTCCACCGAGGGCTCGGTCACGCCCTCGCCGCCGTGGACTCCCTCGCCGAATTGGGAGACGCTTTTCCAGGTTTCGCCCTTGTCCTTGCTGGACATGAGCAGAGACGTGTAATGGCGCTGGCCCTTCTTGTGGCCGTAGGCGGGGACGAGCCATTCCCCGTCCGGCGCCACGAGAACTCCGCGATGGAAGTAGAGGCTTTCGAACGGCTCCGTCACGAAAGCCCTGCCCTGGTGCTCCGTCCAGCGCCGTCCGGCATCCTCAGAACGCCAGTACAGCGTGGTGAACTCCTTGTGGGCCTTCTTCGGGCCGTTCTTGGGCTTGGGCGCGGACTGCGAGTCCTTGTTGGGCTTGGGCCCGGGCTGCGAGTCCTTATTGGACTTGGGCGCGGCCTTCGAGTCTTCGGCGGGCTTGTCCTTGGACGTCCCGCCCGGCTTCTTCCCGTCCTTCTGATCCCCGCCCGGCTTCTCCCGGTCCGCCTTCTCCCGGTCTTCCTCCCCCTGCCGGGCGTCCGGGTCAGTCCGGGCGTCCGAGGCGGTCTCGTCCCGCGGGGGCACGGGAGCCTGGACAGCGCTGCCGCGCGGGGCCGTCCGGAAGTTCACCGAGTACAGGGCCCCGCCGCCGAGGACAGCCACGTTGGTCATGGGCACCGCCTGCGGCATGTTCTCCCAGGTGCGGCCGCCGTCCTCCGAGCGCTTGAGCCGGATCTGCTCCTCGTACTCCCCTGCATCGAAGTTCCCGTTGTAGGACAGGAGCACCACCCGAGGGTCCCCCGGGGCCGATCCCGGCCGCGGCAGGCTCACCGCGAAGGGGAACTGCCGGAGGGCGCTGCGGCTGATCTCCCCGGGGTCCCCGGTGTGCGGCACCTGCTCGATCTCCAGGATGCGCAGCCGCCCCACGCGGATCTCCCCGGTCTCGGACACAGCGCCGCTGCCGGCCCTGCTGCCTGAACCGCCCGCGGCCCCGCCCCCTTCCGCGCGAGCGGGCACAGGCGCCTCGATGCAGAGGCCGAGGGCGAGGAGGAGGGTGAGCGCGCCGGCGCGCAGTCGAGACAGCATGCGACGATGGTACGTGTCAAACACACGCTCGTGTTTTCATTGAGGGATCCTTTGTGGACAGCCCCCCCCCCCCGCCGAACGGCGGGGGGGCATGCGGCCGGCGCGGACCGAGACTCACCCCACACACAGAACGGCGGGGCCGCCCCCGTCTCCAGGAGCGGCCCCGCCGCCGTCCGCGTCTCGCGCGGACTCAAGTCACACCAGGATCAGCGCCGAGGTCCGCCCTCGACGTCATCCTCATAGTCATCAGCGTATTTGTCCGCGTACTCCGAGTAGTCCGGCTCGTCTGACTCGAAGCCGGAACGCGACGACGTGGTCTGAGACCCGCCGAGCTCGTTCTGCAGCGCCGAGAGATCCGTTGCCGGGCTGTAGTACTTGATCTCGCGAGCCTGGCGAGTTGCCTTAGCCTTCTGACGGCCGCGCCCCATGGCGTGACCCCCTTCGCATACGTTAAGCCGGGCTCGTCACGCGCACGTGAGGTCCCGGAGGTGCCTGAACAAAACTTTTCGTCCACCAAGAATACAACTTCGAGCGCCCTGAGGCACTTCGGCTGGCGGACCTCGCCGTCCAGGCCCCCTCCGGGAACCTCCCAGGTTTAGCGCTTAACCCGCCACCCCCAGAGGGCGCCCCGGCAAGGACTCCCCGGCCTACTCCGCGGGCCGCCGCTCCACGGTGAGCCCGCGCGAGGAGTCCGAGCCGTCGGTGTCCACCACCACGGTGTCGCCGTCGAGCACCTCCCCTGCCAGGAGCTCCTTGGCGAGGCGGTCGCCGATCTCCCGCTGCACGAGCCGGCGCAGGGGGCGGGCGCCGTACGCCGGGTCGTACCCGTTGAGCGCCAGCCACTCGCGCGCCGCCGGGGTGACGTCCAGCGTGAGACGGCGGTCCGAGAGGCGCTTCTGCAGCGCGCGGACGTGGATCTCGACGATCTTGCCGAGGTCCTCGATGCTGAGCGGGTCGAACTCGATGACGTCGTCGAGCCGGTTGAGGAACTCCGGCTTGAACGAGGCGTTGACCACATTCATGACGGCCTCGTGCTTCTGCTTCTCGTCCAGCGAGGGGTCCACAAGGAACTGCGAGCCCAGGTTGGACGTGAGCACCAGGATCACGTTCCGGAAGTCCACGGTGCGGCCCTGGCCGTCGGTGAGGCGGCCGTCGTCGAGCACCTGGAGGAGGATGTCGAAGACCTCGGGATGCGCTTTCTCCACCTCGTCCAGCAGCACCACGGAGTAGGGCCGACGCCGGACGGCCTCGGTCAGCTGGCCGCCCGTTTCGTAGCCCACGTATCCGGGAGGCGCGCCGACAAGCCGGGAGACGGAGTGCTTCTCCGAGTACTCGGACATGTCGATGCGAACCATCGCGCGGTCGTCGTCGAACAGGAAGTCCGCGAGGGACTTGGCGAGCTCCGTCTTGCCCACGCCCGTGGGGCCGAGGAAGAGGAACGATCCCGTGGGGCGGTCCGGGTCCGAGATGCCCGCCCGCGAGCGCCGCACGGCGTCCGAGACGGCCGCCACGGCCTGCTTCTGGCCGATGAGCCGCTCGCCGAGCACGCTCTCCATGTCGAGGAGCTTCTCCGACTCGCCCTGGAGCATGCGCCCCGCGGGGATGCCGGTCCAGGAGGAGATGACCTCGGCGATGTCGTCCGCGCTGACCTCCTCGGGGACCATGAGGTCCTCGTCCGCCGGGGAGCCCTCCTCCGCCTCGGCCTTGCGCAGCGTGGCCTCGGCGGCGGGGATGTCCCCGTAGAGCAGCTTGGAGGCGGCCGCGAGGTCTCCCTCGCGCTGGGCGCGCTCCGCCTGGACGCGCAGCTCGTCCAGCTTCACCTTGAGATCGCCGACGGCGTTGAGGCCCTCGCGCTCCTTCTCCCAGCGGGCGTTGAGCGCGTCCAGCTCCTCTCGCTTGTCCGCGAGGTCCTTCTGGAGGGCCTCGAGGCGCTCCCGGGAGGCGGCGTCGTGCTCGCCCTTGAGGGCCAGCTCCTCCATGAGGAGGCGGTCCACGGAGCGGCGGAGCATCTCGATCTCCTCCGGCGCCGAGTCGATCTCCATGCGGAGGCGGCTCGCGGCCTCGTCGATGAGGTCGATCGCCTTGTCCGGCAGCCGGCGGCCGGAGATGTAGCGGTCCGAGAGCGCGGCGGCGGCCACGATGGCGCCGTCCGCGATCTGCACCTTGTGGTGCGCCTCGTAGCGCTCCTTGAGTCCGCGGAGGATGCCGATGGTGTCCTCCACGCTCGGCTCGCCCACGTAGACCTGCTGGAAGCGGCGCTCGAGGGCCGGGTCCTTCTCGATGTTCTCGCGGTACTCGTCCAGCGTGGTGGCGCCGATGAGACGCAGCTCGCCGCGGGCCAGCATGGGCTTGAGCATGTTGCCCGCGTCCATGGCGGAGTCCCCGCCGGCACCCGCGCCGACGATGGTGTGCAGCTCGTCGATGAACGTGACGATCTGCCCCTCCGCCTGCTTGATCTCCTCGAGGACGGCCTTGAGCCGCTCCTCGAACTCGCCGCGGTACTTGGCGCCGGCCACCATGGCGCCGAGGTCCAGGCTGATGAGCGTCTTGCCCTTGAGGGACTCGGGCACGTCCCCGGCCACGATGCGCTGCGCGAGGCCCTCGACGACGGACGTCTTGCCGACGCCCGGCTCGCCGATGAGCACCGGGTTGTTCTTGGTGCGCCGCGAGAGCACCTGCACGACGCGGCGGATCTCCTGGTCCCGGCCGATGACCGGGTCCAGCTTGCCGGAGCGGGCCACCTCGGTGAGGTCCGTTCCGTACTGCTTCAGGGCGTCATGCGTCGCCTCGGGGTTTTCAGTGGTCACAGTTCTGCCTCCTCGGACAGTCTCGAGTGCGTGGGACAGCGCCTCACGGGTGGCGCCGTTGTCATGGAGCGCCCGGGCGGCTGCGTCATTCTGACCGCCGGACGCGATGCCGAGGAGCAGGACCTCGGTGGAGATGTATGTATCGCCGAGGCGCTCCGCCTCGGCCTGAGCCGCCTGCACGGCCTCGCCGAACGCGCGGGAGGCACGGGGCTCCGCCGCCCCGCCGCTCACGCGCGGCAGCGTCCGGATGCCCTCGCTCGCCGCCTCCGAGACGGCGTTCGGGTCCGCGGGCACCGCCTTGAGGACGGCGACGGCGACCGACTGGCGGATGTCCATGAGCGCCTTGAGCAGGTGAACCGGCTCGATGACGCCGTTCTGGGCGGTTTTGGCGTTGTTGACGGCCGCCTGCACGGCCTGCTGGGACGTGGTGGTGAACTGGGCGTCCATGGCGCTCCTCTCTCTGACGGATGTTCGGTTTCAGGTGTCCCCGGGAAGACACGTTCTAAAGTTGAGTCTACTCCGCTCAAGTTTGAAAGTCACTGGGAATCTGCAACTTTTTTCCGGCGCTCTTCCCGCTCAGCCGCGGGCCCTGCCCCGTCCCGCGGCAGACCGCTGCACACGCCCTGGGACGGACCGCCGCCCCCGCCAGACCGAGACGGGGAGCGTCGCTGTTCGGCGGCGTCGGGAATTGCGGATAGGATGACGCCACAGCATGTGACAACTGCAACACCGTCCCCGCCCCCTCAGTCTTCTAAGGTCCCCCATGCCTTACCGAACCTCAGCCTCGCGGATGACAAGCTCATCCCCTGAGCCCTTCTCGCCGCCGCCGGCTGCGGCCAGCGACGTGGCCATGGTGGAACACCTGCGGCAGAACGGCCCCTCCTCTCGCGCCGCCGTCGCCGCCGCCACCGGCATGTCCCGCCCCACCGCCTCGGACGCGGCAGAGCGCCTCCTGGCCTCCGGCATCCTCCGCTACCTCGGCAAGGTCCAGGGCGGCCCGGGCCGCGCACCGGAGCTGTACGACATCAACCCGGCGGCCGGGCACACGCTCTCCCTGCTCCTCACCTCGCGCCGCTGCCTCATCCGGGCCCACTCCCTCGGGAGGGAGCAGCTCGCGGAGAAGGAGTTCCCGCTCGGCGCCGCCCCCTCCGGCCCCGGGGTCACGGAGCAGGTGACGCAGGCTCTCACCGAGCTCAGCGCCTCGCTCAACACCCCCTGCCGGGCGGCAGTCGCAGCGCTGACGGCCCCGGTGTACCCGAAGACTCAGCGGCCCTACCCGATTCCGGGCTGGCCCTTCCCCGCGGACGGCCTGGACCTCTCCTCGGCCTTCGCCGCCGTGGGAGCCGAGCAGACCCGTGTGGACAATGACGTCAACCTGTCCGCGATCGCAGAGTGCACCGAGGGAGCCGCGGTGGGCCAGACCGTGGTCCTGCAGCTCCACGTCGGAGGCGGCGTGGGCGCGGCGCTCGTCGTCGACGGCACGGTGGTCCGAGGCGCCCGCGGCCTCACCGGCGAGTTCTCGCACGTGAGCATCCGCGGCGGGACGCTCTCCAGCATCCTCCTCGACCTGGGGCTCACCGCGCCGGACCTGCCGCTCCTCGACCAAGCGCTCATCAAGCGGCTCTGTGCCGAGGACCCCGGCGACAAGCGCCTTGAAGGGCTCGTCAAGGCCCTGGGCGAGGCGGCGGCCGTCCTCGGCATGGTGGTGGACCCCGATCTGCTGATTCTCGGCGGCCCCCTCTCCCGAGCGCAGGGTCTTCCCGAGCGCATCCTCGAGGCGGCGCGCACCTCCCTGGGCGAGTTCACCCCTCCGATGCGCCTCGGCACGCAGGAGCCGATGCGGGGAGCCGAGATCCTCGCCCAGCAGCTCGGCCTGGAGGCGCTCTGGAGCGCCTACGCCCAGCGCGGGAACGGCACGGTCACCTTCGGGGGCGCCACCGCGCGCTGAGACGCCCCGTCCAGGGGTTTCCCCGGTTTCGGCGCATAAACTGTGTCCTCATGCGCGGCGCGGCCGCCGCGCGCCGCAGACCGAGGAGGACCCGCCGAGTGGATTTCACCGCGTTTCTCGCCGCCATCCCGCCGCTGCTGGTCTATGTGCTCATCGCGCTCGTCATCGGTGTGGAGAGCATCGGCGTCCCGCTGCCGGGAGAGACCGCGCTCATCGCCGCCGCCCTCCTCTCCCTGCACCAGGACTCCGCGGTCAACCCGTGGCTCGTGGCGGCGAGCGCGGCCCTCGGCGCCGTCATCGGGGACTCCATCGGCTACACGGTCGGCCGGCGGTACGGCTCGCGGCTGCTGCTCTGGCTGACCCGGCGCTTCCCGCGCCACTTCTCCGTGGGGCACATCCGCTACGCGGAGCACGTCTTCAGCAGGTGGGGCACGTGGGCTGTGTTCTTCGGCCGCTTCGTGGCGCTGCTGCGCATCCTGGCCGGGCCGCTCGCGGGCACGCTCAAGATCGACTACCGCCGCTTCCTCATCGCCAACGCCTCCGGCGGCCTGGCATGGGCGTTCGGCACGGTGTGGTTCATCGTGACCATCGGCGAGGCCGCGCACCTCTACCTCAAGGAGTTCGCCTGGATCGGGTTCGGCGTTGTGCTGCTGGTCGCGCTCGTCGCGGCCTCGGTGCTCAACCGCCGCATCCAGGCGAATGTGAAGGCGTTCGAGGCCCGGGAGCGCGCCGAGCAGTCCGGCGCGGATCTGCCGGCACGGGGAGACTCGCCCGAATCCGCGTGAATTCGCGGGCGCCCACCCCCTGAACGGCGTTCAGCAGGGGTGCGACGACGGCGGCAAAGCGTGAAGGAAACCTCACTCAAAGACGCGGCGTCCCCGCCCGGTGATTCAGGGTTCAACCTTTACATGAGGTTGATGGGAACCTTGCCGGGCCCGTGATCAAACCGTAACTTTGAACCGTTGTCTTGAATTTACGGGCAACTGCGGGCGCATCGCCAAGTTCCACCGGCGTCCGTGCATCGACCTCGAAGGTGGAAGCGGGGGAACCGAATTCCCGGCATGGATGGGGAAGATCCGTGCCTTGGGGTGAAGTCCCTCAGAGAAAGGCCGAGTGCTCGCGTCCGTCCGCGGGGCCTCGGCTGAGGGACCGTGCCCACACCCAAGTGTGAGCGCGAATCCGACAGCTCACCTCGCAGGCGCGGAGGACCACTCATGCCCCTGATCGATACCCGGAGAGCGCCCGCGCGCTCGTCCGCCCCACAGAAGTCGATCGGCCGCCTTGCCGCGGCCGGCGGCGCCGTCACCGCCGTCCTGATCTCCACGAGCCTGCCCTCGGCCACTGCCCTCCAGGACAGCAGCCGCTCCGCCGGCAGCCACCTGTTCACGCCGCGCGTCGCACCCGAGCCAGCCGCCAAGAAGGCCCCGACCACCGCCGCGCGGCAGTACGCCCCGGCCTCCGCCCCCGCCCAGTGGTGGCGCTGGTGGAACGAGGACCACAGCCGGACCGGCTACTACTACGGCACCGGCGCCGAGCTCAACGCCTTCATGGCGGCGGGCCAGACCACCGCCGACTCGGCCCGCGTGCAGGACAAGCTCCCCTACGTGGACCCGAGCGCCGGCCGCCAGGTCTGGAAGTACTGGAACGCCAAGACCTCGGTCACGGGCCTGTTCACCGGCACCGGCGAGCAGCTGAACACGTTCCTCAACGCGTGGTTCTCCGGGAAGTCGATGCAGTCGGCTCTCCGCGAGGCCCACAGCAGCCCCGCCGACCTCACCGTGCAGCGCAACACCGCCGCCAAGCCCTCCGGGACCACCCCCACGGTTCCGAGCACGTCCGCGACGGCGCCGAAGGCCCCCGCGGCTCAGTCGCCCGCCCCGAAGGCCCCGTCCGTTCCGGCGGTGCCCACGGCTCCGGCTCCGCAGGCCAAGGCCCCGGCTGCCCCGAAGGCTCCTGTCCAGCAGGCTCCCCTCCAGAAGACGCCGGCTCCGCAGGCACCCTCCGCACCTGCGGCGCCGTCGGCTCCCAAGGCCCAGCAGACCGCGCCCGCGGCTCCGGCCCAGGGCCAGACTCAGGCCCAGGCGCCCAAGGCTCCCGTGAAGACGCCGGTCTCGCTGGCTCCCTCCGCTCAGGTCCCGAACACCGAGGCGCCGAAGTCCACGACCTCGACCGCTCCAGCCTCGAAGAACGCCACCCTGTCCACGGCGGTGCCCACCTCGCCGTCGTCGCCGGCGGCCGCCAAGACGAGCGCCCAGCATCCCTACGTGGACGCGGACGCTCCCGCCCAGTGGTGGAACTACTGGACGGGCGGCGACTCGAAGGACGTCAAGGGCACGTTCTACGGCACGGGCAAGCAGGCCAACGTGTTCCTCAACGCCTACCTCGGCAACGGGGACCTCGCGGCCGCCAAGGCGCTTGCGGCCAAGCTCGGCCCGATCACGCCTCCGGCCTCCGAGAAGCCGGCCGCCTCGAAGCCCGCCGCTCAGCAGCCCGCGCCCTCCAAGGCCGCGACGCAGCCGGCGGCGTCGAAGCCGGCCCGGACCGCTGCCTACGCTCCCGCCTCCAAGGCGTACGTGGACGCCAGCGCCCCCGCCCAGTGGTGGAACTACTGGGACGGCAACGGCGCCAAGGGCACCTACTACGGCACCGGCAAGCAGGCCAACGCCTACCTCAACGCCCTCTTCTCCACGGGAAGCAAGGAGCAGGCGCAGGCGGCCGCTGACAAGATCGCCCCGGCCCAGACGCCGGCGGTGCAGCAGCCCGCCGCTCCGAAGCCCGCCCAGCCGGCTGCGCCGAAGCCCGCGCCGTCCGCTCCCGCCTCCAAGGCGTACGTGGACGCCAGCGCCCCCGCCCAGTGGTGGAAC
>NZ_JACWAB010000009.1 GCF_020483305.1 Arthrobacter sp. UM1
CCTTGGTCCGCACGCCGTCTTTGCCGGCGGCGATGACGCGGTGGGTGTGGGTCTCGGTCGCGCCCGCTTGGCTGAAGGAGACGATGTCGTTCTTCTTGAGGTCGGCGACCTGGGCGGGAGCGGTGAGCACGAGGGAGCCGACAGGGGCGGCTGTGCCCATGGAGGGCGTCTCCATGATGAAGGCCCTCAGGCCGAGCAGTGCGCCGACGAGGACGGTGACGCCGAACAGCGCTCCGGCGATGATGAGGGCGAGGGAGCCGGGGGAGATCCCGCGGCCGGGTCGAGCGGGCTCCTCGGGGGAAGGAGCCTCGGGTTCCTCAGGGCCGAGGAGGCGAGCCGGGGATGATGCTTTCGCTTCGTCGTCGACCCCAGGGGATGAATGGGTCATCTGACTGTTCTCTCAGAGAGTTCGCTGAAGGGACAGCGGACGCCGGCCCGGGGGAGTGCCGGCGTCCGCTGTGCCCCTCTGCGAAAGGGTGAAACTAGGCCGTGTAGGTCCAGGTCAGCGGCTGCGAGATCTGACCGCCGGCGGAGGCCGTGGTGGCGGAGGCCGGGAGCGTCGTCGTGATCTGGTAGTTGTTCGCAGCGCCGGCAGCCGGTGCCGTGAGGCTGATCGGGCCCTTGGCGGCGAGCGCCGCGGCGGTGCCGGACCAGATCTGCGTGCCGTTCTCCGTGATGACGATCTGCATCTGGGAGCAGAGGTCGATCGTCGTCGGGTTGTTGGTGCAGTTGCCCGGGGTGAGCGTGGCGGCCGTGGCGTTGACGGTGCCCGTGTTCTTGAGCGTGATCTGCGTGGAGACCGACTGGCCCGGGGACATGGCCGTGTTGCCGCCGTACTTGTTGATCGTGGCGCAGGTGGCGGCGTTGTTGGTGCCGTCCGTGGACGTGCAGGTCACGGCAGCGCCCGTGGAGTCCTTGCCCGTCTCCTGCATGACGAGGGAGCCGGCGCCGGCGGTGTTGTTGCTGTTCGTGATGGACGCGGTGTACGCGCCGAGGGAGCCGGTGAAGAGGCTGGCCGCGAGGGCGGTGGTGCCGAGGGCGGCGGGGACCATCCAGCTGGCGCGGCGGCGGTTCTTCGGGGAGATGCTGTTCATGGGGGATCCTCAGACGTGGGGGAGGGATGAAGACGAGCCGTGAGGCCCAGCGCAGGCGGGTATTCCTTGCGCTGAAGTCAAATCCTACACCACATCAGTTCATTTCGGAAAGGCCTCCGAACTATGTGACGTCCGCCATGCGCCCTCTGCGGACGCCCGCGCGCTCCCCGAGGAAGCCGGCGGGCGGGCCGTCCGCGGAGGCGGCCCGCTGAACGCCTCAGACGGCGAAGCCGCCCTGCCAGAACGAGTCGAAGGGCAGGCTCCCGCCCGTGACGCGGTGCCGGATGCCGGCGGTGACGAACTCCTTCGCCGTCGCCGCCGCCTCGAACGGCGTGGCGCCCTTGGCGAGCTCGGCCGTCACGGCCGCCGCGAGCGAGCACCCGGCGCCGGAGACGGGGACGTCCCCGACCTTCTCGGCGGAGAGGACCTCGAGGCGCTCGCCGTCGTAGAACACGTCCACGGCCTCGCGGCCCTCGAGCCGCACGCCGCCCTTGGCGAGGACCACGGCCCCCGCGGAGTCGTAGATGCGGCGCGCGGCCTCCTTGAGGTCCTCGACCGAGTCGATCGAGTCCATGCCGGAGAGGGCCGTGGCCTCGAAGTGGTTGGGCGTCACGAAGTCCGCGAGCGGGAGGATCTCCGCCTTGAGCGCCTGGTCCGTGTCCAGGGCGTGGCCGGGCTCCTGGCCCTTGCAGATGAGGACCGGGTCCAGGACGAGGTTCTTCGGGGCGTGCTCGCGCAGCGCCGTCGCCACCGTGCGGATCGTGTCCGGGGAGCCGAGCATGCCGATCTTGACCGCGTCGTGCTCGAACGCAGCGAAGTCCGTCTGCAGCTGCTGGGCGATCACGTCCTGCGGGAGCGGGAAGACGCGGTGGTCCCACTCGTTCTCGGGATCGAAGGACACGATCACCGTGAGGGCCAGCGAGCCGAAGACGCCGAGCGCCTGGAACGTCTTGAGGTCGGCCTGGGCGCCCGCTCCGCCGGTCGCCTCGGAGCCGGCGATGGTCAGTGCGTGCGCGGGGACGGAGAATGCAGGCTGAGTCATACTGCACATTCAACACCGAGGCCCGTGGCTTCGCGACCCCGTCTCGTCCTGCGCCGTGAAGTCCTGGGGCATGGAACGCCGTCAAGCGCCGTGAAGCCCTGCCCGGCCGCACGCCGTAAAATGGCCAGACCGCCTGTCCCCGCCCTGACGGGCGGACCGTCTCCGCCGACCACGAGAGAGCGTGCCCGTGAATTCCCCTCTGCCCGTCCGCATCGAGGAGCGCACGGTCCGGATCGAGGACCCGCTGTCCGCGACCCTGGCCCTGCGCGAGCGCTACGGCGACGACCGCGTCTTCCTCCTCGAGTCCCTCTCCGGCCCCATGGCCGACCGCCGGGCCAGCCTCATGGGCCTCACGGGCCTCCTCGAGGTGACCGTCTGGCGCGGGCGCGTGGAGGTCACCGGACACGAGGGGCTCGTCCGGCTCGCCCGCACCCGCCTCGAGGACGCGGGCGTCATGACGGGAGAGGGCGTCCTCACCTCGGACGAGGCGCTCTGGGAGCTTCCGCGGGCTCTCGACGCGATGGCGGACTTCCCCCGCTCGGCCGAGTCCTTCGGCTTCGGCGTCATGGCGTTCTACGGATACGACGCGGTCCGCTACATCGAGCAGCTGCCCCGCGTCATCCAGGACGCCGAGCACCCCGTGCCGGACGCGGCCTTCAGCCTGGTCCACGCCCTCGTCTCCTGCAGCCCCGAGGGCGGGGAGGGGCGCGTCAGCGTCGCCTCGGCGGACCTCTGGCCGGAGCTCGACGTCGACGCCCTCCTCGCCGTGCTGGCCGAGGCCCCGGGCGGACTTCCGGAGCTGCCGCAGGTGCCCGAACCCCAGGCCGTTCGGGATGAGATGACGGAGGACCAGTTCCTCGCCCTCGCGGACCGCTGCCTCGAGCACATCCGCGTCGGGGACATCTACCAGGTGCAGCTCGGCCACGAGATCACCGTGGAGAGCCAGATCGAGCCCGTCCACGTCTACCGGCGTCTGCGGGAGCGGAACCCCTCGCCGTACATGAGCCTCATCCCCATCGCGGGCCGCACGATGCTCTCGGCCTCGCCGGAGCTGTTCGTGCGCGTGGAGGGGCGCGAGGCCACGATGCGGCCCATCGCCGGCACCGCGCGCCGCTCCATGACGGGGGACGAGGCGGTGGACCGCGCGGCGAACGACCAGGCCACGGCAGACCTCCTCGCGGACCCCAAGGAGCGGGCCGAGCACATCATGCTCGTGGACCTCTGCCGCAACGACATGGGCCGCGTCTCCGTGCCGATGACCGTCCGGGTCCCGGACCTCATGGTCATCGAGACGTACTCCCACATGTTCCACATCGTCTCCAACGTGGTCTCCGGGCTGCGGGAGGGGGCGGACGTCTACGACATCATCCGGGCCTGCTTCCCGGCCGGCACCATGACGGGCGCGCCCAAGGTCCGGGCGATGGAGATCATCGAGTCCATCGAGCTCTCCCGCCGCGGCTACTACGCGGGAGCGTTCGGCCTCATCGGCTTCGGCGGGTGGACCATCCTGGGGCTCGCCATCCGCATGACGGTCTTCTCTGAGGGCGCCTACACGCTGCGCGCCTCGGCCGGGATCGTCGCCGACTCCGTCCCCGCGAGCGAGTGGCGGGAGACCCTGACCAAGCTCGGGGCGACCTACTGGGCCGTGACCGGGAAGGAGATCCTGTGAAGACCGTCCTCATCGACCCGTTCGACAGCTTCACCCACGTCATCGAGCAGTACCTGGCCGGGATCGGCGCGGAGCCCGTCGTCGTGCGCTCCCACCCGGAGAACGCGGCGCGCGTCGAGGAGATGGTGCCCGACGTGCTCGTCCTGGGGCCCGGCCCGGGCCACCCGCTCGAGTCCGGGCACGTGGAGCTCATCAAGGCGTTCGAGGGGCGCATCCCGATCATGGGCGTGTGTCTCGGCCTGCAGGCGATCGGGTGCCGGTTCGGGGCCACGGTCTCGCCGGCGGCGAACATCATGCACGGCCGCACCTCGGAGATCTCGCACGACGGCAAGGGCATGTTCGCGCTGTCCCCGAACCCTCAGACGGTGACGCGGTACCACTCGCTCATCATCGAGGACGCCACGCTCCCGGAGGAGCTCGAGGTGACGGCGAGGTCCGTGGACGACGACTACATCATGGGCGTCCGCCACCGTTCGCTGCCGATCGAGGCGGTCCAGTTCCACCCGGAGTCCATCACGACGGACGAGGGCCTCAACCTGTTCCGCGCCTTCTACCGGAGCTATGTGCCGGGCTTCGAGGAGAAGCAGGGGACGTAGGGCTCCCGTCTCCAGTCGGGGAGGGGCTGCACCGAGGCCCCCCCCGATTTGTGGCGCGTTTCGTGCGATTTCGGCCCGGTTTTCGCACGAAAAGCGCCACAAATCCTGTGGAGTCGGGCTGGGCTACTTCTGGGAGAGGTTGTCGATGAGGATGTCGTCCCCCACCGGCCTGGTGCCCCCTGAGGCGATGGTGGTGTCCGTGAAGACGCCTCCCCGTGTCGTCCGCGGCAGACTGGAATACAGCTTTCCGTTGATGTTGAACTCGCTCCCGCTGCCGTTGCTGTACACGGAGAAGTAGCTCCAGCGGTTCATCGGCACTGTTCCGGCGCGCGCGACGACGATCCAGGTTTTGCCGTCGTATCGCCGCACCGAGCCGTCCGGGAAGATGCCGAGGTGCATGCCCCGCTGCACGCTCCCGTTGGGCATCCGCACATTCTGGGTGATGGTCATCGCCGTGGTCAGCGTGGACGGCCTGACGTGGAAGCCGGTGGATGTCTTCCAGGTCGGATCGATCTGCTTCACCAGGCGCGGAATGGCGGTTGGGCTGCCGTCCAGGATGCGGATGGCGTTCATGCTCTCGAACCCCTTCCCCGCCTCGGTCAGAACGCTTGCGCCGGAGCCGGTTCCCAGAGCGCTGACGGCCGCTGGAGGCATGCCGGGAACGTCGTTCTCGAACGTCTCATGGTCCGTGTACACCCGCATCTCGGACACGAGAGCCTGGACTGCGGCGGAGCTGGAGACCCGGATGTAGCGGGCCCGGATGGGTGCGAAGCTGCGGTCTGTCAGAGCCCGGTAGGCGTCGGAGCGCGCCCACGAGGCGGCGCCGGTCCAGCGGGCGCCGTCGGCGGAGAGCTCGAGGCCGGCGCTCGCGCCCGTCGTCGGCATCGCCAGGCCGACTCCGCGGACCATGTACGGCTTGCCGAGATCGAAGGTGAAGGTGCCCGTGCCCGTCGAGGAGACGAGTCCCGCGTCCGGCTCGACGGACGAGTCCGCGATGCCCTCCGCCCGGGAGCTCGCGGTCAGCGCGCCCGTGAAGGTGTTCTGGGTCAGCCGCATGAGCCCGAGCCGCATCCCGGCGGCGAGGTTCACGGTCTGGCCGTCGGCCGGGGTCAGGTGGAACGGCTGGGAGAAGATCCCGGAGGCGCGGCTCGGCCCGTCCTGCTGGGTGTAGCACCAGTTGGAGCCGAGGTCGCCGAAGAGGCGGTAGTGGTTGGGCGAGCCGGTGCTGGCGAGGGACGTGTAACCGGAGCTGCGGATGTCCGCCGAGGCGGAGGAAGCGGCCCACGCGTCCCCGGTCCCGTCGTTCGAGACAAGGATCTGGTTGTAGGGCCGGCCCACGCTGAGGAGGAGCTGGCCGGTCGCGGCTCGGAGCAGATGCGGATCGGAGGAGCCCGTCTGCACGCCCGGGATGGCCACCTGCTTGGGGCGGGACCAGGTGCGGCCGAGGTCGTCGGACACCGCGGTGGCCACGCTCGTGTTCCCCTGCGAGGAGCCCTGGCAGACGCTCGGGTTGATGGCGCCGGCCATCCGGTATGCCACGACGAGCTGTCCGCGGGAGTTGAACTCCACGGTGGGCTCGGTGACGCCCTCGCCCCACGTGAGCAGCCGGGCGCCGATCTCGGAGACGCCCGTCCAGGTCCGGCCCTGGTCCGAGCTCGAGAGGAGGAACGAGGACCAGCGGCTGTCGCCGGTCTTGTGCGCGTAGGCCGTGGCGAGCCAGCGGCCGTCCGGCGCGATGACGATGCTGCGGTGGAAGTACAGGTCCGCGAGCGACCAGGGGACCCGGACAGCTCCCGCCGCGGTTCTCCAGCTCGCCCCGTTGTCCTTCGAGGTCCAGTAGCGGGTGGTGAAGCGCTGGAGCGAGACGTCCGGCTCCGGCTCGTACGGGGGCTTCGTGCCGTCCGGGTTCGTGGTGTCGGAGAGGCTCGGGGGCTCGTCGTTGCCGCCGACGCCCGGCTGCTCGAGCACGGGCCCCGGCGTGGCGCTGATGGGGCTCGGAGGCGTGCTCGTCGACGACGTGCGGAAGTTGACCGAGTAGAGGAGTCCCGTCTTGGTGCGCACGGTGTTCGTCATGGGGACGGCCTGGCTGAGGCTGGTCCACGTGGCGCCGCCGTCCGTGGACCGCTTGGTCTGCAGCTTCTCCGCAACACTGCCCGAGTCCATGTTGACGTTGTAGGACATGAGCAGGGTTCGGGCGGAGCCGCTCCCGGACGGGAAGGACGTCACGAACGGGAACTGGCGGTACTCCTGCGCGGCGGCGACCTCCGGCGTGCTGTCCGTGCTCACCTGGGACGGGTCCAGGACGGTCCGGGGCCCGACCACCGGGCGTGGCGCGGGAGCGGTGTCGCGGCTGTCCACGGCGGACGCGGCGGAGGCGGTCAGGGAGAGGACGACGACGGCGGCCGCGGTGAGGCGGGCGCGGCTCAGTCCGGGGGGGGGGGTGGTTCATGCGGTGCTCCGGGGAGGGGCGGCGGGGGCAGGGGAGCGAGCCGCTTCGAGGGGGACTCAGGAGAGCAGCGCGGGATCCTTGAAATGAATTATATTCATGAAATCCAGCAGGTCATTCGCAGCTTCTCTGCCGCTTCCGGCTTCTCTGCCGCTTCAGCCGTCCCGGCCTTCTGCGCGCGCGTTGTGGCGCGTTTCGTGCGATTTCGGCCCGGTTTTCGCACGAAACGCGCCACAAATCGAGAGGGGGGGGCGAGTGGGGGTGGGGGCCCCTAGGCCTCCAGCGCGTCCACGGCCTCGGTGAGGAAGGCGAGGCCGGCGTCGTCGTGCAGGAGGCCCTCGTAGGTGATGACCTCGTACGGCTTGCCCTCGGGGACGCCGTCCGAGGGGCGCACGTCCACGTGCGCCACCTCGAGGCCGAGCTCGTGGAGGCGGTCCGCCATCGCGTAGTCGGTGCGGGAGTCGCCGACGGTGCGCCAGACGAAGCCGGCCGGGTCCACGCCGTCCGCGCGCAGGAGCTCCAGCGCCCGGTCCGTCCCGAAGGCCTTGCCGAGGCGGTTGTCCTCGATGTCGGTGGAGATGATGGTCGGATCGATCCGGACCCGCTCCGAGAGGCCGTGCCGCTCCAGGAGGGCCGCCGCCTGCTGGTCGAATCCGGCCTGGGCGCGGACGTAGAGCTCGTTGCGCACGTCGGTGTTCTGCTCCACGGAGATCATGGCGCGCTTCGTCTCGTCGTAGAACATGAGGTCCGAGTGCTCCGCGGCGAGCGCCCGCACCTCGTCCCGGAGGGACTCCGGCAGGCGCATCGCATCGTCCACGTGGAGCTCGACGGACTCGGGAGTCGTCACCGAGAACCACGTGGCGCCCTTCTCGCAGACGGCGTGGACCGAGGCCTCCGCGCCGAGCCCCCGGCTGTAGAGCTCGGGCAGGACCGTCTGGGACACGAAGGCGTCCGAGCGCCCGGTGTTGAAGGCGATCGGCGAGCCGGCCCGGGCGAGGACGGCGAGCGCCTCGGCGATCTCAGGGCGCACGGAGCGGGAGACGGGGGAGGCGATGGGGCCGTCGACGTCGAGGAGAAGGGCGTATCGGGGGCTCATGCGTTCATCGTATGACCACCTGACCGGCCAGCGGCAGGGGACTCGCCCGGAGGGGGAGCGCGCGGGGCTGGGACTCAGGGTCGAGACCTACAATAGGCGTGACAGAGAGTCTCCTGCCCGCGCCCCGAACCGAAAGCCTGAGCCGAAGCACCGTGTCCGATCAGTCTCATTCCCCCTCCGAGCCCTCCGGGGCCGGCTCCTCAGCGCGCTCCGGCGCGCCGCAGCGGGACCTCTCGAGCCTGCCTGCCGAGTATTCGGCCTCGGCGCCGCGGGACGGGCGGAAGCGCCGCGAGACCGGCCGGGAGCGCGCTGAGCGGTACCGCCGGAAGCGGAAGAACCAGTTCATCGGCGTGATCGTGTTCTCGGTGCTCGTGCTCGCCGCCGTCGTGCTCGCCGTCATCGTCAACCGCGTCACGGACGCGCGCCACGCGCAGCAGGACCCCCTGGCCAAGAACGTCTGCACGGACTCGGTCACGCCCTCGGACCCCCAGCAGGCCACCGTCAACGTGTTCAACATGACCACCAAGACCGGCATGGCCTCGGACATCGCGGACAAGTTCCGGGAGCGCCACTTCAAGGTGGGTGCGGTGGGCAACTACTCGGGCTCGCTGACGATGCCCGGGCGGACGTCGGTGACGGCTGTGGTCCGAGCGAAGTCCTCGGCGCTGCCGCAGGCGCTCGCCGTGCAGCGGCAGCTCCCGGACTCGGTGTTCCAGGAGGACGAGAAGCGCACGAGCGGCACGGTGGACGTCTTCCTCATCGACCAGGTTCCGAGCCTCAACGAGCACGTGGACAAGAGCCCGGGAGGCCTCGTCTGCAAGTAGGGCCTCGACGGCACGCAGGCGCCCTAGCGCCTCGCCCGGTCCAGGTCGTCCCGATCCAGGTTGCCGCGGTTCATGAAGGCCGCGATGAAGGCCGCCACGAGCGCCGCGCACGCGGGGACGATGAGCGAGTGGCCGAGCGCCGTCGAGAACGGTCCGTGCAGCATCTCCGGGAGCGTCCCGCCCATGAGGGCCCCCTCGCCGCCGGTCTGCTGGGCGTGCGCGCCCCCGCGCGGGCCGAGGCCCTCGAGCTCGCGCGCGATGTTGGACTCCATGAGCACGGCGACGACGGCGGAGCCGAGCACCGCGCCGGACTGGCGGATCGCGTTGTAGACGCCTGAGCCGGCGCCCGTCTCGTGGGGAGCGAGCGAGGAGGACATGCCCGTGGAGAGGGGCGACCACATGAATCCGCTGCCCACGCCCATGACCGCCGAGACCACGAGGAACCACCAGATCGGGGTGTCCGCGGCCATCGTGAACGCGTAGAGCAGCATGCCGAGGCCGTTCATGCCGGCGCCGAACGCCGCGTAGGTGCCGGGGCGGGCCGTGCGGAGGCGGCGGCCCACGAACGGCGCGAGCACGCCCGAGACCACGGCCATCGGCGCCATCATGAGCGCGGTCTGGGTCGGGGTCATGCCCCGGACGTTCTGCATGTAGATCATGACGGGCAGGGGCATCGACGTGATGAAGAGGCCCACGAAGAAGATGGCCGCGTTGCCGAGCGCGAAGTTGCGGGTGCGGAACAGGCGCAGCGGCATGAGGGGCTCCCGCCGGTTCCGCGACTGCCAGAAGACGAACGCCGCCATGACGAGCACGCCGGCGGCGATGAGCATCGGGATGGTGATCGGCCCGAGGATCGAGCCCCAGTCGTGCGTCTTGCCCTCCTGGATGCCGAACGTGAGGAGGAACATGCCGACGGCGGAGAGGCCCACGCCCAGCCAGTCGAAGGCGTGCCGGGACGTGGAGAGGGCGGGGACCCGCCGCCACGCCATCCAGAACGCGAACGCGCCCACGGGGACGTTGACGAAGAAGATCCACTCCCAGCCGAGCCAGTCCACGAGGACGCCGCCCAGGATCGGGCCCACGAGGGTGGCCACGCCCGCCGTCGCGCCCCAGACGCCCATGGCCGCGCCGCGGTGGGCCGGAGGGAAGACCCGGGCGATGATCGCCATCGTCTGCGGGGACATGAGGGCCGCGCCGAGCCCCTGGAAGACGCGGGCCACGATGAGCTGGCCGATGTCCGGGGCGAGGCCGCACCAGAGGGACGCGAGGGTGAAGAGCGTGAGGCCCGCGAGGTACATCCGCTTCGAGCCGAACCGGTCCCCGAGGCGGCCCGTGATGAGCAGCGGCACGGCGTACGCGAGGAGGTAGGCGCTCGAGACCCACACGACCCCGTTGATGTCGGTCTGCAGGCCGCGCATGATCGCGGGCATGGCCGTGGTGACGATCGTCTGGTCCACGAGGATCATGAAGAAGCCGATGAGCAGCGCGGAGAGGGCCGCGTTGGCGCCCTTCCTGTCGAAGTCGGCGCCGCCGGGGGAGTGGGCCGCGGCAGCCGCCGCGCCGTGCGCCTCGGAGCGCGGAGACGCCCCGGCCGGCGCGGAGGGCTCGGAGTGCGGCTGCGGCGGGGTGACCGACGACGACATGCGGGTCCTTCCACGGGGAGTCAGGGGCGTCTCCCATCATGTCACTGCCCGGCGGTGGCCCTGCCCGGCCGGGCCCCGTCCGCAGCGGCCGCCGTTGAGGGGCTCCGACGCCCTCCACTAGGATGTGGACTCGAGCGCACGCGGGGCAGCGCGCTGGGCTCGCCGATCCGCAGCACCCGACCATGCCCCGCATCCCCGGGGCCAGAAGGACGCCATGACTCCCACCCCCGAGTCCCCCGAGCAGTCTCGCGCTGAGCACACCCGGCCCCGGGACGAGCGCCCCGAGCCGGCCGCGGCCCGCACCGCGCCCGCCCCCGGCACGGGCTCGGGCACCCGGTTCGCCCGAGTGGGCAGCGCGCGCTACGCCGTCGTCGTCGCCCTCATGGCCGTGGTGCTCATCCTCTCGAACATCGGCGCCTCGAAGGGCGTGGAGTTCGGGCCGATCATCACCGACGGCGGGTTCTTCCTCTTCCCCCTCGCCTACATCCTGGGCGACGTGGTGAGCGAGGTCTACGGGTTCAAGGCCTCGCGCACGGCGATCTACACGAGCTTCGGGCTGTCCGTGTTCGCCTCGCTCTGCTACTGGGTCATCATCGCGCTGCCCTCGGCGTCCTTCTACGAGGGGCAGGAGGCGCTCGCGGCCACGCTGGGGCCGGTCCCGCAGATCGTCGTCGCGTCCCTGCTCGGGTTCCTCACGGGGCAGACGGTCAACGCGTGGATCATGACGGCCATGAAGAAGCGCCAGGGCGAGCGGCGGCTGTGGATGCGGCTCATGGGCTCCACGGGCGTGGGCGAGCTCCTGGACACGCTCGTGTTCTGCGTCATCGCGGCGAGCGTCATCGGGATCACCACGTTCGCCGAGTTCATGAACTACTTCCTCGTGGGCTTCCTCTACAAGACGCTCGTGGAGTACCTGTTCGTGCCCGTGACCACGCTTGTCATCGGCTGGTTCAAGCGGGCCGAGCCCACGTACGGCCTCGCCGAGAGCGAGCAGACCCTGGAGAGCCTCCCCCGCTGATGCGCATCCTCCCCACGCTGGCGCTGCTCGCGCTCATGGACTCCTCGAGCTTCGGGACCTTCGACATCCCGATCCTCATGCTCGTCCAGCGCCGCGTCCGCGCCGCCGCGGTGCTCGCCTACCTGGGCGCGCTCGCGGCGTTCTACTGGTGCCTCGGCATGGCGCTCGTCTTCGGCGCGCGGGGGCTCGTGGACGCCGGGCAGCACCTCGCCCGGCTGCGCGCGTTCGCCGTCGGGGAGCTCGTGCTCGGCGCGGCCCTCATCCTCGGCAGCCTCTTCATGAGCCAGAAGCGCGCGACGGCGAAGAAGGAGGCCCGGCTCGCCTCCGGGGCGCCGCCCACCCTCATGCAGCGCTGGCAGGCGAGGCTCGTCGGAGAGCGGGCGAGCATCGGGGCGGTGGCCGGCATCGCGGTGGGCGTCGGCGCGCTCGAGGCCGCCTCGATGCTCCCGTTCCTCGGCGCGATGACCATGGTCCTCAACGCCCACTGGCCGCTCGGACTCGCGGCGGCCGTGCTCGCGGGATACGTGCTGCTCATGGTCACGCCGCCGATCGTTATGCTCTTGTTGCGCGTTTTCCTGGGCCCGCGTATTGAGAACCGCCTGGCCCGCGTGTACAGCTGGATGGAGAGCCACTCGACGGTGATCTTCGCCTGGGTCCTGCGGGCCGTGGGGGTGTTCCTCCTGTGGGACGCGGGCCACCGTCTCCACTGGTGGCGCTGAGTCTCAGACGGCCCAGGCCGGACGGCGCGGGCCGCGGAAAGGATCCGGCATGCACGCGGACGTGCCCTACGACTACCAGGAGTTCCTCTCCCAGGGGAGGTGGAGGGCGGCTCGGGCCGCGTACGTCATCCTGTTCCCGGCCGTGTTCTTCGCGCCCCTCCCGTGGTCGCTCCTGGCGGCCGCGGGCGTGGCGGCCCTGAAGGCGACGACGACGGCGCTCGGCCCCGCCGCCTATCGCCGCTACCGCGCGGAGTGGACCCGCCTGGGCAACGGGGCGGACCCGTTCGGCGGCGGCCGCGAGGACTCCCTGTACTTTCTGGAGACGGGCTGGCGGGGCTGGGCGCAATGCGGCTTCGTCGCGGTGATCGCGGTGCTCCTCGCTCTGCGCGCTGTCTCGCCCTGGTTCCTCGTGGCGGCGTTCGGGGCCGCGTTCGTCTCCGTCCTGTGGACGGTGTTCGCCGAGATCAGCCGGCGCAAGCGGTTCAAGGCGGAGCCGTCCGGCGCTCTGCCCCAGGGCACGATGCAGGGAGCGTGACCGAGGTGGAGACGGACAGAACACAAGTGCCCGCCGAGACAGGGCGGACCCCGGACGCCGGTGGCCAGCCGGAGATCCCCCTCGGCTTCTCGCAGTACGTGTGGCGCGGGCCGCGGCTTGTGGCCAGGGTGCTGGTGGCCGTCGCCGTCTTCGCCCTGATCTTCCTCGACGGGGCTCCGAGCTCTCTGGCCTACGGCGTCGTCCTGGGGTGGGTCGTGGCCGAGACCCTCGTGGCTCCGAGACGGTACCGGCAGTACCGCGAACGGTGGAGCCGGGAGCACGGCGGGGCCCACCCGTGGACGAAGCCGAAGGGCGACACCCAGTACTACCTCTCGACCGGTTGGCGGCGGTGGTTGACGGTCGTCGTCGCTCTCGTGAGCGTCACCCTGCTGTACCTGGGATCCCTCGAGATCGGCCTCTCGTGGCTGTCCCTCCTGGGCATCCTGGCGGCGCTCGCGTGGGAGGCTTTCGGCGCGGTCTTCGTGCACGACGGCGGCCCCGGAACCTCCGCCTCACACCCCGAGGACCCGCCCAGGCACCAGTCGGCCTGAGCCCTCGGAGGCGCCCG
This sequence comes from Arthrobacter sp. UM1, assembly GCF_020483305.1. Lineage (GTDB taxonomy): Bacteria > Actinomycetota > Actinomycetes > Actinomycetales > Micrococcaceae > Falsarthrobacter. Next base: position 13,251 of record NZ_JACWAB010000009.1, read on the forward strand.
TCTCGCTTGAGAACCAGCTCGTTTGTTGCGAGTTGGAGGAAAGAGGCCGCCCATTCCTCCAACTCGCAACAAACGAGGAGGGAGAGGAGGGATAGGAGGGAGAGGAGGGAGATGAGGGGGGGGAGAAGAGAGGGGCAGGGCCGGGCTAGCGCCTCGTCGTCGTCATCCGCTCCGGGACGGCGCCGTAGTACCGGCTGAGGGCCTCCTCGCGGACCTCGGCGTAGGTGCCGTCCTCGATGCCCTGCCGCGCCCGGTCCACCATGCGCACGATGAAGCGCTCGTTGTGGATGGAGATGAGCGTGTGGGAGAGCATCTCCTTGGCCTTGAAGAGGTGGTGGAGGTACGCGCGGGAGTAGTTCGCGCAGGTGGAGCAGTCGCAGCCCTCCTGGAGGGGGCCGAAGTCCCGCTTGTACTTGGCGCCGGAGAGGTTGAGGCGCCCGTAGTCCGTGTAGAAGGCCGAGTTGCGGGCCACGCGCGTGGGGGAGACACAGTCGAAGGTGTCGGCGCCGTTCTCGATGGCCCAGAACATGTCGTCCGGCTCGGAGATGCCGAGCAGGTGCCGGGGACGGTCCTCGGGGAGCTCCTCGGAGCACCAGCGCACGATGGTCCCGAGCTCGTCCTTCTCCAGCGCGCCCCCGAGGCCGTAGCCGTCGAAGTCCATGGCGCCGAGGTCCCGGCAGGCCTTGCGGCGCAGGTCCTCGTAGTTGGCGCCCTGGATCACGCCGAAGAGCGCCTGGTACGGGCGGTGCGAGCGCTGCTCCGTGAGGCGCCGGTGCTCCTCGATGCAGCGCAGGGCCCAGAGCCGCGTCCGCTCGAGCGAGGCCTCCTGGTAGGGGCGGGAGTTCTGGAGCGTGGTCAGCTCGTCGAACGCGAACATGATGTCTGCGCCGAGGCTGTGCTGCACCTGCATGGAGATCTCCGGGGAGAAGCGGTGCAGGTCCCCGTTGAGGTGGGACTTGAACCAGACGCCGTCGTCGTCGATGTGCGCGAGCCGCTCCTTGCCGGGAGCCACCGCGTCGTCCTGCCCCGGCTGGGCCACGGCGTCCATGTTGATGACCTTCTTGAACCCCGCGCCGAGGCTCATGACCTGGAAGCCGCCCGAGTCCGTGAAGGTGGGACCCGGCCAGTTCATGAAGGCGCCGAGCCCGCCGGCCTCGTCCACGATGTCCGCGCCCGGCTGCAGGTAGAGGTGGTACGCGTTCGCCAGGATGGCCTGCCCGCCGAACTCCTTCACCGCGTCCGGCGTGACCGCCTTGACCGTGGCCTTGGTCCCCACGGGGATGAAGGCGGGGGTCTTGATGTCCCCGTGCGGCGTGCGGATGACGCCGGTGCGGCCGAGCGCCGGCTGCGGGGAGGCGCCGCCGGACACCTCGGCGGGGGTGCTCGTCTCGGCGAGGCGGGTGCCGAGGGCGAAGCTGAAGCGGTCTCGGGAGTTCTGCGCGGTCACCCTCGCATTGTCTCAGGAATCCGGGCTCGGGCGATCCGGGCGGGGCCCTGGCGCCGAGGGGCGGGGAGGCTTAGGCTCGGGGCATGTCAGTCGTCTACAACGCCCAGCTCAGCCCGACCAAAGACGAGCTCATCGCCGAGTGGATCGCGCAGCAGCCGTGGTTCGAGGGCGACGCCTCGAGCCTGGAGAAGGCCGCCGGATTCCGGTGGGACGATCCGGCGGGCGCCGTCGGCATGGAGCACATCATCGTCAGGGACGGGTCGGGGAAGCACTACCTCGTCCCCCTCTCCTACCGCGGCCTCGAGCTCGACGGCGGCCGCCTCATCACCCGCATGGAGCACTCCGTGCTCGGCACGCGGTACGTCTACGAGGCCGAGAGCGATCCGGTCTACCGCCACGCCGCCCGGGACGCGGTCCGCAAGGGGGAGCCGCAGTCCGTCGTCGAGCTCCACGAGGGCGAGGACGTGAGCGTCCAGGAGCCCACGATGGACGTCGAGGTCATCGGCGGCCCCGGCGACCTCCACCATGACGAGATCGGCGACTCCGAGATCAGCGTCAACTACACCCTGGACCCCTCCGTCACCGCGGAGACCGGCGTGCGGGGCACGTGGCCGGGGCAGGACGAGCCTGTCGTGTTGGTCACCGTGAAGTAGCGGATCCGCATGATTCCGGGGGTCCCGGAGCGCGCCCGCCCCTAGACTGGGGGCATGCAGCTGCTCCGGGACTTCTTCGCGTTCGAGCCCGGAATGCGCGACCGCGAAGCCGCGATCCGCTGCACCTTCGGCGTCATCGCCCCGCTCGTCCTCCTCATGCTCATCGGACGGCCGGATCTCACGGTCTTCGCGGTCTTCGGCGCGTTCACGGGCGTGTACGGGCGGAACATGGACTTCAACGAGCGCGTGGCCACGCAGGTCCGCGCCGGCGGCCTCATGGTGGCCGTCATCGGCCTCGCCGTGGCCAGCCACACGCTGTTCCACCACCTCAACCCGTGGCAGCTCGTGGCCGCCACGACGCTCGTGGCCGGGGTGGCGGCGAGCTTCGCCCGCCTCTGGGTGCTCCGCCCCAGCGGCTCCCTCTTCCACATCTTCGCGTTCGCGGCCATCGCCTCCCTGCCCTTCTCGCCGCCCCCGGCGGAGGCGATGACGACGGCGGTCCTCACCGCCCTCCTCAGCGTGGCCGTGGGCGCCGCGTGGAAGGTCCGGCCCGGGGTGCGGCCCCGCTGGCACCTGCCGAGCGGCGTCTACACCCTGGCGAATGTGCGGGACGCGCTCAAGGACGGCCTCATGAACGCGCTCGTGGCGGGCGTGGCCGGGTTCATCGCCGTGGCCGTGGGCCTGCAGACCGGGTTCGGGCACCACTACTGGGCCATGGTGGCCGCCGTCGTGCCCCTTCAGGCGCTGCGGGCGCGGCACGCGGTCTTCCGCGGCACCCAGCGCATCCTCGGGGCGGTGCTGGGGCTGATCCCGCTCGGGATCGTGCTCGCGCTGCACCTCGACGCGTGGGGGACCGTGGCGGCGGTGGCCGTGTGCCAGTTCATGGTGGAGCTGCTCGTCATCCGGCAGTACCTCTTCGCGCAGATGTTCGTGACGCCGCTCGCGCTGCTCTCGATCAGCCTGGCGGGCAAGGCCTCGCCGGGCGCCCTGCTGGGGGACCGGATCGTGGAGACGGCCGTCGGGAGCCTCGTGGGCATGGCGGTGCTGCTGGCGGTGCGCTACCCGGACCGGGTCGCGGCCCGGCTGCCGAGGCGGCCGCGGCCGTCGAGGCCGCGGCGAAGCCGAGCGAGCTGAGGGGCGCACGGCCTCGGGGCTGCCTCCCGCCTAGCGGCCCCAGCCCACGTGCGCGAGGGCCTGGCGGAGCAGCTCGCCCCGGCCGCCCGTGAACTCGGCGAGGACCGCCTCCGTCAGCGCCTCGTCCGGGGAGAGCCAGGAGAGCTCGAGCGCGTCCTGGCGGGGCTGGCACTCGCCCTGGACCGGGATGACGTACTCGAGGGCCACGGCGTGCTGCCGCTCGTCGGTCAGGCCGGACTGGGAGGGGGCGGGGAAGTACTCCGCCACGGCGTACGGGACCGTCGAGGGCGGAAGCTGCGGCATGGCCATGGGCCCGAGGTCCTTCTCCAGGTTGCGCAGGAGCGCCGCCCGGACGGTCTCCCGGTAGCGGACCCGGCCGGAGACGAACGAGCGGGTCATGCGCCCCTCGCTGTCCGCGGTGAAGAGCAGCCCCACCTCGCTCACGTAGCCCATGGGGTCCAGGCGCACGGGGAGCGCCTCCACGTAGACCATGGGGACCATGTGCCGGACGTCGAAGAGGTCGTCCTCGGACATCCAGCCCGGATTCTGGTCCGGTGTGCGCAGGTTCATCGGCGTGCAGCCTCCTCGATGCTCGCGGCGGCCTCGAAGACCGTCCATGCCTGGACCTGGGTGGAGAGCTCCACCGGGGTCTGGCCGGGGTACTCCCGCACGGCCTCGGCTCCCGGAGTGCGTGGGAACACGAGGACGCGCTCGGGGCGCTTCACGATTCCCGTGTGCGCCCAGCGCTCGCCGCGGCCGTCCCAGAGCAGGCGGGCGGTGGTGGTCACCAGCGTGGCCGCCCGGCTGCGCGTGTGCTCGGGCAGACGCTCGTCCACGGCCGCCGTCGCGAGGTAGCGGCAGAGGATGCCCGTGAACAGGCCGCCGTCCCCCTCGCCGTGTGTGGTGAGGATGTGGGTGCGGCGCTCCGTCAGGTGTCCCTTGACCGCGTCCACCGTGCGGGCCGCCCGGCGGAGGTTCTCCTCCCCGCCGAGCTCGAGCAGCGCGCCGAGCACCGGCCCCTGGTTGTAGCTGAAGACCGCCTCGTTGAGGACGGGCTCGCCCTTGGTGATCCGGACGCCGTCCCGGTAGAGGCCGCGATCGTCGAGCACGTGCTCCTCGAGCCAGTCCACGAGCCCCTGCGCCTTCTGGCGGTACTCCGGGGTGCGGCGGCCGAGCCGGGCCAGGTGGAGGGCCGCCGGCGCCGTCGCCGCCGTGTTCTTGAAGTCCCGCTTGGTGTTCCAGAAGAGGCCGCCGCCGAGGTCCTCCGTGGCCGCGGAGAGCAGCTGGTCCGTCAGGGCGTGCTCCAGCTTGAGGCGCTCGCCGGGGCCCGGCTTGCCGGCCTCGCGTGCGAGGGCGTCCAGGCGGCCCATGGCGAGGGCGAGCCACGCCATGTCGTCGTAGTACGAGTTGGTCACCCGGAAGAAGTTCCGGGAGACGAGCGTCTTGACCGTGCGGGCCGCGAGCTCGCCGGCGCTCGGCAGGCTCGGCCCGTTGACGCGCTCGCCGGTCCGCAGCTCCCGCCAGCCGACGTCCACGAGGGCGTCCGCGTAGTGGGCCTGCCACCAGTAGTGGAAGGGCCGGACGAAGTTGTTGACCGAGCCGGGGCGCCGCACCGCCGCGAGGTGCGTGCCGGGCAGGCCGAGCACCGGGCCGCCGAAGTGGCGGATGACCGAGCGCGCCGCCGCCGAGGCGATGGCCGGGAAGCTGTCCGTCTGGTCTGGGTCGGAGGAGGTGAACGCCATGAGACCAGCCTAGTGAACCCGAGCGAACCCGGCGCGCCAGTAGTGCGGCGAGACCGGCGGCTCGCCGTCCCCGAGCTCGACGGCGGCCGTGACGGGCCAGTTCGGATTGCGCAGCGCGCCGCGGGCGATGGAGACGGCGTCCAGCCCCTGGACGAGCAGGTCCTCCGAGACGCGCGGGTCCTCCAGGACGCCGACGGCGGAGACGAACAGGTCCGGCACCGCCTGCTTCACGGCGAGTGCGAGCCCGGCCTGGTAGCCCGGGCCGGAGGGTCCGTGGTACGGCCCGATCCCCGCGGAGCTGCACTCCAGCATCGAGACGCCCTCGTCCCGGAGGATCGGCGCGAGCGCCACGGTGTCCTCGAGGCTCCAGCCGTCCTCCGTCCAGTCCGTGGCGGAGATGCGGACCATGAGCTCCACGCCCTGGGGGAGGGCCTCGCGCACGGCGGCCGCCACCTCCCGCAGGTAGCGCGTCCGGCCCTCGAAGCCGCCGCCCCACTCGTCCGTGCGCCGGTTGGTCAGAGGGGAGAGGAACTGGTGGATGAGGTAGCCGTGGGCGGCGTGCAGCTGGACCACGTCGAACCCCGCCTCGGCTGCGCGGCGGGCGGCGGCCGCCCAGTCCTCGATCGAGGAGCGGATCTGCTCCGGGGTCATCTCCTGCGGCTCGGCCGTCCCGAGCAGCTCGCCCACGCCCGCGCTCGGGGCGAGGGTGGTCCAGCCGCCGTCGTCGGCCGCGAGCGTGCCCCGCGTGGCGGTGGGGTGGCGCTCCGGCTCGCCCTCGAGCCACGGGATTCCGGCGGCCTTGGCGCCCGCGTGGTTGAGCTGGATGCCGGCGAGCGCCCCTGCGCGTGGACGAACTCCGCCACGGGCTTCCAGGCGTCCCGGTGCGCGTCCGACCACATCCCCGGGCAGTACGGCGAGATGCGCCCCTCCGGGGAGACCCCGGTGGCCTCGGCGACGACGACGGCGAAGCCGCCCGCCGCCCGCGCTCCCAGGTGGACGAGGTGCCACGCGCCGACGATCCCGTCCTCGGCGGTCAGCGCATACTGGCACATGGGCGCCAGCATGGTCCGGTTCCGCAGGGCGAGGCTTCCGACGGCGGCGGGTTCGTTGAGCATGGCTCCACCCTAGGACGGTCCGCTGGGAGCGCACTCGGGCTAGGGTGTGAGGAGAAGCACAGTCGAGGCCCTCTCGCGGGGCTGTGAGGAGAGAGCATGCGCATCACGGACTCAACGGTCGCCCTCGTCACGGGCGGCGCGTCCGGACTCGGATTCGCCACGGCGAGGTCGCTCATCGAGGCGGGGGCGCGCGTCGTCGTCGTCGACCTCCAGAAGGAGGCGGGCGAGGCCGCCGCCCGCGAGCTCGGGGAGCGGGCGGTCTTCGCGGCCGCGGACGTGACCCGCGAGGAGGACGTGCAGGCCGCCGTGCGGACGGCCGAGGAGCTCGGCGAGCTGCGGATCGCGGTGAACTGTGCGGGCGTGGCGACCCCCGGGAAGGTGCTCGGCAAGGAGGGGGTGCTGCCGCTCGAAGCGTTCGCGAAGGTGGTGTCCATCAACCTCATCGGCACGTTCAACGTGGTGCGCCTCGCGGCCGAGGCCATGTCCCGGCTGGAGCCGGTCTCCGCGGGGGCGGACGGGTTCCCGGACTCGGAGGAGCGCGGGATCATCGTCAACACGGCCTCGGTGGCGGCCTTCGACGGGCAGATCGGCCAGCCCGCCTATGCGGCCTCGAAGGGCGGGGTGGCCTCGATGACGCTGCCGCTCGCGCGGGAGCTCGCGCGCTCGCTCGTCCGGGTGGTGACCATCGCGCCCGGCATCATGGAGACGCCTATGCTCGCGGGTCTGCCGCAGGCGGCGCAGGACTCGCTCGGCCAGCAGGTGCCGCACCCCTCCCGCCTCGGCAAGCCGGCCGAGTACGCGGGGCTCGTCCGCCACCTCGTGGACAACGCGCTCCTCAACGGCGAGGTCATCCGGCTCGACGGAGCCATCCGCATGGCGCCCAAGTAGGCCGGAGCCGGTCAGACGGTCGGCAGGGCCTTCTCGCCCGCCGTGACGGGGGCCGGGATCGAGTTGCCGAGCACCGGCGCCGGGCAGACGGCGTACGGGCCGAACGCCATGGGGTAGCAGAGCGCCCGGTTGAAGTCGATGACGGCGTTGTGCTCGCCGGGCGCCCACCCCTCGGGGCCCGGCCGGCCGAAGACCACCACGGAGACGAACCGCCAGCGCGGCGTGGACTTCCCGTTCGTGGAGTCGCTGAACGTCAGCGTGTACGCGGTGTTCTCCCCGACCTCGCCGCTGCTCTCGACGGCGGCGACGACCTCCTCGTCCAGCCCCGGGATGTGGAAGCGGACGGTGCCCTCGATCGTGGTGAAGACGGTGGTGTCGTCCCGGGCGGAGGCCACGCTCTCCACGTACGGGGAGGCCGAGGGCTCGAAGACCGCGGAGACGATCCAGGACGGGTCGTACGGGTAGGTGGGGATCTTGGCCAGCTCCGGCTTCGGGAGGCGGGTGCGGATCATGTACCGGCCGCCGCGCACGCCCAGCTCGATGTGGACCATGCCGTGGTCCACCCGGCGGCGCGAGCCGTTGCGGAAGAGGGCGTCGAAGGGGCGGCGGGCGGCGTCGAAGCGGGCCACGATGTCGGACTCGCCCTCCGCGAGCGTGACGGTTCCGCCCTTGAGCGGCTCGCCGGCGAGGTTGAGCAGGATGGGCGACTCGGGGTTCTGGGGCGCGATGTGCGCGGTGCCGTCCTGGGCGGACCACAGGCCGGGGACGCTGTCCAGCTCGGAGGGGCTCTTCGGCAGCCATTCGTAGGAGGCGAGCGTCAGCCATCCGTAGTCCGTGTGGAGGGACGCGAGCCTGCGGCCTCGCCAGTCGGCCCAGTCCAGCTCCTCCGGGCCTGCCCACGCGGGCAGGACGGGAGTGAAGAACTCGGGGGTCAGGTCCAGGCTGGGCATTGCTTTCCTTTCAGGTCCCTGCACTGCGGCCGACAACGGCGTCGGCACGTCAGACCAGGGTACCTTCACACAGCCTGGGAGCCCCATTCGGGGCAGGGGGCCTGCAGGGGCCCGGCGGACGCCGGGCCGCTACGGGGCGGTCTTGCCGCTGCCCTTCCCGTTGCCCTGGGCGCCCTGGGCGGGCGCAGCCGGGGCCGCCTTGGAGGCCGGGGGAGCGGGCTTGGACGCCGGGGCGCTCGGCTTCGGCGCGGGAGGCGACGACGGCGCCGGCTTCGCCGGGGTGCTCGGCTTGGGCTTCGGCTTCGGGGCCTGCGGCGGAGGCGTGTAGGCGGGCGGAGGCGTGTACACCGGCGGCGGGGTGTACGCGGGCGGAGGCGTGTAGGCCGGCGGCGGCGTGTAAGCGGGCTGCTGAGGCGCCTGCTGGCTGGGCTTCGGCTTGGGCTTCTTCGAGGGCTTGGGCTTCGGCTTCGCCGACGCCGTCGGAGTGGCGCTCGGGGAGGGCGAGGCGCTCTTGCCCGGGGAGGACTGCCCGGCTGAGGGCTTGGCCGAGTCCTTCGACTTCGCGCCGAGCGTCAGACCCCCGCCGGAGACGCCTCCGCCTCCGCCGACGACCGAGGCGAGCGCGAGGAGCACGAGCCCTCCGCCCATGAACAGGACCCCCGTTCCGCGACGGGACCGGCGCTGGCGGCGTCCGGTGATCCAGCCGATGCGGCCCGTGAGGAACACGAAGGCCGCGACGAGCATGAGCGCGACGGCGGCGACGAGCACCCCCGCGATCCAGCCCCCGAGCACGGTGGCGGCGACGACGCCGACGAGAGTCAGCCCCAGCACGGCGAACAGGGGCCATCTCGAGGCCGGCTCGCGGGTGAGCGGCTCGTCGTCGTCGTAGCTGTACTCGTCTAGCAGATCCTGCATGGGGAGATAGGCACCTATCGGATGAATGGACGAGGAAGGGGGTGTTCCTCTGGGGACCAGGCGAAGAGGCCTTTCCTCATCATAGAGCGCGGCTCGGTTCGGGCGGCCTTTCGAGATCGAATCGAGAGCAGAATGTGAGGTTCCGTCCCGTGTGGGGGTCTCGGAAGGCGATGCTGCGAGCCAGCAGGCCCAGGGGGCGGGCGTAGTCGTCCGGGGCTTCGTCGAGCAGCACGGGGTAGAACGGGTCGTTCTCGATGCCCAGCCCGAGCCCGGCCATGTGCAGGCGCAGCTGGTGGGTCTTGCCCGTGTGCGGTGTGAGGCGATACAGCGCCCGCCCGCGGCCGCTTGGCGCGGACGCATCGGGTTCGAGCACCGTGAGCAGCTCGATCTCCGAGTGGGCGTTGGGCGGCCCCTCCTCCTCGAAGGCGCGGAGCTGGGCCTTGACCTTGTTCAGGCGGCTGCGCACGTGGACGGGCCCCAGGGCGAGCCGGTCCGCGAGCTCGCCGCGCGGCGCCGGGGCGAGGGCCTCGTAGGACTTCTCGATCCGCCGCCGCTCGAAGAGCTGCTGGTAGGCCCCGCGGTCCTCGGCGCGCCGGACGAAGAGGACGACGCCCCACGTGAGGCGGTCCAGGCGGTGCAGGGGAGTGAGCTCCGGCTCGTCCAGAAGGCGGCGCAGCCGGACGAGGGCGGTCTCCTGGAGGAACCTGCCGCCGGGCGTTGTGGGCAGGAACGGGGGCTTGTCCGCGACGACGAGGCGCTCGTCCTCGTGCAGAAGCCTCACCTCGAAGGGAATGCGCTGCTCCGCCGGAGGGCTGCGGTAGTACCAGATGAACTCGGCGGCGCCGAGGGGCGTCTCGGGCCGGATTCGGGTGCCGTCCGCTGCGGCCACCTCTCCTTCGGCGAAGCGGCGGCGGATGCCCTCGGGGTCCACGTGGCCGAACCGCTCGAGCACGAACTCGAGGACGGTCCGCCACGGGCCGCTCAGCGGGACGCGGAGGCGGGTGGCGTTGACGCCGTCGCGGACGGGGAGCGGGCTCTTCACGGCGACTCGCTCTTCCAGTCCGGATCACAGGCCGCGATGCGGAGCAGGCGGGCGTCTCCCTGCGTGTCCACGGGGATGAAGCCGTGGGCCCGGTCCAGGTGCAGGAAGCCCTGCCGGTAGGTGAGCTGGGAGCCGTTGACGCTCGCGTGGCCGAAGTCCAGGACGTACTCGAGGCGCAGGGTGCGGGCGGACGCGCAGACCTTGGGGTCCGTGGCCGCCTGGTCCAGGTGGGACATGACGTAGCGCCCGTCCTCGGTGGGGGCCGGACCGTTGGTGGGCTGGACCATGTCCACGGGCGCGTAGACCTCGGCCAGCCCCGCGCCGGTCAGGGGATCCCCGGCGATGACGGTACCGCGGGGGACCCGCTCGCCGAGGCGCTTGAGGAGGGCCGTCTCGTCCTCTGTCACGAGCAGCGAGGTGGGGGTCAGGGCGTACTTCTGCCGGCCGTCCTCCACAGAGCGCTGGAGGCTCGGGCTCGCCGGCACGATGAGGACGGCGAGCACGGCGAGAGCCGCTCCGGCGCACCACCCTGGCCAGGCGGGAGGCAGCGGACGCCGGCCCCGGCGGGCGCGGCGTCGGAGAGCAGCCGCCCCGAGCGAGGCCGCCGTGCGAGCGGCCCAGGCGATCCCCAGCCCGGTCAGGGGCACGGCGAGGAGAGCCGCGAGGGAGGAGATGCGGAAGTAGTCGTTGTACCAGACGCCCGTGAGCGCCCAGCGCAGGTCCCCGCCTCGACCCCAGGAGCCGACGACGAAGGCCGCCACGGCGAGGCAGTACGACCCCACGAGCCACCTGAGCCTGGGGGAGGAGAGGGCGGCGGCCACGCCGAGCAGCACGAGCACCGCGAGCACTGCGTTGACGGGGTAGCTCAGCTGGGACTGCGTCAGGCTGTCCCGCAAAGCCGAGAGCGGCTTGCCCTGAAGCTCCCAGTTGGACGAGGCGTTGCGCTTGGGCCGGACCTGCCCCCAGACGACCGCGAGAGACACGAGCCAGAGCGGCGGGGCCAGCCTCCGCATCCACCGGTGCGAGAGGCGGGCCGCGCGGGAGAGGACGAACGGGGTGAGCAGGAGCATGGCCGTGTTGAGCATGCTCGGATGGGCCAGAAGGACCCCGGGCGCGGCGAGGACGAGGAAGAGGCCGGCGCGGAACGACGTCGTCGGCAGCCGCGAGCCGCCGCAGGCGGTGACGGCGAAGCCGAGCACCGCCGGCAGGAGGGCCACGGCGTACAGGTAGGGGTAGATGACTCCGAACTGGATGGGCAGATAGGGGAAGAGGGGCATGGCCGCCGCGGCCGCTGCGGAGCCCGCCGTGACGAGGCGGGACGGCCCGGCCACGACACGGGTGAACCAGAGGACGCCGAGCGGCCAGACGCAGGAGGCGATGACGAGGTTGACCGCGTTCATGGCCACCGGGACCGGGGTGCCGAGGAGTAGCGCGGGCAGGGCGGCGGTGTCATGCCAGGCGGCGGGGTAGAAGCTCGCCCGCGGGTCGAACGCGAGGAGGCCGATGGTCAGGGAGGAGGCATGGCCCGTCTCGACGATGTACTCGACCGCGGGAGCGTGGAAGATCGTGTCGTGCGCCTGGGCGAGCAGGTCCGGCTGGGGGATGGTGCGCAGGAGAACCCAGGCGATTCCGGCGGCGCTCGCGGTCAGCGCCGTGGCGAGCACGGCCCGGTTGTGCCGGGGCAGGCGGATCCGGGCGTCTTCGGAGTGGAGGAGGGGCCAGCGCTCCTCGGCCACAGCCCGCAGCCCCCACGCGAGCCCGGCGAGCACGAGCGTGGAGACGGCCAGCTGCCACAGCCCCCACCCGAGCTCGAGCGCGTCGAAGCAGACGGCTCCGAGGCCCACGGCGGTGGCGGAGAGCGGCGCGGCGGAGGCGAGCAGCGCAAGTCCCCTCAGACGGAGGACCAGGCCCGTGACGAGCCCGGGGAGGACGAGGACGGCTGCGCTCAGCGCCACGGCAGGCAGGGCGAGGAGCCAGGTCATGGCCGGTATCTCACTCCCTTGGGCGTTGCGTAGAAGCCGTGGTCCGCCAGAGCCCTGGTCACCGGGTGGCTGGAGGCGCCGAGCAGGTCCGCACCGTCGATCCGCTCGATGCTGACGGGCCCGATTCTCCCGCGACGGACCGCTACAGCATATGCGACGGCGGCCCGCGACTGCGCGCCCTCGTCCTCGGTGAAGGTGAGGACGGTGCGGCCGCCGCGCTCCACGTAGAGTGCCAGAGACCCGTCCACGAGGACGACGACGGCGCCGGCCTTGCGCCCGGGGCGGTGGCCTTCGGCCTCGGGCCATGCCAGGGCCGCGCCGTAGGGGTTGGCGGGGTCGGTGGCGGCCAGGGCGACGACGGGCTCGTCCGAGCGCTGGTCCGTGCCCGGGACGCGAAGCGCGTCCTCGGTGAACGTGCGCAGGCGGTCCACCGTCTCCGGAGAGGCGAACTGGGCGGCACCGAGCTGCTCCACGAAGTAGCCGCGCCGCACCGCCCCCGCGTCCTCCAGCGCGGACGCGACCTTGTAGACCGCGCTGAACCCGCCGGGGGTCTCCTCCGCGGCGACCGCGCCGCGGGTGAGCACTCCGTGCCGTTCCAGGAGCAGGTGGACGGACGCGGTGATCCGGACGGTGGGGTCCGGCTCGAGGGAGGGCAGCAGGGACCACCGCGCGGCGAGGAGGGGGTCCTGGGCCAGGTCCGAGCCGCCTTCTCCGGCTCCTGAGCCGCCGCCGAAGCCGGATCCCGCCGCGGACGGACCGCCGCTGCCGAGCGCGGAGCGGCGGAGCGCCGCCCGGCGCATCGCGCTCGGGCGCAGCGAGCGGGCCCGCGATGTCGAGGAGGCCCGCTTGTGCGCCGAGCCGCCTCCGCTGAGGAGGCTCCGCAGGGGCCCCAGCGAGTCGAAGGTGACGGCCGAGGCCCAGAAGAGGTCCCACAGGGCGGTTCTCAGCTCGGGCGCGGTGGCCGGAGACCCGGTTCTGCGCACCGGGGACTCGGCGAGCTGGCGGGGGAAGTAGGCGCCGGACGAGCTCATGAGGGCCAGCAGGTCCTGTTTGAGCTCCACGGGCCCCTCGTCCATCGAGGAGGACGCCTGCGCGAGGGTCAGGTCTGCGGTCTCCGCGGTGTGGAGGGAGATCCACCCGTCCGCCGAGCCGATCCGGCCGTGCCCTTGGACGATCACGTCTCCCCGCGCCACGAGCTCGTCCAGCATGGAGGGCGAGTAGTCCGGCACCCGGGCCGGGAGCACGAGGGTCTCGAGCGACGACGCCGGGATGGGCGAGCCGGTCAGCTGCTCGGCTGCGGCGAGCACGGCGTCCGTGCCGTGCAGGGCCTCGGCGCCCTTCTGGGCCCCGAGGACGTGGTGCCAGGCCGGGAGGAAGCGTCCGAGCGTGGGGCCGTCCACCGGCTCCACCTCGCTGCGGAGGCGGGCGAGGGAGCGCCTGCGGATCTGCCGCAGCACGTCCGCGTCGCAGAACTCCGGCCCGGTCCTCGCGGGCTCCGCCCGGAACTCTCCCTCGACGACGCGTCCCTGACGGGCCAGAGACACGAGGGCCGTCCGCGCCACGGCCTGTCCCAGGCCGAGGGCCGCTGCGGTCTCCGCCGCCGTCACGGAGGAGTGGGTCCGGGCGTACCGTGCCACAAGGTCCTCCACCGGGCTCTCCACCGGCTCGAGGAAGTCCGCGGCGACCCCGTGCGGGATGGGGGCGCCGAGGGCGTCCCGGAGCCGTGCAGCGTCTTCCACGGCGGCGACGACGTCCCTTCCGGCCACCCTGGTGCGGAACGCCCGGCGGGAGCGCACGAGCTCCTCGAGGAAGACGTTCGCCTGCTCTTCGGCGATGCACTCCTCGCTGTCTCGGGCGAGCCTCAGCCGCTGGGCCGCCTCGCCCGGGCCCAGCGGGCCCACGAGCCGGAGGAGGTCCGCCGCCCCTTCCAGGCCGGAGAGCCTCCGCGAGGGGGCCAGGCGCTGGAGCTCCTCCTCCACGGCGGCGACGATCTCAGGGTCCAGCAGCTCCCGCAGCTCCACCTGGCCGAGGAGCTCCCGCAGCAGCGCCGGATCGAGGGAGAGCGCAGCCGCGCGGCGCTCCGCCAGGGGCGTGTCCCCCTCGTACAGGAACTGCGCAACGTACCCGAAGAGCAGGGACGTGGCGAACGGCGAGGGCGAGGGCGTGGAGACGTCCGTCAGCGAGATCTCGCGCTGCTGGACGCTGCGGGCGATCCGCTGCAGCGCCGGGAGGTCGTAGACGTCCTGGAGGCATTCGCGGACGGCCTCGAGGATGATCGGGAACTGCGGGTAGCGGTGGGCCACCTGGAGCAGCTGAGAGGCACGCTGGCGCTGCTGCCAGAGCGGCGTCCGCTTTCCGGGGTCCCGGCGCGGAAGGAGCAGGGCCCGTGCGGCGCACTCGCGGAAGCGGGAGGCGAAGAGGGCCGAGCCTCCCACTTCCTGCGTCACCACGTCTTCCAGCTCGTCCGGGTCGAAGAGGAACAGCTCGGCGCCCGGGGGGTCCTCGTCCGTGACCGGGACGCGCAGCACGATTCCGTCGTCGGCCGCCATCGCCGAGGCGTCGATCCCGTACCTCGCCTGGATGCGGGCCCCGACGGCGAGGGCCCAGGGGGCGTGGACCGGCATCCCATACGGGCTGTGGAGCACGATCCTCCAGTCCCCGATCTCGTCCTTGAACCGCTCCACGACGAGCCGGCGGTCATTCGGCACGGTCCCGGTGGCCTTCCGCTGCTCGGCGATGTACCGCTCGAGGTTCCCGCGGGCGAAGGCGTCCAGCCCGGCCCGGTCCAGCTGCTCCGCCAGGTGGGACGGCAGGGGCCCCTCCGCGGCGGCCTCCCGGAGGAAGCGGCCGAGTGCCTCCCCCAGCTCCACCGGGCGTCCCAGCGTGTCTCCCCGCCAGAAGGGCAGCTTTCCGGGCTCGCCGAACGCGGGGGTCACGAGCACCCGGTCATGGGTGATGTCCTGGATGCGCCAGCTGGACGCGCCGAGCGCGAAGACGTCTCCCACGCGGGACTCGTAGACCATCTCCTCGTCCAGCTCGCCGACCCTCTTGCCGCCGCGCTCTCCCTCGGCGGACGCGAGGAAGACGCCGAAGAGGCCGCGGTCCGGGATGGTGCCGCCGCTCGTGACGGCGAGCCGCTGGGCCCCGGGCCGTCCCTCAATAGTTCCGGCCGCCCGGTCCCAGACGATCCGCGGCCGCAGCTCCGCGAACTCGTCACTCGGGTAGCGCCCGCTGAGGAGGTCCAGCGTCGCCTCGAACGCGCTCCGGGGCAGTGAGGAGAACGGAGCGGCCGCGGTCACCGTGGCGAACCACTCCTCGACGGGCACCGGCTCGAGGGCGCAGGCGGCCACCGTCTGCTGGGCCAGGACGTCCAGAGGGTTCCGGGGGATCGAGAGGGGCTCGATGGCGCCCTCGAGCATGCGGCTGACCACGATGGCGGTGTTGAGGAGGTCCCCGCGGTGCTTCGGGTAGAAGACGCCCCGGGAGACCTCGCCGACCCCGTGCCCGGCGCGGCCCACGCGCTGCAGGCCGCTGGCCACGGAGGGAGGGGACTCCACCTGGATGACCTGGTCCACGAGCCCCATGTCGATGCCCAGCTCCAGGGAGCTCGTGGCCACGACGCAGCGCAGCTCCCCGCGCTTCAGCGCCTCCTCGATGAGCGAGCGCTGGTCCTTGGAGACGGAGCCGTGATGCGCGCGGGCCAGGACGGGCGCGTCCTCATCCCGCCCCGCGCTCTGCCCCGCCTGGGCCATGACCTGCGCGGGCGGCGCGGAGGCCTGCTCCGGGTCCAGCCCGAATCCGAGCCGGTCCGCGTAGATCTCGTTGAGCCGGCCCGTCAGGCGCTCGGCGAGACGCCGCGAGTTCGCGAAGACAATCGTGGAGCGCTGGGCGAGGACGAGGTCCACGATCCGCTCCTCCACGTGCGGCCAGATGGACGCCTCCGGGGAGAACCCGGCTCCGCGCTGCTCGTGGCCCGTGCCGTGGCCGGTGAGGGGAGGGCCGCCGCGCGCGTTCTGCGGCCCGGCCGCGCCGGCCTCGAGGCTCGCGAGCGTCTCGGCGAACGTGGGGACGGACGCCGGGTCCTCCTCCGTGCGGTCTGCGGGCAGGGGAGCGGGCGTGCCGGGCAGCACGGAGGAGCCGCCGAGGGAGCCCATGTCCTCCACGGGCACCGAGACGGAGAGGTCCCAGCTCTTCCCGGACTCCGGGGCGACGATCTCGCAGGGCCTGCCTCCGGAGAGGAATTCGGCCACGCGGTCCCGGGGCTCCACCGTGGCCGAGAGGCCGATCCTCTGCGGACGCCTCTGGCCCCGGGCGGCGAGGTACGCGTCCAGGCGGGCGAGCGAGAGGGCCAGATGGGCGCCGCGCTTGGTCCCGGCGACCGCGTGCACCTCGTCCAGGATGACCGTGTCCACCGAGGCGAGGCTCGAGCGCGCCTGCGAGGTGAGCATGAGGAAGAGGGACTCCGGCGTGGTGATGAGGATGTCCGGAGGGTGCGTCTGGAGGCGCCGGCGCTCGCGGGCGGGGGTGTCCCCGCTGCGGACCCCCACCGAGACCTCGGAGGCCGGCAGGCCCAGCCTCAGGGCCGTCTGCCGGATGCCGATGAGGGGCGAACGGAGGTTGCGCTCCACGTCCACGCCGAGCGCCTTGAGCGGGGAGATGTAGAGAACCCGTGTCCCTCCGGCCCGGCGGGGGCGCTCAGGGGCAGGGACGCCCGGAAGCTGCGCCGGCTCCGCCTCCGCGCGGCGCACGAACTGGTCCAGCGCCCACAGGAACGCCGCGAGCGTCTTGCCGGATCCGGTGGGCGCGACGACGAGCGCGTCCTTCCCGGAGCTCACCGCGTTCCACGCGGCCTCCTGGACGCGCGTGGGCGCGGAGAACGCCGAGGCGAACCACGTGCGCGTGGCCTCGGTGAAGCGCTCCAGGATCCTGCTCATGCGCTCGATCCTCCC
This sequence comes from Arthrobacter sp. UM1, assembly GCF_020483305.1. Taxonomy (GTDB): domain Bacteria; phylum Actinomycetota; class Actinomycetes; order Actinomycetales; family Micrococcaceae; genus Falsarthrobacter. Next base: position 30,068 of record NZ_JACWAB010000009.1, read on the forward strand.
ACGAGGGGCGGACACTCTAAGCGGACGCGGACCGGGGCTCTCCCTGGTCCGCGCCCTGCTCCTGCGACGGCCAGGCCCGGGCGGGTCACTCGTGGTGGTAAGGACGCCCGGCGGAGATCTCCTGCGCCCGGTAGACCTGCTCCGCGAGGATGAGGCGCACGAGCTGGTGCGGGAAGACGAGCTTGGACAGGGACCAGACGAAGTCCGCCCGGCTGTGGACGCGCTCGTCCACGCCATACGCGCCGCCGATGACGAGCGTCACCGAGCGCCCCCGGTCGAGCGGCTCCCGCAGGGTCCGCGCGAGCTCGGGCGAGCCGATGTTGCGTCCCCGCTCGTCGAGCAGGACCGCGAAGTCCCCGGCGCTCTTGCCCGAGAGCTTCGCGAGGATCGCCTCGGACTCCTCGGCGCGGGCCGCGTCTCCGCTCTTCGCGGAGTGGGGGATGCTCTGCCACGTCAGGTCGAACGGCTTGGAGAGCCGCTTCTCGAACCGGGCGATCCCGTCCGCCACCCAGGCCTCGTGTTTCCGCCCGACCATGAGCACGCGCAGCGCCATCCGCTCTCCTCTCGACGTGGTCCTCCCCCTATTCTCACACCGCCCCGTAGACGTGCTCGGGCCTCCCGGTGGTCCCGTACTTGAGCTCGAGCACGAACTCCCCGCCGCGGGCGGCGGCCGCGAGGTGGCGCTGGGCGGTCGGCCGCGAGACCCCGGCCTTCGCCGCCACCTGGGAGGCGGTGAGGCCCTCCGGCTCCGCGGCCAGAACCTCGCGCAGCCGGACGAGGGTCGCGTTCTCGGCCGCGGGCTCCTGTGCGGCGCGGACGCCGACGGCGAGCGCCCGCAGCGCCCGGTCCGCCACGTCCTGGTCCATCTCCGCCGCGCCGTCGAGGATCCGGCGGAACCGGGCGTAGGCGGTGAGCCGGGAGGTCAGCTCCGAGGCCTCGAACGGCTTGTAGAGCACGCCCAGCGCTCCGCGCGCCAGGGCGAGCCGCGTGCTCCTCGGAGAGCGGTCCGCGGTGACGAGCAGGGTGTCGGCGTCGGTCTCCCGCAGCAGGTCGGTTCCGAGCCCGTCCGGAACGTACTGGTCCACGAGCAGGAGGTCCGGCGTCGCATCCCGCAGGGCCGCGCGGGCCGCCGCGAGCGAGCCGACGGGCGGAAGGGCCCGGAAGCCCGGCAGGGACGCGACGGCCTCGCAGTGGAGCCCGGCCACCCGGTAGTCGTCGTCCACCACGAGCACGGTGTAGGCGCTCATCGCTTCTCCTCGCTCTCGTCCGTCTGCTCTGTGTCCGTCTGCTCTGCGTCCGTCCGGTCTGTGCCGGCCCCGTTCCGCCCGGTCTGCTCCCGTCCGATCTGCCCCCGCGCAGCCGGGTCTCCGGCCTGCGGGCCCTCGCCGGCCTCGGCGAGCACTCCCGGGAGCCTGGCGCACATCGTGGCGCCGGGCCACGCCCGCGCCTCGGGGGAGGCGGCGGCCGTCCCGCTCCCGCGCTGGACCGTCTCGCTCCCGCGCCAGGCCTCCTCGCCTCCTGCTCCGGAGCTCTCCTCCCCGTGCGCCGCGCCGATCCACACCTCTCCGCCCCGCGCGCGGGCGATCTGCCGGACGAGCGGCAGCCCGATCCCGTGCCCTCCGGCCTCGTCCCGGGCGGTGGGGAGCCCCGAGTACCCGGAGTCGAACACCCGCTCCGGCTCCGCGATCCCGGGCCCGGTGTCGGTCACGGCGAGGTGGAGGACGCCGTCGTGCTCCACAAGGTCCGCGAGGACCGCGGGGGAGGGGCCGCCGCCCGCCACAGCCGCGGAGACGGCGTTGTCGAGGAGGTTGCCGAGGACGGTCGTGACGTCCTGGAGCCCCTCCGGGAGGGCGAGGGCGGAGGGCGCGTCGCTCGACTCGCTCACGAGGACCGCCACCGAGCGCTCGTGCGCCTGCGCGGCCTTCGCGGAGAGGAAGGAGCGGAGTGAGTCGTCGCCGATCCGCTCGAGTCCCGGAATCCCGCTGCCGAGCCGGTGGGCTCGCGTGAGCGAGCGGACGTAGTCCGCAGCCTCCCGGGCGGAGCCGGAGTCCACGAGCCCCGCGATCGCGTGGAGCTGGTTGGAGAACTCGTGGCGCTGGACCCTCAGCGCGCTCGTCAGCGCGCGGGCGTCCGCGAGCTCGCGGCTCACCGCCTGGACGTGCGTGCGGTCCCGGAGGACGACGACGAGCCCGAGGTCCGTCCCGTGCCTCGAGACGCGGCGCGCCGTGCAGACGAGGACCCGCTCGCCGGCCACCACGGTCCGCGCCTCGCCCTGGGCGGTCCGGCCGTCCCGCACGCCGCGCAGCATCTCCGCGAGCTCCGGGGGAAGGCCGGCCTCGGAGGCGGGCACGTCCAGGCGGAGCCCCGGCAGCAAGGCGCGTGCGGACGGATTGGCGAGCCGGACGACGAGGTCTTCGTCGAGGCCCACCACGCCCTCGTCCACGCCGTGGAGGACCGCCTCCTGCTCTGTGGCCATGGCGGCGATGTCCTCCGGCTCCAGCCCGAGGATGTCCTGGTGGAGCCGGCGGGCGAACGCGGCGGCGGCCGCGAGTCCCGCGAGGGTGGCCACCGCCGTGATGAGGATCCCGTACTGGGCGTCGTGGAGCCACTGCTCGGCGAGCGGCTGGCTCTCGAACCCCACGGACACCTCGCCGACCACCCTGCCGTCCTTCCCGTGCACGGGGACCTTGGCTCCGGCGGACGGCCCGAGCGTCCCTGTGTTGCCGGTGGTGACCTCTTTGCCGGCGAGGGCCTCTGAGGGGTCCGTGCTGACCATCTGCCCGAGCCTCGAGGCGTCCGGGTGGGTGAGCCGGATCCCGGTCTTGTCCGTGATGACCACGAAGAGCGCGCCCGTGCGGTCCTCGGTGTCCGAGGCGGTGCGCTGCAGCGGACCGGCCTTCAGAGCGGCGCTGTCCGGGACCCGGCCGGCGGAGATGCGGGAGACCTCCTCCCTCACGCGGGCGTCGCTCGCCACGGCGCGCGCCAGGGTGAGGGACTTCTCGTGCGTCGTCGCGGTGATCTGCTCGTTGAGGTGCCACGCGTGGGCCGCGCCGAGGAGGACTCCCATGAAGAGGACGAGCCCGGTCATGACGAGCATGAGCCGCTGCTCGAAGGTGCCGCGGCGGCGCACGCCGGCGGCGGGGCGGCGGAGTCGCGCCGGCCGGCGCCGGGTGAGACGAGGGTCACGGCGGGTCATACGAACAAAATGCACGAAACGAGCCGAAAGATCAATTCGCGCACTATGAGCCAAAGCACACGGACGTGATGGGTGTCACGGTAGCGTCATCGCACGACTCACCACCACTCACACCGACCCAGGAGATCGCCATGCTTGTGCTCCTCGGCTTCCTCATGATCGGCGTCTTCATGGCGCTCATCATGACCAAGCGGATGACGCCCATCCTCGCGCTCATCATCGTCCCCACCGTCTTCGGCCTCTTCGCCGGCGCGGGGCTCGGCCTCGGCGACATGGTCATGAAGGCCATGAAGTCCATGACCTCGACTGCGGCGCTGCTCATGTTCGCCATCATGTACTTCGGCCTCATGATCGACGTCGGGCTCTTCGACCGCCTCGTGCGCCTCATCCAGCGAGTCTCGGGGAACGACCCCGTCAAGATCGTCCTCGGCACCGCGGCGCTCGCGGCGGCCGTCTCGCTCGACGGCGACGGCTCGACGACGTTCATCCTCACCACCGCGGCCCTGCTCCCGATCTACCGGAAGCTGCACATGAGCCCCGTGGTCCTCACCGTGGTGGCCGGCATGGCCAACGCCACGATGAACATCATCCCCTGGGGCGGCCCGACCGCCCGCGCCGCCACGGCCCTGCACCTCAACGTGACGGACGTGTTCGTCCCGCTCGTGCCGGCCATGGCAGTGACCATGGTCTGCGTCTTCGCCTTCGCCTGGCACCTCGGCCTCCTCGAGCGCCGCCGGCTCAAGGCCGCCTTCCCCGACGCCTGGAAGGGCCTCAACCTCGTCGAGTCCCGCCTCCCCGCAGCGGAGGCGGCCGACGAGCGCGCGGCCGGCATGGCGGACGGAGCCCTCGACCCGAACCGCTCCACGCTCCGGCCGAAGCTCTTCTGGTTCAACCTCCTGCTGACCCTGGCCATCATGGTCCTGCTCGTCCTCGACGTCATGCCGCTGCCGGTGGTCTTCATGATCGGCGTGGCGCTCGCGATCATCGTCAACTTCCCTCACCCCAAGGACCAGCTCGACCGCGTCACCGAGCACGGCCGCTCCATCGTCGCCGTCGTCGGCATGGTCATGGCCGCCGCGGTGCTCACGGGCGTCCTCAGCGGCACCGGCATGGTGGACGCGATGGCGCACTGGCTCGTGGACGTCATCCCGGACCAGTGGGGCTCGCACCTGCCGCTCATCACGGGACTGCTCTCCATCCCGCTGACGTTCCTCATGAGCAACGACGCCTTCTACTTCGGCATCCTCCCGATCCTCGCGCAGACCGCGAGCCAGTTCGGCGTCGACCCGGCCTCGATGGCCCGCGCCTCTCTCACGGGCCAGCCGTTCCACCTCCAGTCGCCGCTCGTCCCGGCGATCCTGCTCCTCGTCTCCCTCGCGGGCGTTGAGCTCGGCGACCACCACCGCAAGGTGCTCTGGCGCAGCCTCGTCCTCTCGCTCGTCATGCTCGGCGTCGCGCTCCTCACGGGCGCGGTGGTCTCCGGCTGACGCGGCGGCCGCGGCGGACCTCCCGTCCGCCGCGGCAGAGGGGACGACGACGGCTCCCGCTGCTCGTTCGGCACCCTTTCTGTCCGATAGGCTCGCACCGGGCGAGAGCCGCCTGAACGAGCCGATCAGCGGAGGATGCCTCAGCGTGCAGCGGGAGTCAGTCGTCACCATCAGCTCCGGGGAGTCGTGCGGCGAGCCCCGTTCCGAACCCCGCGGTGCGGACCTCGCCCGCCTCGCCGAGGCCTGCGCCCCGGACTGCGAGGGCCGCGAGGAGCCCGAGGCCGGCCGCCTCGAGCGCGTCCTGCGCGCATTCGAAGCCCAGTGGGGAGACCTGTCCTCGGCCAAGCCGAGCCGCGTCTGGACCGCCCTCGCGAGCACCGCCGCCCTGGACCTCGGCGCCGTCCGGATGGCCGAGCCGCACCTGGACGCGCTCGCGATCCTCGCCCAGGCGCGGGCCGCGGGGGAGCCCTCCTTCGAGCCGCCCGCCGGGAGCACGTGGGGCGTGTTCGCCGCGGAGCGCCCGGACCTCCGCCTCGAGGCGCGGCCCACCGGCCCGGCGGAGGGCACGTTCGCCGGTCCCGCCCCCTTCTCCCTGTCCGGCGTGAAGCCGTGGTGCTCGCTCGGCGGGCAGCTCTCGCATGCCGTCGTCACCGCGCACACGGGGGAGGGCCGCCAGGCGTTCGCCGTCGACCTCCGCGGCGAGGGCGTCCGCGCCGTCGAGGACCCCTGGCCCTCTCGGGGACTCGCCGAGATCCCGAGCGGCTCCCTCGAGTTCAGCGGGGCCCCGGCGTTCCCTGTGGGCGGCCCGGGCTGGTATCTCGAACGGCCCGGCTTCGCGTGGGGCGGCATCGGAGTGGCGGCGTGCTGGCTCGGCGGCGCTGTGGGCCTCGCGAGGACGGCCGCCCGCGCCGCGGAGCGCCGCCGCAAGGCGACTGACTTCCCCGTCACCGGCTCCCTCCTCGCGCGTCTCGACGCCGTGCTGGAGACGGCCCGCCTCAGCCTTGAGGCCGGCGCCGCCGTCGCCGAGGGGCGCCGGGAGAATCCCCTTCCCAGCGCGTGGGCGCTCGCCCTGCGGACCCGCAACACGGTCTTCCGTGCGGTCCGCGAGGCGCAGTCCCTCGCCCGCGAGATCGCGGGCCCCGCGGCGCTGGCAGGGGACGTGCGCTTCGCCAAGGCGGACGCGGACCTCACGGTCTACCTCGCTCAGCACCACGGCCAGCGGGACGAGGCCTCGCTCGGCGCCCAGCTCGTGGAGGAGGGATTCCCGTGGTGACCTTCCGGCACACGGACCCCTCGACGCCGGAGGAGGACTGGGCCGCGGCGGGGGCGCTCGACCTGCCCCTCCTCGATCCCGACGTCCTGGACCGGGCCGGGGGCATGGTGGTCGCGGCCGCCCATCCCGACGACGAGCTCCTCGGCGCCGCCGCCCTCCTCGCCGAGGCCGAGCGCCGCGGCCTTCCCCTCGTCACCGTCCTGGCCGCCCTCGGGGAGGGGTCGCACCCGGACTCGCCCACGCACGCCCCGAAGGAGCTCGCCGAGCGGCGGCGCGAGGAGTACGCGTCCCTCGCCTCCCGCCTCTTCCCGAGTGCGGACTCCCGCGTGCTCGGACTGCCCGACGGCGGCCTGGGCCGCCGCCGCGATGACCTGGACCGGGCCCTCGAGGACGCGCTGAGGGCGGTCCCCGCTCCCGCCGTCGTCGTCTGCCCCCACCGGGAGGACGCGCACGCGGACCACGTCGCGGTGGCGGAGGCGGCCCGGGCCGCGGCGCAGAGGGCCGGGGCGGTGTTGCTCGAGTACCCGATCTGGTACTGGCACTGGGCTCGGCCGGAGGACGGCCGGTGGCGCTCCTGGAAGCGGGTCGCCGACCCCGAGGGGCTGGACCGCCGCGCGCTGTGGACCGTGTACCCGTCTCAGACGGAGCCGCTCTCGGCGGCCGAGGGGGACGAGGCGATCCTGCCGCCGGGCGTCCTCGCGCACTTCCTCCGTGGCGCGGACACCGTGGAGGCAGCGGATTTCAGCGCGGCCGCGCAGGACGAGGAGCGCGATGCGTCCGTCGGAGCCTCCGTCAACGACGCCCGGACGGCCGCGGCGGTCTTCGACCGCCTCCACCACGAGTCCGAGGACCCCTGGGACCTCTACGAGTCGCCGTACGAGCGGCGGAAGCGGGACCAGCTCGTCGGGCTGCTCGAGCGGGAGCGGCTGTACGGGCGAGCGTTCGAGATCGGCTGCTCCGTGGGCGCGCTCAGCCAGGCGCTGCTGCGGGTGAGCCCGGACGTGGTCGCCGTGGATGCGAGCTCCGAGGCCGTCGGGACGGCGCAGCGGCGCTCGGAGGGCATCCGCGGCCTGGACTTCCGCGTGGCGACCGTCCCCGACGAGTGGCCCGAGGGCGAGTTCGAGCTCGTGGTCCTCTCCGAGACGGGCTACTACCTCTCTCGCGAGCAGCTCGAGGCGGTGTGGGGCCGGATCGAGGCGAGCACCCCGCGCACCTTCACGCTGGCGCTCTGCCACTGGCGCGGGGACGTGGAGGACTGGCCGCTCGACGCGCGCCAGGTCCACGCCTCGGCGCGCGAGCACTGGCCCGAGGCTGCTGTCCGCTCCGTCGAGGACCCCGAGTTCCTTATCGACATCCTCACCGTGGAGCGAGGCGCGTGAGCGGCCTGCCGAGGCGGCGCGTCGTCGGAGCGGGCGGCTCCGGGGTGGAGGCCGTCGGCGTCGTCGTGCCCGCGAAGAACGAGGAGGCGGGCATCGCCGCCGCCCTCACCGCCGTCTTCGCGTCCCTCGACCGCGCTCGCCGCGAGCGCCCCGGACTCCGGGTGAGGGCGGTCTGCGTGACGGATGGCAGCACGGACCGGACCGATGAGATCGTGCGGGAGCTCGCCGGCCGCCGGGCCGAGCTGGAGCTCCTGCACGACGAGCTCGGAACCGTCGGCGCCGCCCGTGCAGCGGGCTGTGAGGCCCTCCTCGGCTGGCACGCGGACTCCTCCCGCCTCTGGATCGCGACGACGGACGCCGACTCCCTCGTCCCCGCCGACTGGATCGCCGCGCACCTGAGGGCGGCCGACTCCGGGGACGACGCCTTCGTGGGGACCGTGGCCCCGGATCCGGCGGGGACCCGGCCGGACGTCCTGGCGGCCTGGCACGCGCGGCACCGCCTCGAGGACGGGCACCCGTACGTGTTCGGCGCCAACCTCGGCTTCCGAGGCTCCGCCTACCGGGCGGCGGGCGGATTCGAGCCGCGGGGCCACGGAGAGGACGTGGCCCTCGTGGCCGCCCTTCGGGCCTCGGGCGCGCGGGTGAGGTCGGCGGACGCCGGGCGGGTCCGCACCTCGGGCCGCCTGGAGGGACGCGTGGCCGAGGGCTTCAGCTCGTACCTGCGGGGGCTGGGTGATGCATGAAACGTGCATATCGCTTGCATTCAGGTCATGACTAGAGTTGCATAGTCGTACATCGATCTGAAGGAGGGGCAGTGTCTGCTGTTGGAACCACAGAGAGGACGGCGGCCAGGGGGCAAGCCGAGCTCTCCGTTCAAGAGATCCTTGCCCATTTGGAAGAGCGCATGGAGCGCCCCTTGATCGGACTGGCCGTCGACGCGTCCGCTTCTGCGATCAGCCGCTGGCGGAGCGGGGAGAGCATGCCTGGCCATGCCAAGGAGGCGCGGCTGCGCAATCTGCACACGGTCTTTCGGATGCTGGAGCAGACGGACGGCGCGCATGTCGCGAGGGCTTGGTTCATGGGGATGAACCCGCAGCTGGAGGACCGCTCACCCCTGGAGGCCATCGCTGAGGGGGATGTGAAGTCGGTCCTGGCCGCGGCTCGCGCTTTTGCGGCCGGGGCATGAGCCTTCTGGAGCCGGTCGCCGTCGACCAGCCTGAAACTCACACGTTTCTGACGGAGCGCATGGGCGAAGCGTTGCGCGCGAGGATTGGAGTATTTGGGCAAGTCGCATGTGCGAGGATCAGACCGTCAGCTGACGAGGGCTATCGTCCGGTGGGCCTTTTCGGCAACGGATGATCGAGGGGCTCCACTGGACGAAGGGATTCGCTACACCTCTCGTTTTGAGGAGCTGTCCTGCTATGCCCTATTCAAGGCGAGGCGACAATGCCCCCGCCAGGGGTTGTCAACACTCCGAAGCAAGCAGTCAGCATATTCGGATTGATCTGCACCAGCAGCTCGTAGCTTCGCGGTCAGAGGCTGAAGAAGGCCACCGTGTCTAAGACGTCAGGGGAAGGGTGTCTGTGGGCATGCCTTTCTTGTAGAACGCGCACATGCCGGTTGACGACCTTCCAGCGAGAATGGAGGTGCCTTCTCGAGTATCTTGGCTCCCCGAGGTGCGAAGGCGTCAGGCGTATTGGCGATCTTGCTTCAAGGCATGCGGGGGGGGGTTGCAAAATCGAAAATGAACGGTCTAAGTTTCGAGTGGTTCGAAACACAAGTTAGAGTGGCCTGTGTGGGTAGGCTCAGTAGTTTCGGGCTTCAATACCCACTGGATCGACACGGACACCCGTGTCACTCAATCACCCATATAGGAGAACCGTGTCTCATTCTCAGAACCAGCCTGGAGGCCAGCACAACCCGCAGGGCAACGACGCCCCGCAAGGCGTTCCGGGTCAATGGAACGGACAGCAAGGCCCGCAGTACAACGGGTACCCGAACCAGGGCTACCCCCAGCAGGGTTTCCAGCAGGGTCCGCCGCCCAAGAAGAAGCGGAAGGGCCTCATGATCGGGTGCGGGATTACCCTTGTGGTTCTGATCGCGATCCTCGTCGGTTGTTCCGCCCTCTTCAAAAGCGCAACCGATGCTGCGAAGAATGGCGGAAATTCCGGACAGGGCCAGTCATCTCAGATGGTGAAGGCGAGCGCGACGGCGACAGCCGCCGCATCCGTCACCTATGGTCCTATCGGCAGTGGGAGCAATGCAGACTTCTCCGGATCCTGGACCAAAGATGTCAAGGATGACGGCAAGGGGTACGGCGTTACCGTGCAGGACAAGTCAGGTAGCGCCTCTGCCAAGGTGACATGCAAGATTGTCAAGGACGGGAAGACTGTGGACGAAAAGTCGGCCACGGGAGCCTACTCAGTGGCGTCCTGCACAGGAATGTAGCCACGCATCCCTGTAGAAGCGCCCCGGAGTTGCTCTCCGGGGCGCTCTTCTTTGAATTAGAAAGTATGGCACCCGCGATTTTCGCCCTAGCGATTCCCGAATGAGATGACGAGTGTTTGGCGTGTCGATCGAATTGTTAATTTAAGTACACACTTCATACTTGGCTCTCTCGAAAAAATATCTCCCCCTCGGTGAATAATTCTTGGAAAGCATATTCGTGAGTATTCGTGCTGTAGTGGCACACACCACGGTTGAGCACCGTTGATGGGCTAGGTGGGGCCTGAGTATTCACAAAGTCGGAAGTTCATTGATACAGCTTGAACCTTCTTGTGTGCCTTCGAAAAACGCAGAGAGCGGTACAGGTGTGTGAAACATGCATTGGTTCCCAATGCTGACCTGCCCAAGCATCTCACGGATGATCGTGCCAGGTTTTCACGTCGTGGCGGAATTGTTGGTGATCGCGGCGCGCTACCACCTGGAGGAGCGGTCGGATGGCGGGTGGGAGGATGGATTCGTGATGCTTCTGTGCTTGTCTGTTCAGAAGATGGAAGAGGGCCCACCTCCTCAAACCGGGAGGGGCGCCGGCGTTGACGGGCGAACTCGAACCCTTTCAGGGCTGTCGCGGTCACCTGTTTTCCTTGAACAGTCGGGGACCTTGTCCCTGCGGTCCTGGAAGAATCATGTGGGGGTGGGCAGAAAGTGAGCCGCTTAGCTACCTCTGAGAACCCAACGGCGGAAGCTCCTCGCTTCCGTCGAAGTATCTTGTTGCCCGATGCCCTTCGGCTGGCACAGTTGAACATTTGTGCCGCACTTCACAAATCATCAGCTTCGGAAGAAGCAGGTTTGGCCAAGGGTCCAGGGGTGAAGTTTTCAGAGCGAGCACATCGCGAAATCGAGGCTGGTAGCCGGCTTACACGAGCAGATTAGTTCGCTTCGCGGTGATTCATAAGGCAGGTGGGATTTGAACTGTCCTGGAGTCAGATTCATTTGGAAGTATGAATCGCCAAGTACGCGCTACAAGATACGGAAGTTTGCGGGGGTCCTATCCCCTGCATTCGAGGCTAGCCTTTCCCGCGCTCTTTGGCTTCGATCTTGGCAAGACGTTCATAGACTCGTGTCCTTGCCTTGTACTGCTCGGGTACGAGTCGAAGATATCGTCTCAGAACTTCCTTCTCATCCTCGTGCCGGCCAAGTTTCCGAAGGATGATCGCGGCTTCTTCTGTGTAGTGAGGGGCTGGCCCTCGCTCAAAGATGTCCGCCTCTGCGCCACGGACGCCGATCATGGCCCACTCCAACGCGTCCTCATACCGTTTCTCACGTTTGAGCTGCCGGATAACCTCCACCGTCTGTAGGTAGTGGACACCTTCCGGGGCCCCGCGACGCAGCTCGAAGGCTTGTCCGGCCGTGGCTTTCTGCAGCATGGCTGTGGTCTCCAGCGCCCGGGTCGCGCTCTGCTCACTTGGAGACAGTGGCGGGAAGTTTTCAGCAGAGAATGGGAACGGCTCTGCAGAAGAAAGCGCCCGGATCCATGCGCGGCCTCGCGTCCCCTTCACGCCTCGGGCTAGGAACAGCAACACCTCAACTTCGAGTCCGTCACGCCCTTCCATGAGCTCATCGACAGCCAAATATCGAGAGGCGTAGCCGACGCGGAAGCCATCGAGCCACACTGCTAGATCACTAGCAGCAGACTTCGGGGCCTCAGAGTCTCGCCTCAACGTTGCTCGCCCAGAGAAGCAAGCCCGTTTGCGAACATCGAAGGTCATAGCGAACTCCGCCAAGTCATGCTTCGCGGCGGTGTTCATGGACACCACCTCTACCGGCTCCAGGAGAAGGTCTTCCCATGCAGGGGGACGGAGTGTGTCCTGAGCAGTGCTAGGACCATCGGCGGCAGGCTTGGGGTCGCTGAAAAGCCTTGACAGGAATGACATACATTCATCATTCCACTCCCGGAATCTCATCAGCCCTGGCGCTCGGCTCTCGACTGTGCTGAGATCTGCAGCAGATCGGGCAATGGGCACTTGGCTGGGGCCAGCTCGTTCAGCAGACGCACCTTCTGTTCGGCTAGGGCTAGCCGAGTTGTAGTCGTCGCCCACGAAGTCACCTCGGCGTCCGGTGGTCTTGTGGGGACCTGAGCGGCACCTGGGGGCCTGCATCTTGCTCTTCGTGCCCTCGCTGAGCGTTGTGGGCAAAATGTGGGCACGGCCTAACCCCTGGACATGAAGAAGGCCCCTCCTTCCCTGGTATCTCAAGGAAGAAGGGGCCTTCTCACTGGCGGTGACGGAGGGATTTGAACCCTCGGTACGGGGTTACCGTACACAACATTTCGAGTGTTGCACCTTCGGCCGCTCGGACACGTCACCAGTACCCGGCCACTCTACCGGACGCGCGCGGACCGGCTCAAATCAAGGGCTTGCGTCGCTCCCGCACGTCACGCTGACCGCCTGACCGCCCGTCTTCCGGGCGAGCGTCAGTCCCGAGTGTCCCTCAGCCCCCGGAAGAACCCCGTCAGCAGCTCGGCGCACTCCTCGGCGCGCACCTCCGGCACCACCTCCACGAAGTGGTTGAGCCGCGGCTCCCGCAGCACGTCGAACACGCTCCCGGCCGCACCCGCTTTCTCGTCCCACGCGCCGAAGACCACCCGCTGCACCCGCGAGAGCACGATCGCCCCCGCGCACATCGCGCACGGCTCCAGCGTCACGGCGAGCGTGCAGTCCTCGAGCCGCCACGCGTCCCCGAGCCGGGCCGCGGCCTCCCGCAGTGCGATCACCTCGGCGTGGGCGGTCGGGTCGCCGTCGCGCTCGCGGCGGTTGAACCCCGTGCCGAGCACCGTTCCGTCCGGGGCGACGACGACGGCGCCGATCGGCACGTCCCCCGCCTCGAGAGCGCGGTCCGCGGCCGTGAGGGCGAGGCCCATCCAGTCCTCGGCCTCCCGCCGGGACGGCGGCGGCGAGGCGCGGCGGGGGCGGGGATTTCCCGGGCTCTGGTCCATGCCTCAATGGTAGTTTTCTCTCATGCGCACTCTCGTCGTCGACCACCCTCTCGTGGCCCACAAGCTCACCGTTCTCCGGGACAAGAAGACGCCCTCCATCGTCTTCCGGAAGCTGACCGAGGAGCTCGTGACGCTGCTGGCGTACGAGGCCACGCGGGACGTCAAGACGGTCTCCTGCGAGATCGAGACGCCGGTGACCAAGGCCGTTGGCACGGAGTTCGCCAAGCCGACCCCGCTCGTGGTCCCCATCCTCCGCGCCGGGCTCGGCATGCTGGAGGGCATGATCCGCCTGGTGCCGACGGCGGAGGTGGGCTTCCTCGGCATGGCGCGCAACGAGGAGACGCTGGACATCATCACGTACGCCGAGCGCCTTCCGGAGGACCTGACCGGCCGCCAGGTGTTCGTGCTGGACCCCATGCTCGCCACGGGCGGCACGCTCAAGGAGGCCGTGCACTTCCTGCTCCAGCGCGGCGCCGAGTCCGTGACGTGCATCTGCCTGCTCGCCGCCCCGGAGGGGCTCACGGTCCTCGAGGAGGACCTCCAGGACGCGCCCGTCTCGCTCGTGCTGGCCTCGATCGACGAGCGCCTCAACGAGAAGTCCTACATCGTCCCCGGCCTCGGCGACGCAGGCGACCGCCTGTACGGAGTCGCGGGCTGATTGAAAGTCTCCCTAAGTAAATAAGACGACCGCTTGCAATAAAGGAGCGTTTCCACAAGAATCTGAACAGCGCCCGTTCTCCGGGCGCGGCGGTCCAGATCTTCTGAGGTTCCCGATGTCTTCTTCTCCCTCCGGCTACGTGCACGTCTCCCGTCGTGTGAACGCCTCCTCGCGCGGCGCCCACGGGAGCGCCGAGGCGCCGGGGGAATCGCCTGAGGGAGGGCGCGGCGAGCGGGTCGTGGCCCCCGGCAGCGCGGCCGGCCCCTACGGAACCGCCTATTTCGGCCAGGACGTCATCCTCACGGCGCCCATCGCCGTCGTCGCCGCCCCGCCGGCGCAGGAGACGGAAGCCGTGCCGGACACGGCGGCGCGGGGATTCGCCCTGTACGTGGGCCTGGACGAGCAGGACGCGGCCCAGTCCAACACCTCGCTGACGCGCGTGGCGCAGGAGGCGCGGGCCCTCATCCACCGCCTCGCCCCCTCGGCCCACTCCCATGCGGCCGTGGCCCTCGCGCCCACGGAGGTGCGGGGCCCGGGGCTCGACGTCGTGCGCCAGGCTCTCGCGGACCCCACCTGGCAGCCGCGGCCCGCCTCCCCGCGCCCGCGGGTGCCCCGGGACTCCGCGCGCGGCCGGCGGTCCGTCACGAGCACCGGCGTCCTCATCGACCTGGGGCGGCGGGAGGTCTTCCTCGACGGGCAGAGGCTCAGCCTCACCTACAAGGAGTTCGAGATCCTCTTCTACCTCGTGGAGAACGCGGGCCGGACGGTGGCCCGCTCGGAGCTGCTCAAGACCCTGTGGGGCCGGAGCGCGGCCGAGACGAGCGAGCGGACCATCGACGTCCACGTGCGCCGCCTGCGGGCCAAGCTCGGCCGCCTCGCCGGAGCCGTCCGGACCGTCCGCGGCGAGGGGTACCGTTTCCACGACCACCCGGAGGTCGTAGTCTGGACGGCGCCGGAGTACTCGATCTAGACCTCGCAGGAGGCCGCCATGCGCAAGCTCGCCATCGTCCGCCACGCCACGGCCGCATACCCGCGGGACGTTCCGGACCACGAGCGCCCGCTCTCCTCGTTCGGCCACGAGCAGGCGCCGCAGGCCGGCGAGGCCCTCCTCAAGGAGGGCTGGGTGCCGGAGGCGGTGCTCGTCTCGAGCGCGCTGCGCACCCGGCAGACCGCCGCCTGGATCGGCAAGGCGCTGGGGGAGAAGGGCCCGACGCCGCGCCTGACCGACGACCTCTACAACGCCTCCGCCGAGCAGATCCTCGCCGTGGTCAACGCCGTGCCGTCCACGGTGGAGTCCCTGCTCGTCGTGACGCACATGCCCGGCGTCCAGGAGACGGCCATGCGCCTTGCGAGCGCGGACTCGGACGAGGACGCCGTCATGGACATGGCGAGCTCCTATCCGCCGGCTGGCCTCTGCCTCTTCGAGACGCAGAAGCCGTGGGCCGAGCTGGACGGGCGGGACGCCGAGCTGCGCCGCTTCCTCACGTTCGGCTGACGCGCGAGCTGAGGCGGGCGCCGGGGCCGCTCAGGCGGGGCCCTCAGGACCGGGCGGACCGGTGTGCGAGCGCCCGCGCGGGCAGGAGGCACACCCCGACGAGCTGGGCCCGGCCCATGCCCTCCAGGTAGCGGCCGGCGCTGAGGCTCAGCGTGAAGATCGAGCCGAACATGGCGATCGCCGTCGCCCGCACGTCCGCGGAGGGGGCCGAGGGCGCCGCGGCCGAGAGCATGCCCGTCAGCAGACCGAGCATCCGCTCGCGCAGCTCCTCGGGGGCCGAGCCCCAGCGCTCGGGGCCCTGCCAGGACTGGGCCATCCAGAGCTTGCCGAACGAGGGGTACTCCTCGAGGAAGCCGAAGCCGCTGCTCAGGGCGGCCTCGAGGACGGCGAGCGGCTCGGCCGCCTCCGGGCGGTCCGCGGCGAGCCGCTCTTCGAGCTGCTCGAGCCCGAACCGCATCAGCTCCTCGACCATCTGGTCTTTGGACCCGAAGTTGTAGTACACCGATCCCTTCGAGACGCCGGCCCGCGCCGCCACGTCCTCAACGCGCGTCTCCGCCACGCCGGTCTCGCCCATGAGCTCCATCGCCGCGGAGAACAGCTTCTCCTTCGTGGCCTGGGTGCGGCTCGGGCGGCGGGAGATCGTCGTCGTCATGGGATTTCCTCGGTTCGGGGCGGGAACGCGGTCACGGGGTCAGGAGCGGACGGAAGCTGGAGAGAGACCAGCGGCGCGAGCGCGCGGCCGCCAGGACGCTGAGGCCCAGTCCCATCACACCGTAGACCACGAGCACCGTGAGCTTCTGGCCCGCGACGGCGGTGTCGCCGCCGTAGGCGAGCTGGCGCATGGCGTCCACCATGTAGCCCATCGGGAGGAACTGGTGCACGGCGTGGAGCGGCTCGGGCGTGGTCTGCCAGGGGAACGTGCCGCCGGAGGAGACGAGCTGGAGGATCATGAGCACCAGCACGAGCAGCTTGCCCGGCGCCCCGAGGAGCGCCACGATGCCGTGGATGACGGCGCTGAAGGCGAAGGAGCCGAGGAGCATCGTCCCCAGCACCATCCACGGGTGCACCGGCCGGAAGCCCACCACGAGCGTGATCGCGGCGAAGAGCACGAGCGCCTGCGCCGCCGCGATGACGAAGAACGGAATCCAGCCGCCCACGGCCACCCGGAAGAGCGAGGCGTTCGAGGCGAGCGCCCGTCGCGTGAGGGGCCGCATCATCTGCGTGAGGATGAAGACGCCGATCCACAGCGAGAGCGAGAGGAAGAACGGTGCCAGGCCGGCGCCGTAGGACTGGGCCTTGGTCTGCGCGTTGTCCTGGACCTTGACCGGGTCCGCGATGACCTTGGAGGCTCGCTCCTTGGTGGTCTCGCTCGGGTTGGGCACCTGCTCCGCGCCTTCGCGGATCTTGCCCGCGAGCTGGCCGTTGCCGTTCGCGAGCTTGTCGAGGCCGGTCTTCAGCTGGCCGGCGCCGTTCTGGGCGGAGGAGAGGCCGTCCCGCAGCTGCACGGCCCCGGTGTAGGCCTGCTGCTGCCCCTGCTTGAGCTGTCCGGCCCCCGTGGCGAGCTGGGAGGCGCCGCCGGAGAGGGTGTTCGCTCCCGTGGAGAGCTTCGAGGCGCCCGTCTGGAGGGAGAGCGCGCCCTGGTCCGCCTGCGCGGCGCCGGTGGCCAGCGCGCGCGACGACGTGGCCGCCGTGCTGATCCCGCCCTGCAGCTGCGAGGCCCCGGTGGCGAGGGTCTGGGCCCCCTGGGAGACCCGGTTGGCGCCGTCGGAGAGCGCCTGGACACGGGCGGCGGCCTGGTGCACGCGGGTGCGGGCCGCCTGGAGGTCCTGCGGGGCCGAGCTCGTGAGCACGCGCTGGCGGATGGCCTGGGCCTGGGCCTCGGTGATGGTGCCGTCGTCCACGAGCTTCTGGAGCGCGGCCGGGGCCTGCGCCTGGGCGTTCGCGTCCACCGAGTCCAGGGCGGAGACGCCGTCCTGGACGGCCTGGTTGAGCTCCGCGTTGCCGTTCGCCACCTGCTGGGCGCCGTCGGCGAGCTGCTGCGCCTGGCCGGGGAGGCCTGTCACCTTCTGGTTCATCGTCTCGAGGCCCGTGGCGAGCTTGTCCGAGCCCGTCGCGAGCTGCGAGGTGCCCTGGTGCAGCGTCGAGGCGCCGTTCGCGAGCTCCCCGGCGCCCGTCGAGAGCGAGGACGCGCCGTTCGAGAGCGTCGTCGCGCCCGAGGAGAGCTGGTCCGAGGCGTTGACGAGCTTCGACTGGCCGTCCACGAGCTGCCCGGCGCCCGTGTGGAGGCGGTTGAGGCCGGTGCCGAGCTGGCCGGAGGCGCTGCTCGCGTCCTTGGCCCCCTGGGTGAGCTGGTCCGCGCCGTTCGCGGCCTTGAGCATGCTGGAGTGGATGCTGTTGTAGCCGGAGAGGAGCTGGTCCGCGGTCTTCTCGCCCACCTGGGTGGCCACGGAGGAGTGGATGGTCTGCGTCAGCCGGCCCACGATCGTAGAGAGGACGTAGTTGTTCGCGTCGTTCGTGGTCACGGTGAAGAGGGCCTGCTTCGCGGAGTCGAAGCTCTGCGGTGAGGCCAGGTTCGCCGAGAAGTCCTTGGGGATGGTCAGGGCGAATCCGTACCGTCCGGAGCGCACGCCGTCTGCCGCGTCCTGTGCGTCGGTCCGGACCCAGTGGAAGGAGTCGCTCTTCATGAGGTCCTGGGCCACGTCGTCGCCGGCCTTGAGGCTCGTCTTCCGGCTCTGGCCGTCCGGCGTGGAGCTCGTGACCGTGGTGCCCTGGTCCTCGACGACGAGCGCCGCGTCGATCCCCTTGAGGTTGTTGTAGGGGTCCCAGTTGGCGTAGATGTACGTGGCCCCGTAGAGCAGGGGCACGAGGATGAGCGAGAGCATGGCGAGCTTCGGCAGCGTGCCGTTCGTCATGCGCTTCAGCTCGGAGAAGGCGATGCGCAGGGTCTTCATGCGTTGTCCTCGGTTTCCTTGGCCTCGGTGTCGCGGTCCTCGGTGTCGCGGCGCTCGTCGTCGCGGTGCTCGGCGTCGGCGTCTGCGGTTCCGCCGTCGTCGGCCTCCGCGGGCCGGCCCGTCCCGATCTCGCAGACGCGCCCCGCGAAGCCCTCCGGCGCCTCGGTGACCACGGCCACGACGACGAGTCCCGGGTGCTCGGCGGCAAGCTCTTCGAGCGGCTCGAGCCAGGCGCCCTCGCCGGCGCGACGGTCCGGGGCGTCCACGACGACGACGTCCACGTTCCCGTTCACCAGCGCGAGCCTCGCCTGGAGGCTGACGAGATCCGGGCCTGCGAGCTGCTCGAGGTAGTCCCCGGCGATGTCCGCGAAGCCGTTCTCCTCCAGCCAGGCCCGCGCGCGGCGGCGCAGGCCCCACGGCGGGGAGGTGGGGGAGAGGGCGAACTCCTCCGTGGCGAGGTCGATGACCCGCATCTCCGGGCCCGGCTCGCTGATCTCCGGAGCGTCCACGAGCGAGGAGCGAGCGCGCAGCCGCGGGGATCCCTCGACCTTTACCGTGCCGGCGCTCGGCCGCAGGCGGTCCGTGAGGATGAGCGCCAGCGCGGTCCGCGCCTCCTGGGTGCTGCCGACGACGACGGTCACCTCGCCCGGCGCAGCCTGCAGCGAGGTGGGGGTGAGGATCGGGGCGTGGTGTCCGCGGAAGGAGACCTGGTCTGCTGTGAGCACGGTTCGAGTGTAGATCAAACTGACCGGTCAGTCTAAATAAATTTCTGGGGGTGCAGCCCGGGGTGGAGGCGGCGGTAGAGGCGGGGGCGGGGCGCCTTCCCGGCAGTGCGGGGTGCAGCTGTCCTGCGCGGCGGCGCCGTTCGTCCGGAGGTGTGCTCAAGGTCACCGGGTTCAGAGGCCGCCGATTGGCGATGAACGCGGGATGTCTGTATAGTTATCTGTGGCCCAACGGCCGCAAGGCTTGTTCAAGAGCCGAGCGTGTGTAGCTCAACGGATAGAGCATCTGACTACGGATCAGAAGGTTGGGGGTTCGAATCCCTCCACGCGCGCTTCGCACAGCGCTTCAGCTGCACAGAGCACTTCAGAGAAGGCCCCTCCGCTTCGGTGGAGGGGCCTTCGTCGTGTTCGGGCCTGCGTGTGCGGCTCGCGCCTGCTCCGGGGGTGGATCCGCTTCGGCGGTGGGCTTTGTGATCGAGGGCGTCTGCGGAAATGGGACGCGATCTTCGGGAAAGCTGCATCGATCAGGCCGTGGATCCGCGGCCTGGCGGCTGGATCGTGATCAGTTTCCGGAAATCGTGTCGCGTTGCCCGAGGGGTGTTGGGCCAGGGGGTTCGGCTGGGCAGCCCTCGCGGCACTGGATCCCCAAAAATAGACCGGTATAAGTGACCCATGTCACGAAAGTGTCACACATTCGCCCCGGAATCCCGGGGAAGACACCTCCCGGCCCCCTTCCGGCCACTCTGGCGAGCTCAAATTAGACCAGCGGTCTAGACCGACTGCCGCGTAGTCTCGTTCCATTGCTCATCAGACGCCCAGGAGGACGAACATGGCCATTCAGCCGGAGCTCCGCGAGGACACCGCCCCCGCCGCCGCACAGGGAACGAGCTACGCCAAGCTGCAGCAGTGGGTGGACGAGGTCGCCGCGCTGACGCAGCCCGCAGAGGTCTACTGGGTGGACGGCTCCGACGCTGAGATCCAGCGCCTCCAGGACATGCTCGTGGACCGGGGCGTGCTCACCCGCCTCGACGAGGACAAGTTCCCGAACTCCTTCGCGGCGTTCTCCGACCCGGCCGACGTCGCCCGCGTCGAGGAGCGCACCTTCATCTGCTCCGAGAAGAAGGAGGACGCCGGGTTCACCAACAACTGGATGGACCCGAAGGAGATGCACGCCAAGCTGGACGGCCTCTTCAAGGGCTCCATGCGCGGCCGCACCATGTACGTCATCCCGTTCGTCATGGGCCACCTCGACGCAGACGAGCCGAAGTTCGGCGTCGAGATCACCGACTCGGCGTACGTCGTCGCCTCCATGCGCATCATGGCGCGCATCGGCTCGGACGTCCTCAAGAAGATCGAGGAGACCGAGGCGTTCTTCGTCCCGGCCCTGCACTCGGTGGGCGCTCCGCTCGAGGAGGGCCAGGAGGACGTCGTCTGGCCGTGCAACGAGGACAAGTGGATCGTCCACTTCCCCGAGGAGCGCTCCATCTACTCCTACGGCTCCGGCTACGGCGGCAACGCCCTGCTCGGCAAGAAGTGCTACGCGCTGCGCATCGCCTCGGTCATGGCCCGGGACGAGGGCTGGCTCGCCGAGCACATGCTCATCCTCAAGCTCACGAGCCCGGAGGGCAAGGAGTACCACGTGGCCGCGGCCTTCCCCTCGGCCTGCGGCAAGACGAACCTCGCCCTCCTGGACCCGACGGTCGAGGGCTGGAAGGCCGAGACGCTCGGCGACGACATCAACTGGATGCGCTTCGGCAAGAACGGCGAGCTCCGCGGCGTCAACCCGGAGGCGGGCCTCTTCGGCGTCGCGCCGGGCACCGGCTGGGGCACCAACCCGAACGCGATGCGCGGCATCGCCAAGGGCAACACGATCTTCACGAACGTGGCGCTCACGGATGACGGCGGCGTCTGGTGGGAGGGCATGACGGAGGAGACTCCCGAGCACCTCACCGACTGGCGCGGCAACGACTGGACGCCGGAGTCGGGCACCCCGGCGGCGCACCCGAACTCGCGCTTCTGCACGCCGATCGACCAGATCGACATGCTCTCCGACGACTACTACGCCCCGAACGGCGTGAAGATCGACGCGATCCTCTTCGGCGGCCGCCGCAAGACGACGGTTCCGCTTGTCACCGAGGCGCGCGACTGGAAGGGCGGCATCTTCATGGGCGCCACCCTCTCCTCGGAGACGACGGCGGCCGCCGCGGGCGCCACGGGCGTGGTCCGCCGCGACCCGATGGCCATGCTGCCGTTCATCGGCTACGACGCGGGCGACTACCTCAAGCACTGGCTCGAGACGAGCTCGCAGGGCAACCCGGACGAGCTGCCGCGCATCTTCCTCGTCAACTGGTTCCGCCGGGACCGCGAGGGCGGCTTCGCGTGGCCGGGCTTCAGCGAGAACTCGCGCGTGCTCAAGTGGATCATCGACCGCATCGAGGGCCGGGCCGAGGGCAGCGAGACGCCCATCGGCACGGTTCCCACCTTCGAGTCGATGGACCTCGAGGGCCTCAAGACGACCCGCAAGCAGTTCGACGACGCGGTCGCGTTCCGCGACGAGGAGTGGGCTGAGGAGCTCACGGGGATCAAGGAGTGGTTCGACCGGTTCGGCGAGTCCCTCCCGCAGGAGATGAGCTCCGAGCTCGAGCGGCTCGAGGAGCGCCTCTCCCGCTGACCTGCGGAGTGCCCGTCCCCGGGCCGGCGTTCGCGCCGATCCGGGAAGAGGGCAGACTCGGCACGGAGACCAGGCCCGGCACAATGGGGTGCCGGGCCTTTTCCGTGCCCTTTCCGGCCTCGGGCCGCCTCCGTTCCCGGCCGGCGTCCGGTGCGGTGACCGCCGCGGCGTCCGCGGGCGAAGACGGGCCTGGCCCGCCTCTGGCGCTGAGGGCCCCTCACTGGTTGACTGAACCGCGTGAAACCGGTCCACGCCCTCGCCGCC
Source organism: Arthrobacter sp. UM1 (assembly GCF_020483305.1). Taxonomy (GTDB): domain Bacteria; phylum Actinomycetota; class Actinomycetes; order Actinomycetales; family Micrococcaceae; genus Falsarthrobacter. The sequence continues at coordinate 51,601 of NZ_JACWAB010000009.1, forward strand.
GCCGCCGTCGCCGTCATCTGGGGCGTCAACTTCCTCTTCATCCACGGCGGGCTGCTCGACGTTCCTCCGCTCGTTCTCGCGGCGGTGCGGTTCGTGTTCGTGGCCGTCCCCGCGGTGTTCTTCGTCAAGCGGCCGCGCGTGCCGTGGTGGGTGCTCGCCGGGATCGGCCTGTTCATGTCCGCGGGGCAGTTCGGGGCGGTCTACACGGCGATGTCGCTCGGGATGCCGGCGGGGCTCTCGCCGCTCGTGCTCCAGTCCCAGATGATCTTCACGGTCCTCATCGCGGTGGCGTTCTTCCGGGAGCGCCCCGGCCTGCTCGAGTGGCTCGGGCTCGCGGTGGGGGTCGCGGGCCTCGTCGTCGTCGGCATCGGCCGGGGGCTGTCCGCGCCGATCGGGCCGATGCTCCTCGTGCTCCTCGGCGGCCTCTCCTGGGGTGTGGGCAACACGTTCTCGCGGTTCGGCAAGGGGGCCTCGGGGCTGGGGATCGTCGTGTGGTCGGCGCTGTGGGTGCCGTTGCCCCTCCTCGCGCTCGCCTCGCTCCAGATCGGCCCGGGAGAGGTGGGCCACGCCTTGCTGCACTTCACCGGCCGGGCCTGGATCTCGACGGCGTACACGGTGGTCCTCGCCTCGCTCGTCGGCTACTCGATCTGGAACGGGCTGCTCGGGCGCTACCCGGCCTCGAAGGTGGTGCCGTTCTCGCTGCTCGCGCCGCCGAGCGGCATGCTCGCCGCGTGGATCGTCCTCGGCGAGCGCCCCAACGCGCTCGAGCTCATCGGCGGAGCCGTGCTCCTCGCGGGCGTCCTCACGGCCCTGCGGCCCCGGAGGCGGATTGCGAGGGGCGACGGCGGGGCCGGGGCTGACGTCGCTGCGAGGCCCGATGGCGGAGCGGCCCGAGACGCGGAACGGGCCCGCACCCCGGAGGATGCGGGCCCGCGGGGGCCGGACGCGGATCAGGCGCCGGCCGGGGTGCCCGGGTCGGCCATCCAGAGGTCGGGGCCGAACGCGTCGTAGTGGATGTCGGCCGGGTTGACGCCGAGCTCGATCGCCTGGCCGCGCATGGCCTGCATGAACGGCTGCGGGCCGCAGAGGAACACGTGGGCGTTCTCCGCCACTCCGAGGTCCTTGAGGCTGATCTTCTCGGTGTGGTGGCCCTCGCCGGCGCCCTCGCGGAGGAAGAGCTCAAGCCGGGCGTTCGGCAGGGCCTCGACGGCGCCCTCCACCTGGGGCTTGCGGGCCATCGTGGACTCGCTGCGATCGGCGTGGATGACGGTGATGTCGCGCTGGTCCCCGGCGTGCTTGAGGGCACAGAGGGCGCCGGACGTCACCGTGACGCCGATGCCGGCGGTGACGAACACGAGCGGGCGGCCGTCGTCGTCCGGCAGGGCGTTGAGGCCGAACGGCGGGGAGACCTCGAGGGTGCTGCCCTCGGCGAGGGTGTCGAACATGACGGGGGAGATCTCGCCGGCGTCGTCGCGCTTGACCGTGATGATCCGGTGCTCGGTGGAGGCCGGGTCGCAGGAGAGGGAGAACTGGCGCGGCTGGAGGAGGCCGTCCTCCGTCTTCATGCGGATGGAGACGTAGTGGCCGGGCTTGCCGGGCGCCACGGGCTCGGAGCCGGTGGGGACGAGCTCGAAGGTCTTGACGTTCTCGGTGTCGTTGCTGACGCTCGCGACCTTCCAGACCGTGTACCCCGTGTCCTCGGGGAGGGCGGCGTAGAGGCCCTTCTCCATCTTGATGAGGGCGTCCGCCATGAGCCAGTAGACCTCGTCCCACGCGGCGGCGACCTCGGGGGTCACGGCGTCGCCGAGCACCTCGACGATCGCGGCGAAGAGGTTGTCGTGGACGATCTGGTACTGGTCCTCGCGGACGTTGAGCGAGGTGTGCTTGTGGGCGATGCGGGCGAGGAGCTCCTCCGGGAGGGAGTCCGGGTGCTCGAGCAGCCAGGAGGCGAACTTCGCGATGCTCCCGGCAAGGGCCTGCGGCTGCGCTCCGTTCTTCTGGTTGGCGCGGGAGAACATGCCGTCGAGCAGCTCGGGGTGGTTGCCGAACATCGTCTTGTAGAAGAGCGGGGTGATCTCGGGGATGTTGGCGCCGATGACGGGGAGGGTGGCCTCGACGACGGGGCGGCTCTGAGCGGAGAGCATTGGGGAGTCCTTTCCTTGCATTTGAAATGCAAGATTTAGTCTACGCCAGTTTCTACCCGGTGTAGAACGTCAGTCCTCGGGGAAGGCCTCGCTCATCGTCACGAACCGCACCCCCTCCGCGGAGAGGACCGAGAGGGCCGCCTCGATTCCCTCGGCGGTGCCGGAGAGCGGCCGGTTCATGTGCCCGATGAGCACGCTGCCGCTCGGGGCCCGGACGGCCTCCGCCATGACGGCCGGCGCCGGGAACGTGGCCCCTCCGTCCGCGTTGACGGAGAAGGAGGCGATGCGCTGGCCGAGCGCTTCGACGATCTCCTCGGCGACGTCGTCCGCGAACGCCGTTCCCGGGCGGAAGAACCGCGGCCTCAGGCCGTGCTCCGCGAGGAAGCGGGCGCAGCCGGCCACCTCGTCCCAGACCTCGCCCGCGCTGGCCGTGCCGCGGATGCCCCACGCCGAGCGGCCGGAGACGGAGAGGGGAACGTGCCGGGTGCCGTGGTTCCCGATCTCGAACAGCGGATCCTGCGCCAGCTGCTCGAACTCCCGGGAATGGTGCTCGGCCCAGCGCTGGTTGACGAACAGGGTCGCCTTGGCCCGGTGGGCCCGGAGCGTCTCGATGAGCCGCCGGTCGAACTGCAGAACTGTGCCGCCGCAGGCGTCGAAGGTGAGGGCCAGCGTCCGGGGCCCGGGCGGCGCGCTGAATCGGACGGCCGCTCCAGCCGGGTGCGTGGACCACGTCCTCGGCAGCCGATTGCCGAACCGGTCTTCGATCTCCGAGCGGTCAGGCAGGTCGAGCGCGGCTCCGGCGGCCCCGTGGGCGCCGGGCGCGCTGCGGACGGGCCCCGAGGGGGAGACCGTGGAAGGGCCTGTGCCTCCCCGGCCCCGGCCGGGCGCAGCGCAGGAGGCCAGCGCCGGCGCGGAGATCGTCAGCGCAGCGCCTCGCGCAAGGACCTGCCTGCGGGAGGGCTGTGTTGCGGGGCGGGATGTGCGGTGCATGTCACCGCTGATGATACGGCGCTGGAACGCGCGGGGGCCTTCAGCCGGCGCCCGGCGGCCCGATCCCGGGGAAGCCCAGGCTCGCCGTGCTGCCCCTCCGCGGGCCGGGCCCCCGGTGCGGCGGACGGGAGGCGAGGCCGGCGACGACGACGTCGTCCAGCTCCGCGTAGAACCGCTCCCGGGCCCGGTTGAGGACCCCGCGCAGGCCGCAGCGGCCGTAGAGCGGGCAGACCGCCTCGCCGTCGCGCGTGCACTCGGCCACGTCCTCTCGGGAGTCGAGCTCCCGCAGGATGCCGCCCACGGTGGCCCTGCGCCCGGCGTCCGTCAGGCTCGCGCCGCCGCTGCGCCCCCGGGCGACCTCCACGAGGCCGAGATCCCGGAGGCGGATGACCGCCTTGCTCACGTGGTTGTAGGGCAGCCCCACGCTCTCGGCGAGCTGTCGACCGGTCTGCGGGGCGGTCTCCGCGAGGGAGACGACGATCCGCAGGCACAGATCCGCGAACGTGTTGAGCTTCACGGCTTCTCCTCTCCTGCGGTGGTCGGTCTCGTCTGGGTGTGCGGCCGCTGCTGCTCCGGCGCCTCGGGGCGGGCGGGGAGCCCGGTGCGGAACGGGAGCGGGCCGGGGCCGTCTCGACGACGGCGCCCGGCCCGGTCCGGCTCGGTCGGGCGTCCGGTCAGGCGCGGACGATCTCCAGGACGCGGTCCCGGATCGGGGCGAACACGGACTCGTCCCGGCCCTCGCCGTTGAACCGGAGGAACGGCTCGGTGTTGGACGGGCGGAGGTTGACCCACCAGGAGCCGTCCGCCGCCGTGAAGGTGGTTCCGTCCAGCTCGTCCGTGGAGACGGCCACGCCGTTGTGCTCCGGCGTCAGCTCCGCCTTGACACGGGCGACGGCGCCGGCCTTGTCCTCGACCTTCGAGTTGATCTCGCCCGAGGAGAAGTACGGCTCGTACTCCTCCGCGAGCTGGGAGAGGGGCTGGTCCTGGCCGCCGAGCGCCGCCAGGACGTGCATCGCCGCGAGCATGCCCGTGTCCGCGTTGAAGAAGTCGCGGAAGTAGTAGTGGGCCGAGTGCTCGCCGCCGAAGACCGCGTTCTCCTTGGCCATCTGGGCCTTGATGAACGAGTGGCCCACGCGGGTGCGGACCGCACGGCCGCCGTCGTGCTCGATGAGCTCGGGGACGGCGCGCGAGGTGATGAGGTTGTGGATGATGACCGGGGTGTCCTCGCCCGCGGCCTTGGCGCGGGCGATCTCGCGGCGGGCCACCATCGCGGTGACGGCCGAGGGGGAGACCGGATCGCCCTTCTCGTCGATGACGAAGCAGCGGTCCGCGTCTCCGTCGAACGCGATGCCGATGTCCGCTCCGTGCTCCCGGACGGCCCTCTGGAGGTCCCGGAGGTTCTCCGACTCGAGCGGGTTGGCGGGGTGGTTCGGGAACGTGCCGTCCAGCTCGAAGTAGAGGGGCTCGATCTCAAGCGGGAGGGCCGGGAGGATCGAGTCGCCGAGGACCGCGGGGGTGGTCATGCCCGCCATGCCGTTGCCGGCGTCCACCACGGCCTTGAGGGGGCGGATGCCGGAGAGGTCCACGAGACCGCGGAGGAACTCCGCGTAGCCCTTGAGGATGTCCTCCTCCGTCTCCGAGCCCCGGGTCTCCGCGGCGGGGATCCCGTGCTCCAGGTACTCCTGGGCCTTGTCCCGCACGTCGAAGAGCCCCGTCTCCGAGGAGATCGGGACGGCGCCGGCGAGCGACATCTTCATGCCGTTGTACTCGGCCGGGTTGTGGCTCGCGGTGAAGGTGACGCCGGCGGCCTTGCGCACGCCGCAGGCGTAGTACAGCTCGTCAGTCGAGATGAGGCCGATGTAGACGGCGTTCGCGCCCCGGGCAGTCGCGCCGCGGCCGAAGGCCTTGGCGAACTCGGGGGAGGAGGGGCGCATATCGCCGCCGATGAGCACGGTCTCGCCTGCGAGCCCCACGACGTCGACGAAGGCGGCGCCGACGGCCTCGACCGTCTGCTCCGTGATGGTCTCGCCGACGATGCCGCGGACATCGTATGCCTTGAATGAGGATGAGAGATCGATAGTCACAGGTCGAGTCTAGTCCTCGGCCCCCAGCGCGGACCGGGCGTCGGCTTAGAGTGTCCAGGGCTGGTGCCATACTCGGTGCACGAGCCGTTCCGAGGAGGAATCCGTGACCGAGACCCCTGACACCGCACAGCAGCCGGACACCTACGCCCACGCCCTCGCCACGCTGCGCGAGCTGACGAGGAACCCGGAGGCGGAGTTCCACGCGGGCCAGTGGGAGGCCATCCGCGCACTTGTGGACGAGCGGCGCCGGGCGCTCGTGGTCCAGCGGACCGGCTGGGGGAAGTCAGCGGTGTACTTCGTGGCCTCGAAGATCCTCCGGGAGCGGGGTGCGGGGGCATCCGTCATCATCTCGCCTCTCCTCGCGCTCATGCGGGACCAGATCGCCGCGGCCCGCCGCGCGGGGATCGCAGCGGAGGCCATCAACTCCGCCAATGCGGTCGAGTGGCCGGAGATCGTGGAGAGGATCCGGGCGGGTCGGATCGACGTCCTCCTCATCTCGCCGGAGCGCCTCAACAACCCCTCCTTCCGTGAGGAGGTGCTTCCGCAGCTCCTCGGCTCCACGGGCCTGCTCGTCATCGACGAGGCCCACTGCATCTCGGACTGGGGGCATGACTTCCGCCCGGACTACCGGCGGATCCGGGACATCATCGCGTCCATGCCGCAGGGTCTGCCCGTGCTGGCCACCACCGCCACGGCCAATGCCAGGGTGGTCGCGGATGTGGAGGAGCAGCTCGGAGGGGCCGCGGGTCCGTCCGGGGTAGGCGGCGTGCTCACCATCCGCGGGCCCCTCGCGCGCTCCTCGCTGCGCCTCGGCGTGCTCCGCCTCGCCTCGCCCGCCTCGCGGCTCGCCTGGCTCGTGGACCACCTCCGGGACCTCCCCGGATCGGGGATCGTCTACACGCTCACGGTGTCCGCGGCGCAGGACATCTCCGAGCTCCTCAACCGCGCGGGGTACGCCGCGCGGCCCTACACGGGCGGGACAGACCCGGAGGAACGGGAGGCCGCGGAGAACGCGCTCAAGGAGAACCAGGTCAAGTGCCTCGTGGCCACGAGCGCGCTCGGCATGGGGTTTGACAAGCGGGACCTCGGATTCGTGGTCCACGTCGGCGCGCCGAGCTCGCCCGTGGCGTACTACCAGCAGGTGGGGCGTGCGGGCCGCGGGACGGATCACGCAGACGTGCTGCTCCTGCCGGGAGCGGAGGACAGGGAGATCTGGAAGTACTTCGCCACGGCGTCCATGCCGGACGAGGAGCGGGCCACCGCCGTGCTGACGGCTCTGGCGTCCGGGGAGACGCTCTCCTCCGCCGCCATCGAGAGCCGGGTCAACCTGAAGCGCTCTCCGCTGGAGCTGCTCCTCAAGGTGCTCGCCGTGGACGGCGCCGTGGAGCGGGTCCGCGGCGGGTGGAGGTCCACGGGCAGGCCCTGGGAGTTCGACGCTGAACGGTATGACCGCATCGCGGAGGAGCGCGTCCGGGAGCAGAACGCCATGCTCGCGTTCGAGCAGACCCGGGAGTGCCGCATGCTGTTCCTCACCGAGCAGCTGGATGATCCCCAGGCGGAGCGCTGCGGAAAGTGCGACTCCTGCGCGGGCCCCTGGTACGCCACGGACCTCTCCGAGGAGGCCAAGTCGCTCGCGGACGGCGCCGCCTCAAGCGTGGGCGTGTCCATCGCTCCCCGCGCCCAGTGGCCGCAGGGCATGGACCGCCTCGGCGTGTCCGTCAAGGGTCGCATTCCCGAGGAAGAGCGGGCCGCCGAGGGCCGGGCCATCGCCCGCTTCACGGACCTCGGCTGGGGGCAGTCGCTCAGGAGCCTTCTCGCCCAAGACGCGGAGGACCAGCCGGCTCCGGCCGGACTCCTCCAGGCCGGGGTCAAGGTGCTCGCGGACTGGTCGTGGCCGCAGCGGCCGGTGGCGGTGGCCTCCATGCCGTCCCGGCGGCGTCCGCAGCTCGTCGAGAGCTTCGCCCGCGGCATCGCCGAGGCCGGGCGGCTTCCGTATCTCGGCTCGCTGGAGGCGCCGCACGGCGGTCCGCGGGGTGCGGCCGGGGGCAACAGCGCCTATCGCCTGGCGGACGTGTGGGACCAGTTCGCCGTGCCGGAGGCTTGGAAGCCGGGACTCCTGGAGCACCGCGGGCCCGTGCTGCTCGTGGATGACATCGTGGACTCCCGGTGGAGCATCACGGTGGCCTCGCGGGCCCTCAGACAGGCCGGCGCGGACGGGGTGTTCCCATTTGCCCTCGCCGTGCCGGCGTGATCGGCGCAGTCCCGAGCGCGTTCCGGCCGTGCGCTGCCCTCGTCAGACCTCCCGGGAGCGCTGCTCCAGCGCCGGCCTGCCGTACGGGTACTCGGTGAGCTGCGGGGCGGAAAGGCGGCCGAGGGCGTCGAGCTCGGTCGCAGTCAGGCGCAGACCGGACGCGCCGAGGTTCTCCTCCAGCTGCTTGAGAGTGCGGGCGCCGAGGATGACGCTCGTGACACACGGCTGGGCGGCGGTCCAGGCCAGAGCCACCTGGGGGATGCTCGCGCCGCGCTCGGTGCCGATCCGCTCGAGCTCCGCAAGGACCCGCCACGTGCGGGGATCCCGGTTGCGCTCCTCCCACGAGGACTGGAGATTGGCCACGCGGCCCGCGAACCGGGATTCCGTGTCCGGCTCGTCGTCCTTGGTGTACTTGCCGGAGAGCCAGCCTCCGGCCAGCGGGGACCACGGCAGCACGGCCATCCCGGCGTCGTCGGCCGCGTCCATGATCTCGGACTCCGTCTCACGGACCAGAAGGGAATACTGCGGCTGGATGGAGGCGGGCTCGGCCCAGCCGTGGAGCCGTGCCTCATAGACCGCCTTGGTGATCTGCCAACCCGTGAAGTTGGAGAACCCGTAGGCGTGGATCTTCCCCGCCGCCATCGCGTCGTCGAGGAACCGCAGAGCCTCGGAGATCGGGGTCAGCGGGTCCCATGCGTGGAGCTGGTAGAGGTCGATCGCGTCCACGCCGAGCCGCCGGAGCGAGCCGTCCAGGGACTCATGCAGCTGCTTCCTCCCGTAGCCCCGGCTGTTCGGCCCGAACCGCTCGCCCGTGCCGAACCGCGCCTTCGAGGCGAGCACCATGTCCTCGGCCTCGTCTGTCCGGGAGGCGAGCCAGCGGCCCACGATCTCCTCGCTCGCACCCAGGTTGTAGATGTCCGCCGTGTCGATCAGGCTTCCGCCCGCCTCCGCATAGCGGTCCATCATGCGGAACGCGGTCTCCTCGTCCGTCCGGTCGCCGAAAGTCATGGTCCCCAGAGCGAACTCCGAGACGGCCAGCCCCGTGTTGCCCAGCATCCTCGTCTCCATGCGGCCCACTCTGCCAGACCCGGTCGATCCGCTCGTGGCGGCCCGCCCGGCAGGCCATGACCGCCCAGCCGGCCCGCCCGGCAGGCCATGACCGCCCAGCCCGCTCGCCCGGCCGGGCTTCCGGGGCGGCCGAACGCCCCGGCCGCGCTCAGAGCGGAAGGATAGCCTTGACCCATGCAAGCGATTATGTGGATCCTCGTCGCCGTGGCTGTCGCCGGGCTCATCATGGTGCTGCTCCGCAAGGGCCGGGGCGCGGCCCAGGAGGCTATGGAGCGCTCGGCCACCCCCGAGTTCGCCGCCCAGGCCAGCGGCAGGCTGGACGAGCAGACGCACCGCCAGGTCTACGCCCTCATCGCCCAGGGCCGCCAGCAGGAGGCCGTAGAGGCCTACCAGAACGCCACGCGCTCCACGCTCTTCGAGTCGATCACGGCGGTCAACGCTTTGGCCCGCCACCCCCAAGAGCACCGTGGCGGATTCTGATCCGCGGGACGCTCGGGAGGAGGACTTCCTCGAGGCCTACGATCCGGCCGAGCACGAGCCGTTCGGCGTCACGGCGGACCTCGCCCTCCTGGCCGTGGAGCGCGGCGAGCTCTTCGTCCTGACGCGCCGCCGGCTCTCCCACCCGTTCCAGGGCCGCCTCGGCCTGCCCAGCGGGTTCCTCGGCCCGGACGAGTCTGCCGACGAGGCCGCTCGGCGGATCGCCCGGATGAAGACCGGCCTCGGAACCCTCGTCGCCGTCGAGCAGCTCAAGACCTACACGGACCCCGGACGGGATCCGCGGATGCGCGTGGTCTCGGTGGGCCACGTGGGGCTGGCCGCGAGCCACAACGCGAGGCTCCCCGCCGTCGTCGACGACGGCCAGACCGCCTGGACGCGCGTGGCGGACCTCCGGCCCTCCGAGGTGGCGTTCGACCACCTCCAGATCATCGAGGACGCCGTCGAGCGGATCGCCTCCCGGATGGAGTTCACGCTCGTCGCCGCCCGGTTCCTGCCCTCCACGTTCACCATCTCCCAGCTGCGCACGGTCTATGCGGCCGTCTGGGGAGCGGAGCTGGACCCGGGCAACTTCCAGCGCAAGATCCTCGCCACCAAGGCCCTTGAGGAGACGGGGGAGCGGTACCAGTCCGGCGGCGGCCGGGGCGCGCCGGCCAAGGTCTACCGGGCTGTGGACGGCGGGGACCCGCTGAGGCCCGCCTACCTCGTGCCGCCGCTGCGGCGAGCCTCGTCGTGACCGCCGCGAGAGCGGGACTGGCCGGCGGGCCGGACTGACCGGCAGCCGGCAGGAGACAGAATCGGGCCGCAGCGGCCAGAACGGCCGCTGCGGCCCGAGAGCCGAGACAGTTGGGGCTTACGGGTGGACCGGCGGCAGACCCGGGCGCCCGGCCCGGCCGACGCCGCGGACCACTCGGCGGCCGACGCCCGTGGACATGTTGACGAGCCAGCTCGGCTGGGCGCCGGTGACGCGCGGGGGCATGACCACCACGGGGCACGCGGCCGCGTAGACGAGCTTGCGTGCGAAGACCGTGTCGTTGCCGCTCACCGTTCCGCGAGGCGAGGCGTCCACGACGAGCATGTCCGCGTCCTCGGCCGCGTCGAGCAGCACCTTCCGCCGGCCTCCGCGGACCAGCCGCGTCTCCACGTCCTTGGCCCGGCTCCCGAGGACCTCCTTGACGTCTGAGACGAGGTTCGCCTCGGCGTCCTTGAAGTCCTCGCCGCCGCCGGTGGAGAGGGGCCCCATGCCGGGCCGCGGCGAGGGGGCCGAGGACGCCGGCGGCTTCCATGCGCGCACGGCCACGAGGGTGCCCTCGACCTGCTCGGCGTACGTCCACGCCCACTCGAGCGCCGTCGGCGAACCCGACGTGTCCGAGACGCCGACGACGACGACCGGGCGGTCTTCCGCTTTCTTGTCGATGCTGACCATGGCTCCTACCTCGCTTCTGCGGTGACGGGGTTGTCATCGACCCGGGTCAGCGGATCGGAGACGTCCTCGAGGCCCTTGCCCTCGGCGTCCACGCCGAACTTCAGCGCCACGAGGCCGCCGAAGATCATGATCGCAGAGCCGACCACATAGCCCCAGAACAGCGGGCCGCGGGACGTGCCCTCGCCGACGAGGATGCCGAAGACGAACGGGGCGAACGCGCCGGCGCCCTGGCCGATCGCGAAGAAGTAGGAGATCGCCTGGCCGCGGACCTCGAGGGGGAAGATCTCCGAGACGGTCAGGTACGCCGAGGAGGCGCCTGCCGAGGCGAAGAAGAAGGAGACGCACCAGAAGATCGTGTGCGTGGTCGCGTTGAGCGCCCCCGCGTGGAAGAGGAACGCGGACGTCAGCAGGACGAGGCCCGCCAGCCCGTAGGTGCCGAAGATCATCTTGCGGCGGCCGAGGGTGTCGAAGAGCGGGCCCAGGACGATCGGGCCGAGCAGGTTGCCGATCGCGAACGGGAAGAAGTACAGCGCCGCGCTCGCCGGGGGCAGCCCGTAGAAGTTCTTCAGCACGAGCGCGTAGGTGAAGAAGATCGCGTTGTAGAGGAAGCTCTGCGTGATCATCATCGTCAGGCCGAGGAACGTGCGGCTCGGGTACTGCTTGAAGAACACATGCGCGAGCTGGCGGAACGGGATCTGCTCGGTGGGTTTGACCACCATGGCCTTCGACTCGTCCACGGGACGCACCCGCTTGCCCTCGTCGGCGAGGGACTTCTCGATTCCGTCGACGATCTCCTCCGCTTCCCGCGAGAAGCCGTGGGTGACCATCCAGCGCGGCGACTCGGGGATGTGGCGGCGGATGAAGATGATGATGAGGCCGAGCACCGGGCCGAGGAAGAACGCGAGGCGCCAGCCGATGTCCACCGGGATGAGCTTCGGGTCCAGGAGGAAGGAAGAGGCGACGGCGCCGAGGAGCGCGCCGCCCCAGTAGGTGCCGTTGACGGCCAGGTCGACCCGGCCGCGGTACTTGGCCGGGATGAGCTCGTCGATCGCGGAGTTGATGGCGGTGTACTCGCCGCCGATGCCCATGCCCGCGATGAACCGCCAGATGTACAGGAACCACGGCGCGAAGGAGAGGCCGGCGATGCCGGAGCCCACGAGGTAGATCGCGAGCGTGATGATGAAGAGCTTCTTGCGGCCCCAGTTGTCGGTGAGGCGTCCGAACACGAGCGCGCCGGTCACCTGGCCGAGCAGATAGCAGGTGGCCGCGAACGTGATCTGCTCCGAGCCCATGTGGAGGGTCTCGGCGAATCCGTTGACGGAGACGAGCTGGACCTCGAGGCCGTCGAGGATCCAGGAGACGCCGAGGCCCACGACGACCATCCAGTGGAACTTGGCCCACGGGAGCCGGTCGATGCGGGCGGGGACGAGGGAGGTGACGGTCTCGCGTGCGCGGGCCGGGCCGTGCGCTGAGGGGTCGCCTGTGTGAGTCGTATGCGACATGAATGCCTCGGTTGGGGATGAATCGGGGACTGTTCCGCTTCAATCTCGGTGACCGAAGTGCTGTGCACATCACACTCTGATCGAAGCCTGCGAGTGAGCCTATACCCATGAATCAAGGCTTCTGAAAAATACGAACCGGTAAAAAAACTCACAGCGCTCCGGTTCGCCGATCCCCACGGAGACAGAGGAAGGGCCGGGCTGCACTCGGCAGCCCGGCCCTTCCGGCGGCGGAGACGGGGGGATTTGAACCCCCGGTCCGAGTTTCCCCGGACCCTTCATTAGCAGTGAAGTCCATTCGGCCGCTCTGGCACGTCTCCATCCGTTGGAGCCCTCCCGGGGGAGCGCTCAACTCAACCCAGGGTACCGACTGCCGCCGCCGCCCGCAAAACGCCAGCCGATATCCTGGAAGGCATGACCACGAGACGAGACGGGCAGAGGAGCAGGAACGAGACGAGCCCCGTCCGGGTGGCTGTCATCGGCGGCGGCCCCCGCGGGCTCTCCGCCGTAGAGAGGCTGGCAGCGCGGGCGGCGGAGTCGGGCCGCTCCGTCCACGTCACGGTCTACGAGCCGTTCGCCCTCGGCTCGGGTCGGGTGTGGCGGCGAGACCAGTCCCGCCAGTTCCTCATGAACACGCCGGCCAAGTTCCCCACGGCCGTGCCCTCGGCCGCGACCCTCGCGGATGCCGCCTCCTCCGGCACGGCAAGTCCGGCCGCCGTCGTCGGTCCCCAGACGTTCGAGGCGTTCCGCCGCGCCGTCGCGGCGGGGGAGGCCGAGGCGCTCACCGCCGAGGAGGCGGAGGAGCTGCGCGCCATCGGCCCGGAGGACTATCCGCGCCGCGCCACGTACGGCGCCTACCTCGAGCGCGTGGCGGCCCGCCTCGCCGAGAGCCTCCCGGAGGGCATGACCCTGGAGCACCGCCGGGAGACCGCGGTGTCCGTGAGCCGCGAGGGCGTCTTCCGCGTGACCTCCCGGACGCCGACGGCGCACGAGCTCGCCCCGGAGTCCCACCGCTCGTCGAACCCGGATCCTTCGGCGGAGCAGCTCACGGTCCGCGAGGCGGACGCCGTCATCCTGGCGCTCGGCCACGTGGACGCCGAGCTCAACCCGGCCCAGGCCCGTGCCCGCGCCAAGGCCGGCGAGCGCTACTACCCGCCGAGCATCCCGGCGGACGTGGACTGGAGCCGCATCCCGGCAGGCGCAGGGGCCGTCATCCGCGGGATGGGGCTCAACTTCTTCGACGTCGTGACGGAGCTGACCCAGGGCCGCGGAGGCCGCTTCGCGGAGACGGCGGACGGGCGCCTCGAGTACTCGCCCTCGGGGCGCGAGCCTCGCATCACCGCCCTGTCCCGGCGCGGCATGCCGTACGCCGCCAAGCCGGACTTCACGGCGGACGCCCCGGGACCCGAGCCTGTGTTCGCCACGTGGGAGCGCTTCGAGCGGATGCTCGCGGACGCCCCCGTGCGGTTCTCGGAGCGGGTCCGTCCGCTGCTCGAGGCGGACGCCCAGCTCGCGTTCCACCGCGTTCGGGACCCGCAGCGCGCGGACGAGTGGCGACGGATCGAGGAGGCGGCCGCGGCCCCTGACGCCTCGGAGGCGCTCGGGCTGCTCGCGGACGCCCTCGCGTCCGTCCCCGAGGCGGAGCGCCTGGACCTCGAAGCCCTCGCCCGCCCGCTGACCGGCCGCGAGTTCGCCTCGGGCGAGGAGCACGCCGCCGAGGTGCTGCGCCTCGTCGAGGCGGACGCCCGCTCCGCGCAGAACCCTGAGACGGAGCCGCGGCAGCACGCCGTCGCAGCCCTCAACCGGGGGCGCTGGGCGCTCAAGGGGTTCATCGCCCGCGGGCTCATCACGGAGGACTCCCGCCACCGCGAGCTGCGCGGCTGGTTCGAGCCGCTCGTCGAGGGGCTCGCCTCCGGGCCGCCCTCCCGGCGCATGGCCGAGCTCGCCGGGCTGATCCGCGCCGGCGTGGTCCGGATCGCGGGGCCCACGCCCGGCGTGGACTACGACGAGGAGACCGGCCGCTTCACCGTGTCCTCTCCCTGGGTTCCCGGGGCCGAGCACACGGGCGAGGTGCTCGTCGAGGCGATGATGCCCGTCAACTCCGTCCGTCTCCTCTCCTCGCCCCTTGTGCGGGGCCTCTTCGAGTCCGGTCTCGCGGACGCGCACCGCCTCACGCTCGACGGCGCAGGGTACGCGGGCACGGGCTTCGCCGTGGACGGCCCCGAGCGGACCGTGCTCGGGGCAGACGGGACGCGCACGGAGGGCCTGCACTGCCTCGGGCTCCAGCTCTCCTCGGCCGAGTGGGGCACGGCCATCGCGGCGGAGACGGACGGCGCCTGGCTCGGGTCCGCGATCACCCTCGCGGACGCCGACGCCGTCGCAGCAGCCGTCCTCTCCGGCTGACGCGCCTCACCTGACCCGCCTCGCCTGGGCGGAGGCGTCAGCGGCGCCCGGCCAGCTGCTCCAGCGGCAGGCGCGCCCCGAGCTCCTCGAGGAGCCGGGCGGCGTCGCGGAGAGCGGTCTCGGCGTCGGGCGCCGTGTCCATGAGGGCGAAGACCCCGGCGAATCCGTGGAGCTCCGCCGGGAGCTCGTTCACCCCGCAGACGGCGGCCGCCGGGACCCCGGCGCGCCGAGCAGCCTCGAGCACGCCGCTCGGCGCCTTGCCTTGGAGGGACTGCTCGTCCAGCCGCCCCTCGCCCGTGATGACGAGGTCCGCGTCCCGCAGCGCCTCCTCGAGGCCGAGGGTCTCCCTGACCAGCTCGATGCCCGGCCGCATCCTCGCCCCGAGCGCTGAGAGCGCGGCGTAGCCGATCCCGCCGGCGGCCCCTGCTCCCGGCAGGTCCGCCGCGCGGGGGCCCGGCAGGCTCTCGCCGCCGCCTGAGGTCCGGGCCGGGCCGCGCATTCCGGCTTCCTCCACAGCCTCGGCGAGCAGGCGGTCCCAGCGCGCCAGCGCGCTCTCCAGCACGCGCACGTCCTCCGGCGAGGCGCCCTTCTGAGGTCCGTAGACCGCCGCCGCCCCGTTCGGGCCGAGGAGCGGGTTGGAGACGTCGCACGCGAGCGTCACCCGCGTCCCGGCGAGGCGCGGGTCCAGCCCCCTCAGGCTCACGGACTCGAGCCGCGCGAGCCCTCCGCCGCCGAGTGGCGCGGGCCCGCCGTCGTCGTCGAGCAGGCGGACGCCGAGCGCCTCGAGCATTCCCGCCCCGCCGTCCGTGCAGGCGCTTCCCCCGAGGCCGACGACGATCTCGCGTGCGCCCGCATCGAGCGCCGCCCGGATCGCCTCGCCCACGCCGCGGCTCGTCGCGCCGAGCGGGTCGAGGGGGCCGGGCCCCATCATGGCGAGGCCGGAGGTGCGGGCGGTCTCCACGACAGCGGTGCGGCCGTCGGGGGAGAGGGCGAAGGCCGAGGACACGGCCTGGCCACGCGGGCCCGTCACGGTCACCGCATGGGAAGAGAATCCGGCGCCGAGGAAGACGTCCAGGGTGCCGTCCCCGCCGTCGGCCACGGGCAGGGCCACGGTCTCCGCGGCGGGGTGAGAGGAGGCGATGCCCCGGGCGAGCGCCTCGGCCGCCTCGGGCGCGGTGAGCGTGCCCTTGAACTTGTCCGGCGCGAGCACGACCCGCAGCCGCGAGCTCATGCCTGCTTCTCCTCGGTACCGGCAATCGCGTCCTCCGGGCTGTGCTCTGCGAGGAGGCGGGCGACGACGGTGCGAACTGCAGCGGGCAGCTCGGAGGCCCCGAACGGGCCGTCCTCGGCGGCGAGCGCGCCGGCCTGCCCGTGGATCCAGGCGCCAGCGGCGGCCACCCGGTCCAGCGGAGCCCGGCTCCCGGCGGCGAGCGCTCCGATGACCCCGGCGAGGACGTCGCCGGTGCCCGCCGTGGCCAGCCAGGGGTGCCCGGCCTCGACGAGCAGCGGGTCAGCGCCCGGAGAGGCGATCGCGGTGGCCGGCCCCTTGAGGAGGACGGTGTGCCCGGAGAGGTCGGCCGCGCGGCGGGCCCAGGCCTCGGGGGAGGCCTCGATCTCGGCGCGCTCGGCGGACTCGCCCCACCGCCCGAGCATCCGCTGCAGCTCGCCGGCGTGCGGCGTGAGGAGAGTCCGCGGACGGTTCTCGGGCTCCGCCGGCTCCACGAAGGCGAGCGCTCCCGCGTCCACCACGAAGACCGCCTCGGGCGCACGGGACTCGAGGAAGCGCAGCTCGGCGCGCGTGGCGGCGTCCTCGGGCATCCCGGAGCCCACCACCCAGGCTTGGACTCGGCCCGGGGCCTGCGTGCGCCGCTCGCAGACCGGCTCGGGCCGGCGGGAGAGCACGAGTCCCGCCACGTCCGAGGGGCCCCGGTAGCGGACCATGCCCGTGCCGGTGCAGAGCGCGGCCGAGACCCCCAGCACGGCGGCGCCGGGAAAGCGGCTCGTGCCGGTCGAGACGCCTGTCACGCCGCGCGAGTATTTGTGCGCGTCTCGGGGCACGCGGGGGAGGACGGCGGCGGCGTCGGCGGCAGTGAACAAGGGGTGCTCCTTTCGGCCGGGAATCCCGTGGGATTCCAGGATAGACAGCGGCCTTCGCGGGGCTGCGAGGTCCTCCGAAGGGGGTGCTGGCGAGAGCCCTGCGACAGGAAGAAAAGGAGGTTGAAGCACCGCTTTAATCTATGACGGAGGAGTTGATATAACGATTTAGGAGTGATCATAGTCATTGTGAAAAGAAAGGAAACCGTAGTACTCTTGATGATCGGTGCCGGAGAGGGAACTCAAGCGGCACGTCCCCCTTTGAGCAAGACATGCGAAGGATCGAACCATGAGCAACATCTCCCCGAAGACCCGTCGTCGCGCGAGCTGGATGGTTCCGGCCGCCCTCGGCACCACCGCCCTCGCGGCCAGCCTCTTCACCGGCTCCCTCGGCGCGTACACCGCGTCCATCACGAACAGCAACAACACCGCCGGCGCCGGCTCCCTCGTCATGCAGGAGACGGGCAAGGACTCCTCCGGCAACGCTGTGACCTGCACGTCCACGGACGGCACCAACAACGCCGCCACCTGTGCCACGATCAACAAGTACGGCGGCAACACGGCGATGTCCCCGGGCCAGTCGGTCTCCACGCAGATCGCGCTCAAGAACACCGGTTCCGTCAACGCCACGGGTGCGACTCTGACGCCGGGTCAGTGCACCAACAACCCGACGAACATCGACCTCTGCTCCCAGATGCAGATCGTCATCACGGAGAACGGCAACCAGATCTGGTCCGGCACGGCCGCGGCGCTCGCCGCCAAGGGTCCGATCACTCTGACCGCTCCGAACGCGGGCACCACGAACAACTACCAGATCACGACGACGCTTCCGGCCTCGGCCACCACGGCCTCCGCTGGCGGAACGATCTCGCAGCCGCTGACCTGGACCTACACGGCCTAGCTCTCTCCGGCGCGGCCCACGCGGCCGCTTCGGCCTCATCGCTCGTTCGCGAGCGGAGAGCCTCTCGCGAACGCCGACGCCTGCGCGTCGGCGTTCGCTTCATCCGGGCAGATCCACGAATGAGAAAGCGGTTCCATGGCCTCCTTGCCCTCTGACACCGAGACCGAGCACTACGAGCACCCTGAGCAGGACGAGGGCCGCGAAGGCCGCTCGCCTCGAGGCGTCTCCCGGGGGTCGCTCGCGCTGATGATCGCAGGGTTCGCCCTCGTGGCGGCGGTGCTCGTCGGTGCCCTGGCGGGCCTGCGGGCCTTCATCATGGAGACGCCCTCCATGGGCACGGCCGCCCCCGTCGGCTCCCTCGTCCTCACCGCTCCCGCGCAGACCGGAGACCTGAGCGTCGGCGACATCGTCACGTTCAAGCAGGACGGCGCCAAGGAGACCCACACCCACCGCGTCATCGCCGCCGGCAAAGACGGCGTGCGGACCAAGG